>NZ_NNBP01000024.1 GCF_002803155.1 Streptomyces sp. CB02959
CAGAAATAACCGGAACCTACAGAGCTGTAAGGAGAGGCCCGGCGGCGGCAGCATCGGCCGGACGCAGAACCCGACCGCCGGGCTCACCCAGTCTTACCTACTGCTCGCCGCCGCCGGAAGCACCGGGGCCTAGAGGTCTCAGGCCGCGAGACCGATCTCGTCGGTGAGCGGGATCGTTGCGCCCGGATCCGCCGGCGTGGGCAGCACGTCGTCCGGGCCGGCGTCGCCGCCGACGCGTCGCAGGCTGATGCCGTTCCAACCGACGATGCACTCGGCTTGGTCGAAGCAGTTGCGCTCTATGGCGTTCATGTCGACCTGGTACTCGGCGCCGTCGCCGTATCCGACGACCACGCCACACATTCCGTAGGCGGGAAAGGGGGCGATGACCTGCGCCTCGGTGCCGATGCCGTGCAGCATCAGGGACCTCCTTTCGTGGTCGGGTGGACGGCTTATCGGGACAGCCGCAGGTGCCAGCCGGCCGGGCCCTGCCCGTCGACCGCGCGGACGAGGTTCGGCGTGTAGGTCTCGGGGGCCGGGCGCCCGGCCCCTTCCCAGGCGTTGATCCATTCGCGCAGGGTTTCCAGGGACGGTGAGTTGGGGCTGTCGGCGAGGATGGTGCCGTCCTGCTGGAGGACGGCGGCCGTGTCGGGGGTGGTGTGGCCGATGGCCCACAGGTCCGGGCGGAGGCCGGCCATGGTGAGCTGGGGGTCGCCGAGGAAGGCGGCGAAGGTGCGCCAGCTGGGCCAGTCGACTTCGGCGCCTTCGTAGGGTTCGGTGTGCATCGCGTGCAGGAGCCGGTCCAAGGCGGTGCGGGCGCCGGTGTGCAGCCGGTCGTCGTCCGCCCGCCAGGCGAGGGAGATCCAGGAAGGGGCCGGGATGCGGTTTTCCCAGTCCACCCAGCGGCCCGGCAGGTCGAGGTCGCCCTTGGGGGAGGCGGTCGCCTCGATGTAGCCGCCGGTGGCGACGGCCTCGGTGGTCGGCTGGCCGTCGTTGACACGGATCTTGGCAACGACGGTCATGTTGGGCACGTTGGCGATCGGCAACGGGGCGACGATGAGACCGCCCTCGGCGACCTGATCAGTCCACGCCTTCGGCAGCAGCGGCGGGGTGCACCAGGCCATCACCCGGTCGTACGGGGCCCGCTCATGGAATCCGACCGTGCCGTCGGCGGTATAGCAGCGGACGTTGTCCAAGCCCCGCTCGTGGTGGATGACGTTGGCCCAGCACGTCAGGTAGGTGTCGATGTCGAGGCTGGTCACCTCCCCCTTGGGTCCGACCAGCCGCGCGATCAGCTCGGTGGAGTAGCCGGAGCCGGTGCCGTACTCGGCGACCCTCATGTGTGGTCGCAGGTCCAGGGTGGTCAGTTCGCGGTGGATGACGACCGGGTTCGAGCGGTGCGGCGTCGGTCCGCGGCCTTCGTGGTGGGTGTAGTGACGCTCGGGGACTTGCTCGGCAGCCAGGGCGACGGCGCTCACGGCTCACTCCTTCGGGGTTGGGTACGCGTTTGCGACAACTGGTCCGGGCGGGTGAAGGACACGGGCCCCGGAGCCTGCGGGCGGGTCAGATCGTGAGGGCCGTGTGGTGGTGCCAGCCTGCTTCGGTGTATTCGCCGACCGGGCCGTCTTCAGGCAGTTCGGCCCAGGCGTGATACGAGGTCGGCGGCGGGGAGAACCGCACTCCCAGACACCAGTGCAGCCGGCCGCCGAGCAGGGCAGCGGCCAGGACCGCGCCGAGCGAGGTTTCCATGCAGGCGGCCCGTCCCGGCCACAGGCGGGCGGTGTGCCATACCGCCTCGACCACCGCCTCCGCCCGCGCAGCGGTGAGCGGCCGGCGCCCGGCTCGCCGGGCCCAGCGCACGGCGCGAGTGGTGTGGCGGAAGGGCAGCCGCAGCAGCACCAAAGCCAAGGCGAGGCCTGCCGCTGCCGCGCAGCGTTCGAGGAATGTGCCGGTGCGGACAGTGGAGAACGCCTCCATGCTCGTCATCGCCACCACCTCCACCAGCGGCGGTGGCTCGCGGGACCAGCGGTGGCGAGGCCCTGTGCGGTGAGCGCGTCGGCGACGGTACGGATGTCGACGGCGGCCTGCTCGGCGCCGATGCCGTAGCGAGTGGCGTACTGGCCGACGGCCTCTTCCTCGGTGGCGCCCGACAACAGGAGCATCACGGCGGCGGACGCGGTCGGGGTCAGGTGCGTCCAGCGTCCGGTGCGCTCATCCAGGATGGCGCCGCCCGCATCGGTGAGGACTGGATGGGTGCTCTCACGCAGTCGCCACATGGGAGTTCACCTCCCACCGGGCCGGGGCGGTTTCCAGTTGCCGGAGCCAGACTTCGGCGGCGACGGCGAGGTGCAGGGCGCCTTGGGCCGTGGGCTGTCCGGTCGCGGCTCGCTGGAGCATCGCGGCCACCGGTGCCTCGGTGACCAGGCCGGCGGCGGCCAGGCGGGAGGAGGGGCCGAGCAGATCCCGCAGCACGGGGGCGTGTTCGCGCAGGCCCGCGTAGGCGAGCGCGTTGAATCCTCCCTTGGTCACCCGCGTCAGGATGAAGTCGGGCAGCACGCCGGTAGGGGCGAACGCCTCGCCCAGCAGCGGCTTGTAGCGGCCTGGGGTGCCGCGCTGGTCGGCGGGCACGGCCAGGCAGGCCCGGATGACCTCGTTGTCCAGGAACGGGGCGGCGACCTCGATGTCGTGCCCGGCGAGCGCGATCTGGCGCCATCCGGTGGTGTCCGCCCCGACCCGTGCGAGGTCCTGGCGGTCCGACCACGCCATCAGCCGGGCGGGTGCGGTGGCCAGTTCGGCGGCGACTTCGAGGGCGCTTGCGAGCCGGTCGCGTACGTCGGGGCTCATCCAGTCGGCGGTGGCCAGCAGCGGCGTCCAGGCCACCGGCCGCTCTGCCTGCGGCACCCAGGGGCGCGGAGGGCGCCGCAGTTCGGCAGCTGCCTGCCGCCAGGCCCCGGCCAGATCGGTCCGGGCTGCCGGGCGGGCGCGCCGCAGCAGGGTCAGGGCGGAGGTATGCCGCAGCCGGGCGTGGGCCTGCGCGTGCTGCCAGGCGCGACGATACTGGTGCTCGCGCAGGAGGTCGGCCAGGTAGGCCGACGGTGCGGACAGCACCGCGTCGCCAGCTGCCCCGGTCAAGTGGACGCCCTCAGGGTGGTGTCCGACGGCGGTGTCCAGGACGGCTTTCTTGATGGAGGCGGTCACCACGTAGGCGTTCGGGGCGTCGGTGACCGGCAACGCCGAGATGTCCTCAAGGCCGGCGTAGTAGACGGTTTCCGAGCTTCCGGGCGCCGTATGGTGCGAGAGGTTGGGCACCGTGGCCGCGGTGCGGACCGCATACAGCAGGTCGTCATCCCGCAGGCGCGCGTCGGCAAACGTCACCGCAGTCACCGGCCCGCGCTGGGCAGCCAGGCAAGCCAGTGTCGTGGAGTCCAGCCCCGCCAGATCCGCGCTGACCGGCCGGCCGTCGCACCGGACGCCTACGGCTTCGGATAACGCAGCGCGCACCGTCGGCGCGGCGTCGCGCAGGTTCACTGGCTCGTACTCGACCGGCTCGTACCGAACGATGCACGCGCCCTGCGGGGTGATCAGCAGCAGGTGCCCGGTCGGCACCCGGCTCACCGAGCGGAACAGGCTCCACTGCCCCAGGACGTCCGGCTGGCCCAGGGCCAGGTGGGCGGCCAGCGCGGTCGGATCGACCGGAGCCCCGTCCAGTGCCGCCAGAACGGCGACGGAGGTCGACCACCATGTCCCGGCGCTGTCGGTCCGCCAGCACACCGGGTACTGACCGGCCAGGTCACCGATCACCGCCAGCGCCTCGCCCCTGCGGGCGATAGTCAGGTAGGAGCCGGGCCAGCGGGTCAGCGCCCGCCAGTCCTTCGCCCGCACCAACTTCAGCCCCTGCTGAATTTGCTGGTCATCGGCGCCGCAGTCCCCGACGACTGCCAGCGCCAGCGGTCCCGAGCCCGCAGCCCGGACCTGCCTCGCGGGCCAGTTGATCGTCCATGCCGTCTCCAGGCCCGGCACCGGGCGCCCGCCCCGCGGCAGCCGGTCGAACCCGCTGCTTCCGTACCAACCCGTACTCCACTGCATCGCCGCCCGCTCCTCGAAGTCGTGGTGTCCATCGCATCTGTGGTCAAAGAGCGGGCGCCGGGCCGCTTCGAGGCGTGCCCCAGCACGACCCCTGCGGCCCGGCGCCCTCTCACACCCGGTGCCGGCCCTTGCGCATGGCCCAACGGCTCCGGGCAGAACGCGGGTCAGGCGTTCTTGTACTGGGTGTCGTCGGCGGTGTCGAAGTTGTTCGTGCCCAGCGTCACCGCGACGACGTCCCCGGCGTTCACGACGACCGGCGCGCTGTAGGCGGGCTTGGTGGTCTGCTCCATGATCAAAACCTCCAGGTTCTTGCGTCCCCCGCGCCCTCCAGTGAGCGCGAGGCAGACGGCCTTACTGGGGCCGAGCGCCGGGGCCGGGGGAACCGTTTGGACCCCGTCGCTCGGCCTGATGCACAGTCAACCCAGAGCGCGGGTACGGCGGTACGGTGGCGGGCAGGGCAAGGGGTATATCGGGTATACGGGCAGGTGCTCCCATGGTCACGCGCACGCCAAATCAGCAGCTCAAGGAGCTCGTCGCCGAGTCCGGCTTGACGTACGCGTCCCTGGCCAAGGCCGTGCGTGCGGTGGCTGCCGAGTGCGGCGCGGCGTTACGGACCAACAAGTCGACCGTCGAGCACTGGATCGCTGGCGTCACGCCCCAAGGCGATACCGGCCGCTACCTCGCCGTCGCGCTGTCCAGGCGGCTCGGCCGCCTGATCACCCCGGCCGACCTCGGGCTGGCCGAGCCGGAGGAGGAGGATGACAGCATCGGGCTGACCCTTGGGGACGATCCGATCAATGCCCTGCTGCCGATGTGGAGGTGCGAGTTGGACCGGCGCCGCTTCCTGGCCACCTCCGCGTACTCGGTGGCTGCTGCCGCCCTTCCCTTGGCCTATGTGCAGGAGATCGCCGACCGCACGGCCGCGGCCCGCACCGGTCAGGTCGTCGGCATGGCCGAAGTTGCCGCCGTGCGCGACATGGTGCGTGTCTTCTCCGAGATGGACGAACGCCACGGCGGTCAGCATGGGCGCAGTGCGCTCGTGCAGTACCTGCGCGACGACGTCGCCCCGCTGTGCCGGGGGCGGTTCCGCACTGAGGAAATGCGCCAGCAGATGCTCTCCGCTGCCTCCCGTGGTGTGCACCTGCTGGGCTGGAAGTCCTATGACGCAGGCCAGCAGGGGCTCGCGCAGCGCTACTACCTTCAGTCCTACGCGCTCGCTGTCGAATCCGGCGTCCGTGGGCACGACGGGTTCGTGATGCGCACGATGGCCATGCAGGGGCTCAAGCTGCACCGGCCCGAACACTGCCTCGGTCTTGCCGAGACGGGGCTGAACCGTGCCAAGGGCAGAGTCGACGCTCAGACTGAATCCCTCTTCCGCGTCGTCCACGCCCACACCCTGGCCAAGGCCGGCCAGCGCACGGCCGCCCTCGCCGAAGCCGAGCGGGCGAGCACCCTGCTGACCGCCGGCCCCGGCGACGAAGTGCCCTTCTGGGCTCTGGCCTGGGGTCCCCCGGCCGCGTCGGTCTACTCACGCAACGCCAAGGTCTACGAGACGCTCGGCGACTACCAGACCGCCGCCGAGCAGTACGGCCGCGCCGCCGGCGCCCGCCCCGCCGGCACCTACGCGCGGATCGTGGCCCTGGACCTGGTCGCGGGAGCCGAGATGCAACTCAAGCGCGGCCAGATCGAGCAGGCGTGCACCACCTGGAACCAAGCCCTCGACCACATGGACGGCGTACGCTCCGTCCGCACCCGCAAGGCCGTTACCCGCATGCGTGGCGACCTCGCCCGCTTCCGCGCCCGCGGCGTACGCTGCGCGGCCGAGCTGGACGAACGCGCCATCGACTTCCTCGCCAGCGCCTGACCCGAGTTGCCCCGATCCAGCAAGGGGCTACTCAAGGCCCTCAAGGCCACCTGCTCGGCCCGCTTCAACCACTGGGTAACCGGGCGACAGGGCGGGGCTCTTCCCTTCAGCCATCCTGCTCAGGCTCACCGGCTGCTGACGCCAGGAGCGAACAGTGCTTACAGCGGCCTGCCGTTGGCCGAGGCTTCTGCCACGGCTTGGTCTCGCACGGCGAGGGTGGCTGTCAGTGCTGCGGCGATGTCAGCGTCGGCCGGGTACGCCCGTGTCAGGGGGCGCAGTGCGATTGCCATGCGGACGGTGCCGTGCCGGAGTTCCGCGAGCGCGCGGCGACCATCACGCTGATGAGGATCTCTGGAATCGGCCAGGGCTCCACGTCGCCCCACTCGCTCCGTTGCTCAACTGAGTGGGGAGTGAAAGTGAGCGCCTCGCAGGTGACGAGCCGGGGCCGCCCGCTCGTGGAGCGTGCGGGCTGCGCCAAGCCGTCGCTGGACCTGGCTCTCTTGAAAATGCCCCTGAGGCGGCTTCTGTGCGTGGAGTGAGAGTGACCTCGTAGCCGAGGGCGTCGAGCTGGGTGAGGAGCCGTCGGCGGCGGGGTTCGTGGCTGATGCGGTTGCTGAAGAGGTCGGGATCGAGGTCCTGGTAGGGGGTGTCGGTACTGAGCATGTGGTAAATCGAGACGATCATGCTGTGGGCGACGGCGACGATGGCGCGTTTGTCACCGCGCCGGGACGTTTGCGATCCCGGCGGTGGGCGCCTCGCGTCCAGAGCCCGCCCGTTGGGCCACGCTGGCCTGTTGATCGGCAAATAAGCGAGAAGGGCTGTCGTCGGCAGTCGTGGCCGTCACACTGTGAGGTACGGCAACTGAGGCTTCGTAATAGGGGGACTGATGCAGGTGGAGGATTCCACGAGCCATGGACCAGGGAGATCCGGTTCGGATCGCGTGATGCAGTTGCTGTTGTCCATCGCGTTCGATCCCGAGCTGGACCCCGAGCCTGCCGAACGGCTGACGCGCCAATTGCGTGCTGAGATCGCCGAGCTGGATATCGAGTCGGTTGGCCCCGCGCACGCCGAGGCGGCCCCTGACGGGGCGAAGGGCACCGATGCCGTCACGCTGGGGGCGGTTGTCGTCGCACTGAGCGCATCCAGTGGAGTGTTCACCACGCTCATCGAGACATTGCGCGACTGGCTCAGCCGGCATTCCGCGCGGCATCGCATCTCGCTGACCATCGATGGCGACACCATCGAACTGGAGCGGGCGTCCGCCGCCGAGCGGCAGGAGCTGATCGATGCCTACGTGCGTCGTCACACCGGCGGGTAGCCATGGGCCGCCGGCTGGCGCTGCTGATCGCCACGTACGAGTACGAGGACGACGGGCTGAGGGCGCTCACCGCCCCGGCACACGATGCGGAGGCCTTCGCCGCGGTCCTGAAAGACCCCGACATCGCGGGCTTCGAGGTCACCACGCTGATCAACGAGCCGAACCATCGGGTCGGCGAGTCCATCGCCGACCTCTACCGCGACCGACGGCGTGACGACCTCACCCTGCTGTACTTCACCGGCCACGGCCTGAAGGACGACGACGGCAGGCTCTACCTGGCGATGACGAACACCCGCCGTAGCAGTCTGCTGTTCACAGCGCTGTCCGCGGAGCAGATCGACCAGGCCATGTCCGACTGCATGTCCCGGCAGAAGGTGCTGATCCTCGACTGCTGCTACAGCGGAGCCTTCCCCGCAGGGCGCCTCGTGAAGGCCGACACCGAGGTGCACACGCTAGAACGGTTCCAGGGCCGGGGACGGACCGTGCTGACGGCATCCGACGCCACGCAGTACTCCTTCGAGGGCAGCCAACGGCACGGCACGGCCACGCAGTCGGTTTTCACCCGCCACCTGGTGGCGGGCCTGCAGGACGGCAGCGCCGATCTCGACGGCGACGGCGACATCACCCTCGACGAGCTGTACAGCTACGTCTACGACCGGGTCGTCGACGAGATGCCACAGCAGCGCCCCAAGAAACAGGACAACGTCGAGGGCCGCATGGTCATCGCCCGGAACATCAACTGGTCCCTGCCGACGCACCTACGCCACGCGCTCAGCAGCCCACTCCCCACCGACCGGCTCGGTGCCCTCGACGGGCTCGCCCATCTCCACCGGATCGGCAACAACCTCGTTCGCCAGCGCGCCCTCGACGAGATCCAGCGCCTGCTGGACGATGACAGCCGGACCGTGTCCGCCGCCGCTGCGGCCCGCTACCAGCCACTCCTTCCGCCGACGCCCGAACCCGCGCCGCCAGCCGCGTCGGAGACGAAGCAAGCCGTTGAAGAGCAGGCAGCCCCGCCCGGCCCACAAACCGTCATCTCAGAAGCACAGGTCCCGGCCACCGCAGCCCTGACAAGCGACAAGCAGTCCGGCGTCAGCGGCGCTGACGGCCCCGCCGCACCGGTCTCCCCCGTTGCCGCGCCCTGGCAGCGAATCACGGTGGGTCACCCCGCCCCCGAGTTCGAGGCGCGGCCACCAGGCCAATACTCATTCGACTTCCCAGACACCGAATGCGACGGCTGGTCAACTCCCGCCCTTGTCTTACGCTCTGCCTCGGTGCGCGGCGACGCCCACCGCTACTACCGCAAGCCGCGCCAGGACGCCGCCCGTGCCGCAGAGCATGAGCCCACAGGCAGCATCGCCTTCGCCGTCGCTGACGGCTCCTCCCGCGCCTCAGAATCCGCGCTCGGTGCCGTCGAGGCATGCCGGGCCTCCCTGGAGAGAATGCTCCACCTGTTGTCGCAAGACCAGGGGCAGTTGGACTTCCAGGATGTAGCCCGCCATGCCGCCGAGCGGCTGTGGCAGCTCACCCAGTGGCGCCTTAGCCTTAGCGACAAAGAGCCCGAGCGAAGCGATGTGATGCAGTTGTACGCGACCACACTCGTGGCCGGAGTGGTGCGCCCCCACCCGGCTGGGCCTGTGGTCGAGGTCTGCAGTATCGGGGATTCAGGAGCTTGGGTGCTGGATTCATCGAGCGGGCAATATCAGCCGCTGTTCGGCGCGAAGACCGCCTCGGATGCCCTGGTGGCGCCGAACAAAGCGATGACACTCCTGCCTCATGTGCCCGATCCGGTGAAACACACCAGCATCCGCCTGACCTCTCCTCATCACGTACTGCTGATTGGCACCGACGGCTTCGCAGATCCGCTTGGCAACGGCCACGGTCAAGTCAGTGCCCTGTTCGCCAAACACCTCGCCGCACCGCCGCCTCCTCTGTGGCTCGGGCACCTGCTGGACTTCTCCCGGGAGACCTTCGACGGCGACCGCACTCTGCTGGCCATCTGGCCCCACCCGACAGCAGAGTCACGATGACCCCCAGGCGCTTAACGCCGGGCGCGCCGCGGGTCCTGGAGGCACTGACGCGGGCGGAGCGCGAGACCGTCACCCGGCTTGTGGGTGGGGAGATCCATTGAGCAGGTGTGGGCGCATCCCCGAGCAGCGGGTGGTCGCTTTCAGGGAGCGTCATCAATGCCGGCCGAGAGCCTGTTCCGCCCCCTCGAAGTGCTGGCGCACCCAGTCCTCCTCGTCGTATTCGGCGATCCGGGGCGCCAGGGAAGTCCAGATCGGCCGGGCGCGGCTGTCGAGGTGCTTGGCGATCCGTAGCTGCCCGTCGTTCTGACGGTTGTCGGGCATGAATATCCATATGAGGACGGCAGTGGCGCACAGGACTGCTGCCACTCCTGTGGGGCTGAAGCCCAGTTCACCAGCTGAGTGGAGCACGTAGCCGAGGTTCCAGAGGGGGCTGCGAGGAACCCGATGGCGAGTGCGCGCGGGACTCCGGGGTGCCTCAGCCACGGCGGGCCAATGGGGTCTCTGCTCAAGACGGCCGCCGCGACCAGCAGGGTGGCGGAGATCGCCGCCACGATCACGTTCGGAATCACAGTGCCTCCTGTTCGCGACCCGTTTGTGGGTCTCTTTGAGCGTATGCAGGACAGCGGACAGCTTTGGGGGCGTGGATCGTCGGGATGTCGGCGGCTCCCGCAGTACGCGACGAATGATGCGCCTGCTCCCGTGCTGCGGGATGGGCACGCGGGCCTGCTGCCTGTGCAGCCTCGCGAAGGAGATGAAGAAAAAGATGGGGCTCTGTGTCACATCAGGTCGGATCCGCCTCCCCTCTCTTCAGTGAGGCGGCAAGGTGCCGTCCTCGGTGAGGAGGCGCAGATGAATCCGCACGAGGTCACACCGAGCGGGTGGGAGCTGCGATGAACGGCATTCTCCCGCGTCCGTCTGAGGTGTGGCACTGGCTGTGGGTGCTGGTGGAGGGCGGTCTGGCGAGCCTGTGGTGGATTGCGGTTGTCGCCTTGGTCGCTGGGGCCGGGTGGGTTGCGGCCGCGGTGTGGTGGCGGCGGTGGGCGGTGCGCGAGCTGGCCGACCGTGAGCGGGTGGAGCTGGTGCCGGCGGCCACCTTCGACCCCGAGCTTGCCGAGGTGGGTCGCGTGGCGGGTCGGCTGGCCAGTGTTCGTACAGCGAGCGGGATGCTTCCCCGACGCGCGGCCGCGGTCCGTGTACGGATCGCAGCGGGTGCTGAAGGGCGCCTGCACTACTGGTGGGAGGGCCCGCAGCGGTCGGCTGGAGTGTTGCGGCTGTCGGGATACCGGCGGGTCGAAGTCGTTGCCCCTCGCACGCGTTCCGAGCGACGACGGCGCATCCGGTTCGCTGATGCTGCGCCGCTGAAGCGGGGTGGTTCCTGGTGAGCACCATCGACCTGACCAAGCCCACTACCGACGCGTCTGGTGATCAGGCTGCTTGGGTGGAGGAGCCCGCGGCCGAGAACGGCCCCGTCCAGAGCGGACCGCGCTACGTCGCGCGGGCCGAGATGGTACTGGTTGGGCCGGATCACCGTCCGCTGGGGAAGGCCGGGCTGGACCCTGACCCCCTGGAGCACCTGGCGGCGGTGTTCGCCCAGGTGCGCAGCGAGGCCGGTGAAGAGGCCGAGCTGGTCGTCGACCTGGTCCCGGTCCCCGGTCGGGAGGTGGCCCGACGGCGCCGTGCCCTGATGCGGCGTACCACTCGGCGAGGGCCGTCCGCGTACGGCGAGCGGCTCGGTACGGGCGGTCGCGGGGGCGGCGTGATGGAGATCCTGCGCGATGGCCTGGGCGTCTCGGGAGGCGGAGGGGCCAAGCAGGGCTCGGCGCGGGTGCCGCGCCAGAGTGACCTGTCCGAAGGGGTGGGAAAGTTCGTCCCTGGTGCGGAGGTGTTCGCCGTCCAGGTGCTGGTGCGGTGTGTGGGGCGGCATCCGCAGCAGGCTCAGGCCCGTCTGCACCAGGTGATGGCGGCGATGGAGGCCTTCAGCGGCGAGAACCGGTTCGTTCCGGTAGGGCCGAAGCGCGGGCCCTGGCGCGGGTATTCGAATGTGTGGTGGCTGCGGCGGCGTTTCGATCAGCGTCTGGCGCGGGGGGATTTCGCGCCGGCGCGGAGGCAGTGGGTGACGTGGCAGGAGGTCGCCGGACTTCTCAAGCCGCCCACCGCCCGGTGTGACGCGCCCAATGTGGCGCGCTGCGGCGGTGTGGTTCCGCCGGCTCCGGCTGCATTGCCGACCTGGACCGGGCAGCGCGATGTGCTGCCGCTGGGGCTGGTTTCTGGCCCGGACGGCATCGAGCGGCTCGCGGGCGCTCGCACCGCAGATGTCCTCTTCGGGGCCTTCTACGGCAAATCCGGCTTCGGGAAGACGGAGTTGGGCCTGGTTCAGTGCCTGGCCCGTGCATACGCCGGCGACGGGGCCTGGTTCCTCGACCCGCACGGCGCGGCGTGGCAGCGGGCCCGCCCCTACCTCGCGCACCCCGCTGTCGCCGACCGTGTGTGGGAGATCAACCTGGCGCGCCCGGCCATGACGGATCGGATGGCGTGCTGGAATCCGCTGTCCATGGAGGGGCGGGACATCGAGGAGGTCCAGGAGGTCATCGGGTCCGTAGTGGGGGCGATCGCCTCCGCCCATGCGTGGGGGGAGAACGCGACCCGAGCTAGGACGATCCTGTCCAGCGTGGTGCGTACCCTTGCCCAGCTCTCGCACCACCTTGTGACCAGCGGTCATCCGGAGCTGCAGCCGACCGTGTTCCAGATCAAGACGCTGTTGGAGGACGAGGAGTGGCGTGAGACGGTGCTGGCAGTTCTGGATCCGGCGGAGGCTATGTTCTGGCGCAGGTCCTTCCCCCATCTGGAGGCCTCAGCAGTCAATCCGGTGACCAATGCGCTCTACCGGCTCGACAACTCGCGGTCCTTGAAGGCGTTCCTGGGCTCGCCTCGGTCGGCCTACGACGTGCGGCGGGCGATGGATGAGCGGCAGGTCGTCTTCGTGTGCCCGTCCGGTACCGGGGAGAGCGACGAGCTGGTCACTGCGCTGTTGCTGTTCGACCTGTTCCGGGCGGGTGCGTCCCGCATCGATACCCGGGTCGAGGACCTGGCGACGTTCTGGGCGTGGGCGGACGAGCTGACCGCGGTCGACGGTGCCTCCCACGGCCACATCGCCAAGATCCTGGAGCAGCTGCGGAAATTCGAGGTGCGTTTCATGGGGATGACGCAGATGGCGATGCGGCTGTCCAACGAGACCCGGGCCGCCCTCATGCAAAACCAGAGCCTGTTGTCGGCGACAGCGGCGGACTTCGACGAGGCCGGCTTCGTGGCCAAGCGCCTGCCAGGGATCGACCCCGAGACGGTGCTGGGCCTGGACAAGTATGAGTACATCCAGTCGGTCATGCTCCACGGCAAGCGCACCACCCCTTTCCGAGTCCGTGGTGTGCCGGTCGATGAGGTCTTCGCCGACTACCGCAACGAGGCGGGGTTGCCGTACCTGGACGCGGCGATCGACAAGAACTTGAGCCGTCTCACGGTCGGCGAAATCCTCCAGGTCCAGCGCGGCCTGGACGACGCGATCCTCGCCCACCTCACCACCGGCCGGACACAACCGCCGCGCACCTCCGGCCATAGTTCCGGCGACGTGGTCCGCACGCTCCGCTCCGTCTAACCCTGCTCCACAGAAAGGCTTCCCGATGCCACGTCCTCGCTTCCTGGACCCCACCCAACGGGGCCTGTCTCAGCTCGGGCAGGAGATCCTGCCTGTGCTCTACCGCCACCGGCTGCTGACCGCCGGCCAGCTCACCCAGCTCCTGCGCCCGGCGGCCACCTCCACCCGCTACATCCGACGGCAGCTGGCAGTGCTCCACGACCGCGGCTTGGTCGATGCGTCGGTCCGCCGCACCAGCCGGGCCGGGGAACTCCTGTGGTACGTCAGCCCGCTGGGCTGCGAAGTCGTCGAGAACGGTGGCGAACTCGTGCCGCGGGCATACCGCATGACCTCGGACGCGGCCGTAAGTCAGCTGCAGGAACACACGCTGGCCGTCAACGACGTGGGGCTTGCGTTCGTGCAGCACGCTCGACGCCTGGGAGACGAGTGCGGCCCGCTCGACTGGGACCCCGAGGTCGCCCACCGTCTTCGTGACGGCGACAGCCGGCTGGGCGACGAGGCGTTCCTGGTGCCCGATGCGGTGCTCCACTACGTCCACACCGGCACGGCCGGCGACGGTCAGCAGCAGCGGATGCTGCTCACCTTCTTCTGCGAGATCGACCGGGCCACAATGAGCATCGCCCGCCTGGCGGCCAAGCTGCACACCTACGCCCGCTACTCCCGCTACATCCCCCAGCCGGCCCCGGGCCGCGGTCGGCCGAAGGCGGCTTCGGGCTACCGGCGGGAGGCGTGGCGGGCCCGCTACCCGGCCTTCCCCCGGATCCTGCTCGTGCTGGACGGAGCCTCCACCGTCCAGCTGGACAGACGGCAGGACGATCTGCGAGCCCTGGCTGCCGCGGATACCCGCCTGCATTCGGCCGCTCCGGACCTCCGGGCCGGCGTCACCACTCTCGATCAGCTGCGTCGCTACGGGCCGCTCGCGCCGATCGTCACGCCGGTCTTCGGCGACGCCTCCCCGAGCGACGCTCTGCTGCGTCCGTCCTCGGCCGCCTCCGCAGCCTGAACCCCTGGAGAGATCATGTTCCGCTTCTTGCGCCGCAAGCGTCGTGGCACGCCCTCACCGTCGATGGGTGGTGTAGCCGTTGTCGACGTCACTGCCTTCCCCGACCGGCATGCCGACCGTCGGTGTACGGACTATGCCGTGGTGGCCCAGCCGCTGGGACCGCTGGTCACTGAGATGATCGCCCTGCACACTCACACCCGGCATTTGTCGTGGCTGTCCGAGCGTGAGCAGTGCCGGGACTCCTACAAGCTGCTGGCCCGCTCCATCGTCCGCGAGGTACTGGCCGGCTGGCACCACCAGACCGACGGGCACGGCACGATCCATGATCTTCTGACCGAGGATGCCCGCTGTGCCCGTGGTGGTCGCGTGCCCGAGCAGCAGGAGGCGCAGGGATGGGAGTCCTCTCCCGGTAGCCCGGGTCCGGGGGGTGCGAAGCCACCGCGCCCGGCTCAGTGGTGGTCGCAGAAGACGTTCGAGGGTGAAGCCGGGGGTGCGACGCCGTCATCTGCGGTGCTGGGTTCAAGCCCTGTGTCCCACGAACCTGATCTTGGAGGCGCTGAGCTGACACGATCGGCGCCGGGGCAGGGCGTAGCGCCCTGGTGGTCGTATGCGAGGGGGCATCACTTTCTCGTTGCTCAAGGGGGCTATGACGGGGTCGGTGACGGTCGAGGCGACCGGCCCGGGGAACAGTGAGGCCACTTTTGAGGGCAAGATCGCTGGCTAGGTGTCGTGGCGGGGTTCTCGTCGCATCCCGTTGACCAGGGAAGTCAGATACCGCTCCGCACCGAATTGCCGGAGATGCGTCAGCCGTCCTGCAAAAACAGTCATCGGAGTCTGCAAATTCGCAGGTATCGTGCAGGTCCGGCCACTCATATGGCTCATTCCCGGCCTTGCGGCGAGTGATCAAGGAAATCGTCTCCACACCGACAAAACTCAGACCACTGCCTTTAGTTGGCGTCCCAGGGGAGGGAACACTGATGCGAACCACACCGAGCCGGAGCCGGTACCACAGGCCGCTCAAGAACAGCATGCTCGCGCTGTTTATGTCGGGCTGCGCATTGGCGGTTACCTCGTGCAGCGGCGCCTCTGACGCCCCAAAGTCATCTCCTACACCGTCGAATGCCCAGCCGACGGTGTCAGCTGACCCCACCGAGACCGCCAAGAAGGACGCCATCGCCACCTACCAGTCCTACTGGAAGGAGGTGGAGAAGCTCTACGCCGACCGCAGCGGAAAGGACACAAAGCTCAAGCAGTACGCCGCGTCGGCGGCGCTGAAGAACGTCGAGTCGGACGCGAAGAACGCCCACGACCACAACCGGATTCACATCGGGCAGGTCACAGTGGGCAATCCGACCGTGACCGACCTCGATCTGAACGGCAAGACGCCGAGGGCGACTCTCTCCAGCTGCCTCGACATCTCCAGGTGGGAGGTCGTCGACGCCAACACCAAGAAGCCGGTCTCGCTCCCGTCCAACCGGCTCACCAAGTACGTCATCCAGAGCCAGGTCGAACGCTGGCCTGGAGGCTGGCGCGTCATCCGCGACGAGCCCCAGGGCAAGCGATGCTGACCCTCAGAAGCACCGCGACCGCCACGGCGCTCACTGCAGCCGCGCTCGCCCTCCCCGTCCCCGCCTACGCCGACGGGCATGACTCGGCCGACACTCACTGCGGCCTGTTCACCTGCCAGGTCGAGGCCAACGACCCAGGCTCCGAGGGCAAAGCCCCCAGCGGCAACCGCGGCGATGATGGCGGGGACAACGGCGGTGACGAGGCCAAGAAGAGCAAGTGGAGCTGCACCTACAAGCTGGCTGACCCCCAGCCGCCGGCCGGAAGTATGGACTGGGAAGGCCACAAGCCCGGCGACGGCGCCGTGTACGAACAGTCCTGTTCGTACGGCGGCGACGACGGCTACCACGTGATTCGGATGGTGTGGGCGGCCGACCCGCCCACGGGGGGCGTCGACCCCGCCGTCCTCGCGCAGCGAGCGGTGGACAAGATGCGGCTGCGCGGCCCAGACATTGGCATCGTGCCGAAGGCGGGCGGTCACGGCCTGGTGGGACTGCCGGTGTGGATGTGGACCGCTAAGACCGCGGAGGCATACGGGCCTAACACGGCCTCTGCGTCCGCAGGTGCGGTCACGGTCACCGCCACAGCGACGGTCGATCGGATCGAGTGGGACATGGGTGACGGCCACCAGGTCACTTGCACCACGGCCGGCACCCCTTACCAGTCGTCCTACGGCAAGAAGAGTTCGCCGGACTGCGGATACCGCTACCTCCGCTCTTCCAAGGACGAGCCCGGCGCGAAGTACCCGGTCACCGCCACCTCGACCTGGACCATCGACTGGCGCGGCGCCGGACAGACCGGCCAGCTCACCCAGACCCGGCAGTCACAGACCCAGGTCAGCATCGGCCAGCTCAAGGTCCTCAACTAACCGCGGGCCAGCACATCACGAAAGTCGGGCGCGATGAAGAACCCCAGCACCTCCCAGATCCCGGCGCCGATCGCGGCGCCGCCGATGCGGCCCGAGACGCCGATCGGAGCCGGCCCCGTCCCTCGGCGCCGCAACCGCTCCATGCTCGTCCTCGGCGTCCTAGTCACGCTCGTCGGGGTGTTGGGCACCAGCATGCTGGTGCGCAGCGCCGGCGACCGTACGGACGTTTTGGCGGTGGCCCGGGAAGTGCCGGCCGGCCAGGAAATCACCCCGGAAGATCTGACCACCGCGGCCGTGGCAGACGACCCTGCCCTGCGGCCGGTGAAGGCGAGCGAGAGAGCCAGCGTGATCGGCCGCCGGGCGACTACGCCTCTGCACCCGGGCGAGTTGCTGACCGATGCCCAGGTGCACGGCGGCAAGACGTTGCCGGCCGACCAGGAGCTGGTGGCGGTGGAGGTGCAGCGCGGCGCTGCTCCGGTCGACGCGCTCGCGGCGGGCGACAAGGTGAAGATCGTGTCCACGCCAGGCAAGGACGAGCCTGTCTCGACCTCGAAGAGCCAGAGCGCTCCTGATCAGATCGCAGCCCAGATCGTGAAGGTCGGCACCCCCAACGCTTCCGGCGCCGTCGTCGTCCAGGTGTCGGTCGCCTCCACGGACAGTTCCGTGCTGGCGGCGCGGGCCGCGACGGGCCGGGTGGCGATCGTGCTGGCTTCGAAGGGCTGATCATGTCTGTGATTGCGCTCACCGGCGCGCATGCGAGCGGTGTGACCGTCTCGTCTCTCGCCCTGGCCCTGTCGGGGGCCCGCCCGTCGCTCCTGGCGGAGTGTGATGCGAAGGGTGGCAGCATCCGCACCGGCTACCGCATGGGCGAATGGGGCGGCGAGGTGGGCCTGTGGCACCTGGCTCAGGCCGACCGCGAGGGGAAGCTGCCGGAGGCGTTCGAGGCGCATCTGCGCCGTCTGGACACCAACGGCGCGCGACTGTGGCTGCCGGGGCTGACCGATCCGATGCAGGCGGCGGCGCTGGCCGACACGTGGGAGCCGTTGGGACTGCTGCTGCAGGCGATGGATCAGCACGCGGGCTACGACGTCGTGGTTGACGCGGGCCGGGTCGTGGTCGAGCAGGGCGCGGTGCATCCGTCGCTGTGCCCGCGGCCGTTGCTGCACCGCGCCGATCTGGTGCTGCTGGTCGTGCGGACCACGCTCACGTCGGTTGCGCAGACCCGCCCGGTGGCCCAGTTCCTCAAGTCGGAGCTGGAGCAGCGGGGCAGCGGCGCGGATGCGCTGCGGCTGCTGCTGGTGAAGGAGGGGGATGTGCCGGAGCACGAGATCACCCGGCGCCTGGAGGTGCCCGTGATCGGGTCGCTGCCGTGGGAGGAGAAGGCCGGGCGCCTGCTGACTCACGGCACGACGCGTCAGGTGAAGGCCGGGTCGATGCGGCTGTTCAAGCACGCCCGGCAGGCTGCTCACGCCGCGCAGGTCGATGCGAGCACGCGACGGCTGCGGATGCAGTTGCCGCCGCCGGCCGTGGCCTCGCCGGTCGTCGCAGGTGTCGTTCAGCGGCTGCTGGCCCCGCAGCAGGAAGTGAAGATCAGTGGCTGACTCCAACGTCAACGGCGTCTCGGGTTCGGCGTTGTCGGGGATGCTCAAGGACGTCCTCGCCAAGCGCCCTCAGCAGCAATCCGCGCCGCCGTCCGCTCCTGCGGCCGGGCCGGGCCGCCAAGCCGGGCCGTCGGAGACGGAGTCGCTGGCGCAGACGCCTGGTGCGCTGCCGGTGTCGCGGGCGGTCATCCGTGCTCTGCAGGAGGCGGTCTCGCAGGACCTGGTGAGCCGGGAGGAAGAGGCCACCGGCACGCTGTCGGCGGAGGACCGGCTGGAGCTGGCCCGTTCCCTGGTCGCCACGCGGGTCTCGGCATGGTCGGTGGAGCATGCCCGGACCAGCGCGCCGTTGTCCGCCGCGCAGTTGGAGACGGTGCGCCAAGCGATCATCAACGCCCTGTTCCGCGCGGGGCCGTTGCAGCAGTACCTCGATGACGACGGTGTGGAGAACATCGTCGTCGACGGGTCGCGGGTGGACGTGGAGTATTTCGACCGCCCCACGCAGCGGGTCGACCCGGTTGCCGACGACGACGAAAGTCTGATCGCGCTCATCAACCGGCTGGCTGCCCGGTCCGGTCACGGCGACCGGGTGCTGAATCCGGCGAGCCCCATGATCAACTTCCGGTTGCCGGACCGCTCTCGTGTCGCGGCGACGCTGCTGACCACGCACCCGACCGTGGTCATCCGTCGTCACCGTGTGATGAGGGCCGAGCTGGAGGATCTGGTGCGGTGGGGCACTCTCAGCCCGTCTATGTCGGCGTTCCTGCACGCGCTGGTCATGGCCCGGCAGACGATCCTGGTCGCTGGGGACATGAGCGTCGGCAAGACCTCCTTGCTGCGGGCGCTGGTGCGTAAGGTCCCGGTGGGCGAGCGCGTCATCACTCTGGAGACCGACCGCGAACTCTTCCTGGACGGCGACCCGGACATCGCCGCGCACGTGATGGCGATGGAGGAGCGTGTCTCCAACGGTGAGATCGGGCGGGACGGGCGGGAGACCGGCCGGGTCACGATCGCCGATATGTACCCGCACACCCAGCGGATGTCGGCGAACCGCGTGGTGGTCGGCGAGGTGCGCTCCAGTGAGGTGGTGCCGATGCTCAATGCGATGAGCTCCGGCGGCCGCGGTTCGATGTGCACGCTGCACGCCGCCTACCCCCGGCTGGTGCTGCCCCGGCTGGTGCAGCTGTGCCAGTCGGCCGGTATGGACGTCGACAGTATCCAGCAGCTCGTCGCCAACGCCGTCAACTTCGTGGTGTTCATCCGGCAGACCGACCAGACGCCGATCGGCGGCCGCCGCCACCGCTACGTCTCCCACATCCTCCAGGTGAGTCCCGGCGAGGGCGGCAAGCCCGCATTCTCCGAGGTGTTCGCACCGGCCGGAAACGGCGACCCGCGCGGTGTGCCGAAGCTTCCCCCGAGCGGGGAGGCCCGAGAAGAGCTGGACAACGTGGGCTTCGCCCGGAGCTGGCTGACCGATCCGCAGTACGGCCGGTGGCCCACGGCGATGGATCTGATCAGGAGGGCGGCATGAGTCTGGGACAGCTGGGCCTGCTCGGTGCCTTGTGCGGCCTGCTCGTGGTCGCCGGAATCATCCTGGCCGTACGGTCCTTCCGCCCGGTCCCCGCGGACCGGGCCGCTGCACCGCGGCGGTGGACGGGGCTGTGGGAGCGGGTCTGTGACGCTCTGCCAGGACCGTGGGCCGCGGCCTACCGGTGGATTCTGGTAGTGGCTGGTGGCGCGGCGCTGGTGATGTGGGTCTGGACGGCGAGGCCGGTGCAGGGGCTGCTGGCGGCCGCGGTGGTCGCCGGGGCGCCGTGGATCTGGCACCCGGCGGGTACCTCCACCCGCCGCATCGAGCGCCTGGAGGCGCTCTCGGCGTGGCTGCAGCATCTGGCCGGTGCGCACGTCGTCGGGCACACCCTGGAGGCTGCGATCAGCGGCGCGATGCGACAGGTCCCCGCCCCCATCATGGAGCCGGTGCGGGTGCTGGAGGCGCGGCTGCGGATGGGCGTCGACAAGGAGGACGCTTTCCGGGCGTTCGCCGACGACCTGGATGACGGCGCCGTCGACAACGTCGTGCTCGTCTTCCTCACCCACATCCGTGACCGGGGCCAGGGCATGGTCGAAACCCTTCAGGCCCTGTCCGATCTCACGGCCAAGGAGGCTGCCGCGCTGCGCACCGTGGACGCCGAACGTCAAAAGATCCGCACCCAGACCCGGTGGGTGGCCATCATCGTGCTGGGTCTGGCCTGGCTGATGGGCAGCAACTTCGGGGAGGTGTGGGCCACGTTCGGCGGGCAGATGTGGCTGCTCGCCATGGGGGCCGTCTTCGTGGGGGCGATGGTGTGGCTGCGCCGACTGTCCGTGATCAAGCCCGCTCCCCGTCTCTTGCACCCACGATCCGGTAGCGCCGGCTCGGTCGCCGTGGCGGGGGGTGCCTCGTGATCTCCCTGTCGGGCGTCGTCTACGGCGCGATGATCGGCGGCGGTGCGTTCCTCGTGGTGCGTGAACTGCTGCCGGGCCGACCGGACTTGGGCAGTGTGCTGGACCGTCTGGAGAACACCGTCCCGCCCGCGTCGTCGGCGGCCTCGGTGAGGGGAGGGTCCAAAGGCACGGTGCTGACCGAGCAGGTGGGTGCCCGCTTCCTGGCCTCTGCCGGTGGTCGGCTGTCGGTGCCGCGCCAGGACCTGGACCTGCTGGGGATCTCAGCGGCCAAGCATGTCGGCGACAAGATCGTTGGTGCGGTTGGCGGTTTCGCGCTGCCGCAGATGGCCCTCGCGCTGATGGCTGCGGCCGGTGTCCATCTGCCGTTCGTCCTACCGCTGTTCGTCTCGTTGCTCTTCGCCGCCATGATGTGGGTCTCGGCGGACACCAACGTCCGCAGCAAGGCGACCAAGCTGCGGCTGGAGTACCGCTACGCGGTGGCATCCCTGATGGAGCGAGCCCGGCTGCAGCGCGGTGCGCACGCCGCGGCGGAGAAGGCACTGTACGAGACGGCGGCGGTCGGCGACGGCCGGGTCTACGTACGGATCCGGGCCGCCCTGGAGCGCGCCAAGCTCTCGGGGACACCGCCCTGGGACGCTCTCAAGGCGTTGTCCGAGCAGCTGGACGTGCCCGAACTGGCAGGTCCGGCCGACACCTTCGCTCATGCCGGAGCGGAAGGCGCGAACATCATGGCCGCGCTGGAAAACCAGTCCAAAACGCTCCGCAACCGCCTGCAGACCGACATCCAGGCCGAGGCCAACGCCGACTCCGAGAAGTCGATCGTGCCGGGCACGCTGCTGTTCGTCGCGCTGATCGCCACGCTCGGATACCCGCTCTTCCAGACCGTCCTGGCCAGCTGAGCCAGAGGCGCCAGAAGTTCCGAAAGGGGAATCTCATGAAGTCCACCCGTCGCAGCCTCGCCACCCGCCTGCACACCGGAGTGCTGCGGATGCTCGACGACCGAAGCGAGGCCGGCCTGGAGACGCTGGAGAAGCTCATCCTGGGCGCGGTCATCATCGGCGCCGCCTCCGCCTTCGCGCTCGCCTTCAACGGCAAGTTCGACAGCCTGCTTAACGCCTTCAAGAGCGCCTTCTGACATGCCCGAAGCGGGGAGCCGCCGATGGCGGCGCATACGGGCGCGCCTTGCGGACGACGCCGGGATCGGGACGCTGGAATTCACCATCCTCGCGCCGGTCATCGCGCTCGTGCTGTGCACCGGATTGCAGCTGGGCATGTGGTACCTGGCGCAGGAAGCGGCGCTGACCGCGGCGCGCAAGGCCGCCACCGCCGGCGCTGCCTACCAGTCCTCCCCCGCCGACGGCACCTCCCGGGCCCGGAACTGGCTCGCCGGCATTCACGTGCTCAAGGACGCCTCGGTGTCCTCGGCCGGATCGACCGCCGACCGGGTCCGTGTGACCGTCACCGGGCACGGCGTCTCCCTGGTACCGGGCTGGACGCCGAAGGTGTCCAAGAGCGCCGAAGTGCCCGTCGAACGCTTCGACGTGGGGCCATGACATGAGGACAACAAACGTGCTGCGCAGCCGGTGGTGGCGGGATGACCGGGGCTCCTACACGCTGGAGACGCTGATCTGTGTGGCGGTGCTGATCCCGTTCCTGGGGCTGCTGGCCGCCTACGGCCTGGCCGGGCTGTTCGACAACTCCGTCGACAACGCCGCCAACTCCGCTGCCCGAGCCGCCTCCCAGGCCACCGACGCCGACACCGCGCAGGCCCGCGGCCGCGCCGCCGCCGAAGCCGCCCTGCGGCAGGACGACCGCAACTGCACCAGCCGCACCATCGACATCGACACCAGCGCGTTCGCCTCACCGCCCGGTCAGGCAGCGAGCGTGACGGTGACGGTCACCTGCACCATCCCGCTGGCCCAGCTGTCCGTCCCGGGCCTGCCCGGCTCGAAGACCTTGAGGGCCACCGCCATCAGCACCGTCGACCAGTACGCCGACCGGGGATAGCCACATGCCACGCCTCCTTGCCCGCCTCCGCGGCGCGCTGCACGACCCCGAGGCCGAGCGCGGCTCGGCCACCTTCTTCTGGGTCATCGCCGCCGGCCTGTTCTTGAGCGTGCTCGCGCTCGTCGTTGACGGCGGCGGGCAGTTGAAGGCGTCCGCGCACGCCGACGACGTCGCCAACGCCGCGGCGCGGGCCGGCGGACAGCAGATCGACGCCGGTCAGGCGATCCCCGGCGGCCAGGTCGTCGTCGACCCCGACGCCGCCGCCTCCGTCGCCCGGTCCTTCCTCCAGCAGGCCGGTGTCGAGGGCAGCGTCACCATCGAGGGCGGCGGCCGCCGCCTGGTCGTGACCGTCCACGACACCTACCGCTGCCTGATGCTCGCCGCTCTCGGGCGCCCCACCCTGTCCGTCACCGGACACGGCTCCGCGCAGCTCGTTGAAAAGGTCGGAGGCTGACCTGATGTCCCATCCCCCTCGCCGCCTCTGGCCGCTGACCTTCGTTCGCTTCCTGGGCAGCCTGGCCGCCCTGGCTGTGCTCGTAGTGGGGCTGCCGATCGCCCTGCTGCAGGTGGGCACCCTGCCGTCCGGCATGCCGACGCCCGGCGCGATCGGCGAGGCGCTGACGGCACCGGACGACAGCGGCCAGGCGCTGTTCACCCTCCTCACGCTCATCTGCTGGGTGCTGTGGGCGTGGTTCGTAGTCTCGGTGGTGGTGGAGACCGTGGCACTGCTGCGGCATCGCAGTGCGCCGCGAGTGCGGGCGCTGGCCGCGCCGCAGCGGCTGGCCGCCGTCCTGTTGGGCGGGTTGTTGGTGCTGCCGCCGGCCACCGCGCTGGCGGCGACTCCGGCCACCGCCGCTCCCGCAGCGACCGCAGTGCACGTGCCCTCCGCCCCGCAGACCCCAGTGAGCGCACAGCAACAGTCCGACGCGCACGACGGGCCGACGCATGTCGTCGGCGCCACCGGCGAGACCGTCTGGGACATCGCCGAGCACTTCCTGGGCGATGGCCGCCGGCACGCCGAGCTGCGCACGCTGAATCCGCACCTGCCGCAGACCTCCACCCTGCCCGCCGGCACCGTCGTCCGCCTGCCCCACGACGCGCGCCCCGCTGCCGACCGGGGCCACGACCACGCCCAGGCTGGGGTGAGCCCGCAGACGGAGCGCACCAGCGCCGCTGACGGGTCGGAGTCGAAGGCGTCCCAGTACGCGGTCGTCCCGGGAGACTCCCTCAGCCTCATCGCCCAGAAGGAGACGGGCGACGCCGACCGGTGGCGCGAGATCTACCGCGCGAATCGCGACGAGATCCGCGATCCGGACCTGATCTATCCCGGGCAGCACCTCACCCTGCCCCAGCAGGCATCCGCCCCTGCCCCGGCCCCGCCCAAAGACCGAGGCCAGGACCAGGGCCAGGACCGCGGCAGTCACGAGCACGCCCAGGCGCCGCACGGTCAGACCGCTCACCCGCAGCAGGACGACCACCAAGCCGCGCCCCAGGAACGCGACCAGACGCGCGAGCACGACGCTTCGGGCGGCGGGCCGGCCCCGCACGTCTCTCCCCCGGTCCCCCAGACCGCGCAGCCGTCGGCCCGGCCTGCTCCGATGCCCAGCCGATCCACCGGCTCCGCTGCCGACTCGATCCCCGCGGCCTCGGCAGAGGGGGTCAGCACCACGACGGTGGCCGCGATCGGCGGTGGGGTCCTGGCCGCCGCTTTGCTGTCCACCCTCGCAACCCGCCGCACCCTCCAGCAGCGCCGACGGCACCGCGGCCGCCGCATCGCCCTGCCCGAGGATGGCCCGGCCGCCACCGAGCAGAACCTGCGCGCCGCCGAGGCCGCACTGGACACCACCATGCTCGACGGAGCACTGCGCACGGCTGCGGTGCACCTCGCCAAGGCCAGCCGCGAACTGCCGGCGCTATCCGCAGCGGTGATCAGCCCCACCGAGATCGTGCTGCACCTGACCAGCCCGGCGGAGCCCGTGGCCCCGTTCACCACAACCGACGACGCCCAGCAGCGCTGGATCTGCCCGACGCGCGGGGGTGACCTGCTGCCCCAGGAGCAGAACGACGACGTCGACTCCCCGTTCCCGGCGCTGGCCTCCCTCGGCTGGGACGAACACGGCCACCTGATCCTGATCGACCTGGAGAACGTCGGCCACCTCCACCTGACCGGCACCGACCGGCACCGCGTGCTGCGCACCCTGGCCCTGGAGCTGGCCGCCAGCGAGTTCGCCGACCACCTCACCGTCTCCCCCACCGCAGACAGCGCGCCCGGCCTACATGAGGAGTTGCCCGAGCGGGTCAGCGACCACACCGACTTCTCAGCGGCCGCGCACGCCCTGCGAGCGCATCACGCCGAGCAGCAGCGAGCCCTGTCCGTCCTGGAGGCGGACAGCCTGCACCGCGCCCGCACCGGGGTGGACACCGCCGCCGCCTGGAACCCCCACATCGTGCTCGGCGACCTCGACGACGCCGCCGACGCCGACACTGCGCTGCTGCAGCAGGTCCTCGCGCAGCACCCGCGATCCGCGACCGTCCTGGTGACCGCGGGCGCCGAGGCGGACGCTGCTCCGGCCAGCGCGTGGGTGGTGCACGCCGACACCGAGGCCGGGCCTGTCCCCCTGCTCCTGCCGGGTACGCAGGTGGAGGTCTGGTGCCGCGTGCAGGCGCTCAGCGACGAGGACTACGGATACGCGCTGGAGGTGCTGGCCACCACCCGCAGCGACGACGTCCCCGCCCCGCATCCCATCGCCACTCCCCCCAAGGCCGTTCCCGCGCCGCAGCCCGAGGAGACCGCCCCTGCCCCCGCGGCTTCCGCGGCATCAGAGCAGGTGGGTCCGGCCCAGGTGCCGAGCCTGATGGCCCAGTTCGCCGTCTACGAAGACAACCAGGACGCGCCCGAAGAGCAACAGCCAGCAGCCATTGCTCCCGAGCAACCCGCCGGCCGTGAAGACGACGAGGACGCCAAGGCATCGCGTCCTTCGACGCTGCCGGACGCGCGACCTGCCAACGGCCACGCGCCCGAGCAGGCGCCGGAGGATGTGTCCGCCGACGGGCCGGTGGTACTGGTGCTGGGCCCAGTGGACATCGACGGGCCGCGAGGCACCGTCGAGTCCAAGCGGCGGCGTCTGTGCACGGAGCTGGCGGCGTGGCTAGTGCTGCGCCCCGGCCTGGACCACCACGCCCTGGACGAGGCGATGTGGCCGGGCCGTGAGCCCACCCGCAACTCCCGCAACACCCTCGTCAGCTACCTGCGGACCTGGCTGGGCTCCGACGACGACGGAAATCTCTACTTCCCGCGGATCGCCACCACGAACGATGCCCGCTACGCCCTCGCACCCACCGTCGACTCCGACTGGCACCAGTTCCAGCGCCTGACCTCCGCAGCCGCCCAGAGCTCTGCCCCGCAGGCCGCCGCCCAGCTGCGCGGCGCGCTCGAACTCGTCCGCGGTCGGCCGTTCTCCAGCGTCAACCGCCGCCGCTACGCCTGGGCCGAGCACCAGGCCCAGGACATGATCTCCGCGATCGTGGATGCCGCCGCCGACCTGGCCGAGCACTGCCTGGCCCTCGGCGACGCCCGCGGCGCCCTGTGGGCTGCGACCAAGGGGTTGGACGCAGCTCCCGAGATGGAAACCCTCTACCGCATCGTGTTCCGCGCCTACGCCGCCCTCGGTGATTACGACGAGTTGGAGCGTGCCGCGCAAAAACTCGACACCCTCAACATGGAGCTGGAGGTCGACATGGAGGAGGCCACCGCCGCCCTCCTGGCCCAGCTCAGCAAGTCAGCCTGAGCCGGGGCGGGTGATCAACGTGCTCCTGGCGGTGGTCGTGGGCTTCGCGGCGGGAGCTGCTCTGCGTCCGGTGGTCGTCGCGCTCGCCGTCCCGGCCGGCAGGCCGGCCGTCTGCCTGTCCTGCTCGCCTCCTGCCGCGGGCCCGACGGTGCTGCGGCTGCTGCGCAGCGGCTGTGAGAACTGCCGTGACCGGCTGGTGGGTGCACCGTGGTGGCTGCCGTCGGCTGTGACCGCTGCCGCGTTCGCTGCGGTAGCGGCCGGAAGCGCCACGGGCTGGTACGCCGCCGCGCAGTATTGGATCGCGTTCCTGGGCGCCGCCCTGCTGCTGGTCGACAGTGCCGTGCAGCTGCTGCCTGATGTGCTGACGGTCCCGGCCGCCGTCGGGACGCTGGTGCTGCTGGCCGGTGCCGCAGCCGAGGGCGAGCCCGGCAGTCTGCTCCGCGCGGTAGCCGTCGCGGTCGCGGCCGGTGTCCTGTTCACCGCGTTCGCTCTGGGCGGCATGGGGCTGGGCGATGCGAAGCTGGCCGTCTCCCTCGGCGCCCTGCTGGGGTGGCGCAGCTGGCAGGCCGCCTGGGCCGGGCTCGTCCTGGCCTTCGCGCTCGGTGCCGTCTGCGCGCTCGTCCTCCTGGTGGTCCAGCGCAGGAGCCGCAAGAGCACCCTGGCGTTCGGCCCCGCCCTCATCATCGGCACCCTGGCTGTCCTCGCCCTCGGCTCGTGACAGCCGCACATCGATCAGGGAAGCGCTTATCCAGATGCTTACCCTCGGCGGATACCCGCAGGTTGACACGGGGTAAGCGGCGCCGCGGCCATCGGCCAAGGGATGGTCGATGGCCGACGTCGGAGCCTGCGCATCGGCCATGTTGCTGCTGTGGCCGATGGCCGACTCCGGGATTCTGGCCATCGGCCACGGCCCCGACCGGTGGCCGGGCGTGGCCGATCCGCCGCGCGTCATGGCCGGTGATCGATGGCCGGTGGGGATCCGGATCGGCCAAGGCCCATCCAGGGTGCAACGTCATGACCGGTCAGCGGCCGCGCAGACGCTTCAGCCAGCCCCGTATGCCGGTTCGCGGCGAGGGCGCGACCGTGGGTGGGTGAGGCGGAGGTGGTGGGATACGCGGAGGGAGCACGGGTGCGTCGGACACCTGCGAGGCTGGGCGGTCCTCTGCCGCCGGCGCTGGTGTCTCAGTCTTCGGTGGGTCCGCGGCGGGCGGCGGGGCGTCTTGTTGCTCCGACTCGTTCGGGATCGGCTCCGGGTGCGCTGCGGGACGGGTGGCGGGCTCCGCTCCTGATTCGCTCGTGCGCGGACCTGTGGTCGAGGCCGGCGTGGTGGAGTGTCGCTCGGGCTCGTCGGCACGTACGGCGGGTGGGGCCGTGTCCTCTTTCTGCTTGGCGGGGAGGGACGGCTTTGCCGGTGCCGGATCGCTGGCGGGATGAGACACCGAGGCGGGGGCGAGCCGGCTCCACGGTGGCGTCGGCTTCGGCAGAGGCGCTGAGCCATCTACCGTGCCCCACCGCTCCACCTGCCACGGTTCTTTGACCCATAGTTGCAGTTCGATCCAGCCGCGCTCGGCGCTCTTGTGTGCCCAGTCCGCCCCCTTCGGGAAGAGCTCCCAGTAGCCATAGCCGAGGAACTTCCCCGAGGACGTATCCGCGCCGATCCACTCCCCCGCCTTACAACGCACCGCGACTCTGACCTTCACCGGCTGGCCCTCGATGAGGACCGGGTGGCGGGCGACATACATCACGACGTAGCTGTCGCCCCGCTGTCCGGCCGGCCCCGCCGTGCTCGCCGGCCCCCACACGGCGTGCGGTATCTGCCCGCCCGTGCCGTCGATCAGCTTCTGCGCCAGTTGGTGGGCCGTGGCTGGACCTACGCAGAAGTCGTCCCACGCGATGTTTCGTTGACCGCTCGGAGCTACGGCAGCGAACTCGGCAACGGTCTGCGGATCGTGCTTGAAGGATTCCAGGAGCTGGATGATCCGCCTGGCGGAGGCGATGGCCGGCCCTCGCAGCTTGCTGACGGCGGGCGTGCCGCCACCACCGGCGGTACGCGGCGGCTGCGGCTGCGGCCCTCCGCCCTTGGCGTTGCCGCGGGTGCCGGGGCGGGACAGGGGTGGGCACTTCAGTCGCCACTGGCCCTCGCGCCGGACGACGGTGCCCTTCGAGGAATCCACCAGTTCCTTGCCGCGGCGTGGGAGATCGAAGTTGCACGTGAGCTTGTGCTTGCGGCCCGGCATCGTGAAGAAGTGGGAGGAGCGGGAATCCGGGTCGTCGGCGTTTGCTGGTCTGACCGAGACGTCGACCTTGCAGCCCCCGCAGCGCAGCGGGAGAACGTATGGAGGGTGGGGCTTGATGTCGATGGCCGACCGGTCGTAGGCGTCATCGCGCGAGTCCCAGACCCACGGGATCCTCACCCCGTTCCGCTTCTGCTGCTTCACGGTCAGCTCCCCCAGTCCTCGACGACTGCCGCCTCATGATTTTCCCTCAGGAGGCGTTTCATTACAGGCGAGTTGGACCTGTGATTGGTGGCCCGTGCCGGTGTCGGCACGGGCAGCGGCACCGCATGCTGAGGTTGCCGGATACCCAGATGCTTACCCCGTGGTGGACACCCGCAGGTGCGGCGCTGGTCTGTCGCCGTGATCGGTGTGGGGTGTCGCCGTGGCCCCTGAGTTCTTAAATTCCGAGGGTTGCGCCGAGAATCGCCCCACAGAATGCCCCCTAGGAGGCCCGAACTCGAACGTCCTGGTATGAGGCGACCTTCGAGCCGCTGGCAGGTCGTTAGACGCCAGCACAGCCGTTTTCGGAGTGGGGTGGCCGCGTCGAAATGCGCTGAATAGGGGATAGGTCGCAGATGCGGATGCTGCAGCACACCAACGGTGTCGGCCGACGTTGGGCGAGTGTCAAGCTCCGTCCGAACTCGGTCAAGACCCGTGATCGACGAGGTGGGATCGGTCATCGAGTCGCTGTCATCGGTCATCGGTCACGACCCGATCGGCCAGCGGATACCTAGGCGTCGGGTCACAGGGTCACAGGTCGTCGGTCTCGGCTCTGAGAACCGGTGGCCGGTCACGGGAGGGATGTCGGTCAGCACTGGACGGTCCGCAGATGCGCGCGGCCTTCTCGCTGACGCTGCTCGGTCAGATAGTTGAGGGCGTTGAGGCGATGTCGACTGGTCTTCACGGACAAGTCGAGACGGCCACTGACGCTGGTCTGCCACCCATATGGGTCCGCTCCCCCGGCCTCCGCGCGAGCGGACGGAACCGCCGGGTGTCCCCCGGCGTTGTCCCGTCGGTCATGCCCTCGGTGCCTGCCGTGCCGGACGTCAGCGTGACTGGTTTCTCGTCGTACGCCTCGGGTGCATCGAGAAATGAACGGTCCCTGGTTCTGCATCAGGTCACGCTCTCCCGCTACTGCAGGGTAAGCCCGCGCGAACAACACCTCCGTCCCAGCGCCGAACGGAGGCCCAGCATGGCAAGAGCCCAGGGTCGCGGGTCGAGAGAGTTGAACACGCACTCGCTCTGCATTCTCAGTCTCACGCCGATGACGCAACTTGGGCGCTGGTGAATCGTCTTCGGGCGAAGGCGCCCCAGCGCCCCAGCGCCCCACTGGCCTTCTTGGCTTGCACTCCCCCGCGTGAACGCAGTGTCTGAGTGATTACGCCGTAATCACTCAGACACTGCGTTCACGCGGGGGAGTGCAAAGGGCCCCGCTCTCCCACCATTGGCGGGGGCGCGGGGCCCGAAGGGACCGGACCGGTGACCTTAGTCGGGCTGTAGCGCCCACAACTTCCTGGTGAGTTGCTTGACGTGGTCCGTGTCCATGTGGTGGCAGATGAGGGCAGCCATTGCGTCGACGTCTTGCCACGGTAGGTCGGGAGATGCGGAGGTCGGCTCCTGCTCTGAGGTCAGGTTCTCGCGCACGGGTGCAACGGGCGCTGCAGGCTGCTGACTCCCGTGGTCGAGACTGCTCGCCACTTCACGGTGACCTTGCCCAGATGCGTCCTGCTCGGTGATTACGGCGTTATCACCATCGGTGGTTGGCTGCTCTGGCTGCTGGGTGATTACGGCGTTATCACTTCCGGGCCGTTTCTGCGGGACTGCTTCAGCGACTTGGAGCTTGCGCTGCTGCGCCTTCTTCGGTGCCTCAGCAGCTCGCCGGTCTGCCTCAGCTCGCTGCTGTTGCGGCGGCAACTTGCCAAGCCCTCGCACATGCTCGACTTTCCGCTCGCCGGCTTCGAGGTCGGCTTGGAGAGCTGGGTCGAGGTGCAGAAGGGAGAGGCGCTGGGAGATGAACCCTTGGCTGACCCCGAGTCGCTGCGCGGCCTTGCGCTGTGATCCGTAGAACGTGACCAGCTTGTTGAGCGCGTTGGCTTCTTCGAGCTCGGTCATGTTCGCGCGGTGCACGTTGGCAACGAAAGCTGCTTCCAGCAGCTTTTCGTCAGAGGTGGCGAACGCGTCGTCGACGGTGTACTTGATCTCCGTCAGCCCCGCCTCGTGGGCGGCGGCGAAACGCCGGTGGCCATCGACGACGACGTAGCGCGCGCCGTCCTTGAGCTTGCCGAGGTTGTCGGGGCGTTCGGCGAGGTACGCGTCGACGGTGACCAGGGTGATGGCGTTGACGAGGCCGACCTCGAGCATCGACTGCGCGAGATCGGAGACGTCTCCGAGTTCTTCGCGTGGGTTCTCGGGATTCTCGCTGATCAGCTTCAGAGGAAGCTTCGGCGCTGCAGGCGTTGGCGTGCTCGTCGGAGCCTCGGTGGCGGCTGCGATCGCGGCGCGGCGGGCGCTGACGGCAGGGGCGGCGTGACTGAAGGAGGCGGAGGCACCGAGCTTTGCGGCCTTGCTGCTCATGCGATCTCCCGGGCCAGGGCGCGGATGTTGGCGGCCTGTTCGCTGTTGGAGGCGTAGGCGAGCAGTGGTGTCTTGGTGCGGACGGCTTCTCGCTGTTCGCGTCGGTCGGGGATCACTGCTACGACGCGGGGATCCTGTATGGCTTTCCAGGAGTCGAGGGAGCTGGTGGCGATGTAGCCGCGGCGGGCATCGTAGAGGTTGACGATGAGGCCGAGGTAGTCGAGTTCGATGTTCATGTCGGCGCGCATGTCCTCGATCTGGGAGACGAGGAGGCTGTAGGCGTCGGCGCTGCTGTCTTCGGCTTGGACGACGATGCCGACGCCGGACTGGCCGGGCTGTTCGCCGTCGCGGCGGCGGCCGTAGTAGACGGCGGCGTCCATGCTCAGGCCAAGGCTGGGCGGGCAGTCGACGATGATGACGTCGTAGTTGCCTTCGACGGGGGAGAGGGCGCGTTCCAGGGCGGCTTCTCGGACGCGGACGCTGGAGAGTTTCACGTCGAGGAGGAAGGCGTCCTGGCTTGCGGGCAGGAGGTCGAGTCGGCCGCCGAACTGGTCCCCGTTGACGCTGACGATGAGGTCGCGGATGTCTCCGCGGTCCTTGTCGGCCGCCATGTGCTTGGAGAGCGTGTCGCCCTTCATGTCGGCTGGCTCGTGCCCGAGTTGCTTGGTGAGGTGCCCTTGAGGGTCGAAGTCGACCAGGAGCACGCGTAGCCCGTGTCCCGGGAGCTGCTCGAGGTCTGGCTCCTTGCCGGTTTCGGTCATCTGCTTCGAGGCGCGCACGGGGAAGAGGGCGTTGCGGTCTTCGGCGTAGGCCTCGGCGATGCCGGCTGCCGTTGCGGTCTTGCCAACGCCGCCCTTCTGGTTGCAGATGATCTTGCGCTTGGGGATGGTGGGGCGCTCCACGGCGGGCGCCGGGTTGGAGTCCAGCCATAGCTGGACGGACTGTGCAAGGCCCTGGATGCCGGAGACTCCACGCGCGGAAGCGTCGGCGCGGAAGGCTTCCCAGAGGCCTTCGGGGAGCCAGGTGGAGAAGGATTCGGCGCCGGCGGTTTCGATGGGGGAGAGGTTGGAGCCGAGGCTGCGCCAGGCGGTGATGCCTTCGGCGACAGCGTCTTGGAGGGCGATGCCGCGCTGTGCGGTGCGGACCTTGAGATCTTGCCAGAGGGCGGCGGGGAGTTTGGATACGACCTTCTCGCGGTCGCCTTGCGGACTGCTCGTCATACAAGGCACCTTACTAACGCGAGAGCTCAAATCCAGCATCGGGGCGTTAGTGTCTCCGTGAGATTATGTCGGAGACGGGTGATTACGCCGTAATCACCCTCGCATCTGCTCCAGCTACACCGCCCCTGACGCACCGTCCAGCAGGCGCACACTGCGACTCGACTACAGCCTCAGACCTATGTCGCGAGCAGCATGGACAGTTGCCCAGCGGCGGGGTGATAACGGCGTAATCACCCGCGGCTCTCCCGCATCCGAGTTCTGTGCGAGGCCGCAGCTTTGCCGAGACAGACAACCTGCGCGCAAGAACTGCTGCAGCAGTTCATTTACGGCTCGTCCAGTTGAGCTCGACATCTGCGGCGGCGGTGGGGTCCTTCAACTCTGGCCGAGCGAGCCTTCGCTCTGCACCACAGCCCCTCAGCGAACCAGCTCAGCGAAGGCAGGCGGCTGGAGCGCCGCGGGCTGGGAGAGCTGCCTGGATCTCGTTGTCCACCCTCTCTCCTTCTCATGCCGGGTTCTTCAGCCGGCACCTGGATGCTGTGGCTTCTCCCAGAGGGAAGGTCAACTAGGGCGTGAATCGAAAGTGGATCTTGGCGAAGGGCTTGCCTTACTTCAGAGGTAATCGTCTCGGCGTGCCTGCACGGGCAGGATTGGCGATCTTCTGCGTCAGAGGACGCGGACCAGGACGGAGAGGTCAGCCATGTCCATAGCCGCATCTACGAACACGCGTACTGTGGTTGAGGAGTTGCTGCGCAGAATCGGCGAGGGCGACCCCGAGCGCATCGCCGAGCTGTATGCCGAGCAGGGCGATTGGAAGCTCGACTGGCCGGAGGCCGAGCACGGCCGTAGTGCCACGCCGTGGATCCGTCACCGGTCCACCCGGGCCGACGCGGCCGCCCACTATCGCGAGCTTGCCGAGTACCACGTGCCGGAGTACGTGGGGACTGAGGTCGAGCGCATCCTCATCGACGGAAACGACGCTGTCGTGCTCGGCGAGATCCGTCAGACCGCCCGGCCCACTGGACGTGCGTATCACGCGCGGTTCGCTCTGCATCTCACCGTCGAAGACGGCCTTGTCACCCGGCACCATGTCTACGAGGACAGCCTCGCCGTCGCCCAGGCATTCGACTCGCAGCGCAGCCAGCCGCGTTCGGTGTAGCCGAGCTCGCGGCCGCGGAGGTACGCCGCGGCGTGCGGGGTGTCAGGGTGGACCAGGGCCACGGCGATCATGTCGGGGTTATGAACAGCTCGCATGTCTCAGGCCCTCTCCTGTCTCGCCAACACCCAGGTCGGGCACAAGGACGATCCACGACGGGCTACACGAGCGGGTGTCTCAGCCACTGCCGAGAACCGTTGCTCGTTCGTGACCTCCAGGCCCGGCCTACGGATGCTTGGTTCAGGGGCCGAGCTGGTCGGGCGTCGCGGAGTCGTCGTCTGCCACTCTCGTCGACCGAGGCTTGGGGTCGATGCGCGTGCTGTCGCGTTTGCCTGCATGTCCGCCTCCCGAATTCACGCCCTGCATGGTCGCGATGGACTTATTGATCAACCTACGAGCACGGACCTGTGAATAAGTCCCGACGAAAATTCACCTTGCCCATTCAGCCTGGGCTCGGGCGGACAGGTCGGCAGTCACCCGACGGCGCAGCGGCCGGTGTTGTCCAGACGCGTGGTGAAGCCTCCCGCCTGGTCGCGAGTGAGCACGAGCAGTGGTTCGGCGGTGGTCAGGTCGGGGTGTCGGTGATGCCGCCGAGCATCGACGAAGCTCTTCATGCCCGCACGGCCTGAAGCGTGTTGCGGAAGGCCGTGTTTTTGCAGTTCAGCGGTCCAGCCCGCCTACGGCTGTGCTGATCACGCGGCCAGACTGCGCCACACGTGGGCGTCGGCCTTGTTGCCCGGCGCAGGGCGAGCGGTGGCCACGACCAGGCGGGTGTCGGAGTCGATGATGACCTGCACGTTCGCGGAGAACCGGTAGTTGCGGCTTGAGGCGCCGACCTTGCAGTCGCGGACCGGGACGAGCGTGCCGTCCACGATCCACAGCCGGTCCACGGCATCGGCGGGACGTGAGGTCGGTTCGAGCGTGAGGAGGGGTCCAAGAGGGTCAGCCGAGATACGGCCGATAGGGATAGCAGGACCCCGGCGGCGTGATCGCTGGGGTCCTCATGTCCTGCCGGTCCGTCACGTCACGCGGCCGGAGCTGCGGGCGGGGGTTCGTTGTCGAGCCAGGTGATGAAGGACAGGACGGAGCCGCCGAAGTGCTCGCGCACGCGCGCCTGGATTGCGCGCAGTTCATGGTCGGGGACGAAGTCGTGGGTGGTGCTCTCGCCGCAACCACACGCGCAGTCTCGGGTGGGGACTTCCTCTGCACGCGACCATGAGTTGATCGAGCAGCCGTCTCGGCGTGGCGTCGCTGCCGTCCCGCGCACAGGGCTACCAGGAGCTGATCGCGGTGCTCAACGACTGCGATCGGGTCGGCCGGCGAGCGCATCCCTATCCTCTTCTCGCCGAGGTCGTGGACTTCGCGCAGGTTGTGGCCGAGTCGGTCGAGGGCGTGCACCCCGACCGGCTCCACATCGCCGCCCCCGCCGCCCGTCCAGGCCGTTGCCTGGCTCGTCGACCAGTCCGTCGGACACCCGGTCGCCCACCCCCTCGGCGCCGTCCCGGCAAGTCCGGGCCCGCCCCACCACGAACTCCCGTCCGCTCAGCCCTGCATCACGAGCAGCGCGACGGTCCCCGCGCCCGCGCACCGTCGGCGGCACCGACCGCCCTGCCCAGGGCCCAGGCCAGCCATGGGAGTTGACCTCGCACTTTCCGTACCCTTCTCTGCTCGAAGAACGGAGGCTTCCACGCCGCCGCGGGGCGCTGAGCTTCAGCTGTTGTCCGCGCCTTGTTGTCCGCCGTCACCGGCCCGACACCGGACATCCGGATCGCCGTAGACAGGTTCCCGTGACAGGGCGCGAGTCTCCGGGCAGCACGGGGCGGCCCGCGCCGAACGACCGAAGGAGCGATTCGTGAACCTCACACGAGTGACCACGCGTGCGGGCTTGGTGGCCGGCACCGCCGCGCTGGGACTGGGTGCCCTCTTCGCGCCCGCCGCCGGCGCGGCCACCCCGCCGGACTCCATCAGCAAGGGCGACAGCGGCCACGGGGTCTGGTGTGTTCAGCACGCCGTCAACAACTACTACAAAACGTACTACGGCAGGAACAGTGGAGTGATCGCGGAGGACGGCCAGTTCGGCACCAGTACTGCCGACTGGGTCGCGTGGTACCAGGGCAGGCACGGGCTGCCCTCCGACAGCACCGTCGGGCACCAGACCGGGTACTACGTGATCATTGATGATGGCTGGTACGGCAACTACTGCAAGTCCTACGTCCCGCACTGAGCATCGGACGGTGCCGTCGGCTGCCGTGGGGCGGCCGGCGGCACCCTCGGTTCCTTCTCTGCTTCCGGTCATGCTGACCGAGGTGGGCAGACACGGTGGAAGGGCGCCCCCGGAACGAGTTGAGTCCACTGGTCCTCGGTCAGGGAATCGCCGGTCGCGGCGCAGATCCCGCGGATCGCTCGGACGGGATCCAGCCTCCACAACCGCACGGTGTGATCGTCACTCGCGCTCGCGAGGGTGTGGCCGTCGGGGCTGAAGGCCACGCCGTCGATTGGCCCGGTGTGACCGACGAGTGGGGTACCCAGCTGGGATGGGTGATCCGGGTCGGTGACGTTCCACAGGTCCACGGTGTGGTCGTCGCTGCTGCTGGCCAGGGTGTGACCGTCCGGGCTGAAGGCGACCGTGTACACGAAGCTGGTGTGGCCGGTCAGGGGCTCGGCCAGGGCCAGCGGCCGTGCGGGGTCGGTGACGTTCCACAGCCGTACCGTGTGGTCGACGTTGGCCGTGGCCAGGGTCCGTCCGTCGGGGCTGAACGCCGCCCCGTACACACCGCCGCTGCGGGCGGCGAGAGGGTGGCCCAGCGGGACGGGCCTCGCGGGACGGGTCACGTCCCAGAGGCGGGTGGTGTCGTCCGCGGAGGCTGTGGCCAGCACGTGCCCTCGTGGGCTGAACGCGACCGCAGTGACTGGTCCGGTGTGAACGGTGAGCGGCTCGCCCAGGCCGGTGGCGTTCGCTGGATGCGAGACGTCCCACAGGCGGACCTGCCGGTCGTGCAGGCCCGCGCTCGCCAGTGTCCGGCCGTCCGGGCTGAAGGAGACCGAGTTGACCTCGCCTTGGTGGCCGGTGAGCGGCTGTCCCACGAGCGCGGCCTTTGCGGGGTCAGTGACGTCCCACAGCCGGATGGTGCCGTCCCGGCTGGCGCTGGCCAGGAGCTTGCCGTCGGGGCTGAACGCGAGTTTCCGAACGGCGTTGTGATGCCCGGTGAGAGGGCGGCCGAGGGGGGTGGGCCGTGCCGGGTCGGAGATGTTCCACAGGCGGATGGTGCTGTCGGTGCTGCCGCTGGCCAGGATGTGCCGTGCGGGGTTGAACGCCACAGTGTTGACGTAACTCGGGTCGATGAGAAGGGTGCCCGGGAGGCGCCAGAGCCTGACGGTGTGGTCGGCCCCGGCCGAGGCGAGGCTATGCCCGTCGGGGCTGAAAGCCAGCCAGTAGACGTATTCGGTGTGCCCGGTGAGGGGCTGCCCGATCGGGACGGGGGCGGAGGGGTCCATGACGTTCCACAGGCGGACGGTGTGGTCCGCTCCGGCGGTGGCAAGGACGTGTCCGTCGGGGCTGAAGGCGACCGCGTACACAGTGTCGTGGTGAGCGGTCAGGGGCGCTCCGAGCGGCACCGGGTTGGCCGGGTCCGCGACGTTCCACAGGCGGACGGTGCTGTCGTTGCCCACGCCCGCCAGGACGCGGCTGTCGGGGCTGAAGGCGACGGCGTACACGGTGTCCGCGAAGCCGGTGAGCCGTCCCAGACGCCGTGGGTGGGCGGGGTCGGCAACGTCCCACAGCCGAATGGTGTGATCGTGTCCCGCGCTGGCGAGGGTGCGGCCGTCGGGGCTGAACGCGGCCGAGGCAACGGCGCCGTGATCGTGACCCTTCAGCGGTTGTCCGAGCCGCTGAGGGTGGGCCGGATCGGCGACGTCCCACAACCGGACCGTGCCGTCGTCGCTCGCGCTGGCGAGCGTGTGTCCGTCCCGGCTGAAGGAGACAGAGAAGACGTAACTGCCGTGGCCGGTCAGCGGCGTCCCCCAAGGCGCGGGGTGCGCCGGGCGGGTGACGTTCCACAGGCGGACCGTGCGGTCGCGTCCGGCGGATGCCAGGGTGTGGCCGTCGGGGCTGAAGGCGAGCCAGTAGACCCACTGGCTGTGGCTGGCGACGGGGCGGCCAAGTGGCACCGGGTCGGCCGGGTCCGCGACGTTCCACAGGCGGATCATGCCGTCGGTGCCCGCCGCGGCCAGGGTACGGCGGTCAGGGCTGTACGCCACCGCGTACACGGTGTCGCTCCCGGCGGCCAGGGGCCTGGACAGCGGGGTGCCGGCGGCGCTGATCAGGTCGGTGCGCAGCTGCGGCTGCGGGCGGATGCGGTAGGCGGCGATGTCCAGTTGAGCGGCGAGTGAAGGGTCGGACTCCCGTAACTGGCTGGCCTTGGCCTGCACCTCTCCCGCGATGGCGTTGTTGCGCTCGGCCTGGGCCGTCGCGCTCTTCTTGAATGCCACGGCGGCGGCCACGGACGCGACGAGTGCGAGGACGCACACGGCGGCGATTGCGGCGCGGCGCAGCCGGGCCGCGCGGCCCGCGTGCCGGACGGACGCGGTGAGGAACTCCTCGACTCGGGGGCCGGGGACCAGTGCGTCGCTACGGGTGGCGGCCCACTGACGCGCCGCGGCCAGGACGCCGCCCCGGTACAGGGCCCCGGGGTCGCGTCCCTGCCGTTGCCAGACGGCGGCCGCCTCGGTGATCTGCTGGTGCATGAGGAGACCTGACCGGTCCTCGTCGATCCAGCGGCGCAATCTGGGCCATGCGTGCAGCAGTGCCTCGTGGGTGATCTCGGCGCCGTCCCGGTCCAGGGTGACCAGCCTCGCCCCGGCCAGCAGGTCCAGCACGGCGCTGGTGTCCGGGCCGAGGTCCTCACGCGCTACGGGCCGTTTGGTGTCGTCGGTGCCGTCCCCGGGGGCCACCATCCGCAGTAGGACGGAACGGGTGAGTCGCTGCTGCTCGGCGGTCAGCTGCTGGTAGAGGGTCTCGGCGGTGTTGGCCAGGGCGTGTGTGATGCCACCCGCGGCCTCGTATCCGCTCAGGGTGAGCGTGTTGCCGCGGCGGCGCAGCCAGGTTTCCCGCAGGGCGTGGGAGACCAGCGGCAGGACGTTGGCTTGTCCGGTGGCCTCTGCCACGACGCGGGCCAGCAGGGCTGTCTCCACGGCGCATTCGGAGCGGACGGCCGGCTGGCTGACGGCACGGCGCAGTTCCTCTGTCGACATGGGGCCGACGAGTAACTGAGCGTCCTGCAGGGCTGTGACGAGTTCGGGGTGTTCCGAGCAGCTCGCGTAGAAGTCGGCCCTAACGCCGATGACGACGCGGGTACGGCTGTTGGCGGCCTGGGCCGCCGTGAGTAACGCGGTGACGAAGCGGTCGCGTTCTTCCTTGCTCCGGCAGAGGGTGAAGACCTCTTCGAACTGGTCCACGACCAGCAGCAGATCTGTGCCGTCGGGGCAGTCCGCCGTGGCCAGCGCTTGCAGCACCGCCTGGTGCAGGGCCCGGGGGCCGCCGCTCAACTCCCTGTGCAGTGCCGGGGCCGTGCCCCCGGCGAAGGCCGCGAGACGGGCCGCGCACTCCTCCAGCGGATGTGCTCCCGGGGTGAACAGCAGGGCCGGCCATCCGGGGCCGCCGTCCGGGCCACCCGCGCTCAGGCGCGGGACCAGACCGGCCCGCAGCAGCGAGGACTTGCCCGATCCCGATGCCCCGAACACCGCGACGAACCGATTGGCGCGGACCCGGGTGACCAGGTCGTCCGTGAGTCTTTCGCGTCCGAAGAACCAGGAGGCGTCCTTTGGCTGGAAAGCCGCAAGGCCCACATAGGGGCATGGCCGGTCCTGTTCCGGCCCCACGTGGTCCCGCAAATTCGGCGACGCGGGGGCGAGGCCCGCGGCGACCTCGTGCCAGCGCGCTCTCCATCCTTCCTCGTCGCCCCCGCAGGCCCGGACGAAGGCGAGTGTGACCTCCAGGCTGGGCAGCTTTCGGCCCCCGGCCGCGTCCGCGAGCGTGGTCGATGAGTAATGCGCCTTCGCCGCGAGTTGCCGGTACGTGGGCTTCCCCGCTTTGTCCCGCAGCAGGCGCAGCCCCGCGGCGAAGTCGGTCAGTGCGCTGCCGTCGTCCTCCAACGGCTTTTCTTTCCTCGGCACTTGTCATGCCCCCGGGTCCGTGAAGTGTCGCGGCGAGCCTATTGTCCGGAGCCGGTTGTCCGGGGCTTCTTCACCGACACCGGACAACGCAGGGTGCCGTAGAACCGACGTGGCGACAGCGGACACGGGGGTGCCGCTGACGCCGTCCCGGGGGGCGAAGCACCAGCCGGACAGCCGAAATGAGTGCTGCGTGAACGCTCTTCCGGATTTCACCTTCCCTTCTCCCCGAACGTGAGGAGTTCCGGACATGTTGACGAACACTTCTGCAACCCGGCGCCCGGTGCGGCGCGCCCGCCGGGCCGTTGTCGGTCTGCTGACCGCCGCGGTCGCGGCCGGTGCCCTGGCGGCCGTGCCGGGCCCGGCTTCAGCGGCCACCTCATCGGCGGTCAGGCCGGCCGCCACCTCATCGCAGATCAAGCTGGCCCAGCGCGACCTGAACGGCCTGGCCTACGACGCCGGTGGCGTGGACGGTGCCAGCGGCCCCAAGACCAAGGCGGCGACGCAGTCCTTCCAGAGCGACCGGTGCCTAGGCGTCGACGGCGTCGTCGGCCCGCAGACGCTCGCCGGACTCACGTCCATGGTCAAGCAGGTGCAGTCCAAGGCCGGAGCACCGGCCAACGGCGACTACGGCACAGCCACAACGATCGCGGTGAAGCACTACCAAGCCGCCCGCCACCTCTCGGCGGACGGCATCGCCGGAGACCAGACGATGAAGACCATGGGCATCGAGCGGCTCGTCAAGAGCTGCCACGCCACGACCGCGCTCCGGGCCAGGATCGTGAAGACCGCCAAGAGCCAGATCGGAGTCACGGCCGACTCCCACAAGTGCGTTCCCGGCAAGCCGTACAGCGTGTGCACCGAGTGGTGCGCGGCCTTCGCCACCTGGGTCTGGCGGCAGTCCGGTGTCGACATCCCCTTCATCAAGTACGTGCCCAGCGTCTACGACTGGGCCGTCGCGCACCACAAGTGGGTCGGCACCAGCGGCTTGGGCACCGCGAAGCCCGGAGACCTCATCATCTTCGGCAGCGCACACAACCGCTACCACATCGGCGTCGTCGACCAGGTCAGCGGTGGGACCGTCCACGTCGTCTCGGGCAACACGTCCAATCCCACCCGTCCCAGCCAGTACGGCGTCTACGACAAGAGCTACCCACTGTCCGGCTCCGTCTTCTACGGCCTGGTGCGCCCGTAACGGGCCAAGCCCGGCTGTCCCCCCGGCCCCTGCCCGGTGCCTCCAGCGCCGCAGGGGCCGGTGTGCGGCGTCGCCGAGCCAGGAAGGCCCGGCGACGCCAGCCATGACCGACCACAAAACCAGAACGGAGAGACAGCGATGACGTATCCCCACACCCGCAGCGGCGCGGTGGGCAGGGCCGGGTGGCAGGTCCGCGCTGCGGCGGTCCTCGCCGCCGGACTCGCGACCCTGTGCACCGGCGTCCACGGCGTGGCCCACGCGGACACCACCGCGCCCACCGGGGCGGCCCGCTCCACGGCCCCGGTGCGCGGGCTCGACGTGAGCGGCAACAATCCCCATGTCGACTGGAAAGCGACGGCCGCCAAGGGCGCCGCCTTCGCCTACGTGAAGGCGACCGAAGGGGTCAGCTACACCAGCAGCTACTTCGCACAGCAGTACAACGGGGCGGCCGGCGCTGGCCTGATCCGCGGCGCCTACCACTTCGCCCGCCCGGACGCCTCCGGCGGACGTGCGCAGGCCGACTACTTCCTGGCCCACGGCGGCACGTGGAAGCGCGACGGCAAGACCCTCCCCGGAGCCCTGGACATCGAGGCCAAGGCACACGGTGACCCCTGCTGGGGGCTCAGCCGCAGCGCGATGACCAACTGGATCGGGGCGTTCGTGAACGAGTACCACGCCCGGACGGGCCGCCACCCGGTGATCTACACCGCCGCCGGCTGGTGGGCGGCCTGCACCGGTAACTACCGGGGTTTCGGCAGGACCGACCCGCTGTGGATCGTCAACCAGTCCGGAACACCCACCCCGCTGCCCGCCGGCTGGAACACCTACACCCTCTGGCAGACCGCCGCCTCGGGCGCCTTCCCGGGGGACCAGGACGTCTTCAACGGCACCCTGAAGGACCTGAAGACGTTCGCCCTGGGTGACTACACGCCTCCGCCGCCGGCTCCCAGCTGGCCTGTGGCGCAGCAGGGGCAGGCAGGCCGGCAGGTGACCACCGTGCAGTACCTGCTCGCCGCCCACGGGGCGCCCATTACAGCGGACGGCCGGTTCGGGGCAGGAACCCGGGACGCCGTGATCACCTTCCAGAGGGCCCAGGGACTAACCCCCGACGGCATCGTGGGGCCGAACACCTGGCAGCACCTGGTCGTCACCGTGCAGCAGGGCGACACCGGCGCGGCTGTGCGGGCGGTCCAGGACGAATTGAAGGCCCATGGCGCCGCTGTCACGGTGGACGGCCGGTTCGGATCCGGAACCCGGGACGCCGTGATCACCTTCCAGAAGTTCAGAGGGCTGACCCCGGACGGCACTGTAGGCCCCAACACTTGGATGAATCTGGTCAGTTGATACGGCGGCCGAGTCCCCACCCACAGTGGGTCAGCCCGCAACAGACCACGTATACAAGGGAAACGCCCTGATCGCGGCCTTCTGCAACACGCTTTAGCCCAGACGCCAGCCGCAAAGTAGCGGGGTGATCACGTGCTCGCCACCGTGGCGGCCTGCTCGTCGTGTTCGCGCAGCATCTGTATGACGGTGGCGGGCAACCGTCCCAAGCAGCGTTCGTGGGCGTTGAAGATGCCCGATGCCGATGGCAGGGTTTCACCATGCCTCCAAGCTTGCGCCAGCGCGCATTAGCCGGGATTTTTGTCAGTCTTGCCGTGTTAGTAACGGCTTGCTCCTCCAGTAAGCACGGTTCGGCCGACTCCCTGCCGAGCAACCGCGCAGGGACAGCAAGCCCTTCTGTAGGGGCAACCAGAAGCGGCGAGCCAGCACCTGAGTTCCGTGACGCGCGGTTCACCCTGGAAGGGGCACCGGGAAAGGATTGCTACCACTCAGTGGCTGACTTCGACGACAGAGGCCCTGTCGTCCACAACCATGACGACAGCTGGGGCATGATGGACGATCACGACCTTGATATCCACTCCTGTCCGGACGGTGTCACACTGACCATCGCCTGGGGTGGGAGGAAGGTCACCGGCAAGGTGGGCATGCGTGCCTGCGAACACGCTGTAGACGGCGCAAACGGCGCCGGCCCTGGCGTCAATAGCGCCGACGGCCTCGTCAACGAAATGCCGATCTCCAGCCTCCGACCGGGAGATCAATTCTGCGAGTTCAACGGCGCCACCGTCCGCCTCTTCCGCTTCCTCTCAGTGGACCACTCCACGAGTGAGACCACATGGACGGCGACGACATGGTCAGACCTCGGCTACAGCGGTTAGCGCTCGTGGGCGGGGTCGGCCTGGTCACGTCCACCGTCTTGTCGCCGCGGAGCGACATCGGCGCCCGCAGCCAGCTCGAATCGCTGCGGGCGCCCGTAGCGTGCTGGCCAGCGGTCGACGACGTCCTCGTCGAGGTCGCGGTGGTCCACGTCCACGACAGGTCGCGGTCGGCTACGACGGCGCGCTTCGTCCGACCGCAGGCCGACTCGCAGTTCGGGCATCGCAATTTTGCCGTTCGAGCGTTCGGGACACCGGTGACCCGGCAGGATGATCCCGTGGAATCAACACGCCGCGTCCGGATAGCCGTCCTCAGCTCCGAGGGCGAGACCGTACTCAGGTCGCTGCTCGACTGGCTGCATCACGAGGACGAACTGCGCGGCCGCGCGGTGCTGGAGCGGGCGGCGCCACGGTCCGGTGAGATGGGCGGAATGGTTGACGCGCTGGTGGTGGCGCTGGGCTCTGGAGGAGCGGGAGCAGTACTCGCCCGGTCACTTTCGACCTGGCTCTGGCAGCGACGCTCGGACCTCAAGATCACCATCACCTCGGACGACCGCACTATAGAACTTGATGCGCAGCGGGTCCCCGACGCTCAGGCACTGATCCGGGAGGTCGGTGGCCTGCTCGGTGACCAGGAGCCCGGGCAGTGACGCGGTTTCCCGAAACTGCCCGTTCCCGGGCTGTTCTGATCGGCACCAGCCGGTTCCCCAAGGCCCCCGAGCTGCCGTCGATCCCTGCCGTGGCCGCCAATCTGAACGCATTGCGTCAGGTTCTCACCGACCCAGCCGCCGGTACGATCACGCCCGAGCTGTGCCAGGTCGTCTCCGATCCCGCCGACATGCAGCGCCTCGGCCCCATCCTCAGCAACACGATTCGCGAAGCGACGGACGTCTTGCTCGTGTACTACGCGGGACACGGTCTGCTCGACGACAAGGGCCGCCTCTACCTCAGCCTGGCCGAGACCGAGCCGTCCCTGTTGCGCTATACGGCCCTGCCGCTTGACACCCTCCGCGAGGAGCTGGCCAGCAGCCCAGCGGCCATCCGGATCCTGATCCTCGACTGCTGCTTCTCAGGCCGGGCCATTGAGGCCATGGGCGACGAACAAGGCCTGATCATTGGCCAGTTGGAGGTTGCTGGCACCTACACCCTTACCTCAACCACCGCCAACGCACCCTCCCATGCACCAAGCGGCGAACCGTACACGGCCTTCACCGGTGCTCTGCTCCAAGCACTCCGCCAGTCCGAGCCACAGACCCTGGACGCGATCTACCAGCGGGTCGCACAGAGCCTTGCCGCACGCGGACTGCCGCGCCCGCAGCGGCGCGCGCTGAACACCGCCGGCGATCTCGCGCTGGCCCGTGGACCAGCGTCGGCAGCTTCGTCATCCCCAGCGCACGACGAGGTGCGGTTGCGTCCTGACACGGCGACCGCTGCCCGTAACCGGCGCCAGCCCATGGCCATTGGCGGCGTCGGCACGCTGTTCTTCGGCTGGATCTTCACCGAGGCGCTGCGGGCCGGGTGGGCGAACTGGTCAGACTGGTTGAGCTGGTTGGTCTCCCTGCTGCTCGGCATCCCGGTGCTGCTCTTCCTGTGGCTCTTCGGGGCTGCTCTGTTCGCAAGCGAACGGAACGTCGCGACGCTTGTCCTCAACTCCGCGGAGATCAGCTTCGGGCGTGGCCTCGGTGGTGTCCGCGTGCCGTGGACGGACATCTCCCATGTCGGGCTGATGCGGTGGTCGGTCCACAATCGCGTCCGCCAACCGCACCAGGAGAGGCTCACGGTTTTGGCCGTCCGCCTGCGCGCGGAGGCTCCCGTTCCGAAGACGAGTACGGGGCTCTCCAAGGCTCATCGTGAGCTCGGCTACGTGGGCATCTGCACTCTCGGGGCGATCGGGGCCGATCGGCGCAGTGTGCTGACGGCGCTCGAATGCTTCGCTGGACCCCGTCTCGTCCGTACGCCCCGTGAATTCCTGCACATTGACCCGCGGCTCAGCCCGGATATGGTCTGAGCCGGGCCAGGCAAAGTGCCTGCCGTCGCGCCAGTCCAGGAGTCGGACCGGCACGGCGGGCGGCTCGGGCGGTGCGGCTGTGGGTTGACGGCGGGTGCTCACGGACGCAGGCCGGGCAGCTGCTGACGCACCTGCGCGACCAGGTCCTCGGTGGGCTTCCAGGGCCCGAGCTGTCCGCGCGCGGGGATCGGCAGAGCGAGCTCCTGGGCGCCTGCGAGCTCCAGGTGCCAGCGGCCGGGCTCCGACCACGGGGTGCAGGGCCGGGAGCCGTCAGGGTCCTGGTGGCAGCCGGTCAGCCGGGCGACCCCGATCACGGCGCCGGTCGGCAGGTCGCGGCCGCGGATCGTGCGGGCGACCAGCGGCAGGCGCAGGGCGGCCCGGTCGGTCTGCAGGCCCGCGTGCAGCAGGAGCCAGCCGCGCCAGGACCAGGGCCTCGGGCGGTTCTCGACCGTCTTGGCCCCGGAGGCGATGGAGGTGGCCCACGGCTGTCGGATGCTGATGCCGCGGATCCAGTCGCCCGCCGGCGGAAGGGTGGCGGTCAGTAGGAGTGCACGCTGTCCGATTGGGGCCTGTACGCGCTGGACGGGGTCCATACTGGGGATCTCCCTCTCTCGTCTCGTACGGGGTGGGTTGGCCCGGGGCAGGCGAGATGGTTGGACGCCGTTGTGCGCCTGTCCCGGGGTTTCTGGCGCTTGAGGGACCACCGCGACCGCCCCGGCTCGCGGGCCGGGACGGCACGGAGCATCCGTCAGACAGCAGCCGGGACGGGGACGTCGAGGTCGACACCGCGCAGCCGGTCGAGCACATGCGCGTCGAGGCGGGCCTGGTGCTGGGCGGCGATGGCCAGGTTGGCGGCGCGGCCGCGGGCGTAGTTGAAGGCCTGCGGGCTGGCGCCGGATGCGGCGAGGGCCTTGTCCACAGCGTTGCCGGCCAAGCGCTGGTTCCACCGGTGGGCGGCGGATTCGCGCCGGGCGCGGGCGGTGGCTTGGGCCGCTGGCTGTGCCCCCCTGCCGCCGCCGCACTGCTCCCAGTTCGAGCGCCGCTCGCGCATGCCCTCGGGGTCGGCATCCCAGTCGGCGGCCCACCGGGCGGCCCGCTGGGGGATCTGCTGCTGGATGACGTCCAAGACGTCACGGCCGCCGGTTCCGAGCGCGAGGTGAGCGTCGGTCTCCTCGAGGACACGGATCTGGTGGGCCAGCAGACGGTAGGGGTAGTAGCGCTGGCTCCAGTTGCCGGTCTCACCGAGCGGCTCCACGATCCACAGGCGGACCGGCCAGGTGACAGGCCAGATGCCGGTGTCCTCCAGGGCCTCGCCGACGCGCTTGACCATGCGGAAGTACGAGAACTGGCTCTCGTCGAACCACAGGTTTGCGCAGGGGTTGGGGTGGTCGATGACCTGGCCGACGGCGTCGGCGAGGTTCACCGGGGTCCCGGCCTGGCGGGACATCTCGATGATGCCGTCGGCGGGGGTGGCGATGTACCAGGTGACAGGCTTGCGGGCCATGTGGTCCTCCATCAGGGGTGTTGGCGGCCGGAGCCGCTCATAACCGGATGTTGATCGGGGTGCGCGGGTCGCCCGCGCTGGTGTGGACGGTGCTGCGGTGGGCGGCGAGGCCGGCGTTTCCGCCTTGGATCGGGAGGTGGCAGGTGGGGCACCCGTGCCACCACTCATCCCCGGCTGGGAGTTCGGCCGGGGTGAGGGGGTGCGGGTGGGGGCCGTCGGCTGGGCGGCTCACGCGCGGACCGCCTCCTTGTGCTGCGCTTCCAGGTCGGCGCGGCCGTCGGGGTCGTCGTCCTGGTCGTGGTCGTCGGCCTCCTGGTCGATGTCGTCGAGGCCGCCGTGGACTGTGCAGACGATGTCGTCGTGGTTGTCCAGCTCGCCGTTCAGTGCCCGGTAGAGGCAGGTGATGCTGTAGGCGGGGGCCCAGGCGTAGCCGGTGCACTCGTCGTCGTGGGGGCACGGCAGCATCACGTCGAAGCCGATGTCGCCCTGGCCATCGGTGTTGTGCCGGAGGGCGAGGGTGAGGTGCTGCTGGCCGAGGCGGATTTCTGCGACGCGGTCCCCGCCGGCCATCTGGGATCCGGGCTTCCAGCGCCACAGCGGCAGGATCTCCGGGCCGAAGAAGCGGCGCGGCAAGAGCAGGTCGCCTAGGCCCTGGCTGCCGTCGAGCCCGAGGTCGGTGTTCCGGGCCTGGCTCAGTCGGTTCAGATGCGGCAGCAGCAGGGACAGGTCGGTGGCGAACACCACCTTGTTGAACCCCTCACTCGCGAGGCTGGCATGCGCGTGGACCATCGCCCTGTGCTGCGCGCGGACGGTGTCGTCGGGCACGGTCCGGTTGGCCGGCCGCGGGCCCTGGCGCTCCACGCATACGGAGGCCGGGGTGGTCACCATGACGGCGATGACGGGCATGTTGTGTCGTTTGGCGGCGGCGACCAGCGGGTCCCTGGCCTCGCGGGTGACGTTGGTTGCGTCAATGACGGTGAACAGGCGCCGCTTCATCCGGCGTTCGAGGAGCATGTGGAGGGCGTCGACCGCGTCGGCGGTCGCGGCCTGGTCGCCGGGGTCGTCACTGACGGCGCCGCGCAGGGCGTCCAGGGACAGGACCTGGCTGGCGGGCCAGGTACCGGCCAGCGTCGACTTGCCCGCGCCAGAGGGGCCGATGAGGACGACGAGGCACCGTTGCGGCAGCTGCGGATAGGTCGGCGGGGTCATGTGGGCTCTCCTTGTGAGGTGGGCGTGGTCGGGTTCGGGTGCAGGAGCGTTGGGGCGGAGCCGCGGGCGCGATGAAGGCGGGTGTGGGTGGTTGTCATCGGCGGGGGCTCTTGCGGGTGGTGAGCCAGGTGGTCACGGCGGCTGCGCCGACGCCGATGGCGCGGTGTAGGGCAGCGTCCAGCTCCATCCACGAACTGCCCGGTCCGGTGAGCTCCTTGGTGAGCGTGCCTTCGTCGTCGAGGCGGACCGCCTGGCAGTGCTCGATGTAGCCGTCCTTGCCGGCCTTTTTCGCCAGCCAGAGCAGTAAGGCGCCGCGGTCGATCGCGGCGTGTGTCCCGGCGTTGATGGCCGCGCCGGCGAGCAGCGCGGCCGGGGTGACGCGGTAGCCGAACGCCCGGGTGATCGCGACGGTCGCCCCGAGCTGCACGGCGGTGTAGGACGCGACGTGGCGGGCCACCGCACGTCGGCCGAGGGCGCTGGTGGTCATGGTCGGGCGGATGGAGTCCGGGGTAGCGGGGGAGCCGTCGGCGTGGACCAGTTCCTCGCCGTACAGCCGCTTGTGCACTGCCGTCTTCGAGCCCTGGATCCAGTGGTCGCAGCCGGGATGCAGCTCGCCGAAGGTGGCCAGAAGGGTGCCGAAGAGGGCAAGTCGCTCGGTGGTGAGGTGACGCATGCGCGGGTTCTCCTGATCTTGAAGGGTGAGGGAGCGGGTGGCCGGCCCGTTGCCGAGTGCGGCCACCCGGCGGTCCCTACCCGGCCGGGGTGGCCGGGGTTGGGTCGTTCAGAACGGTGGTTGGTCCCGGCCAGGCCGGGACGGGCAGGAGCCGGACGCGCAGCTCGGGCCGGTTCGCCCAGCAGCCGCACGCCTCCATCTCCGGGTCTGGCCTTGAGCGCGGCGGCGGCCGTCGCCGTGGCGAGGGGGCGGTGCTCATCGGTGGAGGTCCTCTCGGTTCAGGCAGCAAGCAGGTGCTTGGCCGGGGGAGCGATGTAGGAGGCGGGGTCGGCGGGCGTGCCGTCGAAGCACTCCAGGCAGGAGCCCAAGGTCTTGAGCGGGAGGCAGTGGAAGTAGCGCCGGCTGCAGGGGCCGGGGCACGTCTGGCGTGCTGCCATCGCCTTGTCGAGCGCGGCTTCCTTCGCGAGGGTCATCGGGAGCTTCGGCTTTGCCAGGTCGATCCGGTACAGCCACGCGAAGCGCCGGCCGCCGCGGCATTCGATCCGGGCGACGGGTTCCTGGCCTCCGGGGCGCAGGCCCATCTCCCGCAGCTGGCGGCGGGTGGCGAGGTTGTTGCGCCCGGCCTGCTTCCACCGGAAGACCGGTAAGGAGCCGTCGTCGGGGGCGTAGGGGTCGACGTCAACCAGTCCCTGGTCCTGGTCGGCCTGCTCCAGGCACCGGGCAACCGGCACTGCGAGCGAGGGGATGAGCATGAGCTGTTCCTCCAGCGGGTCGATGGCAGGGCGGCAGCGCCCCACCGGCGATGGGCTGTCCGGAGGGGCGCGTGGTGCTGTGCGGTGACGGTCGCTACGGCAGGTGGGTGCTGGCTGTGGTCGGCGCGGTGGTGGCCGGGTCTGGGGCGGGGTTCCGTACGGAACGGGAGCGGCGCGCCACCCATATGGGAAGCGCGCCGCTTTGCGACAGCGGTTAAGCGGCCTCGTCGTCGGTCTCCGGTCGGACGCCCAGGGCCACCTTCGAGCCTTTCCCATCCTTGATCCGGTGGATCTGCCCCTTTTTTTCCAGCTTGTTCAGAACGTTCGCGAAGGTCGACTCCGGCACCTCACAGGCGGCCAGCAGCTGGCCCCGCTCCACGTAGTCGATGTCGTCGGGGTCGATCTCGTCGCCCTCATCGACCATGTCCACGTACATGGGGTCGGACTCGTCGCGGAGGGCGGCCAGGACCTTCTCCTCTGCCGTCATCTCCTTCTTGGCCTTGGGGAGGTCGACGCCTGCGAACGAGGTGCCCGCCTCGTCGGTCCCGCCGTCGCCGTCCTTCTCCTCGAAGCCGGGGATGGGAGTCTGGGCCAGCTCCTCCATGTACGCCTGGTCGCCCCACCAGGGGACGTCGACCGGGGCCATGATGTTCTCCGGCCGGATGTGCGGGGTGGCGTCCTCCAGGGTGTCGATCCGCATCATGCCGGCGCGCCCGCCCGGTGCCGCGACGTAGCCCAGGCCGAAGGTGCGGCGAGGGTCCGACTCCTCCATGGTCGGGTCGTAGACCAGCGCGTCGTCCTCCTCCACCCATACCGGCGGGATCAGGGAGGGGTTCAGGCCCTCGAAGCCGGGGGGAAGGTCGCCCAGGTGGACCTGGTCGCTGTCGGTGCGGAGGATGATCCAGGTCCCGCCGGCCAGGAGGTTGGCGCGGATCGCTTGCTCGCCGCCCAGCTGTTCCAGGTTCACGGTCTGGTTGATCAGGACCCAGGGCATGCCCATGGAGCGGGTCAGGGAGGCGCCGTCCTTGACGATCTTGATGGCCTCCTTGCGGTTCGGTGCGCCCGGGGCCAGCATCTGGGCGGCCTCGTCCAGCAGGGTGGCGCAGTACGGCCGCATCGCCGACGCCTGAAAGTTTTTCAGTTCCATGTCGGCGGCCTCTTCGATCCGGTGCTGGAGGACCCACCAGGACAGCCGCATGGCGCCCAGGGCGCCGTGCTTCGTCAGGCCGCTGTACGCGGCCATCTTGGGAATCGCGGGGTTGCTGGCGCCCTTCGGGTCGCCGTAGATCTGGGCCATCTTGTTGGCGTGGTAGGCCAGGCTGATCATCTGGCTCGTGCCTCCCTTGCCGGAGCCGGTGGTACCGGCGATCACGACGTGGAGGGCTCCCAGCTGCGGGTCGAACAGCTGGATTTTCGCGGGGAAGCCGGAGACGATCTTCCCGATGTTGACCCAACCGCCCGGGGTGGCCACCAGGGAGTCCAGGCCCTGGAAGTCGTGGCCGGCTTCCAGCGGGTTGTGGTCCATGACGCGGATGATGGCGCGTCGCGGGTCGCGTCGTCCCGGCTCGTAGGAGACGAGGTCGATGCTGCGGCGGAGCGCGCCGGCCAGCTCCGCGACGTTGACGACGCGGGGGAGCGCGTCCAGGTCGTCGTCGGCCACGACGCGCGCCACCTGGCCGCCGGTGTTCTCGTCCTTGCCGACCTCCTCCAGGTGGGTCTTCGGCAGGACCCGCGCCCGGACGCGTTTCCAGGCGCCCTGAAGGGTGGAGGGGTCCAGCTCCGCACGCTGGGTGTACCAGACGGTGATGAACGCCTCCCCGAAGTGCGCGCCGACCTTCATCTCGATGTCCCCGGGCGGGCGACCGAAGAGGCTGGAGACGACCTCCTTCGACACGTTCACGGAGTCGCCCAGGGCCGCGGTGATCCGGCCCTCCCAGCGGTCCGCATAGATCACGACGTCCGACAGGACCTGGTTCCGGTGGCGTCCCGTCTTCGGGTCGCTGATCACGCGCCCCCAGGCCGCGATCATCTTGTCGGCCAGGGACACCGGAGCAGGGTCGCCGGCATTGGTCGGGCCGGCCTGTGTCGGCGTCGGCGTCTGCTTCACCTCGATCTTCTGCCGGCCGAAGACGCGGCGCAGCCGCCAGCCGGTGAAGACGACCGCGGCCCACCAGCCCAGCGACAGGATCCCGGGAACGGTGGTCGGCTCCAGGACGCCGGCCATCAGGGCTTCGGACGTCTCGGATCCGCCCAGCTGGCCCACGGCCAGGGCCATACCGGTGGTGATCGTGGAGATCCCCATGGTGTCGCGGTGCGCCCGCGCGATGTCGATCCCGGGGAGCTGGTTCGCCCAACGGCCCAGGCGGTGCATGTAGTTGGCGCCGGCGAACGTCGCACCGGCCAGGAAGCCGGCCCCGACGCAGGCCGCCGCGTTCGGGTCCAGGTTGGGGGCCAGGATGCCCACCCCGACGGGGAGGACGATCTGGAGCGCCGCGGCGGCGCGCTCCGCCGGCTCCGCCCTCGGCACGGTCTTAGTGATGGTGGACATCGAGGTACTCCTGCCTGGATTCTGGGTGATTGCAAGGGCGCGGCCGGCCCGTAGGGTGCGTCCCGGGGCCGGCCGCGCTGGTGGTGGGTGGTGCTATTCCTGCTCGAACCAGTCGCGCGAGACCTTCTCCAGGCCGTCGACGTCGGAGCGGTCGAAGGCTTCCTGGAAGCCGGCGTGGGTGGTGCGGGCCTGGTCGCCGGCCGCCTTCGCGGCCTTCGCGGTGTCGGCCGTCTTCGCCGCGTAGGTGATCGCGCCCTCCGACACCCCGCGGATGGCCTTCGCCAGCTCCTGGCATTCGGCCAGGGAGTCGCGGTCGACGGACTTCGCGCCCAGCGCGTCCGCGTCGGAGGCGGTGTCGTCGGCCAGGGCTTTGATGTTGTCCGCGGCCGTCTTGACGCCCTCCGCGTTGCGGGCCAGGGCCTTCTCCTTGGCCTCCGTCTTGCGTACGAGGGCCTTGTACGTCAGCTCCGCCATGATCGGGTCTCCCGTCTGGTCCTACGCGGCGGGCGCGTAGGAGCTCTTGTCGTTGTAGAAGCGGAGTTCGGCTGGCTTCGTCTCGTCGCTGTCCACGACGGCCTTGTACAGCGGCGCGTAGCGGGTGCCGATGTTGGTCAGTACGACCCTGCACATCTCCGCCGCCCGCTTCGCGCGCTTGTGGAGTTCGGCGGCCTCCGTCGCCTGGGCCTTCGCCTGGTCGGCCAGCCTCGTCAGCTTCGCGGCCAGCTTCTCTCCGCCTTCGACGGCCTTCGCCTGGTCGGCCAGCCCCTGGCAGTCCGTCGCCTCGTCCTCCGCGGTGGCCTTGAGCGACTTGCACGCGTCGGCCACCTTGATCAGGTGGTTCTCCTTGGCCTCCAGCTTGCGTTCGTACTGCTTGAAGTTGCGGAGTTCCTTCCGGCTGATCGAGCCGGCCGCGCCAGCGGTACCCAGGGTCAGGGTGTTGGGGTCGATCTTCTTGACCAGGAGGGGCTTTACGTCGGTGCTCACTCCGTCGTCTCCTTCGTCCGGCGGGGCGATGACGAGCGTCTGGCCGGAGGGGCCGGTGACCGTCACCCCCTGCTTCTTCGCCTCGTCCTTCTTCGGCTCCTGCTGCTTCGCCTTGTGGTCGGCGTGCGCCTTGTCCAGCCGCGCGTGTTCCTTGCCGTTCGCCGCCTTCTTGTCCTGGTATCCGTCCCTCGCGCCCTTCGCGTACGCCTTGACGTGGTCGACCGCGTTTCGGACCGCGGAGCCGTCGCCGTGACCCGTCTCGCGCGTGCGCTGGAGCGGGGTCCGGTTGTCGGTCCCGTTCGAGCCGTAGCCAGCGGCGCCGCCCTTGCCGTTCTTTCCGTTCTTGCCGGCACCGCCGCTCGCCCCGGATCCGCCGCCGCTCCCGGAGGAGCCGCCCGAACCCTGGCCACCGCCGCCCTTCTTCAGGTCGACCTTCGCGCCGTTTTCCTTGCCGGCCTTGCCCTTCGAGTCGCCGGAGTTACCGCCGGACGGGCCGCCCGACGCCGATCCACCGGCGCTTCCGGAAGCGCCGGCCTTTCCGTCCCTACCGGCCTTTCCGCCGACTCCCGCGTTCCCGGAGGAGCCGTCCTTCCCCTTGCTCCCGGAGTCCTTCGACCCCTTAGAGGTGTCCTTGGCCCCCTTGGAGCTGGTGTCCTTCGACGAGCCTCCGCCATCATTTCTGCTGGCGCCGCGCCCGCCGCCGGATCCGTCGCTCCCCTTCGAGCCGGACGAGCCGCGCCCGCCGCCTCCGTTGGCACCGCCGCTTCCACCGCGTCCGGCACCCGTGGAGCCGTTCCCGGTGGAATTCCGGCCCGAATTCCCGCCGCCATTTCCGCCGGAATTGCGTCCCCCTCCGCTGGCCCCTCCGGAGCCGTTTCTGGTGGGAAGTCCGGGCGAATTCATGACCGTGGTGGTCCGGGCCTCTTTTACCTGGTGCGCGCTGGCCCTGGTCTTCTCCAGATCCAGCCGTTTGTTCGCTGTCCCGCCGCCCTTCGCCCAGCGGGTCGCGCCGGCTCGGATCAGCGTTTTGATCACGCCTTCCTTGTACCGGGTGCCGGCCGCGTCGGAGCCGGGTCCGGTCAGGTCCTCCGGGGCCTTGATCGTCGCGCTGGTGACGCCCGGGGAGGAGCGGTCCACCACTCCGTCGGGTTCCACCTTCGCGGCCGGATCGTCGTCGGCCGGCCTGGCACTGTCACCGGTCGCGGCGACCGGTCGGGCCGGCTCCACCGCGGCCATCAGGGCGGCCATGATGCCGGTGTCTCCGGTCGCCGCCGGAGCGGTGCTGGCGGCCGGCGAAGCGGGCGGATCGGGTGGTCCCTCGGGGACCGGGGGCGCCGTATCGGTCGCCATCACTTCCTCACTCTCCGTGGTCGCCGATGATTCCTCACTCCTCACCTCCCAGGCGGAGAGCGGCCGATCAGCCGGACCATCGGGATCCGATTGCGGCACTCTCCGCCAGGAGGGAGGAGTAATTAATCACCGTGCGTGACTACGCGTCGGCCTTCTTGCCCTTGCGTGCGAACGCCGCGACGGCCAGGCCGCCACCGGCGACGAGACCCAGCAGGGCGGAGGAGTTGATCCCGCCGCCACCCCCTGCGTTGCCGGCATCCTGGGCGCTGCCGGCGGCCTCCATGCCGGGCCCCGCGGCGGCCTCGTACTGCTGCTTGCAGCCCGCCACGACGTCGCCCTGCGAGGGCGCTCCGTACTCCTTGCTGAGCAGGTCGGAGGAGTCCTTCACGCACTTGTCGACGGCCGCCTGGATCTTGTCGGCGGAGGCGGTCGCGGCCTTCTTGTCGGCGGCCGACTTCTCGTTCCGGATCTTCATTTCCTCCAGTTCCAGCTTCTTCATCTGGATCTGGAGGGCAGCGGCCTCCTTTTCGTCCTTTGCGACGGCCGCCGAATGGATCTGGAACCAGATGGTTCCGCCGCCGACGATCACCACTCCGGCCACTGCGATGGCGACCTTTCCGCGGCGAGTCAGACCGGCCTTCTTGTGATTTGATACCGGGGTTCCGTATGGGCCTTCGTCGGCGTACGGGGATGCATCCGGAGTGCTATTTCCGAAGGTCATTCCTGCCGCCATTCCGGCCTGAATTCCTTCGAATGCCCTCTCTTCTTCGGGCGTCATTTCATTCTCCGTTCTTACGCGCCATGTCAGAGGCCGCAGAGATCGTGGCCTCCACACTCCGGAAAGTGTTGTGAGAAAGGTCGTTCCACGCCCAGAACCGCATGTTCACGCCTTGGCGGGCCAGCTGGGTCTGGAGGTAATTCACGGCCTTTCCCCGGTCGATCGCGGTCACGTGCCCGGTGGATTCCAGAAAGGTCTGGGCACCCCTAATGCACATGCGTCCGGTGGGGGAGAAATCGAAGGACTGGCACCAGCCGTAGCGGGTCAGGACTTCGATCACCTGGACCAGGTGGTACGAGGGCTTCAAGGGGCGCGGCTCCTGCCAAAGCCCCAGGTCAGCCATCGCGGACCGGATCCCCTTGGGGATCATGCGCTGGCCCCAGGTCGGGGGGTCGGGCGCCCAGATCTCCAGGGCCGGCGGGATCACCGCGGGGGGTGCCAGCGCGGGCGCCGGCGGGGTCGTCGTACGGGTGCGGCAGCTCCCAGGCTTCGGGGCTGGCCCGGTCGTCGTGGGTGCCATGCTGTGCTCTTTCCTTGCGTGAGTAGGGAAGCGAAGGCCCCCGCTGAAGCGTGATCAGCGGGGGCCTTCTGTCGCCTGAATCGTTCAGGCGACACCGTTCCCGGAGGGGAGCCGGGGACGATGTCGCTCGAGCGCTTCGGTTACGGCGGGGCCAGGACGGTGCCGGACCGCGCGGTCTGGTCAGTGGACCGTGTGCTGCTTGAGCGCGACGGCGATTTGTCCGGCGCGGTCCGTGGCGATGGACCCGCCCTCGGACCGGACCGCAGCAGCGATGTTGGTCCGGTTCAGGGGCCGGTCTTCGGACCGGAGCCGGTCCAGGGCGGTCCGCTCCAGGTCCGTGAGCGTGATGACGGTCCGGTCCGGACCGCTGTTCGTCTCCCGGTTCGACGCGGGGCCGGAGTGGTCTTCCGGTCCGTCGAGCGGTCCGGTCCGGCCCGGGGCTTCGGTACGGACCGTCACGCTGCGGGCGGCAGGGGAGCCGTGCGCGGCGGAGACAGCCCTCGTCTTCCGGTCCGACCGGTCCGGACCGGATCGACCGTGCAGGTCAGAGGCGATGCGGTCCGTCGGACCGGATTCCAGCGCGAGGGCCCCTGCGGCGGTCCGGTCCGCCCGGTCCGGTCCGTGGACCGGACCGTGGACCGCGAATCCGGCGTTCGGACCGGACCGGACCGTGGACCGGTCATGCTGGACCGGGCGGACCAGACTGTGGTTGCCGGCCGGTCCGGGCCGGTCCATGCGGGTGATGGTGAGGACCGTGGGAATGGCGGCCGGACCGTGGTCGTCGGTCCTGACTCGCGGGACGACGACACGGTGCAGGGCACGTCCGGTCCGGACCGCCTTGCGGTCCGCGAGCTGCGCACCGGCCGCGGTCCACACCCGGTCCAAAGTGGTCAGGCTCGCGTCGGTGATCGCGAGGGACCAGGCGGTGAAGCTGTGGACCGGGTAGCGGACCCAACGGACCGCTCCGATCGTGGGACGAGCCTTGGCGACCTTGCCGTCCTCACGGAGCTTGCGGCGGTGGATCAGCGACGCGTACAGCTCCCACAGCACCATCCCGACAATGCTCATCGCGGCGAACGCGACAGCCTTCGGCGTGAAGTGCCAGTAGGTGATCTGTTCCGTCCACTTCTGAGCGGTCGCGTCCCATGCCCGGCTGCCGGGTACCCTCTCGCCGGAGGCGTGCCAGAAGTTCATGACCGCGGCCCCGATAGCGAAAACCCAGGTGGAAGCTCGGTAGAGGGTTCCGGCGTCGCCGCCGCGGCGGGCCTGGTGGTACATCCACCCGACGAAGGCCGTCGACAGCTCCCACGCCGCGGCGAACAGGATCGTGAATGGGACGACCCAGCCGAGGATGTCCTTGGCGAACCCGGCCTGGCCGGTCCAGGCGACGGCCATCGGTGCGGTGATCGGGCCGACTACCATCAACCGCTCGGCGTTGACCTTGACGAACTTCTTGATCCGGTCTGCCTGGGTCGGCTGCCCGGCCCGGCGCGCATCCCGTGCTTCGCGGGCTTTCGCTTTCCGGGCCGTGTTCTCGTCCCGCCGCTCCTGGCGGGCCTGGTGCTTGAGTCGCTTGCGTGCCAGCGCCTTCTCGGTGCGTGAAGTCGCGCTCTGCATCCGGGCGTTGGCTTCCGCGAGGGCTTCGTCCGCCTCCCCTTCCCGAGTCCGGGCCCGGGCCAGTACCGCCTCGGCCTCCTTGAGGTCCGTCTCGTTCTTCTCCTTCGCCTCCGCCAGGAGCCGGGCGGCCTCTGCGCGCGCGGTACGGGCGGTCCGTTCCGCGTCCTCGGCCGACGTCGCCCGCAGCCGCGCCACGTCCTCCTCGGCGAGCTTGCGCGCCCGCGCTGCGTCTGCGGTTGCGGTCTCCCGCTCCCGGCTGGCGTCCTCGCGCAGCTGGGCGGCCTCCGACCGTGCCGCACGCAGTTGCTGCTCGGCCCCGGCCACCGCCTCAGCGCGCACCTTCTCCGCCTCCTCGGCCGCGCGGATCCGGGTCTCGGCTGCGGTGCGCTCCGCCGCGGCCAGCAGTTCCGTGCGCTGGCCCTCCGCGTCGGCGAGGACCTGGTCGGCCTGCGCCTGCACCGTGTCGGCCTGCGCGGCCGCTGTGGTGGTGACGTCCTGCGCCTGGTGGCGTGCGGCGGCGAGCAGTTGCTCGGCATCCTCCTCGGCGGCGGCGAGGACCTGGTCGGCCTCGCCGGACGCTGTCGCCGTGACGGTGTCGGCCGCCGTGCGGGCGTCGGCGAGCAGCTGCTTGGCCTTCGCGTCGGCGTCGGCCAGGACCTGGTCGGCGCCGACGGCCGCGGTGGTCGCGGCGTCCGTGCGGACCCGGTCGGCGTCGGCCTGCGCGTCGGCCAGGACGCGGGCCTGCTCGGTGGTGGCCGCCTTGGTGATCGTGGCGGCCACCGAGCGGGCGCCCTCCAGAAGTTCGGCGGCTCTGGCCTCGCTGTCGGCGAGGATGCGCGCGGCGTCGTCGGCGGCCAGGTCCCGGAGGTCGGCCGCGCGGTCGGCGGCGTCGGCCAGGACCGGGGCGGCCTCCTCGAACAGCCGGGGCACGCTGCCCTCGGGGACGGCGGCCGGGGGGGTGGTCGTCTTGGTGCGCCCCGCGCCTCGGGGCTTCGGAGCCGGGGCGGGCTTCCGCCTGCGCCGGGTGGTGGTGTTGGCCACGGGGTGTCCTCTCTTACTCCGGCGCCTCGTGCAAGAGGCCACCGCAGGTCGGCGTCGGTCGGTAGGGTGGTAACCAGGCCCTCCGAAACCCCGGCAGCTCTAATGCCGAGGTCTCGGAGGGCCGCCTGCGTGACAGGCCGTAGGTGGTGTGGGTGGTGGGGACCGGCCTGTCGGCTCGGCCGGGCCCGTGGGAGGGGGTGCGGTCAGAAAACGCGCGGTTCGTAGGCGGTGCGGCCGCTGCCCTCGCGCTCGATCTCGCGGCGCACCTCGTCACGTGCCGCTTCTCGTGTGGGGGCCTCGACCTCTCCAGACGCCGTTCCGACGCGGCGCGTGCCGCTCTTCTCTTCGACGACGGTTGCGTTCCAGTTCCACTTCGCCATGGTGTTTCGACTTTCTTTGTGGGGTTGGGCTGGTCAGTTGGGGTGGTGGGGCCCGGCTGTTGTCGGCGTCAGCGCGGGCCCCGCCGGAGGGTGGTCAGTCGCGGCGCCGGTTGCGTATCCGGATCACCGCTGGTCAGGGGCGGGCGGGCAGCGCGCTGCTGTCCTGCCCGAGTTGCTGGCGCAGCCAGGCGACGGCGGCCGGGGTCATCGCGCCGGTGTCCGGCTCGCTGAGCGGCGCGGTGTCGATGTCGTGCATCGCTTCGGTGGCCGGGAGCAGCCGCATGTAGGCGGGGTCGATCCCGGCGCGGGCCCGGTTGCTGCTCAGCTCGGTCAGGTCGTAGAAGACCTTGCGGGTGTCGGCGTGCCGCCAGGACCGCTCCACCCGGCCGACGAAGGTGTTGCCGGGCTGCCCGAGCCAGAACTTCTCGGCGTCGCGGAACAGGACGATGTCGCCCTGGGTGTAGGTGACCTGCGGGCGGGTGGTGGCCTGCGTCTGGGGCTGGGTCATGTGCTCTCCTCACATCGCGTGCACCGGCCGGGGCCGGCGGGTCCGGACTGCCCGGCTCCCAGTCACCGCCCGTCCCGACCGCCTGGGTTCGGCGATCGATGCGGGCGGATCAGGCAGCCGTCAGGCCAGAGCGGCGACGGGACGGTGCGGGTCGATGACCCGGCCGTCGGGGAGCAGCCCCCCGGTGTCCTCAAACAGCAGTACGGAGTTGCACAACAGGCTCCAGCCCTGCTCCGGATGGGCGGCCACGACATGTGCGGCCTCCCGGTCGGGGCTGTCGGCCGTCGGGCACTTCGGGGTGTGCGTGCACAGCGAGTCCGGCAGCCTGCCGGTGGTCGTCGCGGTGTTGAGCTGGGTCCTGCTACGCATGGGCTCTCCTGCAGGTGAGGAAGCGATCCCGGGATTTCCCGGGGCTGGGAGCGCGAGTGGGCCGGCTGCCCGTCGTGCGGACAGCCGGTCCTGGGGGTGTTGCGGGGCGGGCCGGAAGTCGCGCGCCGCTCCCGCGGGGCGGGAGTCAGGCGGAGCGCTTGCGGGCGGCGCGGCGCTTCATCCGGCGCCGGTCGTCCTCGTCGGTGCCGCCCCACACGCCGTGCTCCTGGCCGCTCTCCAGCGCCCACTGCCGGCAGCGCTCCATGACCGGGCAGCGACGGCACACGGCCTTCGCCTCCTTGATCTGGAGCAGCGCCGGACCGGTGTTGCCGATCGGGAAGAACAACTCGGGGTCTTCGTCCTTGCACGCCGAGCGGGCCCGCCAGTCGGTGTTGACCGGCAGGTCGGCGGAGGATGTGTAGGGCGTGCGTACGATGGAGCGGTTCATCAGGGCCTCCCAGAAGGTCCGTTCGGCAGCCCCGGGGGCGCAATCCCCGGGGCTGTGCGCGTGGTGGCGGCCGGATGGCCGGAGCGGGGGTGATCTCCCGGCGCTCTCCGCCGGCCCCGCCCGGTGAGGGTCGGGACCGACGGGCAATGCCGGGCCGATCAGAGCTCGTTGCGCTCGAGGGCGAAGAAGATGACGTTGGCGCCCTTCAGCGCGGGGTCCTGGTAGGTGACCGCTTCGAGAAGGTCGGCGTAGACATCGGCGCGAGTCTGGCCCGGCTGCGGGGTGCAGCCGTTGGCGAAGGTCGCCAACGCGATGGCTCCGCCGGGGGTCTGCTGCTGGAGGGTGAGAACGAAGTGGTGGGTGCCCTGCTGCATTGCTCTCTCCTTGATTGGGTGGTGCGGGTTGGGGAGGCCGGCGGTTCTTATTGCGGGTGGAGTTGAGGCTTCGCTGCTCTTCGAGATGCTGCTGGTGGGTGGATGTCGGGGACGGCCCCGCCGGCCTCCCACACAGCTCTGGCCGCGCGAGCGGCGGCGGCGAGCGACGCGAGGGCCTGCGGGTGCGCGAGTCCGTAGTGGGTGATGGCCCGTGCTGCGCGCTGCTGAGCGGCGGCGGCACGGGCCCGGCGTATGCCGGAGGGGCTGTTGCTCACGGGCTCCTGCCGGACGGTGAGTTCGACCGGGCGGGCGCAGTGGCCTCGGCCGCGAATGGCGTGCGGCTGGCCTTCTGGCCCGCCAGGCCCGGTCAGTGGCGGTGGTTACTGGCGGCCGGTTCCGTTGCAGGCACCGCAGGCTTCCCGGTGGCTGCCAGTGCCGGTGTAGACGGTCTGGCCCTGGCCGGACCCCTGGCAGCTGCTGCAGCGGGCGGGAGCCGGCGTACTCACTGGGCCACCCCCGATCCGTTGCAGGCGGTGCAGGTCTGCCAGGACTGGCGGGTTACACCTCCGCCGCTGCTGTCGATCACCGTTCCGCCCGCGCCGCTGCAGCGGGAGCATGCCTGGTTCATCGCGATGTTGATGCGGGCGCGCATCTCTGCGACCGTGCGCGGCGCCCGGTGGCCTGCGGGGATGTGGGAATCGGCTTGGCGCACGGCGTGCAGCAGATGAGCGCCGAGGCGGTGGTTCGCGTCCTTGGTCCCGCAGCTGCGGTCGTAACCGCGTGTCGTCGGCGACGGCGCGAGTGTCATGATGTTGCTCATCAGGTCCTCCCATAAGGCCCTGGTACTGACAGCCCCGGAGCTCTGACCTTCCGGGGCTGTCGCCGTTGACTGCCCGGTCGAGCAGCCACGGTCCCGGTAATCCGCGGTGAGTGCGGATGACCGGGACCGTGGTCGTTCGTGGGCGGGCGCAGGTTGGTCAGGCCGCGAGCGGGGTGGGCTCCGTGGTGCGGGGCTGTCGGACGGCGGCGACGACGTAGGCGACCGCGATGCCGACGGGGTCACCGACGCAGTGCGCGACGGCGGTCAGCTCGTGGACGGTGGCGTCGACCGCGGCGACCACCGCGCGGGCGGTCTCCGGCAGGTCCTTGTCGTCGGGTCGGCAGGAGATCCCGAGCATGCCGGCGAGCTGGGCTCCGCGGCGCATGCGGTAGGCGTCAGCGCGGTTAGCCGGGTCGTACAGCATCGGCTGGCCGTACCCCATCGGCAGGCGGTGGCGGTCGATCTGGGACAGGTACTCCTCCGCGCACGTGCGGATCAGGCGGCGCCGCGCAGGGGTGGTGCGGGCGAGCGCAGTGAGCGCGTGCCGGGTCTGCCGGGAATGGCCCGGCGCGGTGGCCGCGGTGGCGGCGCTGGTCGGCTCGCTGACCGCGATGACGTACTCAGGGTGCGGCTTAACCGGCATGCCCTGCGGCCGCAGACCAGCCGGCTCCTCCCGGATGGCACGCTGCTCGCTGAGGAATTCGTCGACCGCCCGGTCGGCAATGCGGATCAGGTCCCGGCCGTCGGGGACGTGGAGCTGGCGGCAGACCTGCAGCCAGACCTCCTGGGTCACGTCATCGGATGCGTCGGTCGAGTCGACGCCGGCCTCGGCGAGGCGGTCAGCGACGTGCGCGGCCACAGCCGCGGAGTAGCGGGCGTGAAGGTCGGCGACCTCGGTGCTCGTCATGGTGGTGCTCCTCTCGGTACCGGCTGGCGGCACGACGGGGGTGGATGAGGGCATGGCGAAGTCGGCGCCGGACGGCGCCTGGTGGGGTCAGTGCGGGCTGGTCAGCCGGAGCCGAATGCGCTCATCGGCGCGGACTGCAGAGAAACAGCCCGGCTACCCGCGTGCAGCAGGTAGCCGGGGCGCCGTCGGTCGTACAACGTGGCTCAGCGCCGGGGGAGCGTGGGGTGGAGCGTGTCGAGCGGAACCGGGGGACTGTCCAACGGGGCGTCACCGGCGGGCCACTGCGCGCGCCGCATATCGGTGTCGCGGACCGCCCGCTCCGTCGACGCCCACCCCATCTCCCGCACCAGCCACAGGGTGCGCCCGTCGCCGTCGTCGTCCACCGACGGCCGCTGCTGGGCGGCGATCTGGCTGACGGCCGGCGCCGGCGCGACCCGCGGCTTGCGCAGCACGGTGGTCAGACGGCGGCTGGCCGTCTCGGCGCCCCCGTCCTCCAAGCGCCTCTGCCACTCGGCGACCTTGACGTCGATGCTGACCAGGCGGTTGCTGCCCTGGCAGCGGACGGCAGTGGCCTTCTGCGCGAGACCGGTGTCGTGCGGGACGAGCTTCGGCTTGTTGGCGTTGATGCCGGTGATCGGCACCCACGTCCTGCAGTCGGGGCAGATCAATGACGCGCAGGCCGGGCGAAGGTCGTACTGGTGGGGCCTGAGGTTCGAGATGACGAGCGCCGGGCGGGGGCTGACGTTCCGGGATCGGGCCCGGCTCCTGCGGTATCGGGCGGTGGTTCCAACGGTGGGGCCAGGCATGCGGACTCCTCATGGGGAGTTGTAGGGATGTGCGCGGTGTGCTGTCCGTCCGTCAGGCCGCTCGGAATGCGGGCGTCCTGACGGACGGACAGCGCATTGCGCTGCGATGTACACGCAGATCGGTCGAGAAGACCCCGGGGGAGTTTGATGGTGCTCTCGACCCCGGCCACCCCGGTGGGGCGGACGACTTACTGCGGTGGTGCGGTTGTGCTGAGGAGGCGGTGGTCCGGCTCCCTCATCCGGCGCCGCCCGCGGGGGCGGATCCGGGTGGGGGAGCCGGGTCCGAAGACCCGGCGGGTGGTGCGGGGAGGTCAGGCCGCGATCGGGAGGGGCTCGGCGGCCGGCGGCGTGATGCGCAGCTGCGCGGCGTAGGGGAGGAGCACGTCGACCAGGCGCTCGCGCACCAGGTCGGTGGCGGTCGGGTCGGTGGCGGTGATGTCCCGGGCGGCGAGCATGCGGTTCTCGCGGGCCTCGATCGCCTCGATGGCGGCGTCGATGCCCAGGCCGTCGAGCTGCTCGTGGGGGAGGGAGCCGGCGGCGTACATCTCCAGCGGGGTCCCGAAGGCGACGTCGAGGTCCAGGCCGGTGAACTCGGGGAGCGGCACCTCGATCGCCTTCAGGAGTTCGAGCGTCTCGGTGTCGAAGTGCTCGGTGGCGAGGCTGGCGACGGGGCGGCGGGTGACGTTCATGGGGTGGAGCTCCCTTCGGTAGGCGTCCGCGCAAAGGCGGGTCATGTGCATCTGGGCAGGCCGAATAAGCGCCGTCTGGCGACCCATCCCTTGCGGGGACTATGCGACCATAAGGCCATTAGCCTTAAGGCCACAAGCCCTATGGTGCACCAAGCTGGCTGAAGCAACAGGGCACTAAGGTTTGAAGCAGGTCTGGACGACCGGAGAGGATGAGCCGTGAGCAGCGACGATGCATGGATAGGCGAAGCGCAGCCGTATCTCGCGCCACGTCAGCCAGGAGAGCGCGACGCCTGGAGCACAGAGGCCGCAGCACGGGGGCGGCGGGGCAGGCAGCGCCTGCTTGCCGTAGAGGAAGTAGACCCACCGGAGTCCGTGCGCGCCTTCCTCGGCGTAGCCACTACTGAAAAGGTCGTGGTCCGGCGTCGCCTGATCTTGCTGGACGGCCAGCCGGTCGAGCTGGCCGACTCGTACTACCCGGCGCACATCGCTCGAGGTACCGGACTCGCCGAAACGGGAAAGATCCCCGGAGGCGCAGTGACACTGCTTGCCAAACTCGGCTTCACCGCCGAGAGCGATCCCCTGGAGGACGTCGCAGCCGCTGCTGCCACCACCAGCGAATGCGAGGCCTTGGGCTTGCCAGCACGCACACCCGTGCTAGTCCTGACGCGATTCACTACGTCCACCCTCGGAACGCCGATGGAGGTCAGCATCATGACCATGACTCGGCACCTCCAGTACCGACAGAGGAAGCAGGCCAGCTGATCCATGGCGAGAACATTCGAGGACAAGCGGTCGGCTCACCAGAAAATCGCGGCTGGACTGCGGCGACAGATCACCAGAGGAGACCTGGCACCCGGGTCGCAGCTGCCATCGACTCCGGCCCTGATGGAGCAGTACGGGGTGGCTGGGACCACCATCCAGAAGGCTCTCCTCACGTTGAAGGAGGAAGAACTCCTGGTCGGACAGCCGGGCAAGGGCGTATTCGTCAAGGGCAGCACTCAGCAGGCCATTTCGCCGGCGGTCTACGTGCCACCCGCCGCTCCCAGGGAGCCGTACCGTTGGATCAGCGAGGCCGAGAAGCGGTCGCAGCGAGGCTCGGCCAAGCTGCTGGAGGTCGCAGCCGTCGTGCCACCACACGAGGTGGCCAAGGCTCTTGGCCTGGAGGAAGGCGGACGCGCCCTCCTGCGCAAACAGGTGCTGCTCCTTGATGATGAGCCCACCGAACTCGCTCGCTCGTACTACCCGCTCGAGCTGGCGGAAGGTACGGCAATGATGGAGCGGCGGAAGATTCGCGGAGGCACTCCCACGCTCCTCAGTGAACTGGGCTACCCGCCGCGGGAGTTCGTGGACGAGGTCTCCTCCGAGATCCCCACCGAGGACGAGGCGGTAGCCCTTGAACTCCCCAAGGACATGCCGGTGATGCTGACCTTCCGCGTCATCTACTCGGACAATGAGCGCCCCATCGAGGTGTCCCTCCTTACGAAGGCAGCGCATCGTTACCGCATGCGATACCGGCTTTCCATCACCTGATCGCTCCTTCCAGGTGCCCCTGGCCATAGGCCGGGGGCACCTTCCCATAGCCCCATCCTTAAGTCATTCCGCCTTAAGGTGGTACGTTGGGTCACCGCGGAGTTCATTCCTCGCCCCCTGCCAACCGTGTCGTTGTTGGGGCAATCACGCCGTTCTACCGCCCGGAAGGGGCATGACGTGCAGGTATCCATCGCATCGGCTCAGGGCGTGGGGAACGCGAACGAGGACAGCGTCTTCGTCAGCCCCACCGGAGTCGTGGTTCTGGACGGCTTGTCCGCACCCTCGGACCTCCCCATGGGGTGCGTCCATGGCACCCCATGGTTCGTTCACCAGCTCGGCACACGCCTGATCAACCTGATCGGCGACAACACGATGGCGCTGCGCGAGACGCTGCGAACCGCCATTGCTGAGGTCAACGACCTGCACCGTGACACCTGCGCGTTGGACCAAGAGGCCGTCCCCGCCTCGACCATCGCGATGATCCGTGAGCGGGACGACGCCCTCGACTACCTGGTGCTCTCCGACAACGTGCTGGTGCTCGACCTCGGAAACGAGGGCATCCAGACCGTCGCCGACAAGCGCGTGGAAGACGTGGCAGGCGAAGAAATGCGCGCCGCCCTCCAAGGCCCGACTGGTACTCCCGAGCACGCAGCGCGGGTCTCCGCACTCGTCACCGCCCAACGTCGTCTCCGCAACCGTCCGGGAGGCTACTGGGTTGCAGCAACCGACCCCGCCGCCACCGATGAAGCGATCACCGGAACCATAGAGCTCGCCAAGGTCCGGCAGGCCGCGCTGCTGACGGACGGAGCAAGCCGCCTCGTCGACAGCTTCGGTGCCCTGACGTGGGGACAGCTCCTCGACTTGCTGCGAACCGAAGGGCCGGCCGCTCTGATCGCCCGTACCCGCGAAGCCGAGCTCTCCGACCCGCTCGGCGAGCAGTGGCCGCGGTTCAAGCAGTCGGACGACGCGACTGCCGCGTACGTGCGCATCGGACAGCCCGTTCCACCTGGCATGTGACACAACAGCTACGCGTGAACGAACAACGAGGCGCGCGAAGGTGCCTCATTCCACCGTGCGGAAAGCCGAGAGTGGTGAATTTCTTTCTCTGAAAAGCCTGGGTGTTCCTCGCCCGAGTCCGCTTGGCAACACTCAAAAGATCTGCTCAGATCATGGGCACTACAAGCCCTACCTGCACGTTTGTACTCAACATCGAGTCGAATAACTCACCGGGGAGGTGCGGCGAACGGATGGGCGAGATGGTCGACCACGTTGGTGTGCTGTCCGGTGCTCGTGTCCTCGCTGGCCGGGGTGAGCGCGTGCAGCGCAGCTTGCAGCGTCGCACTGTCCTTCCTCCATCGCTTCGGGGCGATGAGCTTCAGTCGCGGGGCGTCTTCCGGGGCAAGCACCTGACTCTTGCAGTCAATGACCGGGATGAGCCCCAGGTTGTGTCCGTAGAGCAGCACGGGCTTTCGGGCGACGAGCGAGCGCAGTTCAAGGCGGGCGATGGGGCCGAGAAGATAGACGCGGCTGCCGGGCCGCTTTTGCTTTCCGACGATGATGAGCCCGTCCAGGTCTTCGACGATCGATCCCCAGTCGTACGGGCGGTCGTCGTTGAAGACCTGGCGGTAGTGGAGGATCTCAACTCCGTCGGGGAGAGATTCCGCGATCAGCGCCAGCCAATTGTCCCATTTCGGACCGTTCATCGCCCTGGGGCCGGCGCTGACGAAAATGCGCACCGGGTTGCCAGGGGCTCGGGCGGAGGCGATCCGCTCCATCGCCGTGGCGAAGCGGCGCTGCTGGACCGGGTTGGCGAAGGTCTCCACGTCCAGGGAGTCGGAGTCGGTCGGCGTTGCGTGCATGCTGCTCATCATGCCGGTCCGGATCTCCGAGATTCCTCGAAGGGGCAGGGGATTTTCGGGTTGACGACCCGTCAGGAGCATGCTGTGCAAGGCCGACACGGCATGTGCTGGAGTGTCGTTAGGCGTCGCGTGGGGGGTAGTGTGTCTGCGAATAGGATCAATGCAGACATGGCTAAGCCCCGCGAGGCTGCACTCCGGGGCACGGCCGCAGACCACCATAGGAATGGTCTCGACATGAATGAGGGTACCCGTACCTTCTGCCAGACACACAAGGCACCCGCCCCCGTAGTAGCGATGACCTGCACGTCGCTCCGGGGGCCGGGTGCCTTCTTCATGCTTCCGCGTCGGTCCGGTCGTAGGCACATCTCACCCCTGGTGGGGGTGGAGATGAGATAGGTCCACTGGGCGGTTGCCGCCCTGGCCGCTGGTGTTGGCGCACCGCGCGCGGCCTTCTCCCCATCGGACCGGTTTGGCGACCGGGCCGGGGCCTAGATCGATTCCGGTTGGCGCCGGGTGATCAAGGCAATTTTCAGGTTCTCCCAGAACCAGCCCCACAAGAGGGCCTTTGCCGTACCCACTCGTAGAAAGCGGGGTGCGACCCCATAATGCAGCACAGTGCTGCCTTCTGCCAGCCTGCCCATGCCCGAATGGCATGGATTGGGCATTTTTTGCCGTCGAGTCGGTCGGTTTCCGCCGCCTCCGCCGGCGCCTTCCAGCCGCCCGGCACAGTCGCGCCCCGTGGGCGTCCTCTGTCCCCAGGCACTCCGCCTCAGCGTGGCGCGATGAGCTATTTCGGGATGCCTGTCACATCTGGCTCCCACGCCGTCCCCTCTCTGCATGTGACCCCGTCTCCTGCCCTCTCGGCTCCTCCCGCTCCTGCTCAGCCGGGGGTGTCCGGTTTGGCTGATGGTGTTGCCGGTATGACACGTCAGCAGCACTCATCCCTGCGGGTGGCGCAGTGAGCGTCCTGGCGGCACCGGCCGCCATGTTCCCCCGCCCTCGCGCGGAGTTCGCCAGCGGGGCGTCGCGCCGTCGGCTTCGGTCAGTGCCGGCCTCGGGCGCACCGGGCGACGGTGGCCCGGATGACTCGCTGCGTCTCGGTCGTACGATGCGGCTGCGGCTGCGTGACGCGGTCCAGGCGCTGCTGGCAGATCCGTCGATCGCCGGGTTGAAGGACGCGCCGAAGTTGGCGGCGGTGGTGCTGTACGCGAAGTCGCGGGCGCCGAAGGGCGCGAAGAACGACAACCAGACGTCGATCTGGGTCGCGGAGCTGGGTCGCTGGCTGGGGGTAGGCGAGTCGACTGTCCACCGCAACGTGCTGCCCCCGCTGCGGGGGTCGGACGCCGTGCACACCCAGGTGGTGACGGACGCGAAGGGGCACCCGACCGGGCTGGACTGCCTGGTCATGCCGCTGTGGAACGCCCGCCACGGCTGGGAAGCGGCGCACCCGCTGGCGCTGAACAAAGCGGAGCTGGCGACGCTGCTGCGCCTCCTCGAGGCCCTGTTCGGGCACGGTTGGTCTCCCAAGGACAAGGAGCCGACGCCGCCGGGGCTGCTGGCCGGCCGCAGGGGCAAGGGGGCTGCGACCGACCGGCTCGGGCTGCTGCTGATGGTGCTGAACTCGCGGGCGTCGGGCTGGCTGCAGCTGTGCGGCGGCTCGGTGAAGGTCAAGGAGGGGCGCGGGGCGGCGACGTTGGCGCGGCTGCTGGGCTGCTCGCCGTCCGGGGCGCGGAAGGTCCTGGCCAGGTTGACGGAGGCGGGTGTCGTGGCGCGGCAGCGCAAGGCGACGTCGACGCGGATGAACGGTCGGGGCCGGGTCATGGTGCTGCCGGTGGCCCGCGCCTACGGCCGCACGCTGGCCTGTGTGGAGGCTGTTTCGGGCTCCGAGGCGGTGTTTTCGCAGCGTCCCGATGGTGCAGTCGGAGATCATGCTCCGGTCGGTGCTGCGGGTGCCCTTGGTACGTCTGGGATCTGCGGTGCTGAGGGCGTGGAGGATGCGGCGGATCAGGAGCGTCCCGATGGTGCAGAGCTCCACGCAGACCACGCTTCTGTGGTTACTGCCGTAGTTCCTCCGCAGCTCTCTTGTGGTTTTTCCGGCGAAGGCCGTGGGGGCGAAGGCCGTCGGCCGGACCGCGCGTGCGTGCGCGAGGACGGCGGCCCGCTCCGCGGGGAACAGCAGGAGAAGTCCCCTGTCGTCGAAGGCGTGAAGGCCGGCCGCGGGCCGGTGGCCGGTGCACCGGTGAGGGTCGTGGACGGAGCGGGTCAGGGCAGGCAGCAGCGGGGGAGGGTACCTCTGCCGCCGAAAGATCTGCGGGCCGTCCTGGCTCCGGTGGACCTGGTGTGGGCGCGCCTGGAGCGTCCGGCCGCCCGGAAGTTGGTGGAGGCCGCCGCCCGCAGCGAGCTGGCCCGGGTGGTTGGCCTCGCCGGCCGTACGGATGCGCCGCAGGTCCTCGCCGACCGGGTCTCCCGGCGCCTGGAGGACCAGATGCGGCTGGCCGGGCCGATCAAGGACCCGGTGGGCTGGCTGATCGGCCTGGCCCTGCCCCAGCGTCAGCGATGCGGCGACGTCCGGTGCGACGACCGCGTGCTGCTCGACTCCGGCCAGGACTGCCCACGCTGCGAGGAAAAGCAGGCCGACCGCCGCGATCAACGCCGCGCAGTCGCAGCCGCCGTCGACGCGGCGATGCCGCACGCCTCCGAGACCGAGCGCCGCGCGGCGACCGAACAGCAGCTGCACCAGGACGTGACCGCCCAGGCGTGGATCCGCGAGCACCGGTGGGCACAGATCCGCGAGCAGCAAGCCGCCGCAGCTCAGGCCCGTGTCGAAGCCGCGGCTGCGCAGCCGGCCGACGACGTCCCGGCCGGGCCTACAGCGCCGGTCATCCTGCCCGCGCCGCGTTCGCTCGCCGCCCCTGACCCGGTTGACGGCGACGACCAGGAGCAGGAGCTCGTCCTCGAGGACCTGACCGTCGAGCAGGTCCTGGACTGGCGGGCACGCGCCGCCACCGACCACCAGGTCGTCCTCGACCACATCGAGCGGTACGGCGAGCACTCCGCGCAGCGCCTGTTCACCCGGGCACTCGTCGCGACCGTGCAGCGCCTGTCGGGTCTGGAGCACCTGGACCTCGGCTACACCCCGTGGGGGCAGGCATGAGTGGCGAGGCGACGTCGGCCTGGCCGAGTCGCGTTGCCCTGGAGGCGGCAGCGGCCGCGGGCGGCGTATCGACCGTGGTCGAGCGGGCACCTCGGTACGCTGCTCGCGCTGGAGTTCCTGTGGCGGTTCACCTCCGCTCGCGCGGAGTGGACTCCCGGCCGGAGGTCGGGGTCGACGGCGTCTCCGGTTCACCTCCGCTCGCGCGGAGTGGACCACCTCGCGGGGCTTAACCATGTCTGTGTGGACGGTTCACCTCCGCTCGCGCGGAGTGGCCTCCGGGCCCAGGGAGTTCGAGTGCGACTCCCGCGGTTCACCTCCGCTCGCGCAGAGTGGACCTCGTAACCCTGACGTGGGTGATCGTGATTGGCGGTTCACCTCCGCTCGCGCGGAGTGGACATGGACACCGGCGCCGGGGCGGCAGCCGGGACCGGTTCACCTCCGCTCACGCGGAGTGGACGCCGCGGCCGGTCCGCCCGCGGGGGGGGGGCGCCGACGGTACGCGCGGAGTGGACTACCTCTCCCAGGACGTACAGGGCCCCCAGCTCGGTTCACCTCCGCTTGCGCGGAGCGGTCCCCTCGGGGCCCTTGCCGAAGCGGATGCCGGGCGGTTCACCTCCGCTCGCGCGGAGTGGACCCGATCACGACGTACGAGGGGCACCGCAACGTCGGTTCACCTCCGCTCGCGCGGAGTGGGCGGCCGCTGCCGCGAGCCACGCCGGCAGTCCGTCGGTTCACCTCCGCCTGCGCAGAGTGGACGTCCACCTCGGGCGTCAGCGGCCCCGCCGTCGCGGTTCACCTCCGCTCGTGCAGAGTGGACCGCCGCGGCGGCTTCTTCTTCGCCGGGCGTCCGGTTCACCTCCGCTCGCGCAGAGTGGACTGCTCGGGTGCGACGACAACGACCCGGTGGCCCGGTTCACCTCCGCTCGCGCGGAGTGGACCTGAGGAGGTCCTGCTGGTCGAGGACGGGGATCGGTTCACCTCCGCTCGCGCAGAGTGGACATCGTGCTGCTCCCGAGAGCGTCTGCCGCCTCTGGTTCACCTCCGCTCGCGCGGAGTGGACTCCAGACGCAGCCGCAGGGTGTTGACGACCGACGGTTCACCTCCGCTCGCGCGGAGTGGACATCACCGAGGTGTGCCGGACGCTGACCGACGACGGTTCACCTCCGCTCGCGCGGAGTGGACTCCGTGCCGGGGCACTTCGGTGTCCCCCACACCGGTTCACCTCCGCTCGGGCGGAGTGGACCGTTAGGTCCGCACGAAGCAAGTGTCAAGATACGGTTCACCTCCGCTCGCGCGGAGTGGACTTCACCGCGTCCGGGAAGATCGATGACGCCGACGGTTCACCTCCGCTCGCGCGGAGTGGACCCGCCGCCCTCCGCTGCCGCGCCGCCATACAGCGGTTCACCTCCGCTCGCGCGGAGTGGACGTCGACACCACGCCCTACGGGCTGCGCTTCACCGGTTCACCTCCGCTCGCGCGGAGTGGACGTGACCACCTCGTCCATCGCTTGTAGCACGGACGGTTCACCTCCGATCGAGCGGAGTGGACATCCGCTCCCAAGTACGCGACACCGACGCCGGTTCACCTCCGTATTCGCCGCCCACCACGCAGCTGACTACCTCGGTTCACCTCCGCTTGCGCGGAATGGACTCTTCCTGACCTGCGATTCTAGGAGGACTTTGCATTTTCTTTCTGGGGGTGTGCGCCGCGCGTGGAGCGGCGGCGGGGTGTGTCATGTGGTGGTCCTTGCGGGGGCGATGGTGAGGAGGCCGCAGCCGTACGCCTTGCCGCGGCCGATGCCTTCGGTGATCTTCTGGCGGAGGAGGTCGGGGTCGGTGATAGTGGCGGATCCGTCGAAGCGGGTACGGGCGTGGTGTATGCGCTGCGGGCTGCCTGACTGGTCGGGCTGGCGGGTGGCCTGGGCGGCGTCGAGGGGGCGGGAGTGGAGGGTGAGGGCTTTGAGGCCGGCGGCGTCGGCTTGTCGGGTCCACCATTCGTCGGCGTGGGCGCCGGTGAGGGGGACGACGGCGGGGAGGTTGTACAGGGCACGGGTGGTGGCGCCGGGTTTGCGAACGGGGCTGGCGGCGCAGCGGTAGCGGATGGACAGGCCGGGTTTGAGGGCGTCGAGGAGGGCGTCGAGGGGGCGGCTTTGATGGGTGCCGTAGCCCTCGGGGAGTCGGGTGAGGTCAGGCTGGTGGGTGCTTTGCAGGAGGATGTGCGGCCCGGTGTGAGTGTCGTCGATGCGGAAGAGGACGCCGAAGCGGGCGCGGGGGTCGGGGCCGGCGTCGGAGGGATACAGGGACATCAGGCGGCGGTGCAGGTTCATGGCCGTGTTGCGCCCGGCTAGGTCACGGCGTACCTCGGGGGAGCGGGGGTTGGGGATGATGCGGGTCAGCCAGACGCTCAACGGGAGCTCGCTTCGGGTTGGTTGAGGTAGGTGGTGAGGCTGTTGAGGTGGTCGGTGCCGAGGCCGGTGTGCTGGTCGGCGGGCAGGTGGAGGACACGCCGGTAGAGGGGGCGGGCGCGGTAGGTGCGGTGGCGTGGGTGGAAGCTGAGCGGCTGGTCGTTGACCTCGCCGGCCGGGTGGGCTTCGGCTTCGGTGCCGGGGTCGGCGATGCTGTCGGGTGCAGGCAGGTGGTGGAGGGGCTGGTCGGAGAGGAAGTCGATGCCGCGTGTGCTGCCTTGGGGGCGGGGGGCGGCAATGGGCAGGTGGATGAGGTGGTGCAGGACGTTGTGGAAGCGCCCGAGGAGGAGGGGGCCTTCGGGTGGGCAGGATCGGCGGCCCAGGTAGGGGGGCCAGTGCGGGGCGGCGAGACCCCCGGCGACTCGGTCGAGCAGATCGGTGTCGCCGCCCGGGGTGGTGAGAGCGAGGGTGAAGGCGGCGTCGGCGAGGTAGGTACGGTGGGTCAGGAGGGTGGCGGTGTCGCCGCTGCGTTTCTTGCCCTCGGCGGTGGTGACGGTGGCTTTGGCCGGCAGGCCGCCGCCGACGGTGTGCAGGTCGCGCAGGAGTACGCCGGGCCGATCGGCGCGGATCGTGATCGACAGCCGGACGAGGTCGTCGGGGCTCTCGCTGCGGTGGCGGCCCAGGGCGGCGGCGAGCAGCCCGATGACGCCGGAGCGGGTGGGGAAGCCGGCGGTGTCGCGTTCGTTGAAGTGGCTGCGCTCGCCCCAGGACTGCAGGGGGCCGGCAAGGCGCAGCAGCAGCCCCGGTTGTGTGGTGGTGGTCACTGGTGGACCCTCCTTGCTGCGGGCCTCGTTGAGAGGTTTGTGGTCACTGCTGGACCTCGGTGGTGGGGGTGAGGGCGGCGTCCAGAGCGGTGGTGATCAGGTCGTCGAAGGAGTCGCGGCGCTCGCCGAGGCTGGTGAGGTCCTTGGTTTCCAGGCTGGCCCAGCCGGAGGTGAGGAGGCCGCGGGTGCCCAGCAGGGTGTTGGCGGCGTCGGCGTAGGCGGTGAGCTGGATGCGGGAGTTCTCGGCGAAGCCGCCCTGTGGGCTGGCCTGGACGGGCTTTTCGAAGGCGGCTGCGTACGACAGGGGGCGGTCGGTGCGTACGGAGATGTGGACCAGGTCGGGGATGGTGTGCGGGGCGGTGGAGTTCTTCTTGGCCTGGGGAAGGGAGGTGATGAAGGATGTCAGGAACGCGGCGGTCAGGTCGCGGGCGGCTGTGTTCTGGTCACCGATGTTGGCGATCAGGTCGCGCAGGTCGACGGTGGCGTAGCGGTAGAAGGTGCCGGCGCTGAACTCGGCGTGGCCCATGTGGCCGCTGCCAGTGGCGTCGTCCCACACGGCGGTGACGTCGTCGACGGCGGAGAAGTAGTCGAGTTCGACGTCGGTTTCGTGGGTCGTCAAGGCGTGGGCGACCTGGACGGCTCCGTCCACGCCGGCGTCGTCGATCTCGGCGAGCATCCGTCCGAAGAGGTTGATGACGCCGTTGCGGGACCGGAGCACGGCTTCCACCTCGCGAGCGGGCAGGATGCTCTTGTCGGCGGGCTTTTTGATGTCCTTGGCTTGTTCGAGAGCGTCGCGGTGCTGTTCGGCGAGGTCGGCCAGCTCGGTGACCGCGGCCTGCGGCACGTACACCATCGCGTTGGTCAGCACCTTGTTGGGGACGGTCTGCTTGGCCTCGCCGGGTGCCTTGGCGAGTTCGAACTTGATGCCGCTGGCCGCCGCGGTGTGGCCGCCGGCGCGCTGGGCCAGCTCGGTGGGCCAGCCGCGGTGCTCCAGTTCGCGGGTGACGCGTTCGCCGATGCGGCGGGTGCGCAGCGCGGCCTCGCCGATGTGGTCTTCGAAGACGGTGCGGATGGCGCGCTTCCAGGACTGACTGCTGACGCGGGTGCGCAGGGTGTTGCCGTACTGCACGGTCTTGACGGAGTTGGTGTCGTCCCGGTTGAGGTTGGCGAAGGGGACGGACTGCAGGACGTGGATGTCGATGAAGCGGGCGGGTGCGGACATGAGGGTTCCTCGTTCCTTGGGCGTGTGGAGGTGCGAGATAGGGGCGGTGTGACGGCTGGCTTCTGGGTCACGCGGTGGTGTTGGGGTTCTCTGCTTCGCCTTGGTCGGTGCTCTGTGCGTGCTCGTGCAGGGCCCGGGTGCGCTGGAGGTAGTAGTGCTGCAGCCAGCGTCGGGAGATCTTTCCGGAGTGGGTGGGCCAGGCGATGAGGTCGGACAGCAGCTGGGCCCAGTCGATGGGTACGTCTACCTCGCGCAGGTACCTGACGGCGGCGGGCAGGTGCCGGTGCAGGCCGTTGAGGCTCTGCCGTGTTAGCAGATTCAGCCGGGACTCGGCTGTGGACTCCCTGATCTCCCGCTCTCGACCGGGACTTTCGATCACGGCGAGTGCGAACGCGAGGCCGAGACTTGTGCCGTAGCGAGGTGCGGGTGTCTCCTGCGAAGCCGCGGAATCCGGATCAGCTGCGGGATCCGTTTCCGGGGTGTCCGGGGTGGCGTAGCTGTTGCGGGGCTGTGCGGCGATCATCGCCGCCACCGCGTAGTACGCCCTCTGCTCGGATTCCAGTACCTGTCCGTTTTGGGGCAGCCAGGGAGCGACGAAGCGATGCATGCGGGGCACGTCGTCGAGGTCACGGCGCAGTCCGCTGCGCAGCGCGATACGGGCTCCGGGATCGTCTCTGCACAGTTCCTCGATCCAGCGGGTATAGGCGACAAGTCGACGGCGTCGGGCGGCAGTTCGCTCATCGGCGGCGGTCTGGGTGGTCATCCATGGCCTTTCTTTGGTGAGGGAATCGGTGACGGCGTTGCCGTCATGCGGCCTGTGCGTTTGCCGCTTTCTTGCGTACGCCGCCGAACAGTTCGATGCGGGCGTTGGAGACCGCCTTTGCACCGCGCTGGGTACGGGTGATGGAGGCGGTCACCGTCTCGTACGCGTCGATGGCCAGCCGCAGGAACGCGGCACGGGCCGCGGCCGGGTCGAGACCGGCGCTCGGCTCCTGGTCGGTGCGATCGAGCCGATGGAAGCGGCTCCAGAACTCGGTCTCGGCAGCCGGCCAGTAGCGGGCTGCGGCCTCGGCCGCCCAGGTATCGCCCTTGGCTTTTGCGTCGTCCGTGTACTCGGCCCAGGCGCGCTTGACAGCGCGTTCCAGGCGGCGTCCGTGCAACTCGCCGAGCTGCCGCATTCGCCCCACGGCCGGCGCGGTCGCGTGTGCCTTCTCCTCCACGAAGCCGAGGACGGGGGGTGTAGCGGCATCGACGAACTGCATGTCCTTGGCCTGGCCTTCCTGCTCGAAACCCAGTGCCCGCACCTGCAGCTCTTCGGAGACCTCGCTCGCGTATTCGAATACCTTGGGGCGCCGGGGTTGGGCAGTGCCGGGCGGCTCTTTGAGCAGTAGGGCGTCCAGGTCCCGCCACAGCGCGCGCCGGGAGTCCGCCGGGCGCGGGTAACGGTTGCCCTGCTGACTGACCTGCCAGATCAGGTAGTTGTCGTCGCGGGGGATACGGCCGGCGCGGTACGCCCAGGTGATGTACGCGTCCCGTACCAGCTCCGGGTTCTTCTCGTCCGGGACGAGCAGCAGGGCGTGCTGGGAGCACGCGGTCAGCCGCGAACATGGGCCACTGGGCAGGCGTGGTGCCTCATCCGGGTCGGGCAGTTCCTCCCATTCCCAAGGGCACGGGTCCTCCTCCCGCTGTACGGTCTGCTCTGGCTGGATCAAGCCCGCCAGCAGCGTCTCGAAGAGGGTGTTGCCCTCGGGATGGTAGGAGAGGGCTGTGCGCAGCGGGCCTGCGGTGGTGCTGGCGGTCTTGACCCCGTTCACTTCGCGGGCCGAGCAGCGGCCGGAGGGCCCGTAGTAGTGCCACACCAGCAGGTTCAGCACCGCTTCGGCGGCGGTGGGCAGGTCGGGGCGGGCGTCGCTGCCGTGTCGGAACCAGGCGTGCGTGTTGCCCGCCGGGCGCGTCACGATCAGCTTGTTCACTCCGGCGGTGTTGTTCGCGTCGCACTGCTCGGCTAGCCGGGCATCCTGCATCCACGGGCGGTTGCCTTCGGTGTCGTACAGGAAGAAGCGGTGCCGATAGCGGTCGGTATAGGTGTTGATCCCCTCGCGGGGGAGTTGTCCGGCGTCCAGGATGTCCAGGCGTCGTGCTGCCCAGTCGCCGGGCCTGACCTCGTCCAACCCGGTTACTCGGGCCGTGAGGGCGTACAGGATGCGCAACAGCGCGGAGTGCGCCGGAGGATCTGCGATCGCGAGGGTGGCGATGTCGCCGCTGCGGAGCAGCAGATCCCGCAGTCCGACCCGTTCGGGATGGGCGTGCGGGCCGACTCGGGGCGTGCCGGAGGCCCAACGGACGGGGATCCACGGTTCGTCGAACAAGTTGTAAACGCTGGTCGGCATCGGACTCCTCTTGCCGGGTTGCCAGTCACAATGGGGGCGGGGCCTCCGTAAGCGCGGAGGTGAGCCATAGGCTGCTCATGGAGCGATGTGGATCTCTCCCCCCCCTGCCCGCGCCAGCGGGCTGACGCCGTCCCGGCAGTGGCGCCGGAGAACACCGTGTGCCGGGACGGCTGCTGAGTAAGTTAGATAAGTAGGCAGCCCAAGGGGCTACTACTGCCGAGCTGTCACCCGGATGGATTAACCGGTCTCCAGCCCAACGTTCGAGATCCGGATCGTCCGGGTGCCGTGACGGCAGCTCCACACGGAGCCGGAAGCGTCGCCGTCTGCGGGCTGCATCCGCAGCAGGACCACGTCGCTCAGTACCGGATGCTTGTCCCAACCCGCGGGAGCCGGCTGCCCCTCGGCTCCGCGCAGCCAGCGGCCGGGCACCGGTGCCACGTACGCCATCACCTGCGTCAACACCTCGCGGGTAAGCCCGCGCTGACCACCGACGGGTAGAGGGAACGCGCCGGTCTCATCAAGGGTGAGGGCGCCGTCCGGCTGCTCGTACACGCACAGCACGCGGCCGCTGTCAGCACCCAGCCTCGTGGTCAGGAGCTCCTCAGTAACCCCGGCTTCCCGGCGGCTGAGCTGGTAGAGGTTGCCTGCCACGTCGGCTGGGGCGCAGATGGCGACCATGTCGGCCATGTGTGCCCCGGCTGCCTCGTCCGCCTGCCGTTCGGCATCCATCCGCCGCAGTTCCCGCGCGGCAGCCACGTCGAGCTGGTCGACGAAGTCTTCCGCGTAGACGGCATCGACGAGATCCTGCACGTCCTCCGGCACCGCGATGCCGGTCTTCGTCCGCTCGCGCAGCAGGTGCGCCGTGCGCCGCAGCAGCCCGGCGTCGTACACCGATCCCCAGGTGCGCGGCACGATGGTGGCACCGTTGTCGTCGACTGGTTCCAAGACGACCAGTCGAGGTGCGTCCTCGGGCAGCGCCCACGTCGGGCGTCCGATGGCGCCGCGTGCGTGGCGGCGTCCGCGCCCGGCGCGTTGGAGTAGCTGCGCCAGCGGGGCGAGGTCGGTGACGATCAGATCGAAGTCGAAGTCCAGCGACTGCTCCACCACCTGGGTAGCGACCAGGATGGATGCCGGGCGCGGCCGGGCGATGTCCTGGGGCGAACGGGGTTTGCCGTAGGCCGTCTCGCACTCGGCGGTGATGCGCTGCCGGGCGTTCGCCGGATAGCGCGAGTGCAGCAGCCGCAACCCGCCCCCCTGCTCGCCGAGTTCGGGGAAGGCAGCGCGTAGGTCACGGAACGTCTGCTGGGCTTCGGCCACCGTGGTGCAGCACACCAGCGCGGTCCCGCCGTGCGTGGCGACGGGCTCAAGCGCCTCGCGCAGGGCCCGGCGGCGACCTCCGGCGTGTACGGGGCCGTTGGCAGCAGCCGTCGCGTCCCATACGACTCGCCGCATCTGCACGTCCAGTGTGCGCCTGCGCCCGCTGCCGACCTCCCGAGGTTCGCAGACCTCGCCCGTCGCGGCGTCGGTGAACACCCAGCCCGGGTAGCACGGCCTGACGGCAGACGGTTCGAGGAACCCGGCCCCGCGGCGATAAGCATCCACCAGTGACGATGCCGTGCGGCCGGACAGGGTTGCGGACAGCAGGACCACGGGGGCACCGAACGCGCCGAGCCACTCCAACAGACGGCTCAGCAACTGATGCATCCACGGCCCATATGCATGCGCCTCATCAACCACGAACACTTTGTCGGACAGCCCGAACAACCGCAGCGCGTTGTGGGTAAGCGGCAACACCGCGCTCAGCGCCTGATCGACGGTGCCCGCACTCAGCGGGGCTAGCAGGCCGCGCCGGGACCCACGCAGCCACGACCCGGCCTCGGTCGCGGTGGATGGGTCGGCGCTCACGTCGCCGACCGTCGGCAGAGTCCCGACGGACCGCTCGGCCGCGGTGTATGCGGGACTGAGCCAGGCCATGGAATGCAGCAGCGTCAAGGCCCGCTCACCGGCCAGGGCATACTCTGCGAAGGCCCCCACCCGCGGGTACATGGCGTCGGCAGTGGCCATCGTCGGCAGAGCGAAGAACAGCCCCCGGGCCCCCGCCGCGCGCCCCAGCACCGACGCCGCGTACAGGGCCGCCTCGGTCTTCCCGTCACCCGTCGGCGCCGTGACCAGCAACAGCCCGGGTCCCTTCGCCCTCACCAGCGGTGACAGATGGGCGACCAGGTCGCCCTGAAGGGCGTTCGGCGCGAACGGGAACATGTCCTCGAACCGCTCGGCATCGAACCGCGCACGCCCCAGCTGCGCTCCCGCCACCAGCCCCGGGGCTGCTTTCTGCGTACGCTCCCAGTGCGCGTCGATCTCCTGCGGCGTCGCCTGCCACCCCTCCGGGGGCAGCAGCGGGATGATCACCTCTGTCTGACTGGCCAGCCAATCCGCGACGACCACCAGCCCGCTGACGATCACTGCTAGCTCCGCCGGCAGCCCCCGCTCCGGTACCGCCCACGCGCCGGTGACTCGCTGCAGCTCCTCAAAGTGCACGCGCCTTTGGTCCGCCCAGCCGTTACCGCCGAGCCCCGGCTGATAGGCACTTGCGTGGGCAACGTGCTTGGCTTGCAGAACGACACCGAAACACCCGTGGTGGCCGCCAAGCAGTTGCGCGACCTGGTGACTCACCGCGGACCGCATCGCTCGGTCGTCGCCGGGATACCCTGCCTCGCCGAGCAGGAGCGCCAGCGCCCAGTGGGTGGCCACCTCATGGCGAAACACCCGCTCCCGCTCCGCCCCTGGAGCGAATGCGTAGACCGGGTCGCTCCGCACCGCAGCGAACGCCTCCGGTACCTGCGCCTGGAACGGGGGCGTGACCTTCCCCAGGTCATGCAGCCCTGCCCAGAACGCCAGCACCCGCCGCGCACAGGCCACCCTCATCCCCAGCGCCCGCGCGATCCTCTCGCGCACCTGATCACTGAGCAGGGCATCCCACAGGGCACCGAACACCCCTGCCGTGTCCAGCAAATGGCAGATCACCGGGTACGGGCGCGGCAGGCCACGCTCCTTACCCCATAACCGGGCGTCGACCGGGGGGTGCCCCGGCGGGACGGTCTCACGCTTCATCATGACGCCAACGGATAACACGCCCCACTGACAATGCACCCCCACCTGCGCAAAGTCCACAACGGAGCAAGCGCAAGACCCTAGACTCCTGGCCATGGGGCCTCAGTTGAAGCAATGGATCGCCGATCCATTGCGAGCTCATCCGCGTACCGTAAAGGACTTGCAAAGCGCCTGGAGAGAGCCAGGTCAGCAAGGGTCCTCTCCGTGCGAGCGGAGGTGAACCGCGATCTCGGAGTCCGGTTCCCGTCCGGTGATCGTCCTCTCCGTGCGAGCGGAGGTGAACCGTCAGAAACTAATAACTGGCAAGTCGCTGCGAAGTCCTCTCCGTGCGAGCGGAGGTGAACCGGGGTTGACCGGCCAGCCCGAGCGCGTTCTCAGGTCCTCTCCGTGCGAGCGGAGGTGAACCGGGTCCAGCCGACCCCCTGAAGGACCGCTCCGAGTCCTCTCCGTGCGAGCGGAGGTGAACCGATACCTGGAGTGCTATCCATCCTCAGTTGTCAGTCCTCTCCGTGCGAGCGGAGGTGAACCGGTGGGGGAGGGGGCGTGCCTCATCACTGAAGGGTCCTCTCCGTGCGAGCGGAGGTGAACCGGCACCAGCAAGAGCAGGAGGCTCACGAACCGAGTCCTCTCCGTGCGAGCGGAGGTGAACCGAAGTCGGCCATGGCCAGGCCGAGCCCTTGGGAGTCCTCTCCGTGCGAGCGGAGGTGAACCGATCCCATTGACCCGAGCGCCAGCAGCGTCAGCGTCCTCTCCGTGCGAGCGGAGGTGAACCGACGGTGTAGTGGTCGGTGTACTCGAAGACGCCGTCCTCTCCGTGCGAGCGGAGGTGAACCGATCGAGCGGGCAATCCCGCCATACATGCAGGTGTCCTCTCCGTGCGAGCGGAGGTGAACCGGCGGAGCAGGCGGAGGCGGAGAAGGGGTCCTCTCCGTGCGAGCGGAGGTGAACCGGGCTGGTGTCCGGGGGGATGTTGCGTTGCTGGGTCCTCTCCGTGCGAGCGGAGGTGAACCGCCATTTCACCCCGACCGGTAGGGGTGCCATCTGTCCTCTCCGTGCGAGCGGAGGTGAACCGCGGTCGGGCCAGAGTGCTTCACCTGGCCGGCGGTCCTCTCCGTGCGAGCGGAGGTGAACCGCCGCCCATGCCGGTCCCTTCGTGAAAGAACCAGTCCTCTCCGTGCGAGCGGAGGTGAACCGGAGGACGCCACCAAGGAGGTCGCCCGAGCTGTGTCCTCTCCGTGCGAGCGGAGGTGAACCGCCCAACGATGGATCACGGGCGAGGGTTGGGGCGTCCTCTCCGTGCGAGCGGAGGTGAACCGATCGCGGCCGTGCGGGGCTTGAGCTTCTTGCCGTCCTCTCCGTGCGAGCGGAGGTGAACCGGCTCAGCTCAGGCTCGCCTGCGGCGGGTTGCCGTCCTCTCCGTGCAAGCGGAGGTGAACCGGTGGCCTATGCCCAAGCCCAGGATTCGTCAGCGTCCTCTCCGTGCGAGCGGAGGTGAACCGTCGGCGCCGGTGCGCACGAGATACTCGTAGTCGTCCTCTCCGTGCGAGCGGAGGTGAACCGAACGCCGAAGGCCGAGATCAGAGTGCTGATGCGGTTGGTCACCTGGATATCGTCGATGACGACCTCGGGCGGTGGGAGTGGTCCAAACGAATCGGCCTTGACGAGGCCTGGCACGTCCTCCCCGAGCAGGTTCACCTACTGCAGACCTCCCGCTGGGCCGATGACGCCGAAGGCGCGACGGATCTGGAGGTGCTGCTCGGAATCCTGACCACTGCCGCGGAGCGGCGTCTGTCCCACGAGAGGCAGTCATGAACGAACGCGACGTCCTGCTCAACGAGCTCGCGCAAGGGCTGCGCCCGATGTCCGAGGGCATCGCATGGTTCGACGGCCTCAGCGAGGAAGAGCAGTCCGAGGTGCTGCGGTTCCTGCGCCATCACTGCGTCCAGGCCCGCGCCGTCGCCGCGGACGCACCGGAGAGCATCCGCCGTGCCGGGCTGCGCCCGACGCATACGCCCGCGGTGCTGATCTCTCAAGGCCGGATCGACGAGCAACTGGGAAAGATCGCCGGCCTCGCGCCTCCCGACGAACGCCGCAAAGCGTTCCGGCTGCTGACCGCTGTGCTCACGATTGCCGACGCACGGCGCCGCGAGCGCTTCTGCTCCGGCGGCTGCAGCCACTGGTGGCACGCACTGCCCGCCGCGCCTGAACACCCAGCAGCGCACCCCTGAAGGCCAGCTCCCGGTCGAGCACATTCTGGGGAGCGGCCGCCCCACGCACGAGCCACTCTTTACGGCGCCTCGCGGTGCGCGGTCACCAGATGTGCGTCGGTGGGCCTGCGCTCGGCTTCCCCCAGCAGTTGCTCGACGCTGATCCGCGTGAACCCGGAAGCGGACATCATCTTGGTCCAGACCTGTTTCTGGAGTACCCAGCGGCGCATCGTGACCGCCTTGCCGTCCGGCGTTCTGGCCGGGATATCGGCGTGCTGTACATCGGGCTGAGCGGGCGCACCACCGTGGTAGTGGGCGAGAGTGGAGAACACCAGCCGCCCGCCGGGCCGCAGGGCTGCGGCGGCCGCCGGCAGCAGCTCGCGCGGCTCAGTGAAGTCGACCGCGCCGAAGACGCTGTACAGCACGTCGTAAGTGTTGGCTGCCGCGCGCAGGTGGCTGACCACGTCGGTCTGCTCGATGCGCAGGCGCGGCGCGAGGTGCCCGTACAGATCGGTGGCCATGGCGTGCTGGGCGGGGGAGGCGTCGACGGCATCGATACGGGCGGGCCCGTGGTGCAGGGCCAGGTAAGCGGCGTGCCGGGCTGTTCCGGCGCCAACGTCACCGACGTGCAGCCCCGTCAGATCGCCGAGGACCTCCGGGCCGGGGCCGCTGCCCTGGCTCCAGCCCCAGTGAAAGGTGTCGGGTACAGCCCGGTCGGTAGCGTGCCGGGCACGTCCGTAGTGGTGCCAGAGGTCTGCGGTCGGCGTGGTCACCCGACCCATCCTGGCGGGCACGGCCAGACTGCGGGCCAGATCGGCCAGCCTCACCCCTGACAGTCGAGTTGGTTGTCAGTTCAGAACCGGGCGATCCTCGACTCCCCCGGGCGAGCGGTGTCCGGGGCATGGCTCGGCACCGGGCAGTCTCCTGTGGTGCCGCAGGCTCTGATGGGGGTACTGGTCTCGTCCACGCAGCCATGCAGCTGACCGCAGCGGTCCTGGGCGATGCCCGGTTCTCCATGTCCACCGTCATCGGCATCACCACGGTCCTCGCTGTGCCGTGCTTCGGAGAACTCGCCGGCCGCGGAGCACGCTCCGCTGCCTGACTCTGCCGCCGCATGACCTCGATCGAGAGCACGAAATAGTAAGGCCCGGTGGTTATCCACCGGGCCTTACTGTTGAGTAGCGGGGACAGGATTTGAACCTGCGACCTCTGGGTTATGAGCCCAGCGAGCTACCGAGCTGCTCCACCCCGCGACGGCACACCGAACCCTACGGCACCGACCTGGATCAGCCGAATCGGCTTCCGCCCCGACCCGACGGCTCCGGTGGGGGAGCAGGAGGCGATCGTGAATACGGAGGCACGACGGGAGCCACTGGCCGTCGCGGCAGGCCACACTGGTAGTACGTGATGGAGGTGAAGGGATGAGCGTTGCCAGCTTTACGCACCACGGCCCCTGGAGCGTCGAGGACGTCCTGGCCCTGCCCGAAGACCGGACCGTCCGCTACGAGCTGCTGGGGGAATCGCTCGTGATGTCCCCCGCCCCCGGCCTGCGCCATCAGCGCGCAAGCTTCCGGCTCCACGTCGCCCTGGACGCGGCCGCCCAGGCTGCCGGCGCCCCGGTCGAAGTGCTGGAGGCCATCAACGTGATCTTGCCGTCTGGGCTGGTCGTGCCGGACATCGTCGTCGCCGACGCCGGCGCGACCGCCGAGGACGGCGTCAGCATCGACGCCGAGGCAGTGCAACTGGTCATCGAGCTCGTCTCGCCCGGCAACAAGACCATGGACCGCAAGCTCAAGCCGCTGCTGTACGCGGAGGCCGCAGTCCCGTACTACTGGCGCCTAGAGTTCGACCCGGCCCCGCGCCTGATCACCTGCGAGCTGGACGCCGGCCGGTACGTCGAAACGGCAACCGCTCTGCCGGGCACTGTGACCCGCATCGAGAAGCCGTTCCCCTTCGATATCGACCCGGCCGGGCTGGCCCAGCCTCAGCATAGAAGGTGAGCCCTCACCCTCGGGCACCAGTACCGCGCCGGCCGCCAGGAGTTGCAGCCGGCACCGTTTCCAGTGGAAACGGGCCCAGACCGACGGCGCGGCAGCGATGGACCACCGCGGCCGCGCGGCCTGAGGACAACGTCGACGCCACGGTTGCTGCGCCGACACCGGTCGTGTTGCCGCGCCCTGCCGGGCCGCCATCGCTCCCGAGCCAGAGCCGAAGTTCGATGACACCGACGAGGACCAGCCCTCATGGTCAGGCCGGGCATGGTCCATCATCTCGGTAGCCCAGGCGTGGACGCCCTCCCACGGTGTTCTGCATACGCGTGTCGCCAACTGTCCGGAGGCGTTGTGCCGGTCGCGGAATGGACGCAGCTGCTCAAAGAGCTCACAGGTGCTGTCGAGGACCGCAATCGTGTTCTGATGAGCGCAAGGAGAGTCGACGCCCACATCAGCGAACTCACCGCCCAGGCCCTCAGCTCGGGGGCACCAGGAGAGGAAGTCGCGCGGGTCCTGGCGCGCATAGAGCCCCTGCTTGCCCAGGGCCGGCCCCGCGCATACGCGCAGGACGCTGCGATGCCGTCGACGTGGCCGGTGCCGGTACCGAAGCAGACCGCGGGCCGGGAGTTGGCGCCGCCGACGCAACAGCCGGTCACCGGCGATCACGGCAGGGGGGACGTGCCGCTTTACACGCTCCGCGAGGCGTGGGAGGAGAAACTTCTCCCCTGGACAGCTCGCACCGCCCGCACGTACATGCGCCAGAGGTCGCCCAAACGAGGAGTGCCCGTCCCACAAGGCGTACACACCGAAGGGGCCGTCCGATACACCGAGGCCGAGCTGCGGTCCTGGCTTACGGCCTGGCGGGCAACAGCTGGGCCATCCAGTGCCTGCCGCTCCACCGAAGCCGCCGGGAGGTGACCCCTGGGACACGAGAGCACCGTCGCTCCGGGCAAACGGCGTCATGGTGTCTGGAGGTCTCGCGTTGGTGGTGTGATTGTTGGGGGTTGGGTGGTCGGCGTGGTTGTGGTGGTGTTCCGGGTGGTGAATTGCTGTCCCTCATAGGGGACAGCAATCCCCTATGAGGGACAGCAGTCCAGTTCGTGGGGTACCCAGTGCGCGGCCGCGGCATCACGGCGGCTCTGTTGCGGCGCACACTCCACGACAGGGCTGGTTGTTCAGGCAAGTCAGGTCCCCGGGAAGTGTCGGGCAACTCCTACTGACCAGCTCAGCCGGTCAGCTCAAGGAAGTCCTTCACCACGGGGACACCGCGGCGGCGCACCAGGGCGCTGCGCAGTTCGGTGAGAGCGCTGTTGCCGCGCGCGGAGCTGACGCCGCCCATCAAGTCCACGGCGTGCCGTGCGGTCTCGACTGTGCCGTCCAGGTCGTCCAAGGCGAGGTAGGCGGACGCCTTCCGGATCAGGTAAATGGCGGCTCCGCGCGGCTCCTTCTCGGCGTCGTACGGGTCGGCGTGCGTGGCCGCGGCGGTGAAGTGCTCCAGAGCGCGGGCCGGATCGTGCAGGCTCAGGGCGGCCAACAGGTCGAAGTCATCGGACAGGCCAGAAACCCTGCGCGAGCGGCACTCGACGGCACCGATCCGCAGCCAAAGACACGCCGGGCATGGAAAGCTGATCCGGGCCAGGGCGGCCGCCTTGGCCAACACCCCTGCCGTCTGGCGGGTTTCTGGATAACGGGCATGCCGCCCACGCGGTCGCGTCATGATCCCCATCGCGCCGACGCGGCAGCAGGAGAGACAGGAATGTTCGAAACGGGGGAGGCGTGACGATGCGAGACCAGCTCCTCGGGGACCGTTACCGGTTGGTGCGGCAGCTCGGCGAGGGCGGGATGGGGCAAGTCTGGGAGGCGCAGGACGAGACGCTGGGCCGGCACGTCGCGGTCAAGGTGATCTCCCTACTCGCCGGTGGCGGAAGCCGCGGCGACGAGGCACGCGCCAGGTTCCTGCGCGAGGCACGGATCACCGCCCAGCTACAGCACCCCAACATCGTGACCATCCACGACCTCGGCGAGACCGGCGCGGGAATCGAACGGGTCCCGTTCCTGGTGATGGAGCTGGTCCGAGGCGAGGGCCTGGACGCGATGCTGCGCCGAGGTGTCGTCACCCTGGCGGACGCGGCCCGATGGGGCGCGCTGGTAGCTGACGCGCTTGCCGTGGCGCACGCAGCCGGAATCATGCACCGGGACATCAAGCCGTCCAACATCCTCATCACGCCGTCCGGCACCGTGAAGGTCCTCGACTTCGGCATCGCGAGGGCAGCCGACCCCTACGCGACCGCCGACCGCCTCACCCAGACCGGCTTCATCGTGGGCACACCCCCCTACATGGCGCCCGAACAAGCACGCGGCTTCCCCGAACCGCGCAGCGACCTGTACGCCCTCGGCTGCCTCCTCTTCGAGCTGATCACAGGCCAACTCCCCTTCCAGGCCCCCGACACCGTCGGCTACCTGACGGCACACCTCACCCAAGAGCCGCCCACACCCAGCTCGGTATCCACCGGCGTCCCCTCCGCATGGGACGACCTCGTGCTCAGGCTGCTGGAAAAGGACCCCGACCAGCGGTACCCGAACGCCACCGACCTCTCCCAGGCGCTGCGACTACTCGACCGAGTCACCGAGCCCGCGCCACCAGCAGGAGGGGCCACCCACCCCCCTCCATGACAGCGACGACCCCGCTCCCGCCTGCGGCCCCCACCCGCAGAGCAAGTAGCCTCCCCCCACGGCCGGATACCGCATCGACGCACACCCCAGCAGGCCGTGGCCGCGCGACACGGTTCATCCTCCCGATATGCCTATGGTTGCTCACCCTCGCCTCGCTGGCCGGCCCACGGCAGATCGGGATTCCGGTCGCCCTGGCGGTCATCTGGGGGTTCACGGCAGTACTCACACCGCACTCCACAAGCCTGACGCGCGGGACGGGGTACGTGGCCGTGGCGGCCATCGCTGTGCAGCTCGTAGGGTTTGTGACCCATTTCTGGGATGATCTTCTTTTGGGCCTCTCAATATGGTGGCCCTTCCTCACGCTGATCGTCCTGACCATCCCGTCGTACTTCTACCGCGAGATCAAGACCCGGCGAGCGGCAAGTTCGACCTCGACACCCAGAATGGCTCGGCGGCGCCTCACCCGTCTGCGCACGGTCCCGGCTGGCCGAGACATCGGCGAGATCGAGACTGAGCCCGTTCCGCCACCCGCGCTGACTCGTAAGCTCAGCACTGGCCAGCCAGAGGCTGAAGATGCAGCCCAGAGCACGGACGCCGAGCCGCCGAAGTCTCCAGCGTCCGCACCCCGATGGACCCAAAGCAGAGGCGTTCAGCTCCTCATGGCCCTGTCGATGACCCTTGTACTGGCGGCGACGGCCGTCATCTACTACTCCTCTGCGGCCCGCCACCGCGACACCTCCAGCCCGCCCCCGAGTGCCAGCGCCACCCCGGCCGCCCAGTACCTGCGGATGCCTAACCTCTGCGGATACGTGCAGAACAACGAGATGCGGGGCCGCGCCGAACTGCAGCCCGGGAGTGATGAACCAGGGCTAGACGGTCGCAACGACAGTAGGCATGCGAACTGCGGGTGGGGCAGCGCCCCCAGCGTGAAGGAGAACAGGTCCAAGGTGGTCATCACTGCGACGCTGTACGGGACCGTAGCAGGCGCAAAGGACGCCATGGCCGCCATCACACTCGGCCGCAGCACCATCGACGTCGCCCTCACGACCAGCAAGGTGGACGATACGGAGAACATTCCGGAAGAAGCGAAGAAGACTGTCCAGGACGAAGACGCCACGAACGGAGACCGGTACAACAGCACCACGGTCTACTTTCGACGCAACAACGTGGTCGTCGAGGTCTGGTACGTGGAGTCCAAGGTCCAGATGAACGACACGAACAACAAGGACGAGGTCACCGGACGCGCACTCACCTGGGGCAGATCTCTGGACAACTTCCTCAGGGACGAACCGGAGAACCACGAGCAGCCGATCTGGGGCTGAATCACCCGTCGGCCCCCTTTACGGCGCGCGGGAACCCGGCAAGGCGTTTCATAGATGGACGCGAACGTGGCGCCCACCCCGGAGATCCGTGGTGGGCGCCACAGCCGTCCCATCATGCTGCCCAGTGGCTAAGGATGGCCAGCTGCTGGAAGGGTTGCCAGAGGTCCGTCAGCGGGTGAGCTGCTCCAGGGCGGCCAGGGCTCGGGGGGCGTCGGCGTGGGGGACGAAGAGGTGGTCGTGGTGGAAGCCGGCGACCACGTTGCAGCTGAGCCCGGCCTGGGCCAGGGCTTCGGCGAAGACAGCTGTGAGGCCGACCGCTTCGAGCGAGGAGTGCACGCGCAGGGTGATCCAGCTGGCGACGTAGTCGTAGGTCAGGCCAGCCTGGTCGGCGTCCTGCCTGTCCAGGACGAGGGTCAGTCCCTCCTCCTCGGCGCGGAGTGGACGGGGGCGGTGTGGGGTGGGGAGTGGGGGGCTCCGGTTCACCTCCGCTCGAGCGGAGGTGAACCGGCGGCTGGTGGTGGATCGCGACCGCTGCCAATGTCCTCTCCGTGCGAGCGGAGGTGAACCGGTGAAGGAGATGGCGTCGTTGCCGATCTCGATGTCCTCTCCGTGCGAGCGGAGGTGAACCGAGCGCTCCGGCCGGGCCCGTGGTGAACGCCGCGTCCTCTCCGTGCGAGCGGAGGTGAACCGCGTGCAGAGCAATGCTTAGGACTTGTGGATCAGTCCCGGGGCGGGACGCAGAAGGCGTACCTTCCCGATGATCCCGTGATGTCCGAGTAGGCCCGCGTTCGCAGCGCGGGTCGGGAAGGCACGCCCGTGCTCAGCGTAGTGACCGACGACGGCTCCACCCAGTCCGGCTCCCTGATCGACGAGATCGTGCGCGAGGGTGCCCGCCGGATGCTTGCCGCCGCACTGGAGGCGGAAGTCAACCAGTACATAGCCGAGTTGGCCGCCGAGACAGATCAGGTCGGCCATCGCCTGGTTGTCCGCAACGGCCACCACCGGCCCCGGACCGTGGCTACCGCGGCCGGCCCGGTCGAGGTGCGGGCTCCGCGGGTGAACGACCGTCGCATCGACGACGCGACCGGCGAGCGCAAGCGGTTCTCCTCGAAGATCATGGCGCCCTGGTGCCGCAAGTCGCCGAAGATCTCCGAGGTGCTGCCGCTGCTCTACCTGCACGGCCTGTCGTCCGGAGACTTCGTGCCCGCGCTGGAGCAGTTCCTCGGCGGCACGGCCGGCCTGTCGCCCGCGACGGTGACCCGGTTGGCAAAGCAGTGGCAGGACGACCACGCGGCCTTCCAGCAGCGGGACCTGTCGCAGACCGACTTCGTCTACGTGTGGGCCGACGGCGTGCACCCGAAGGTTCGGCTCGGCCAGGCCCACTCGTGTGTCCTGGTCCTGCTCGGCGTCCGCCTGGACGGCACCAAGGAACTGATCGCCCTCGCGGAGGGGCTGCGGGAGTCCACCGAGTCCTGGGCCGACCTGCTCCGGGACTGCCGCCGCCGCGGCATGCGCGATCCCGAGCTGGTCATCGGCGACGGCGCGATGGGCCTGTGGAAGGCCCTGGTCGAGGTGTTCCCGGCCTCCCGCCACCAGCGCTGCTGGGTTCATAAAGCCCGGAATGTCACGAACTGCCTGCCGAAGTCCGCACAGTCGGGCGCGACGAAGGCGATGCAGGAGATCTACAACGCCGAGGACCGCGCCCACGCGGAGAAGGCGATCGAGGAGTTCTCCCGCACCTACGGCACCAAGTGGCCCAAGGCCGTCGCGAAGATCACCGACGATGCGGAGGAACTGCTGGCGTTCTACGACTTTCCGGCCGGGCACTGGGTCCACCTGCGGACCACCAACCCCATCGATTCGACGTTCTCCACGGTCAAGCTCCGCACAAAGGTCACCCGCGGGGCCGGCGGCCCGGCCGCCGCCCTGGCGATGGTATTCAAGCTCGTCGAGTCCGCTCAGGACCGCTGGCGGGCGATCACCGGAGCCTCCCTCGTCGCCCTGGTCCGGTCCGGCGCCAGGTTCAAGAACGGCGTCCTGGTCGAGCGCGAGGAGGCCGCGTAGTCAGCGGTCGGCCGGTCAGCTGGCGAAACCACCGTTGCTCTTCAGCAGTTGCCCGTTGATCCACTGCCCTTGCGGTGAGCACAGGAAGTCCACCAGGTCAGCGGTGTCCTGCGGGCTGCCCAGACGTCCCAGCGGTGTCTGGCGCAGTACGTGGTCGCGGATGTCGTCGGACATCCAGCCGGTGTCGATCGGGCCGGGGTTGATCACGTTGGCAGTGATCCCGAGGTGAGCGAGTTCGTGGGCAGCGGCCAGGGTGATGCGGTCGAGTGCGCCCTTGCTCGCCCCGTAGGGCAGGTTGTCGACGGTGTGGTCGCTCGTGAGGGCGATCACGCGTCCGGTTCCCTGGGTTCCTTGGAAGCGTCGGCCGAACTCACGAATCAGCAGCCAGGAGGCACGCGCATTGACCGCGAAGTGGCGGTCGAAGCTCTCCAGGGTGGTGTCGAGCAGGCCGGAGTCCACCGACTCGCAGTGACACATCACCAACGCGGAGACGTTGCCGAGGCGGCCCTGAGCTTGGTCAAAGACTCGCCCTGGGGCATCAGGATCGTCGAGGTCCGCCTCGATCGCCACCGTGTCGGCGCCCCGCTCTTCCAGGGCCTTGGCGATGGTGTCCGCGGCGTCAGTCTCGACGCCCCAGGCCATGCGCGCGTCGTACGGCGTCCAGTACGTGAAGGCGACATTCCAGCCCGCTTCGGCCAGTCGGCGGGCGATCCCCGCACCGATCCCGATGGACCGGCTGACGCCGGTCACCAACGCGACCGGCCTGGCGGCGTCGAACAGCGGCTTCTCATCAGCAGTCGTCACGAAACGCAATCGTTCGGCCTCCTACAGGGGAACGGCAACCCGATTCTCCTTCAGCTCATCCACAAGTCTTGACGATTGCTCCTTCCCTCCCCCCCATCCACTCCAGCGCGGTCTCCCGATCGGTGGTTGACGGAACGACCTGCAACGGCGGCCCCAACGTCTCCAGAACCTCGACGAGCCGATCCCACTGCGCTCGCAGGGGAGAGGACAACGCCCGCTGTTGAACGTCCCTGTTCCCTACCAGCTGATGCCGGGGACGATCGCTATCAGCGTCCGGACTCAAGACGGCCCGGTCCGACTTTCTGCCGATCGCCGCGCGTCGGCTCTTACTCGTCGTTGGCCGCATTCTTGTCGCGCAGGGGCCGCAGGCCGCCGGGCAGGTCGGGGAGCTGGAGGAGTACCGGCCGAGCATGTTGACGTGGTGGCGGACGAACGGGGAGAGGCGGGCGATGCCCTCGTCTCGGACGTCGAAGCCGTCGGCGCGCAGCTGGGTGAGGGCGGCGTTCATGTACCGCGTGTTGAACAGGACCAAGGCGGTGAGGACGAGGCCGAGGGCGCCGACCAGGTCTTCCATCGGGCCCCTCGTCGTGCGCGGACAGGCGCCGCGCGGCGCAGAACGCCAGCGCCCCACAAGCCTGCGGAAATTCGCTGGTCAGCGAGGGGTGTGCGGCTAACGGTCCGTGCTATGCAGCCCAGCGGAAGGAGCCTTGCGCGGCTAAGGCAGCCATGGTTTACGGCCCGGCGGCCGGTTAGCCATAGCAGTGCCCCGGAGCTGATTCAAGCGGTCGCGAAAAAACGTCCCGAGACAGCACCCTGACGCTGCTTCACGGGCAGCGTTCCATAAATACGCAGGTCAGAGGCCAGCCACGAGCAGGGCAGCGAGGCGAGTATGGAGGTGCATCGAGGGTGCTGCCGAAATTCGCGAGAACTCGAGTCGGCACCCCGCACAGTGCAATCTCCTCCCGTGTCCGGGGGCGCCACCGGACACGACCAGCGGACTTGCGGGGCTAATCCCACGCCGGTCCAAGGTCTGCGCAACTGTCCATCCGATCAGACGAAACGAGAACACCGTGACCGTCAACACTCATGACCACCTGGGTGCTCACCGGCCCTCCCGGACTCCGGCGGCGTCGTCGGCCCGCGGCCACCGAGCATGGATCTGGGCCCGACGACTCCTGTGGCCGGTCTGCATCACCGGCGGCGTGGCCATCGGCCTGACCGGCCACGAGGCCCTGGGCGTTGCCGTGATTGCGGCCGCGCCGGCCAGCGCCAGTCTGGCCACCTGGAGGTCGTACAAGCGCCGCTAAGGCGTGCCACCGCCTCGCCCGGGCACCAGCCGGGCGGGGCGCCCAATACGTCGGGCCTGCCCGCACCGGTGAGCCACGCCGAGGGTTTCACCGTCGCCTCGGGCCCATCGACCACTGGACGGCGCCGGCGGCTGGACGATGACCTGTAGCCTCTGGTCCTGCCCCTCGCCAGCGGACGGCCGGCACCTCTCCTCGACCGCGGGCTTGCTGCTGAACTGCCCCCACTGTCAGGCAGGGAAAGGGTGTGATTCTTCAGCGTCCGCCAGCTCCGAGGACTCGCCGAGGTTTTGGTGTCGGTGGTTGCGCTCCCAGCACGTCCTGGACCCGTAGTTCGTCGAGATCCGGGAGGTTGATTCCGGGCAGGGAGTTGAGTAGGTCAGCCTCGGCGGCGCGGATCCGCGCCGCCGCCTGGGGGCCGGCGCCGAGGGCGCGGCGGGCGGTCTTCACGGTGGTCATCGTACGGTCGGGGCAGAAGAGAAGGGGCCAGACTCGGAGTCCGCGGCTGCTGCGGAGCTGGAACGCCTGTGCCGTGCGATGGGCCTAACGCCTCTTGGCCAGCCTTCGATGGTTCTGAGCGGTGGTCGGTGGCTTGCCCGTGCCGCAGCCCGTCCTGACCTCCTGCAGGAACACGAGCCAGCCTGAACTGCAGGCAGAGCCGGAACAGGCTGATCTCAGACAGCGGACCTCGCTCATTGGCCAGATCGCGCGGCATGACGTCCAGATCACCTGAGGTGCCATCGCATAGGGTGACGAACTGGCAACGGCGAGGGCTCCATGGCGTGCCCTCACGTACCAGAAGGACGAGAACAACGGGGAATCGGGGGAATGATGTCGACCACGAACGTCGACCCAGCCGCGCTGCGTGCGGCCGCTGGACAAAGCGAAGAGATGCAAGCCGGCGTCGGAACTGCCCTGGGCGGTTTGAGCGCGCACCACCAGGCCGTGCCGGGACAGACGGAGGGCCTTGACATGGTTGGGGAGCTGCTGAAAACCCATCAGTCCTGGCATGACCGACTTGAGGATGTCAAAAAAGAATGCGGTGAGGTCGCACGATCACTAAGGGCCTCTGCGGGCAACTACGAGCACAACGACGAGCAGACCGCTAAGTCGTTTGCCCTCCCGGCGACGCAGAGTACTGCCCGCCATGCCACCCCTTTTGGATGATGCCCGGTGACTCTGACTGTCCGTGACCTCGAAAACCTTCGCTTCTCCGCACTCGAAAGCGCCAAGCAAGAATGGGGACAGCTGACCCATCGCCTCGGAGGCTACAAAGATCGAGTGGACGCCCATATGCGCCTTCCGCTGAAGCGCGGCTGGTCCGGGGAAGCAGCCGATGCGGCACAGAAGCGTATAAGCAGGCTCGGCGACAATTTCCAGTTCAGTAGCCAGGAATGCGCGCTGATCGAGACCACCCTGGACGGGGCCATCACCGAACTTCGGGCGCAGCAGCAGGCTCTTCATCAGGCGTTGGACGAAGCCACTCAGAAGGGATACAAGGTCGCCCCGACTGGTGAGGTCATATACGCCAACGAGGGCGACATACCCACTGGAGACCCTGACGCCGGGACACCAGCCAAAGAGCAGGAGCGGCGTGCCCTTGAGGGGAGCATATTTTCGGTCCTGCGCAACGCGACAGAGGTAGACGCCCGCTACTGCATCGCTCTGGCACGGCTCCGTGTCGGTCGCGGACTTACCGTGGACCCCCTGGAGTCGCAAAGGGATGCCGGGGATGTTTCAAAAATTGCGGGAACCGCCGTCGGCCTCGAATCAGCTCCCACAAAGGGCACGGATCCGAAGAAAGTTCGGGACTGGTGGAGCGGTCTGAGCGAGGAGGAAAAGGAAGAACAGCTGGCACTAAATCCGAGCCTCATTGGAAATCTCGATGGAATCCTGGCCAAGACTCGCGACAGGGCGAACCAGGTCAACCTCGACCGGTTGATCTCCATGTACCCACCAGGCGCCACCATGTCACCAACAGCGCAGCGGCAGCTGGAAGGTTTCGTAGCGATCAAGATGCGTTTGGAGAGGGATACCGGGAAGGTGCCGGAACCTCTGTTGCTCGGAATCAGCCCGGAAGGGCAGGGGCGCGCAATCCTCTCATATGGCGACCCTGACACGGCAGACAATGTCGCCGCCTACGTGCCCGGACTCAATACGCAACTCAGGGATGTTGGAGGCGACGATGGTGACCGGGCATTGAATGTCTGGGATTCGGCCCAGACAGCTGACGGTGCGCACCATAAAACAGCGTCTATCGTGTGGCTTGGCTACGACGCTCCGCAGATGAACACGGATCGACTTTCGGAGACTGACCTTTCGATCGCCGGCAGGGAGCGTGGCCAGCAGGGCGGCGCGGCGTTCGGAAAGTTCCTGGATGGCATCCAGACCACGCATCAAGGTGAACGGCCACACGTGACAGCCATCGGACACAGTTACGGGTCGTTCACAGTGGGGCAGGCCGCCCAACGCGAGGGGGGAATTCCCGCGGACGACATCATCTTGGTCGGCAGCCCTGGAACCGGAGCCCAAAAGGCCGACCAGCTTGGTGTGGGTGCAGACCACGTGTGGGTGGGTGCAGCAGAAAGCGATCCAGTCACCCATGCACCTTCCGACCTGGAACTCATCCCTGGTGGCGCCATTGCACATCTCAGGGATCCCCATGAACTGCACTTCGGACAGGACCCAGCCAGCACAGAGTTCGGTGGAAATCGGTTCTCCGTGGATCCGGGGGTTCCCTGGAACTCGCATTCCAGTTACTTCGATGACGGCGATGGACCTGAGGGTGAATCACTGAAAAACATGGGGCGGATTGTGACTGGGCATCCAGGGAACGTCTCCTTCCAGGAGCAACGATGAACATGATGCGCCGGCAAACATTCTCCCTCGCATGCGGCGCTATGGTGCTTGCATCAGGCTGCCTTAGTGGCTGTTCAGGCTTGAGAGGGGACACTCCCGAGCCAAGCATCAACGTGAAGCAGGCCGTCAAGCAGGTCGACTCCCTTCTGGACGGCACCTTCAAGGCGATAAATCCCCCGCTCAAATGGCGGGATGGGCCAGCCCACATGTCGGAAATCAAGAATTCGTTCACGAATACGGCGACTGGCGAAGTGCGCGTTTATCGACACCGCTATGTACGCACAGAGCTCTCCAAGGCCAGGCTAACTAAGCTGCTCACGGTCATCATCGAGCACTGGAAGAAGGAGGGGTTCAATATTAGCTCTGCTAATTCCCGAGAACCTTCAATTTCCGGTAAGTCATCAGACGGCCACGCTGTCGGTGTCTCTGTGGGCGGCTTCGGCGATGTCGAAATTTCTGCCTACATTGGCGCCCTATCTGACGGGTCCAGCAGTGACATCGATGGAGAGGAAGGCGACAAATTCCCCAAGGCTCCCAACGGTGGCCCGGACTACACCCCGGACCTGCGTGATCCCTACTGGTCCACGTAACGCCCGCACTGAGACACCGCGAGCGTGATGACGCCCCAAAGCCGTAGCGCCCTGGCCGATGCTCAGTGCAACCGGCGGCGAGTGCGTCGCCGAGCACGACGCCTTCGCGCGTGCCAGTTGCCTGCCGCCTGGACCAGCAGGGTAATAGCCAGTGTGCCCCCAACCACAGCCAGAGCCCAGGGCCAGCCGGCGAGGAAGCCTGTTGCGAGTACGCAGCCGAGCACGAACAGGACCACCAGCCCAATGGGGACCGGCATCGACCTCGTCTGGACGCCGCCCGCGCTGATGGCGTGATCGCCCCCGGCGACGACGACGTTGGCGTTGCCGACAATGTGGAAGCGTGCGTTGAGGGCGTGAACGCGAGCGGTTGCAGGACAGCAGCCGAGCTGCTCGGCGATCTCGTTGAAGCTCCACTCCTCGATGTAGCGCAAGTAGGCGACTTCCTGCCGGCGCTGCTGCGGCATCAGCTGGATGAGTTCCGTGACTACCCGTGCTGCAACAAGATCCTCGGTACTGGCCGACGGAGCGATGGTGCTCCAGTTGACGATCCCCTGCTCGGCATGGTCCGCCGGATCCCCGTCGGCCCGAAGCACGGCCGCAGAGACGCACCGGGCGAGCCGGCGCCGGGCCACGGTGTAGAGCCAGGCGCGAGGGACCCTGATGCTGTCCCAGACGCGGAGGGCCTGCTCGAAGGTGTCCTGGACGAGCGCCTCGACATCGACGTCCTGCTCGGACAGCCGCCAAGCGGTTGCCCGCTGGCGAACCGACAGAACCAAAGGACGGTAGTACAGCTCGTAGGCCGCCTCGAACGGCATCGTCGCCGTGGCGCCGCACTCGACACAGCAGTCCCCCTCGTTCACTGCGCGCCGCCGGCGGGCTTGTTGCCCTGAACCCGCGCGGCGGCCTCTGCCCTGGCCAGTTGGGCGCGGGCACGCAGCAGCAGGCTTTGGGCGAGGGCGTCGGCGACCTTCAGCACCGCGGGCGCGGTGCTGAGCAGCATCAGGGTCATGGGGTCCATCATGGCGGCGTACCTTCCAGCGCGTCCCGCCATCAGCGGATCCCGAGCGGGGCACTTCGGCGGCTACCAGTTGGTGGCGCGCGGAGCCCGGTGCGTTTACTGCCCAATCCAAGATCTTTTGCGGCGGCCTCCCCCTCACCCGGATCTGCCGTCTGACCGCCGAACATCTCACCCAGCGCGGAAAGAACGCCTACCTGCTCACCGGCAGGCACCACGCCCTGTTGCCACCGGCGATCGCCGCCCTTCTGCAGCAGCTGGCTGACACCCCGCACACCCGTGCTCAACTCGTCCATGCCCACCGCGGCACAGGCTGGCTCTTCCCAGGTCTGGCCCCCGGCCAGCCGATCGACGCCGAGGCCATCACCTCAGAGCTCCGGGCCTTCGGTATCACCCCCCGTTCTGCCCGCAACGCGGCCCTGGCCGCGCAAGCCCAGGACCTGCCAGCCCAGGTCCTCGCCGACCTCTTGGGCCTGCACACCAACACCGCCGTTCGCTGGGCGAATTATGCAAAGACCTCGTGGGCCGACTACCTCGCCGCCCGCTCCGTGTAGAAGCGGGCCGGCCTGCACAAGGACACCTTGGGCTACCTTGCGGCACGCTCCGACAGCCTGTGACCGACCGGCACCCCCTCGCAAGCCGGACAGTTTCTGGTCGTGCACAGTTGGCGGTCTGCCAGAAGGTCTCGATCCCGGTAGCGGGACCAGGGTGACCAGCGTGAACTCAGCCGTTTCCATGTGTGACTGAATCCATGCGGAGTGTGATCCGCGGCTCTTCGATGACCCTCCAGCCGGGGTGCCAGTACCTGACCTTCCTGGGGGCATGGGGGCGGGGCAGCTCCGGACCTCCTTGCTACGGCCGTGTTCGCGACGAAAGCCCAACGGCTGGCGACCACTTGCTGGAAAATACTTGTCGGGTTGGAAAGTTCTTGTCAGTATGACGGGCGTCGGAAACATGAACGACGAGGGGGAATCGACATGGGGGAGTACGCCTCAAGCGATGCGGCTGCCACGCTGGCTCGCGCAGAGGAGCTGGGTTCCGTGGTCCGCAGAGGCACACGGTAGTTTGCCTGGTATCAGGTCGTGTTCGGCTGTGGTGCCGGACTGCAGTTGCTCATCGTCGGTCTGCTGAAACCGCCGTACGCGGCGTCGTTCAGTGGTGTGGTCTTCGGTGCCGTCATGGCGGGATTGGGGGTGTACGCGGGCCGACAGCCCGTCGTCCGACGGGGGTTCGGAAAGCGGATCGCCATCACAGTCGGCGCCTGGGCGCTGCTCTATGCGGCGGTGCTGGTGCCCGGCTTCATCTGTTTCCAGGGTGCCGCTGCCTGGTGGATGCCAGGTGCAGTGGCGGTCGCTCTGCCCGGCCTGATCGGCGGATACCTGGAGGCCCGACGATGACGGACCCGCACGACGCGATCACGGCACCGCCGGACGCCGACGCGGCGACCGGAGCCGCCGCACGCACCGGAAGCCACCCGCGCCACGGGCTGGACGAGGTCATCCACGCCCCGGTGCGCTTCTCCATCGTGGCGACCCTGGCAGCCGCCGAGAAAGCCGAGTTCGCGTTCGTACGCGATACGGTCGAGGTGAGCGACTCGGTCCTGTCGCGGCAGGTCGCCACCCTGGAGAAGGCCGGCTATGTCGCGGTCACCAAGGGGTACGTCGGCAAGCGTCCGCGCACCTGGCTCGCCCTCACGGCAGATGGCCGGGCCGTGTTCGCCGACCACTGCCGCGCCCTGCGCGCCATAGCGGGCGGTGCCGACGGCTGACGCCGGTTGGGAGCCTCGCCATCGTGGCGACCGTTTCCTACGCCCCCAACCCGGTGGACCTATTCGGTCACGGCACTAGCCATCGATCAAAGTGACCGTCTCTGCGAGCGGGGCCCGGTCGATGCGGTCGTGACACACGGCCGGGGCCTCGAACCCGATGGACACGCCGCAGAACAGGATCAGTCTCGGCGGGGGCAACACGGCCTGGGCGACGGTCCGGCAGTACACCGACCACGCCATCTGAGGGCAGCTGTGCAGCCCCTCGGCACGCAGCAGCAGCATGACGGTCTGAAGGTACATGCCGAGGTCGGCCCATTGGGCCGGTCCCATGTCGCGGTCGATGTAGCAGAACAAGGCCGCGGGCGCACCGAAGCAGTCCCAGTTCGCGGCAACGGCCGCCTCACGCGACCGCCGGTCCTCACGTGAGATTCCGAGCGCGGCATAGCGCTGCTCTGCGGCGGCGGATCGGCGCTCGCGGTACGGAGACTTCAGCTCGGGCGGGTACATCTGGTACTCCCGCTCGTCCCCGGGGTCGCCTGCGGCCACCCGCTCGGCGGTGCGTTTCTTCAGCTCCGCCAGCGGCGCGCCAGTGAGCACGTAGACGTGCCAGGGTTGGAGGTTCGCCCCGGACGGTGATCGGGCTGCGGCGGACAAGACACGTTCCAGCGTTGCCCGGGAGATCGGCTCCCCGCTGAACCGGCGCACCGCCCGCCGGCTCGCAACCGCTTCGTAGACGTCCAAGACAAGCTCCCTGCATATCGACTCCGGCCCCGCCAGCCACCTGGTGTCGGGACCCTCTACGGTGGTGACGGTCGGCGACGGGGAGAGGTGACAGGTGAGCGCGCACGACGGCCTCGCAGAGGGCTTCGAGACGCACCGCAGCCGACTGCGCGCGGTCGCCCAGCGCATGCTCGGCTCGCACAGCGAGGCGGAGGACGCCGTCCAGGAAGCCTGGCTGCGGCTGGCTCGGACGGAAGCCGACGCCGTGCACAACCTGGGCGGATGGCTCACGACCACGGTCTCCCGCATCTGCCTCGACATGCTGCGGGCCCGCGTATCACGGCGGGAGGACCCAGCTGGCCATCCGGTGCCCGATGAGGTCCCAGATCCCGCTGCGGGTGGTCACCCGGAACAGGAGGCAGTGCTGGCCGACTCGGTGGGCCGCGCCCTTCTGGTCGTGCTGGACCGGCTGGGCCCCGCCGAGCGTGTCGCGTTCGTGCTGCACGACATCTTCGCCGTGCCGTTCGACGAGATCGCCCCCATCGTGGACCGTTCCCTCGCCGCTGCGAAGCAGCTCGCGAGCCGGGCCCGGCGCAAGGTCCGGGGCGCCCCCGCCGTCCCCGGCGCGGAGCTCGCCCGGCAGCGGCTCGTGATCGAGGCGTTCCTGGCGGCGGCGCGAGCGGGCGACATCGAAGCGGTCCTCGCGGTGCTGGCGCCCGACGCCGTACGACGTGCGGACCGCGCGGCCCTTCCAGAGGGCAGGCCGGTCGAGGTGCGCGGTGCGCGGGCCGTGGCGGAGGAGATCGTCGTCTTCGGACGGAACGCGCACGTCGCGGAGCCGGTACTCATCGGCGGCGCCGTGGGGATCGCGGTTGCGCCGTACGGACGACTGCAGCTCGCCCTTACCGTCACGATCGCCTGCGAGAGGATCACCGGGTACGAACTCATCGCCGACCCGAACCGACTTCAGCAACTTGATCTGGCCCTCCTCGACGAAGCCATCACCCTCGGCGGCTAACCAACCGCCGAGTGGCATAGCGAGCAGGTGTCGGCAAACGATTGACGACAGGCGCAGCGCGCATCCAATGAACCCCGACAGAGTTCCACCACTCGGCGAACACCGGCTCGGGTCCCGGCTCCCACCAGGCGCCGGGGAACAGCACTGGTGGCAGGGCAGTCCACAGCTGCCAGGTCGAAGGATTCCCGGTATCGGGTCGGCCTCGCCGGCGTCGCGCTAAACCAGGCCCGCGGCGAGGACGGCACCCGCAAGACGAAGCGGCGTACCCGCACCGCGGCCGCGCGCCGCGACGGGCGCGAGCTGAGCCCGGCAGGTCCCCATACGGGAAGGGACCTTCTGCGTTGCCCGGCCGGAGGAGGTCTCAGACCGGGTATTCGTTGGGGAGCTGCATGCCGGGGTGGCCGTTGACCAGGTTCGGCTTCAGGTGCACACGGCATGGTCGCCGGCGGCCCGCATCCTGGCGGTCGCCTCCTTGCTCGTCGCCCCAGCCCGGCCGCCGTCGGCCTGGTGGAGCTCGCGCCCGCCGCCCCGGGCCGGTCTGCCGGCCGAGGCTGCCCGTCGGTCCGCCCTCGGGCCGAGCTCGTCTCGCGATGGTGGTGTTCCGGGTGGTGTTCCGGGTGGTGAATTGCTGTCCCTCATAGGGGACAGCAATCCCCTATGAGGGACAGCAGTCCAGTTCGTGGGGTACCCAGTGCGCGGCCGCGGCATCACGGCGGCTCTGTTGCGGCGCACACTCCACGACAGGGCTGGTTGTTCAGGCAAGTCAGGTCCCCGGGAAGTGTCGGGCAACTCCTTCTGACCAGCTCAGCCGGTCAGCTCAAGGAAGTCCTTCACCACGGGGACACCGCGGCGGCGCACCAGGGCGCTGCGCAGTTCGGTGAGAGCGCTGTTGCCGCGCGCGGAGCTGACGCCGCCCATCAAGTCCACGGCGTGCCGTGCGGTCTCGACTGTGCCGTCCAGGTCGTCCAAGGCGAGGTAGGCGGACGCCTTCCGGATCAGGTAAATGGCGGCTCCGCGCGGCTCCTTCTCGGCGTCGTACGGGTCGGCGTGCGTGGCGGCGGCGGTGAAGTGCTCCAGGGCGCGGGCCGGATCGTGCAGGCTCAGGGCGGCCGACGCGGCGGCCTGGTGGATCTCGCCGGTGTTGACCCAGTACATCGTCGGCAGGTCGGCAGTTGCGGGGAAGCCGTTGTCGTACACGGCCAGGGCGTCGTCGATCGCCCGGTATGCGGCGGCCGGTTCGCCTGCGAGGGAGTGCGCGCGGGCCCGTCGGATGTGGAGCATGGTCAAGGCTCGCGGGGAGGTGATGCGGTCGCGGTGCACCAGCGCGCCGTTGAGTAGGTCGAGTGCGCTGCGGGGGTCGGGGGTGGTGCTGCCGTAGCGGACGTTCGCCCAGAAGGCGGCGACGATCGCGCCGGTGGTGTGGTCTCCGGAGCTGGCGGCGGCCCGCAACGCGGCACACAGGTGCTTCTCGGCCGCGGCGACGTCGCCGGTGTCGTAGGCGCACCAGCCCGCCAGGCGGGAGGCTTCGGCAGCACTGGCGTACAGGCGTCGGCCGGTGGCTTCGGCGTAGGAGTTGTTGCGCAAGAACCGGTTGATGAGCCGCACTTCGGCGCGGGCAGCGTCGTAGACGTAGTCGGCGCCCAGGTCGTCGTCCAGGTGGCGAAGCTCGTCCAGCCGGATGTCGAACCTGTCGGCGACGTTCTTGCCGATCTTGCGGCCGGTGACGGCGTTGGAGGGGGCGGCGATGGCCCATTGGGCGATAGCCGCAGCGACGGTGCCGCCTCCAGCAGTGAGAAAGCCACGTCGGTCCACGGTGGGCCCTCCGGCGTCGTCGAGTGCGGTAATCGTTCCCTCCGGGGTCCACGGCAACTCCCATACGGCACTGTGATCCCGAATGCCGAGAAGCAACCAGTGCGGCCACGTCCGTGTTCGTACCTCGGAGGCCGGGATCTCCAGCACGGCGGCCATGGCGAGCTGCGTGTGCTCGGTGGGAACCTGCGGACGTACGAGCCGGGTCCAGCGGCTCACCTTCTCCTTGCGGCAGCCGAGGCCGCCGTAGCCCAGGGACCTGTGCTTGGCGGACACGCGCCGTAAGTAGTCCTCGCTGGTCCAACCCTTCAGTGCCAGCACCTGGTTGAGCGGGTGCCGGTCCGCTAACGCGCCCTCGACCACGCCTGTCCCCCTTCCCGGAACCGCACACGGGTGTTCAGTGTGGCGGGGGAGCGGTTCGGCCACAGCCTGTTCCCGCCGGAAGGCAACCAGCGCAACCAGAGGCAACGGCAGGCAACCAGATGAACCTTCCCGGCGGCGGGCGCGGCCGCTGTCATAGGACCGCCAGCGCCGCCAGTCCGGAGGCGCACGTCACGGAGGTTCTGCGATGCAGCAGTCCCAGATCCCGGCGAAGTCCACGCGGAAGTCCAAGGCCGCGCCGAAGGTGACCGCTCAGGCGGTCACCACCCTGCAGGGCCGGGTGGCCAAGGTGGTCGGCTCCGGCACGCTCGACAGCGCGCCGTTCACCTACCACCACTGATCCCGGTTCCTGGGAGGCGTGGCCGCCGCTGCATGCCACGGCGGCCACGCCTCCGCCGTATCCGCATCACCTGGAGGAGCACATGACCGACCACTCGCTCACGTTGACGTTCCTGGGGCATCAGACCTGGCTGGTGGAAGGGGACGGGCACCGGGTTCTGGTCGACCCGGTCCTCGGCCCCGGCTTCGGGCTCTCGCCCGCGCTGGAATTTCGCATCTGGCCGCCCCGCACGATCGAGACTGCCCGCATGCCGCAGCTGGACGCCATCGTGCTCACCCACGAGCACCTGGACCACTTCCATCTGCCGACCCTGGCGACTCTGCCGAAGTCGCTGCCCGTCTACACCGGGCCGCTGCTACCCGCGCCTGTAGCCGAGGCGATCGAGTCGCTCGGCTTCACCGTGCACCGGATCGACCACACCGGCGCCATCCAGCTCGGCGAGCTGACCATGCGGCTCTACCCGGCCGGCGCCCGGACCCTGTTCTGGGAGGACCGCGTCGTCCAGCCCGTCGCGCGGGTCGGCGACGGCCCAGCGGTGGCCATCGGCGTGGACGCCGATCTCTCCGACGCCTACAGGACCGCCGTCGCCGAGGGGCGCGAGCCCATGCCGCGCATGGCGATCGTCTCCAATAACTCCCAGATCGCGCCGCCCGGGACGCCCGGCTCCGACACCAACCTGCTGCCCGGCTCCGGCGACGTCCGCGGGCGTAAGAGCGGGCTGCGGGTGCTGGGCGAGCTGCTGCTCGACTACCTAGAACCCCTGCCCGGCGTCGAACACGTGGCGCTGTGCGGCAACGGCTTCCTGCCGGCCCGCTCCCCCCACGGCCCCTACCTGTACGCCGACCATCCCGCGATGGCCCAGGCCGCCAATACCCTGCAGCACCTGTTCACCGTCCACGGCCCCCGCCCCGGCGACCAGCTCACCGTCCCCGCCGACGGCCCGGTCACCAGCGAACGGGTGGACTGGGTCCACATCGACGAACGGTTCGAGGCCGAGCAGCTCGCCGTGCACGCGGCGTTCCTGGCCGAGCCGGAGCCCGTGCCGTTGGCGCCGATCGCCCCGCCGATCACCGACGGCGGCAGCGCCCTGGCCGAGCTGGACGAGGAGTTGCCGCGCCTCGGGCGGGAGCTGGTGCCCACCAGCGCCGGGCAACTGGCCGCCAGCATCCCCGAGTACCTTGACGACACGCCGCTGGGCCCGCACCGCATCCTGCTGGTGCTGCGCGACATGCCGGCCGGCGGGGAGCGGCATTACGCGTGGGACCTGACCACCGCGGCGTTCGCCCTCGTCGACCCGGTTCCCCTGGACGAGGCGCTGGCCCGCTATCCGTTCGGGGCGGTGCTGTTCTTCCAGGACCTCATCGGCATCCTGCGCGGACAGGTCCAGATCTGGGACGTGGCCGGATCCTCCATGCAGTGCTGGAACATCGGCCGGCCCCTCGACTCGTTGGTGTATGCGCTGTTCGCCATCTACGGCGAGCACCAGCGCCCCGAACTGGCCGCCCGCTCCTACGCCTACGCCCTCGGCCACCTCGCCGGCGGCCGGCGAGCGGGCTGAGCGATGCTTCCCGCCACGGCGGCCGAGGCCCTGCACGGACTGATCCGCGTCCGTCCGTACGGCTGGCTCGCCTCCCCGCTGCCGACCAACCCGGCCGCCGCGGCGGAACGCCTGCACGAGCTCCGCGACCAGGACCATGCCGACCACCCGGCCGCCGGCGGGCCGTTGGCGGTGCTGGCGGCCCGCGCCACCGCGGCCGTCGCCGCTCTCGGCACGCCGCCCACCGCGGTGCTCAAACTGCACGCCGACGTCGGCGCGTACAACGCCGAGCTCCTCGCCTACGCCTTGGTCGGCCACTGTCCGGTCCTGCCTCGCTTGCTCGGTGCCGCCGACGCCTCCCGCTCCCTGCTCCTGGAGCACCTGCCCGACCCGTTCGACTGGGCGCCGGCCGACGCACCCGCCGCCCTCGTCGACGCCGTCGCCGCCGTCCACGCCGCACCGGCCCACCTCGATGTCGCGGACGCGCTGGCACCCTTCCGCCTGGGCCGGCTCACCGCGGCCCCCGCCCCGGCCTGGATCGGCGACCCGGACGCCTGGCACACCGCCCTTACCCTGTGCTCCCGCGCCCACGGGCCCATGCACATTCCCGTCGGACACCTCGACCTCAAGCCCGAGCATGTCCGTCACCGCGGCGGCGACAGCGCGGTGTGCCTGATCGACATCGAGACCCTGCGCCCGGACGTCACCGGGCTGATCGACCTGATCACCCTGCCCGCCGTACTCCGCCAGGCCGGGCGCCCGATGGCGGGCCCCGTCGTCCGGGAGTTGTACCGTGCAGCCACCGCACGGCACGGCGCCACCTGGACCACCACCGACCTGCGCGCTGCCCTAATCGCGTACCAGCGGGCCACCGGCCTCGCTACGCTCTCCGGGCTGGCCGACTGACGGCCGCCCCGCCGCGACTCCCCGTGAGGACCCTTCGGCCATGGAACCCGCCGCTCCCGCAGCCGACCTTGCCGCCGCTGCCGCCCACGCCGTCGGCATCGAGGACCAGCCCAAGCACCTCACCGGCCGCAAGGGCGCCGACACGTGGCGGGCTGGCACCTGGACCATCAAGACCGCGGTGCCCGGCGCCCGCGGCCACCTCGCGCACGAGCACGCTGCCTACGAACTGCTCCACCGCCAGGGCCGTCACCCCGGCCCCCGCGGCGCGGCGGGTCCCCAGGGCCGGTGGATGGCCGTGCCCTGGGTCGACGGCCGCCCCCTGTGGGACACCTTCGCCCCGGCACGCGAGGGCACTGCCACCGCGGAGCAGCGCACGCAGATGCGGGACGCCGCCCGAGCCGCGCTCACTGCGCTCCAGGAGTTCCACACGGCCGGCTGGATTCACGGCGACATGCAGACCGAGAACGCCGTCGTCCTCCCGGGTGGCACGGTCGAGTTCATCGACTACGACAACGCCCACCACCCCGACCTCCCCCTCACCATCCCCTACCGCGGCGGCCTGGTCCACGTCATCGCCCCCGAGATCGCCGCCCAGCTCATGGCCACCGGCAACGACCAGCACGTCACCCTCACCCCGGAGGCCGAGCTGTACGCCCTGGGCGCCGCCCTTTACTGGGCATGGACCGGTGTCCGCATCACCGACTACCGCGGCGACCCCGCTGCTCCGCATGTCGAACTGTTCGCGGACATCGCCGACGGCCGCCGTCGAAACCTCACCGAGGACCGGCCGTGGACCGACCCGGAACTTGAAGCCCTCATCCTCGGCGCCACCCGCCCTGCCCCCGCTTCCCGCAGCTACAACAGCGCGCCCGAGCCCCGGCAGTAGCGGCGAACTGTCCACCAGGAGCAGAGCGTGCTGACCCAGCCGCTGCCCCGCGGACGGGCGGGCACAGAGCCGTCGTCCGACGGCACGTGCCGGGATGTTCGGACGAAGGGCACAGCACGCATCGATTCGGCGATCAGACTCAGCCCGCATCGAGTCGAGATCGCCAGGGCCGGCCACAGCGTCCGAGAGGCTCGATAGAGCCGACGGAAGGTGGGGGCCGAACTGGGGCCCGCTCGGCCTTCGGGCCTACGGCGAGCAGTGGCGGTGCTTGGCCTGCTCCCCGGGGTGGGCGGATCCGCGCGGCGCACCGGGAGATACGTCCACGGTGGCCGCGCGTATGCCGCTATGCGGTGGCGTCCTGCGCGGCGATCTCGTCGTCGAGGTAGATCACCGCGCCCGGAGGTTTTCGCTGACCAATACACACAGTAAGCGGAATTGGAGCATTTGCCGCATCTTGAACTTGGCGCAGGGTGGCGAACCATGGCGCTTTTCCGGACGGCTCCGGAATGGCGCATGCCGCTGTGGCAAATGCCATAAGAATGGTCGTCATAACGGAGCGTCGCTGTAGGCGTCGACTGCAGTCGGTCCTGCGGTCAGGCGTGTCTCCGTCAGCGGCCCGGCGGATCACACCGCCTGCGAGCCGCCCTTCTGTTCGCCGAGTGCAAAGGAGCACGGCGCACACAGGGCCGTCTGGGCATGTGCGCTGAACTGCAGTTATGCGTGATTTCTTGGTTCAGCTGTGGCCCGGCTACGTGGCCGGCGTGCTCGCCCCGGTCACGGTCTCTGCCTTCACCCGCCTCGCCAAGGCGTGGCGGGCCTCGCGCTCCCGGCGCCCGCAAGATGCGGAGCCGCAAGTCCCCGTTGACGACGGCGAATGACGACCACCGGTCGCCGAATTTCCAACCAGGAGACCCCTATGCCTGAATCTGTGAATGTCGTCTTCCAGACGACAAAAAATGTCGTCCGACAGACGACAGTGAATAGGCCAGAAGCAGAAACAAATCGCTATTACGCCTGGCAGCACTTACTCACGCCGCAACCGCCCAGAGACGATGAATGGGTGGGCGAACTCGCCGCCCCAGTTAACCGGCTGGCTCCCAGCGGCTCGTTGGGCGAAGTCGCGGCCAAGTACGACCAGCTCCTCCAGCTCATCGAGCTCGACGCCACCGCCGACATCGAGGAGACCGACCTCCTCGCCGCACTGCTGGTGATCCGGACCCTGCGCGACAAACTGCAACTGGACGAAGGCCGCATGCTCGGCGCCGCCCGACGCAAGAAAGTCACCTGGGCCCGTCTGGCCACAGCCCTGGAGGTCCGCAACCGTCAATCCGCCGAACGCCGCTACCTCCAGCTTCGCGCCGACATGGACGAGGCCCGCGGCGTGCCTATGGTCCAAAGCGAACGGGTGGAATTCATCCGCGCTCAACGCGACCGTCGCCTCGAACGACGCTGGGCGTGGGAGCACAGCCAGGAAATCGTCGCCCTCTCCCGCCGCCTGGCTGCCGTGCCTGATCTGCAACGCCGGGCCGACCGCGCCCAGCGCGCTGCTTTGCGCGCCGACCAGGCGGCCCGGGCGGCCCGCGGCAGGGCTGGCTCCCCCTCGCCTGCCCGTGGTCCGATGCCGTGGCCGAAGCTGCTGCTGGAGAACCTCGCCGTCCACGACAAGGCTGCCGAAACGGAGCTGACGGCGGTGCAGCACACCGATGTGATCCATGCACTGTTCGGTCTCATCGGCAACGCCTGCCGCCCGAACTCCATCTCTCTGCCTGACTACGAGGACCTGGTCCACGACATCCGCCGGCTCTACCGCAGCGCCGGCGATGCAGCACCACGTGCCCCATACGAGTACCTGCCTACCAGATCGCGGCCAGTCCAGGACGTCGACCGCGACAACGAACCCGAGATTGTCGTTGCGCCGTCTCGTGAGTAGGCCCCGCCAGCACCCACCGATCAGGTCCACGACAACGGGCGCGCGCCCACGACCAGGAGCACACCACGTCGGCCAGTCGCGGGCACCCGATGCGGTGGGAAGATGTGCCAGTGACCACCGTCCCGTCCCTGCCGCCCCGCGACCGCCCTCTCGGGCGCGGCGTCAGCACCCTCATTCCGCAAACCGGATCCAGTGCTACGCCCGCCGCAGAACAAGCCGCGGCCGCGCTGGCCGCGCTGGAAACCGTGCCGGTCCAGGCCGGACTCCTTCAGGCCGCCGTGTTGTTGCTGGAAGAACGGGCCCGCATCAGCGAGGACGACGCCGAACGCGCGGCCGCCCGGAGCACGGCGGCACTGCTGCGCCGAACGCTCGACGATCGACGCGATGGCCGCACGGTGCCCTCGTCGTAGGCATCTTCACACCGTCAGAGGCCGGATGCCCGTTCAGCTACCGGCCCGTGGCCCGATCCGTGACGTACCAACTCCCCGTCCCCGCCTCGAAGTCGGCCGAAGATCGGTAGCCTTGGGACACGACCATGGAGGTATGCGATGAATGCTCGCTCCGGCCTGCTCGCCCGGATCACAGCCTTCCTTCTGCACGGACGCCGCGTCCGCCTCGACCACCCTGGCGCGCACCGTGCTGCCAGCCCGGACCAGCACGCTGGTCTTGCCATGCACTACCGCCCCTCGTCCCCCTCGGCAGGCGGGTCCGGCAGCTCGGGCTCCCTGTCCTGACGACAAGCCGAACAGGGCACCTCGACGGAGAGCAGTGACCGTGGCAAGCCCGGACGGGCCGCGCAGGCCGCAGTCGACCAGCGCCGACCAACCTGCCGAGGCATTGGGCCCCCAGGGCAACCCGCGCGACCTCGGGGCGGAGGCGTTTGCTGCCGTCGCCGAGGCCGCCGAGCGGGGCGAACTGCTCGACACCGGACGGTTCGCCGAGCTGCTGGTCCGAGTCGGCCGGCTTGACGGTCCGGCGCTGCTGTTCGACGCCTGGTTCGGCGAAGCGATCAACACCCGCACCCTGGCCGCGCATATCGGCTGGGTGTGGAGCATGGCCGAGTACCCGGACGCTGCCCTGGACCGCCCGGCGTGGCGTGAGCTCTTCGCGAAGGCGGGCTTCACCGTCGATGGCCGGCGCCCCGAACTCGCCCCGAACTCGCTCCGAGCCGCGGCTGGAAGTCCTCCCGGGGCCCACCCGGTAACCCAGCCGTCACGCCGTCCTCACCGCGCGCGGTCCCACACCGTGGTCACGCCTCTGCGGTTCACCCGAGGTTTGGGCGCAGCCGCCGAACCCTTGCCGGGGCGTGCCGACGTCGACCTCCACCGACATCCCCTGCCGCAGCACCTGGTACTGGGTGCCATCCCGCAGCCACTCCACCCCACCCACCGCCTCCTCGGACTCCCGCAGGGCCTGCGCCAGGAGTTGGGACAGCGACACCTCCAGCACGGTCGACACATGCCGATGCCCCCGAAGTCGACGACGACACGCTGGGGCGCTTCACGGACCCAGTGAAGCCCACGGCGATCCCGTCGGATGCGGTCGTGTGCCACTGGTGGAGTGTCGGTATTCGAGAGTTGCAGTATTCGCCCGCGGGGCGAGCAGCTCCGCACCCGGCCCGGTCACGTCAGCGGTGACAAGGCGTACAGCTCTCGCCCAACAGACGCTGTCCGCGAAGACGCCGGATGTCTGCCAGAGGGCACGCTGAACCTGCTGGCGTTCAACAACGTCGACCGGCTGACCATCGCCCCACGGAAGACCGTGCTGTTCGTCGCCGGCACTCAAGGCCAGGCACATTTCAGCCTGCAGAGCCGAGACAGGAGAACTCCGTCGTCGCTAGCAAGCTCGTGCGTCGTGCTTCTCGCGGTTGGCGAGGACTTGGTCCATGTGGGTCTGCGCCCACTGACGGAGCCCGCGCGTCAGGTGGTGGAGTGAGAGGCCGAGGTCAGTGAGCTCGTAGGTAACGGTGACGGGGACCGTCGGCGTCACAGTGCGGGTGAGCAAGCCGTCGCGTTCGAGGGCTCGTAGGGTCTGAGTCAGCATCTTCTGGCTGACGCCGGCCAGTAGCCGGGCGAGCTCCGAGTAGCGCATCGCCTTTGGGGCGTACGACGCGCCGGACTGTTCGGACGCGTCACCGCCCAGCGCGCAAAGGATCAGGACGACCCACTTGTCCGAGATCCTGTCGAGAAGCTGACGGCTGGGGCATATCGCTAGAAACGCGTTGTACTCCGCCTTGGCCTGCGCCTTCTTGTCGGCCTTCATCGTCGTCACTGAGGTCGTCTCTCACTCTCTGGGGTGGTTACGCACTTCATAGTGCCTACTTCCCGTAGGGAAGTAACTCCCCAACACTGATGCAGGGGGTCGGAGACACCACCCCTGGCAAGAAGCGAAAGGCACTGTGATGAACACGCCCTCCACATCATCTCTTCCGGGCGGATTCTGGACGCTGGGTGACTCGACCGTTACCCGGTTCGGATACGGCGCGATGCAGCTCGCCGGCCCGTGGGTCATGGGTCCGCCCGCCGACCACGACGGCGCCCTGGCCGTCCTGCGCGAGGCAGTCAGTCTCGGGATCACCCACATCGACACCAGCGACGCCTACGGACCACGCATCACGAATGAGCTGATCCACGAAGCACTGCACCCGTACCCGGAGTCGCTGTTCATCGCCACCAAAGTGGGCGCGACCCGCGACGCGCAGGGCGGCTGGCCCACGGCCCGGCGCCCCGAGGACCTGCGCAAGCAGGTCCACGAGAACCTCGAATCCCTCGGCGTCGAGGCTCTCGACCTGGTCAACATGCGCATGGGAGATGCTCAGGGCCCCCAGCCCGGCTCGATCACCGAAGCATTCGAGACGCTTGTCGACCTCCAACGAGAGGGCCTGATCCAACACCTCGGCGTCAGCAATGTCACGCCGGAGCAGGTCGCCGAGGCACGCGGTATCGCCCCGATCGTGTGCGTGCAAAACATGTACAACCTCGCCCACCGCCATGACGACGATCTCGTAGACCGCCTCGCCGCCGATGGCATCGCCTATGTGCCGTTCTTCCCCTTGGGAGGCTTCACGCCGCTACAGTCCGAGGCCCTCTCGAAGGTCGCGAGTCGGCTGGGGACGACGCCGATGTCGGTCGCGCTGGCTTGGCTGATGCAACGCTCGCCGAACATCCTGCTCATCCCCGGTACGTCGTCCACCGCCCACCTGCGCGAAAACATCGCAGGCGCCGGGCTCTCCCTTTCCGACGAGAATCTGGCCGAACTGGATAGCATCGGCCACTGAGTAACACAGGTCACTGACCGGGACCAGGCAGTTCCTTCCACTCGGACTATTGGGCAGACCATAGGATTATGATCACATCGCGGATGCTGCGTTTCCGCAGGTGATCGCGGCAACGATCCGATGATCTAAACGAAACGGCCGACCCCTGCGGTGCGGCCCGTCGCACTGCCAAGTAGTCGGACCAGTTCCCGCCGGCGAGGGTGGCCCAGCGTTCGGCTGTCTTGGGGTGGATGCCGAGCAGGTCGGCGATGACCATGGGCGGCAGGTCTACTACCTGGATCACCGCGGACCACGGCAAGCCGCAGCGAGTGACCGGCGGGCGTGGGCGAAACAGCCGGCGCGCACCCGCCGGAGATTATGGGGCGGTCGAGGTTGCGTCCGCCGCCGTGACGCCTGCTGACGCCTGATCCGGGACCGCGGCCGCGGCCGGAGCGGGGATCGAAAGGGCCCGGGCGGCGCTGGCGACGACCACGGTGGGAGGAAGAGCCCCCAGGACCGCCAGCACTGTCAGGGGCTGCCACACGGACAACCGAATCGAGGGCGCCCTCGGGGCGGTGCGACGGCCGCTCACCGTGCCGCCTTCGGGTGCGTCTCCGGCATGATCGGTGCAGAGGTCACTTAACCTCACCGCCCGCAGCCAGCGGAGCCCACGAGTAACGCACCTCGACGCCTTGGTCCTGCAGCCATCGGATCTCGCGATGCCGCATCTCGTGCGAGGCATCCGGAGAGATCGCCGCCGGCCACCTGACGATGACCGTGCCGACCTTGCCCTCCGCCACCAGTTCGCGGACCCGCATCCAGCCGTCGCGATGGCACGGATCGGGCTCCCCAAACGCGTCCGAAACCACCTCGACGAGGCGGAGCTTGCGCATGGTGGCGAACTCGCGGCCTTCCTCTTCGGCGCGCCGGGCGGCGAGGGTGGGGGTCAGACGGCCCCGTTCCGCGCACACGTACAGCACGGCAGCACTGCTGTCAGGGCGAGCAGCGATGGCGGTTGTCTCCGGGGTGTCCGGCGTCGTGGTCATGGTGTGGCCTCTTCGTCGTCTGGGTGCCCGGTCCGCCCTCGGGGGTGAGGGGGACCGGGCCGTCAACGGTCGTCCGGGGGCGATCACCGAACGGCCGGTAAACACTCAACCCCGCTGCGCCACACCGGGTAAGGGAGCAGTGTGGAGGCAGGGTTGAACTGGTTGAACGCACCCGGGGGTCATCGATGGCACGTCGGCCACGCACACCGAATACAGCGCTTGCGGCCTTGATGCAGGCGGGAGGAATTGGAAACGCCCAGCTCGCCCGCCGGGTGAATGCCGCCGGCGCCGAGTTTGAGCTCTGGCTGCACTACGACAAGACCAGCGTGTCTCACTGGCTCGCAGGATCCGTCCCGAAGCCCGAGGCGCGGCCCGCCATCACCGAGGCGCTCTCCCGGACGCTCGGACGACCCGTAACGTGCGCGGAAATCGGCTGGCCGACCGTGGCAGAACCGGCCGCAGAAGGCGACGTCGTGACGGGAGTCGTCGACCTGAGTCGCACAGACATGGATCCCTCGCGCCGGGGCGTGTTGAAGACCGGCATGTACGCCGCAGCGCTGGCCGTCCCGCGGTTCGAAGACGTCAAGGGCCGGCTGGAGGCGACGGCGGCCGGGCGGACAGTGCACATCGGCCGGTCCGACGTCGAGACAGTGCGCACCATGACCGACAAGGTCGCCGACATCCTCGACCAAGTCGGGGCCGGGCATGCCCGGCCGATGGCCGCCGCCTTCCTGGTGAACACCGCCGGCCCCTACCTGCGCGCGAGCGGCACCGAAGAGGTCACCCGCGCCATGCGGGCCACCGTCGCGGACTTCGTGTACCTCACCGGCTGGATGGCCATGTACGAGAACCAACACGGCTTGGGCCAGGCGTATTACCTGCGCGCGCTCGAACTCGCCGGTGCCGCCGAGGACCACGTCACCTACTGCCGCACCCTGCGCGGCATGAGTCTGCAAGCAACCCATCTTGGCCACGGCACCAAGGGCCTGGAACTCGCCGACGCCGCCGCCGCGGCCGCGCCCTCCGCAGGCCCACGCCTGATCGCGTTCCTGCGCGGTCAGCAGGCCACCGCGGCGGCCATGACCGGCGACCGGCACACCGCCCTGACCTGGCTACGCCAGACCGAGACCGCACTGTCGCGCGCGGACAACCGGCGCGACGCCGTGGGCGGCTACGACCAGGCCGCCTACTTCTTCCACGAAGCACACGTGCGCTGGCACTTGGGCGACAAGGCCGGCTCCATCACCTCCCTGCACCGCTCGAACACGGCCCGTTCACCGCTGGAGCGGCAGGGCCGCCTGCACTGCCTCGGCGTGATCGCCGAGCGCCAGTTCCGCATGCGGCACGTTGAGGCCGCATGCCAGACCTGGAACACCTTCCTCGACGAGCACGTGACGATCTCCTCCGCCCGCGGTGACGAACACCTGCAGACAATGCTGAAGGCGCTCCCCGCCTACCGCCGTGTCGCCGGAGTGCGGGAGCTGGAGGAACGCGCCCGGCATGTCGCCGCCCGCAAAACAGCCTGACCCGCCTCGGCTGCCACACAAGTCTCTCCGTCACCACGACCTCAACGCGGGCTTGCGGCAGCCCAGCCGTCGATTGCCCGGCCGCTCGTGGGCCGGGTGCCGGAGTCACTGAGTGCGCAGGACCGTGTCGGGCCGGCAGACCGGGCAGGGCACCCCGACGGCTGGGTCGGCCAGCATCTCCAGGGCTTCGAGGTCGGTCAGCAGGCGCTCGGCGTTCTCGGCTTGGGCGCAGTCGGTCCGGTGCACGAAGAAGTCCGACCACGCGGGCTGGGGTGCCGGGGCCAGTCGCCAGCGCTGCCGTTCCTCGGGTGGTGGGGCGTGGATCGCGCGGTAGTCCTCACCCTCGATCGGCTGGATGATCGGGTGCGGAGCCGACCCTTCGAAGAGATGGACGGCCGGGGAGGGGCCATAGCGCCGGTCGTCAACCCGCGTCGGGAGCTCCAGGGTGTAGTCGTACCAGAAGCGGCCTCTTCGGTCCGGCCGACACCGCGTCACCTGTACCTGGACCCGTTGGCCGTCAGGGAGGTGGAGCTCGGCCCGGGGGTAGACGTGGCCTTCTTCATCCATGGCTACGCAGGGTCCGGGTCTCCGGCGGTGACGTGCTTGAGTGCGGACCGGGCCGCTGGTGCGTCGTCGCAGGTGGACCAGAAGTCGTGGGTGACCACGCGTTCGCTCAAGTGCAGCACGCGGGCGCGGAGCTCGGCGACCTGCTGCTGCTCGGCGTCGCTCCAGCCGGGGGAGTCCGGCCGGTGGCTCGCGTAGTAGCCGCCGCCGGTCTCCTTGGCGCGGGTCCAGCCGGGCATCGCCTCCACCGACCACGTCAGGGTCGCGTACAGCTCTGCGAGGTCGGTCTTCGCCTGCGTCAATTCAGCGTGTGCGCTGAGTAGCGCAGGAGGGAATTCGAAACTCACTCGAACAGCATACGAGTTCGCTGCGCTCGGCCGAGCGGACCGCGCGGTGGCGGCGATCGCTGGGGCAAGACGACGGTGGGCAGCCCTAGTGTGGCCGGCGATGTCGGCCACCCTGTGGGCATGATCCGGCGCCGATCCGCCCGCGTGCCGTCACTTGCCGATCTTGCTCATCAATCGGTCGATAGATCAGCAGCGGCACTTCCTGCTCTGCCCCGCCACCGGGCGAGGTCGTGCTGGGTGAGGAGGGTGTCAGGATGATCGGGGCCCAGCACACGTATCCGGTCGGCCAGCAGTTCCTCGAACGCCGCAACTGCACCGGCCACATCCCCACCTTCCCCTCGCCACAGGGCGAGGCTGTGCCGGGAGACGAGGGTGTGCGGGTGGTCCGGGCCCAGCACGCGCGTCTGGTCGGCCAGCAGGCCCTCGAACGCCGCGACCGCACCGGCCACATCCCCCGCTCTGCCCCGGACGTGGGCGAGGTCGTGCTGGGTGACGAGGGTGTCAGGATGATCGGGGCCCAGCACACGTATCCGGTCGGCCAGCAGTTCCTCGAACGCCGCGGCCGCACCGGCCACGTCCCCCGCCGCCCCCCGCCACAGGGCGAGGTTGTGCCGGATGATGAGGGTGTGTGGGTGGTCCGGGCCCAGCACGCGCGTTTCGTCGGCCAGCAGTTCCTCGAACGCTGCGATCGCACCGGCCACGTCCCCCGCCGCCCCCCGCCGCCGGGCGAGGTTGTGCCGGGTGATGAGGGTGTGTGGGTGGTCCGGGCCCAGCACCCGCGTCTGGTCGGCCAGCAGCTCGGCTAGTGCTGCGGCCGCACCGGCCGCATCCCCCGCTTCCCCTCGCCACCGGGCAAGGTTGCTGCGGGTGGTGAGGGTGTCAAGGTGCTCCGGCCCCAGGCGGTCGCGGGTGGTGATGGCCATGTGCTCGAAGTGGTCGCGAGCGGTGGTGACCTGGCCGCTCTCACCGAGGCTGATGCCGATACGGAAGAGCACCGCGTGGGAGGCGGGCCGGTACAAGGCGTCTTCGGCGGTGCGGATAAGGGCAGTCGTGTTGGCACGCAAGGCCTGGGCAAGGACGGTGTCGCGTTCGATGGCGGGCCAGGCAGCAGTGAGGGCGTCGGCAGCGGTGAGGGCGACCTGGTCGTGCTGGTCGGGGGTGAGGGTGTCACGGGTGGCACGTTGGATGAGCTGGTGAACACGGACGGCCTGATGGGGGGCGGTGAGGGTGTGATCGATGAGGCTGAGCCGGTGCAGGGCGCGCAGGGCCTGCACGGCGTCCCAGGCGGAAACCGGCTCTAGCTCACCGGCGGGGCCTGGACTGGTTCGGCTGCGGTGCTGGGTGAGGTGGGTGAGAGCGGGCGTACTGGTCAGGACGGTCTGGGGGATGCCGTTGGGGTCGAGTAGGGCTGTCAGGTGGAGCATGGGTCGGGCCAGGCCGGCGGGGCGGAGGGTATTGGCGCGGTCGATGGACAGGGACCAAGCGGCGGCGAGGGGAAGGGCCTGTTCGTCGGGGAGCTGATCAGGGGTGGTGTCGGCGAGTGCGGTGGCACGGTCGGCCAGCAGAGTGCGGTAGGCAGCCACATCGTCGCCGGAGTCGATGAGGTAGGCGGAGCCCTGGGAAAGAGCCAGGGGTAGATGGCCGAGGTCGCAGGCGAGGGCGGTGAGCTGGTCCGCGGGCTCGTGGCGCCCGTGGGCGGCCAGGGACACGGTGAGGTAGGCGAGGGCTTCGGCCTTGGTGAACTGGCCGATCTCGACGCGACGGCGGCCTTCTCCGGTCAGGGCGGCGTCGCGGCGGCGGGTGGTGACCAAAGTCCGGCCGTTTGGGCTGGCAGGCGGCCACAGGCCGTTAAGGTCGCTGGGGTCGGCGACGTCGTCCAGGACGATCAGCCACCGGCACGGTCTTGCCCCTGCCTTTGGGGTCAGCCAGGCCAGAAAGATCCGCGCGGCCTGCTCGGGATCGTCGGGGTCGGCCAGGCACAGTTCGGCGCCGGACTGTGCATAGCTGGTCACCACCGCCGAGCGGGTGCTCGCGGTGGCCCAGACCAATACATCCAGGTTGCCGTCTTGCCAGGTGGTGCGGGCGTAGTCGGCGGCGAGCTGGGTTTTGCCCACCCCGCCCATGCCGGTCAGGACCTGGCCCAGCACGGCAGTGCCGCCGCCGTCAACCGCCGCCCGCAGCCGTTGTGCCTCGGCGCGGTGCTGGAAGGACTGCGCCCGGGAGGGGATCACACCGACCTGGTGCGGCCAGGCGGCCGGTGTGCCCGGCGCGGCCTGCTGTACGAGGGTGACGCTGTCGATCGCCAGGTACCCGGTGTTGGCCAGGCCGCCCTTGCTGGCGGTGGCGGCTCCTGTATGACTCACGTGTACCGGGCTGGCGGGCCCTCGGAGCGGTCCGGTGTAGCCGGATACCGCCGTGGCACCGTCGCGGGCGGTGGCATCACCGGTCTCCGTGGCGGCTACCGACGGCCCGCGCTTTGTGTTTGCGGCCTCGGGCCGGGCGCTGGGGTCTGCGTCCGGGTCGGGGCGGCGATTGGGCCATCTCACCATCGGACAGAAACCCTCCCGCATGCTTGTGACCGCTCCGGCCCGGTCAGCTGAAGTCGATACCCGTATTTGCGCTGCTGTCAGGCCCGTCCGCAGTGGCGTCCCCGGTTCGCTCTGCCTGGACGGGCCCGCTCCCGGCATCTTGCGGGTGTCGCACGCCAGTGGACGCCTGGCCCCCACCGGTGGCCTTGGCCTTCCCGGTATCGACCACCGCAACCCCGGGCTGTGGGTTGGCCGAGGACTGCATCAGCGCCCAAACCAGGGCGGCAATACCGGTGGCCCCCTGAACTGAGGCGGCAACCAGCTGGCCGGTATCCGGGTTGTCCAGCAGCCAGAAGAACGGCGTCGACACGGTCAACACGGCCGCGACCACCATGACCGTGATCTTCCTGCTTCGCGACACACTCACTCGCCCCCTCCCCGCAGCCGACGAACGTGCGCCCTCAGCAGCATTGGATGAAATGCACTGATAGCACAGGACGCCTCCGCACAACCACCAGTTCTCCGCACGCTGTTGGTACTCGCCGTCCCGCCGCCACCCGGCACAGGTGGCCTCGCCCTCGTGGACCAAGCCACACCAGCCGACCAGGCTCTGCTGTCCTGCCTGGTGGCCGCGGGGGACCCGAACATCGCTTCGTCCTATCGTGAGGTCGCCGGCGCACTCGGGCTGGAGTCACCCGAGGATCCCAGCGTCCTGCGCGACGTCGTCGACGCAGACGTTCAGCAGGCCCACCACTACTGGCGCTACCGGTAGCACCACGGCTGAGATGCCCAACCGCGTACGTCAGGCCTGGGAAGGCGCCACTTCAAGGCGCCGCTCGCCCGTACGACGTGGTGCGATCACGTCGGAGTAGTGGTGGTCGAACGTCAGAATGAGAGGTCGGCGCAGGCGCCGCGGTCACTGGCCCATCCCCTGCAGGTATTCGTGAACGCGCTCGGACAGGTCGGCCGGGCCATCGAACAACGCAGGCCGATCGGGAACGTCCGGATCATCCGCAAGCGAAGTGCCCGGGACCGCTACTTGCCCAGCAGCCCACTGCATCACTCCAGCCGGGGGAGTCCGGCCGGTGGCTCTCGTAGTAGCCGCCGCCGGTCTCCTTGGCACGGGACCAGCCCTGTAGTTCCTCCACCGACCACGGCAAGGCCGCGTACAGCTCCGCGAGGTCGGCCTTCGCCTGGACCAGCTCAGTCTGCACGCTCAGCAGCTCGGAAGGAAAATCGAAACTCACTCGAACGGGATACGGGCTCGATGCCCGTCCCCAGCACTTCCGCGCCGGCGGTCACCGGCGGGTTGCAGGGCCCTAGTCGTCGAAGTGATCGTCGTTGTGCAGACGGGTGTTGAGGTCGGTGACCCACTCCAGAGCCCAGCTGCGCAACATCGCAATCTGATCGTCGGAAAGGCCGTAGTCGGCGAAGTCCTGGTCATCCCACCACTCGGCGCCGGCGAGGCGGTCACGCAGGTCGTGGAGGCTGAACTCGAAGCGGGCATGGCGGCGGCCGAGGCTTTCAAGGTCGGCGGTGGTGCGATGCCGGGTAGCAGCGTGGACGTCGATGAGGTCGCGGACCGCGCCGCGGTCCGCGAGCGCGCGGACCTTCGTCCCGATCACGTCGTCCAGCGAGAGCACCGGACCGTACTCGGTGACCGTGGGCGGGGCCCAGAACGCCTCCTTGAGGACGTCGACCTCGCACTCCTCGCCCGTGGTGGGATCGGTGGCGATGAGCCGACCCGACAGCGGGCCGGACTCGATGAGCCGGACGCCCCAGCCACGCCCGGCCAGGCCGTCGCCGACCGTGTGGATGATCTCGTCGATGGGAGCCGGGTTCTCGGTGGCCACGTCCAGGTCTTGGGAGAGCCGGTCCACCAAGCCGTGTGCTTGCACGGCGTACCCGCCGGTGATCACCAGCGGGTAGGGGGTGCCGATCGCGAGGACGTCGGCCAGGAGCCGGCGGTGCAGATCTGTCAGGTTCACGCGGCTGTCGCAGCCCTCATCGAGGTGAGTTCGGGGAAGGCTGCTTCCCACACGTCCCTGATCGGGCGGCTGATCAGCGTGCGCAGCACCGGCCACTGCGCGAGGAGCAGATCCCGGTTCAGGAAGTCGATCAGGTCCTGGCGCTGTCCTTCGGCCAGGACGGTGCGGTACAGGCTCATCCGGGAACGCGGCTGCTCCAGGCCGTAGGAGCGGCGGCCCGACCAGACCACGTGCAGCGGTAGGTCGACCGTGCCGTGGGCGGGACCGGCCAGGTCGTCCAGTCGAGCGGGCAAGCGTCCTGCGTACTGCGTACACAGCAGCTCGAACGCGTTCGGCACCGGAAACGAGGGAGACTGCACGGCCATGCCCCCAGTATTGCGTGTCGGCGTCTGCTTCGTGCGCCAGGTGCGGGGAGAGGGTGCGACTGACTCGATCGCTCCGGGACAGGGCGCACTTCCGCGGGTCGCTGGGAGGGGCTGCGCTGCGGGAGACGGCTGCATGAACGGCGTCCGGTCAGGCCGCATCGTGGCCCACCCAGCCTGGCATCGCGGCGCGGCGGTCAGGGCGGCCCGAGCGAGGTGGAGGCGCCTGGTCGGCATGGTTTTGGGTGACGGTCTGGAACCGGGACAAAACCGTCCAGTATTTTTTGCCTCTCGCGCCAAAAGCGCTGTCTGAATTACCTGATCCGCAGAACGTTATGACTGTGGCCTTGAGTTTTACTGTCAAGTAATTTTGTGCTCGGCGTGTTGGCCGCAGGGAGAGGTTCTCGCCAGTCCTCGAAAATCGCTCGAATGAAAGTTCTTCGCGCTGATACAAATGTCGGTGTCAGATCTTCGCGAGAAACGGGGAAGCGATGAATCGAAAACTCGCCGCACTCGGCGTTGCCCTGCCGGCACTGCTGATCTTATCCGCCGCTCCCGCGAGCTCCGCACCTCTGCCTTGGGACGGAAGTGTCGGACTGCCCACGGGTGAGCAGAAATCCATGATTCAGCAGGACATTGGGGTGCTTCTACCGGGCAGACAACCCGGGGCACCTCACGACCGGAAGCAAGACCGTGTGGGCTTCCGTGGAGATCGCCCGATGCACGCCCAAGCCGCCGGACAAGTGCCACCTCACGGTGAGCATCGCGAATCCCGTGTACGACATCGCCCACAAGGACGGGGGCTGGACCAAGTGCGGGAAGAAGACGCTGACCGTGGGCTACAAGTGCGCTGACCTCATCAGCAAGCGGCAGTTCGTGACCGTGGGAACTCTCGCCATGGTCTACAAGGGCCGCACCCAGTCCGACGCGTTCTCGAGCGCGAAGGTGACGCTGTACTGCCGCTGATCCCTCGGCAGCAAGCGTTCGCACGGTGTGGCCGGCCTGTGGGCCGGCCACACCGCCATCAACTCCACGATTGAAGTTTGCGTTCCGCTTCCGCGATTTCTCTATCACTGGACAGAAGACGGAAGCGGTTACCCTCCGGATCGGCCATCCCGAACCAGCCGACCTTCAGGGAAGAGTTAATCACCCATTTTTCCTCTTCGATGATGGCGCCGAGTTCAACCAGCCTATCCGCCTCTTCCAAAAGTGAATGCGACGCAGTCAGGTGCATCAGTGGGGTTTCATTATTCTCATCCCCTGTCACGCGCCTGGTGCGTTCAACGATATAAAGCAAGGATTGCTCATCTTCCCCAAAGGGGATTGTCACGCCTTCTACGCCGGGGCCGATCGTCGAGCAAAGAGCCGCGCTCCAAAATCCCCCCAGGCTCACCGGATCATCCGATTCCAGCACCACGGCCCTTAAAGCCACACTCACGAAACCCTCCGCCCCTCGCAGCCGTCGCCCACACGCACGTGTTGCGACCCTACTTCGGAGAGCGGGTTCGCCTGCGCTTTTCAGGCAGGGCAAGCCGGCAGCATCAAGGCTTGGCGTGCGCCGCCCGTACGCTCGCCTCAAGTGCCGCCATCAGATCCACCGGCGCCGGGGTCTCCGGCGGCTGCACCAGCTCCCTCTGGTCCGCCTTCGCCGCCACGAGCTGCTCCAGGGCGTGTGCGTACTCGTCGTGCAGCTCGCGCCCTTCGACACCGGTCAGCTCCCTGATCAAGACCTCGGCGAGTTCGAGCTCCCGATCGGTGACCGGCGCGGCCGGGGCAAGGTCGCCAGGCTCACGCAGCTCGTCCTGCCACAGCAGCGTCTGGACGATCAGCACGCCGTTGCGGGGCCTGAGCACGGCAAGCCTCCGCAGTCCTCGCCCGCACCCTCGGCATCGACATCACCGTCGCCGTGAAATGGCAGCGTGCCGCCGCCTGAGACTGGGGTGCCTAGGCGGCCGAGATCAGCCGCCGGAACTCGACTGACCCGTGCACCGATGTCAGACCTCGCTGACATGCTCCTTCCATGGCCCACGCAAGCATGCCCGACCTCGCCCAGATCACCGACGCCCACGCAGTTACCCCCGAACTCCGACGCCAGCTGATCGACTGCTGGATCGCGGTCACCAACTCGGGCGGTGCCGCCGGGTTCCCGTTCCCGCCGGTCCGGGACGACGAGGTCGCGCCGGTTACGGACAAGCTCCTCGGCCGTCTCCACCCGCAACACAGCCGCCTCGTCACCGCCAGATTCGACGATGTTCTTGCCGGATGGGTTGTCCTCAACCGCGATCCCTACCGGCTTGTCGGGCACTGGGGCACGGTCAACCACCTTCAGACCCACCCCGAATTCCGCGGGCGCGGTGTCGGCTCTGCCCTCATGATCGATCTGCGAAGGATTGCCCGCGATGAACTTGAGCTCGAACAGCTCCATCTCGCGGCCCGGGGAGATGAGGGGCTGGAGGACTTCTACGGCCGGCTCGGATGGCGTGAGGTCGGCCGCTGGCCCGGGGCCCTCCGCCTCGCGCCCGCCGACACCCGAGACGAGGTCCTGATGCTCCTCGATCCCCTCTGATCGCGGAGGCATTCCGGGAGTTCCAATACCCGACTCCACCATTACGGGTCTCTCTGGAACGCAAGCGCAAGGCCGTCAAGACCCTGAGCCTGATGGTCGCCGACCGACACGGGACCGCGACACCCTGCTCGCCGACTGCCTACGAACAGCGCTCAGTGGGCGTTCCGTTCGGCGGTTGCACCGAACCCACCAACGTCAAGGCCGGCGGACACGCATGCCCGATCCGCTTCCAATGCTCAGGCTGCGGCTTCTACCGTCCCGACCCGTCCTACCTGCCCGCGATCGAGGACCACGCCAACAGCCTGCGAGCTGACCGCGAGAAGGCTCGGGCGATGGACGCAGCGAGCTTCGTCATCGACAACCTCACCGCTCAGATCAACTCCTACGAAGAAGTCGCGGCGACGATGCGCGAACGGATGGCAGCCCTGCCCAAGGACGATAGGGCCGAGTTGGAGGAGGCCGCCGCGGTCCTTCGCCGGGTCCGGGCCGGCGGCGACCACAAGCTCCTCCCTCTGACCGCCGTCTCCAAGAACGGAGCATGAGATGGCTACCCGAACCCCCGCTGACGTCCTCGCCGAATCCCGACGCCAGACCAGCCTCCTCAAACGCCAACGCGTGCTCGACACCGTCCGGCGCATGCTGGACGACGGCGAGCCGATCTCCTTCGCCGCCCTCGCCCGCGCTGCGAAGGTGTCGACCTGGCTCGTCTATGCCGAGGGCGTCCGCGAGCACGTCCAGGCGGCCATCCAGCGACAGGAACAGGCTCCCGTCACCAAAGCTGCCCAAGGCCGCCGGGCAAGCCCCGCCAGCCTCCACACCGACTTGGCCATGGCCCGCGAGGAGATCAAAGAACTCCGCGTGGAACGCGATCAGCTCCGAGCCGCTATGCGGCAGCACCTCGGACATCAGCTCGACCAGATCAGCAACCGGAAACTGACCGAGCGGATCACCGAACTCACGGAAGCCAACCGGAACCTCGAACACGACCTGGCTCAGCTCCGGCCACTCACCGATCACGTCCAGGAGCTTGAGCGGGACCTGGCCGCGGCTCGCACGAGCCTGCGTCAGATGATCCGGGACGGCAATCAGCACCAGCCAACCTGAGTGGGTGCCTTCGAACCCGCAATGGGCGATCCCGAGACGCTGCTTGATCAATTGGGTGTCACCCCACACAGCAGACGAATCCGGTTGCGGCGGGATCGGTGAGCCCAGTGAGGTATCTCCATGAAAGGCACAACGGAGCAGGCACAACGGGCGAGGGCAGGAAGACACCATATGGTCACGACGCAACCGGCTCCATGGCGCAAGTTGGCGGTGCTCGTGGCTCTGATGCTGGCCGCCTTCACCTTCAACACTGCGGAGAACCTGCCGGTCGGCCTTCTGGAGCTCATGTCCGAAAGCCTGCGGGTGTCCGTGTCAGCGGTCGGTCTTTTAGTCACCTGTTATGGAGTGACGGTGGCCGTCGCGTCCTTGCCGCTCGCCCACGTCATGCGGGCCGTGCCCCGACGCCATGTGCTCACGGGACTACTGACCGCGCTGGTCGTGTCCAGCCTGGTTGCGGCGCTGGCTACCTCCTACTGGCTGCTCCTCATGGCGCGGCTGCTGACCGCGCTCGCCCAGGCGCTGTTCTGGGCCGTGATGGGACCGGTCGCAGTCGGTCTGTTCGCGCCCGAGGTCCGTGGGCGTGTGATCGGGGCGCTGTCCGTCGCCGGTTCGCTCGCCCTCGTGCTCGGTGTTCCCGCCGGAACCTGGCTGGGCCAGCAGAGCGGCTGGCCGGCGCCCGTCGCTCTGGTGGCGGCCCTGGGGCTCGTCTCTCTGGTGACCATCGCCGTTCTGCTGCCGACCTCACGTCCGGAAGAAGGGCCCGCCGCCTACGGAACCAGTCCCGACGCCCGCCGGTTCGGGACCGTACTGGCGGCCGGGATCCTGTCCGCTACCGGGGCGTTCGCCGGATACACCTACATCGTGAAGTTCCTGGGCGACGTGAGCGGGTTTCCTCCGAGGACAGTCAGCGCCCTGTTCGTGGCCTTCGGCGTGGCGTGTCTGGCCGGGGTGAGCATCACCGGGGCGTTACTGGACCGCTTTCCGCAGGCCGCGCTGACCGCTGCCGTCGCCACGCAGGCCGTGGGCATGCTCGGCCTGTACGCGGCCGGCAGCGATCCGATGGCAGCGGTGGCGTTCCTGGTGCTGATGGGCGGTGCACTCGGGCCGGTGTTCATGACCACCCAGAACGCGATGCTGCATTGCGCACCGGGCCGCACGGATATCGCACTCGCGGCCAACTCCGGTTCCTACAACGCCGGTATCGCGGCGGGCGCCACGCTCGGGGGACTGATCCTGCCGCTCGCCGACGTGCGGGGCACCTTCCTCGCCGGCGGGCTGCTGACCGTCGGGGCCTGCGCAGTACTGCTCGGCGGGCGGCTGCTCTCTAAGGGACCTCTTCACGCTCCTGCGGCCACCTCTCGGTTGACCGCATGCGTTGACGAGACTGACCTTACGTCCCATAGCCAGTCACACTCATCTGACCTGGGCAGATAGACGCGAGATCTAGATAAGCAGCGCGACCATCCCGAACTGGATCAGCCCGGCCCACGTCGCTCTCACTCCTCCAGCCTCGACCGCTCCAGGACACGCCGCACCTCCACGGGCCGCTGAGCCGAACGGGGGAGATGTGGCGCGGACGAGCGCGACATCGTGGAGCGCCTGATGACCGCTGAGTTTCATGATCTGACAGGAGCGCCCCGCCGTGGCCGAGGACCCCATCGCACAGAACGAGGTTGCTGCTCATACCCGCCGCGTCGAGCAGGGGCAGGAGACGGCAGCCCGTGAATTCGGGATCGTCAAGTCCGACCTGACCGCCGTGCGGCGCTATCCCGGTGGTAGCCCCGCTGCATTGCTGTTGGGCCCCGAATCCCGGTGGATCCGGGCTCGCCTGTCTCAGTACCGACGAGCAGGCCGGTCCCAGCTGCGGTCACCTCTGTGCACGGAGCTGCTCACGCCGGGTGGTGACGAGGTGGTGCCAGCGGTCGCGGGTGACGTCTTCGCCGTCCAGCCATCGTGCCTGCGAGCCGTTGGGGAGGGGGAGGCCGGCCATGAAGTGGGCGATGTCGCTGTAGTAGGCGTAGTCGCCGCCCGTGGTGACCTGTCGCATCCGCTCAAGTCCGGTGGCCAGTTGCTCGGTGTCGCCGAGGACGGCGTGGTGGAAGCAGAGGGCGAGTTCGAGGGTGGTCTGCAGGGCGACAACGCCGGCTACCTCGACCTCGGTGCGCAGGGTGCGGGCGCGGTCATCGACGTTGGGTGTGCCGGCGTCGCGGATGAGGGTGGCGATCTGCGTGGTGAGGGTGGTGGCGCGTAGGTCCAGGCCGTCGAGGAGCTGCTGGGCGAGGGCGATTTCTTCGTCGGCCCGGGTGGGGTCGGCGAACGCGGCGACCAGCGCCAAGTGGGCCTGGGAGGTGGCGCGTTCGCCGGCGACGCCATGTTCCTCGGCCTCGGCGCGTGCTGCCGTGTAGGAGGCGAGGGCCTGGTCGATCGCGCCGTGGGGCCACCACAGGTCGCCCATGACGCGGTGGTGCCGGCCTTTCCAGCCCAGGGTGCAGGCGGCGTCGTGGGCGGTGGGGAAGTCGCCGGCGATGCGGGCGAGGTGGGCCAGGCCGCGGCGGGCGGCCGGGGCGAGGCGGCCGTCGCCGTCGGCGACGTGCTGCATGCCCCGTCGGGAGGCGTCGGCCTGGCCGAGGTCGCGGTGGGCCTTGGCCAGGTAGTACGTGGCCATGTCCGTCAGGTCGTCGGGCAGCAGACGAGTCTGCAGGACGGCGGTGAGGCGGTCAGCGGTGCGTTGTCGGTGTTCGTGCTGGCGCCGGGCGAGCGTGCTCAGCAGCTCCACCAGGGCCTGTGCGGCAGTACGCACTTCAGCGTCGGGGGCATCGTCGCGAGCGGGCGGTGCCAGGGGCTCCCAGACCGAGTCGCCGACATAGGCCCAGGCCGCCTCGGCGAGCCAGCCGAGGTCCAGCTGGAAGTCGCGGGCCAGGGCCAGTCCTTGGCGCAGGCAGCCGGCGAGCAGGAGCCGGCCCGGCGCGGTGTGGGTGCGCCACTGCTCGCCCAGCGCGGCCAGGGCCCGCTCCGCGGCGCGGCGCCAGTCCTGGGCGGACCAGCGGTCGTCGGTGCGGTCATCAGCGGCGCGGATGGTGGAGCGGATCAGCGCGTGCAGGTGGTAGGGCCACAGCCCGAAGGGGTTCTCCTCGACCAGCGGTCGCTCGGTCAGCCGTAGGGCAGGGGCGTCGTGGGTGAGGCCGGCGGCGCGGGCGGCGAGCGGGATGTCGAAGGCGTCGAGAAGGCTGACGGCACGCAGCACGTGGCGTTCCTCAGGGGTGAGGTCGGCGACGGTGCGGGCGATCAGGGCCGGGAAGTCGTGCGCGAAGTCGTCGGGGTCAGGGGTGCGGCCGCTGCGGCGGATCTCCAGGAACCGCATGGCGGCCAGGTCCAGGTAAAGGGGAAGGCCGTGGGAGCGGGCGGTGATGACCTCGCGAAGTTCGGTGGCGATCAGGGCCTGGCCGTCGCGGGAAAGACGGCGGACGAGGTAGTCGTCGCAGTCCTCGGGGGAGAAGTCGCCGATCAGGATCTGCCGGCCCCGCCTCGGGCCGCCGGCAGCCGCGGGGTCGAGCGCGCTGTGGCTGACGTCGGCCAGCCCCGGCCACGCGGCGGGTCCGGTGTAGTCGAGCTGGCCCTGCAGGGCCGGGTCGGCCCACTGCAGGCGGCTGCGGCCGGTGATGATGAAGAACGCTTCCGGCATCAGCCACACGACGCGCTGCAGGAGCCGCTCCATGTCCCGGTGCGTCCGGTCCCCGATCTCCTCGAACGCATCGAGCAGGAGCACCGGCACCACGCGGTGCTTCGCCGGCAACTGCGCGAGCTCCCAGGCCAGCAGGTGCGGGTAGTACGACAGGGCCTCGACGTCGGGTTCGGCCTCCAGCAGGTCGGCCAGACGGGAGCAGCCGGCCAGGGCCCGGACGGTCTGGCGGCGCTCGCGCAGCGCCCGCACCAGCGATCCGGTGATCTGGCTGACCGTCGCGCCCACCATGCCGGGCAGTTCCAGGGCGCTGACGACGTCGCCGACGGCGGCCTGGAGGTGTTCGGGGAGGGCTTGGGCGAACCGGCCGGTCAGCCCGGTGCGCCGCAGGTACTCCTCCAGCGGCTCGCCGGGGTGGTTGTGGTCCCAGTACCGGCGCAGGGCGAGGTCGAAGGCCGGCAACGGCCGGCCGACGGCGCCGGCGAGGGCGAGCCGGACGGTGAGCAGGACGCGCTCGAAGTCGGCCCCGGCCGCGCGGGAGAGGTCGATGCGGATGGGGACGAGCTTGGTGTTGCCGGGCCAGGCCGGTGCGCCCCACTGGGCCGGTCGTTGCTCGGCCGAGGCCAGGGCGGCCTCGATCTTGCGGGAAAGGGTGGTCTTGCCGATGCCGCCGATCCCGTGGAAGCACAGCACGTGGGTGCGGGGCGCTTCGAGGTCCTCGACGTCGACGGCCGGTCCGGCCAGGTGCCCGCCGAGCGCGCTGGCGACCGCGGCCCACTGCTGCTGCCGGTTGGTGAACGCCTCCGCCGTCGTCAGGCCCCGGTCGTTCGTCGAGAACAGCGCCCGCAGATCCCGTCCCGTCACATCAACCCCCGCTAGATGATCACCCGGCCCCAACCTACGCTCCCCGTCGCGGCCTTGGAAAAGCATCCCCGGACGGGCGAAGGATCCACAGCGGAGGTTCGCGCCTTTCCGTGGCGCTGGCCGGTGCGCGGTGTCGTGCCGGCGGGTGCGGCCGATGGACAATGGCGAGCTCCCTTTCAAGATCAAAAAGGAGGGTGGTCGCCATGTCCGACCCCGACATCCCAGACTTCTCCGCCCTGGCCGGCGAGGGCGGCGGCCAGGAGCAGTTGGCGCTGGATGCCATCCGAGCCGTGGTGGGCTGGTACACCACCCAAATCGTCGCCGAGCACCGGGCTGCGGTGCCTGACCAGGAGCGGATGGAGGAGCTGAAGGCCGCCCGGCAGGCAGCCCTGGCCGACCAGGCGCAGCTGGCGACCGCCGATGAAGAGGAGGCCGCCCGCGTCGCGGCCGCCTACGCGGCCCGGCTCAAGGAACTCACCAAGCCGTAGTCCCAGCCTCGGCGGGGAACCGGCAGTGGCCACAGCGGCGGGTGCGGCCGGTCGATCCGGGCCGGCTGCAGCCCGGCGGGCATCAGCGGCCGGGCGGCCTGCCAGAGGAGGCCCTGCAGCAGAGACTGAAGCCGTATGCACAGCGACTCATGAACTTGAGTCGCTGATGTGAGTCGCTACAAGAAACCGCAGGTGAGAGCACCAAACACCAGCAGAAAGCGACTGAAGCGACTGAAGGTTCGTGTCTATGACACGCACGCGCATGCGGGAATGTCTTCATAATCCGCAATCCCAGTCGCTTCAGTCGCTATGTAGTCGACAGATGGCCTCTGACCTGCGCTTTTCTTCAGTACTGAAGGCCAGCGACTGAAGGAGAAGGGTCGCTGAGCTTCAGTACTGACACCGCCTCAACCCTCCGGGGCACCGCCTGCCGGCGGCTTCAGTCGCTGACCCCCACGCCGGCCGCCCTGCTGGGTCACTGCTCCCGACCTCTGCGTCGAACCTCGGCGACTGAAGCGACTCAACCTCCCGAAGTGTTCAACCGACCGCCACCGCATCTCCGCCGACTTCTGAACGACGGTCGCTTCAGTCGCTATCGCGACCGCGCCACGCCGACAGCTTGTGGGACATGTGTGACAGTCATTCGCTAGGGTGTGCTTCGCTATATTCCGAGCTTCAGTCGCTTCAGTCGCTCGCCGCAGGGCTGCACGCCTCTGACCTGCACCTTTTCGTCAGCGACCGAAGCGACTAACCGTCCCGCAGTACTGAAGGCCACCATCTCCTCGACCATGCCACCTCCGGACCCGCGCACCATCGCACATTGGTGCGCGCAAGCAAGCTGGCCGGTCCACCCCCTCGCCCCAGGACGCAAGACCCCGGCCGGCAACTGCCAGACGTGCGCCGCCTCCGGACACCGGCACACCGACTGCGCCTGCATCAGCAACGGTCGTTGGTGCCATGGCTTCCATGCCGCCACGACCGACCCCACGCTCATCGACACCTGGTGGTCGAACCACCCCGCACCCGGCGTCGGAGTCTCCTGCGGCCCCGCGGGCCTGATCGTCATCGACATCGACGCCCACCACGCCCCGGTCCCCACCCGCGACCGCCTCTGGCCCGGCGTCGCCGTCAACGACTCCGTCGACCTGACAGGGCTACAGAACGGCTTCCACACCTTGGCCGTCCTCGCCGCCCTCCGCAGCGCCCCCGACCCAGCACACGACGAGAACACCCTCCGTGTGCGCACACCCTCTGGCGGACTGCACCTGTGGTACCAAGCCGGCGCCGGACGGCAATGGCTGTGCTCCAGCGGCTCCAGCACCGGCCGTGCCCTGGCCTGGCAGGTCGACGTGCGCAGCACGGGCGGCTACATCGTCGCCCCCGGGACCACCACGACCGCGGGCACCTACACACCGCTCGGAGAATGCCGTACGCCGGCACCGCTCCCGCAATGGCTCGCCGATGAACTCACCCGCACCGGCCATCTCGACGAACCCGTGAGTGATCCTTTCCCCGCTCCCCGCAAGCCCCCCTCCCGGGCACGCCAAGCTGTCATCGACGCCGGTGGTGGCCGGGACTCGGCTGCCCGCACCCTGGAGACCGTCCTTGCCGAGGTCGCTTCTTGCAGCACCGCCCCGGCCGGCACCGGCTTCGCCGACAAGCTCAACCGCGCCGCCTACACCGCCGGTGGTCTGGCCGCGGCGGGCCTCATCGACCAACACGCCGCGCAGGAAGCCCTGCTCGCCACCGCGGCCTACGCCCGCCCTGGCCAACACCAGCGCGCCCTGAGCATCATCCGCAGCGGCATGACCGCTGGAGCCCGACAGCCTCTCTTCCCCGGAGGTCGCCCGTGAACGCCGGTGCCTTCGACCCGGTCGCGGTCGCCCGCGCCATCCTCGCGCAGTCCGCCACTAGCCTGCCCACCCAGCCCACCGCCGCTCCCGCACCGGCGACCAAGGACAACGCCCGGACCCCGTTCCAGACCACGGACGCAGGATTGCTGCCGGACTCGCTGACCGACCGGGGCATGGCCAAGACCTTCGCCCACCTCTACGCAGGTGACTACCGGCACGTCAATGGCCTGGGCTGGTACAAGTGGGCCGACTACCGCTGGGAACCCGACGAACACGACACCGTCGTGTGGGCCGCCGGCGACATGGCCGAGAACCTCGCCACCACCGACCCCACCGGCAGCTACACCGACAGTGAACTGCGTCGTGAACGCCGACGCGCGATGTCTACCTCCGGCATCAAGTCCATGCTGATGCAGGCCAAATCAGCCCACGGCATGCTCCTCGACGCCTCCCGCCTCGACGCCGACCCCTACGTCCTGTGCACCCCCGGTGGCATCGTCGACCTGCGCACCGGCCACCTCCACGCCCCCGACCCCCATCGCGACTTCCACTCCCGCGCCACCTCCACCGCCCCCCGCAACATGCCCACCCCGCGCTGGGACCGGTTCCTGACCGACACCTTCGGCAACGACGCCGAAGGCCGCGAGATGATCCAGTACCTGCACCTGCTCCTCGGGTACTCCATCACCGGCGACGTCGGCGCCCAAGTCCTCGCCTTCCTCTACGGCCTGGGCAAAAACGGTAAAAGCGTCCTACTGGACGTCATCGTCAAGCTGCTCGGCGACTACGCCGACGCCGCCCCACCCGGCTTCCTCATGGCCAAGCAGTTCGAAGGCCACCCCACCGACCTCGCCGAACTCCACGGCCGCCGCGTCATCGTCTGCTCCGAACTCAAAGCCGGCGACCGCTTCGACGAATCCCGAGTCAAACTCCTCACCGGCGGCGACATCATCAAAGCCCGCCGCATGCGACAGGACTTCTTCTCCTTCGTCCCCACCCACAAGCTCTTCCTCCTGGGCAACCACCGCCCCGAAGTCGGCACCGGCGGATTCGCGTTCTGGCGACGCATCCGCCTGGTCCCCTTCGAACGCGTCGTCCCCGACGCCCGCAAGGTCGACAACCTCGCCGACATCCTCGTCACTGAAGAAGGCTCCGGCATCCTGGCCTGGCTCATCGACGGCGCCGCCCGCTACCTCGCCGGCGAGAAGGATCTGACCGGACCCGAACGGGTACGCCTGGCCACAACGGCCTACGCGGAAACCGAGGACCACATGGGACGCTTCCTGACCGAGACCTGCAAGATCGACACCGGACTCCGGGCCGAGCAAAAGCACCTCTACCTCGCCTACACCCGCTGGTGCGAAGGCGAAGGAGCCACCCCCGTCTCCTCCCGCGCCTTCGCCGGCCGCGTCCGCGAGACCCTGGGTATGAGCTCACCCAAGGAGATGGCCACCTCCAACTCCAAGAAGTACTACCCAGGCATCGGACTCATCGCCGACATCAACGAGGAGAACGCGTGAGCGCCCTGATCGACCCCAAGGACCTCACGCACGAAACCGACCTCGTGTGGCTTGAGGACATCACCCACCTCGACTACGTCCGCCAAAGCCTCGACCGCGTCGCCAGCCGCCGCCGCCACCCCCCCTACCACCGCGACGGCCGCCTCGTCGGCTACGCCACCCTGGGCACCACCGCCAAAGCCTCCCGCGCCTCCGGCACCTTCCTACGCCGCGTCTTCTGGCTCGCCCCCCACGACCGCGACCAACAACCCGACGGCCTCTACGCCACCGCCGCACCCTCCGAAGCCGTCGACCCCCGCACCCTCCAACCCCGCGTCAAGGGATACAAAACCGAACGCTCCGAAGGCGGACCCGCCTCCGACGCCATGCGCGAAATGGGCATAACGCTCCCCAAGGTGTAGACGCTGCCCAAGGCGGCGCCCACCTTGTCGACCGGAAGCCTCAGGCTCGCAACAACAATTCCACGGGCCGAGGCAGAGGCGTACCCGCTGCCGGCAACGCATTCCGCGCGGTCAGGCGTGCGGTGACAGGCCGTCGTCCACGGAGACGTTCTGGGCTTCCAGCGTGAAGCTGGAGTTCCTGGCCTGTTCGAGGATCAGGGCGGCGAAGTCCTCCTCGACGTGCCCCGCGCCAATGGCACCCGCGACGAGCTGAGCTGTGGCGGCGGCGAGCGGCATCGGAACCTCCAACTCCCGGGCGGCAGACAGCCCCAGGTCGAAGTCCTTGCGCAGCAGCGGCATGGTGAACGTCGGCGTGAAGTCCAGGTTGACCAGCGCAGGCGACTTGTAGCGGGTGTAGAGCGAGCCCATCACAGAGTCGTTGAGGAATTCCAGGAAGGCGGAACGGCTGACACCGCCCTTCTCCGCAAGCACGGTGATCTCGGCGAGCGACTGGGTGACGACACCGAGGAACACGTTGTGCGCGATCTTGACGAGACGGGCGACCTCGCCCTCGCCGACGTAGCTCACCCCACGCCCCAGCAAGGCGAGCAACGGCTCGACTTGGTCGAACGCCTCGCGCGAGCCGGAGACCGCAATGGTCAACTTGCCCGCGGCGATCACCTTCGGGTTCCCACTCACCGGGGCGGCCAGGAAGTCGGCCCCACGCTTGGCAGCTTCCTTCCGCATCAGCGCGGACATCTGCGTGGACACCGTGGAGCTGTCGACCAGCACCCCCGGTGCGGCATCGGGCGAGGTCAGCACACCATCCGGCCCCGTGGTGACCGCCTCCAGGTCGGGCGAGGCGGAGACCATGGTGAAGACAACGTCCCGGTCGGCCAGACCGGCCGGCCGGTCGACAACGACGGCTCCCCGTTCAGCCAGCGGTTCGGCCTTGGCACGGGTCCTGTTGTAGACGGCTACGTCGTGCCCCGCGTCCAGCAGCCGGGCGGCGAGTTGGAAGCCCATACGGCCGGTACCGATCCAGCCAATGCGCGGGCGGTCCTGGGCGACATACGGCATTTCTCTACCTCGATCCTGGAAGACGGCTCGACCCGTGCAGCCCCGCAGTTCCACCGGCCGGCCCGTGGCATACGACCGACCACGTACAGCTCGCGACGGCCGCTGCATCAGGTTGCACGACAATCCGGTCCTGCCTGAAGCAGCGAGGTCGAAACCCGCCGAACCACACCCGCGCACGCGAGCACATGTGAGTCTGCGTTCACGCACGCTCGCTCGGCTTGCGGCGCACCTGTCGGCCCACCAGGGGGGACGGGGTGTCTCGCAGGGGTGCCTCGCCTTTCCTCAGCTTGCGGCGGGGCACACCCGCAGCGGCCGTCCGTCGCTCCAGGCACAGCCCTTCCCGCGACGGAGCCGACCTGGGCGAAGGCCTCGACGGCATATCGACCGCTGCCAAATACACGTCTTCTCACTGGCTAATATTTCGCTAGAACCTGCCTAAAACGAGGTAAGCTTGGAGCATGAGTGAGGGTCAGCTGGACAGTGTCGAGGCGTTGCTGGAAGAGGCGCGGCTGATGGCGTGGATGCCGTCTCCCGTCGAGCGGCTGCGCCTGCGGGAGGCGGCGGGGCTGTCGCGGGCCCAGGTCGCGGCCGCCGTCGGTGTGGGTCGGCAGACCGTCGCCAACTGGGAGTCGGGCGAGACGGACCCGCAGCCGCCCGGGCGCGGGAAGTACCTGAAGCTGCTGAAGGGTCTCGCGGAGATCCACCCCGCCTCCAGCCCCGAGGCCGCTGGACCGCACACCCCCGACGAACCGCCCACCCCGCAGCCACTGCCTTCCGCCAGGGAACTGCCGCCGACCGCGTTCCGCCCCGACGGCCTGGTGGCGCAAGGCGACCCCGAACCGTGCATCCGCTGCGGCGTGGTGACCCCGTTCAAGGCCACCGACGGCCGCTCCCTGCACCCCGGCGCGATGTGCCAGCCCCTCGCTGACACGCCCCGGGCCGCCACCCCTGTGGTCGCCCAGGTTCCGGCACTGGCCGCACCTGTACAGCCGTCCCCGACCCCGGCGCGGGTCCCGTCGCGACCGCAGCGCCGGGCCCAGTCCTCCGCCCGCGCCCAGGCCGAGACCAACACCTTGATCACCGGTGCCGTGCACGAGGAGTTGGAGCGTGCCGAGGGCGATGCGGACGTCGCGCTGCAGGCGTTGGTCAAGCGGGCGATCCCGGATGTGATGCGGCTGTTCGAGGAGACCCGGGCGACCGCGCGGTACCAGTACACGGCGTATCCGTCGCTGCCGGACATCTTGCACAAGCCGTCGAAGCGGGAGCCGGACCAGATCTGGGAGGCCCGCCCCAACTTCCACCACCCCCACTACTCCCTCAAGGCGGCCGGGGATGTGCAGGTCACGGCCCTGGACGCCAATGCCGCCTACCTCAGCGCACTGAAGTGCTGGCTGCCCATCGGCAAGTTGGAGCACCACGCGGGCAGCGACGGCGTGGATGCGAAACGTTCCGGCGTCCACCTCATCACCCCCGCACCGTGGAACCACCCGCACCTGCCCGACCCGCTCGGGGACCGTGAGGAACCCGGCGCCCTGTGGATCACCGACGCGACGTTGCGCCTGCTGCTGCGCCTGTCGGGTCCGAAGTACGGCCTGATCGAGGCGCCGACGGTGCACGAGTCGTGGACGTCGGGTGCGACGGAGAACTTCCTGGACGCCCTGCGCAAGGTCCTGGCCGCCGCTCGGGAGACGGCCCTGGCCGAGGACGACTCGATCGCCGAGGGGTACGTGAAGGCGATGTACTCGAAGTTCATCTCGACGATGGGGGAGTCGATCCACAACCGCGAGATCCAGCGGCCGGACTGGATGCACATCATCCACAGTCAGGCGTACGCGAACCTGTGGGGCAAGGCGTACAAGGCCCACCAGGCCGGTCTGGAGGTCATCGCGATGATGGGTACCGACGAACTCCACGTCGTTGGTGACTGGCGGCAGGTCTTCACCGAGGGCCGCGGCCTGACCCAGATGAAGGTCAAGCACAGTGACGCGAAAGCCTCCGGTGAGTACACCGTAGGCCGGGTGGCCCGGTAATGGCTCTGGATTCGCGGTGGCGCAGGATCGGCCACTACGGCGCCCGGGCCCTGCCCGGCTGGGTCTGCACTGCCGAAGGCATCGACCGGATGGTCACCGGCATCGAATCCCCGGTCACCTCCGAACGCGGGCTGTCCGCCCGCCTGCGCTACCTGACCGCCTCCGACGTGGGCTACGAAGCCATGGACCGCGCTGGCATCCACGTCCGCCCCCGCACCCTCATGGCGTGGTTGGCCGAGGAACGCATGCCCAGTAAGGCGAACCTCGCGCGCCTGGATGTGGCGTACTGGGACCTACGGCGTCGCAACGTGGTCGCCGACCTCAAGCGCCGCCTCGCCAACCGCGGCCGTGGCACCCGCGTCGAGATCGACCCCGCCGATCAGTCGCAGGTGGACCCCCGCCACCGCCGGGATGTGGAGACGCGTTCCATCAACGTTCGCGGTCTGATCTGGGACCGGGCCGTCGACGCGTGGATCACGCACGACGCCCGTGAACTCGAAGCGATCTGGGACGAGATCATCCAAGGCGGCCTGGGCACCGACTGGGACGCCTACACCTACGTCTCCTCCGTCGGCTGGGCCGCCTGACCACGTGTGGGATCTCAGCTTCCGTGTCCCAATCTCACGGCCGATGTCCTACCGGTGGCCATTCCTGAGACTCCGCAGGTCAGCGGCCCTGTTCTGTCGCATTGAAGCTGTCGGATTGTCGACGATCAAGTTTTTCCCCAGGTTGGGCGGTTTGAGCGTCATGTAATTCCCCATCCCGAATTCTCCTAATTGGCCATGGGTAGCGCGGAGGTCGGGATCGAGGGGCCTGGTCGTCGCGGAGCTGCTCATGTTCCTCGTTCCGTGGTTCGGATGGCCGATGGGCAGCCCGGATGGCGAGGAGAACGTTCGTCGTGGTCGACATCACCGAGATCTACGTCCACTGGTACGCAGGTCGCTCGAAGAGCGAGCTGGCCGCGTCGCTGGGGGTGGACCGCAAGACCGTCAGGAAGTACCTGGCCCCGGCGGAAGCGGCCGGGATCAGCCCGGGCGGGCCGCCGATGAGTGAGGCGGACTGGTCGAAGCTGATCAAGGAGTGGTTCCCCGGCCTCATCGACAGACGGCTCAGGCAGGTGACCTGGCCGGACATCGACCAGCACCGCGACTACATCAAGAGCCTGCTCGGGACGGTGACCGTCTCGACGATCCACCAGCGGCTGCGTGACGAGCACAAGCTGCAGGTGTCGATCTCCTCGTTCCGTCGCTGGGTGCATGCGACGCTGCCGGACGAGGTGGCGAAGTCGCAGGTCACCGTGTTGCGTGACGAGATCGAGCCCGGTTCGGAGGCTCAGATCGACTATGGCTTCCTCGGGCAGTGGATCGATCCGCGGTCCGGGAAGCGCCATCGGGTCTGGGCGTTCGTGATGGTGCTGCCGTGTTCGCGGCATATGTTCGTCCGGCCGGCGCTGCACCTGGACCAGCATGCATGGACGGAAGCGCACGTCGCGGCCTTCCGATACTTCGGCGGTGTCCCTCGTCGGCTCGTTCCGGACAACCTGAAGACCGGCGTCGACAAGCCCGACCTCTACGACCCGAAGATCAACAAGGCGTATGCGGAACTGGCCACTCACTACGGCGCGTTGGTCGATCCGGCCCGGGCGGCGAAGCCGAAAGACAAGCCGCGGGTCGAACGGCCGATGCCCTATGTCCGCGACTCGTTCTGGCGAGGGCGGGAGTTCACCTCGATCGAGCACATGCAGGCCGAGGCCGTGGCCTGGAGCCAGCAGGTCGCCGGGCGACGGAAGTGCCGGCCACTGGGCGGGGCCGCCCCGATGGCCGTGTTCGACGCGTTGGAGGCGGCTGAGCTGCTGCCTCTGCCGCCGACTCCGTTTGTGCTGGCCCGCTGGTCGACGGCCACGGTCGGCCCGGACATCCACATCAAGGTCGGCCGCACCCTCTACTCGGTGCCGTGGAAGCTGATCGGCCGAAAGGTCGACGTCCGCTCGACCGCCACGATGGTCCAGGTCTTCCACGACGGTTCCCTGGTCAAGACCCACACCGCTCTTGACCAGGGAAAACGCACCGACAAGAGCGATTATCCGCCAGAGAAGATCGCCTTCCAGATGCGGACGCCGGTCTGGTGCCGCAGCCAGGCGTCCGAGATCGGTGACGCCTGCCGCGAGGTCGTCGACCAGCTGCTGGAGGTCAACGTCCTCTATCGGCTCCGCGCTGCCCAGGGGGTGCTCGGGTTGCGAAAGAAGTACGGCGACACACGGCTGGAGGCTGCCTGCGCGAGGGCCATCGCGGTCGGCGACCCGTCCTACCGCACCATCAAGGGCATCCTCATCGCCGGCACCGAGGCCGATCCTGAGCCCGAGACCAGCGGAGACGCGGGGGCCGCGGCATTCCTCCACGGTCCCGCCCGGCTCTTCGCCACCGTCGCGACCCCCGACACGACGGATGACGACCACGACGACCAGGTTCACGACGAAGCCGAGGTGGAAGCCCGATGACTGTGATGGATGCCGCCCTGCGGGAGTCGCTCAAGGCTCTGCGACTGTCCGGCATGCTGGAAACCCTGGACGCCCGCCTGGCCCAGGCCCATGGCGGCGAGCTCGGCCACCTCGACTTCCTCCAGGTCCTCTGCCAGGACGAGATCACCCGTCGCGAGACCGTCGCGTTCCAACGGCGCTTGCAGCGGGCGAAGTTCGAGCAGCAGGTCACCCTGGAGGAGTTCGACTTCACCGCCTCCTCGAAACTGCCCGCCGCCCAGATCCGCGACCTAGGAGCCCTGCGCTGGCTCCATGCCGGCGAGTCGGTCATCCTCTTCGGCCCCGTCGGCGTCGGGAAGACCCACATCGCCCAGGCTCTCGGCCACCTCGCCGTCCGCCAGGGCGCCCATGTGCGCTTCGCCAAGACCAGCCGCGTCCTCGCCGACCTCGCCGGCGGCCACGCGGACCGCACCTGGGAGAAACGCGTCCGCGAACTCGTTCGCCCCGACGTCCTCATCCTCGACGACTTCGCCATGCGTCAGCTGTCCGCAGCCCAGGCCGACGACCTCTACGAGCTTGTCTCCGAGCGGCAGGGACGCTCGCTGATCATCACCAGCAACAGGGCGCCCAGCGACTGGTATCCCCTCTTCCCCAACCCCGTCGTCGCCGAGTCCCTCCTGGACCGGCTCATCAACACCAGCCACCAGGTGATCATGAACGGGCCCAGCTACCGCCCGAACAAGCGGCCCAGGAACCCCACCGACAAGACTAAGTAGGAAGAACCGGTGGACGTCGTCGGGATACTTGGCAGTAGAGGCGGTCGCTGGCGGTCCTTCATCCGGACGCGGCGTTTCGGCAATCAGTTTGGATGGCTGTGCCTAAAAGCGCTCCGCAGTGAACGCGCGTTTGCCGGCCGCGGCCCCCATCGGGGCCGGTGGGGCGCCGGTGGAGTAGGGACCCTACGTCGGTGCGGCGTATCGCGGTTGCCCACGAAATCCGGTGGAGTCTCAGCGGCCGGAAGTGGTTGGGTCCTGCTCAATGCTTCGCTGACACGGCCCGGCACAGTGCGAGGCACAAGGTCCGAATCGCAGGCGCGGTCTAGCCCGCGTGTCGTCGAGTGATGGAGGTATCGCGGTGGCTGGTTATGGGGCGCTCTCCGACGTATACGAGTGGCTGATCGGGGACGACAGGCTGACCCCCGCCAACGCAGCCGCGGTCTACTACAGCGATGTCGTGGGCTCTCTGCCGCCCAACGCGCGCGTCCTCGACTGCGCGTGTGGAACCGGCCAGCTCGCCGTCGGTCTCGCGAGTCTTGGCCTTGACGTGGTCGCCGCAGACGCCAGTGATGGGATGGTTCGCCGGACCGAGAAGGTCGCCGACGAGCAGGGTGTCTCGCTTCGAGCCCTCCGCGCGAGTTGGGACGAGCTGCCCGACCACCTGGAGGACTCCACGTTCGATCTGGTGTTCTGCGTCGGCAATTCGCTCGGGCACGCCGAAGGCGCAGCCGGGCGCCTGACCGCACTGGAAGCAATGTCGCGGCTGCTGAATCCGGGTGGACGCCTTGTGCTCCACTCACGCAACTGGGAGCTCGTGCGATCCGCCGGCTCACGGGTAGACGTCCGCGATCGACTCATCCGCCGCAACGACCGCGATGCGGTCGTCAGCTACTACTGGCAGATCGAGCAGCGCTGGGAGCAGGAACACTTCCTTGAGATCGTGGTCGCCCAGATCGAGCCGGATGGGGCAGTGCGAGCCTGCTCGGAGCGGTTGTCCATCTGGCCCTACCGGTACGAGGACCTCGTGGCGCAGTTGCGCAGTGTCGGGCTCACGGTGCAGTCCACCACCTTCGACCCCGAGAGCGATGGATACCTGGTGGTCGCCAGCCGCGACCAGGCGCGAGGCACGTCTGAGCCTGCGCGCTGATCCGCCTTTCGCCGTTGTCGCTGCCGACCTGCCGACAGACGAAGCAGAGGCCGCCTCCTTGATCGGCAACGGCTCAGACAAGATCGTCGGTGGCTCGAAGAAGTACGTACTGGGGCGCTTCAATGACCTGCGCGAGTTCTACCGGGGTGCATCCCAACGGCAGCTTCTCGTCGTGCTCTGGTGGGACTGACACGAACCGCCTCATCGTCGGCTCGCGTCAGCAGCTGGGGAATTACGTGAACTTCCGCATGAGGAATTACGTGAGCGTTCACACGGATTCCCACTCGTTCTCGTTCGTGCTGGCGGATTCTCATTGCGGTACACGCAAAAATCGCGACAGGGGGTGTGTCGTGGTTCGTCGGTATCTTGGCTTCGCGGCGATCGGACAGCCCGATCGGCCATGTCACGAAGGAGCGTCAAGTGGGGTCTCAGGTCAATCCGTGCATCACGTTCAACGGCAACGCGCGGCAGGCGATGGAGTTTTACCGGGAGGTCTTCGGTGGCGAGTTGGAGTTGGGAACTGTGGCGGACTTCGGCTCACCGGACTCGCCCAACGCCGACAAGGTCATGCACTCTCGTTTGGACACTCCCGCCGGCTATACGCTGATGGCATGGGACTATCCCGATGACAGGCCCGGCCACCCGCCCTATCGGCCAGGCAACAATGTCGCGGTCTTCCTCGACGGCGACGACCGGGGGCTTCGCGACTACTTCGAGAAGCTGTCCGTCGGTGGCACCGTCACGCTGCCTCTGGAAAAGCAGGTGTGGGGCGACGAGGCGGGCTCGCTGGTTGACCAGTTCGGGATCAGCTGGATGTTCAACATCACCGCCCAGCACCGCTGATCGGCGACCGAGTCTCCTATCCTAGTAGGACTCGGGATTCGCCCGGATCTACACCACCCTCGGAACCCAGGACCCTCTCTACCGACGGTTCTGTCTCTATCGCGAACGAGACTTCCGCGAAAGCCACATCGTTTGAGAAAACCGGACTCCTGTGATCTCAAACGATCTGGCACCCCAGCAGGTCAGAGGCTCGCCACCTGACAGGCTCACTGCGACAGGACAGGCCCAGCCCGGGACGCGATCCCCGAGGATTCGGACACGGCCGTGAGACTGGGCAGCCGGACACGGCGTGAGACAGCGCGTGAACCCGCAGGTCACGGCGGCGCTCCCGGACACGAGCGGCGAGACCCTACACACGCCGACCAGGCCCGCCACGTTCCTGCCCAAGGCCGTTGTCAGTGGGGAGTGCCATGGTGGCCGGGTGATTACCCAAAAGCTGGCCATGCGGTTCTTGGTCGATGAGACCACCAACTGCTCGATCCCGCTGGCTCCACAGCGATTCCGTGTTCAGCGCTTCAGCGAACACGACTTCGTCCACTTCGGGCACGTGCGGGTGCGCGCCTACAAGCACGCCAACCGGTGGAGGTTTCACGAACCGGATGTTCGCAAGGCCGGGCGCACGATCGCCGCGCTGCCGTGGGACCCCGACGACCTTGTCGACCCCCGGCTCGGCGACCACGTCCAGCCGGAGACAGCTTCAGCATTCACCGGTTGGCGGCACTCGATCCGTCGCACAATCCAAGGCGCGGCCTATGCAGCCGGCGTCCTTCGCCGTGATCCCCAACTCCCGGTACAGGCCCTCCAGGACGCCCTGCGCGGTGCTGCTGGTGCTCTGTCTCTGCTCGACGGTCATGTCTCGGCTCTCCCAGAGGACGACGGTCCGCGTCCGGCGCGGTAGCCGCCCCCTTGCGGCGGCCTCCACCACAACAGCCGATCCGCTTGCCCACCGTCCAATATCAGTTCACCGCATCACTGATATCCCCGGCCATATGAGACCAGGCGACGCCCCGGAAACATCCCCCGTCGTATCGATCCGTCGCCCGACGAATATGGGACCGTGCAGCTGCCCTCCGGGTTATCCGGCCACCGGAACGAGGCAGCGCGGTACCGAGTGAGGCAAGCTGAAGATGGCCTGGGCAGACCTCCCGCGGTGGCATGACCAGTGGGATGCGGATGATCATCTCGCCTGTTGAACTCTGCCATCGGGAATGGCACCCGGAACCGACGCAACGAGGCAGGACGCCATGACATTGGTCTTCATCCGCCACACTGACGCCGAACGCTACGAACTACGCCCCCGAGGCGCAGCAACCGTCCACGTGCTCCGCGGCGTCCCCGACGGCCGTCTCCTCCCGCAGGGGTACAAGCTGCGCTTCACCCTCGCCGCCAACCCTGCCGGTACCTCGCCACTGGCAGTGATCGCCCGCAAGAACGGCGGTCACCTGGCCGTGCTCACGCCGGATCACGAGCACTTGGCCGAACTACGCCTGCCACCACGGAAGAAGCGGTGGCGTCCCACATACGAGATCCACCTATCGGACGGCATCGTGCTGCGTGGACGGGAAGGGACAGCGCCATCGCTGCTCCTGTGCCTGGTGCTGCTGCCGTTCACCCTGCTGTACATGGTTGCCCTGGCACTCACTGACTCCCCCGCCGGCACCACCACTGCCCCCCTGCGGACGGCCTGGAAGCAACCGGGCAAACCCGTCAGCCGGGCGGCCCTGACCGAGTCCGCACGTGGCCGGTTCCGGGTTGGCGGCGAAGGGCTCGACTACCGGGTCGCCTACGCACAGGCGGTGGCGAAGTACTGGGAGCGCTGACGGGTGCGTCCGGGGGCAAGTGGGAGGGCTGCTATTCGACGAGGGTTTGGGTGCCGATGACGGCGAGGAGTTCGAGGCGTTCGGCGTCCTGGCTGCCGGGCTCGGCCGTGTAGATCATGATGCGCAGGTCGCTGCCCGCGACGCTGAGCACGTCGCAATCCAGCGTCACGGCACCCACCTGGGGGTGGTCGATGGTCTTGCGGGAGGCTTCGTGCCGGCCTACGGCTCCGGAGTCCCACAGCTCAGCGAACCGGTCACTGTTCGCGCGCAGTTCTGCGATCAGGTGCCGCAGCGGCTGGTCCGCCGGGTAACGGCGCGCTGCCGCGCGCGGGTCGGCGACGACTGCGGTCTCCAACGCGCATCGGGACTGAGACGTGTGGCGGACGCGGCCGCCCGAGCTGAGGAAGGCGCGCCAGGCGCCGTTGCGCTCCCGCCCGTGCCGCTCGCCCATCAGCGCGGTGTACAGGGGGTTGGTCAGCAGCAGCGTCCACGAAGCGTCGGAGACCGCGACGGGCGTCCCGGTCAGCCTGTCCAGCATCCGGTGCACGCTCGGCGTGATGTACGCGGGCACTGTGCCCTGCCCCGGCGGTACGAGCCCGGCGGCATGGAACAAGTACTCCCGCTCGCCTGCGGACAGGCGCAGAGCCCGCCCGAGGGCCTCGACGACCTGCTCCGACGGGTTGGTCGCCCGACCCTGCTCCAGGCGGGTCACGTAATCGACCGAGATCCCCGCCAGCAGGGCCAGCTCCTCACGGCGCAGCCCGGCAGCGCGCCGATGACCACCCACGGGCAGTCCCGCGGCCGCCGGGGAGACCCGGTCGCGCCAGCGCCGTACCGTGCGCCCGAACTCCGTGCTCGCCATGCCACCACTGTGCACCAGCCGCACACGGTCTTCCTGGTACCGACTGTCCCAGGAAGACAGGACTCCTGGCTGCCACAACGTCGCCTGGCGGACGGTGCGCAAGGCCCTGGACTCGGCCTGGCCGGAGCCGCGCAATCCGCTGCCGCCGCGGCCGTCGGGGCTGGATCCGTACAAGGTGGTGATCGACGGGATCCTGAGGGCGGACCTGGACGCGCCGCGCAAGCAGCGGCACACGGTCACCCGGATCTTTCACCGGCCGGTCGAGGAACACGGCGCGAACGTGTCGTATCCGATGGTCAGGCGGTATGTCGCCGACCGGAAGCCGCAGATCGGGCTCTCACAACATCTGCTCAATCTGCCGCGTCATCGGCACCAGCCCGGATGCCTCATGGAAAGACCGGGCTGGTGTGTTGAAGCACCACACGTTCGTGATCAGCCGTCGGAGCCAGTCACCAGCAGGTCGGCGGTGGCGTGGGTGAACTCCAGGAACTGCTGGCCGACTCGGACCGCGGCCGGTGTGCCCGCACCGGTTGTGCCCGTGTCCGGGGTGTTGCTGCCTGCGCGCAGGGCGAGGAAGACCGCGACGACGCCGGTGCTGAAGGCTGCGGCGAGTGCGGCGGAGCGCAGGCTCCGGTTGAGGCCAGGGGGAGCGTGGACATGGGTCCACCGTGCCCGGTGTTTGATGAGATGAAGACGAGGGGGCCTGGCCGCGGGAAGTGGGCCTGGCCTGACCGGGCCGTGTCAGCCGCCCGTGTGCTGGGGCAGGAGCAGCTCGGCCAGTAGGCCGCCGCCATGTGCCGGGGAGAGCTGGGCGGTGCCGCCGTGGAGTTCGGCGACCCAGCGGACGATGGCAAGGCCCGTGCCGGTCCCGGTGCTCGCGGCTCCGGTGACGTGGCGTTCGAATACGCGTGTGCGGTCTTTGGACGGTACGCCGGGGCCGTGGTCTCGCACCGCCACCCGGCCGGTGGTGACGGTCACCTCGACCGGAGTGCCGCCGCCGTGCCGCAGTGCGTTCTCCACGAGGTTGCGGACCGCTTGGGCGAGGAGTTCGGGGTCGCCGCCTACGATGGCGGCCTCGGTGGTGACCGTGACGCCGGTGCGGTCCGGCAGTTCCTCAACGGTCTGTTCGACCAGCTGGTCGAGCCGCAGCGGGGTGAGTTCGACATCCTGGGTACCGGCCTCGACCCGGGCCCGGGCCAGCAGCCCGGTGACCAGCCGGCCCAGCCGGTCGATGAGCCGGACCGCCTCGTCCAGGGCGATGGGGGCGCGGGCGGGCGAGGTCCTGCCGCTTTCGACCGCCAGGCGCAGGGTGGCCAGCGGCGTGCGCAGTTCGTGGGCGGCCTCGGCGAGGAACTGCTCTTGTTGTTCGAGTCCGCGTAGCGCGGGGCGCATCGCCCGTCCGGACAGGAGGTGTCCCACTGCGGCGGCGGCCAGCACCAGGGCCGTGCAGCCCACGGCCAGCCAGCGAATCAGCCGGTTGTGGGCGGTCCGGCTCTGGGCGGGGTCGGCGCCGACCAGCACGGCTGCGCCGATGGTGTCGTCGTCCCAGACGGGGGCGGCGGCCCACTGGATTTCTCGGCCGTCGACCTCGGCACCGACCAGAACGGTCTCCTGGTCGTGTCGGACCTGCTGCCAGATCTCGTCGAGCGCTTCCCGGTCGGGCAGAGCGGTCGGGGAGGTGCGTGCGGAGCGGATCCGCAGCGGGGAGTGTCCGGATGCTTGCAGGACGCCGAGCCGTTCGGCGCTGCGGGCCAGGTCGTCGTCTCGCAGCGCCTGCAGGTGCAGGGTGCCGCCGTCGTAGTACACGGTGCGGGCGAGGCCGTCGGCCCGGTGGCTGACGTCGTTGTCGAGATCGTTCGTCCGGGAGCGGCCGTCGGTGCGAACGGCCAGGACGGCGAGGACCAGCAGGCAGGCGGCGGTGGTCGCGGCGAAGAGCAGGGTCATCGCCCACCGGACGCGGTGCAGGCGCGCGAGGGCGGGAGGGGGCGGCATCACACGTCCGCGGCCGGGTCGGCGATCCGGTACCCGGCGCCGCGCACGGTGGAGATGAGTTCGGGCGGGCCCAGTTTGCGGCGCAGTTGGCCTATGAGGACGTCGACCACGTTGGAGAGTGGTTCGTTCTGCTCGTCCCAGCAGCGTTCGATGAGTTCGGTGCGGGTGACCACCTCGCCCGCGCGCAGCATCAGGACCTCCAGGACCGCGAACTCCTTCGCGGTGAGGGTGAGCAGGACACCGTCTCGTCGTACCCGGCGCCGTGGCAGGTCGAGCTCCAGGCTGCCGACGCGCAGCTCGGGCAGCCGCGCGGGCTGACCGCGGCGGCACAGGGTGCGGACCCGGGCGCCGAGCTCGGCAAGGGCGAAGGGCTTGACGAGGTAGTCGTCGGCGCCGTGCTCGAAGCCGGCCACCCGGTCGCTGACCGCGTCCAGGGCGGTGAGCAGGAGGACGGGGAGGGGGGAGCCGGCCTTGCGCTGGGCGGCGAGGAGGGTGAGCGCGTCCCCGTCGGGCAGGGTGCGATCCGCGACCAGGCAGTCGTAGGTGTTGACCGCGAGCTTGAAGTCGGCGTCGGCGAGATCGGTGGCGAAGTCGACGGCGAAGCCTGCCTCACGCAGACCGCTGGTGATCACAGCGCCGAGTTCGGGATCGTCCTCAAGGACAAGTACACGCATGACGGCGGAGCCTACTGGCTCGAAAAGACCACGAACGCGGGGGCAGCGGCGATGGCGGTGTCATGCGCGACTGTCGGCACCGCTCGTGGCGTCGCCCTGCCGTGAGCCAGGGCGTATGCGGATGGGCCGGAGCGGCGAGGCTTCCTCACGATCTCCTCATGAACCCGCTGGCAATGTGCGGGCATGGCAAAAATACGTACCGGCGTCATCGGCGTCACTGCCGGGGGCTTGGCAGCCACCACCCTGGCTGTCTACTGCATCCAGTCCGCTCCGGGGGCGGACGCCCTGGTGGCGGGGCCACCGCATGCCGTGGTGCGCGTCGACCAGGTCGGCTACGCGCCCGGCGAGGCCAAGCAGGCGTACCTTATGTCCGTCGAACCCGTCTCGGACGCGTCCTTCCAGGTGCGCGACGCCGATGGCAACGAGGTACTGAGCGGCAGGGTCGGGGCCTCCACCGGAGGGTGGAACAACACCTACAAGGCCGTTCAGACGCTGGACCTGTCCCGTCTGACCGAACCCGGCGACTACCGGGTGGAGGTCTCCGGCCCGGTCACCGCGGAATCCCCGACGTTCCACATCGCACCCGCCGGCGAACTGTTCGGCAAACTCATCCAGGACAACGTCCGCTTCTTCCAGGCCCAGCGCGACGGAGCCGACGTCGTCCCCACCGCACTGCAGCGCAAGCCCTCCCACCTGGCGGACCGCCAGGCCACCGTCTACGACACCCCCGCCTACGACGCGGACGAGAGGGTCCTGACCGCACCCCTCAAGCCGGTCGGCGGTCCGATCGACGTCTCCGGCGGCTGGAACGACGCCGGAGACTTTCTCAAGTTCACCCACACCGCCTCCTACTCCACCGCCAGTCTCCTGTTCGCGCAGCGGACCACACCCGCCGGCGGCAAGGAGCTGGCCACCGAGGCGCGCCACGGACTGGACTGGCTCGACAAGATGTGGGACGACGAGTCCCGCACCCTCTACGTCCAGGTCGGCCTCGGCAAGGGCGACACGGATGACGGCAGCGGCAAGATCCGCTCCGATCACGACGACTGGCGCCTGCCCGAGGCCGACGACGCCCTGGAGGTCGAGCCCGGCGACCCGAACTACCTGATCAAGCACCGGCCGGTCTTCCGCGCAGCACCCCCCGGACAACCGATCAGCCCCAACCTCGCCGGGCGCGTCGCCGCCACCTTCGCCCTGGCCGCTCAGCTCGATGCGGCCGACAACCCCGAGCGGGCGCACCAGGAACTGGAGAAGGCCGCCCACATCTACGCCCTCGCCGACACCACCCCCGGCGACCAGCTGGTCACCGCCTTCCCGCACGGCTTCTACCCGGAGGCGTCCTGGCAGGACGACATGGAATTCGGCGCCACCGAGATGGCCCTCGCGGGGAAGGCCCTCGACGACAGCCGAACCGCCGACTGGACCGGGCAGGCCGGCCACTGGGCCAAGCAGTACCTGGCCTCGGACACCCTGGGCACCCTCGGGCTCGGCGATGTCAGCGCACTGGCGCACGCCGACCTCGCCGAACTCCTCGACGCCGACGCCCCGGGGACCGAGGTGACCCGCGGCCAGCTCGCCGACGATCTCAAGCGGCAGCTCGACGACGGCAGTTCCCGTGCGGCCCGCGACCCCTTCCGGGCCGGAGCCGTCTACACCGACTTCGACTCCGTGCCCCATGCCTTCGGCCTGGCCGCCACCGCCCAGCTGTATCACCGTGTGACCGGGGACTCCCACTACGACGCCTTCGCCACCCAGCAGCGCAACTGGACCCTGGGCGCCAACGCATGGGGCTCCTCCTTCGTCATCGGTGCCGGGACCACCTTCCCGCACTGCCCCGAACACCAGCCGGCCAACCTCGCCGGCGCTCTCGACGGCGACGGCGACATCCTCCGCGGTGGCGTCGTCAACGGCCCCAACGCGGCAGAAAAGCTCAAGGACCTCAACTCCTTCCCCACCATGCGAAAGTGCCCGACCGCACAGGGCAATCCCTTCGCCGCCTTCGACGGCCACGGCGGCGGCTTCATGGACCACGTGGGCGCCTGGCAGACGGTCGAATCGGCCGACGACTTCACCGCCACAGCCCTGCTCTCCTTCACCCTCTCCGCCGCCCCACAGAGCGCCGAGACCGACCCCAGCTGACGTCACAACGGCACACAAGGGCACCACTCCGCTCATCACGGCATCGCCGCTGACAGCGGGTCTGCCGGTCGGCCGAGTCGTCCCTTCGTTGGCGGCCCGCCCCACGCAAAGCACGTCGCGATGGCCACCCCGGACCGCGGGGACGGCCATCGCGCCGTCGGATGGTGTCCCGACGGCGCAGCCTGCGCACGGTCAGCCCCTGGCCTCGGCAAGCCGGCCCACCTCCCAGGTTGCAGAAGTGGTCATGGACGCTTGGTGGAGGATCGCGTTCACGATCCCCCGCATCTCGTACTCGCTCTCGTGCCCGCTGACCGAAGGGTGCTCCGCCTTCCCTGCGGTGATGGCCGACCGGATCAACTCCCAGGCAGCATCCGACAGGACACTCGGGTAAGCAGGACGTCCCCCAGCACGCCGCAGCGGCAGTGCACCGCAGGCCCGGAACCGGACAACCTGCCTCCAAGCACTACGAGAACCGCCCACGACTCGCAGAACACCCGCTGAGGGTCCCGTCGTCAACGCTTGGTGGTGCGGCACGCGAACGAGTGGAATAGGGCTCACGTCTCTGTGCCCTGGGCAGGGGCGGCATGACACTGCCATATGCGTTCACCCTTGCCGCAGTCAGATGCCGCCCTTGAGCCAAGCGCAGTGACGGCTCCCGGCCTTGCCGACGACGGGGCGACCCGCTCTATCGGAATGGTGGCCCCTTCGCGTTCCGCTGGCGATGTGACAGAAGCTGCCGGCGAAGCAACTGTCCGAAGGGAGTTGCCCAGGGAAGTCAGGTCTCGGACACCCCCTTCTGGGGCGACGTACATCGCACCACTGGACGCGCGGGCCGTCCTACACGCCTGCACGGCACCCGGTCATGTGAATCCCCCTCGTTCGTCGAACTACGGCGCTCGGGCCCCCATGACTGACACCACCGCCTCACCAACGGTGGCCGCGGAACCCGCATCGAGATCGGTCCCGCCGACCAGTCGCAGGTCGACCCCCGCCACCGTCGCGACGCGCAGACGCGTTCCATCAACATCCGCGCCTGATCTGGGACCGGGCCGTCGACGCCTGGATCGCCCATGACGCCCGAGAACTCGAAGAGATCTGGGACGAGACCATCCAGGCGGCCTCGGCGCCGACTGGGACACCTACACCTACACCTACACCTACGTCTACTGCGTCTGCTGGGCCGCCTAACCACGTGTGCAGGGCCGACTGGACTCCGACCTAGCGGAGGGCGACGCGGAGAGACAGACCTGGCTGGCCGAAACCTACACGGACGGCACCGTCCGCTACCGCAACGAAGCCACCCATCTCTGTCTGCTGGCCCCCGATGCCGACCGCGGCATCGTCCGCCTCGCCTCCTGCGACGACATCGCGGCTGAGCGCTGGAAGGTGGTGAAGCCCTGAGTCCTTGAAGCGCACCGGGCCGCCCGGTTTGCCGGAGGGGCTGTTCGCGGACTGCTCGGAGAAGCTGGCGGGCGCGGGCGATCAAGATGTACCCCTCGGACCTGCGGGACGCGGCCGAGGACGTGCGGACCACGCTGCTGGCCGCGCTGTGCGCGTCCTGTCAGGCCGAGATCACAGATGCCCTGGTGGAACTGCTGGTCGCACTGGTCCACAAGATCAACGCCCGTGCCGAGCGGAGGGTGGAACGGCAGCTGACGGCGGAGCTGAAGACGGTGAGAGGCAAGGAGGGCATCCTCTTCCGCCTCGCTGGTGCGGCGGTGGGCCGGCCGGAGGGGACCGTACGCGTGGTGAGAAGACGCTGCGCGACCTGGCCGCGGAGGCGAAGGCGAACGAGAAGGTGTTCAAGGCTTGCGGCGCTCGGTTGAGGGGAAGCGCACCTCATCCGCCGCTGGGCGGTTGCCGGTTGGCGTAGTAGTAGAGGGCAAGGTCGTCCGGGTGGTGGACGCGTTCCTCGGCGCCGCCGATCTCCTTGAGGATGAGGTGGGTCTTGTCGAGCGGATGCTGGGTGATGAGCCAGGGATTGTTGTCGCTCTCCTGCCAGACCCTGGCCCACACCTCGTCTCCGACGCGGACTTCGCCGCCGTCCTTTGTGCGGAATTGCGATGCCATGGACCGTACATACCCGCATTCCACGCACCCGGACCGCCGGGCGGGGACCAGTCCGCGGTCGGGGTTCGTCAGGCGCGCGTCCTCCTCGCTATTGCTCTCCCCATCGCGCTTCAGCTCGCCCAGCCGGGCGTGCAGCTGCTGGCCGCGGTGCGGCGGGCGTCCTCGAAGGCGGACGAGCCGGGATGACAGGTGGCGTCCAGGCCGGCGGAGACGGCATCGGTGCGGCGGGGGTGGACGTCGATCTGCGCGAAGTCCCAGCCCAGCTCCCGCACCAGCTCCATGGTGGGGCGGGTATCGCCAGCGACCCGGCCCAGGGCCGCCCACGCCTTCACGTCGCCCGACCAGCGCTCGTGGGCGGCCTGTTTCATGGTGCCGGCGGCGTTGGCGATCTGCTCCTAGGTGGTGCCGCGCTCCCGCTCCGCGGTCACCGCGCGCCCCACCAGCTCCCGGGCCCTGTGCCTTACATCGAGCGCCTGGCGGAGCAGGTCCCCGGGCCGGGCGTCGGAATCCGTGGCCATGGCGTCATGGGCCCTGCGTGCGAGGAGATAGGCGGTCCGGGCGAGGGCGACGCGGGATTCGTCGCGGGGCGCCACCGCGGCCACCGGCTCGTGCCGACAACGGCTACCAGGGTTCGGCTTCGCTGCCTTCGAAGTTGGCGAGAAGCCGTTGTCCTCCATGATCCTGTTCATAGGATCAGCCTCATGGATGAGCAGAACAGCAGTGGTGATGGACGAAACCGCGGCACGGCCGGACGTGTCGTGCTGGCTGCGATCTGTGCGTTGCTGGTCATGGGACTGCTCTGGGGGGTTGGGTGGAAGCTGGGGTGGTGGAACCCCGGTTTCGGCATGCTGTCGGCGAAGTTAGCGGCCGCAGCGGCCGTTGGACTTGTTTCCCTGGTCGCCTGGGTTGCAAAGCGGCGCTGAGTCGCACTGCCAGCAGGTGGTTCGCCATCTGAATTCAGCCCTCGTCGAGACGGGTCAGCCGTGCGATCCCTGCCCCGCCCTCTGCCCTGAGTGGCTTGGCGGCTTGAAGCGGGCCAGCTGGGTATGGGTGCGCTTGGCCCAGGGCCGCACTGGGACGAAGCGTTGAGCTTCCCCCGTTGTGCGGGGGTTGCTGATCAGTTGGTCAGCGCGAGTTGACGGGCTTCAGGTTCGCTTGCTCGGCCGTCGGTTTCTCGGCGTAGTGCTTCTGCTCGAACTTGATGGGGCTGAGGAAGCCAAGCCGTTCCCCTGGACACGCCGGGGATTATGGAAGCCATCGATGTACTCGAAGAGCGCCAGGTTCGCCTCGGACTGGGTGGTGAAGGTGCGGCCGTACACGCATGCGGTCTTGATCAGCATCCACAGGTTCTCCGCCAGGGCGTCTTTGCACGAGTTCCCGACTGGTCCCGTGGATACCTCAATTCGTCTACATCGCTGGCAAGTTGTGAGCTTGGCCAACGTGTGTTGGAAGCCTGGTCCGCGTGATGGACGAGCGTTCCGGGATCGACCTCGCGGCTGGCCAGCGCGTACTCCAGCTTGGTGAGGACCCGGTTGGCGCCGGCGCCGGCGGAGGTCTCCCAGGCCACCAGCCAGCGGAAGAACGCGTCCCGGATGGCGGAGAGTCAATGGCCCCTCACCGCTGGGGATCATGGTGCTCGGTGGCCCACAACCGGTTCGGTGCGGGCGCGGTGAAGTTGCGGTTGGCCAGACCCGGAGCAGTGCGGCCCTGAGGCCGCGGCGGGTGAACCCCTTGCGGCGGAGACTGAGGCTCGCGGGCTGGGCCGCTCATCAGCGGCTTGACGCGCTTGCGATCCACCGCCTGGCTCGCGCGTTTGAGGAGGGTGTGCACGCGCGGCGAGCCGCAGATACCTCTGGATTTGTGGTGGATCTGCCGGACCTGCTCGGTCAGCTCCGCGTCGCGGCGGCGCCGCTTGCACGGCTCCTTCGCGCTCTGGCGCCACCGAGGGGTACATGTGCGTGACTACACGCCTGAGCGTGAACGGCGCGTTGCGCTCGCGGACTTCCTCAAGCGCTACGGCCACGAGCGGCTGCACGCCACTTTCGGAGGCCGATCGCCGGTCAGCTGGACCCCTGGCAGCGACTACCCCGCGTCTCCTTCTACCAGTCGCAGTGACTGCTCAAGACGCTCCCACGGCACCTCACCGAGGACTTTGTGGAACCAACGTCTGGCGGCGGCATGTACCGACATCGGCTACTGAAGTTGTACTTTCAGGCCAATGCGGCGTGATCACGATGTAATGAAACGAAGTTTCGGGCCAGCTTGATCAAGCAAGCGCAAGCAGGACTCTCACTCGCTGACGCGAATCCATCGCCAGATTGCGAGATGCATCGGTTGGATTCACCCAAGGCCTTCAACTTCGCAGAGTAGTACAAGCAGGCAGTTCGCGAATGGGAGCATTTCCCTCCGGTTTCGCGAGTTTCTGCCCGCCGAGAGACGTCTCCGACACGCATGATTTCCGGACACCTCGGATTAGTCTGTTCTCTTCTTATCTTCTAGACGCGCCTTGTGAGGGCATGGAAGTATTCACGGTGCATTGCAAAGCCCTTCCAAATTGGAGGGCTGCAGGGGGTAAACGGGGGAGAGCTGCATGCGTTACGGGGATTCGATCTGTTGCCTTGCGCAAATCCCCTAGCAGGTTAATGGTGGAGTGATGCGCGGTGGCTTCTAGCCGCACTCTCGCCTTTCCTATCCGGCTAATTTTTCATGCGCCGGGATCGTGATGGACGAAAGCATCCTGCTCATGTGCTGTGCTTGCATCCTCAGATTCGTTTACCCGTCATGCCGCCATTCGCGCCCGCGATTGGCGTACCACCTGCCAGTTGTCGAAGCAGGTATTTAAAGGAAAGGGAAGAGTATGAAGAAGATAGCCGCTGGGGTCGCTGTGGCCCTTGCGAGTGCTGCCTTGGTCGTGACGACGCAGGGTTCGGCGCAGGCTGCCGAGGCGAAGGCGCCGGCCGTTTCTTCGGCCGCCGCGACGACGCAGGGGCCGGACAACGCGCCGCAGGTCATCGGTGGCCTTGGAAAGCTGGCGGGCAAGGTCGGAAATGCATTGACCGGCGCGGCGCAGAAGGCGTACGTGCACGGAAAGGCTGCGGCTCAGCTGGCCGGGAACGCGGCCGGGGAACTGGCTAGCAACGTCACTGACGCCTTCGGCGTCGCTCCGGCTTCGTCCGTTCCGAACGGTTCCTCCGTCGAGATGGTCTTCGACAAGTGAAGGAACACACTATAACCAGGAGGGTGGCGCTGCTCGTCGGCGCTGCCCTCCTGGGCCTTCATTTCTGCGCAGCCAGCATCTCGCAGATGCCGCTGACCCCGATCAAACTCCGTGTCATGGGCTCCGTGAACGACTACTTGGAGCCATATCAGGCGCAGAACTGGAAGCTCTTCGCCCCGAACCCGCTATCCGAGAACCGAGGTATCTTCGCCCGAGGTAGATGTGCGAATGGCGAGGTCACCGGCTTCTACGATGTGACGAGCAGATATATCGACGCGGCCCAGAGCAGCAGGTTCTTCCCATCCCGCATGTCACGACTTGTGACGGGCAACGTTCTACAGCTAAGTGGTGGCGATCCGGTGCTTGATGAGCTCAGAGAGCAGCAGAAGGCATTGCATAAGCGGCCACTACCGGAAACTCCGCTTGAGAAGAAGAATCGCAGGGAAGCCGTCGCTTTCCTCTCCAGGTACTCGCTCACTCAAATGCCCAAGGTGTGTGGCGGGAGCCCGGACAAAGTGCAGGTTCGTGTCTACGTAGAGAAGTTGCCGCCGTGGTCCAAACGGAACGATCCGAAGGCTCGCGGTAAAACGGACCTACAGGATATGGACTGGGTGAAAGTGGGGTCGCAGTGAAAAAGATAACCCGCTTCTTGGATATGGTCGGCACCCAGCATTTCAGTGTCCTCGGCGTCAGTGGAACACGAGCCTTGCTCGGCTTCGTTGGATTTATGTACTACGCGAGCCAGTACGGCGACCGTTCCTACCTTTTCGGTCCCGATGGTGTTCTTCCATGGCGAACTTTCATCTCCCAACTGCACGACAACGGGACCTTCAGCCTCTACGCCTTCAGTAATTCCGAAGCATGGTTCCAGGCCATCTTTCATCTGGGAATGCTGACCGCTTTGGCAGTGACCTGCGGTGTCGGTGGAAGGCTGGTGCTGGCCCTCCACTGGGTGTTCCTGTGGTCGATCTACCAGCGTCAGCCGATCCTTCTGGACGGTGGTGACAACCTAGCCTACGTAGTGATTCCCATGCTGCTGCTCACTCGCTGCTACGGGCGTCTTTCATTTTCCACGGGAATTGCACACAAAGTTTCGCGGCGTGTGCCCAGCATCGTGAAATCGCTTTCGCATCCCCTGCACAACCTCGGCATGCTAGCCATCGCCATCCAGATCTGTTTGGTATACATGGTGAGTGGCTTGTACAAGGTGCAAGGCAAAGTGTGGCAGGAAGGAACGGCCCTCTTCTACGTCCTTCGACTGTCCGAATTCAAACTGCCTGGAGTCTCCGAACTCATCTACCAGAATGAATTTCTGGTATTTCTGGGAACGTACTCCACAACGATCTTTCTGGTGTACTTCCCGCTGGGCATTCTTGTTCCACGACTGCGCCCGTGGGCTGCGATCGCCTCCATCAGCTTCCACCTGGCCATTGGCATCTTCATGGGGCTCACGAGCTTCGCACTAACCATGATGGCGTGCGATCTCATCTTCCTGAGCGGGGCGCTCGAAACATTAGCTCAACGGGGCAGCCCGTTTATCCGCCGTCTGCGATCTGCGGGCTCCCTCAAGCGGCAATCCGACGCCGCACCTGTCGCAACGCCGCCGGTCAGTACGGCGCCAACTCAGCCCCGCCCTGCGGCTGTCTCCTCCGATGGGTGAGCCGACAGCTATTCCGATCGGACCGCGGACGATTGCTTCTCCGCGGCCATGTATGCCGATCGGACAGACCGCAAGGAAGGTCCCGTGACTTCACCGATCATCCGCTCCGAACCGCTGCTCGTCTTCGATGGAGACTGCGGGTTTTGTCAGAACGTCATCAACCGCATTTCTTCCCCGGGGCGCCCATCAATGGAAGCGGTGCCCTGGCAGTCTCTTCCATCAGAGACCACACGGCACCACACCGAGCGGCTCGACCGTGAGGTCCTCCTACTGCGTGACGGCCACGTCCTGGCCGGTGGCGCTGACGCTCTGGCCGTCTACCTGCGTCACTCCCCGCGCCGCCGGTACCGGATAGCCGGCGCGGTGATCACCTTCCCTGGAGTGATCCGGTGTGCTCATGCTGTCTACCGATGGGTGGCTCGAAATCGCCACCGAATGCCCGGCGGAACGCATGCATGCCGCCTGTCACCACCACAGCCATGAGATGGCTGCTATCACCTCTCGACAGATGAGAACAGACAGGAGCAAGGATGTCGGTGCCCACCTGTGTTCTGGGCGGCAGAGGGGTCCAGAACCACGTATCGCGTGGACACTCCCTCAACCACTTCGTCGAATTGGGATCGCTCTCCAAAGTGGTCACCGGCACGATCCTGACTCAGCTCGCAACCGTGGGAGTACTCAATCTCGATGACCCCCTCGAAGCCCGCCTCGCCGACGTCCCAGAGAACACGGGGGTTACTCTGCGGAACCTTGCTGAACATACCTCTGGGCTGCCTCGCCTGCCTCCTCACGCCCATGGCTCCACTGCCGATCCCTACGTTTCCTTCACTGAGACAGCTTTGCGTGAAGTGCTGAGGAACTGGCACGCGACAGCAACCGGTCCCGTGGGCAAGGAGGAGTACTCCAACCTCGGATATGCCGTCCTCGGTCATGTGCTCACCACAGCAACTGGCCGCCCCTTTCAGCAGCTGACGGACGATTACGTGCTCGCCCCACTGGGCCTACCACCAGGTGCTGTGACTGCTTTGCCACCACCTGAACGACGACTCGTAGCCCACGGCTTCCTCGGCCAGCCCCGTCCCCACTGGACGCTGACGGGACCAATCCTGCCAGCCGGCGGATTATGGGCTACCCCAGGCACTGCAGCCCGCCTGGTGGTCGGTCTCGCGGTGGACCGTGTGCTCGGTGAACCTGCTCCCACATGGGTCCGCAGCGGATCAGCTCTCTGGCACAACGGCGCAACACGAACTGCATCCGCGTTCGCCGCCGCCCACGAAGACGGCCGCTGGATCTTCCTGCACCGTCTCCACAGAAACCACCGCCGCACCACTCGCCTCGCTCTGCAGAAGCTCAAGACGTGAAGGATGGCCCGCTCGGCGACGACCAGCTCAAAGTCTCGTAGCTCGTAAAAGGGTTGCTATGCCCGACGGCGAACCCATCTGCTGCTGATCAGTCCGAACTCGGTGCCCGTACGGCCACCGACTCACTCACAGAGTGCCAGGTTCTCCCATGTCTTGGACAGACCATGGCGCCGATTCACAAAGGAATGAGTCATCAAAAACAAAAAGAAGTGTGTGACTGTGGGGATTGCCACGGTTGGTGCCGCATTCGTCGTAGCCACTCAGGGCATCGCGCAGGCGGCGCCCACTCTGCAGGTTACTGCGTTGAAGGTGCCTAGGCAGATCGCGATCGCCGCCGGCGGAGAAGTTGCCTCTCGCGCACTCCGGACGGACTGGAATCCTCCAGCCGGCTACGTCCTTGAGCGGGCGTTCATGGGTGACGACGCCAGCTGCAGAAGGGAGGGGGACCGAGGCGTAACTGAAGGTACGTGGCGTCAGTATGTCTGCCACGGGAAGATGGTGAAGGTTGCCGATGCTTGGGTTCTCCACCAGTACCTGTACGTCAAAAAGTAGGTAGCGACGGGTTCTGCTTACAGTCTCGGAAATCTGATGGCGCGCAGCCTGGAGCAAGGCCACAGCCGCACACGGACCACGCCAGCCACGAGCTGACCGGCCAGGTGCGCGTGCGGCATCAGCGACGGGCAGCACGCCCACGACGGTGAGCGACCTCGCCAGCCGGCTCCTGGCTCACTTGTCAGCAGGATGGGCGTCGGCCAACGCCGCTCGCAGCGTTCCCTCCACCTCCCGCTGCACCGCATCGCTCGGCGGCCTGCCCCGCCGGCTCGACGAGCCGGCGGGCCTGTCCCACCAGGGCGGCGACCACCTCGCGCTGCTGGGCCGACAGCTCCCGGAGCCGCTGCCGGTCCAGCTCCTTGTGCGCCTGGTGCAGGGCTACGCCGGGTCGGAGGAGACGCGGTCTGGCCATGAACCGCCGAACCCGTATATGCATTGCCCTGGCCTCGACGTTCCCCACTCTCCTCACCCTTCCGGTCATCTGTCTCCTGGCTGCGGTCGGCGCGGTGCCGTGGGACCTTCTCGTTGCCCTGCCGGTTGCACTCGTCGTGCATGCCGCCATCACTTTCTTCCGCCTGAATCCGACGCTGTCGGAGGCCGGTTCGGGCCGCCCGAACACCATGTGAAGGCACAGGGGGTCACAGCGACTGCGGTATCAAGGTGAGGTGGACGGTCGCTTCGTAGCGGATGGCGAGCTTGTCATATCTGGTGGCCACGGCCTGGGCTTGCTTGAGCAGCCCGATCCGGCATTCGATCTTGTGTCTGCGCTTGTAGTGGTCGCGGTCGAAGCCGGGCGGCCTGCTGCCCGCTGAGCCCCGGCGGAGCCGGTGTCCGGCCTGGTCGCGCTTCTCCGGGATCGTGTGCGGGATCCGCCGGCGGCGGAGGTAGCCGCGGCTCATGCGTGACGAGTAAGCCTGGTCGGCGCTCACATGCGTCGGCCGGGTGCGCGGGCGTCCACCGCCGGTCCGGGCAATGCGGATCTGTCCCATAAGCGTGGTGAACTGCGGCGCATCTCCGCGCTGTCCTCCGGTGACCGTGACGGCTAGGACGTGCCCGGAGGTGTCCGCCGCCAGGTGATGCTTGGTGGTCAGGCCGCCGCGCGAGCGGCCGAGCGCGTGGTCGTCCAGCTCGGCCGCCAGCCCGTCAGTTCGTGTCTGGCCCGGATCAAGAGCCCCTTTTTGTGGGCTCCGGCGGCATGCTGGTGTGCCCGGCACACGGGCGTCCAGCATGACGGTCCGGGGCCGGTTGAACAAACCGGCCCCGGACCGTTCCGTCTGGGGTGGCCGGTCAGCTGCCGGCCTGCGGGCCGAGGATGCCGCTGTCCCGGAAGCGGACCAAGTCGTCGTCCAGGCCGGCGGCGAAGCGCATCGGCGTCAGGTCGACGTCGGCGTCGACCGCGCGCACGTGAAGTTGGGGCTCCCGGGCCGTGTCCGCGGCGGTGGCGGCGTGCTGTTGAGGGCCGTGGCCGAGGGGCCGGCAACGTGCGGTGCTCATGAGCGTGATCGTACGACCGTCCCCGACGCCCCACCCCACCGCCGTGAAAACCCCGGCTTCGAGGCACTTGCGCGGCTAACCCCGCTCTGCTCGAAGGTGCTGCCACCAGCCGCCGCTAGCACCCTCGCCTGAGCCGGTCCACTCCTCGCGAATAAAGCCAGCCCGAGCCCGCCCGCGTCAAGCAAGCTGACGCCGCTCGACTTGCGCAACGGTCGCCGTCGTTCTCGGCATCCCGACTACCCGTCCCCAGCCCGACCGACCGATCAACTTCCCGTAATCGTCAGCGTGATCAACAATCCGAGATCACGCCTGTGAGAGGACCTCCGCTCGCAGACGCTCGTAGTCGGCACCAGCGGACGGCTCGCCGTCGAAGTAGTCTTCCCAGTAGCCTGAGCGCTGCCATTCCTTTGGCGCCAGCGTCACCTGGCCGTCCTCCAGCCCTGCAACCCAACAGTCCGGCAGCTGGCCGCTGACGACCGTGAACATGGCGGCATCCCACAGCCCAGGAGAGTCTCGCTCCACCAAGACGTCGGGGCGCTCGGGGATCCGGATCAGCACCCGGCTTGCGGTCGTGATGACCTCCAGGACCGGATACTCCACGCCGACCCGGATCCCTGGGTGATCATTCACCACCTCTCCGCTCGTCGGGCTGATGATCTGGATACATCGGACGATCATGCGGGCACCCTACGTGGGCTCAAGCGGGCTCCGCCCTTCGGCTCGACTCAGTGCAGCGAACCACGGTGCGGTACGGCGGCCTGTTCCTGGAGAGCCTGCTCGCGGAACGTGGCCGGTGGCCGAGTACCTGGCCGTGGCCGCGTCCCGGCCGCCGGCAGGAGACCGGTCAAGTCACGCCGCGGCGACGCAGCACTCCTCGGATTCGCCGTCGAAGTGGCCCCGAAGAATCCGGGCACCACAACAATGCCCGCCCGTCAGTCTGACAGCGGACCACCCGCTCCTGCGCCGGCGCCGCTCGGGCCCGTCACCGCGCGGCATGCTGTGCAACCCTCTACCGTCGAACCACGCCCGGCCTGAACTGGACGGACGGGAACAGGCTGCGGCGCACTGCCCTCGCACGTCGGTGTGCCCCAGCCACCCGTCACCAGCCCCCTCGCGCGCCGGAGTCGAGTGACGCTCGGAGGGGGGCTTGTTGGTGTGTGGGGTGCTGGCTGGCCTGGGGTGTTGCTGGTTTGCTGAGAGGCAGAATTGGCGGCTCGGGCGGGTGGGTCGGGGTATGTGAGCTGGGGTTATGTGTTCCGTGCTGAGAGCAGCAGGGTTCGTTGTAGGTAGTTCTAGTGTGTAATGGCCCGGTTGCTGTTTGCGCTGGTCAGGGCTGCTTGTTGTCTGATGGGTGGGTTTAGCGGTCTCGGGTGCGGGGGCGGTGTTGGGTTTCGGCGGCGCTGGCCTGCCTCGCGCTGCGCTGCGTCCTGCCCGCCCCACGGCCGGTCAACCGTCCTTCACGCTGTCCTGTTCGCTGACCAGGCGCTGTTCGACCTGCTGACGCTGGTGTGGCGCATCGGTGTCGACGACGACGCCGGCGGTCTGCCGGCCGTCCTGGACCACCTGCGCGGACTCGTCGCGCTCTCACCCGCCCTGCCGGCTCGCCGCCCGCGCCCGGCCCGGACGCCGCCGCGCCCGCGCCCGAGGTCGACGATGGCGACGACGACTCGGCCGCTGGTTGGGAACTCGACCCGGTTGGGGGCTTGTTGGGCTCGGACCGCCCGGTGCGCGCGCTGGGGTGTCTGTCGGAGTACGCCGCCTGGGGCTGGCACAGGCCGGCGCCGCCACTTGCCGCCAGGTCGAGATCCCCGAGGAGATCCGCCTGGTGCTGCTCGTCTCGGACGGGGTCTCCGAACAGGTGGACCAGGAGATGGCGGAGGAACTGTGCCGCGCACCAGGATGATCCGCGGGCGCTGGCGGACGCATTGGTCGTCGCTGCCGACGAGGACACGGACGGCTACCGCGACGACGCAACCGTCCTCGTACTCCTACGCCGCACCAGCTGACGCTCCGGCACGCCCAGCCCAACCGGCCGCCGCGCGACACCGCGCCGCGTTCGCCCCGGGCAAGACGAGTGCGGCGGGAGCTGGTCTCGCCGCGCGCCCTCCGATTGGCCATACGAAGGACTGACGCGGGATGCGCGGCGTGCGTGGTTGAGGGGTTCTCGGCATGAAAGTGCCGGGAACCCCTCACGTTGCGAGGACGGTGGGGGACACTAGGGGCGCTACTCAGTTGGGAGAGCCGGATGTCTGACCTGGTGACCGTATCCGCCGAAATAGCCCCTTATCTCGCCCTGGCGGCGAACGGCCTGGGCACCTCCATCCTCATCGCGGCCCAGGACCGGATGGCCGAACGCACCGTGAGCGCCGGTGAGGGCTTCTTCCGCCGCCTGCTGCACCGCCTCCACGACGCCGACCTCAGCGATGGCACCACCGAGCTCCGCCTCGACACCGACCGCGCGGACGCTCTCGACGCCCTGCTGGCCGCCCTCGACGACCACGACCGCCAGCTGCTCGCCGGCGCCCTCACCGCCTGGCTGGACTCCCCCGCGGGCGACCGCGATGCCGCCGGCTTCCGCGACCACGTCGCCCGGCTCGCCGCCTCCACCGGCCCGCGGACCGTCCACCACCACGTCACCGCCACCGGCGACCACTCCCTCGCCGCCGGGGAGATCCACGGCACCATCAACGTGGGAGGCACCCCCCGCCCCCGGGACGGCCACACCCCACCCGGCCCGGATTTCGGCGGCGCCGGCGAAGCAGACGAATGGTGAGACAAAGAGCCTCCCTGACAAGCCACAGGAGGCACCGGCCTCATGGGTGACATCGCCAAGAGCGTCCTTGGCGGCGCCTGGACGCTGATCGTCGGCTGGATCCTGCCCACGGCCCTGAACATCACCGTCTTCTGGATCACCCTCGCGCCCAGCCTGCGCCACACCACCCCCCTGGCCCGGCTCTGGCCGACTACCGGCGCCGGTACCACGCTGCTACTGCTCTGTGCCTCCCTCTTCCTCGGGCTGGTCCTCAACGCCCTCCAGACACCCCTGTACCGGATCCTGGAGGGCTACAGCCTCTGGCCCTCCCGGGCATACGCATGGGGCTGCCGGCGCCAGCGCGCCACCAAGCGGCTGCTCGCAGACCGCATTGCGCTGCTGCAGCTGGAACGGCGCGCCCGCATCACAGACCCCTTGCCGCCCGCCGACGCCGAAGAACTCGCCCGGCTCCGTGCCGACCCGCGCACCGCCCGTACAGCCCACCGGGATCTCCGGCGTACCGCGGCTCAACGCGCCCTACTCGGCGAACGGTTGAACCGCTATCCGATCGACGACGACCAGATAGCCCCGACGCTCCTCGGCAACGCCATCCGCCGCCTGGAGGAGTACGGCTACGACCGCTTCCGACTCGACAGCCAGGTGCTGTGGAACGAGCTGACCGGCACCGCACCGGAGCAGATCCGCAGGCAGGCCGAACTGTCCCGCACCAACGCCGACTTCTTCGTCGCCCTGCTCTACGGGCACGCTGCCCTGGCCGTCTTGTCACTGAGCGCGCTTGCCTGCGCCGACGGCGAGCCGGTCACGCTGCTGGGCACCGCGGCCGCGCTCGTCCTGCTCCTGCCGCTGTGGTACCGGTGCGCGGTGAACGCCACCGACGAGTGGGCCTTCGCCGTACGCGCGCTGGTCAACATCGGCCGCAAACCGCTGGCCGAGGCGCTGGGCGTGGTACTGCCGCACCGGCTGGCGGACGAGCGGCGTATGTGGCGGCTGCTCTCTACCCTGCACCGCCGCCCTTACCACGAGAGGGCCGCGGCCCTTGACGAGTACCGCATTGCCCCGTCTGGCACGGACGAGCCCGCAGACGGCGACTCGTAAGGGTTCCCCACCACATCCTTCGGAGAGGTCAGCGACCTGCTGATCCGCTGAAGCACCGTGGGCAGTTCTCGTGGCCAGGTGGCGACGTGGTGGCCAGCACGACGAGTCGCCAAGGCCCGATGCCCCCATGGGCCCTACCACTTCTGACGGACAGTCGAGCCGATCGCTCGCGACTACCGAGTGTGATCCACACGGCGCTGGCCGAGGACGCCATGGCTTTCACCGCGGCGAGCGGCGCCGAGATCGAACGGACTACGCCGCGCCGCAGCGCGCAGATAGCTGCCTGCCTTCCAGGCGGTCCGGGACATTCGTGCCCCCCCGCCGCCGCTCGACCCGCCGGCGGACCCCGTGCTCGCCGAGCTGCGCCGGTGCCCTGAGTCTTGCTTCATCGTTGAAGGGGTGTTCACGTCCCCCGCGAACACAGTGCGGCCTCCGATCCGGTGACTCTGGACGTGGCCGCACTGCTGCGTACGAAAGGCGATTGCTCAGTCGCCGGGTTCGCGCCGCACGACGACGCCCTGGCGCCCCGGCGGATGTCGGTCACCCCCCGGGGCCCTCGCCGAGCACGAGAAGGCCCGCGCGTATCCGGAGGCCATCGAGCAGGCGAGCCGGACGACCATGCCCTCGGACGGTCCGCGGCGGACTGACCACCAAGATCCACCTTGCCGCAGACGGCCACTGCCGCCCGCTGGCCTTCGTCATCACGCCTGGCCAGGCCAGGGCAGGCGGGCACCGGGCGCCGGGTGGCAGAGGGCGAAGGGGGTGCCGGGTCCGAGCTGGTCGTTGGGGGTGGGGCGGCCGACAGTCGCCTCGTGGATTCGACGGGCATGACCATTGTCGCTTCCGGGTGTGTATCCCCGCGCTTACAATGTGCCGTCTATATCGGGCGGTGTCGGATCTCGGGGCGGGCTGAGAATTTGGCGACGGAGACTGTACCTGGCACGGTCATCGCCGACCGGTATGAATTAGTCCAGCGGCTGGGCCGCGGAGGCATGGGTGAGGTGTGGCAGGCCCGGGACCTGAGCCTGAACGTCGATGTGGCCGTCAAGTCCATCCGGATGAAGGCGCAGGACGCCACCGAGCCGCGGCGCTCCGTCCTCGCGTACGCCCGCAAGGAGGCGCAGCACGCCGCCGCGCTGCGCGACCATCCGAACATCGTCGCCGTCCATGACGTGGTGGAGCACGAGGGGCTGCCGTGGACGGTGATGCGGCTCGTGCGGGGACGGTCGGTTGCCGAGCTGCTTGCCGCCGAACCCGACGGACTCGCCGTCGAGTTGATAGAGAACGTCGCCCGGGGCGTGCTCGCCGCACTCGCGGCGGCGCACGAGGCCGGCATCGCCCATCGGGACATCAAGCCGGCGAACATCATGGTCACCGAGGGCGGCGACGTTCTCGTCACGGACTTCGGCATCGCCAAGCACCAGGCCGACACCAGGGTCACCACTACGGGGGCGATCGTCGGCACGGCCGCGTATGTCGCCCCGGAGCGGCTGAAAGGCGTGGAGAGCCCGGCGGGGGACCTGTGGTCATTGGGCGTGACCCTATATCACGCGGCCACCGGCGTCTCCCCGTTCGACCGGAACACGATCTTGTCGACGATCCATGCCGTCACCCACGAGGAGCCCGCCGAGCCGGAGCCCGCCGGCCGTCTGGCCCCGGTCATCATGGCGTTGCTGGACAAGGACCCGGAGGCGCGGCCCGGTATCGATGCCGTGCTGCGCATGCTGGACGGCGCGCCGGCGCCCGGGAGGACGAAGCTGCTGCCAACGACGGAGACCGGTCCGCGGCCCCCCTGGCTCCGGCCGGTGCTGTCGTTGGTCGGCGTCGCGGCAGCCGGACTGCTGGCTTTCGCCATCGCCTCGCAGTTCCGCGGGCAGGACCACCCGTCCGAGAAGGCAGCACCGTCGACGGCGAGTACGGCGGACACCAGGGCCTCGTTGCCCACGCCCTCCCCGACTCCCACCCCCTCGGCCTCCAGAAGCCTCACCCCGGGACCGGATGCGAGTGCGTGCACCGCCGCGGTGAACACCGCCGGCAACGCCCTGCAGCTCTCGGGTATCGCGCTGAGCGATACCAACCGTTCGAAGGCCGACAGGGCGCATGACGGCAGCGCGGCCCTGCGCGACGGGGCCGATCAGATCTCGGAACTGGCCGACCACGCAACGGTGCCGGCGGTCAAGGCGAAGCTGCGGAACCTGGCTGGTGATCTGCGCACCCAGGCCGCCGGACTCGACGCCCAGCTCCCCGGAATCGAGGACGGCCGCCTCGTCAACACCAAGGCCACCGATCTCGCGATGAAGCAGACGAGGAAGGACGCGGGGGATTTGAAGGGCCTCTGCTGGAAGTGAGGCGTTCGCGGTCCGTGGGCCCGCCGTCCATGTCGTTGATCTCGTAGGCACGCAGGTAGGGGTGGAAATGACGCAGCAGAAGAAGCTCGGACTGATCGCTACTGGTGTGGCCGCCGCGGTGGCGATCGGCGTGGGGGTGGCCATAGGGCTCAGCGGCGGGGACGAGAAGGGGAACGGCGACGGCGGGAGGCCGGCCTCGAAGGGGCCTGCCTACTGCACGGGCGGCGCCGGGAGCTGGGATGGGCGTACGGGCATGTGCGGTATCAACCATGTGGCCGGGTGCCAGCACTCGAAGCAGATGGCGGAGCTCAACATCAAGCTGGTCAAGGAGAACCCCATCGGGTCCTCCGGGTATGGCGGCGACACTCCCGTGGTTCCGTTGCTGAAGCAGCTGAAGACGCTGACCGACAAGGAGCTGGATCAGCCGCACATCCCCGCACCGATCAAGTCCGCCCTGCGGCAGGAAGCCGCCGACCTGGAGAAGGAGATGGACCTCTACCAGTCGAAGGGGGACTGGGTGAAGGTCGACCAGGACCGCACCCTGAAACACAGCACGAACATGGCCTGCATGGACTTTGTGGCCGACCAGGCGGGCAAGCCCCGTAGCTGAGTGACCGGTTGACCCGGGTAGCGGCGTCGATGATGCCATCTCCACCCGGGTCTTCGGTGGTTCTCAGGCGGCTCCTTCGGCCCCCTCCCGTACACCGTTACTCGCACAATCACCGACCGCCTGCCGTATTCCGGTGTCGGCCGGTCAGACCTTCAGGATCAGCGTTTCCACCTGTTCGAGCGTTGTCACGCTGGCCTGCGCGGAGGCCCGTACCTTCGCCAGCTTTTCCATCCACTCGATCCGCTGCTCGGCCGGGAGCGGTTCCTCCCCGAGTTGGACGCGCAGGCGGTGCGCCTCCTCGAAGTCCGTCATCAGGGTGTGGGCGGCGTCCACCGCCTTCAGGTAGCTCCCTTCGACGAGCTCGACCCGTGCCGGCAGCTCCCGGCGGAGCGTGGCCAACTGGTCGCGCGGGTCGGCAGCCGCCTCGCCGTGCGTGGTGGTCACGGCACCAGCATCCGCCGTGTTCCCGGCGCCCGCAGGCGCATTGGCAGGGCTTTCCGGCACCGGGATACCGAGGTGCCCGGGGAACAGCTCGTCGAACCACTCCTTGTCGGCGACGTAGCGGGTGGGCCGGCCCTCGGCATCCGGAGCGATCACCATCCCCGCGGTGATCGCTGTCCGGTCCGCTTCGGCCCAGTGCTGCTCGCCGTAGCAGATCAGGGGCGTGCCGTCGTCCGGCTCGGGCGGCCGCGGCGCGTCCGGGTGCTCCAGCACAGTCTTCGCGAACGCGAGGAGAAGGGCCCGGCTGACGCCCGGCGCGCCCGCCGTGTACGCCAGCGTCAGGGCGGCGAGGGCGCTCTTGGGGGTGCGACGCACGCCCTTGCGCCCGGCGCCCGCCTCGCTGCCCTGGCCGGGGGTGATGAACGGCTGCGGAGCGTGGATCAGCGCTGGCGCCATCCGCTGGACCAGGGCGGCCCAGGCGGCCGCGTCACCGGCCTCCGCCCCGAGGAGCAGCTGCGCGAGCGGCCTCGGATCCTGTCCGGCTCCTTCCCTGGTCTCCGTGGTGCCGAAGAGACCGAGGGCGGAGAGGATGTTGCCCCGGTGCACGAACAGCTGCGCGACGGCGGCGGACCACAGACGCGTACGCGCCTCGGCCGTCTTCGCCCGGATCTGGCTCCACGCCGGCTCCTGCAGCGCCCCCCTGACGACCGGCCACAACCGCCCGGTGTCGCGGACGGTGCGCCCGTTCGTCTTCTGCGGAGTCTCGGGCGGGATCCCGGGAAACACCAGCGCGGTGATGGCGCGCACCGCGACGTCGCGCAGCACGACCGGGGAGACGTCGGCGCCCGCGGGCACGAGCGGCTCCAGCGGATCGAGCGGCCCGTTGACCGTCAGCGCGTCGCGCACCCCCGTCAGATCGAGGAGGTCCGCGGCGCGCGCGTCGGGGAACGCCTCGGCGAGCGCGTCCGCGAGGAGAGACTCCCTGGCGTAGGCGTCGACGAGCGTTGCGAACAGGGCGATCAGCCGCGCGTCCTCGTCGTAGGGCTGGATGCCGCGCAGGTGGTCGTTGACGTTCAGGGCCCGCAGGACGTGTTCCAGGGCCTCGGGCTTAGTGCAGCCGATCACGATCTCCGCGGACACCGTGGCGATCTTCGCAGCTCTGAGCGATGGGTCGGTCGCCTCCGTTTCCGGCTTCGCGCCGTCCCTGTTGAGCCGGGCGGAGAGCCGGTTCAGGATCTCCCGCAAGCTCAGCAGCAGCGGCTCGGGGCCGTCCTTCTTGTCCTTCGGCATGGGCACGAGGGACTGGGGCATGCCCGTGACCAGGTGCTCCGGACGCACCTGGAAGACATTGAGGCGGGCCAGCGCACGGTTGTTCCCGGTCACGGCGGCCAGCCGCCACAGCTTCGACACCGTGCCGTCGGAGTCGGTGATCTGCCACTGCTGCAGGACGTTCATTCCCTTGGAGAGCTGGCCCGCGTCCGCGAGGGACTCGGCCAGGTCGTACCCGCGGGTCTTCCCGGCGCGCTCCAGGTTGTCGGCGGCGTACCGCTGCATATGGACGGCCACCGCGTAGGGCTGCTCGGCCAGGGAGAGCGCCGCCTTCGGCTGCCTGTCCTCCTGCACGGCGTGGACGACCGGGCGCGGCCGCCGGTGGCCGAGAGCGGAGAGGAGAGCGTGCTTCTCGCTTTCGAGCTCGTGCACGCGGCGGACGGCGTCCTGGTGCTTCTGCGTGGCCGCAGCCAGCGCCTGCGGCGCGTACGTGTCGTCCCCCGACGCCCGGCGCAGGGCCTCCCGCTCCTTCTCGGCGGACTTCGCGCTCTTCGTGGCGTCCTGGAGCGCCAGCTCGGCGGCGACGAGGTCCTTGACGCGCTGGCTGGCCTCCAGCGCGGGCGACGACCAGCAGACGGCGGTCCGGTCGTTGAGGTCCCACGGGACCACCGCGGCGCCGTGGACATCGCAGGTCAGCAGGAGCACCTGCTCATCGCCGGCCTGCACGAGCCGGTAGGCGTTGGGCTTGAGGACCCTCCTGCCGCGCAGGGTGGCGATCAGGGCTTTGATCTCGGTGTCCGGGAGCGCTGCGGCCAGACCCTCGAGGATCGCCTGTCGCGGAGGCGGCACGACCCCGTGGTCCGCGCAGGTATTCTCGATCGCGTCCGCGAGGCGATCGCCCCAGAGGGCGTTGCCGATCTGCGGGTAGATGCCATCGGACCGTTTCACGGCCATGGTGTCGTCCTTCCACCCGGGCGTCCCGGGCGAGCACAGAAGCTCCCGACCATCGGGAGCGTGTCACGCGCCCGAGTGCCGAAGCCTCGTGCTGGCAAGGAATCGGGCCGACACCCGTAGGGTGTGCGGCGGTTCCTCGCCCCGTACGATCCATCTGCCAGCGTCCGAAGAACGATCAGTCCCAACAGCCTCGGTGGCGCCTGGACCTCTCGTAGCTTGCTCCTGCTCCGCCGACGGCGGCATGAGGCGGACGCCGGTGATGAGCCACCGACGTGCATCACGGAATCTGCCACTGCTGTTGACGCAGCGGCGAGCCGAAGCGGAGGAGTTCACCGGATCAGGTGAACGAGCAGCCCAACCAGGCTGTGCAAAGCCCGGGTTGAGGTATTCGCGCGTCGGCGGTGCGGTGGTGCGGCGGTGTGTGCCATGGTGCCTGGTTCTGGTCCGGGAGCGGCCTGCCGGGCTCTAATAAGACGACACCCGGCGCGATGTAGGGGAGTGCGGGTTCTTCTCTTATTTGGGGTGGGTGTGGTGGGGTGCAGCTCTTTGAGTTGGTGTGCCTGCCTGAGTCTGAGATTGATCTTGTTGTGAGTGGTTTCGGTGGTGGGTTGGGTGTGAGCTGGGGCTGTGCTGGTGGTGTATCCCGTGGTGGCTCTGAGCTGCGGGGCCTTGGTGTGTTTGAGATTCCTTGGTGTTGTTGAGAACCCTTATGGGGCGGTTCATGTTGGGAGGTTTCCTGGGGAGCGTCCTGCGCGGGGTTGCCGACGGTCAGGACGTCATTGTCGCCCTGGTTTGACCACAGCACGGTTGACGGTCACGGTGCAGGTGATCGTCTCACCCCGGCGTGTTCTGGGAGGCGCTCACCGGTTCGGTGAGTGGTGTAGTGGTCTGCATGGACGGTCAATGCCGCCGGCTTGACCATGGCCGGTGGGGTCGGTAGCAGGTGGGGACTCCTTCGGGTGGGCTTTTGGGGAACTTGGTCCGCCGGTTCGGTGTGCCGTTTTACGGTCGTCAGGACGTGGCCTGTCCGACTGCTTTGAGGAGCGTAGTAATGGGGCGTGAGAAGCCTGGTAAGCCGCGGCGGCCGCGGTCGGTGGAGGAACATGCACATCGTGGGTGGAGTCTCGACGACATGCCGCAGCCTGGTGGTTGGCAGGCGGACAGCAAGTTGTTCGAGGATCTGACTGGTGCAGCCTTTGAAGGCTGCATGTCTTGCCAGGACGTGTTGTTGACGTTGTTGGTTGAAGATGCGGTGACTACGGCTCGGCTGGTGGAGCTGGCGTGCGGTGCCATCATCGACCTGGAGGGTGATCTGCCGGCCTCGCAGATCGATCCCGATGTGCCGGGAAAGGCGAGTCCGGAGTTCCGGCGCTTGGCTCGTGCCGGGCTTGGGAAGTCGACGGACGGTATGTACCGAGAGTGTGGCCAGATGTCTTCTCCTGAGCGGCGGGCCGCAGCGAATACCGCTCTCGATACCTTGGTCGGCTACGCAGCCCTGAACCGTTGAGCCTCGGTCTATCTGCCGATCGATAGGCTCAACAACTCTGCTTCGTTGTCAGGAGCATAGTTTTGCAGTGGGGTTGGTGGTAAACCGGTGCGAGTTGAGCGCTTTCCGAGGTGAATTGGTAACCCGTATCTCTGGTCGGTCCTGACGAGCGGTTACGGGCGTGCGGCGGATTCCGCAGCACGCTTTCATCGGAATGTTATAGGTCCGGGTGGTGGCGTGTTTTCCCATTCTCTACCCAGCATGCGGTCTTGATGCATCACCCTCGGGTGATGGCGCTTTCCGGGTGGGTGCGCTACGCTCGGCTCAAGCGGCTTCCGTGAGAACTCAAGAGCGTGTCAACAGAGGACAGGTGATCGAGTGCCAGTCCCCCGACGCCCTGCTCCCCAGTCCGGCATCCTAGGCTAACTAAGGGGCCCCGTCCCGTAGCCAGCCAACCCTCGAACCACAGATGGCCCGTCATACGCCAGACAAGACACGCCACTTGGAAACCTAGCGCGGAATTCCGGAGGAATTCACCGACCATTCCGGAGGAATGGTCCAAGCCCCGAAGGGGCTTAGCAATTCTCCGGAGGAGAATTGCATTTGACGCCCCGTAGGGGCGTGCGT
>NZ_NNBP01000025.1 GCF_002803155.1 Streptomyces sp. CB02959
GATCTTCATGAGCCTTCTAGGTCCTGTCGCCGCCGCGGCGGTCGTCCGCGCCCTCGCGGTCCGTGCCGCCGGGGCGCCCGTCCAGGTCCGGCAGTCCCGCGGTGAGCGCCCGCATGCCGCGGGCGACCAGTTCCGCGGGGCCGTGCGGGCCGTCCGGCCGCTCGTCGCCCGCGGCCCACTCCTCGACCGCGACCCGCATCGCGGTGTTCGCGGCGGCCGCGGCCAGCCGCACCTCCAGCGGGCCGGCGCCGGTGAGGCGCGCCAGCACCGGCCGCAGCTCCTCCTCGGAGTCGTGGTGGACGCGGTGCCAGACCGCGCGCAGCGCCGGGTCGCCGGGCATCGCCCGCAGCAGCCCGCGGGTCCAGCGCAGCGCCTCCTCGGCGGGCCCGTCGGTGGGGGTCAGGGCCCGGCGGGCGGCCTGCTCCAGCGCCGCCCGGGCCGGCGGCGCGTCCGGGCCCGCGGTGGCGGCGGCCAGGTCGTCGATCCACTGCCGGACGCCGACCGCGAGCAGCGGGGCCACCGCGTCCTCCTTGGTTCGGAAGTACCGGTAGAAGGTGCGCAGGGCGACCCCTGAGGCGCGGGCGATCTCGTCGGCGGTGACCCCGGGGCCGCGCTCCGCGAACAGGGCCGCCGCGGTGCGGGCGATCTCCAGTTGCGTCTCGGCCTTGCGGCGCTCGGTGAGGGAGGGACGCGCGGGGGTGTGCGCGGCGGTGGTGCGCGGTGCGGTGGGCATGGGCCCAGCTTACGGAGCACAGTGGCGTATCGGCATGAAGTGCGAATGTGGCACATCGTGCCAAGTGGGCGTACGGTGCGAACAGAGCCCCAAGAGGCACCCCGCCCCCAAGAGGCACTTCACGAACGGAGCAGGATCATGAACCGCTTTGACGGACGCCGCGCCCTGATCACCGGAGCCGGCTCGGGCATCGGCCAGGCCACCGCCCACCGGATCCTCGCCGAGGGCGGCCGGGTCGTCGCGGTGGACGTGGACGAGGCGGGACTGGCGGCCACCGCCGAGCGGGCCGCCGCGGACGGCACCGCCGACCGCCTGGAGACCGCGCGGCTGGACATCTCGGACGAGGCCGCGGTGCAGTCCGGCGTGGCCTCCGCGGTGGCGCACCTCGGCGGGCTGGACGTGCTGGTCAACGCGGCCGGCATCCTGCGCTCCGCGCACACCCACGCCACCACGCTGGACTTCTTCAACAAGGTCGTTTCGGTCAACCTGACCGGCACCTTCCTGATGATCCGCGAGTCGCTGCCGGCCCTGCTGGCGGGTCAGGCGCCGGTGATCGTCAACTTCAGCTCCACCTCCGCGTCGTTCGCCCACCCGTACATGGCGGCGTACGCGGCCAGCAAGGGCGGCATCCAGTCGATGACCCACGCCATCGCCAGCGAGTACAGCAAGCAGGGGCTGCGCGCGGTGTGCGTGGCGCCGGGCTCCATCGCCAGCAACATGACCACCGGCCGCGGCCCGGGGCTGCCGGAGGACGCCGACATGAGCCTGTTCGTGAAGCTCGCCCCGGCCCTCGGCCAGGGCTTCGCCGGCCCGGAGACCGTCGCCGGCGTGATCGCGATGCTCGCCTCGGAGGACGGCGCGTTCATCACCGGCACGGAGATCCGCATCGACGGCGGTACGCACATGTGACGGACCGGCGGCGGCCGGAATCCGACGGTCCGTGGGATCACCCGCGGACCGCGGGACCGTGAGAATGAGGGACGGCGCCCCGTGCGTGCCGCGTCGGGAGGGGCGCGGCAGGCGCGGGGCGCCGTCGTCCGTCGTGCCGGTGCTCAGGCCGGCAGGTGCTTCTCGCCGCCGGCCGTCACGCCGCCGGCCCGCTCGTCGGCCGTCTTGTGCAGTGACGCCAGCACGACGGTGACCAGTACGCCGCCCACCGCCCAGGCGGAGAGCACCAGTAGCGGCCCGGTCAGCGCCTGGCCCCGGAAGTAGGCGATCGAGCGCGCCGCCCAGGTGCCGGCGCCCGGTGGCAGCGCAGGGCCGATCGCCCGCCAGAACGGCGGCAGCAGCGGATACGGATAGGCGCCGCCCGCGCTCGGGTTGCCGAACACCACGATCACCAGGATCGCCAGGCCGATGCCGATGATGCCCAGCAGTCCCTGGAAGGCCAGGGTGGTGGCGCCCACCGCGAAGACGGTCAGCGCGCCCAGCCCCCACAGACCGAACAGGCTGCCGGGCAGCGCGTCGAGGACCGGGCCGACCACGAGCGCCCCGGCCAGTCCGGCGGCGATCGCGTAGAGCGCCAGCGCGGCCAGCCGGATGACCGCCCGCTGCCGGTTGGCCGGGCGTGCCCCGGCGCTGATCGCCAGGATCGCGGCGCACAGATAGCCGCCGACGCACCACCCCACGACCAGGTAGAAGGACGACAGGCTGCGGCCGTCGCCGGCGTCGGCCGGGATCACGTCCTCCGTGCGGACGGTCCGCCGCTGCTGCTTCTCGGCCGCCGTCACGACCAGTTCGACCGCCTGGGAGAGCGAGGCGCCGCCGCCGCCGGCGACCAGCAGCCGGTCGGTGGTGCCGCGCGGATCGACGATCAGCGCGGCGTCGAGGGTGCGGTCGTGGATCTGGCGCCGGGCGGCCGCTTCGGAGGCCACCGGGCGCGGGTCCAGCGGGGTGCCGGGCAGCCGGTCGAGCTTGTCGACCAGCTCCCCGCGGATCTGGGTGGGAGCGACCACGGCGAGTGGCACCCGGTCCGGCTTCGGGCGGTGGAAGGCGCCGGCGTACGACGTGATGAACGCGACCATCAGGCCCAGCACCCCGATCACCAGGAGCGCCGCCCGGACCGTCACCGCGCTCCGCACTTCCTGGGCGAAGGTGAGGCGGGTGCCGTCGTCGGTCGTGGCCATGCGCCGCTCCGTTCTGGGATTCGCAGCTCTTCCAGGGGCTTTATATCCCTTTTGGGCAATATCTTCCGACCGGTGTGACCCCTGGGCGTGTGTTCGTACGGATGTTCGAAAGAAGCGTTATGGTGGAGGAAGCGAAACAAGGGACGCGAATACAGCCGGGGGGCGTATGAGGTGCAGGAGGTGCGGATGCCCGAGTTCACGCATCTGCACACCGCTTCGGGCTTCTCGCTGCGCTACGGCGCCTCCCACCCGGAGCGGCTGGCCGAGCGCGCCGCCGAACGCGGGATGGACGCCCTCGCGCTGACCGACCGGGACGGCCTCTCCGGCGCCGTCCGGTTCGCCAAGGCCGCCGCCGCGGCCGGCATCCGCCCGCTGTTCGGCGCCGAACTGGCCGTCGCCGCAAGGGAACCGGCGCCCCGGCCCGCCGTCCGCCGCCGCACCCCGGTGCGCGGCGGCGCCTTCCTCGACGAGTCCGCCGCCCGCGCCGTCTTCCTGGCCCGGGACGGCGCCGCCGGGTGGGCCGCCCTGTGCCGACTGGTCTCGGCCGCCCACGCGGACCGCGGCGCGGGTCCCGTCCTCCCCTGGAGTGCCCTGGAATCCGCCACCGGCGGGCTGACCGTCCTGCTCGGACCGGACTCCGGGGTCGGCCGGGCGCTGACCGCCGGCCGCCCGGACCGCGCCGCGGAGCTCCTCGCCCCCTGGCGCGAACGGTACGGCGACGCGCTGTGCCTGGAAGCCGTCGACCACGGACGCCCCGGCAGCGGCCCCGGCTCCCTGCGGCTGGCCGCCCGCACCCTCGGCTTCGCCGTCGACCAGGGCGTCCGCGCCGTCCTGACCAACGCGGTCCGCTACGCCGACCCCGGCCAGGGCCCGGTCGCCGACGTCCTGGACTCCGCCCGCCGCCTGGTACCGGTGGACCGGCACCGCCCCGAGACCTGGGACAGCGGCGAACGCTGGCTCAAGGACGCCGCCGCGATGGGCCGCACCGCCGAGCGGATCGCCGAGGCCGCCGGCTCCCGCCGCGACCTGGCCCACCGGCTGCTCGCCATGACCGAGGAGACCGCCGGGGAGTGCCTGGTGGACCCCCGGGGCGACATCGGGCTGGGCCGGATCCACTTCCCCGAACCGTCCCTGGTCGGCGCCGAACACCGCACCGCGGCCCGGGTGCTGCGCTCCCGCTGCGCCGCCGCGATGGTGCTGCGCGGCTACGACCGCGACCGCGCCCGCTGGGCCCGGCTGCACGACGAACTGCACACCGTCGAGCGGCTCGGCTACCCCTCGTACTTCCTGACGGTCGCTCAGGTCGTGGACGACATCAAGGCGAGGGGGATCCGGGTGGCCGCCCGGGGCTCCGGCGCCGGGTCCCTGGTCAACCACCTGCTGGGCATCGCCCACGCCGACCCGGTCGAACACGGGCTGCTGATGGAGCGGTTCCTGTCCGGGCGGCGGTCCGCGCTGCCGGACATCGACATCGACGTCGAGTCGGCCCGCCGGCTGGAGGTCTACCACGCGATCTTCGACCGCTTCGGCGCCGAGCGGGTGGCGACCGTCTCGATGCCCGAGACCTACCGTGTCCGGCACGCCGTGCGGGACGTGGGCGCCGCCCTCGGCATGGACCCGGCCCGGGTGGACCGCCTCGCCAAGGCGTTCCCGCACATCCGGGCCCGGGACGCCCGCGCCGCGCTGGCCGAACTGCCCGAGCTGCGCGGCGTGCGGGAGGGCACCGACGAACGGCTGTGGCAGCTGGTCGAGGCGCTGGACGCGCTGCCCCGCGGGATGGCCATGCACCCGTGCGGGGTGCTGCTCTCCGACGCCACCCTGCTGGACCGCACCCCCGTCGTGCCCACCGGCGGCGCGGTCGCCGACGGCGTCGAGGGCCAGGGGGGCACCCCCCTGGCGATGTCCCAGTTCGACAAGGGCGACGTGGAGGACCTGGGGCTGCTCAAACTCGACGTGCTGGGCGTGCGGATGCAGTCCGCGATGGCCCACGCGGTCGCCGAGATCGACCGGGCCACCGGGGTCCGCCTCGACCTGGACGACCCGGCGCAGGTGCCGACCGGCGACCCGGCCACCTACGGCCTGATCCGCTCGACGGAGACGCTGGGCTGCTTCCAGATCGAGTCGCCCGGCCAGCGCGACCTGGTCGGCCGGCTCCAGCCGGCCACCTTCCACGACCTGGTCGTCGACATCTCCCTCTTCCGGCCGGGGCCGGTCGCCGCCGACATGGTGCGGCCCTTCATCGACGCCCGGCACGGCCGTACGGCGGTCCGCTACCCCCATCCCGACCTGGAGGAACCGCTGCGCGAAACCTACGGGGTGGTGGTGTTCCACGAGCAGATCATCGAGATCCTGCGGATCATGACCGGATGCCGACGGGACGAGGCGGACGAGCGGCGGCGCGCCCTGTCGGACCCGGAGGCCCAGGGCCTGGTGCGCGACTGGTTCGCCCGGCGGGCCGCCGGCCGCGGCTATCCGCCCGAAGTCGTCGCGCACACCTGGGAGATCGTCGAGGCGTTCGGCGCGTACGGCTTCTGCAAGGCGCACGCGGTGGCGTTCGCGGTGCCCACCTACCAGTCCGCCTGGCTCAAGGCGCACCATCCGGCGGCCTTCTACGCCGGACTGCTCACCCACGACCCCGGGATGTACCCCAAGCGGCTGCTGCTCGCGGACGCCCGGCGGCGCGGGGTGCCGGTGCTGCCGCTGGACGTGAACCGGTCGGCGGTCACCCACCGGATCGAACTGGTGTCCGGTCGGGAGGGTGCTCCGGACAGCTGGGGGCTGCGACTGGCCCTCTCCGACGTGTACGGAATGAGCCGGGCCGAGGCCCGGCGGATCGCGGACGGCCGGCCCTACCGCTCGCTCCAGGACCTCTGGCAGCGGGCCCGGCCGAGCCGTCCGGTGGCCGACCGCCTCGCCCGGGTCGGCGCCCTGGACGCCTTCGGCGCCAACCGGCGGGACCTGCTGCTGTACCTCGCCGAACTGCACCACCACGGACGGCGCGCCCCCGACGGCCAGTTGGCGCTCCACACGGGCGACGAGGCGAGGGGGGCCGAACCGGTCGAGCCGGCCGGTCTGCCCGACCTCGGCGACGTGGAGCGGCTCAGCGCCGAGCTGGGCGTCCTCGGCATGGACGCCTCCCGCCATCTGATGGCCGACCACCAGGAGTTCCTCACCGAACTGGGCGCGGTGCCGGCCCGGCTGCTGCGCGACGCCCGGCACGGCGAGACGGTGCTGGTCGCCGGCGCCAAGGCGGCCACCCAGACCCCGCCGATCCGCTCCGGCCGCCGGGTCATCTTCACCACCCTCGACGACAGCACCGGCCTGGTCGACTGCGCCTTCTTCGACGACAGCCACGAGGCGTGCGCCCGGACCGTCTTCCACTCGTGGCTGCTGCTGGTGCGAGGCACGGTCCAGCGGCGCGGTCCGCGCAGCCTCAGCGTGGTCGGCAGCGCCGCCTGGAACCTCGCCGAACTGGCCGAACTGCGCCGCACGGGCGGCCTGGAGGCGGTCACCGCCCGGCTCGCCGCCGCACCGGAACCGGACCGCGCCCCGCAGGACGGCACCCCGGCGGGCGCGCCCGCCCCCGGGCCCGAGCCCGCCCCCGCCCGCACCGGCCGCACCATCCGCCTGGAGACCGGCTACGAGATGCACCCGTGGGCGGACCTCCAGCCGCCCGGTGAACGCGCCGCCACCGGCCGCAAGCTGTGGCACGCCAGCCCCGGGAGCGCCGGATGAGCCCGGCACCGGAACGCCCCGCCGCCCCGCCGCCCCCGGCCGGTGCCCGGCGGCCGCCCGGCACGCTGTACGTCCGCTTCCGGACCGCCGGAGACGAGCCGGTCGGTGCCGCGCAGTACGAGCAACTGCTCGGCCTGCTCGGCCAGTTCACCCCGGTCATCCGGGCCCTGCCGCCGGACGCCGCGCTCGCCGACGTCCGCGGCGCACTGCGCTACTTCGACCGGGACGCGGCGGGCATCGCCGCGCTGATCCGGCTGCGCGCACTGGCCTGGCACGGCGTGCGGTGCACCATCGGCGTCGGCGGCAACCCGCAGCTGGCCCGGATCGCGGCCCAGGACGCCCCGCCCGGCGGGATCCGGTCCGTGCCCGCCGACCCCCGGTCCGTCGCCGCCTTCCTCGACCGCCGCCCGGCCTCCGCGCTGTACGGCGTCGGGCCCGCGGCGGCCCGCGCGCTGTCCGCCTACGGGCTCGACAGCGTCGGCCGGATCGCCGCCGCCCCGCCCGCCACCCTCCAGCGGATCCTCGGCGCCCGGACCGGCCGGGTGGTCTCCGAACGGGCCCGGGGGATCGACCCCACCCCCGTCACCCCCAACGCGGCCGCCCGCTCGCTCGCCGCCGAACACCGCTTCGCCCACGACGAACTGGACCCGGACCGCCGCCGCCGGGCGCTGCTCTCGCTCGCCGACGAACTCGGTGCCCGACTGCGGGCGAGCGGACAGGCGGCCCGCGCGCTGACCCTCACCGTCCGCTACGCCGACCGCTCCACCACGACCCGCACCCGGCGACTGGACGCGCCGACCGCGCACGGCCCCGCACTGACCGCGGCGGCCTACGCGCTGCACACCGCACTCGGCCTCCAGCGGGCCCGGGTGCGGATGCTGGCCCTGCGGGCCGAGGACCTGTGCCGCGCCGAACGCGCCGCGCGCCAGCTGACCTTCGACTCCGCCGACGACAAGGCCCACCGCGTCGAAGCGGCCGTCGACCGCGCCCGGGCCCGCTTCGGCACCGCGGCGGTACGCCCCGCGGCGGCGCTCGGACCGGCGGCCCCGGGGCCGGCCCGGCCGTCCCGCCCCGCGCGGCCGTAGCGCCGCTCGGCGTACCGCGGGGGCCGTGCTCCTCCGACGCCGCCGGCCGGACGCCCGGGGCATCAAGTCCGCTGCCCGCGGGCGCCCTTGAGGGCAGTGCTGCCGGTCGCCTTCCCCGCTGCACGCAACCGGCGTTGCGCGCCCGGTCGTGCGGTGCGGATCGGGTGCGGTTTCCTTCACCGTCACGCCACTGGTACGCCCTGCTTACCCGCCCGTAACTTACTTGGCAGTCACCACGTTGGCCCTTGCGATCCGGATCGCAGGTGACCGGCTCACGAAGCACTTCGGAAGCCCCTCACCCCCGCAAGGAGCATCGTATGAAGCTGCGTTGGTCGAGACTGTGCGCAGTCCTCCCGGCGGCCGCCCTGGCTCTCGGACTCATCACGGCAACCCCCGCGGCGGCGTCCCCCACCGTCAGCAGCGGCTGGAACGACTTCTCGTGCAAGCCCTCCAGCGCCCACCCCCGCCCCGTCGTCCTCGTCCACGGCACCTTCGGCAACGCCGTCGACAACTGGGTCGGCCTCGCGCCCTACCTGGTCGCCCGCGGCTACTGCGTCTTCTCCCTGGACTACGGCCAGTTGCCCGGGGTCCCGCTCTTCTACGGGCTCGGCCCGATCGACGCCTCGGCGCAGCAACTCGCCGCCTACGTCGACCGGGTGCGGGCCGCGACCGGCACGGACAAGGTGGACCTCGTCGGGCACTCGCAGGGCGGCATGATGCCCCGGGTCTACCTGAAGTTCCACGGCGGCGCGGACAAGGTGCACACGCTGGTCGGGCTGGCCCCCGACAACCACGGCACCACCCTCAGCGGCCTGACCGAACTGCTGGACCTCTTCCCCGGCGCCAAGCAGTACCTCGACAAGTTCACCCCGGGACTGACCGACCAGGCTATCGGATCCGACCTCCTGGCCCGCCTCAACGCCGGCGGCGACACCCTCCCCGGCATCCACTACACCGTCATCGCGACCAAGTACGACGAGATCGTGACGCCCTACACGTCGGGCTTCCTCAACGGCCCCGACGTCCACAACGTCGTGCTCCAGAACCTGTGCGCGCTCGACCTCTCCGAGCACCTGGCCATCGGGACCGTCGACCGGATCGCCTTCCACGAGACGGCCAACGCCCTCGACCCGGCGCACGCCACCCCCACCACCTGCGCCTCCGCCGCGAGTTGAGCGCCGTCCCGGCCCGCGGTCGGCGCGCGGGCCGGGCCCCGGGCCGGGCGCACCCGTCCGCGGTTCAGCGGGTGCCCCGGCCCGTCCGGCGCAGCGTCAGGAAGCCACCGGACGCGCCCGCCAGCACCACCGGGATCAGTAGCAGCCACCCGGAGAAGGCGAGCACCCCCGCGGTCAGCACGGAAGCGGCCAGCCCGCCGTACCAGAGCGGGGTGCGCCGCGGCAGCAGCACCAGCGCGGCGGCCAGCCCCGCCAGGGTCACCGCCGCCAGGCAGGTGGCGGTGGCCCGCATCAGCAGGTCCAGGTCGGCGGCGCCGGACGCGGCCGGCACCGCGAGGGCCGCCGCCACCACGCCCAGCACCGCCAGCGACCGGCGCGGCACCTCACCCGGCGCGCCGCCCTTGGCCAGCCAGCGGGGCGCCGCACCGTCCCGGCCGAGCGCCGCGCCGAGCCGGGAGGCCCCGGCCAGATAGGAGTTGACCGCCCCGAAGGTGAGGAACAGCGCCGCCGCGGCCGCCACCGGGCGGGCGGCGGTGCCCACGCTCTGGGCGAGCAGCGCGGTCAGCGGAGTGTCGGTGCGCGCCGCGGCCGGTCCCAGTGCCCCGATGGTGGTGACCGCCAGCCCCAGGTAGAGCACGGTGATCACGACGAGCGTACGGCGGGTCACCCGCGGCAGGTCCCGCGCCGGATCGGCGAACTCACCGGAGAGGTGGCTGGCCGCCTCCCAGCCGGCGAACGCGAAGAACAGCACCGAGGCCGCCGACCCCACCGACGTCCAACCGCCGGGCAGGAAGGGCGTGAAGTGGGCCGCGGACACCCGCGGCGCGGCGGCCAGCACCGCGCACAGCAGCACCGCCGCCAGCAGTCCGCCGAGCAGCAGTTGCACCCGGCCCGACATCCGCAGCCCGACCGCGTTGGAGACCAGCGCCCCCACGAGCACCGCCGCGCCGACCGCGGCCGCACCGGCCGCGCCCCAACCGGCCGCGTCGGCCACGTACTTCCCGCCGATCCAGGCGCACGAGACCACCCCCAGCGGCACCGCCCCGTAGAACCACCAACCGACCGCCGCCGCGGCCCGCGGCCCGATCGCCCGGTGCACGTACGTGGCGACGCCCCCGCCGTCGGGGAACCGCGCGCCCAGCGCCGCGAACGACGCGGCCACCGGCACGCACATGGCCAGCAGCACGACCCAGGCCAGCAGCGAGGCGGGACCGGCCGCGGCGGCGGCCAGCGACGGCAGCGTCAGGACACCGGGCCCCAGCACGGCACCGGCGCACAGCGCGGTACCGCTGCCGACACCCAGTCGCCGCACATCCGGCCGTGCAGGAGCGCTAAGAGATGTTTCTTGTACGGACACAGCCGCAGACGCTAATCGGAACTTTGATCATATTGAGGATGCGCCGAACTAAATTCGGCAGCACTCGGCATCATGGGGCCATGGACGACATTGATTCGGCGATTGTCCGGGAACTCCAGCGCGATGCACGGCAGACCAACCGCGAGCTGGCCGGCAAACTGAACATCGCCCCCTCCACCTGTCTGGAGCGGGTCCGCGCGCTGCGCGCCCGCGGGGTGATCACCGGCTACCGCGCGACCGTGGACCTGCGCGCCCTCAACCGCCCCGTACAGGCGCTGCTGACGGTCCGGATCCGGCCCATGAACCGCGAGGTGATCGAGCGGTTCAAGGCGTTCCTGACCTCCCTGCCCGAGGTGCTCAACGTCTACGTCGTCGCGGGCGGCGACGACTTCCTGGTGCACGTCGCGGTCCCGGACGTGGACCGGCTGCACGCCCTGCTGATGGACCGGATCTTCAAGCGCCGCGAAGTCGTCGACTGCCGCAGTTCGGTGATCTACCAGCACGTCGCCAACGACATCGTCGAACCGCTGCCGCCCGAGCGGTCCTGACGGGACCGGCGGGCGGCAGCGGCGGACGACGGCCCGGCCCGCGGCGGGCCGGGCCGTCGCGCTCCCTACCGGCGGACGGCCCGGCGGCGGGCGGTCGTGAACAGCACCGCGGCGCCCACCGCGAGCACCGCGGAGCCCCCGATGGCCAGCGCTGCGGTGGAGCCGTCGCCACCCGTCTGGGCCAGGTGCTTGCCGTCGACCGGTGCCGCCGCCCCGTCCGGGTGCGCACCGCCCGCGCCGGAACCGGTGCCCGCCGAGGGGGCCTGGGCGTCGGCCGGTGCCGCGGACGGCTGGTGCCGGCCGCCGCCCATGGCGTGGTCGTGGTGGCTCATGTCCATCGAGGACTTGTCGGCGCCCGCCGCGATCTGGCGGTCGGTCGGCGCAGACGCCGCTGGCGCAGAGGCGGTCGGTGCGGGCGCCGAGGGGCTTCCGGCACCGCCGTTGTCCTTGCCGAAGACCACGTCGGAGCAGGTGTAGAAGGCTTCCGGGCTGTCCGAGCGCTGCCAGATGCTGTAGACGAGGTGGCGGCCGGACCGGGCGGGCACCGTGCCGTCGAAGACGTACTCCCCGTTGGTCAGCGTCGGGTCGGTGGCCTTCGCGAACGGCGCGGCCTCCAGGTCGGACCATTTCAGCGGCTTCGTCGGGTCGTAGCCGTCCTTGGTGAGGTACAGCTCGAACGTGCCCTTGTGCGGGGCGGTCGCCCGGTAGTGGAAGGTGTGCCGACCGGCCTTCATCGGGGTGGACGGCCAGTCGGCGCGCGGCAGGTCCAGCCCCTTGTACTCGTCGTTGCCGGCGCTGCACAGCTTGCCGTCCGGGATCCGCTCCTTGGACTTGCCGCCGGCGTTGCCGTCCCGGACGCCGTTCCAGTCGTACAGCGCCTGGGCCCCGCCGGTCTGCACGGCGGCCTTGCACGCCGCGGACCGCGGGTTCTCGGGGCCCTCCGCGTAGCAGGCCGAGACCCGGCTGACCGGGTCCGACATCGACCCGTGCGCGGCGGCCGGGGTCGCGGTGAGCACGGTGAGCGCCATGGGGGCGATGCCGAACAGCGCGATCCCGGTGGCCTTGCGGCGAGCGGTCATCGTGGGGGTCTCCTTCATCGGATGGGTCGGTTTCGGGCGCGCGGCGCACCCGGGGGTGCGCCGCGCGGCCGGGGGTGCAAGGCGGTGGTGGGGGGTCGGGCCCGTCCGCCACCGGTGCCGTCCCCCGGTGAACGGCACCGGCGGGCCCGCGAACCCGCCTTGTGGAACTGACGCTAGCCGCCCTGAGCAGCGGATTTGAGGCCCGAAGGGTGATCGGGCGGATCCTTATGGTCCCTTTAAGGAGCGGCTAAGCGGGGGCACAGGAACGCGGGCCGGAAAGGGGCATTCGAGGCCCGGGGGAGGGAAGTTGGGGCAGTCGCCGGTGGTGCGCGAGGGCGCGCGGGGGTGGGCTCGGCGGTGTTCGGCGGTGCTCCGCTTCACCGTCCGGTGTCGGTGAGCGGGGCCGCCGGGTCGTCGAGGCCGTCGAGGCCGTCGACGCCGTCGACGAGCGTGGCGAACACCTCCGCCGGCGGGGTGCCGGAGACGGCGTCCAGCGGGAGTTCGGCCCAGATGATCTTTCCGTGCGGGGTGTGGCGGGCGCCCCAGCGGCGGGCGTAGCGGGCGATCAGGAACAGCCCGCGGCCGCCCTCGTCGGTCGTCCGGGCGTGCCGCAGGTGCGGTGCCGTGCTGCTGCCGTCGGAGACCTCGCAGATCAGTGCCTCCGCCCGGATCATCCGCAGCCCGATCGGCCCGGACGCGTGCCGGATGGCGTTGGTGACCAGTTCGCTGACGATCAGCTCGGTGGAGAACTCCAGCTCCGTCAGCCCCCACCGGGCCAGCTGGTCGGCGGCGGACCGGCGGGCCCCGCCGACCGCCGAGGGGTCCGCGGGGACGTCCCAGGTGGCCAGCTGGTCCTGCGGCAGGGTCCGGGTGCGGGCCAGCAGCAGCGCCACGTCGTCCACCGGCCGGGTGCCGGGCAGGCTGCTGATGACCGTCTCGCAGATCTCCTCCAGCGGGGCCTGCGGATCGGCCAGCGCGGTCCGCAGCCGGGTGATCCCGCCGTCCAGGTCGAGGGCCTTCCCCAGCAGCAGGCCGTTGGTGTAGAGGGCCAGCAAACTGCCCTCGGGCAGCGGCACTTCGACGGACTCGAAGGGCATCCCGCCCAGCCCCAGCGGCGGCCCGGTCGGCAGCTCCAGCAGCTGGCAGCCGCCCGCCGGGCTGACCAGCAGCGGCGCGGGGTGCCCGGCCCGGGCCAGGGCGCAGCAGCAGCCGACCGGGTCGTAGACCGCGTACAGGCAGGTCGCCCCGATCACCCCGTCGTCGCTGTGCGCGTCGTGCGCGACCCGGTTGACCATGTCGTCCAGGTGGGCCAGCACCTCCTCCGGGGACAGGTCCAGATCGGCCAGCGCCTGCACCGCGGCCCGCAGCCGCCCCATCGTGGCCGCGGCGTGCACCCCGTGCCCGACCACGTCGCCGACCACCAGCGCCACCCGCGCCCCGGACAGCGGGATCACGTCGAACCAGTCACCGCCCACCCCGGACTGCGAATCGGCGGGCAGGTAGCGGTACGCCGCGTCCACCGCGCTCTGCGCGGGCAGGCCGCGCGGCAGCAGACTGCGCTGGAGGGTGAGTGCCGCGGCGTGCTCCCGGGTGTACCGGCGGGCGTTGTCGATGGAGATCGCCGCGCGGGTGACGAACTCCTCGGCCAGGACCAGGTCGTCGGGCTGGAACGGGCCGGTGGGCCGCCAGCGGGCGAACGCCGCCGCGCCCAGGAAGTTGCCCCGGGCCCGCAGCGGCACCACCATCAGCGAGTGGAAGCCGAGCGCACGCAGTTGCCCGGCCCGCACCGGGTCGTCGGCCGCCCAGTCGGCGCGGTCCAGGTCCAGGGCCGGGACCAGCACCGACTCGCCCTCGGTCAGGCTCAGCACCACCGGCGCCGACGGGGGGTAGGCGGTCCGCTCCCCGACCGTGATCACCGCCTCCGGGCAGCCCTCCCGCACGGACTGCTGCCCGGCCCGCCGCATGGTGAACAGGTCGGCGGGCTCGACCGGTCCGGGCGCGGGCTCCTCGCCGGTGAGCATCGCGTCGAGCAGGTCGACGGTGACGAAGTCGGCGAGGTCCGGCACCGCCACGTCCGCCAGCTCCTGGGCGGTCTGCCAGACGTCGAGGGAGCCGCCGATCCGCTCCCCGGCGCGGTTGAGCAGCGCCATCCGCTGCCGGGCCCGGTAGCTTTCGGTGACGTCGATGACCATGTAGCTGATGCCGAGCACCTGGCCGGACTCGTCCTCCAGCCGGAAGAAGGACGTCGAGTAGGCGTGCTCGCGCTGCGGGTCGGACCGGGGGTGCCCGAGGTACTCGTAGCCGAGGGACGGGACCCCGGTCCGCAGCACCCGCCGCATCTCCGCCTCGACGGACTCCACCGCCAGGTTCGGCAGGACCTCCCTCAGCCGCTTCCCCAGCCGTTCGGCGCGCGGGGTCCCGCCCATCCGTTCCAGCGCGTCGTTGAGCCAGACGTACCGCAGCTCGGGGTCGAGCATGGCCACCCCGATCGGGGACATCCGGAGGATGCCGTTCAGCAGTGAGCGGCCCGCCCCCGACCAGGGCGTCCGTGCCATCTCGGCGGCCAGCACCAGGCGCGTGGCCGGATCCTGGCCGGCCAGCACCGGCAGCACCCGCACCTCCAGGTCGAGCCGGTGCCCCGCGCGGTCGCGCACCGCGACCAGCCCGCTCCAGCCGCCCTCCGCCGCGAGCCGGTGCCGCCAGGCGTCCGCACCGGAGACCGCACGGGCGTCCGCCGCGGCGAACAGCTCCGCCAGCGGCCGGCCCAGCGCCCGGGCCGCCGGATGGCCGAGCAGCCGCTCGGCGCCCTCGGTCCAGCCCCGTACCACTCCCGTCGGATCGGCCATCACCACGGCGGTCCGGGTGAGGTCGAAGACTCCGTCGCCAGGAAGGCGGCTGCTCGGGGAGGCGCTCATACAAGACCGATCCACTGCCGGCTCCACACCCTGCGAAGGCCCGCGTGACCGGGCCGCCACCGCGTACCACCAGCGGTTCCCACGGTACTCCCGGAACCTGCCGGGGCGCTTGCGCAGCGGCCCGGCCCACCGGGTTCCCGCCGCCGCCACGGCCGTCACCGGCCGTTGTCAGTACCCCCTGGCATCCTCGCGGTATGAGCACCGACGCCCCCGCCGGCCCGGCGGCACCCCCGCCGTCCGCCCCACCCGCCGCGTACTGGGACGCCGCCGCCGCGACCTACGACGCCGAGCCCGACCACGGCCTCCGCGACCCGGCCGTCCGCGCCGCCTGGGGCGCCCGGCTGCGCACCTGGCTGCCGTCCGCCCCCTCCGACGTCCTCGACCTGGGCTGCGGCACCGGCAGCCTGTCCCTGCTAGCCACCGAGCAGGGACACCGGGTCACCGGGGTCGACCGCTCCCCGGCCATGCTCGCCCGCGCCCGGGCGAAGCTCGCCGGGCGGGCCGCCGAATTCGTCGTCGGCGATGCCGCCCAACCGCCGGTGGGGGAGCGGCGGTTCGACGTCGTCCTGGTGCGCCACGTCCTGTGGACCCTGCCGGACCCGGCGGCCGTCCTCCGCCACTGGGCGGGCCTGCTCGCCCCCGGCGGCCGACTGGTGCTGGTCGAGGGCCGCTGGGGCGAGTCCGCCCCCGTGGGCCTGTCGCCCGCCGAACTCACCGCGCTCACCGCCCCGTTGGCCGCCCGCGCGGAGCTCTTCCCGCTCTCCGGCGACCCGGCGCTGTGGGGCCGACCGGTGCGCGACGAGCGGTACGCGCTGGTCGTTCGGGTGGGGGAGGGGCCGGCCGCCGCCCCGCCGCGCCACACCGAAGTCGTCGACGTCCACCTGGTCCTGCGCCGCGGCGGCGAGGTGCTGCTGGCTCGTCGCTCCGGGACCGGTTACGCGGACGGGCTGCTCAACTGCCCGTCCGGCCACGCCGAGGACGGCGAGGACGTCCGGCAGGCCCTGATCCGCGAGGCCGCGGAGGAGCTGGGGCTGCGGCTGGCCCCCGAGGACGTGCGGGTGGCGCTGGTGATGCAGCACTGCGCGCCGCCGCCCGCACGGCCGCGGATCGGCTGGTTCTTCGAGGCGGCGTACGGGGCGGGCGGCGAGCCCCGGAACCGCGAACCGGACAAGTGCGCGGAGCTGGCGTGGTTCCCGCTCGACGCCCTGCCGGACGACATGGTCGCGTACTGCCGTGCCGGGCTGGAGGGGCTGCGCGCGGGCCACCGCTTCCTGCTCCACTGGCACCGTCCCGGCGACGCCGTCGCCCATGACCCGGCCGCCCCGGGCCGCGCGGTCCCCCTGGACGGCGGATCCGGCCCGGACGGCGGCGCCGGGGATCCCCCGTGACGCCTCCGGTGCGCGGGAGGGGCGTGGCTCATTCCGGACGGTCGCCCAGATGTATAGGTGGCCGTTGCAACTATCTGGGCGTACGGTGATCACGCAGGCCGCCGCCGGGAGCGCGCGGCCCGCCGTACCCCGAAGGAGGAGCCGCGAGTATGTGCGGAATCACCGGATGGATCTCCTACGACAACGACCTCACCACCCAGCGCCCCGTCCTTGAGGCGATGACCCGGACCATGGCCTGCCGCGGCCCGGACGCCGACGGCATATGGCTCGCCCCGCACGCCGCGTTCGGGCACCGCCGGCTCGCCGTCATCGACATCGACGGCGGCAGGCAGCCGATGAGCGTCGAGCAGGGCGGCCGCCCCCTGATCGTCACGACCTACAGCGGCGAGGTCTACAACTACCGCGAGCTCCGGGCCGAGTTGGAGCAACTGGGCCACGCCTTCCGGACCAACAGCGACACCGAGGTCGTGCTGCACGCCTACCTCCAGTGGGGCGAGGCGTTCGTCCAGCGCCTCAACGGCATGTACGCCTTCGCCCTCTGGGACCCGCGCACCGAGCAACTCCTGCTGGTCCGCGACCGGATGGGCATCAAGCCGCTCTACTACTACCCGACCCGCGACGGCGTCCTGTTCGGCTCGGAGCCCAAGGCGGTGCACGCCCACCCGGACGTCCGCCCGGCCGTCGACGCCGAGGGCCTGGCCGAGCTGATCACCTTCACCAAGACGCCCGGCCACGCCGTCTACAAGGGCCTGCACGAGGTCCGCCCCGGCCACGTGGTCCGCGTCGACCGCAACGGCGTCCACGTCAGCCGCTACTGGGCCCTCGAAGCCCGCGAGCACACCGACGACCTCGACACCACCATCGCCCGGGTCCGCGAGCTGCTCGACGACATCGTCGCCCGCCAGCTGATCGCCGACGTCCCGCTGTGCACCCTGCTCTCCGGCGGCCTGGACTCCTCGGCCATCACCGCGCTCGCCGCCAAGGCGCTGGCCGCCCAGGGCAGCGGCCCGGTCCGCTCGTTCGCCGTCGACTTCACCGGCTACACCGAGAACTTCACCCCCGACGACCTGCGCGGCACCCCCGACGGCCCGTACGCGCACGCCCTGGCCGAACACGTCCGCTCCGACCACCGCGACATCGTGCTGGACACCGCCGCCCTGATGGACCGCGGCCACCGCGGGGCGGTGCTCGCCGCCCGCGATCTGCCCAACGGCTTCGGCGACGGCGACACCTCCCTCTACCTGCTGTTCAAGGCGGTCCGCGAGCAGTCCACGGTCGCCCTCTCCGGCGAGTCGGCGGACGAGGTCTTCGGCGGCTACCGCTGGTTCCACGACCCGGAGGCGGTCAACGCCGACACCTTCCCCTGGGTCGCCGCGGGCGTCTCCGGCCGGTTCTCCGGCGGCAACGCGGTCCGCGAGGCCCTGCTCGACCGCGCCCTGCTCAAGCGGCTCGACCTGCCCGGCTACGAGCACCGCCGCTACCGTGAGGCGCTCGCCGAAGTCCCCTACCTGGACGGCGACACCGGCCACCAGCGCCGGATGCGCGAGGTCAGCTACCTGCACCTGACCCGCTTCGTACAGATCCTCCTGGACCGCAAGGACCGCGCCAGCATGGCCGTCGGCCTGGAGGTCCGGGTCCCGTTCTGCGACCACCGCCTGGTCGACTACGTCTTCAACACCCCGTGGGCGATGAAGACGTTCGACGGCCGGGAGAAGTCGCTGCTGCGCGCCGCCACCCGCGACGTGCTGCCCGACGTGGTCGCCGACCGCGTCAAGAGCCCCTACCCCAGCACCCAGGACCCCGGCTACAACGAGGCGCTCCGCGGCGAGCTCAGGGAACTGGCCGCCGACCGCGACGCCCCCGTCCGCCCGCTCCTGGACTCCGGGGTGCTCGCCGAGGCCACCGCCGCCGGCGCCGACCACGACATCCGCCCCGGCGCCGAACTCGCCCTCGGCATGGACGCCTGGCTCCGTACCACCGGCACCACCCTGGAGTTGTAGCCCCCGGACGTCCGCCTCCGGGCACGGTGGCCGCTCCTGACGCACAATGGATGCGACAAAACCGCGCACCCCGCGCCGGCGGATCCGCGCACCCGCGCACCCGCCGTCCGCGTCACCACCAGCACCAGGAGCGCCACCGTGTCCCCGCACACCCTGACGATCACCATCGACCCGGCGGCGGCCGAGGCCCCGTTCGAGCAGGTTCGCACGCAGATCGCCGACCAGGCCCGGACCGGCACCCTGCCGGTCGGCCACAAACTCCCCACCGTCCGCGGCCTCGCCGAGGAACTGGGTCTGGCCGCCAACACCGTCGCCAAGGCGTACCGTGCCCTGGAGACCGACGGGGTGATCGAGACCCGCGGCCGCAACGGCAGCTTCGTCGCCGCGGCCGGTGACGCCGCCGACAAGGAGGCCGCCGCGGCCGCCGCGGTCTACGCCCACCGCGCCCAGCGCCTCGGCCTGGACCGCGCCGCCGCGCTCGCCGCCGTCACCGACGCGCTGCGCGCCACGTACGACACCGGTGACTGACCGCACCGGCACCCGACCAGGCGGCGGGGGCCGGACCAGGCGGCCAGGCCCCCGCCCAGCCCCGGAGGAGACCATGCCCAGTCGGCTCGCCCTCGTCCGACGCCCCGGCCCCCGCCTCGCCGACGGCCTGGTCACCCACATGGACCGGCAGCCGGTGGACCCCGCGCTGGCCCTGCGCCAGTGGGAGGCGTACGTCCAGGCACTGCGCGACCACGGCTGGCGGACCACCGAGGTGGCCCCCGCCGACGACTGCCCCGACGCGGTCTTCGTCGAGGACACCATGGTCGTCTTCCGCAATGTCGCCCTGCTCGCCCGCTCCGGCGCCGACTCCCGCCGCCCCGAGCTCCCGGCCGCCCGCGAGGCCGCCGAGGCGCTCGGCTGCTCCCTCAACGCGGTCCGCGCCCCCGGCACGCTCGACGGCGGCGACGTCCTCAAGGTCGGGGACACCGTCTACGTGGGCCGCGGCTGCCGCACCAACGCCGAGGGGGTGCGCCAACTCCGGTCCGCCTTCGAGCCGTTGGGCGCCCGGGTCGTCGCGGTGCCGCTCAAGCGGGTGCTGCACCTCAAATCGGCGGTCACCGCCCTCCCGGACGGCACCGTCATCGGCTACCTGCCCCTGGTCGAGACCCCGTCGGTCTTCCCGCAGTTCCGGCCGGTCCTGGAGGAGGCCGGTGCCCACGTCGTCCTCCTGGGCGGCGACGCGCTCCTGATGGCCGCCTCCGCGCCCCGGACCGCCCAGCTGTTCACCCGGCTCGGCTACCGTCCGGTCGTCGTCGACATCAGCGAGTTCGAAAAGCGGGAGGGCTGCGTCACCTGCCTGTCGGTACGCCTGCGCGACCTGCCGGAGCGCGCCCGGCAGAGCTGACGGATCGTCATTTCGCGGCCGCCGCCGGGGCATCCTTGCCCCATGAGCAACCTCGACCTCAGACCCACCCCCACCCGCTGCGGCGGCAACCGCCGTACCGGCCCGGTACACGAGCTCCAGACCGGCAAACAGGTCCCGCTCGGCGAGAGCACCGTGGTCCGCCGCCTGCTGCCCAACCTCGGCCGCCGCATGGTCGGCGCCTGGTGCTTCGTGGACCACTACGGCCCCGACAACATCGCCGACGAACCCGGCATGCAGGTCCCGCCGCACCCGCACATGGGCCTGCAGACCGTCAGCTGGCTCCGCGAAGGGGAGGTCCTGCACCGCGACAGCCTCGGCTCCCTCCAGACCGTCCGCCCCGGCGAACTGGGCCTGATGACCGCGGGCCGCGCCATCGCCCACTCCGAGGAGTCCCCGCCCCGGCACCCCGCCGTCCTGCACGGCGCCCAGCTCTGGGTGGCGCTGCCCGGCGCCCACCGCGCCACCGCCCCCGCCTTCGAGCACCACGCCGACCTGCCCGTCGTCACCGGGGGCGGCGGCCTCCGCGCCACCGTCATCCTCGGCGAACTGGCCGGCGCCGCCTCGCCCGGCACCGCCTACACCCCGCTGGTCGGCGCCGACCTCGCCCTCGCGCCGGGCACCGACGCCCGGCTCCCCCTCGACCCGGACCTCGAGTACGCCGCACTGGCCATCTCGGGCGCCCCCGAGGTCGACGGCGTCCCGCTGGCCCCCGGCTCGCTGCTCTACCTCGGCTGCGGCCGCTCCGAGCTCCCGCTGCGCGCCGCCGAAGCCGGCGACCTGCTCCTCCTCGGTGGCGAACCCTTCGAGGAGGAGATCGTCATGTGGTGGAACTTCGTCGGGCGCACCGGTGACGAGATCGCCGCCGCCCGCGCGGCGTGGAACGCCGGCGGTGACGGCTTCGGGACCGTCCACGGCTACGCCGGCGACCGGCTGCTCGCCCCGGAACTCCCGCCGGTACCGCTCAAACCGCGGGGCCGGGCGCGCTGACCCGGCCGGCGGCCGGAGGCTCCGGCCGCGCCACCGGCAGCCCGTAACGGTGTTACAGGTACAGCCCCGAGGTCGTGCCCTGGGGCTGGGACGGCAGCGCGGCGGGGCGGGTGCCGCGGCGGAGGGCGTAGAGCTCGGCCAGGGTGGCGCCGTCGCGGCCGATGCCCTCCTCGGTGCCGAGCCAGTCGACGGCCTCGGGACGGGTCAGCGGGCCGACCTCGATGCGGGCCAGGCAGCGGCCGGGGCGGACCACCGCGGGGTGCATCCGCTCCAGGTCCTCGTTGGTGGTGACGCCGACCAGGACGTTGCGGCCCTGGCCGAGCAGCCCGTCGGTGAGGTTGAGCAGCCGGGACAGCGCCTGCCCCGCGGTGTGCTTGGCCTCGCCGCGGATCAGTTCGTCGCAGTCCTCCAGCAGGAGCAGCCGCCAGCGGCTCCGGCCGGAGGTGTCGTCCTCCCCGATGGCGATGTCCATCAGATAGCCGACGTCGGTGAAGAGCCGCTCCGGGTCCAGTACGCAGTCCACCTGGCACCACTCCCGCCAGGACCGGGCGAGCGTGCGCAGCGCGGAGGTCTTGCCGGTGCCGGGCGGGCCGTGCAGCAACAGCAGCCGGCCGGCGATCTCCTGGGGCGACACCGTCATCAGCCGGTCCATCGCGGTGGCCACCGGCGCGGTGTAGTTGGCCCGGACCTCCTCCCAGGTCCCGGCGCTGATCTGCCGGGTGGTGCGGTGCGGGCCGCGGCGCGGGGAGAAGTACCAGAAGCCCATCGGGACGTTCTCCGGCTGCGGTTCCGGTGCGTCCTCGGCGCCGTCCGCGGCCTGCCCGAGCACCTTCTCGGCGAGCTCGTCCGTGACCGCGGTGACCGTCACGTCGGCGCCGCGGTTCCAGCGGGAGACCAGCAGGGTGAAACCGTCGCCCTCGGCGAGGGTGGCGCTGCGGTCATCGTCCCGGGCCGAGCGCAGGATCCGCACCCCGGGCGGCAGCAGCGTCAGCCCGGACTTGACCCGGTCCAGCGTGCGGCTGCGGGCGTAGGGCTGCTCGCCGTTGGCGAACCGGCCCAGGAAGAGGGCGTCGACGACGTCGGACGGGGAGTCGCTGTCGTCCATGGTCAGCCGGAGCGGCAGGGATTCCTCGGTGCGGGAGGTCGGGACCTGGTCGGCACACATGGCGCCATGATCCGCCACACCGACCGGTCGCGCACAAGGAATATCCGGGGGCGCGCCGAACACCCGGATCGGGGTGGTGTTCCGCGGGCGGTCCGTGCGCCGGAACGCGCCCTGTTGGCGCCCGCATGGCCCGCCCTAGGGTGGTCCGCCGTGCGACGTCGTGGTGAGGAACGTCAGGGGCGGCCGGACAGGCCGGAGCGGGCGGCCCGCGGCCGTCTGCGGGGGCGTCGGGGGACGGCCTTCGGGGTGGCGGTCGTGGTCGGGGTGGCGGCGCTGGCGCTGCTGCTGGTGATGTGCGGGGCGGAGGGCGGATCCGGGGAACGGTCCCGGGCGGGAACGGCAGCCGTCGGCGGACCCCGCACCGGTTGACCCCGCCCCCGTACCCGTCCTGACGGTGCGTCGGCACGGGGCGCCCACAGACGGCGCAATGGCCCGGCGGCGCGCCGGTCGTCCGGAGACTGTCAGCACGCCGATCCGGGGCGCCCGGTGGAAGGAGACGGTCCCGTGGAGCCGCCGAGCGGAGCTGCCCTGATGGTGGTCATGGTGTGCCTGACCGTGGTGACCGGGGTGCTCGACGCCGCCAGTTTCCTGACCCTCGGTCATGTCTTCACCGCGACCCAGACCGGCAATCTGCTCTTCCTCGGCTTCGGTATCGCCGGGCAGGGCGGGCTGCCGGTGGCGGCCACGGTGGTGTCGCTCGGCGCGTTCCTGGTCGGGGCGGCGCTCGGGGCCCGGCTGGAGTCGACCCTGGCCGCCCGGGGGCGCCCGTGGTTCCCGGTCGCCCTGCTGGTCGAGGCGGCGCTGCTGGCCGGCGCGGCGGGGGCGGCCTGGGCGACCGGCCCGGCCCGCGAACTGGCGGACGGTCAGCGCTACGCCGCCATCGCCCTGATGGCGGTGGCGATGGGGATGCGCAACGTCACCGCGATGCGGGTCGCCGCCCCGGACCTCAGCACGACGGTGGAGACCCGCGCGATGACGGCCCTGGTGAGCGGTTCCGTGCTGGGCGGCGACCGGCGGCTGGGCTACGGCAGCCACGCCGTGCCCCGCCGGGGCGGCTCGGTGGGCGCGATGCTCGCGGGCGGGCTGCTGGGGGCGTGGCTGATCGGGCTGGGCACCCGTACGTCGCTGGTGGTGCTGCTGGCGGCGGTCACCGTCGCGGCCACCGCCTTCCTCGTCCCCGGGCTCGCCCACGGGCGGAACGCCGACGGCTGACCGGTCGGCCGTCGGCGTCCGCACCCGCCGGTCCCCTCGCGGGGTCCGCTACCGGGCGGCCCTCAGCGGGCGGTTCCCGTTACGGGACGAGCTTCAGCAGCTTGTTGGGCGAGCCGCTGCCGGGGCTGGTCACGACCCCGGAGGTGGCGCCGTTCACCAGGGCCGTGGCGACCTGGGCCGGAGTGGCCGTCGGATGCCCGGCGAGGTAGACCGCGGCGGCGCCCGCGACGTGCGGGGTGGCCATCGAGGTCCCGGAGATGGTGTTGGTGGCGGTGTCGCTGGTGTTCCAGGCGCTGGTGATGCTGCTGCCGGGCGCGAAGAGGTCCACCCGGGAGCCGTAGTTGGAGTACGAGGCGCGGGCGTCGGTCGAGGTCGTCGCGCCGACGGTGATGGCCTCGGGGACCCGGGCGGGGGAGTAGTTCTGTGCGTTCGCGCCCGAATTTCCGGCCGCGATGGCGTAGGTCACGCCGCTCTTGATGGAGTTCTGCACGGCGGTGTCGAGCGCCGCGTCCGGGCCGCCGCCCAGCGAGACGTTCGCCGCCGACGGGCCCTTGTGGTTCTTGGTGACCCAGTCGATGCCCGCGACCACCTGGGCGGTGGTGCCGGAACCGGAGTTGTCCAGCACCCGCACGGCGACGATCTTCGCCTTCTTGGCGACGCCGTACGAGCTGCCGGCGATGTTCGCCGCGACGTGGGTGCCGTGGCCGTTGCCGTCCTGGGCGACGTTGTCGTTGTCGATCGCGTCGTAGCCGTTCGACGCCCGGCCGCCGAACTCCTGGTGGGAGATCCGGACGCCGGTGTCGATGACGTACACGGTGGCGCCGGAGCCGGCGGTGGTGGGGTAGGTGTACTTCTTGTCCAGCGGCAGCTTCGCCTGGTCGATCCGGTCCAGGCCCCAGGACGGCGGGTTGTTCTGGGTGTCCAGGGCGTGCACGGTGCGGTCCTGGTAGACGCGGTCGACGGCGGGGTCGGCCGCCAGCCGTCTCGCCTGGGCCTCGGACAGGGTGGCGGCATAGCCGTTGAGCGCGGCCGTGTAGGTGCGCTTGACGGTGCCTCCGTAGGCGGATATCACGCCGCGGCCGTCCGCCGACACCGCCTTGAGGCCGGCGCTCGGCTTGAGCGTGACGAGGTAGCTGCCGTGCACCGCGTCCGCGGCACCGGCGCCGACGACGGTGCCCTGGGCGGGTGCCGCCTGGGCGGGCAGGGCCAGGGCGCCGAGGGTGGCGGCGGCGGTGGCCGCGGTGACCGCCGCGGCGATCCGCAGGGTGTGGGTACGCCGGCGGGCGGCGTGGGGGGTGGTGGAACGCATCACTGCCATCGCGAGGGATTCCTCCTCATCGGTGGCGCGCCGTGGTGCGCGCGCAGGTGGGTCGTACGGGGTCGTACGCAATCGGTCGATCTGCGAAAGTCCGTGACCGATCGTCAAAAGGTTCGATGAGTCGCCCTCAGGTATCAAGACTCCCAACGGGATGTCATATGCACGTCATGGAAAGGCAATGACGCCGCAGTGATGAAACCTGACAGACCGGCGGATTGGCCGTGAACTCTGTACGACTTTTGGCATGGACACTACCGGCGACACGGGAGTCCTGATACGACGGATCACGCAGAGATCCTGCTATGGGAGGTTCCATGAGAGTGTCCCGTTTCGCGGCATTGACATCCGCGTTCTTCGTTGCTTCGTCGCTCGCGCTCACCGGCGCGAGCGCCGCCGCGGCAGCCCAACTCGCCGACGCCGGGGGCTATGTGGCCCTCGGCGACTCCTACTCGGCCGGCGTCGGCGCCGGCAGCTACGACAGCGGCAGCGGTGCCTGCAAGCGCAGCACCAAGGCGTATCCGGCCCTCTGGGCGGCCGCGCACTCCCCCTCGTCGTTCGACTTCACCGCTTGTTCAGGGGCCCGTACGGGTGATGTCGTCAGCGGCCAGCTCGGCCCCCTCAGCTCCGCCACGAGCCTGGTCAGCATCACCATCGGCGGCAACGACGCCGGATTCGCCGACACCATGACGACCTGTGCCCTCCAGGGCGAGAGTGCCTGCCTCGCCCGGATCGACCAGGCCCGCACTTACATCAAGAGCACCCTTCCCGGCAAGCTCGACACCGTGTACGCGGCGATCGCGAACAAGGCCCCGTCCGCCCGCGTCGTCGCCCTCGGGTACCCGCACTTCTACAAGCTCGACGGCGACTGCGTCGCCGGCCTCACCGAGAAGTCCCGGGCGGCCATAGACGCCGCCGCGGACGACATCAACGGCGTCATCGCCCAGCGGGCCGCCGGCCACGGCTTCTCCTTCGCCGATGTCAACCCCACCTTCGCCGGCCATGAGCTGTGCTCCGGCAGTCCGTGGTTGCACAGCGTGACCTATCCCGTCGACGAGTCCTACCACCCCACCGCCGCCGGACAAGCCGGCGGCTACCTCCCGGTGTTCGGCTCCGCTGCGTGATCTTCCGTGCACAGGGCGCGGAGGAGGGTCCCCCCGCCTCCGCGCCCACCCTCCCGGGAGCCCCGTAACGGTCCCTCAACTCGCCCTGACACGCGCGCTGTACGTGACATTCCGTATGGTGTTCGTCAACGTCAAGGCATGGCAGGTGAATCCGTTGACCGGTCTGCACGCGTGTCCTCCAAGAGAGATAGGGTTACCCTGCCCGTTGGCCGGGTGCCCTCGTACGGGTGGGGAGAGTCATGGAACAGATAACAGTGCGCAGCAGGGCGCGGGTCCCTGCCATCACATGCGGGAGCAGCGCGACCAGCGCGCGGCTCGACCGTCATCTCGCGGTGCTCGGCGGTCCCGCCATCCCGCAGCGCGAGGTGGAGGGGGCCACGTCGCTGATGCAGGAGCTCACCGCGCGTGACCACACGCGCATGAGGAAGAGCCGCGGCCACCGGGTGTCGGTGTTCGCACCGCTGCGCAGGCTGCGCCGTTCGCTCTTCGGCGGCCACGGCTGAGCCGCCCCTGAAGCGGCACCACGGCTCAGGCGACCCCACCGTCCCGGCCGGGCACGACACTGACGTCCGGTGCCTCCTTCTCACCACCCGTCACCTCGTGGCGGGTGGTTCCTCGTGTGCCCGCACCCGCATCGCGCCGCGAGGGCTCACAGCAGCGCGAACTGGCCGTCCGGCCCCTCCTCCCGGTGGTCCAGCACGGACGCCGGCCGGACCGCCGCGGCCGGCACCGGCAGCACCCCCGCGGCCCGCAGTTCCGCCGTCCCCAGCCGCGGACCCGCCACCACCTCCCGTGTCAACTCCGCTGCCTGCGGCGCGAGTTCGGCAAGCAGTGCCAGCACGGTGACCAGCTCCAGCAGCTCCGAGGTCCACTCCTGCGGCCAGGCGGTGGGCCGCAGCGCCGCCAGCGAACCGGGCTCGGCGGACTCCGCGCCGTCGGCCGGGGCCCCGGCGCGCTGCGCGAACCACTCCTCCACCACCCGTACGCCCCCGGCGTGGAACTCCCAGGCGCCCGCCGGCACCGGTGCGATCCGGCCGCTGCCGAGCAGCAGCGCCTCGTCGTCGGGGGCGTAGCCGAGGCCCTCCGGCAGTCCACGCGCCGGCAGGGCGGCCCGTACGTAGGGCCGTCGGCCGCCCGGCAACCGCGGTCGCCCGGCGGGCCGGTCCGCGCCGCCCTCCTCGTACGCGCCCCAGGTGCCCAGCCACAGCAGCCGGGTGCCGAGCGCCACCCCGCGGTCCCAGAGGGCCGGGTCGGCGGTGAGCGGTACCGCGGCGCCGTCGGGGGAGTGCGCGGCGGTGGCGGCGATCCAGGCGAGCAGGTCGGTCGGGCGGACCGGGCGGTCCAGGCGGTGGGCGAGGAGCTCCGCCAGGCCGGGGGCGAGATTGGGCTCGACACCGCCGGGGCGGCGGTAGAGCGGGTGGATCCGGCCGGGGCGCCCGGCGGGGGAGCGGCCGTCCGGGAGGAGCGCGGAGCAGACCACCGCGGGGCCGGAGGTCTGCGGGACGTGCCCCAACTCGACCAGGAACAGCTGGTGTTCGTCGGCCACCCGCCACAGCTCGGGGCGGGCCGCGTCGATCAGCCGGTGGTCGGGCAGCAGCCACTGCCGGTCGAACGGGCCGTGCAGGACCCGCACCGGTTCCGGGCACGGCCCGGCCGCCCGGACCAGCCGTGCGGTCGGGGTGGCCTGCCCGGGGAGCTGGCCGACCGCGGAGTGCAGGGTGCGGGACCGGGACGGGCGGAACAGCCGGGTGCGGGCGGCCGGGTCCACGGCGTCGGCGAGCGCCTGCCAACGGGCCCGCAGGGTGGCCGGATCCGGCCCCATGACCCAGGAGCGGCCGAGCCGCAGCGGGGCCACGGACCACGGCATCAGATCGGACAGCCGTGGCGCGTCCAGCCCTGGCGCGCCCTGCTTCGCCGTCACGCGGAGCCCCTCCCGGACCGTTGGTTGCCCCCGCATGGTAGCGGCGGGCGCGGCACCCGTTCACTGCGCCCGCCGCCGTCGGCCGGGCGCACGCGGTCTTCCGTCTGCCGATCTTGGCGGAGTACGGTCCTGGCCGTACGCCTGCCGAGGGAGGACCGCCATGACGGACGCCTCCCCCACGCCTGAACGGCGCGGGGAGATCCCCCTCCCGGCGCCCGGGAGGCGCGGGGGGACGCCCGCCGGGGCCCGGGTCGCCGCACGGCTGGACCGGCTGCCGCCGTCCCGGTGGCACCGCCGGATCACCCTCGTCGTCGGCATCGGCGCCTTCTTCGACCTCTACGAGATCTTCCTGGGCGGGGTGCTCGCCGCGGTCCTGGCCGAGCGGTGGGGACTGGGGCACACCGCGAAGTCCTGGGTGATCGCCGCCGGGTTCCTGGGCATGTTCGTCGGCGCCAATGTGCTGTCGGTACTCGCCGACCGGCTCGGCCGGCGCCGGATGTTCCTGGTCAATCTGGGCGGCTACGCGTTCTTCTCGCTGGCCGCGGCGGGTGCGCCGGACCTCGGCTGGCTGCTGGTGCTGCGCTTCCTGTCCGGACTCGGGCTCGGTGCCGAACTCGTCCTGGTCGATACCTATTTGGCGGAGTTCCTGCCGCGGGCGGTCCGCGGGCGCTACCTCGCCCACGCCTACACCCTCGGTTTCGTCGGCGTCCCGGTGGCGGCGCTGCTCGGCGCCCGCCTGGTGGCCGGACACCAGGTGCTGGGCGTGGACGGCTGGCGCTGGCTGCTGGTGGCCGGTGCGCTGGGGGCCGCGTTCATCCAGCTGATGCGCCGCCGACTGCCCGAATCCCCACGGTGGTTGAGCGTGCACGGGCGGCACGAGGAGGCCGAGCGGATCGTCGCCGGTATCGAGCGGCGGGTGGCGGCGGAGACCGGCGGCAGCCTGCCGTCCGTACCGGAGACCACGGATTCCCCGGAGCGGAGGCTGCCGTGGCGGGAGATGTTCCGCGGCGAGTACCGGCGCCGGACGCTCATGTGGTGGATCTTCCAGGTGCTGCAGACCGTCGGCTACTACGGTTTCGGCTCGCTGGCGCCCGTGGTGCTCACGGCCAAGGGGTACACCGTCACCGACTCGCTGCTGTACGCGGCGCTGAGCTACTGCGGCTATCCGATCGGCTCCGCGCTGTCCGTCCCGCTGATCGACCGGATCGAACGCCGGACGCTGATCGTCGCCTCCGCGCTCGGCATCGCCGCCTGCGGCCTGGCCTTCGGCTTCGCCACCGCCCCCTGGGCGATCGTCGCCTTCGGCTTTCTGCTGACGGTGTGCAGCAACGTCTTCTCCAACGCCTTCCACGTCTACCAGACCGAGATCTTCCCGACCGGCCTGCGCAGTACCGCGATCGGCATCGCCTACTCGCTGTCCCGGCTCACCTCGGTCGTGCTGCCGTTCGTCGCGCTGAGCGTGCTGAACGACCTCGGCGCGGTCGCCGTCTTCGGGGGCTCCGCGGTGCTGCTGGTGCTGCTCTGCCTGGATGTGGCGCTGCTGGGGCCGCGGAGCACGGGGCGGAGTCTGGAGCGGATCTGAGGCCGGAGGCGGGACCGGGGCGGGGTGGCTGTCTCCGGGCGGGCCGCGTGCCGCCGTTCAGTGCGCGTCGAGCGTCACCGTGAAGGAGAACCGGTCGCCCCGGTAGTGGATCCGGGCGACGTCGAGTACCCGCCCGGACTCGTCGTAGGTGATGCCGGTGTAGTGCAGGATCGGGCTGAGCAGCGGCACGTGCAGCAGGCGGGCGGTCTCGGGGTCGGCCAGCCGCGCCTCGACGGTGTCGGTGATCCGCCCGATGCGGATGCCCACCGCGTCCCGCAGCACCTTCGTCATCGGCCACCGCTCCAGGTCGGCGAGGTCGATCCGGGCGGCCACGTCGGGGCGTACGAAATTGCGCGCGTGGTTGGTCGGTTCGTCCGTCGCCTCGTCGCTGCGCAATCGCCGAAAACCGGCTACTTCCGCCATGTCCGGAAAATATTCGGACAGTTCGGCGGGAATCGGTACCGGGCCGTGCTCCAGCAGGACGGTGCGCATCCCGGACTGCTGGGCCACGATCGCGTCCACCGACCCGAGCAGCCGCACCGGCGCACCGAGCCGCGCGTGCGGCTCGATGAACGTGCCCCGGCGCCGGTGCCGGCTGATCAGGCCCTCCTCCTCCAGCTCCTTGAGGGCCTGACGCATCGTCAGCACGCTGACGCCGTAGTGCGTGGCGAGCTGGTCCTCCGTGGGCAGCCGGAGCGGCGCCTCGGGGGAGCGGCCCAGTATGGAGGCGCGCAGGGACTGCGAGACCTGGTACCACAGCGGCAACTTGCGGTTCAGGGCGAGTGAGTCGGGCGCGAAGGTGGTCACGATGCGGTCCCCGGTCTGCGGTGCTGGTCCCGTTGCTACGGGCGGAAGTGGCGCTGGAGACCCTGCCATACGTCGTCGTAGCCGCGCTGGAGGTGTCCGGCGTCCCGGGCCTGCTCGGTGAGGGTCAGCGGCCAGCGGGTCTCGAACATGAAGGCCAGCCCGTCGCTGATCTTCTGCGGGGCGAGTTCGGCGGCGCTGGCGCGGTCGAAGGTCTCCTGGTCCGGGCCGTGCGCCGACATCATGTTGTGCAGCGAGCCGCCGCCCGGGACGAAACCGCCCGGCCCGGCCGTCTTCGCGTCGTAGGCGCCCTCGATCAGGCCCATGTACTCGGTCATCACGTTGCGGTGGAAGTACGGCGGCCGGAAGGTGTCCTCGCCGACCAGCCAGCGCGGGGCGAACACCACGAAGTCGACCCCGGCCAGCCCCGGGGTGTCCGAGGGCGAGGTCAGCACGGTGAAGATCGACGGGTCCGGGTGGTCGTAGCTGATCGAGCCGATGACGTTGAAGCGGCGCAGGTCGTAGACGTACGGGACGTGGTTGCCGTGCCAGGCGACCACGTCCAGCGGCGAGTGGTCGTAGGTCGCGGTCCAGAGGTGGCCGCAGAACTTGTTGACCACCTCGACCGGCCCCTCGACGTCCTCGTAGGCGGCGGTCGGGGCGAGGAAGTCCCGGGCGTTGGCCAGGCCGTTGGCGCCGATCGGGCCGAGGTCGGGGAGGACGAAGGGCTGGCCGTAGTTCTCGCAGACGTAGCCGCGGGCGGTGGCGTCCAGCAGCTCGACCCGGAAGCGGACCCCGCGCGGGATCAGTGCGACGTGGCCCGGTTCGGCCCGCAGCAGGCCGAACTCGGTGCGCAGCAGCAGCCCGCCGCGCTCCGGCACGATCAGCAGCTCGCCGTCCGCGTTGCCGAACACCCGCCGTTCCATGGAGGCGTTGACGTGGTAGAGGTGCACCGCCATGCCGGCGCGCTGGGTGGCGTCGCCGTTGCCGCCCAGCGTCCACAGGCCGTCGACGAAGTCGGTGGGGTCGGTGGGCTCGGGGAGCGGGTTCCAGCGCAGCCGGTTGGGGTCGGGCAGGCACTCGGTGAACGGCGCGGAGCGGATCTCGCCGCGGTTGGCGCGGGCGAACGGCGGGTGCGCGGCCGACGGCCGGATGCGGTAGAGCCAGGACCGGCGGTTGTGGCGGCGCGGTTCGGTGAACGCGGAGCCGCTGAGCTGCTCCGCGTACAGCCCGAGGGGGGCCCGCTGGGGGGAGTTGCGGCCCACCGGCAGGGCGCCGGGGACCGCCTCCGAGCAGTGCTCGTTGCCGAAGCCGGAGGAGTAGGCGAGCCCCTCGGCCGTCTTCCTCGCCCGCTCGTTGTCCGTACCTGTCATCACATGCTCCCGCTGCTCACCGAACAAGACGTCCACGGAATCCAAGGCGCCACGGCCCCGAGAAGGGCCTCGGGGAATCCTATGCAAGACATTAGGATTGAGGGGGAGGTCCGTCAACGGAAACTCCCGGCCGCGGTGGCCGGATCACCCCGCTCGGCCATCCCCGGTCCTTACGGCGGGCAAGATGACCGTGTGCAGCCTTCGAAGCCCCCGCCCGCCTCGCCGTCCACTCCCGCCCCACAATCCACCCCGGCCCCCGTCGCCCCGTCCGCCCCTCCCGCGCCGGCCCTGCTCCGCCGTGCGCCCGTCCAGCGCCGCAGCGCCCAGCGGCTGGCCCGGATCCTCGACGCCTGCGCCGAGCTGCTGGACGAGACCGGGTACGAGGACCTGAGCACCCGCGCGGTGGCCGGCCGCGCCGGGGTCCCGATCGGCTCCGTCTACCGCTTCTTCCCCAACAAGCGCGCCATGGCCGAGGCGCTCGCCCGGCGCAACCTCGACGCCTACGCGGACCGGATCAGCAACCGGCTGGCCGCCCCGGACCAGCCGGCGGGCTGGCGCGCCGCGATGGACGTGGTGATCGACGAGTACCTGGCCATGAAGCGGAACCTGCCGGGCTTCGCCCTGGTGGAGTTCACCGTCCCGGCCCCGCGCGAATCCCGGCAGGCCAACTACGAGGTCGCCGACCGGCTGCTGCACCTGCTCGCCGAGCGGCTCGGCCTGGACGCCGCCGACGCCGGGCTGCGCACCGCCTTCCTGGTCGGCGTGGAGACCGCCGACGCGCTGCTCCAGCTCGCCTTCCGCACCGATCCGGTCGGCGATCCGGCGATCGTCACGGAGACCAAGGAGCTGCTGCGGGCCTACCTGGCGCGCTATCTGGACGGGGCGGCGGGCGGCGGCGCGGCGGGCGGGGTCGACGGTGCGGCCGGTTCCGGTGGCGGCGAGCCGTAACGGCGGCGGGCCCGGACCGGGCGGGCGCGCGGTGCCGCTGGCGGCCACGAAACTACCGGCGCTAGTTTGGATGGTGTCCCCCTAGGAAGTGCCCCAGGGCGCCGCCTAGGGTGCCGATCACCAGCAGCCGGCCCGGGAGGATCACGACGTGAAGCACCACGAGGCGATGTACATCGGCGGACGCTGGCGGCCCGCCGCGGGCAGCGACACGATCGAGGTCGTCAACCCGGCCGACGAGCAGATCATCGGCACCGTCCCGGCCGGTACCGCGCAGGACGTGGACGCCGCGGTGCGGGCCGCCCGGTCGGCCCTGCCCGGCTGGGCCGCCACCCCGCCCGCGGCCCGCGCCGAGCGGCTGGCCGCGCTGCGCGACCGACTCGCCGACCGCACCGAGGAGATCGCGCGGACCGTCACCGCCGAACTCGGCGCGCCGCTCGCCTTCAGCCGGTCCGTGCACGCCGGGCTGCCGGTCGCGGTCTGCGGCTCGTACGCCGAGCTCGCCCGCACGCACGCCTTCGAGGAGACCCTCGGCACCTCCACCGTGCTGCACGAACCGGTCGGCGTGGTGGGTGCGATCACCCCGTGGAACTACCCGCTCCACCAGGTCGTCGCCAAGGTGGCCCCGGCGCTGGCGGCCGGCTGCACGGTCGTCCTCAAGCCCGCCGAGGACACCCCGCTGGTGGCCCGGCTGTTCGCCGAGTGCGTCGAGGCGGCCGGGATACCCGGCGGGGTCGTCAACGTCGTCACGGGCCTCGGCCCGGTCGCGGGCCGGGCGCTGGTCGAGCACGACGGCGTCGACCTGGTCTCCTTCACCGGCTCGACCGCGGTGGGCCGGACCATCGGCGCGCTCGCCGGCGGCGCGGTCAAGCGGGTGGCCCTGGAACTGGGCGGCAAGTCCGCCAACGTCATCCTGCCCGGCGCCGACCTGGGCCGGGCGGTGGCGGTCGGCGTCGCCAACGTCATGGCCAACTCCGGCCAGACGTGCAGCGCCTGGACCCGGATGCTGGTGCACCGGGACCAGTACGACGAGGCCGTCGCGCTGGCCGCCGCCGCGGCCGCCAAGTACGTCCCCGGCGAGCGGATCGGCCCGCTGGTCAGCGCCCGCCAGCGGGACCGGGTGGTCGGCTACCTCGAACGCGGCGTCGCCGAGGGCGCGAAGCCCGTGGTGGGCGGCCCGCGGACGCCCGACGGGCCCGGCTTCTACGTCGCCCCCACCGTCTTCGCCGAGGTCACCCCCGAGATGACCATCGCTCAGGAGGAGATCTTCGGGCCGGTCCTCACGGTCCTGCGCTACGAGGACGAGGACGACGCGGTGCGGATCGCCAACGGCACCGTCTACGGTCTGGCCGGCGCGGTCTGGGCCGGCGACGACGCCACGGCGGCGGCCTTCGCGCGCCGCCTGGACACCGGTCAGGTCGACATCAACGGCGGCCGGTTCAACCCGCTCGCCCCGTTCGGCGGGTACAAGCAGTCCGGGGTCGGCCGGGAGCTGGGTCCGCACGGCCTGGCCGAGTACCTCCAGACCAAGTCCCTCCAGTTCTGAGCCCGCCCCCGCGCCCCCTCTGCTCCCCGCGCCCCACCGCCCAGCCCCGGCGGTCCTGCTGCCGCCCCGCCCCGCCCCGTCCCGAGGAGATCCCGTGGTCCGCGCCGCCGTCCTGCCCGCCGTCAACGCCCCGCTGAAGATCGCCGAGATCGAGCTGCCGGAGCCCGGCCCCGGCCAGGTCCGGATCAAGCTCGCCGCCGCCGGCGTCTGCCACTCCGACCTGTCGCTGTCCAACGGGACGCTGCGCCAGCCGGCCCCCGCCGTGCTCGGGCACGAGGGTGCGGGCACCGTCACCGCGGTGGGCCCGGACGTGACCGGCGTGGCGGTCGGCGACGAGGTGGTCCTCAACTGGGCGCCGTCCTGCGGCGGCTGCCACTTCTGCGGGCTGGCCGAGCCGTGGCTGTGCGCCGACGCCGGCCGGGCCGCCGGCGCCCCGTACGCCACCCTCGGCTCCGACGGCAGCGCGCTCTACCCGGGCCTGGGCACCGCCGCGTTCGCCGAGGAGACCGTGGTGCCGGCGCACGCCGCGCTGCCGCTGCCGGCCGGGGTGCCGCTGACCGACGCGGCCCTGCTCGGCTGCGCGGTGCTCACCGGGTGGGGCGCCGTCCACCACAGCGCCCGGGTCCGGGCGGGGGAGTCGGTACTGGTCGTCGGCGTCGGCGGGGTGGGGCTGGCGACCCTCCAGGCGGCCCGGATCGCCGGGGCCGGACCGATCGTGGCGGTGGACGTCTCGCCGGCGAAGGAGGAGCTGGCCCGCGCGGCCGGTGCCACCGACTTCCTGGTCGCCGACGGCCCGGCGTTCTTCGAGAAGGAGGGCGCCAAGCGGGTGCGGGCGCTGACCGGCGGCGTCGGCGCCGATGTCGCCGTGGAGTGCGTGGGCCGCGCGGAGACCATCCGGGCGGCCTGGTCGGCCACCCGCCGCGGCGGCCGGACGACGGTGGTGGGCATCGGCGGCAAGGACCAGCAGGTCGTCTTCTCCGCCCTGGAGTTGTTCTACTTCGGCCGGACGCTCTCCGGCTGCGTCTACGGCAACAGCGATCCGGCCCGCGACCTCCCGGTGATCGCCGAGCATGTCCGCTCCGGCGCGCTCGACCTCTCCGCGCTGGTCACCGACCGGATCGGACTGGACGGGATCCCGACCGCGTTCGAGGCGATGCTCGCCGGGAAGGGCGGCCGGGCGCTGGTGGTGTTCTGAGGTCTTCCGCGGCGGCCGGCCCCGCGCCGGCCGCCGCGGTCCGTCAGCCGGCGGCCGGGCGCAGTCGCGGGAAGGCCGGCGCGGCCACCAGGAACACCAGCGACACCAGCACGAACGGCCAGGTGAAGGCGTGCCCGCCGGACGGCGCGAAGAGCGCGCCGAGCGCCGGGCTCAGCACGGTGGAGGTGACCGCGCCGACCAGGGCGTACCCCACGCTCCAGGCGTTTGTGATCAGGAAGACCCCGCCCAGGGCCATGGCGACCAGCACCGCGTCGTAGCCCATCAGGCCCTGGCGCACCTGGTCGGCGGGGGCGCCGAGCGCCCAGGACGTCAGGATGCCGACGGCGCTGCCGGCGCAGGCCAGGGCGCCCAGCCGGCGGTCGGCGACGAAGATGCCGATCAGGAAGATCAGGCCGACGTACCACTGCGGCATCAGGAAGATCTCACCGATGTTGGTGAAGAAGGCGTGCCAGAGGTCGGTGAGGGTCAGCGCGGTGGGCCCGGACGCGGTCCTGGGCAGCGCGGCGATGCCGCCCTCCAGGTGCCACACGTGCCGGAAGCCGGGCGCGGCGACGGTCAGCGCGCTGGCGGCCAGGCAGAACGGCAGGGTGAACGTGGGCAGGCCCCAGGTGCCCAGCACCCGCGCGGTGGCCGCGGTGACGACCGTGACCGCCGCGCTGGCGGCGACCGCGACCAGCAGGGTGGAGAGGTGGTCGGCGTCGAGGAAGACCGCGCAGGCGACCCCGACCAGGCAGGAGTTGAAGCCTTCGAGTCCGGCCGTGACCCGGTCGCGGTCCACGCCCAGCAGGCGCGCCGTGCCGGTGCCGACGGCCGCGCCTATCAGCCCGTAGAGGCCGTACTCCCAGCCCGCGACGAACAGCGCGAGCGAGAACACCGCTCCGGCCAGCGCGCTGGGCAGGAAGTCGACCTGCGCCTGCCCGCGCAGCACCTCCGTGGCGAACCGGCCCCAGCGGGTCGCCGACAGGTCGTAACCCTTGACTGTCGGACCCTCGTTGGCCGTACTCGACTGGCGCATTTCCGCCTCCCGCAGGACGCACATCGTCCCTGCCGGCCAGGGACTGATGCACTTTACATCCGTGTCCTGAAATCGCCCTCGGGAGGTGTCAGTTCCGGATGATGCAGCGTCAGTCCGTCGACCAGCGCCCGCAATCCTGCCTCGAACGCGCCCTCGTCCACGCGGCGCTGGTGCTCGGCCAGGAGGTGCGCCTGCCCGAGGTGCGGGTAGTCGGCCGGGTCGTAGGCGCCGGGGTCGTCCACGAAGCCGCGGGCGAACGAGCCGAGCGCGGAGCCCGCGACGAAGTAGCGCACCATCGCGCAGACCTTGGTGGCCAGGGCGGGCGGCCAGCCGGCCTCGACCATGCCGCCGAACGCCGCGTCGGCCATCCTCAGCCCGGCCGGCCGGCGGCCCGGCCCCTGGGCGAGGAACGGCACGATGTGCGGATGGGCGGCCAGCGCCGCGCGGTAGGAGTGGGCCCAGTCGAGCAGGCCGGCCCGCCAGTCGGCGCCGCTCGCCAGCGTCGAGACGTCGACCTGGGCGACGACCGTGTCGGCCACCGCGTCGAGGATCTCGTCCTTGGTCGTGAAGTGGTTGTAGAGGGAGGGACCGCTCACGCCCAGTTCCGCGGCCAGTCGCCTGGTGGAGAGCGCCGCGAGCCCCTCCGCGTCGATCAGCGCCAGTGCGGTGGTGACGATGCGCTCGCGGCTCAGCAGGGGCTTGCGGGGTCGGGCCATGCCGCACATAGTAGGGGCTGCCCATCAAAAACTAGCAGTGCTAATTAACTGTCTCCGCACTCCCGTTCCCGCCGAGAAGGGGCCCGAGATGAACCTGGAGCTCACGCCCGAGCAGACCGCCGTCCGCCGGCTCGCCGCGGACTTCACGGACCGCGAGATCGCCCCGCACGCCACCGCCTGGGACCGCGCCGAACAGGTCGACCCGGGCATCGTCCGCGCGCTCGGCGACCTCGGCTTCCTGGGCCTGACCATCCCCGAGGAGTACGGCGGCTCCGGCGGCGACCACCTCTCGTACGCGCTGGTCACCGAGGAGTTGGGGCGCGGCGACTCCGCGGTCCGCGGCATCGTCTCGGTCTCGCTCGGACTGGTCGCCAAGACACTCGCCGCATGGGGCGACGAGGAGCAGAAGCGGGCGTGGCTGCCCCGGCTCACGTCCGGCGAGGCGCTCGGCTGCTTCGGCCTGACCGAGCCCGGCACCGGTTCCGACGCGGCGTCGCTGACCACCCGCGCGGTCCGGGACGGCGCGGGCGGCGACTGGGTCGTCGACGGCGGCAAGATGTTCATCACCAACGGCACCTGGGCGGACCTGGTCCTGCTCTTCGCCCGGACCGGCGGCGCCCCCGGCCACAAGGGGATCAGCGCCTTCCTGATACCGGCCGACACCCCGGGCCTGACCCGCCGTCCGATCCACGGCAAGCTCGGGCTGCGCGGCCAGGCCACCGCCGAACTCGTCCTGGAGGGCGTGCGGGTGCCCGCCGGCGCCCTGCTGGGCCCCGAGGGTAAGGGCTTCTCGGTCGCCATGTCCGCGCTGGCCAAGGGGCGGATGTCGGTCGCCGCCGGCTGCGTCGGCATCGGCCAGGCCGCGCTGGACGCCGCGCTCGGATACGCCGGGCAGCGCGAGCAGTTCGGCGCCCCGATCGCCGGGCGCCAGCTCGTCCAGGAGCTGATCAGCGACATCGCCGTGGACGTGGACGCGGCGCGGCTGCTGACCTGGCGGGTGGCCGACCTGATCGACCGCGGCGAGCCGTTCGCCACCGCGGCGTCCAAGGCCAAGCTCTTCGCCTCCGAGGCCGCGGTGCGCGCCGCGAGCAACGCGCTCCAGGTCTTCGGCGGTTACGGTTACATCGACGAGTACCCGGTCGGGAAGCTGCTGCGCGACGCCCGGGTGATGACCCTCTACGAGGGCACCAGTCAGATCCAGAAGCTCCTCATCGGCCGCGCGCTGACCGGCGTCTCCGCCTTCTGAACCGCCCGGCCGCCGCCCGTCGGCGCGCCCGGTCCGTCCCCCGGACGGGACCTAAGCGCTTGCTCAGTGCCGCGGTATGGTGTTCGATCCGACAGGGAAAGACCCCTGGTGGATCGAGGAGCGGGGAGCGCGATGGGTGCGGCCGAGCGGGCGGCGGAGGAGAGCGACGAGTGGTCCGGAGTGGCCCCGGACGCCGCGCGACGGCTGGTCAGCGCGGCCGTCCAGGCGTTCGCCGAGCGCGGCTACCACGCCACCACGACCCGTGACATCGCCGGCCGCGCCGGGATGAGCCCGGCCGCGCTCTACATCCACTACAAGACCAAGGAAGAGCTGCTCTACCGCATCAGCGGCATCGGCCACGAGAAGGCGCTGCAGATCATGAGTGCAGCCGCCGAGGCCCGGGGCAGCGCCACCGACCGGCTCCGCGACGCGGTGCGCGCCTTCGCCCGCTGGCACGCCGAGCACCACACCACCGCCCGGGTCATCCAGTACGAGCTCCAGGCGCTCAGCGCGGACCACTACGCCGAGATCGCCGGACTGCGCCGCCGCACCGACCGGCTGCTCCGGCAGATCATCGAGGACGGCGCGGAGAGCGGGGAGTTCCGGGTGGCGGACATCCCCGGCACCACCCTGGCCGTGCTGTCGCTCTGCGTGGACGTCGCCCGCTGGTTCTCCGCCGAGGGGCCGCGGACGCCCGACGAGGTCGGCGCCCTCTACGCCGACCTCGTCCTGCGGATGGTGGGCGGGGCCTCCTGACGGCCCCCGCTCCGCCTACAGGTGGAACCGGCTGACCGACTCCGCCACGCACACCGGCTTCTCGCCGCCCTCCCGCTCGACCGTCACCACCGTGGTGAGCTGCACCCCGCCGGTCACCTCGGTCACCTCCGCGATCCGGGCCCGGGCCCGCAGTCGCGAGCCGACCGGGACGGTGGCCGGGAACCGCACCTTGTTGGTGCCGTAGTTGATGCCCATCTTCACGTTGTCCACCCGCAGCAGCTGCGGGACCAGGACCGGCAGCAGCGACAGCGTCAGATAGCCGTGCGCGATGGTGGTGCCGAACGGTCCGGTCGCGGCCTTCTCCTCGTCGACGTGGATCCACTGGTGGTCGCCGGTGGCCTCCGCGAACAGGTCGATCCGCTTCTGGTCGACCTCCAGCCAGTCGCTGGGACCCAGCTCCTCGCCGACCGCCGCCCGCAGCTCCTCGACCGACCCGAACACCCGGGGCTCTGCCATCCTCGTCCGCCTCCTCAGCCGTGTTACTAAGCGCTTGCTCAGCATGCGAGGGCGGGCGCCCGCTGTCAACGCCCCGGCCGCAGACCGCACCGGGGAACCACCGGACAGGCCGTAGTGTTGACGGCGTGCCCCAGCTTCCGTTCAAGGTCCATGAGCTCTCCGTCGGCCAGCTCTCCGCACGCAGCGGCGCGGCCGTCTCCGCACTGCACTTCTACGAGTCCAAGGGTCTGATCAGCAGCACCCGCACCGCCGGCAACCAGCGCCGCTACACCCGGGAGACGCTGCGCCGGGTCGCCTTCGTACGGGCCGCGCAGCGGGTCGGGATCCCGCTCGCGGTGATCCGGGACGCCCTGGCGGAGCTGCCGGACGAGCGCACCCCCAACCGCGCGGACTGGGCCCGGCTCTCCGAGGTCTGGCGCACCGAACTCGACGAGCGGATCAGCCAACTCGTCGAACTGCGCGACCGGCTGACGGACTGCATCGGCTGCGGCTGCCTCTCCATGGAGAAGTGCGCGCTGTCCAACCCCTACGACAACCTCGGCGAACAGGGGCCCGGCGCCCGCCGCCTCCGGGTGGACCGCCGCGTCGCGGACCCGGCACCGGCCCGCGCTCCGAAGGACGCCGCCGTTGATGCCTCCGCCGCCGATGCCGCTCGCACGGCCGGCACCTGCGCCCCGGACGCGTGGACCTGCACGCCCGCGGAGCGCGAGGACTAGGAGCGCGAGGACCAGAGGCCGTCCCGTTCCCCGTTCGGGCGACGACGTACTCGACACCTGCCCGCGGCCCGGCGAGCGCTGCGCCGGGGCCCGGCCGGTCAGGCGGCCGGCGACGCGGCGTCGCCCATGACAGCCGTGGGCGGGACCGTCATGGGCAGGCTCCTCCCGGGCGGCGACAGTCGGCCGCCCCGACGGGAGGGCCTCCGGGGCGGGTCCGCGCGGTGGGCCCGGCCCGCCCGTTCGGTCACCAGACGGGCGGCTTGCGGTGGGCCCAGGGGCGGGCCGCCTCCAGCTGAGCGGAGAGCGCGATCAAGGTGGCCTCGTCGCCGTAGCGGCCCGCGAGCATCACGCCGATCGGCAGCCCCTCGGCGTTCCAGTGCAGCGGGACGCTGACCGCGGGCTGGCCGGTGACGTTGTAGAAGGCGCTGAACGGCGTGAAGCGGCCGACGGCGGCGAACTCGGCCTGCGGATCGGCGTCGTTGCGCAGCGCGCCGACCAGGGGCGGCGGCGCGGCCACGGTGGGGGAGAGGAGCACGTCGTAGCCGGTGCCGGGCGGCATCAGGCCGTCGGCGAGGTTCTGGGCGAACGCCCGGAACGCCTGTAGGGAGCCGGCGAACGCGGTGCCGGAGACCTCCCGGCCGCGGGCCCGCAGATAGCGGGTGAGCGGCATCAGCAGCTCCTCGCCGTCCGGTGGGACGGGGCGGTTGGCGGCCATCACCGACCAGACCCGGGTGAACGCGAGCAGGATCCGGTCGTCGGACGGGAAGGACAACTCCTCGGTCCGATGCCCGAGTCGGTCGAGCAGCGCGGTGGTCTCCGCGACCGCGGCGCGGCAGTCGGGATGCACGTCGACGTCCGGGAGCGGCGACTGGGCGAGCACCCCGATCCGCAGCCGGCCCGGGTCCCGGCGGACCTGGCCGGCGAAGGTCTCGCCGGGCGGCAGGGCCGGCGCGGCGAACGGGTCGCCGGGCAGGGTGCCCGCCATCACGTCGAGCAGTACGGCCGCGTCGGCGACCGTACGGGCCAGCGGACCGGAGGTGCTCAGGCCCGTCACGTCGTGCAGCAGCGGGCCGGCGCTGATCCGGCCGCGGCTGGGCTTGATACCGAACAGCCCGCACGCCGACGCCGGGATGCGGATCGACCCGCCGCCGTCGCTGCCGTGCGCGACCGGCGCCAGCCCGCCGGCGACCGCCGCGGCCGCGCCGCCGCTGGAGCCGCCCGCCGAGCGCGTGGTGTCCCAGGGGGTGCGGGAGGGCGGGGCGAGGGCGTTCTCGGTGTAGCAGGGCAGCCCGAATTCGGGGGTGTTGGTCTTCCCCGGCATGATCGTGCCGGCCCGGCGCAGTGCGGTGACGACGTGGTCGTCGCCGTCCGGGACGTGGTCGGCCAGCGCGGCCGAGCCCATCGTGCAGCGCACCCCGGCGACGCGGTTGAGGTCCTTCACCGGCACCGGGACGCCGTGCAGCGGCGGGAGCGCCCGGCCCTCGCGACGGGCCGCGACGACCTCGCTCTCGGCCTCCGCGGCCTGCTTGCGGGCCAGCTCCGGGGTGCGGGTGAGGAAGGCGCCCAGCGTGTCGTCCAGCCGGTCGATCCGCGCGAGGTAGTGCTCGGTGAGCTCGACCGGGGACAGCTCCCCCGACCGGATCTCCGCGGCCTGTTCCAGCGCGGTGAGATCGTGCAGCTCGCCCATGGACGTCCACCCTCTCGTCGGGGCCCGTGCGACCCGGGTGCCGCACGCGCGGGACGGGCCGGCACCGGGCACGTGCCCGCCGGTGATCAGCCCGTGAACAGTTGTTTCAGTTCGCAGGTCGACTCGTAAAGGCCGTACCAGGCCGATTGCCTGCGGCGGCGGGTCCGATGCCGGTCCGCTGCGCGGGGCTGTCGGGTGCCGGTGCCGGGCCTGCGGGGGTGGTGTGCAGGACTGCTGCGCTTTACGTCCTGCACACCACCCCCTCCGGCCCGTCCCCTCCCGTATGGGGGGTGGGAAAGATGGCTGGGTGGGGGCAGGGTGAGTGGGCTGGTGGCCGGTCACCACTCGGCGTTCGGGCGGCAGAGGCCCACTGAGGTGTGCCCCCGCTCACCGTTCATCCACCCACACACGGGAGGGGACGGGGCTGTGGGGTGGGGGTAGACCGGACGTAAAGCGCAGCAGTCCGGTCTACCCCCACCCCACAGCCCCGGCACCGCGGCCGACCAGCCCCGCGCAGCGGCCCCGCCCGCCGCAGGCGCAACGGGGGGAAAGCCAAAAACGACGGGTGGCCCCGCGCAGCGGACCGGCAGCGGCCCCGCCCGCCGCAGGCGCAACGGGGGAAAGCCAAAAACGACGGGTGGCCCCGCGCAGCGGACCGGCAGCGGCCCCGCCCGCCGCAGGCGCAACGGGGGGAAAGCCAAAAACGACGGGTGGCCCCGCGCAGCGGACCGGCAGCGGCCCCGCCCGCCGCAGGCGCAACGGGGGGAAGCCAAAAACGTACGGGTGGGCCCCACGCAGCGGACCGGCAGCGGACCGGCAGCGGATTGGCTCAGGCCCCGCGGACGCCGCCCGTCAGCTCCGCCGCGCAGGCGACCAGACGGGCGTTGTCGGCGGCGGGCGCGCCGTCCGGCAGGGTGAGGGTGTCCTCGATGCCTATCCGGCTGGCCAGGCCCAACTCCCCGGCCAGCCGCAGCACCGGCCAGGCGCCGCCGTCGTAGCCGTGCAGCAGCACCGGGCGGCCGTGGGGTACGCGGGCCAGGTCGGCGAGGAGGGCGCGGGCCGTGGTGGGCGCGGTGGCCGGGTCGGTGTCGTCGATGACCTCGGCCAGCACCCGCAGCACTCGCGGCGCCAGGGGTGAGGCGGCGAAGCGGGCGGCCGCCGGCGTCCCGGCCCATATCCCCGCCTCGACGCCTACGCCGCGCGCCAGCAGCGCCTCGGCGACCGTATCGGCGCCGGACTCGTGCCAGTTGACCGAGGCGTGGTCGGGGAGCACCGTCCAGGACGCGATCCGCTCCGCCCGGCGCCCGGGGTCCGGCTCGGCCCAGGCGCCGGTCGTCACGCCCACCGGCACGTCCACCGCTTCCCGTATCGCTTCGAGGACCGGGCCGACCACGCGCGGGGAGAGGGAATCCTCACCGCACGGGGTCTTGGGGTGGACGTGGATGTCCTGGGCGCCGGCCGCGACCGCCCGCCGCGCCGCGTCCGCGAGCGCGGCCGGCGTGAGCGGTACGACACCCGAATCGGCTGCCGTGCGGGCGCCGTTGAGACACACCTGAAGCATCTGAAGCATGTGTTCGATGATGGCAGGAGGGTCTGACAATCGTCGGTGAACGGCGTGAACGGTGCGGTGCGCAGCGGGGGTCAGGCCGCCGCGAAGGCTTCCGCGCCGTGCAGTCCGGCCGCGGTGTGCAGTGCCTCCGGGGCCAGCACGGACGCCGGGGCGAGGACCCCGCAGTCCCGGCAGGCCGGTCCGGCCGCCGGGCAGTCGTCCGGTCCGGGGACCCACACGAAGCGGGTGCCGCCGCAGACCGGGCAGTCGCGGCGCGGGCGTCCCGCCTCCATCGCCGCGATCATGCGGCCCAGCACCTCGGAGAGGCGGGCCGCCGGGTGCCGCTGCGGGGACGCGCAGGGCACGATGTCGTAGCCGCCCCAGGTGCGGCGGTGCCACTCGTCGAGGGCGCCGGGCTGGCGGATGCCGTCGTGCTTCTCACGGCGGCGCCGCGCGGCGAACTCCTCCTCGTAGGCGAGCCAGAGGGCGCGCGCCTCTTCCAGCTCGGCGAGCGCGGCCATCAGCCGCGCCGGATCCGGGTCACGGTCCTGAATGGCGAACCCGGCCCGGGTGCACAGGTGGTGCCAGGTCGCGCGGTGCCCGTAAGGGGCGAAGCGCTCCAAGCACTTGCGCAGGGCGGTACGCCGCCGAGCGGTGACGAGTCGCGGGTTGCGGACCTGTTCTGCGAGGGCTCTGAAACCGGCCATGGTGCTTCCACCTCCGAGGAGGATCCCGACTGGACAGGGAATGGACGTAACCGGCCGCCACCTGGATCCATCGAATTCTTTTGCGGTTTTGGGTGGCGATGTGCCGGGGTGTCCGGCCGTAACGCCTGCCCGCTGTGGGGAATTCGAAAAGGTGACTGTTGTTCACCTTCCGGTAACGAGTAACCGACGGTAACGTCCGGCGCGCCATCTCCCGCGCCCTCGAAGGGCAGGGGGACCCCTTTCGAGGAGCAGGAATGCAGCGACGTACCGGAAGGCTCAGGGCCGCCGCAGCGGCAGCCCTGTTCGCCTTGGGTGCCACGTTCTTGGCACCGCCCCCCACCGCGGCCGCGGCCGCACCGCACGACGCCGACGACTACTGCCAGGGCCAGTGCGTGGACATCCTGCCGCCGGGCGCGACGGGCAACGCCACCCTGATGCAGATCCTCGGCAACAAACTCTTCGGCACCCACCCGCCGCACACCACCGACCAGATCGCGCCCTACAACGCGCTGGCCGGCGGCTACCGTTCGCTCACCGACGACACCCTCACCGACTTCTTCAACGACGCCTCCTTCGGCGTCCCGAAGGACCAGGTCGGCTCGGTGAGCGCACCGCGTCCGGACGTCACCATCACCCGCGACAAGAAGACCGGCGTCCCGCACATCAAGGGCACCACCCGCTACGGCACCGAGTACGGCGCCGGCTACGCGGCGGGCCAGGACCGGCTGTGGCTGATGGACCTCTTCCGGCACATCGGACGCGGCGAGCTGACCTCGTTCGCCGGCGGCGCGCCCGCCAACCAGGGCCTGGAGCAGCAGTTCTGGCCCTCGGCCCCGTACACCGAGGCCGACCTCCAAGCGCAGGTCGACGCCATCCGCAACGACAACGGCGAGCGCGGCAAGCAGGCCATGGAGGACGCCCAGGCGTACGTGGACGGCATCAACGCCTACCGCGAACAGTCCAAGAAGGGCCGCTACTTCCCCGGCGAGTACGTCGTCACCGGCCATGTCGACGCGATCACCAACGCCGGTGAGATCCAGCCGTTCAAGCTCACCGACCTGATAGCCCTGGCCTCCGTCGTCGGCGGCCTCTTCGGCAACGGCGGCGGCGGAGAGGTCCCGTCGGCCCTCGCCCTGCTCTCCGCCCAGCAGAAGTACGGCGTGGAGAAGGGCACCAAGGTCTGGGAGTCCTTCCGCGAGCGCAACGACCCCGAGGCGGCCAAGACCCTGCACGACGGCCAGAGCTTCCCCTACGCCGTCAAGCCCGCCAAGGCCAAGGGCACCGCACTGCCCGACCGCGGCTCGGTCACCCCCGAACCGCTGGTCTTCGACCGCACCGGCGCCGCCGCCTCCAAGAGCGCCACCCCGCCCCGGGACCCGGTCAAGGCCCCTGAGAAGTACCGGAAGCTGGAGGGCCTCTTCAAGGACGGGGTGCTGCCCAAGGGGAGCTTCGACCCGACCCAGCACCGCGGGATGTCCAACGCCCTGCTGGTCTCCGGCAAGCACACCGCCAGCGGCCACCCGGTCGCCGTCTTCGGCCCGCAGACCGGCTACTTCGCGCCCCAGCTGCTGATGCTCCAGGAGATCCAGGGTCCCGGCATCAGCGCCCGCGGCGCCTCGTTCGCCGGCGTCGGGATGTACGTCCAGCTCGGCCGCGGCCAGGACTACGCCTGGAGCGCCACCTCCGCCGGCCAGGACATCACCGACACCTACGCCGTCGACCTGTGCAACGCGGACGGCTCGAAGCCCACCAAGGACTCCACCTCCTACCGCTACCACGGCCGGTGCCTCCCGATGGAGAAGCTGGAGCGCACCAACTCCTGGAAGCCCACCGTCGCCGACCCCACCGCGGCCGGCTCGTACCGGATGCAGGTCTTCCGCACCAAGTACGGCGTCGTCACCCACCGCGCCACCGTCGGCGGCAAGCCCGTCGCCTACGCGGCGCTGCGCTCCACCTACCGCCACGAGGCCGACTCCATCATCGGCTTCCAGATGCTCAACGACCCGTCGTACGTCCACGACGCCAAGAGCTTCCAGAGGGCCGCCGAGCACATCGGCTACGCCTTCAACTGGTTCTACGCCGACTCCCGCGACATCGCGTACTACAACAGCGGCCTCAACCCGGTCCGCAACCCCGACGTCGACCCGGCGCTGCCCGTCAAGGCCGACCCGGCCTACGAGTGGAAGGGCTTCGACCCCGCCACCAACACCACCGACTACACCCCGCCCGCCCAGCACCCGCAGTCGATCGACCAGGACTACTACGTCTCCTGGAACAACAAGCAGGCCAAGGACTACGACTCGGCCGGCTTCGGCAACGGCTCGGTGCACCGCGCCAACCTGCTCGACGACCGGGTGCGCGCGCTGACCAAGGACGGCGGGGTCACCCGGGCGTCCCTGACCCGGGCGATGGCCGACGCCGCTCTCACCGACCTGCGCGGCGAGGACGTCCTGCCCGACCTGCTGCGGGTCCTGGACGGCAAGCCGGTCGCCGACCCCGCCCTGCGGACCGCGATCCAGCGGCTGGACGCCTGGCGCAAGGACGGCGCCCAGCGCCGCGAGACGTCCCCCGGCTCGCACACCTACGCCCACTCCGACGCGGTCCGGCTGATGGACGCCTGGTGGCCGCTGATGGTCAAGGACGTCTTCCGGCCCGGCCTCGGCACCGACCTCTACGACGCGCTCGGCGCCAACCTCGCCATCGACGAGTCGCCGTCGGCCGGACACGGCCCCACCGGGGCGCACGCCGGATCGGCCTTCCAGTACGGCTGGTGGAGCTACGTCGACAAGGACCTGCGCGCGGTGCTCGGCGACAAGGTCCAGGGCCCGCTCGCCGACCGTTACTGCGGCAACGGCGACCTCTCCGCCTGCCAGGACACCCTGTTGGCCACCCTCCGGCAGGCCAACGCCCTGACCGCCGCCCAGGTTTACCCGGGCGACGACAACTGCAAGGCCGGCGACCAGTGGTGCGCGGACGCGATCGTCCACCGCGCGGTGGGCGGTCTGACCCACGACAAGATGAGCTGGCAGAACCGCCCCACCTACCAGCAGGTGGTGGAATTCCCCGCCCATAGGTAACGGCGGGAACGGCGGGAACGGCAGGAACGGCGGGGCCCCGGGGTGCGCACACCCCGGGGCCCTGTTGTATTTCCCTTCCGTTTTCCGCCGTTACCCGGAAACCGCCCCGGCCGGCTGCGGTACCGCGGCGTTCCGCTTGCCGTTCCCCAACTGCGCGGCATAGCGGCCGTTGGGCGGCAGCCACGCGAGCACCGCCGCCGCCACCGCGGTCGCGAGCGCGACCAGCGTCGTCGCGGTGACCGACGCCGGTTCGAAGTCGAACCAGACGAGGGCGTGCACCGGCACCGCCGCCACCGCCGAAACGGTGGTCATCACCCGGGACCACACGGCCGCCCGCCCCGCGTACAGGCCGAAGACCAGCAGGCAGAGCCCCAGGGCCGAGGCCAGCACACCCCGGGCGACCAGGGTGCCGAAGCGGTCGCCGACCACGGCCTCCCAGACCGGTCCGGACAGCGCCTTGAGCTCGGCCATCGTGGTCCCGGCGGGCAGTCCGACCGACTGCGGGCTCTCCTGGACCGCCTGCTCGATGTTCCGTTCCGCCAACTGCCGGCCCCCGGCGAAAACGACGAGGGCGCCGGCGAAAGCGGCCAGTGCGGACACAATCGAGCAGGCCACGGCGGCGTTGAGGGTACCGGGCCGCCGGAGGTCGGCCTGGGAATGGCTCACGAACGTAACTCCCCTTGCGTAGAACGTGGTTGTGCCCTCTGGGATTGACTAGACCATTCCACGGGTACCGCAAACGCATCCAGCATTTTCCGGAAGAAATCCACAGATAATCCCCGGTGATCTCCGGATGGGTTTTCCGGGGCGGCTATGCTGCTCATTCCTGAATTTGGGGGAAGGGAAAGCGAGTAGGGGCGCATGACCGTGTCAGGTCCGCAGCAGAACCCGAGTCCGCAGCAGTACCCGACGGAGCTGCTCGACACCACGATGGACCAGCTGCGCACGCTGATCACGGTGTACGAGTCGGGCACCGCGCTGGCGGCGGCCCGCCGGCTGGGCCGTGAGCAGTCCAGTGTGCAGAAGCAGCTCGACACCATGAACCGCACCTTCGCGGCGCTGTGCGGCGAGGAGTTGGTCCTCAAGCAGGGGCGCGGACGCGACGCGCTGTTCACCGCCACCGGCGAGTCCCTGGTCGAACTCGCCCGGCGCACCCTCGGCGAGTGGTCCGACGGCGTCCACGACGCCCGCCGCCGGCTCGGCCGCACGCTCTCCGTCGGCACCACCCGCTACACCCTCGGATTCCTCCTGGACGCCGTGGAGTACGTCAGCGGGGACTTCGACCGCGAGGGCGTCGACCTGAAGATCACCCACGTCCGCACCGGCGACCTGTTCACCAAACTCCGCTCCCAGGAACTGGACCTGGTCTGCGGCAGCGTCGTGGTCACCCAGGGCGAGGAGGCCGCCCAACTCGCCCCGTACGAGGTGATGGAGTGGCGGCGCAGCGGACTGTCGCTGCTGACGAACCTGCCGCCGGAGCGGCTGCCCGGCGCCTCGTTCCGCGCCGGCGACCTGCCGCGGCTGCCACTGGTGGTCTCCACCGGCGGGCTGATCGACCGCTTCCTGACCGCCTGGTACGGCAGCGACTACCGCCAGAAGCTGACCGTCGCCGCCGAGATAGAGGCCGCGCACTACGGCTTCGAGCTGCTCCGCTCGGGCGTGGTCAGCGGCGCGATGCTGGTCACCCGGGGCCTGGGGGAGGCGGCGTCGGACGGCCACCTCCCGGAGGCCGAGGGCCTGCGCACCCTGGAGGTCACCGGGGACGTCGGTCCCCGGACCGAGGTCCTGGTCGGCGTCTTCACCCGGCGCGGCGAACGGGCCTCCTACGGGCCGGAGCACCCGCTCAACCGCCTCTGGGAGGTGCTCTCCTGGGAGAGCGAGCGGTGGTGGCTCCGGCCCTGAACGTCCCTACGGGGCGGTTCAGTCCAGGAGTTCGCGCTCCCGGGTCTCCGGCAGCGCCAGCACGCAGGCCAGCGACACCAGCGCCATCGCGCTCACGTACCAGCCCACCGACGCCGACCCGAACGCCGCCTGGAGCCGGGTGGCGACCAGCGGCGCGACCGCCCCGCCCAGCACCCCGCCCAGGTTGTAGGCGAGCGAGGCGCCCGAGTAGCGCACCGTGGTCCCGAACAGCTCCGGCAGGTACGCGCCCATCGGGCCGTAGACCACGCCCATGCAGAACAGTGCGCCGCCGATGCCCAGGGCGATCAGCGCCGGCTGCCGGGTGTCCAGCAGCGGGAAGAGGGCCAGTCCCCACACCGCCGCGAGCCCGGCGCCGCCCAGGACCAGCTTCCGGCGCCCGATGCCGTCGGAACGGGTGGCGGCCAGCCAGGTGCCCGCCGCCAGGAACAGGCAGGCGACCAGCGAGAGGCCGAGCATGGTGGTGCGGGAGATGCCCAGGGTGCCGGTGGCGTAGGACAGGCAGTAGGTCGTGGCGGTGTAGAAGAGCCCGTACGCGATGACCATCCCGCCGGCGCCCAGCAGCAACTCCCGCGGATGCCGCCGGAAGACGTCCACGGCCGGCACCTTGCTGGCCTCCTGGGCGTCCCGCACCTTTGCGAAGACCGGCGTCTCGCTGATCTTCAGCCGGACGAACAGTCCCACCCCGACCAGCAGGAACGACAGCAGGAACGGCACCCGCCAGCCCCACGACCGGAAGGCCGCGTCGCTCATCCCCTCCGACAGCAGCCAGAAGGCCCCGGTCGCCGCGAAGAACCCCACCGACGGCCCGAGTTGCGGGAACGCGGCGTACAACCCCCGCCGCCCGCGCGGCGCGTGCTCGACGGCCAGCAGCGCCGCCCCGCCCCACTCGCCGCCCAACCCGATCCCCTGGAGGAACCGCAGCAGGATCAGCAGCAGCGGCGCCCAGATCCCCAACGTCCCGTAACCGGGCAGCAATCCGACGAACGCGGTGGACAGCCCCATCAGCAACAGCGACGCGACCAGCACGGACTTCCGTCCGACCCGGTCGCCGAAGTGCCCGAACACCACCGAACCCAGCGGCCGGGCGGCGAACGCCACCGCGTAGGTGGAGAACGACGCGAGGGTCGCGTTGACCGGGTCGAGCGTCGGGAAGAACGCCTGGTTGAGCACCAGGGCGGCCGCGGTCCCGTAGATGTAGAAGTCGTAGAACTCGATGGCGGTCCCGATGAACGAGGCCACGGCCACCCGCCGCAGACTCTCCCCGTCGGCCGCCCCCGCGTCCGAGGCCGCCGCCGTCTCCGCTGATGCTGATCTCGCGTCACTGTGCACGAGCCGCACTCTGTTGGTCGGTGTAGGGGGCAGTCAATGATTGGTGTGGGGCGTCCCGGATGGTGAGACGGGGGCGGCTCCCGGCGAGCCGTCGGCCGGCCCGTCCGGCAAGCTCGCACCGGTCGGGGCGGAGGTGCCGGCCGGGCAGTACCAGGTCGCCCTCAACCCCGACGCCGACGTCCCCAAGGGCAGGGACACCGTCTACCGGCACATCGAGATGAGACGCTCGTTCAACGGCACATGATGAACTCGCATCTATCACGACAAGACCGGAGACCTGGGTCGACTGCCATGCGCCACAGAAGACTCCCCGCCCTGGGGCTTGCGCTATTCGCCTTTCTCGCGACTTCGTGTTCGGTGGCATACGAACCACTGCCATCTGCGCCGCACTTCAAGATAAAGGAACTTGCCGGAGAGTGGCACGGCCCTGAAGGGGCCCGTCTGACCCTGAGCGAGACAGGGGCGCTCGCCGCAGTGAAGCTTCGGGGCCAGGAAACGGACTTCGACGACCACTGGAGCCTCTCGGGCAAGGGGAGTTGGCAGGTCCTGGACTCCTACAAGGGTGGCCGCTCTGTCGCCGAAGGCCAAATGGTGCAACTAACGGTCAAGGGCGGGGAGTCGCGTACTGCGGCAGTCGGGCAAGCCGAGTTGGACGGCTCCCATTCCGCCTCCCAAGGGCGCAAAAGCAGCCCGACTGCCTACACCTGGGCGATGAGCGTCAAGAAAGTAGGGAGCGCCTTGCGCCTCTACTACGTGGTAGGTGATCCCGACGCGCGATGGCTGTGCGAATTCACCCGCACTTGATTCCGCTGCTACAGGTCTTTGGCGGTGACGAGTTCGTTCGTCCGGCAGCCGGGCTGCCCGTCCGCCCGTCCGCCCGTCCGCCCGTCCGCCCTTCGGTTCGTGGGCCCGTACCGCCACCCCTACCGATACTGCAGATACCGCCCCCGCAGCGCCCGAAAGCCCCTCAGCCCCTCCTCCCAGGCCCCGACGATCTCCTCCACCCCCGCCCCCGCGTCGATCATCTTGCGGACCGTGTCCGTGCCCGCCAGGTGGTCGAAGTGGGAGGCGAGCCAGGCAAAGCCGGGCCAGAGGCGGCGGGCGGTGACCAGGAGGGCGATGCCGGTGCGTACCGGGTCGAAGGCGGTGCGGTCGTGGACGTGGAGTTGGAGGCCGCCGATGGTCTTGCCCTGGAACTTGGAGAAGGTGGGGGCGAAGTACGCCTCGCGGAAGTGGACGCCGGGCAGGCCCAGTTCGGTGGCGGCCGCGGCCCAGCGGCGGTCGAGGCCGTCCGCGCCGAGGAGTTCGAAGGGGCGGGTGGTGCCGCGGCCCTCGGAGAGGTTGGTGCCCTCGAAGAGGCAGGTGCCGGCGTAGACCAGGGCGGTGTCGGCGGTCGGCATGTTGGGGCTGGGCGGCACCCAGGGCAGTCCGGTCGCGTCGAAGAAGTCGGTGCGGTGCCAGCCGGTCATCGTGACGGTTTCCAGCGCCACCGGCCGCCCGGCCGCCGCTGGGACGAACTCGCCGTTGAAGAGCCGGGCCAGTTCCACCACCGTCATGCCGTGTGCCTGGGCGATCGGCTCCCGGCCGACGAAGGACGCGTAGCGGCGGTCGAGGACGGGGCCGGTCGCGGTCCGGCCGGTCACCGGGTTGGGGCGGTCCAGGACGACGAACCGCTTGCCCGCCACGGCGGCCGCGACCATGCAGTCGTAGAGCGTCCAGATGTAGGTGTAGAAGCGGGCGCCGACGTCCTGGATGTCGAAGACGACGGTGTCCACGCCGGAGGCGGTGAAGATGTCGGCGAGTTCGCGGCCGCTCTTGTCGTAGGTGTCGTAGACGGGGAGGCCGGTGGCCGGGTCGTCGTAGCGGCCCTCGGAGCCGCCGGCCTGGGCGGTGCCGCGGAAGCCGTGCTCGGGGCCGAAGACGGCGGTGAGGCGGACGCGGCGGTCGGCGTGCATCACGTCCACGATGTGCCGGACGTCGTGGGTGACGCCGGTGGGGTTGGTGACGATGCCGACTCGGTGGCCGTCCAGGAGACGGTAGCCGTCGGCGGCCAGGCGGTCGAAGCCGGTGCGCACCCGCCGTCCGCCGCCGTGCGGCGCGGCCTGGGCGGGGCCCGGGTTCGCGGTGACCGCCGCCGCGGCGGCCCCGGTCGCCGCCAGATGCCCCAGCAGAACACGTCTCGACAGAGCCATGCGCACACCTCCGTGAGCGGTGGTCGACCCGATGTGTGTCGTGGGCACGCTAATGCTCCGCGGGGCGGTGGGGAACGTGCCCGGCCGTGGCGCCGGGATATGGCATCGGATATCGCGTCGGACATGACGCCGGACGTGACGCCGGACGCGGCCCCGGGCGTGGCCCCGGACGTGGCGGAAAACGGAGACTTCCATCAGGACATACCGACTGGTTAGTCTGCCCCTGCCGGTACGCCGGTACGCCGGTACGCCGGTACGCCGGTACGCCGGTACGCCGGTACGCCGGTACGCCGGTACGCCGGTGAGCCGGTGCAGTCAGGGGCGACGACCGAGGGAGACACAGCGTGGCAGTCGTACGGGACAAGGCCGTTGTCGTAACCGGAGCGGGCGGGGGGATCGGCGCCGCACTGGCCCGCCGGTTCGCCGCCGAGGGCGCCCGGGTCGTGGTCAACGACCTGGACGAGGCCAAGGCCCGCAAGACCGCGGAGGAGATCGGCGCGGTCGCGGTGCCCGGTGACGCCTCCGGCATCGTCGGCCCGGCCCGCGAGGCGCTCGGCGGCGCCATCGACGTCTTCTGCGCCAATGCGGGTGTCGGCACCGGCGGCGGACCCGAAGCCCCCGAGGACGACTGGGCGCTGGCCTGGGACGTGAACGTGATGGCCCATGTGCGGGCGGCGCGCGAGCTGGTGCCGGAGTGGCTGGCGCGCGGCAGCGGCCGGTTCGTCTCCACGGTGTCCGCCGCGGGCCTGCTCACCATGGTCGCGGCGGCCCCCTACAGCGTCACCAAGCACGGCGCGTACGCCTTCGCCGAGTGGCTGTCGCTGACCTACCGCCACCGCGGCATCGACGTGCACGCCATCTGCCCGCAGGGCGTACGGACCGACATGCTGGCCGCCACCGGGACCGCCGGCGACCTCGTCCTGACCCCGACCGCCATCGAACCGGACGCCGTCGCCGACGCGCTCTTCGCCGCCATGGACGAGGGCCGCTTCCTGGTCCTGCCGCACCCGGAGGTGGCCGACTACGTCACCGCCCGGGCCACCGACCCGGACCGCTGGCTGTCCGGGATGAACCACCTCCAGCAGAAGCTGGAGGCGCGTGAGGGGGAGGGCCGGTGACCACCTACCAGGACAAGCCGTGGCTGGCCCAGCTCAACGACGTCCAACGCGCCCCCGTCCAGCCGCCGCCCTCCCCGCTGCACGCCTTCCGCGCCGCGGTCCGCCGCGCCCCCGACCGCACCGCGCTCGCCTACTTCGACGGCCGGATCTCCTACGCCGAGGTCGACACGCTCTCCGACGGCCTCGCCGGGCACCTCGCGGTCCGCGGCTTCCGGCCCGGCGACCGGGCCGTGGTCATGCTGCAGAACACCCCGCACTTCGTGCTCGCGCTGCTCGCCGTGTGGAAGGCCGGCGGCGTCGTCGTCCCGGTCAACCCGATGTACAAGGCGGCGGAGACCCGGCACATCCTGGACGACGCCGAGGCCACCGCCGTCCTGTGCGCGGACCGCACCTGGGCGGACTTCCTGCGCGCCACCGCCGCCGAGGCCCCCGCGGTCCGCATCGCGCTGACCGCCGACGAACGCGGCCTGCAGACCCGCCACGACACCCGGGTGCTGCGCGGCGCACCGGCCGGCCCCCAGGAGGGCGCCGAGGACCTGCTCACCGCCGCCCGCACGGGCGGACCGGCGCCCGCCGCCCCGGAGCCGGACGCCGCCGGGATCGCGCTCATCAGCTACACCTCCGGCACCAGCGGCACCCCCAAGGGCGCCACCAACACCCACGGCAACATCAGCTACAACGCGGAACGGCAGCGCACCGGCCTCGGACTCCCCGAGGGCGCCACCTACTTCGCGCTCGCCCCGCTCTTCCACATCACCGGCATGGTCTGCGAACTGGCCGCCTGCCTCGCCGGCGCCGGCACCCTGGCACTGGCCTACCGCTTCGAGGCCGGCACCGTCCTGGACGCCTTCCTGGAGCACCGGCCGGCCTTTACGGTCGGCCCGTCCACCGCCTATATGGCGCTGATGGCCCACCCGGACGTCACCCCCGGGCACTTCACCTCCTTCCACTGCATGAGCTCCGGCGGCGCGCCGCTGCCGCCGGCCCTGGTCGAGAAGTTCCGCGCCGACTTCGGCCCCTACGTCCACAACGGCTACGGCCTGACCGAGTGCACCGCGCCGTGCGCCACCGTCCCGCCCGGGCGGGTGGCCCCCGTCGACAAGGTCTCCGGCACCCTCGCGGTGGGCGTCCCGGGCCCGGACACCGTCGTGCGGATCATCGACGAGGCCGGCCGCGACCTGCCGTTCGGCGAGCAGGGCGAGATCGCCGTCCGCGGCCCCCAGGTGGTGCCCGGCTACTGGCGCCGCCCGGACGCCACCGCCGAGACCGTCCCGGACGGTGAACTGCGCACCGGCGACATCGGGTTCATGGACCGGGACGGCTGGCTGTACGTCGTCGACCGCAAGAAGGACATGATCAACGCGTCCGGTTTCAAGGTGTGGCCCCGGGAGGTCGAGGACGTCCTCTACACCCACCCGGCGGTGCGCGAGGCGGCCGTCGTCGGGGTGCCCGACCCCTACCGCGGGGAGACCGTCAAGGCGTATGTCAGTCTGCGTCCGGGCGCGTCGCCCGCCCCCGGCGAACTGGTCGCCTACTGCAAGGAACGGCTGGCGGCGTACAAATACCCCCGCGTGGTGGAGATCCTGCCGGAGCTTCCCAAGACCGCGAGTGGCAAGATCCTTCGACGAGAGCTGCGCCAGCGCGCATGACGGACCCACGTAAGGAACAAAGGAACAGGTGAGGGCGATGGCCGGCATCAAGGACGGCACCAGCAACGGCAACGGCACGGCGAAACCCGTCGCGCAGCGGCTGCTGGCCACCGCCACCAGGCTCTTCGCGGAGCAGGGCTACGACCGCACCTCGGTCCAGGAGATCGTGGACGCGGCGGGCGTCACCAAGGGCGCCCTCTACCACTACTTCGGCTCCAAGGAGGACCTGCTCCACGAGGTCTACGGCCGGGTGCTGCGGCTCCAGCAGGAGCGGCTGGACCGCTTCGCGGACGCCGACGCGCCGGTGGAGCAGCGGCTGCGGGACGCCGCCGCCGACGTGGTGGTCACCACCATCGAGAACCTCGACGACACCAAGATCTTCTTCCGCTCGATGCACCATCTGAGCCCGGAGAAGGACAAGCAGGTACGGGCCGAGCGGCGGCGCTACCACGAGCGGTTCCGGGCGCTGATCGAGGAGGGCCAGCGCACCGGGGTGTTCACCACGGAGGTCCCCGCCGACCTGATCGTCGATTACCACTTCGGCTCGGTGCACCACTTGGGCACCTGGTACCGCGAGGACGGGCCGCTGACCCCCCAGCAGGTCGCCGACCACCTGGCCGGTCTGCTGCTGCGGGCCCTGCGGCCGTAAGGGAGCCCTGCAACGGGAGCTCGTCACGGGGCCCTGTCGGGATCCGTTACGGGGGCCCTGTCGGTACCCGTGACGGAAATCCCTGAGGGGCCCGTGACGGGAACATCGCCGTCTCCCACGGCGTTGTGGCCCCGCAGGGGGCGCGCCCGACCCCTACGGGGACTGTTCGACCGCACCCTACGGGTACCGCAACCAACCACCCCACGGGTACCGCAGCCACCGCCCCACAGGGACCGCAACCACCGCCCCACGGCCACCGCCCCCCGGGTACCCGCGCCCCGCAGACCACGGGTACCCCGCGCGCCCTACAGGTACCGCTTGAGCTCCCGTCGTGCCAGCGACCGCTGGTGCACCTCGTCGGGCCCGTCCGCCAGCTGCAGCGTGCGGGCCCCGGCCCACAGCTCGGCCAGCGGGAAGTCCTGGCTGACCCCGCCCGCGCCGTGCAGCTGCACCGCCTTGTCGAGGATGCCCACGACCGTGCGCGGGGTGGCGATCTTGATGGCCTGGATCTCGGTGTGCGCACCCTTGTTGCCGACGGTGTCCATCAGCCACGCGGTCTTCAGCACCAGCAGCCGCAGCTGCTCCACCGCCACCCGGGCGTCGGCGATCCACTCCTGGACCACGCCCTGCTGGGCCAGCGGCTTGCCGAACGCGGTACGGGAGACCGCGCGTCGGCACATCAGCTCGATCGCCCGCTCGGCCATCCCGATCAGCCGCATGCAGTGGTGGATCCGGCCGGGCCCGAGCCGCGCCTGCGCGATGCCGAAGCCGCCGCCCTCCTCGCCGATGAGGTTGCCCACCGGCACCCGGACGTCCTCGAAGACGACCTCCGCGTGCCCGCCGTGGTAGTGGTCCTCGTAGCCGTAGACCTGCATGGCGCGCCTGACGGTCAGGCCCGGGGTGTCCCGCGGCACCAGGATCATCGACTGCTGGCGGCGGATGTCGGCGCCGTCCGGATCGGTCTTGCCCATCACGATGAAGATCTGGCACAGCGGGTTCATCGCCCCGGAGATGTACCACTTGCGGCCGTTGATGACGTACGTGTCGCCGTCCCGCTCGATCCGGGTCTCGATGTTGGTGGCGTCCGACGAGGCCACGTCCGGCTCGGTCATCGCGAACGCCGAGCGGATCTCACCCGCCAGCAGCGGTTCCAGCCAGCGCTTCTTCTGCTCGTCGTCGCCGAACTGCGCCAGCACCTCCATGTTGCCGGTGTCCGGTGCCGCGCAGTTCAGGGCGGTGGGCGCCAGCTGCGGGCTGCGGCCGGTGATCTCGGCCAGCGGCGCGTACTGGAGGTTGGTCAGCCCCGCGCCGTGCTCCGCGTCGGGGAGGAAGAGGTTCCACAGGCCCTGCCGGCGCGCCTCGGCCTTGAGCTCCTCCACCACCGGCGGGGTGTCCCACGGCGAGGCCAGCGCGGCCCGCTGCTCGTCCGCGACCCGCTCGGCCGGGTACACCCGCTCGGTCATGAACGCGTCGAGCCGGGCCCGCAGTTCCTCGGTACGGCCGTCGAATGCGAAGTCCATCGGTGCCTCAGCCTTCCTTCAGGGTGGTCAGTCCGCGGTCGATGAAGACGGGCACCAGCTCGCCGATCCGGTCGAAGCCCGCCCCGACCGTCTGGCCGAGCGTGTAGCGGTAGTGGATGCCTTCGAGGATCACCGCGAGCTTGAACCACGCGAACGCGGTGTACCAGGCGATCTGCGAGGTGTCCCGCCCGGAGCGCTCGGCGTAGCGGGCGATCAGCTCGGCCGGGTCGGGGTGGCCCGGAGCGCCGCTGGTGGTGCTGACCGGCGACCCGGGCAGGCCCAGGTCGGTGCAGTACATCGCCAGCAGCCCGAGGTCGGTCAGCGGATCGCCGAGCGTGGACATCTCCCAGTCCAGCACGGCGGTGATGGTGTCGCCGGCGCCGACCAGGACGTTGTCCAGCCGGTAGTCGCCGTGCACCACGGTCGGCGCGGGGGAGGCGGGCAGTGCCCGGCCCAGTGCCTCGTGGAGTGCGTCGATGCCGGGCAGTTCGCGGTTCTTGGAGCCTGCCAACTGCTTGACCCAGCGCCGCAGTTGACGCTCCAGAAAGCCGTCCGGGTGCCCGAAGTCACCCAGCCCGGCCGCCTCCGGATCCACCGCATGCAACTCCACCAGCGTGTCGACCAGGGACAGCACCACCGCCCGGGTCCGCTCCGGGCCCAGCGGGGCCAGCTGCTCCACGGTCCGGTACGGGGTGCCCGCCACCAGCTCCATCACGTAGAACGGCGCGCCGATGACGGACTCGTCCGCGCACAGCAGCAGTGCCTCCGGCACCGGCACCGCGGTGTCGTGCAGTGCGCTGATCACCCGGTGCTCGCGCCGCATGTCGTGCGCGGTGGCCAGTACGTGGCCGAGCGGCGGGCGGCGGACGACCCAGGAGGCGGTGCCGTCGGTGACCCGGTAGGTGAGGTTGGACCGCCCGCCCTCGATCAGCTGTGCGCGCAGCGGCCCGGAGACCAGGCCCGGCCGCTCCCGGTCCAGATGCTCCCGCAGGCGCTCCGGATCGAGGCCGGGCGGTGCCTCCCCGGCGGCCGGCGGGGGCGGGGTGCCGTTGCTCATCGTGCTTCCTCCGTACGGAGTGGACGGTTGGACGGTCCAGGGCCGGCGGGCCCGTCCCGCCTGATCATGCCGACTAGTCGGTATGGAGTCCAGTGTCCGCCCGTGGGGCGTCGGTCACCCGATGCGTTTCCGCCACCCCGCCCACCCGGCCGGGGCGCCCGCTCAGGCGTGGCAGGCCGGCGGCACCCCGCCGTTCAGCTCCGCCATCGCCCCGAAACCGGCCACCGCGTCCAGCGGCGCACCCGGCGCCGCGCCGTCCAACTCGGCGTAGGCGCGCAGCAGGTTGGCCACCAGCCGCTCGCGCTCCTTCAGCTCCGCGAAGGCGCCCAGCTCCGCCTCCCGGGCCACCTCCAGCGGCGTCCGCCCGGCCGCCCGCCCCTCGCGGGCCAGCTCCCCGACGAACCGCAGATACCGCTCGACCTGGTCGTAGACCTCCGGCCCGGCCACCGGGCCGTGCCCGGGCACGACCGTCTCCGCGTCCAGCGACCGCAGTACCTCGATCGCCCGCAGCGACCCGGCCAGCGAGCCCATGAGGAGGAACGGGGTGCCCCCGTTGAAGATCAGGTCCCCGGTGAAGACCACCCGCTGCCGCGGCAGCCAGACGATGGTGTCGCCGGGCGTGTGCGCCACCCCCGGGTGGATCAGCTGCACCTCGATCTCCCCGGCGTACACCGTCAGGCGGTCCTCGAAGGTGATCTCCGGCGGGGTGAGGACGATGTCGCCGTACGGCACCTCGGGCCACACCGCGTGCAGTTGGTGGCCGGCGGCCAGCAACTCCCGGCGGCAGGCGGCGTGTCCGATGATCGTCGCCTCGGGGGCGAACACGCCGTTGCCGTAGGTGTGGTCGCCGTGGTGGTGGGTGTTGACGAGGGTGCGGGGCGTGGGGGCGCCGCTCTCCGCGATCCGGCGGCGCAGCAGCCGTGCCCGGCGCTCGGTGGCGGCGGTGTCCACGACCAGGGTGGCGGTGCCGTCGGTGACGAAGCCCGCGTTGTTCAGGCACCAGCCGCCGTCCGGCTGGATGAACGCCCGGACACCGGGGGCGAGTTCGGTGAGGTAGGGCTCGGGGACGGCGTTGTCGGTGCTGGTGCTGGTGCTGGTGCTGGTGTCGGCGCCGGGGGTGGTGGCGGTGTCGGCACCGGCCTCCGGAACGTGCTGATGATCCGTCATGCTCCGCTTTCGGGTGGGGGGTCGCTCGGTCCCGCGCGGACGCCGTGGCCGCCGGCCGGACCGGCGCCGGCCCGGTGCCGCGCGGTACCCGTAACCGTACCGCCGGGTTCGCCTCACCGCCCCGGCAGCAGCAGCGCCGCACCGCACACCGCCAGTCCGATCGTGCAGCCGGCCACCAGCAGCGCCAGCCACCCGGGCATCGCGGCAGGCCGTCCGCCCGTCAGCGCGCGCATCCGGCGGTCCGCGGCGACCGCGAACACCACCCACGCCAGCACCACCAGCACCATCAGTGCCGCCTCGACCTGGCCCGGGGCCCCGCCGTGCAGCACCTGCCGTCCGGCCAGCGCCGCCACCGCCACCGCCGACAGCACGGTCCGCCGCCAGGCCAGCCGGGTCCGCTCCGGTTGCAGCCCGGGGTCCCGGTCCGCGGCCGGCCGCGGTGCCCCGCCGGCCTCCTTGGGTGCGCCCATCTGTCCGGCCCCCGCTAGTTGGTCCAGCCGATCAGCACCAGCACGACCACCGCCACCGCCAGCAGCCCGACGCAGAGCGCCAGCACCGCCGGGAAACGGGAGATCGGCAGGTCCTCACCGCGCCGCATCGCGCGCTCGCAGCGCACCCAGTGGTTGACCGCCCGCAGTGCGCACAGCGCCCCGCCGACCAGCAGGACGACGGTGAAGGCGAACCGCAGGTTGCCGTGCAGCCGCGGCAGGAACTGGTCCACCGCGAAGCCCCCGCCGATCAGCGCCAGCCCGGTGCGCAGCCAGGCGAGGAAGGTCCGCTCGTTGGCGAGCGAGAAACGGTAGTCGGGGGTGGTGCCTTCTTCGCGCACCCGCCCCGGGGAGAACCACAGCCGGATCCCCGGACCCATCGGATCAGACCTCCCCGGCCGCCCGCCGGGCCAGCAGTTCCCGGTACGCGGCCAGCCCGTCCGGGGTCCACTGCCACGTCTCCAGCCGCCGGGCCAGCTCCTCCTCCGGCAGGAAGGCGTGCCAGTCGATCTCCGCCTCCTGGGGCGCCACCGGAAGGGTGCAGCGCACCTGGTAGACCGCCGACCACCAGGCGTGCTCGGGCGTCTCGTACAGGAAGCGGAACAGCGGCTCCGGACGGCTCAGCCCGGACACCCCCAGCTCCTCCTCGGCCTCCCGCAGCGCCGCCTCGTCGTATGTCTCGCCGGTGCCCACCACACCGCCCACGAACATGTCGTAATGCGAGGGGAAGACCAGCTTCCGGGGGGTCCGCCGGTGCACGAAAACCCGGTCCTCGGCGTCCCGGACCAGGACGAACGCGCACCGCGTGCGCAGCCGGCGGGCGTACGCCACCGCCCGCGGGGCCTGCCCCACGACCCGGTCCTGCTCGTCGACGACATCGAGGACTTCGTCCGCGTTGAGCGGCCCCTCCGCGTCGAGCGGCTCCTGCGAGTTGAGCAGTCGATCATCGGTCATGGGGCCATCGAACCACCCGTGGCGGCGTGCGCACCTGTCGGGGCACGCCGCCACGGGTCTCCGGCTCACTGCCCCATGACGTACTTCACGGTCGGGCCGGTGGTCCAGCCGCCGTCCACCGCCAGCTCGGCGCCGGTGATGTACGAGGCGGCGTCGGAGAGCAGGAAGACCACGGCCCCGGCGATCTCGTGCGCCTCGCCGACCCGGCCCATCGGGGTGTTGGGGTACTTGCCCTCGCCGACCTCGATGCCGACCTGCGCGGTCATCGGGGTGTAGGTCATCCCGGGGTGTACGGAGTTCACCCGGACCCGGGAGGTGCCCCACTCCACCGCGCCGATCTTGGTCAGGCCGCGGACGCCCCACTTGGACGCGCCGTAGCCGCCGGTCATGGCCAGGCCCATCAGCCCGGCCGCCGAGGAGATGTTCACGATCGACCCCGCACCGCGCTCCTTCATGGCCGGCAGCACGGTCTTCATGCCGATGAAGACGCCGGTGAGGTTGACGTCGAGGACCTTGCGGAAGAAGTCGGCGGAGACCGTCTCCAGGGGCGCGCCGGTCGATATCCCGGCGTTGTTCACCAGTCCGTCGACCCCGCCGAACTCCGCCACCGCGAAGTCCACGACCCGCTGCCAGTCCTCCTCGGAGGTCACGTCGTGGGCCAGGAACCGGGCTCGCTCGCCGAGCCGGGCCGCGGTCGCCGCGCCCTCCTCCTGGAGGACGTCGGTGAGGACGACGTCGGCGCCGGCCGCGACGGCCTGCTCGGCGGCCGCGGCACCCAGCCCGCGGGCCGCGCCGGTGAGGACGACGGTCTTGCCGCTCAGGTCCGCGGCGGAGGCCGCCTGGATGGGCTCACTCATGGGGAACTCCTTCGGTACGAGGGGCGGCGGCGAGCAGGAACGCGGTCGTCGTCCCGGTGAGATCGGCGAGGAACAGCTCCTCGCCCGTCAGGGGTGCGGCACCGTCCAGGTAGTGCCGTGCCCGGTCGGCCAGCGCCGCACCGATCAGCGTCAGCGCGAGGTCCAGCCGCTCCAGCCGCACCGCCTCGGGCAGTCCGGCCGCGGCCAGTGCCTCCTCGACCCGGCAGATCAGCCGCCAGTACGCGGTCCCGGCGAGGGTCGGGTGCGGGACCCGGGTGCGGACCCCGCTCTCGTGGCTGAGCTGGGCGGAGATCCGCAGGCAGCGCCGCCCCCGGTCGGTCCGCAACTCGGTGGCCTCCGCCGCGAGCAGCAGCCGGATCAGCTCCCGGGGCGCCGGTTCGCCGGCCTCCGCCGCGGCCAGCAGCGGTGCCAGGGCCGCCTCCGTACGGGCCAGCCGGCCGGCCATCACGGCGTCCAGCAGCCCGGCCCGGGAGCCGAAGTGGTACTGCACCGCCGACGGGTTGCTCTGGCCGGCCAGCGCGACGATGTCGCGTATCTGGGCACCGTCCACGCCTTGCGCCGCGAAGACTTCCTCGGCGGCGCGGATCAGCTTTTCCCGGGTCTCGGGGCCTGATGTCCTGGGCATGCCCCGATTCTAATGCCGGACATTAATAAACGGGTAAGGGGGCGGCGGCGGGTCTTTTCGCGGGTCTTCGCACGGGCCTTGCCGTGGGCCTCCTCGGCTCAGGCCCTTGGATCTCCCGGGACCTGCCCGGATCCCCGGATCCCCGGATCCCCGGCCCTCGGATCCCCAGGTCTCCGGTGGATCAGCGCGGCTGGAGCTCCCGCGCGTCGTCGGCCGCCCCGGCCCCCGGCGGCATCGCCGGATGGCTGCCGATCAGCACGATCCCCGCCACCACCGCGACGATCCCGGCCGCCTGGAAGGCCAGCGCCCCGCTCGTCACCCGGAGCTGGTCGCCCAGGAAGCCCACCCCGCAGAGGATCCCGGCCAGCGGCTGCGCGGCGGTCAGTGCGGGCAGCGACATCCGCAGCGGCGCCGACTCGAAGGCGCTCTGCACCATCACCAGCGCCAGCACCCCCAGCACCACGATCGCGTACGGCTGCCAGCTCGTCAGCAGTTCGTGCCAGCCGCCCGCCGAGAACCGCAGGCCGCTGATCCGGGTCAGCGCGTCCTGGAGGCCGTAGAGCAGCCCGGCCGCCACGCCCAGCAGCGCGGCCTCCAGGCTGACGTGCACCCGCTCCCGTTTGGCGACCGCCGCCAGCACCAGGGCGGTGGACAGCACCCCGCCCATGATCAGCCACTGCGCGAGCTGCCCCACCTCGCTGTTGCGCCCGCCGTGCGGCTGCCCGGCCACGATGAACGCGGTCACTCCGCCCGCCAGCAGCCACAGGCCGGCCCAGCCGCTGCGGCCCAGTCGCTGCCGGGAGATCCGCCGCGCCAGCGCCATCGCGAACAGCAGGTTCGTCGCCATCAGCGGTTCGACGAGGGTGATGTCCCCCATCCCCAGCGCCACCGCGCCCAGCGCCATCCCCGTCACCATCAGCGCGATCCCGGCCACCCATCGGGGCATCCGGACCAGGTCGAGCAGCAGCCGGAAGGAGAGGAAGTCCTGCGGCGGAGCGTGCTGCGCCGCGATCTGCTGGAGGACGAACCCGGTGCCCAGACAGCATGCCGCGGCAAGGGCGAGCAGGATCACCGTCACGTCGCACACCTCGTATCGCGCGGGGCGGGGGATGCGCCCGAGGATAGTCAGCCACGGTGGCCGAAACGTGGCCCTCGACTCCGCCATTCTCGCGCGTACCCGTCTGCACTACCGGCCGCCCGGCCGTTACGGGCACCGCCCAACCTCCGGAAAGATGCAGAGACTTCTTTGCAGAGAAACCTGTGCAGAGAAACCTATGCAGAGAACTCTCTGCATCCCTAGAGTGCTCCTCATGACCCACGACGACGCTCCTCATGACGATGGACCTCAAGGCGATGCGCCCCACGACGATGCGCCCCCCGGAGATGCGCCTGACCGCGGCGCGCCTCAAGGCGACGCTGCCGACGCCGCCGCGTTCCCCGCGCCGCGCCCTATCCGCCGGATGGACGCCCGCAGCCTGCGCGGCCTCGCCCATCCGCTGCGGATGCGCATCCTGGAGCTGCTGACCCTCGACGGTCCGGACACCGCCACCGGCCTCGCCCACCGGCTCGGCGAGAACACCGGCACGGTCAGCTGGCATCTGCGTCAGCTCGCCGACCACGCGTTCATCGAGGAGGAGATCGGCCGCGGCACCAAGCGCGAACGCTGGTGGCGGGCGGTGGCGGCCTCCCGCCGGCTCAACACCACCGACTTCCGCGACGATCCGGACGCCCGCGGCCCGCTCTCGGTCTACGTCCACGAGCTCGTCCAGCAGCACTTCCACCAGGTCGCCGGCTACCTCGCCGAGGACTGGGGGCCGCAGTGGCGGGACGCCGGCACGATCGCGCAGTGGCACGACCTGACCATGACGCCCGATCAACTGGCGGCGATGAACTGGGAGTTGGAACAGGTGGTCAACCGGCACCGAACCGCCGCCGGGCAGTCCGGTCCGGCCGCCGGGGCGCCCGCGGCCCCCGATGCGGCCGCCGCGCGGCCCGTCATCGTCCAGCTCCAGTCCTTCCCCCGCAAGCCCCGACCGGACCGCGCCGCGCCCTCGGACGCCACCGCCGAGCGGACCGGGTCGTGAGCGGTCTGCTCCGTCGCCACCGCGACTTCCGGCTGCTCTGGTGCGGGGAGACCACGGGAAAGTTCGGCGCCGCGGTCACCGGGGTGGCGATGCCGCTGACCGCCGTCGCCACCCTGCACGCCGACACCTTCGCGGTCGGCGTGCTGAGCGCCTGCGCCTGGCTGCCCTGGCTGCTGATCGGGCTGCCGGTCGGCGTCTGGGTGGACCGGACGCGCCGCCGGCCCCTGATGCTGGGCGCCGCCGCGCTCTCGATGGCGGTGTTCACGGCGGTCCCCGTGATCGCCTGGTACGGCGGGCTGAGCCTCGGCCTGCTGACCGGCGCGGCCCTGCTGAGCGGCGCCGCCGCGGTCGTCTTCCAGACCGCGTACAGCGCCTACCTCCCCGGCCTCCTCGCCCCCGCCGACCAGCCCGAGGGCAACGCCAAGCTGCACGGCAGCGCCTCGGCGGCGCAGCTCGCCGGGCAGGGTGCGGGCGGCTTCCTGGTCCAACTCGCCGGCGCCGTCAACGGGTTGCTGGCCAACGCGGCCACCTTCCTGGTCTCCCTGCTCTGCCTGCTCGGTATCCGCCACCGCGAACCGCGCCCGGCCGGCGCCGGCGAGCGCGCCCCGCGGTCCCTGCGCGCCGAGGTCGCCGAGGGGCTGCGGCTGGTGTCCGGCGACGTCTGGCTGCGCACGCTGACGCTGTTCGGCGCCGCCTCCAACCTGGCGCTGATGGGGTACCAGTCGATCCTGCCGGTCTTCCTGGTCCGCGAGGCCGGGCTGCCGCCGGGCGCGGTCGGCACCCTGCTGGCGGCGGCCGGCACCGGCGGCATCGCGGGCGCCTTCGCGGTCCGCCGGGTCGCCGCCCGGATCGGCACCGCCCGCGCCACCCTGCTCTTCGAACTCGGCCTGCCCACCCTGGCGTTGCTCATCCCGCTCACCACCGCCGGGCCCGGCGCCGCCCTGTTCGTCGTCGGCAGCTTCGGGGTCTGCGCGGGAGTGGTCGGCGGCAACGTCCTCAAGTCGGGCTTCCAGCAGGCGTACTGCCCGCCCGCGCTGCTCGGCCGGGTCACCGCCAGCGCCGCCTTCCTCAACTACGGCACGCTGCCGCTGGGTGCCCTGCTCGGCGGTGCGCTCGGCGCCGCACTGGGCGTCCGCACGGCCATGTGGATCGCCACCGCCGGCGTCCCGCTCGCCGCCCTGATCCTCCTCGCCTCCCCGGTCCGCACCACCCGCGACCTACCGACCCGCCGCACGGCGACCGAAGCCGATCCGCACACCGACGATCCGCACGCCGGCGATCCGCACACCGACGACTCCGACGGCGACCTGCTCGCACGCCCCTGAACCGCACGCCCCTGAACCGCGCTGCCCCACCACACCCTCCCCAGGCCCCATGTCCATCGCCCACAGCCTGGTCGGAGCGCCGTCACGCGTCCTGCGGCCGCCCCCGCGGCACCTCCGACGGCGAGCCGACCGCCCCGCCTGCCGGGACCGCCCCGCCCATCGGGGCCACCCCGCCCACCGGGACCATCTCCTCGGCCGGCGCTACAGCCCCCACCACCGCGCCGCCCCCGGGGTCGAAGCGGTAGCCGGCGCCCCACACCTCCGTCAGCAGCCGCGGTGCGGCCGGATCCCGTTCCACCTCCGCCCGCAGCCGGGCCAACCGCGCCGCCACCGCCGACAGATCGCCGAAGTCCCGCCCCCAGACCCGTCTGAGCAGCTGCTCCCGCGAGAAGACCCGCCCGGGATGCCGCATCAGGAACACCAGCAGCGCGAACTCGTCCTCGGCGAGGTCGAGTTCCCGGCCGGCACGGAGCGCCCGTCCGGTCCCGGGATCGGCGGTCAGGTCCCCGCCCCGCAGGACCGGCGCGGACCCGGCGGCGCGGTCCGCACCCGCGGCCCGTCGCAGCGCCGCGGTCACCCGCGCCACCAGCTCCCGCGTCCCCCCGGGCTCCGCCCCCGTACGCTCCGCCGCTCCCGCCGTCCCGCCGCGCCCGGTCAACGACACCACGGGGACCGCCGCCCGGCCGCCGCTCCGCCGCAACCGGCGGCGCAGCGCCAGACCGTCGATGCCCGGCAGCGCCGGATCGAGCACCACGGCGTGCGGCTGGAAGTCCGCGGCCAGTTCGAGGGCGGTGAAGCCGTCGGTGGCGTACGCGGTGGTGTGGCCGGCGCGGGCGAGCCCGGCGGTGACGGCCGTGGCGACGGCCGGGTCGACCGCGACGACCAGGACGCGGTGCGGCGGTCCCGCCGCGGGCCCCGGGGAGCCGGGCGGGGGAGCGGGCGGCGCGGTGCGGCGCACGGCTCAGCCCGCCGCAGTCGGGAGGCGCCTTCGCGGGCGCGCCCTCGGTCCGGAGGTCATACCTCCAGCCAACACCCGCCCCGGCGCCTTCGCGCGCCGAGGCCGGGACCCCCTGCCCCGCGCCGCCCGCTACGTTTCCAGCTGTTCCCGCACCCGCCGGGACACCGTCAGCGCGTACAGGTCCAGGACGCCGGGCGGCTCCGCGAGGCCCGGCCCGCCGGCCCGTATCCAGGCGGCGATGTCGGCCAGCGCGTCATCGTCGTTGACCAGCCCCAGCCACACCGGGCGGCCCCCCGCGGCCCGCCCGGCCGGCGACGGCTGCACCACGACCACGTTCGCCTGGTCGCAGACGTCCAGGCAGTCCGAGGCCCGGACCGGTGCCGCCCCGTCCAGCGCCGCCCGCAGCCGGGGTATCTGCCCGGCGTGGTCGACCCCCGGGATCTTCGCCGCGTTCCCGCAGCAGCAGCCGCGGCAGACGGTGACCCGGCACTGCTGTGCGGTGGCGCGCCCCGCCCGTCCGGCCTGCTTTCCGATCATCCGGACATGCTACGTGGCCCCGCCGCGCCGACCGGCCGTCCCCGGCCACCCGCCGGACGCCGCCCGGTCCGTTGCCCACACCACACCACACCGTGCCGCGCCGCGACATTCCCCGGCCTGTTCGTGGATAGGAATCGGAGCATGTCCCTGACCAACCCCTCGCCCCGTTCCGGCGCCGGCGCCGGGCAGGCGCCCCGGCCCACCGCCGGCGGCGGCGCCCCGACCGCGATTCCCGGTCCCGCCGGCCTCCCCGTGATCGGCTCGCTGCTCGACCTCCGCCGCGACTCCCTCGGTGCCTTCTTGAGAGCCCAGCGCGAACACGGCGACGTGGTCCGGCTGGAGGCCGGCCCACCCGGACTCCGCAGCGTCTTCTACGCCGTCTTCGCGCCCGAGGGCGTCCAGCAGATCCTCGGCACCCAGGCCGCCAACTTCCGCAAGGACCACCCGCTCTACGAGGAGGTCCGCCAGGCGTTCGGCAACGGCCTGCTCACCAGCCAGGACGACGACTACCTCCGCCAACGCCGGCTGGTGCAACCGCTGTTCACCAAGCGCCGGGTCGACGGCTACGCCGCGGCCGTGACCACCGAGGCCGACGCGGTCACCGCCCGCTGGCGGTCCGCCGCCGACGGCGTGGTCGACCTCGTCCCCGAGATGAACCGGCTCGCCCTGCGCACCGTCGCCCGGATCCTCTTCGGCCTCGACGTGGAGGCCGCGGTGGCCGCCATCCACCGCTGCGCCCCCGTCATCAACGACTACGTCGTCCGCCGCGCCTACGCGCCCCTGAAGGTGCCCCGCGACTGGCCCACCCCCAGGAACCTCCGCACCCGCCGGGTCACCGCCGAACTCAACGCGCTGTGCGACCGGATCATCGCCGAACGCCGCGGCGCCACCGGCGACGGCGCCACCGGGGCCCCGGACCACAACGACCTGCTCTCGCTGCTCGCCGCGGCCGGCAACGAGGAGGACGGCACCCTCGATGCCACCGAGGTCCGCGAACAGGTCCTGATCTTCCTGCTGGCCGGCCACGAGACCACCGCCACCTCCATGGCCTTCACCCTCCACCTGCTCGCCCGGCACCCCGGCGAGCAGGCCCGGATCCGCGCCGAACTCACCCGCGTCCTCGGCGACCGCACCCCCACCGCCGCCGACCTGGACCGGCTGCCCCGGCTCACCCGGGCGTTCAAGGAGTCCATGCGGCTCTACCCGGCGGCCCCGGTCGTCAGCCGCCGGGCCGTGGAGGCCACCGAGATCGCCGGCTTCCGCCTCCCGGCCGGTGCCGACGTGGTCGTCGCCCCCTGGGTCACCCACCGCCACCCGGACCTCTGGGAGGACCCCGAGCGGTTCGACCCGGACCGCTTCGCCCCCGAACGCGAGGCGGATCGGCACCGCTACGCCTGGTTCCCGTTCGGTGGCGGCCCGCGCGCCTGCATCGGCCAGCACTTCTCGATGCTGGAATCCGTCCTGGCCCTGGCGATCCTGCTGCGCTCCCACGAGCTGGAGGCCATCGACCAGGACGTGCCGGTAGCGGCCGGCATCACCCTCCAGGCGACCGGCCCGGCCCGGGTGCGCCTGCGCGCCCTCTAGGCCCCGTCGGCCACGGACGGGAACGCAAACGCAACAGAAATAGCGTTTGCATTCCCGTCCCGCACCCTCTACGGTCGTAGACGTCCAACCCGCCCGGGCGCCGTCCCGGCGGGTTTCCCTCCCGACAGGAGAAGGCCGTTGCTCGTCTGAGGTCCGGAAGACACCGCGCCCGCGATCGGCGATCCGCTCCGCGATCCCCGCCCCGCGTGGCCCGTCCGCGACCTCGGCGTACGCACGGCGTACCCGAACCCCGGCACTGCCGCGGTGTCTCCCTGCGCAGCTCGTTCCCCACCCCGCGCACACCTCTCCGGAGACCCGTATGTCAAAGCCCCCCGCCGCCCCCTCCGCGGCCGTCGTCTGCGCCCACACCTCCTTCAGCTGGCCCGACGGCACCCCCGTCCTCGACGGCTTCCAGTTCTCCGTCGGCCCCGGCCGCACCGGCCTGATCGGCCTCAACGGGTCGGGGAAGTCCACCCTGCTGAAGCTGATCGCCGGTGAACTGACCCCCACCGACGGCAGCGTCAAGGCCGTCGGCGAGGTCGGCTACCTCCCGCAGTACGCCTCCCTCGACACCCACCTCCGGGTCGACGAGGCGCTCGGCATCGCCGCCGCCCGCGCCGCCCTGCACGCCATCGAGGACGGCGACGCGAGCGAGGAGCACTTCACCGCCATCGGCGACGACTGGGACGTGGAGGAGCGCGCCCGCGCCACCCTCGACCAACTCGGCCTGCCCGACCTCGACCTCGACCGCACCATCGGCGAGGTCTCCGGCGGCGAGTCCGTCCTGCTCCGCCTGGCCGCCCTCCTGCTCCGCCGCCCGGACGTGCTCCTGCTCGACGAGCCCACCAACAACCTCGACCTGGCCGCCCGCAGCCGCCTCTACGACGCGGTCACCGCCTGGTCCGGGGTGCTCCTCGTGGTCAGCCACGACCGCGAACTCCTCGACCGCGTCGACCGGATCGCCGACCTCCGCGGCGGCGAGGTGCACTGGTACGGCGGCAACTTCACCGCCTACGAACAGGCCCTGGCCGTCGAGCAGGACGCGGCCGAGCGGATGGTCCGGGCCGCCGAGTCCGACGTCGCCCGCCAGAAGCGCGAACTGTCCGACGCCCGGGTCAAACTCGCCCGCCGGGTCCGCTACGGCAACAAGATGTACGCCCAGAAGCGCGAACCCAAGATCGTCATGAACACCCGCAAGCAGGAGGCCCAGGTCTCCGCGGGCAAACACCGCGCCCTGCACACCGAACGCCTCCAAGAGGCCAAGGACCGCCTCGACGAGGCCGCCGAAGCCGTCCGCGACGACGACGAGATCCGCATCGACCTCCCGTACACCGCGGTCCCGCCGGGCCGCACCGTCCTCACCGCCGGCGGCCTGCGCACCCGCCACGGCACCCGCGCCGACCTGGAGGTGCGCGGCCCCGAACGGATCGCCCTCACCGGCCGCAACGGCTCCGGCAAGACCACCCTGCTCCGCACCCTCACCGGCGAACTCCCGCCGGCCACCGGCACCGCGGAGCTCCACGTCCCGCACCGCTTCCTCCCGCAGCGCCTCGACGAGGTCCTGGACAACGACCGCACCGTCGTCGAGAACGTCGCCCGCTACGCCCCGGACGCCACCAACAACCGCATCCGCGCCCGCCTCGCCCGCTTCCTCTTCAAGGGCGCCCGCGCCGACCAGCAGGCCGGCACCCTCTCCGGCGGCGAACGCTTCCGGGCCGCCCTGGCCGCCCTGATGCTCGCCGAACCGGCCCCCCAGCTCCTCCTCCTCGACGAACCGACCAACAACCTCGACATGTCCTCCGTCCGCAGCCTGGTCACCGCCCTCCACTCCTACGAGGGCGCCCTCCTCGTGGTCAGCCACGACCCCCGCTTCCTCCGCGAGCTCGCGATCACCCGCTGGCTGACCCTCGCCTCCGGCGAACTCGCCCCCACCGACCCGCTCTGACCCCCGACCGCCCCGACACGAGCCCGCGGCCGACCCCACCAGGGGCCGTCCGCGGGCTTCCAGCACCCCTCCCTCAGAAGTGGTGCACCAACTCCCCGAACGCCGCCAGCCGCAGCACCTTCGCGTCCCCCGGATCCAACTCCTCGTGCTCCAGCACCCACGTGTGGACGTGCGGGATGAACACCGCGTTCAGCCCCGCCGACCGGGCCGGCAGGATGTCCGACTTCGGGGAGTTCCCGACCATCCACGTCCGCTCCGGCACAAGCCCGTAGGCCCGCGTCAGCTCCTCGTACGCGGCCACGTTCTTCTCCGGCACGATGTGCACCCCGCGGAAGTGCCCGGTCAGCCCCGACGCGACCACCTTCCGCCGCTGCTCCTCCTCGTCCCCCTTGGTCAGCAGCAGCAACTCGTGCCGCCCCGCCAGCTCCGCCAGCGTCTCGGCCACCCCCGGGATCAGCTCCACCCGATCCCCCGCGAAGGCCGCCCCCCACCCGGAGATCCGCTCCCGTTCCGCCGCGGTGGCCGCCCGCCCCCGCACCCGCTCCACACACTCCCCGAGGCTCCGCAGGAACACCTTGCTCCCGTACCCCAGCGTCACCGCGTTCGCCGCCTCGATCCCGTCGAGCACGGCCCGCACCGCCGCCCGGTCCCACCTCGGCCCCGCCAGCCACCCCGTGAACTCGTCGATCACCCGCTCGAAGATCACGTTGTTCTCCCACAACGTGTCGTCCGCATCAAAGATCAACACCGCCCGCACCCCTCTCCGCGACCATGAACGGGGGCACCCTACGCAGGGGACCGCACCCCCGCACCGCAAATTCCGAGCCGCCCCCGCCCGCCACGACGCACACCCGGAAGCGCCACGGGAGCGGCCTGGGAACAGCCCGGGAACAGCCCGGGAACAGCAAAAGGCCCCAGATCTTCCGATCTGGGGCCTTGATTGCCTCATGGTGTCCGAGGGGGGACTTGAACCCCCACGCCCGATAAAGGGCACTAGCACCTCAAGCTAGCGCGTCTGCCATTCCGCCACCCGGACAAGGTGTCTGTCGTTTCGGCCTCCGGGCCGTTCCGACGAGGAAAACAATAGCAAACGTTCGGGGGTGGTCGATCACCCCCGGTCCGGGGCCGCCGCGCGGCTGTGACCAGGGCATGTCGGGGGTATTGCGGCCTTGGGCGGAGCGGGTGCGGGGTGGAGGATGGCGGTGGACCCCGCCGTGGAGCGCTCTCGGGTGTTGCCGCGGCCGTGAACCAAGAGGAGGCAGTGTGAGCGAGCTGCGCGAGCGAGCCATGGAAAGGTGCGAGCCCCGCGAATGCGGGGCCGAGCGAAGCGAGGTTTCGGCATGAGCGAGTCGCAGCCGGCCCGTACGGTCACCGGTGAGGACGAGGTGGTCGACCTGTGCCGGGATCTGATCAGGATGGACACCAGTAATTACGGCGACCACTCGGGGCCGGGGGAGCGCGTCGCCGCCGAGTACGTCGCGGAGAAGCTCGCCGAGGTCGGTCTGCAGCCGCAGATCTTCGAGTCCCACAAGGGGCGGGCGTCGACCGTCGCACGGATCGAGGGGGAGGACCGGTCGCGGCCGGCCCTGCTGATCCACGGGCACACCGACGTGGTACCGGCCAACGCCGACGACTGGACCCACCACCCGTTCTCCGGAGAGATCGCGGACGGGTGCGTGTGGGGCCGCGGCGCGGTCGACATGAAGGACATGGACGCGATGACGCTGGCCGTGGTGCGCGACCGGCTGCGCACGGGGCGTAAGCCGCCGCGGGACATCGTGCTGGCGTTCCTGGCGGACGAGGAGGCCGGTGGCACCTACGGCGCGCGGTATCTCGTCGACAACCACCCGGAGCTGTTCGAGGGGGTGACCGAGGCGATCAGCGAGGTCGGCGGGTTCTCGTTCACCGTCAACGAGAACCTGCGGCTGTATCTGGTGGAGACGGCCCAGAAGGGCATGCACTGGATGAAGCTGACCGTGGCCGGGTCGGCCGGGCACGGATCGATGATCCACCGGGACAACGCCATCACCGAACTGTCCGAGGCGGTCGGGCGGTTGGGGCGGCACGACTTCCCGGTGCGGGTGACCAAGACGCTGCGGGCCTTCCTGGACGAGCTCGGGGACGCGCTGGGCACCGAACTGGACCCGGAGAACATGGACGCGACGCTGGCCAAGCTCGGCGGCATCGCCAAGCTGATCGGCGCGTCGCTGCGGAACACCGCCAACCCCACGCAGCTGGGCGCCGGTTACAAGATCAACGTGATTCCGGGCGAGGCCACCGCCCACGTCGACGGCCGCTTCCTGCCCGGGTACGAGGAGGAGTTCCTGGCGGACCTGGACCGGATCCTGGGGCCGCGGGTCAAGCGCGAGGACGTCCACGCGGACAAGGCGCTGGAGACCACCTTCGACGGCGCCCTGGTGGACGCGATGCAGTCGGCGCTGCAGGCCGAGGACCCGATCGCACGGGCCGTGCCGTACATGCTCTCCGCAGGGACGGACGCCAAGTCCTTCGACGATCTGGGGATCCGCGGGTTCGGGTTCGCGCCCCTGAAGCTGCCGCCGGAGCTGGACTTCGCCGGGATGTTCCACGGCGTCGACGAGCGGGTGCCGGTGGACGGCCTGAAGTTCGGGGTGCGGGTGCTTGACCGATTCATCGACCAGAGCTGAGCCGAGCCGAACGGGGCTGATCCGGCCTGGGCCGACCTGAGCCGGCCTGGGCCGAACTGGCCTGGAAGGGGCTTCGGTTGGTGGAGGCGAGGGTCGGGAAACCGGGGGCCTCAAGAGGAAAGGCGAAGGTGAAACGGTTCTTTCGTCGGCGGGGGGCGGGGTTCCGGCACGCGGCCGGAGCGGGTGGGTGCCTTTCCTGCGACCTTGCGGGCGGCGGGTGTTGGCCTGTGAGGCGGCGTGTGGAGAGGGCGGAGTCGGCGTGAACTTCCTGCCTTTCGCGTTGACTTCGCTGGAAAGAGTGAATGCCGCGATGTGTTCGTAGCTTCAACGGCACGGTCTTCGTTGATCTGATTGCGGTCCGCGGCTGGGACCGCATTGCCTACAAGGAGGAACCATGATCAAGAAGGTCGTCGCCGCTGCTGCGATTGCCGGTGGTGTCGTTATGGCCGGCGCCGGGCTGGCCGTTGCCGACTCCGGTGCCCAGGGTGCCGCGGTGCACTCCCCGGGTGTGCTTTCCGGCAACGTCGTGCAGGCCCCGATCCACGTTCCGGTGAACGTCTGCGGCAACACGATCTCGGTGATCGGCCTGCTGAACCCGACCTTCGGCAACACCTGCGTGAACCGCTGACGTCTCCGGCCCGTTGAGGGCCGGCCCGTCCCGGCTCCGGAATGTCCTTCCGACATTCCGGAGCCTCTGGGCATTTTCGCGGGCGGGTGATTCCTCCCCATGAGGCAGTCCGCGGAGCGTGACGTTCACCTCCGCCGGCAGTCACCCGCCCGTATTCCCGTTAGGCACAAGGCAGAGGAAGACTCATGAGGCAGGTCGCACGAAAAGGCCTGATCACCATGGCGGCCGCCGGTGGCGTACTCGCCATGGCCGCCGGATACGCGCACGCGGACGCCAACGCCGCGGGCGGGACGGCGAATTCGCCGGGCATCGGATCGGGCAACACGATCCAGGCGCCGATCGACGTTCCGGTCAACGTGTGCGGTAACACCGTCGACGTGGTCGGTCTGCTCAACCCGGCGTTCGGCAACCACTGCGCGAACGGATCCGGCGGGCGGCACGGAGACGGCCGCGACACCGGGCACGGCCAGGGGGGCAAGCACCGGCGGACGTCCGGGGAACACGGCGGGGCCACCGCCGTGGGCGGGGCGAAGGGCTCGCCGGGCGTCGCGTCCGGCAACACCATCCAGGCACCCGTCGACGTGCCGATCAACGTCTGCGGCAACAGCGTTGACGTGGTCGGCGCGCTGAACCCGTCGTTCGGGAACGACTGCGACAACGCCTCGCCGACGGGCCCCGGCCGCCCGCACCACCCCGGCCACCCGTCGCAGCCCGGCCAACCGCCGGAGCATGGCCACCCCGGCCATCCCGGCAGCCCGCACCACCCGGGCACTCCGCACCAGCCGGGGCACCCGGGGAGCCCCGGCAACCCGCACGGGCCGGGGTCCGGCACCCCGCAGACGCCGGGCACCCCGGGTGTGCGGACGCAGACCGCGGGCGCACCGCACACCGGGGAGCGGCAGCTGGCGCACACCGGTGCCGGAGCGCTGGGCTACGCGATCCCGGGCAGCGCCGGACTGCTGCTCGGGGGAGCCGTCCTCTACCGGCGGGCGCGTACCGTCCGTAGCTGATCGGCAGCACCTGGTGTGACCGTACGACGGAGCGGGCCCCGGTCCTGGACCGGGGCCCGCTCTGCTGCGATCACGCCCTCCCGGCGCTCACCACGTCGCGCGGAGCTGTCGGATGATCCGACGGCGCAGCCGGACCCGGCGGCTACCGTCGGGATTGAGACGAAGTCGGTCCAACTCCCAGTGTCCGTACTCGGCATGGTCGGTCAGCAGGCGTGTGGTGGCCTTGCGGGACACGCCCCGAGGCACATACACATCGCAGAATTCGTATTCCGGCATCGCATCTATTGTGCGGGACCGGCCCCGGTACGGATAGCGTCTGCACTATGTCTGATGCTGCGCAGCCTTCCGCTGCCGAGGTACGTGCCGCCGCTGAGGCGGTCAAAGCCGCGCTGGACCGTCACCTCGACGCGGTCGAGCGCCGCTCGGGGCCGGACGACCCGGCCGTCTACGCCGCGTTCGACGAAGTCGCCGCGGCTGCTGAGGCCTATGACGAGCTGCTCTACGACGCCTACGACGAGGTCACCCCCTTCGAGATCCCGGGGAACGACACCCTGCCCGCCTACGCGGGGCCCGAGGAGCCGAGTGCGCTGAGCGTGCTCATCCGGCGCGACTACACCGTCGCCAAGCCGCAGCGCCTGCTGCATCAGGCACAGCGCATCGCGTCCCTGGACCCGGACGCCGCCGACGACGCGGCGGGCAGTGCCACCGATGCGGCCGCGGTGGTCGGCAGCAGCGTCTACGCCGCGCTCGGGGTGCTCTTCGGGGAGTACGAACCGGACGAGATCGCCTCCCGGCACAAGGAGTTCGGCCTGGAGGAGGGCGATTCCGCACTGTGGGTGGCGGCCGTCGACGAGCCGGCCGAGCCGGGCGAGTGGCTCGCCGCGCCGTTCGACCAGGTGGATCCGCAGCGGGTGGTGTGCCGCTTCGACGTCAGTTCGGTCTTCGACGAGGAACTCGACGACGACGATGACGACGAGCTGCTGGAGCCGGCCGACCGGAGGCGGTGAGGCGCGGCGCGACGGGCCCGCGGGACGGACGGCCGGTGTGCCGTCGTCCCGCGGGCCCACCGCTTCGGGCGGGGGCGGTCAGTCCGCCGCCGGGTCCGCCGACTGCTCCTCAGCCTGCAGGCGCAGCAGCGTCCGCAGCCGGGTGGTGCGCTCCTTGGCGGGCAGCTCGGCGACCGCGCGGGAGAGTGCCTGGTCCACGCCCTGGACCACCGACAGATGCCGTTCGCCGCGGCTGAAGGCGGTGTAGACCCAGGCGCGGGTCAGGCCGCCGGCGGCGTCGCCGGGGAGCACCACGACCACGGCGGGCCAGCGCGACCCGGCCGCCTGCTGGGCGGTGAGCGCCCAGCCGTGCCGGACGGCGCCGGAGTCGACCTGCTCGCGGGGGACGACCACGGCGGTGCCGTCGCAGTCGAGGTGCAGGCCGTCGGCGCCGGCACCGGTGACCGTGCCGGGAACGGTCCGGCCCGGCGCCGGGGCGTACGCCACGCGGTCGCCGGGGTCGAAGCCGCCGAACCGGCCGGGGCCGGGGTTGAGGCGCTCCTTGAGCGCGGAGTTCAGCGCGCGGGTGCCGGCGGCGCCGCCGTGGCCGACGGTGATGACCTGTGCCTGGTCGGCGGGGATGCCCAGCGCCCGGGGCACCGAGTCGGCGACCAGCTGGACCGTGCGGTGCACCGCCTCGCCGGCGTCCCGCACCGGGACGGTCACCACCTCCTTGCCGGGCGCCTCGACCGCGTCGAGTTCGCCGATGCCGATACCCGACACCAGCTCGCCGATCGGCCCGAAGTCCGGGGTGCGGGAGGCGACCTGGGGGCAGAACCGGGACTGCAGGACGTCCTGGAAGAGGCGTCCGGGGCCGGCGGACCACAGGACGCCGGGGTCGCCGCTGAGCACCAGGCGCGTCCCGTCGGACAGCGATTCGACGAGCAGGGCGGCGGTGTCCAGGTCCAGCTGCGGGGCGTCCAGCACGACGAGCAGGTCGAGGGCGAGCGCGCCGTCCGCGTCACGGCCCGGGCCCTCCTGCCCGGACAGCAGGCCGGCGACCGTCACCGCGGCGTCCGCCGAGGCCGGGCCGGCGGGCTCCCCGGCGGCACCGTCCGGTGCGGCCTCGGCGAGGTGCGCGGCCAGCCGTCGGCGGCCGTCCGCGGTGTGGGTGGCGCCGAACGCCCGCAGCCCGAGGGCGCGGGCCGCGGCGATCAGCGCGGCGGGTTCGGCGCGGGCCGCCTCGCCGCCGGTGTGGGCCGTCAGACCGCTGTCCGCCACGGTCCGGATGAGCTCGGCGGCGGAGGGCGAGGGGGCGGCCGTCGCGGCGGCGGCCCAGGCGTCGGGGGAGGGGCGGACCGGGGCGGCTTCGGCCCCGGGGGCCGGCGGGGCGTCCGGGCCGTCGGCGTCCGGGGACGCGTCCGCCGGGCCGTCCGGGGCGGCGGAGTCCCCGGCGGCGGAGTCCTCGCCGGTCGGTGCCTCGGCGTCCGATCCGGTGTCGTCGGCCGGTGCGTCGGCGGGCGGTTCGAAGGTGTTCAGCAGGCGGGCCAGTCCGTCGGCGACGCTCTCCTCGGCCATGGCGAGCCGGTCCAGGCCGAGCAGGACGCGGACCGGCTGCTCCTCGTCGTCCTCCGTGGCGGCCCGTGGGCGGCCCGGGGTGTCCAGCGCGTCCTGGAAGACCAGTACCGCGCCGTCCGCGATGGCGCTCTGGAGGGCCTCGTCCGGGTCGGGTACGGCGCGCTGGGCGAGGGCGGCGCGCAGTGCGGACGCCTCCAGGGCGGAGTGGCCGGCGACCGCGGCCTGCTCCAGCAGCCAGCCGATCAGTGCCTGGGCGCGCCGTTCGTCGCCCGGACCGCAGGCGGGGCCGAGCAGTGCCCGGGCGAAGCCGTCGGCCTGCTCGGGGCGGACGCCGGGCACCGCGAGCAGCTGCCAGGGGTCCTCGGTCAGCGTCTCGGCGGCCTGCTGGCCGAGCGCCTCCGCGGCCCGCTCCGCGAGCGCCTCGGGGGCGCCGCCGGCGGCGAGCACCTGTCGTACGCCCTCGATGCCGGGGGCCGGGGCGACGGCGGGGCGGGCCGCGGGGACCGCGGGGCCGGGCGCGGTGCCCTGGGCGGCGGGGGCCGGTGCGGTCGGCCGGGCCGGGGCGGGCTGCGGTCCGGCGGGGTGCGGGGCGGCCGCCTCGGGAGCCGGGCCCGCCGCTGCCGGCTGACCGGTCCGGTCCGGTCCGGCCGCGCCGTCGCGTGCGGGGCGGGCGGCGGGTGCGGTGGCCTTGCCGGCCCGCGGGGCCTCGGCGAAGAACGACGCGGCGGAGCGCTGACCGCTCTCCACGGCCCGCACCGCGGCCGCCAGCGCCGCCACGGACGCGGCGGGGGCGGGCTGTGGTGTGCCGCCGGCGTCGCCGCCGGCTCCGGCGCCGGCCTGGCCGACCGCCTCGTCACCGGGCGCGACAGCCTCCTGCTCGGGCGGGTTGTCGCCGGCGCGGTCGGTACTCACAGCGTGCTCCAGTTGTGGTCGGGATAGTGGTGCACCGGAGCCGACACATCGTCCAGCGCCCGGCGGATCTCGTCAGGAAGACTAAGCGCCTCCACTGACAACGAGGCTCTGAGCTGCTGCGCGGTGCGGGCGCCGAGGATCGGGGCGGTGACGCCGGGGCGGTCGCGGACCCAGGAGAGCGCGACCTGCAGGGGGGTGACGGCCAGTCCGTCGGCGGCGGTGGCGACCGCGTCGACGACCCGGCTCGCGGTGTCGTCCAGATAGGGCGCGACGAATGCCGCGAGGTGGTCCGAGGCGCCGCGGGAGTCGGCCGGGGTGGCGTGGCGGTACTTGCCGGTGAGCACCCCGCGGCCCAGGGGGGACGACGGGAGCAGCCCGACCCCCAGGTCCCGGGCGGCGGGCAGCACCTCCCGTTCGACGCCGCGCTGGAGGAGGGAGTACTCCATCTGCGTGCTCGCGAGGCGGTTGCGCACGTCGGGGGCGGCCAACTGCCAGGTGGCGGCCTTGGCGAGCTGCCAGCCGGAGAAGCCCGACAGGCCGACATAGCGCGCTCGGCCGGTCGCCACCGCCAGGTCGAGTGCCTGGAGGGTCTCCTCCAGCGGGGTGTGCGGGTCGAAGGCGTGCAGCTGCCAGAGGTCCACGTAGTCGGTGCGCAGGCGGGTGAGGGAGGCGTCCAGGGCGGTGAGCAGGTGGCGGCGCGAGCCGTCGACCCGACGGTCCGGTGCGAGGACGCTGCCGGCCTTGGTGGCGATGACCAGGTCGGAGCGGGGCACCAGCCCTTCGAGCAGCCGGCCGAGGAGGTATTCGGCGCCGCCGTCGGCGTAGATGTCGGCGGTGTCGACGAGCGTGCCGCCGGCCTCCCAGAACGTCTTGAGCTGCTCGGCGGCGTCCTGTTCGCCGGTGTCGCGTGCCCAGTTCAGGGTGCCCAGCCCGAGGCGGGACACGCGCAGGCCCGTGCGGCCGAGGTGCCTTTGCTCCATGGGCCCAGACACTACGCGCCGGGCCTTGCGATCAGGGGACCTGTGGACAACGGCCGGGCCGCCGCCGCGGACCGGGTCCGGCCCACCGATGACGACCGCCGCACCCGCACGCTAGAGTCCCCGGAACAGCGACGTTACTGATGGGTAAGGGGAGCGGCATGAGGCTTGGCATCAACCTCGGCTACTGGGGCGCCGGGATGGACTCCGACAATCTCGCGGTGGCCCAGGAGGCCGATCGCCTCGGCTACGCGGTCTGCTGGGCGGCCGAGGCGTACGGGTCCGACGCCCCCACGGTGCTCTCCTGGGTGGCCGCGCAGACCGAGCGGATCGACGTCGGCTCGGCGATCTTCCAGATCCCGGCCCGTACGCCCGCGATGACCGCGATGACCGCGGCGACCCTGGACTCGCTCTCCGGCGGCCGGTTCCGGCTCGGCCTGGGCGTCTCCGGGCCGCAGGTCTCCGAGGGCTGGTACGGCGTGAAGTTCGACAAGCCGCTGGCCCGCACCCGGGAGTACGTGGAGATCGTCCGCAAGGCGATGACCCGCGAGCGGCTGTCCTACGAGGGCGCGCACTGGACGCTGCCGCTGCCCGGCGGCCCCGGCAAGCCGCTGAAGCTCACCGTGCACCCGGAGCGCGAGCACATCCCGCTCTACATCGCGGCGATCGGCCCGAAGAACCTGCACCAGACCGGCGAGATCGCCGACGGCGCGCTGCTCATCTTCCCGTCCGCCGACCACCTGGAGGAGACCGCGGTCTCCCACCTCCGGGCGGGGCGCGAAGCGGCCGGCAAGACCATGGACGGGTTCGACGTCTGCCCCACCCTCCCGCTGTCCGTCGGTGAGGACAAGGACGTCAGCGCGCTCGCCGACCAGTTCCGCCCGTACACCGCGCTGTACGTCGGCGGCATGGGCAGCCGGAAGCAGAACTTCTACAACCAGCTGGCGCAGCGGATGGGGTACGAGAAGGAGGCCGCCGAGATCCAGGACAAGTACCTGGCCGGGGACAAGGCCGGCGCCGCCGCGGCGATCCCCGAGCGGCTGATCGACCAGACCACCCTCCTCGGCTCGGTCGACCGGATCGCCGAGCGGATGCAGGCGTACGCGGCGGCCGGCGTGACCACGCTGACGCTGGCGCCGGCCGGCTTCACCCTGGACGAGCGGGTGGCCTCGCTCCGTGCGGGCGTCGAGGCGCTGGAGCGCGCCGGGCTGGCGTAACCCCCGGCGGACCCCGGACGCGCGAAGGCCCGGCGCCTGGGCGCCGGGCCTTCGGAGGAGCGCTGCGGCCGTGGTGGGGGCTCGGGGGTCTTCCCCGCCACGGCCGTCACGGAACTCAACGCCTCAGCGGCGGGCGGGTTACGGGGCGCGCCCCGGGCCCCGTCACGCGAACGGGCGCACGGGTTCCGCCCCCGGTTGCCGGCGGCGGAAGACGGCGTTTGGCTTTCCCTTCACGGGCGTGTCCGTTCGGAGGTGACGCTGATGTTCTCGGCCAGGAGCCTGTTCCAGGAGATCGTCGACAACGACGCCTCCTACCGCCTCTTCTGCTCCATCGCGGCCAGCGGGGAGGCCCAGGGCGGCTGGGAGAACGGCCGGATCGCCGCGCTGCTCCCGACGTCCCAGCGCGACCTGGCGCCCAAGGTCGCCCGGCACGGCGCCGACGAGGACAAGCACGGCCGGATCTTCCACGCCCTGCTCCGCAAGCGCGGCCTGACGCCCGTCGACGTCCCCGCGGCCACCGACTACACCATGCTGCTGGAGCGGCGGGGCATCGGGCTGGCCCACGACCAGCTCCGCCGCGCGGAGCCGCTCGGCGAGCGGGACGTCATCACCTACCTCGCGCACAGCCGGGTCACCGAGCAGCGCGCGGCCGAGCAGATGCTGCTGCTGCGCACGTACTTCGGCGACCACCCCGAGGTCGGCAAGGCGGTCAGGATGATCTGCCGCGACGAGGAGAACCACCTCGCGTACTGCCACGAGGAACTGCTGCGGCTGGCCCGGGCCGGCCACGGGCGGACCATCCAGCGGATCCTGCGGGAGTGCGCGCTCGCCGAGATCGCCGTCCACCGGGACGTCAGCCTGGCCGTGATGGCGCACATGGGCCGCATCCTGCGGTGGCCGACGCTCAAGTCCGCGCTGCTCAAGGCCGGGATCATGGCGTTCTACGGCTACGAGCGGCTGGTCGGCTGGCGGCGGATGGTCAGCCTCACCATGCCCGAGCGGCGGAACGCGCTGGGTGGCCCGGCCCCCGCCGCGCCGGACTTCGCCTGACCGGCCCGCCGCTCCGGGCGCCTCACAGCCAGCCGCGGCGCTTGAACAGCCGGTAGAGCGAGACCTCGATGACGGCCATCACCACCAGGATCATCGGATACCCCAGCGACCACTTCAGCTCCGGCATGTCGCTGAAGTTCATGCCGTAGATGCCCGCGATCAGCGTCGGTACCGCGGCCAGCGCCGCCCACGCCGAGATCTTGCGCATGTCGTCGTTCTGGCGGACCCCCATCTGCGCCAGATGGGCGGCGAGGATGTCCGACAGCAGCCGGTCCAGGCCCTCCACCGACTCGTTGACGCGGGCGAGGTGATCGCCGACGTCCCGGAAGAACGGCCGGGCGTGGTCGTGGATGAACGGCACCCCGGTGCTGTGCAGACGGGTCACCGGATCGACCAACGGCACGGTGGCCCGGCGGAATTCGAGGACCTCGCGCTTGAACGCGTAGATCTGGGCGGCGGTGCTCCTGGTCTCCCGGCGGATCGGCGCGAACACCTCCGCCTCCAACTCCTCCATGTCCACCTGGAGTTCGCCGGCGACCTCCAGGTAGTGGTCCACCACCGCGTCACTGATCGCGTACAGCGCCGCCCCGGGGCCGTGCCGCAGGATCTCCGGGTGGCGCTCCAGCCGCCGCCGGACCGCCGCCAGCGGGCCGGCCGTACCGTGCCGGACGGTGACCACGAACGAGTCGCCGACGAAGACCATCAGCTCCGAGGCGGTCACGGTGTCGGCCGCGACGTCGTAGGTGATCGGCTTCAGCACCATGAACAGCGAGTCGTCGTAGACCTCCAGCTTGGGCCGCTGATGCGCCTTGAGGGCGTCCTCCACGGCCAGCGGGTGCAGCCCGAAATCGCTGCTGACCTGGTCGAACTCGTGCTGGGTCGGTTCGTACATGCCCAGCCACAGGAACGAGCGGCCCTCCGCCCGGGCCGTGTCCAGCGCGCGGGAGAAATCCGTCGCGCACTCATGGCGGCGGCCCTCGCGGTAGATGGCGCAGTCCACGATCACATCAGGCATTCTCGCCCGTCGCCGGGGCCCCTGCCAGGGAAGCGGGCCGGGTGCCCGCACCGGCCGCCGCCCGGCCCGCTCCACGGGCGGCGGCGGGCATTTGACGACAGGCTCTAGGGTTGCAGTCATGCCCACGCTGATCCTGGTGCGGCACGGCCGCTCCACCGCCAACACCTCCGGGGTGCTCGCCGGCCGGACCGCCGGAGTCGCCCTCGACGAGCGGGGCGCCGCCCAGGCCGCGGCGCTGCCCGCCCGGCTCGCGGGGATCCCGCTCGCCGCCGCCGTTACCAGCCCGTTGCAGCGCTGCCGGGAGACCCTGGCGCCGCTGCTGGCGGCCCGCCCCGGGCTGCGCCTCACGACCGACGAGCGGATCACCGAGTGCGACTACGGCGACTGGTCGGGCCGCAAGCTCGCCGAGCTGATCGACGAACCGCTGATGGAGATCGTCCAGCAGCACCCCTCAGCGGCCGCCTTCCCTGGCGGCGAGTCGATGCGCGACATGCAGGCCCGCGCGGTGGCCGCGGTCCGGGACTGGAACGCCCGGGTCGAGGAGACCTCCGGCGCCGAGGCGACCTACCTGATGTGCTCGCACGGTGACATCATCAAATCCCTGGTCGCCGACGCCCTCGGCATGCACCTGGACCTCTTCCAGCGGATCTCCGTGGAGCCGTGCTCGGTGACCGTGGTCCGCTACACCCGGCTGCGCCCCTACGTGGTGCGGCTCGGCGACACCGGCGACCTCGCCTCACTGGTGCCCCGTGAGGACGGCGGCGGGGCCGGGAGCGAGCGGGACGCGGCCATCGGAGGCGGTGCGGGCGCAGCGTGATCAGCGGGCGCAGTAGGGTGGTGCGACGGCGCTGCCCGCGACGCCCCTGTGATCCGCGCAGTACTCCCGCCGGGACACCGCGATCGCAGCGACCGCACTGACCCAGCAGTCGAGACAAACGGAGCAGGACGTTGTCCCGTCAGGTGTTCTTCTACGACCAACCGGACCGCTTCGTGGCCGGTACGGTCGGGCTGCCTGGTCGCCGTAGCTTCTTCCTCCAGGCCACCGCGGGCGGCCGGACCACCAGCGTCGCCCTGGAGAAGACCCAGGTGGCGGCCCTCGCCGAGCGGATCGACGAGCTCCTGGACGAGGTGGTGCGGCGCAGCGGCGGCAGTGCCCCGGTGCCCGCCGTCTCCCCGACCGAGATGTCCGACACCGCGCCCTTGGAGACGCCGGTGGAGGAGGAGTTCCGGGTCGGCACCATGGCGCTGGCCTGGGACGGCGAGGACGAGCGGATGATCGTCGAGGCCCAGGCGCTGGTCGAGCTGGAGGCCGACAGCGACGAGGACCTCGCCGACGCCGAGGAGCGGCTGCTCCAGGACGACGAGAACGGCCCGCCGATGCTGCGGGTGCGGCTGACCGGCACCATGGCCCGGGCGTTCGCCAAGCGGGCGCTGGACGTCGTCAACGCGGGCCGCCCGCCGTGCCCGCTGTGCAGCCTGCCGCTCGACCCGGAGGGACACGTATGCCCGCGCCAGAACGGATACCGGCGGGACGCCTGAGCGCCATGGAGCCCACCGCCGAACCGGCCGGCCCCCAGGCCGCCTCGCAGGCCCCGCCGGAGCCCGTCCGGGAGCCCGTCGGCAGTCTGGCGCCGGAGCTGCTCGCCGAGGGCGAGCTGACCGTCCGCGGCCAGATCCAGGACGCCTCCAACGCCGTGCTCTACTGCACCGTCGCGCTCGACGGGCGCAGCGCCGACTGCGTGTACAAGCCGGTCCGCGGCGAGCGCCCGCTGTGGGACTTCCCCGACGGCACGCTCGCCGAGCGCGAGGTCGCCGCGTACGAGGTCTCCCGGGCCTGCGGCTGGGACCTGATCCCCACCACGGTGCTGCGGGACGGCCCGTACGGGACCGGCATGGTCCAGGAGTGGATAGCCCCGCCCGGGGACGGCGACGAGGTGCCGGAGCTGCTGGCGCTGGTCGCCGAGGACGAGCCGGCGCCGGGCTGGAAGGCGGTCGGCCGGGCGGAGATCGGCGCGGGGCGCACCGCGCTGCTGGTCCACGCCGACCACCCGCGGCTGCGCCGGCTGGCCGTCCTGGACGCGGTGATCAACAACGGGGACCGCAAGGGCGGCCATCTGCTGCCCGGGGCCGGTGGCGCGTTCTTCGCGATCGATCACGGTGTGACGTTCAACTCGGCCGACAAGTTGCGCACGCTCCTGTGGGGCTGGGCGGGGGAGCCGCTGACCGACGAGGCGCTGAGGGTGCTGCGCGACCTGCGGGCGGCGCTGGCGGACGGTGCGCCGCTCGCCGTCCGGCTGGCCGAACTGATCACGAAAGCCGAGCTGGCGGCGGTGCGGGCGCGGGTGGAGGGGCTGCTGAGCAGTGGGCGGCACCCGGAGCCGAGCGGGGAGTGGCCGGCGATTCCCTGGCCGCCGGTCTGATCCCGGGCGCCGTCGTACGACTCAACCGGCCCTGGCCCCTGACACATCCGGCCGTGGAACACAAGACCGCCTTTCCGGCCAGAGAAGCCCCTCCGGTTCGTATGCGGAACATCCGTCCGGTTACGCTCAAGGCATGCATGCATGGCCCGCTTCTGAGGTCCCCGCCCTGCCTGGTCAGGGCCGCGACCTGAGGATCCACGACACCGCGACCGGCGGACGGGTAACCCTCGATCCCGGTCCCGTCGCCCGTATCTACGTCTGCGGCATCACGCCGTACGACGCCACCCACATGGGGCACGCGGCGACCTACAACGCGTTCGACCTCGTTCAGCGCGTGTGGCTCGACACGAAGCGTCAGGTGCACTACGTGCAGAACGTCACCGACGTCGACGACCCGCTGCTGGAACGGGCGGTGGCGACCGGTGACGACTGGACCGCGCTCGCCGAGCGCGAGACCGCCCTGTTCCGCGAGGACATGACGGCGCTGCGGATGCTGCCGCCGCGCCACTACATAGGCGCCGTCGAGGCGATACCCGGCATCGTCCCCCTGGTGGAGCGGCTGCGCGACGCCGGCGCCGCCTACGAGCTGGACGGCGACGTCTACTTCTCGGTCGCCTCCGACGCCCACTTCGGCGAGGTCTCCGGCCTCGACGCCGAGGCGATGCGGCTGCTGTCCGCGGAGCGCGGCGGCGACCCGGAGCGGGAGGGCAAGAAGAACCCGCTCGACCCGATGCTGTGGATGGCCGCCCGCGACGGCGAGCCGAGCTGGGACGGCGGCTCGCTGGGCCGCGGCCGGCCCGGCTGGCACATCGAGTGCGTGGCCATCGCCCTGGAGCACCTGGGCATGGGCTTCGACGTCCAGGGCGGCGGCTCCGACCTCGCCTTCCCGCACCACGAGATGGGCGCCTCGCACGCCCAGGCACTGACCGGCGAACACCCCTTCGCCAAGGCGTACGTGCACGCCGGCATGGTCGCCCTGGACGGCGCGAAGATGTCCAAGTCCAAGGGCAACCTGGTCTTCGTCTCCAAGCTGCGGCGGGACGGCATCGACCCGGCCGCGATCCGCCTGACGCTGCTGGCCCACCACTACCGCAGCGACTGGGAGTGGACCGACGAGGTGGTCCCGGAGGCCGAGGCCCGGCTGGCCCGCTGGCGGTCCGCGGTCTCCCGTCCCGACGGTCCGCCCGCCGAGGCCCTCCTGGCCGAGATCCGCGCCGCGCTCGCCGACGACCTGGACACGCCGGTCGCGCTGGCGGCGGTGGACCGTTGGGCCGCCGCGCAGGAGAACGGCGGCGGCACGGACGAGGGCGCGCCCGGGCTCGTCTCGCGTGCGGTGGACGCGCTGCTGGGCGTGGCGCTGTGAGGCGCGCCCGCGGCTGAGGCCGGATGTGTGAGGGGCGCCCCTGCCGGATGGCGGGGGCGCCCCTTCGTCGTTGCCCGGGTCCTTCCCGGCGCGGTGCGGTGCCGGGGCCGGGCGGCCGGTCAGCTTCCGGTGCCGGGGTCCTCCGGGCCGTCGCCGTCGGTGCGGCCGGCGTCCGGGCCGTCGTCCGGACCGCCCGCGCCCTCGGCTTCCGGGGCGCCGGGCGGCTTCGGGGGCCCGGACTCCTCCGGCGGCCGGGGCTCGCGCGGCTCCTTGGGCGTGGCGCGGGGGTGCCGGGTGCGGCCGCCGGCGGTGTCGCGGAGGTACGAGCCGTCCCGGCCGTCGGCGAGGCCGCCCTCGGTCGCCACGCCGGGGCCGGCCTGCGGGTCGCGGCGGCGCAGATAGCGTTCGAACTCGCGGGCGATGGCCTCGCCGGACGCCTCCGGGAGCTCGGCGGTGTCCCGGGCCTCCTCCAGCGACTGGACGTACTCGGCGACCTCGCTGTCCTCCGCGGCGAGTTGGTCCACGCCCAGCTGCCAGGCGCGGGCGTCCTCGGTCAGTTCGCCGAGCGGGATCCGCAGGTCGAGCAGGTCCTCCAGGCGGTTGAGGAGGGCGAGGGTGGCCTTGGGGTTGGGAGGCTGGGAGACGTAGTGCGGCACCGCGGCCCACAGGCTGACCGCCGGGACGCCGGCGTGCGTGCACGCCTCCTGGAGGATGCCGACGATGCCCGTCGGGCCCTCGTACCGGGACTCCTCCAGGTCCAGTCGGCGCGCCACGTCCGCGTCGGAGGTGACACCGCTGACCGGGACCGGCCGGGTGTGCGGGGTGTCGCCCAGCAGGGAGCCCAGCACCACGACCATCTCGACGCCCAATTCGTGGGCGAAGCCGAGGAGTTCGTTGCAGAACGAGCGCCAGCGCATGCTCGGCTCGATGCCGCGGACCAGGACCAGGTCGCGGGGGTTCCCCTTGCCGTCCGCGTCGCCGATCCGGACGACGGAGAGCCGCGTCGTGGGCCAGGTGACCTTGCGGACGCCGTTCTCCAGGAAGACCGTCGGGCGGTTGACCTGGAAGTCGTAGTAGTCCTCCGCGTCGAGCGCGGCGAAGACCTCGCCCTTCCATTCCCGGTCCAGGTGGGCGACCGCGGCGGAGGCGGCATCGCCGGCGTCGTTCCAGCCCTCGAACGCGGCCACCATGACCGGGTCGATCAGCTCGGGCACCCCCTCCAGCTCGATCACCCAGCCCCTCCTTCCGGCCGGCCCGGCCGCCTGGGGCGGCCCGCCGGCTGCAGTTCCGTTGCGTGCGCTCCCAAGACTACGGCTTCCGAGGTGCCGATCCGCAGCCCCTTTGCGAGCGCGTGTACGGATAGATCCGATCTGTAGTCGGCGAGGGGGTGGGTCGACCGGTCAACAACTCTGGCATTACCAGGGGATTCGGGTGCGCGGTCCGGGCGCGGTCTTCCAGGCGGGGCTATACATCGGAGGACCGAAAAAGGTCCGATGTTCTCCCGTGACATCCGCGCGACACGACATCCCAGGGGCGTGCCCACGGCCGCAACCGACACCGTCGCCGGGCCGGAGGTCCGGGCCCTGGCCCCGTACGTCGTCGGCCGCCCCGCCCTAGACGTCCGGATTCCGCCAGCGCCGCCCGCCGCGCTGCCGGAGGATCGAACCGTACCGCGGAGGAAGCGCCCGGAAGCATGGAAACCCTTCCGGATCCCCGCAACTCGGTACGTACGGCTCGAAGATGAACATGAGACAAAGGTGATGACGATGACGACGGCCATGGCGACCGCTACCCCCGCGCCCGGCGCCCGCCCGCTGACCGGCAAGGCGGCCCTGGTGACCGGCGGCAGCCGGGGCATCGGTGCGGCGATCGCGGTGCGGCTGGCGGCCGACGGGGCGGCGGTGGCGCTGACCTACCAGAACCGGGACGACCTGGCCGCCGAGGTCGTCCGGCGGATCGAGCGGACCGGCGGACGGGCCTGGGCGATCCGGGCCGACGGCGCGGACCCGGACGCGGTACGGTCCTCGGTCGCCGCCGCGGCCGACCGGTTCGGGCGGCTGGACATCCTGGTCAACAACGCGGGCGCGGGCGTCATTGGCCCCTTCGAGGGCATCGGGCTCGACGACGTGGACCGGGTGCTGGCGATCAATGTCCGGGCCCCGTTCCTGGCCGCCCAGGCCGCGGCCGCCCACCTCCCCGAGGGCGGCCGGATCATCTCGATCGGCAGCTGCATGGCCGAACGGGTGGCCTTCCCCGGCGGTTCCCTCTACGCCACCAGCAAGGCCGCGCTGGGCGGCCTGACCAAGGCGCTGGCCCGGGAGCTCGGCCCGCGCGGCATCACCGTCAACCTCGTCCACCCGGGTCCCATCGACACCGACATGAACCCGGCGGACGGCGAGAGCGCCGCGTTCCAGGCCCAGTTGACCTCGCTCGGCAGCTACGGGCAGCCGGCGGACGTGGCGGCGACGGTGGCCCATCTGGCGGGCGACGGCGGCCGCTACATCACCGGTGCCGCGCTCGCGGTCGACGGCGGCTTCGCGGCCTGACCGCCGGCCGCGGGCGGCCTCACAGCGATGCCCGCAGCCACTGCTCCACGCTGGCGATGTGCACCGTCGCCCACGCCCGCGCCGCCTCGGCGTCCCCGTCGCGCAGTGCGCCGAGGATCGCCCGGTGCTCGGCGAGGGTGCGGGCGACCGCGTCCTTCTGGGTCAGCCCGCGCCAGATCCTGGCGCGGGTGGTCGGCCCGGACAGGCCGTCCAGCAGCGAGCAGAGGACGGAGTTGCCCGACGCGGCGACGATCCGGCGGTGGAACTCCAGGTCGCCGGCGATCAGGTCCTCCACCGCCGGCGCGGGGCCCAATGCGTCCAACTGGGCCTGAAGAGCGTCCAGTTCGGCCGTGGAGAGCCGGCCGGCAGCCATCCCGGTGGCGGCCGGCTCCAGGATCCGGCGGACCGCGAGGAACTCCAGCACCGTGTCGTCGCGGTGGAAGTCCACCACGAAACTCATCGCATCCAGCAGGAGTTGCGGGTCCAGGCTGGTGACGTAGGTGCCGTCGCCCTGCCGGACGTCGAGGATCCGGATCAGCGACAGCGCCCGCACCGCCTCCCGCAGCGAGTTGCGCGACAGCCCCAGTTCGGTGGCGAGTTCGCTCTCCTTGGGCAGCCGGTCGCCCGGCCGCAGCGCACCGGAGACGATCATCCCCTTGATCTTCTCGATGGCCTCGTCGGTGACCGCCATGGCCGCCCTCCCCGTCCGGACCCGCCCGGACTCCGCGGGCACCGCCCGCAGACATCCGATGTCTGGGGCATTATGACCCGAGGGGCCCGCTCAGCGCCCGTCCCCGCCCGCCGGGTCCTCCCACAGCGTGCTGGGCGCCTCGCGGCGGACCACCGGGGCGATCTCCTCGGCGAACCGCTGGAGGGTCTCCACCTGTTCGCCGTGCTCCAGGCCGAAGCCGTCGACGGTGATCGACTGGAGGTCGTGCCCGTACACCGCGTGGTAGCCGAGGATCTTGTCGATGATCTGCTGCGGCGAACCGATCAGCTGCGGGCCGTCCGCGATGGCGTCCTCGATGGTGCGGAACGGGGTGTTGTAGCCGGCCTTGCCCGCCAGATGCGGTCGGAAGGTCTGCGCGACCTTCGCCTCGTAGAGGTCCTTGTAGCGGGCGATCGCCGCCCGTTCGGTGTCGGCGATCAGCAGCCCGCCGGAGCCGGCGGCCACCCGGGCCCGCGCCGGATCATGGCCGTGGGCGGCGAACCGCTCGCGGTAGTGCGCGATCAACTCGGCGTAGGCGGCCCGCGGTTGGATGGCGTTGGCGGTGAACAGCGGGTCGCCGTGCTTCGCGGCGAGCTCGGGGGAGTTGCGGCTGGTGGCCGAGCCGTGCCAGATCCGCGGCGGACCGCCGTACGGGCGCGGCAGGGTCGTCACGTCCTTCAGCGGCGGCCGGAACTCGCCCGCCCAGTCGACGTTCTCCTCGCTCCACAGCCGGCGCAGCAGCTCGTACTTCTCGGCCTGGAGGTCCCACTGCCGCTCCTCGTCGAGCCCGAACAGGTCGAAGTGCCCGGCCTCCGCGCCCTTGCCGATGACGAGTTCCAGCCGGCCGCGGGCGAGCTGGGTGAGGGTCGCGTAGTCCTCGGCGACCCGCACCGGGTCGAGGACCGCCACGACGGTCACCCCGGTCAGCAGCCGGATCCGGGACGTCCGGGCGGCCAGGGCCCCCAGCACCACCGACGGGCTGGAGGAGAGGAACGGCCCGGCGTGCCGCTCGCCGACGGCGTACGCGTCGAAGCCGAGCCGCTCGGCCGCCACGGCGGTCTCGACGACCTCCGCGAACCGGTCGGCGGGTGCGGGCAGACGGCCGGTCAGCGGGTGCGGGGCATGGCCGATCAGGGAGAGCACGGAGAATTTCATGGTGTCCTTCCGGCGTGGGGTGCCGCCCGGTCGGGTGGGCGCGCGGCCGGCCTCCGACGGTGGCTCACCTCACTGTGCGCGCCGGACGTTGCCGCCGTATGTCGGCCGCGTGGCGGGGGTACGGGAACGACCGCGGCGCGCGCCCCGTTCGGGGACGCGCGCCGTGCGGTGCTCGGGAAAAGGGGGGTGGGGCGGCCCTTCGGACCGCCCCACCCCCGTTCACCGATCGGCCTGCCGGCCGTGCGTCAGCGCTCCAGCATGCCCTTGACCCGGGCGCGCACGTCCTCGGTGTCCAGGCCGCGGATGGTCAGCGTGGTCCGGCGGCGCAGCACGTCGTCGACGGTCTCGGCCCACTCGTGGTCCCGGGCGTAGGCGACCTGCGCCCAGATCTCCGGCGCGTCCGGGTGGATCCGCTCGGCCAGCGCCGAGTCCTCGTTCGCCAGCCGGGCGATGTCGAAGGAGAGCGAGCCGTAGTGGGTGGCGAGGTGCCGCGCGGTGTCGGCGGCCATCCGCGGGCCGGGGGTGCCGCCGTCGATCAGCAGGCGGTGGGCGACCGCGTTGGGGTTGGCGATACCGGGCAGCGGGAGCTTCTTCGGCAGCTGCGAGATCGGCTCCATGTCCTCGGCCAGCGGGTGGCCGGGCAGCGCGGCGAGCTTGTTCATCACCGTGCGGCCGATGTGCCGGAAGGTCGTCCACTTGCCGCCGGCCACCGACAGCATCCCCGCGCGGCCCTCGGTGACCACCGTCTCGCGCTTGGCCTTGGAGGTGTCGCCGGGACCGCCGGGCAGCACCCGCAGACCGGCGAAGGAGTAGGTGATCAGGTCGCGGGAGAGCTGCTGGTCGCGGACGGAGAAGGCGGCCTCGTCCAGGATCTGGGCGGTGTCCTTCTCGTTGACCGAGACGTCCGCCGGGTCGCCCTCGTACTCCTCGTCGGTGGTACCGAGCAGCAGCATGTCCTCCCAGGGGAGGGCGAAGGTGATGCGGTACTTGTCGATCGGGGTGGCCAGCGCGGCCTTCCAGGGGGAGGTGCGCTTGAGGACCAGGTGGGCGCCCTTGGACAGGCGGATGGAGGGGGCCGCGTTGGGGTCCTCCATCTTGCGCAGGTGGTCGACCCAGGGGCCGGTGGCGTTGAGGACCAGGCGGGCGTTGACGCCGAACTCGGTGCCGTCCAGGCGGTCCTTGAGCTCCGCGCCGGTGACCCGGCCCTGGGTGAAGCGCAGGCCGGTGACCTCGGAGTGGTTGAGGACCGTGGCGCCGGCGTCGACCGCCGCGCGGACGGTCATCAGCGCCATCCGGGAGTCGTTCATCTGGTCGTCGCCGTACACGGCCACGGCCTTGAGGTTCTCCGTGCGCAGCTCCGGCACGTCGCGCTGGGCCTTGGCCGGGCTTATGACGTGGCCGACGCCGTCGCCGAACGCGGAGAGCGCGGAGTAGGCGAAGACGCCCGCGCCGAGCTTGGCCGCGCCGTGCGGGCCGCCCTTGTAGACCGGCAGGTAGAAGGTGAGCGGGTTGGCCAGGTGCGGGGCCACCTGGCGGGAGACCGCGCGCCGCTCGAAGTGGTTCTCCGCGACCAGCTTCACCGCGCCGGTCTGCAGGTAGCGCAGACCGCCGTGCAGCAGCTTGGAGGACGCGGAGGAGGTGGCGCCGGCGAAGTCGCCGGCGTCCACCAGGGCAACCCGCAGTCCGGCCTGCGCGGCATGCCAGGCGGTGGAGATGCCCAGGATGCCGCCGCCGATCACCAGGAGGTCGTACGTCGCCTTGGACAGCTGCTCCCGGGTTTCGGCGCGGCTCGGCAGGGAACCGGCGGCCGGGTGCGTCCCGAGGGCCGGGACGCTCTGCAGGGTGCTCATGATGTGCTCCTCGTCAGCTCTCGTCGTCGAGCCAGCCCATGGTCCGCTCAACGGCCTTGAGCCAGTTCTTGTACTCGCGGTCACGGATGGCCGCGTCCATGCGGGGGGTCCACTCGGCGGCCCGGCGCCAGTTGGCGCGCAGTTCGTCGGTGCTGGACCAGAAGCCGACGGCCAGACCGGCCGCGTAGGCAGCGCCGAGGCAGGTGGTCTCGGCGACCATCGGGCGCACCACGGGGGCGTCCAGGAAGTCCGAGATGGTCTGCATCAGCAGGTTGTTGGAGGTCATACCGCCGTCGACCTTGAGCGCGGTCAGTTCGACGCCGGAGTCCTTGGTCATGGCGTCGGTGATCTCGCGGGTCTGCCAGGCGGTGGCCTCGAGGACGGCACGGGCGATGTGCGCCTTGGTGACGTACCGGGTCAGGCCGGCGATGACGCCGCGGGCGTCCGAGCGCCAGTAGGGGGCGAACAGGCCGGAGAAGGCTGGCACGAAGTACGCGCCGCCGTTGTCCTCGACGGTGCTGGCCAGCGTCTCGATCTCGGCCGCGCTGTTGATGAGCCCCATCTGGTCGCGCATCCACTGGACGAGCGAGCCGGTGACGGCGATGGAGCCCTCCAGGGCGTAGACCGGCTGCTCGTCGCCGATCCGGTAGCCGACCGTGGTCAGCAGCCCGTTGTAGGAGTTCACCGGCTGGTGGCCGGTGTTCATCAGCATGAAGGTGCCGGTGCCGTACGTGGACTTGGCCTCGCCCTCGGCGAAGCAGGTCTGGCCGAAGAGCGCGGCCTGCTGGTCGCCGAGCGCGGAGGCGACCGGGACGCCTTCGAGCACACCGGCGGCGGTGGTGCCGTAGACCTCGGCGGAGGAGCGGATCTCCGGCAGCAGGGCCGCCGGGATGTCCATCGACGTGAGGATCTTCTCGTCCCACTGCAGGGTGTGCAGGTTCATCAGGAGGGTGCGCGAGGCGTTGGTGACATCGGTGACGTGCCGGCCGCCGTTGACCCCGCCGGTGAGGTTCCAGATGACCCAGGAGTCCATGGTGCCGAAGAGGATCTCGCCGCGCTCGGCGCGCTCGCGCAGGCCCTCGACGTTGTCCAGCAGCCAGCGGATCTTCGGGCCGGCGAAGTAGGACGCCAGCGGCAGGCCGGTCTCCCGGCGGAAGCGGTCCTGGCCGACGTTGCGGCCCAGCTCCTTGCAGAGCCCGTCGGTGCGGGTGTCCTGCCAGACGATGGCGTTGTGGACCGGCTCACCGGTGTTCTTGTCCCAGAGCAGGGTGGTCTCGCGCTGGTTGGTGATGCCGATCGCCTTGACGTCGGCCGAGGTGAAGCCGGGGTTGCTCTGCGCGGCCTTGTCGATGGCGCCCTCGACGACCTGCTGGACGTTGGTCCAGATCTCGGTCGCATCGTGTTCGACCCAGCCCGGCTTGGGGAAGATCTGCTCGTGTTCCTTCTGGTCGACCGAGACGATCCGGCCGTCGCGGTCGAAGACGATGCAGCGGCTGGACGTGGTGCCCTGGTCGATCGCCGCGATGAACGGGCCGTGGCCGTGCGAGGAGGTGCTGGGGGTGTCGCTCATGGTGTGCTCCAGGATTCGGTGCGGGCGGAGGCGGGGTGGGCGGGGCGGCTCAGGCGAACGCCAACTGGTAGATGCCCCCGGCGATGGCTCCGCCGATCAGCGGGCCGACGACCGGGATCCAGGCGTAGCCCCAGTCGGACCCGCCCTTGTTCGGCAGCGGCAGCAGCGCGTGCACGATGCGCGGACCGAGGTCGCGGACCGGGTTGATGGCGTATCCGGTCGGACCGCCCAGGGAGAGGCCGATACCGGTGACGACCAGGGCGACCAGCAGAGTGCCGATCGCGCCCACGCCCTTGCCGTTGTCGCTCAGCCCGAGGGTGAGGATCGCCAGCACGAGCACGATGGTGGCGATGATCTCGGTGACGAGGTTCTGCACCACGTTCCGGATCTCCGGGCCGGTGGAGAAGATGCCCAGCACCGGGCCGGCCTTCGGAGCGGCGGCCGGGTCGACCATGCCCTCCTCGCCGTTGTGGCCGGCGAGCACCTCCGGGTCGCTCAGGTGCGCCCGGAACTGTCCGTAGTACGTGAGCCACACCAGGACCGCACCGATCATGGCGCCGAGGAACTCACCGGCGAAGTACACCGGCACCTGGTTCCACTCGATGCCGCCCTTGATCGCGAGGCCGATGGTGACGGCCGGGTTGAGGTGAGCGCCGGACTTGGCGGCGATGTAGGCACCCGTGAGGACGGCGAAGCCCCACCCGAAGGCGATGGCGACCCATCCGGCGTTGAACGCCTTGGAGCGCTTGAAGGTGACGGCGGCGCACACGCCACCGCCCATCAAGATCAGAACAGCGGTACCGATGGTCTCGCTGATGAAGATGTCGGAGCTGGACACCCGCGACTCCTTTGTCCTTCGTCCAGGGGAAGGCGAACCCCGGGTCCCTCCGGTGGTCCGCACCCTCCGAGAGGGCGTTGGTCGGCCCGCGGCAGTCCACACCATAACGCTTATTGCCGTTAGGTGTTCGGCAATGCCGACCGACGAACGGCAGTTTTATTTACCTCCCAGACCTCGTCAAGGGTTCTATGGCGAAAAACTTAGGTGAACATTTAGGGCATAAGCGGTCAGAATCGCCCTGCTCCCAGGTCACGGGAGACCGCACGTGCGCAATCCCTCACCGCAGCGACGATTTCCGGCCGCAGTTCACCGTCCCGACAGACCCGTTCGACGGCCCCGGTGACCCCCACCGCACCCACCGGCATCCGCCGCCGGTCGTGGATCGGCGCGGCGATCGAGGCCACGCCCTCCCAGGTCTCCTCCACGTCCGCGGCCCAGCCGCGCGCCCGCGTCAGGTCCAGGACCGCCTCGAAGTCCGTCAGGCCGGTCGTGGTCCGCGGCGTGAACGCCTCCCGCTCGACCTCCACGGCCTCGCTGTGCGCCACCGGGTCGTAGGCCGACAGCACCTTCCCCAGCGCCGTGCTGTGCAGCGGCTGCATCGCGCCGACCTCCAGCACCTGCCGGCTGTCGTCGGGGCGGAAGACGTGGTGCACGATCAGTACGCCCCGCTGGTGCAGGACGCCCAGGTAGACGCTCTCCCCGCTGGAGCGGGCCAGGTCGTCGGTCCACACCAGGGCGCGCGCCCGCAGCTCGTGGACGTCCAGGTAGCTGTTGCCGAGCCGCAGCAGCTCGGCGCCGAGCTGGTAGCGGCCCGACGCCTGGTCCTGCTCCACGAAGCCCTCCTGCTGGAGCGTGCGCAGGATGCCGTGGGCGGTGCCCTTGGCCAGTCCCAGGGAGGAGGAGATGTCGGAGAGGCCCAGTCGCCGTTCTCCCCCTGCGAGCAGCCGCAGCATCGCGGCTGCCCGCTCCAGCGACTGGATCGTGCGTGCCATCGGGCGACCTCCGAAATAGCTGGTTCGACAATGCTGAACGATATCGGCCCATGCCGACCATGAGGAGAGGGCCGGGCCATCGACGATCATGGATAACGGACGGAGCCGCGCTCGGGAACCGCTGTCCACGCCGTGGAATGGGGAACACTCGTTCCGGCCCGGAAGCTACGCTGGCCGGGTGCGCCCTCTTCAGGGAGGGGTGCAAAGCCGACAGCCGTCGCAACCACGGGAGCATCACCATGGCCTCGAAAACGCCATCGTCCACCAGCTCGTCCCGCGTCACCTCGTTCCGCGAAGCGCTCGCTTCACGGGTCGTGGTCGCCGATGGAGCGATGGGCACGATGCTCCAGGCGCAGGATCCGACCCTGGAGGACTTCCAGCAGCTGGAGGGCTGCAACGAGATCCTCAACCTCACCCGGCCCGACATCGTGCGCTCGGTGCACGAGGAGTACTTCGCCGTGGGTGTGGACTGCGTGGAGACCAACACCTTCGGCGCGAATTTCGCCGCACTGGCCGAATACGACATCGCGGACCGGGTCCACCAGCTGTCGCAGGCCGGTGCCGCGATCGCCCGTGAGGTCGCCGACGAGTTCACCGCCTCCACCGGGCAGCAGCGCTACGTCCTGGGCTCCATGGGTCCGGGCACCAAGCTCCCCACCCTCGGGCACGTCGACTACGCCACGCTGCGGGACGCCTACCAGAGCAACGCCGAGGGCATGATCGCCGGCGGCGCGGACGCGCTGCTGGTGGAGACCACCCAGGACCTGCTGCAGACCAAGGCCGCCGTGCTGGGCGCCCGCCGGGCCCTGGAGGCCACCGGCACGGACCTGCCGATCATCTGCTCGGTGACGGTGGAGACCACCGGGACGATGCTGCTGGGCTCGGAGATCGGGGCGGCGCTGACGGCGCTGGAGCCGTTGGGCATCGACATGATCGGTCTGAACTGCGCGACCGGCCCGGCCGAGATGAGCGAGCACCTGCGCTATCTGGCGCGTCACTCCCGCATCCCGCTGTCCTGCATGCCCAACGCCGGCCTGCCGGTCCTGGGCAAGGACGGTGCGCACTACCCGCTGTCGGCGTCCGAGCTGGCCGACGCCCAGGAGACGTTCGTCGGCGAGTACGGGCTGTCCTTGGTGGGCGGCTGCTGCGGCACCACGCCCGAGCACCTGCGGCAGGTCGTCGAACGGGTCCGGGGCCTTGCTCCCACGGCCCGCGAGGCGCGTCCCGAGCCCGGCGCGGCGTCGCTGTACCAGACGGTCCCGTTCCGCCAGGACACCTCCTACCTGGCGATCGGTGAGCGGACCAACGCCAACGGGTCGAAGAAGTTCCGTGAGGCCATGCTGGAGGGCCGCTGGGACGACTGCGTGGAGATCGCCCGCGACCAGATCCGCGAGGGCGCCCACATGCTCGACCTGTGCGTGGACTACGTGGGCCGCGACGGTGTGGCGGACATGGCGGAGCTGGCCGGCCGGTTCGCCACCGCCTCCACCCTGCCGATCGTGCTGGACTCCACCGAGCTCGATGTGATCGAGGCGGGGTTGGAGAAGCTCGGCGGCCGCGCGGTGATCAACTCCGTCAACTACGAGGACGGCGACGGTCCGGAGTCGCGCTTCGCGAAGGTGACGCGGTTGGCGACCGAGCACGGTGCGGCGCTGATCGCGTTGACCATCGACGAGGAGGGCCAGGCGCGCACGGCGGAGAAGAAGGTGGAGATCGCCGAGCGGCTGATCGCGGACCTGACCGGCAACTGGGGGGTGCGCGAGTCGGACATCCTCATCGACTGCCTGACGTTCACCATCTGCACCGGTCAGGAGGAGTCCCGCAAGGACGGCATCGCCACCATCGAGGGCATCCGGGAGCTGAAGCGGCGTCATCCGGACGTGCAGACGACGCTGGGCCTGTCGAACATCTCCTTCGGTCTGAATCCGGCCGCCCGCATCGTGCTGAACTCGGTGTTCCTGGACGAGTGCGTCAAGGCCGGCCTGGACTCGGCGATCGTGCACGCCTCGAAGATCCTGCCGATCGCACGTTTCGACGAGGAGCAGGTCACCGTGGCGCGGGACCTGGTCTACGACCGGCGTGCCGAGGGCTACGACCCGCTGCAGAAGCTGATGGAGCTGTTCGAGGGCGCGACCGCGAAGTCGTTGAAGGCGGGCAAGGCCGAGGAGCTGGCGGCGCTGCCGTTGGAGGAGCGGCTCAAGCGGCGCATCATCGACGGCGAGAAGAACGGCCTGGAGGCCGACCTCGAAACGGCGCTCCAGGACCGTCCGGCGCTGGACATCGTCAACGAGACGCTGCTCGACGGCATGAAGGTGGTCGGCGAGCTGTTCGGCTCCGGCCAGATGCAGCTGCCGTTCGTGCTCCAGTCCGCCGAGGTCATGAAGGGCGCGGTGGCCTACCTGGAGCCGCACATGGAGAAGTCCGACGACGAGGGCAAGGGCACGATCGTGCTGGCCACCGTCCGCGGCGACGTCCACGACATCGGCAAGAACCTCGTCGACATCATCCTGTCCAACAACGGCTACAACGTCGTCAACCTGGGCATCAAGCAGCCCGTCTCCGCGATCCTGGAGGCTGCCGAGGAGCACCGGGCCGACGTCATCGGCATGTCCGGACTCCTGGTCAAGTCCACCGTGATCATGAAGGAGAACCTGGAGGAGCTCAACCAGCGCAAGATGGCGGCCGACTACCCCGTCATCCTCGGCGGCGCCGCCCTGACCCGCGCCTACGTCGAGCAGGACCTCCACGAGATCTACGAGGGCGAAGTCCGCTACGCCCGGGACGCGTTCGAGGGCCTGCGGCTGATGGACGCGCTCATCGCCGTCAAGCGCGGCGTCCCCGGCGCGACCCTGCCCGAGCTGAAGCAGCGCCGGGTGCCGCAGCGGGCCGCGCAGGCCGCCGAGCCGGAGCCGGAGCAGGGCGCGGTCCGCTCCGACGTCGCCGTCGACAACCCAGTGCCGACCCCGCCGTTCTGGGGCACCCGGGTCATCAAGGGCATCCAGCTCGCCGACTACGCCTCCTGGCTCGACGAGGGCGCCCTGTTCAAGGGGCAGTGGGGACTCAAGCAGGCCCGCACCGGCGAGGGCCCCACCTACGAGGAGCTCGTGGAGACCGAGGGCCGGCCGCGGCTGCGCGGCTGGCTGGACAAGCTCCAGACCGAGAACCTGCTGGAGGCGGCCGTCGTCTACGGCTACTTCCCGTGCGTGTCCAAGGGCGACGACCTGATCCTGCTGGGCGAGGACGGCACCGAGCGCACCCGCTTCACCTTCCCCCGGCAGCGCCGCGGCCGCCGCCTGTGCCTGGCCGACTTCTTCCGCCCCGAGGAGTCCGGCGAGACCGACGTCGTCGGCCTCCAGGTCGTCACCGTCGGCTCGAAGATCGGCGAGGCCACCGCCGAGCTGTTCGAGGCCAACTCCTACCGCGACTACCTCGAACTGCACGGCCTGTCCGTCCAGTTGGCCGAGGCGCTGGCCGAGTACTGGCACGCCCGGGTCCGCGCCGAGCTGGGCTTCGCCGGGGAGGACCCGGCGGACGTCGAGGACATGTTCGCGCTGAAGTACCGCGGCGCGCGCTTCTCCCTCGGCTACGGCGCCTGCCCGGACCTGGAGGACCGCGCCAAGATCGCCGACCTCCTCCAGCCCGATCGGATCGGCGTCCAGCTCTCCGAGGAGTTCCAGCTCCACCCGGAGCAGTCCACCGACGCCATCGTCATCCACCACCCCGAGGCCAAGTACTTCAACGCGCGGTGACGCGGTACCGCCCGGGGCCAGGGGGACGTTCCCCGGGCCCCGGGTGGTGACGCACCGTAGCGCAGGGTGCCCGGCGGAGCGCCCGGGAAGCGGATCCTTCGCACTCCCCGGGCGTTCCGCCGGGCACGGTCGTACACTGGTCGGTCCGGTAGTGGCCGGTTGTTTCCCCCCGCCGGGGGAGGCGGCCGGCCTTTTCGTCCCTCCGGGGACGTCCCAACGGAGGTGGATGGATGACCAGCAGCATCCCCGCAGTCGGCACCCGCACGGCCGAAGCCGCGACCCTCCAGGCCGTGTTCCTCGATCTGGACGGCACGCTCGTCGACACCGAGGGCTTCTGGTGGGAGGCCGAGGCGGAGGTCTTCGCCGGGCTCGGCCACACCCTCGACGAATGCCACCGGGAGGTCGTGGTCGGCGGTCCGATGTCCCGCAGCGCCGGCTACCTGCTCCGGGCGACCGGCGCCGACATCGGCCTGGCCGAGCTGAGCACCCTGCTCAACGAGGCGTTCGCGGCCCGGATCAGCCGCGGCGTCCCGCTGATGCCGGGCGCCCGCCGGCTGCTGTCCGAGCTGGCCGCGCACCGGGTGCCCACCGCGCTGGTCTCCGCCTCGCACCGGACCATCATCGATCAGGTGCTGCACTCCCTCGGCCCGGAGAACTTCGAGCTCACCGTCGCCGGCGACGACCTGATGCGGACCAAGCCGTACCCGGACCCGTATCTGACGGCCGCCGCGCGGCTGGGCGTCGACCCGGCCCGGTGCGCCGTCGTCGAGGACACCCTGACCGGGGTGCGGGCGGGGGAGGCGGCCGGCTGCCGGGTGGTCGCGGTGCCGTCCGTGACACCCATTCCGCCTGCTCCGGGGCGGACCGTGGTGCGCTCCCTCGAAGAAGTCGATCTCCCTTTTCTGCGGGCGCTCATCACGGAAAGCCAGGGAACCGTGCACTGAGCGTACTGCGGGGAATGCTCCGGAACTCACGGCAGCGAACCGCTTATTTTCCGTGACGAATACCCGGGGGAATTCGCATGGCGGACCGGCCGCTAGGATGCGTGACGTTTCTCACGCGCCAGGCCGTCGACAGAGGGCCCGGCCGGTGTTCCAGGGGGTCTCATCGATGGTTTCTACGGGGGCAAGTGTCCGGATTGATGGGGCAACGTGCGATACGTTCCACCGTCCGGTTATCGATCACCGAGTCTCCGTTATCCGACCGCCATATCGATGTAACTTCCTTGCGTCGATGACCCGCTGGCGGCGCCTACTAATCTCGACGCGAGCAACACCTCTGCGCTGATAAGGAACCTGCCGACGATGAATCGCAAGACCTTGGTGCTGCCGGCGCTGGCCGGTCTCCTCGCCCCGGCTCTCGCTGCTTGCGGCAACACCGACGGTGCGGGCTCGGGCGGCTCGCCGATCGTCGTCGGCGTCGCCTCGCAGATCGAGGCCACCAAGGCGGCGCCGGCGCCGCTCGATCCGGCTCAGGCGTACGACGTCGACGCCTGGAACGTGTTGCGCAGCACCTTCCAGACGCTGATGCGGCAGCCCCGGACCGGCACCGCCGTGGTGCCCGAGGCCGCCGAGTCGTGCGGCTTCCGGGACACCCAGAACGAGCAGTACCGATGTACGTTGCGCAGCGGCCTGAAGTTCTCCAACGGCCATGCGCTGACGGCGCAGGACGTGAAGTTCTCCATCGACCGGCTGCGGACCATCAACTACACCAACGGTCCGGTGTCGCTGCTCGACGACATCGACCGGGTCGAGACGCCCAGCGACAGCGAGGTGGTCTTCCACCTCACCAAGCCGGACGCGACCTTCCCGCAGAAGCTCGCCACCCCCGCCGCGGCCATCGTCGACAGCCAGGTCTACCCGAAGAACAGCCTCTACAAGGGCTGGGAGACCGTCGGTTCGGGCCCGTACGAGCTCAAGACCGAGCACAGCGGCGACCGCCTCACCAAGGCCGTCTTCACCAAGAACCCCGAGTACAAGGGCGGGCTGCAGGTGAAGAACGACAAGGTCGAGATGCGGTTCTTCGACGACTCCGCGGACATGGAGGCGGCGCTCCGCAAGGGCGACATCGACCTGCTGAGCCGCGGTCTGACGCCCGACCAGGTCAAGAGCCTGCAGAACTCCCACGACAAGCACCTCATGCTCCAGGAGATGCCCGGCCAGGAGATCCGCTACATCGCCTTCAACACCAAGGACCCGGCCGTCTCCAACAAGGCCGTCCGGCAGGCGATAGCCCAGGTCGTCAACCGCTCCCAGCTGGTGCGCGACGTCTACGCGTACACCGGCGACCCGCTCTACTCGCTCGTCCCCAGCGGCCTCAACGGGCACATCAACGCCTTCTTCAACAAGTACGGCGACCCCGACGTCGCCGCCGCCCGGCAGACCCTCCAGCAGGCGAACATCACCACCCCGGTGAAGTTCACCCTGACGTACAGCAAGAACCACTACGGCCCCAACACGGCCAAGGAGTTCGCCGCCCTCCAGCAGCAGCTCAACAGCACCAAGCTGTTCGACGTCAGCATCAAGGGCATCGACCGCTGGCAGCAGTTCCGCACCGACGAGTCGAACGGCAAGTACGCCGCGTTCGGCATGGGGTGGTTCGCGGACATCCCGGATGCGGACAACTACATCGCGCCGTTCGTGGGCAAGGGGAACTTCCTCAACTCCCCGTACCACAACGACACGATCGAGTCCCAGCTGATCCCCACCACCCGCCAGCAGACCGACCGCAACGCCGCCGGGGCCGGCTTCAAGCAGGCCCAGGACATCCTCGCCGAGGACGTCCCGTACCTCCCGCTGTGGCAGGGCAAGCAGTACGTCGCCGCCCGCGACAGCGTCACCGGCGTCGAATGGGCCCTCAACTCCTCCTCGGCGCTGCAGATCTGGGAGCTGGGCCGCGGCGTCTCCAACTGACCGTCGCCCGCTCCGCACCGTCCTCGCCGCGGCGGCCCGCCGCGGCCCGACCGGCATCACCAGAACGTGAGGAACCACCGAGTGAAGCGTGACCAGTGGCTGGCCGCCCCGATCCGAGCGGGGCTGGCGACAGCCCTGCTCGCGGTCGCCGGGTGCGGCACGGACACTTCGGAGTCGTCCGGCCACGGCGAACCCGTCGTCATGGGCATGACCGACAAGGTCGTGTCCACCGACCCAGCCTCGGGCTATGACCCCGGCTCCTGGCTGCTGTTCAACAACGTCTTCCAGTCGCTGCTCAGCTTCCCCAAGGGCGGGACGACCCCGGAACCGGAGGCCGCCGAGAGCTGCGGCTTCACCGGCTCCGACAGCAAGGTCTACCGCTGCACCCTGAAGGACGGACTGACCTTCAGCAACGGGGACAAGCTCACGTCACAGGACGTCAAGTTCTCCTTCGACCGCATCCGGAGCATCAAGGACAAGAACGGCCCCGCCGTGATGTTCGCCGCCCTGGACAACGTCGAGACCCCGGACGCCCGGACCGTGGTCTTCCACCTCAAGACGCCCGACGCGACCTTCCCCATGAAGATCGCCTCCGGCGCCGGCTCCATCGTCGACCACACGGCCTACCCCGCCGACCGGCTGCGCACCGACGGCAAGGCCGTCGGATCCGGCGTCTACGCCCTCGACTCCTACAGCCCCCAACAGGCCAAGTTCTCCGTCAACACGTCCTACAAGGGCCCCGCCAAGGCCAAGAACTCCGGGATGACCCTGAAGTTCTACGGCAACCGCGACCAGCTCAAGCAGGCCGTCCAGAGCGGCGGCGTCGACGTCGCCTACCGCGGCCTGGCCATGAAGGACATCGCCGCGCTGGACCGCGCCTCGCTGAACCAGCAGCACGGCACCCAGGTCGTGGAGGGCGGCAGCGCCGAGGTCATGCACCTGGTCTTCAACCTCAAGGACCCGGTAGCCGGCAAACTCGGCGTCCGCAAGGCCGTCGCCTACCTCCTGGACCGCTCCACCCTCGTCCGGGACGTCTACCAGCGCACCGCCGAACCGCTCTACTCGGTCGTCCCGGCCGGCATCACCGGCCACAACACCGCCTTCTTCAGCACCTACGGGGACCGCCCGCAGCCCGACAAGGCCACCGCCGCGGTGCGCGACGCCGGCATCCCGGGCAAGGTCCCGCTCACCCTGTGGGCCACCCCCGACCGGTTCGGCCCCGGCACCGTCGCCGCCGTCCAGGAGATCGCCACCCAGCTCAACGCCAGCGGCCTCTTCGACGCCAAGGTCCGCAGCGTGCCCACCAAGGAGTACGACGAGGGCATGGCCGCCGGCCGGTTCGGCGTCTACGTCAAGGGCTGGATCCCCGACTACCCGGATCCGGACAACTTCACCCAGCCGTTCTTCGGCAAGGACAGCGTGCTGGCCAACCACTACAGCTCACCGGAGATCACCGGCCGACTGCTGCCCGCGACGTCCGACCAGCCCAACCGCGGCGCCACCAAGGCCGCCTTCCGCGAGCTCCAGGACATCGTCGCCAAGGACCTGCCGGTCATCCCGATCTGGCAGGGCAAGCAGTACGCGGTCGCCCGCCAGGGCGTCTCCGGCCTGGAATGGACCCTGGACTCCTCGACCGTCTTCCGCTTCTGGGAGATCAGCAAGTCGGCCGACGCCTGAGCCGGCCCGGCGGCACGCCGGAACACCACGGCGGCGGGGCCGGACCGGGACACCCCGGTCCGGCCCCGCCGCCGTCCGCGCCGCGGCTACTGCGCGCCGGGCCGCACCAGCCCGCTCTCGTACGCGTACACCGCCGCCTGCACCCGGTCCCGCAGCCCCAGCTTCGTCAGCACGTGCCCCACGTGCGTCTTGACCGTCGTCTCGCTGACGAACAGATCGGCGGCGATCTCCGCGTTCGACAACCCGCGGGCCACCAGCTTCAGCACCTCCACCTCCCGGTCGGTGAGCGTGTGGAGGGTGCCAGGCACCGGCTCCTCACCCGACGGCAGATGCTCGGCGTACTTGTCCAGCAGCCGGCGGGTGATGCTCGGCGCGAGCATCGCCTCGCCCGCCGCCACCACCCGGATCGCCTGCACCAGTTCGTTGGCCGGGGCGTCCTTGAGCAGGAAGCCGCTGGCCCCGGCCCGCAGCGCCTCGACGACGTACTCGTCCAGGTCGAACGTGGTCAGCACCAGCACCTTCGCCGGACCGTCCTTCGCCGGGCCGGTGATCTGCCGGGTCGCCTCCACACCGTCCATCCGCGGCATCCGGATGTCCATCAGCACCACATCGGGCTGCAACGCCCGCACCTGGTCCAGCGCCTGAAGCCCGTCGCCCGCCTCACCGACGACCGCCAGATCCTGCTCGGCCTCCAGAATCATCCGGAAACCCGTACGCAGCAGGGGCTGGTCGTCGACCAGCAGGACGCGGATGGCCACAAGCTCTCCTTCGACGAGGCTCGATCTACTCGATCCGCTCCATTCTGCCCTGCGGCCCACTCCGGCCCTCCGCCGGGCGCACCGGCAACGACCACGCCGTCCGGAGAGCGCCCCCGGACCCCGGCCGGATCAGTCGCTGCCGCCTCCCGCCACCGGCAACGACTGCGTCTCCCGGGGGCAACCCCCGGACCCCCGGCCGAATCAGTCGCCGCCGCCGCCCACCACCGGCAACGACTGCGTCTCCCGGGGGCAACCCCCGGACCCCCGGCCGAATCAGTCGCCGCCGCCTCCCACCACCGGCAACGGATACACCGGGGGAGTGCCGCCGAATTCCGGACAGTGCGCCTGGTGGTCGCACCAGCCGCACAGCTTCGTCGGCCGCGGCCGCCAGTCGCCGGTCTCCGTCGCCAGCCGGATCGCCTCCCACAGCGCCAGCAACTTCCGCTCCACGGCCCGCAGATCGGCCTCACCCGGGTCGTACGTCACCACCTCGCCGCTGCCCAGGTAGACCAGCTGGAGCCGGCGCGGCACCACACCCCGCAGCCGCCACATCACCAGCGCGTAGAACTTCATCTGGAACAGCGCGCCCTCGGCGAACTGCGGCCGCGGCGCCTTGCCGGTCTTGTAGTCGACCAGCCGCACCTCGCCCGTCGGCGCCACGTCGACCCGGTCGATGAACCCCCGCAGCCGCAGCCCGGAATCCAGCACCGTCTCCACGTACAGCTCGCGGTCGGCCGGCTCCAGCCGCGTCGGATCCTCCAGCGTGAACCAGCGGTCCACCAGCCCCTCGGCCTCCGCCAGCCACTGGCCCAGCCGCGCCCCGTCCACATCATCCGGAAACAGCGCGGCCAACTCCGGGCGCTTGGCCAGCAGCTTCTCCCACTCCACCGGCACCAGCGCGCGGGCCTCGCCCGCCGTGCGCTCCCCCGCGGGCACGTCGAAGAGCCGCTCCAGCACCGCATGCACCACCGTGCCGCGGGTCGCCGCCGCACTCGGCTTCTCCGGCAGCTTGTCGATCACGCGGAAGCGGTAGAGCAGCGGGCACTGCATGAAGTCGCTCGCCCGCGACGGCGACAGCGCCACCGGCGGCTGCGCCCCACCCCGCGCCGGCACCGCGGCCTCCGCCGGCGCCGGCCCCTGTGCGGGCACCGCCGCCGACTCCGGCCCGCCACCCGGCGCGTCCACCTCGGTCTTCTCCGTGCTCGATCCCATGCCACAGAACCCTACGGCCCGCCACTGACAATCGCGGCAGGGTCACCGACCGTGAGCACGCGCTACGGCCCGCCCCGAAGCGGATCACGGCCGGAAGCTCCGCATACCATCGACGTCGGGCACCTTTGCCCTGCATGATCGAGTTGTCAGGCAGCGCAGGTGCCGAAGCCGTATTCGACGAGGGGACGCCGTGGACGAGAGCGGGAAGCCGCAGGACCCCCAGGAGTCCGGGCAGGACCGGCCGCCCCAGCCGCCCGTGCAGACACCCGACGGGCCCCCGGCGGCACCACCGGGCCCGGACGGACCGCAGGGCGCCGACCGGGCGAACACCGGCCAGAAGGCCCCGGGCGGCGGCATCCTCATGGGCCGCCCCTTCGGCGTGCCCGTCTACGTCGCGCCCAGTTGGTTCCTGGTCGCGGCCCTGATCACCTGGGTCTTCGGCGGCCAACTGGAGCGGGTCCTGCCCGAGCTGGGCGCCGCCCGCTACCTGGTCTCCCTGTTCTTCGCGGTCGCCTTCTACGCCTCCGTGCTCGTCCACGAACTCGCGCACACCGTCGCGGCGCTCCGCTTCAAGCTCCCCGTCCGCCGGATCCAGCTCCAGTTCTTCGGCGGCGTCTCCGAGATAGAGAAGGAGACCGAGACCCCCGGGCGGGAGTTCGTCCTCGCCTTCGTCGGCCCGCTCCTCTCCCTGGTCCTCGCCGGCGTCTTCTACGTCGGCATGCAGATGGTCGAACCGGGCACCGTCCCCGGCGTCCTGCTCGCCGGCCTGATGATCTCCAACCTCATCGTCGCGATCTTCAACCTGCTCCCCGGCCTCCCCCTGGACGGCGGCCGGATGCTGCGCGCCGTCGTCTGGAAGATCACCGGCAAGCCGATGAGCGGCACCGTCGCCGCCGCCTGGGTCGGCCGCGCGCTGGCCGTCACCGTCCTCATCGGCCTCCCGCTGCTCACCCACACCGGCGCCCTCGGCCGGGCCCCCGAGGAGATCGGCGGCGCCGACTCGCTCACCGACGCCCTGCTCGCCGCGATCCTCGCCGCCATCATCTGGACCGGCGCCGGCAACAGCCTCCGCATGGCCCGGCTGCGCGAACGCCTCCCCGACCTCACCGCCCGTACGCTCACCCGGCGCGCCATCCCCGTCGAGACCGACACCCCGCTGTCCGAGGCGCTGCGCCGCGCCAACGACGCCGGCGCCCGCGCCCTGGTCGTCGTCGACCGCCAGGGATTCCCCACCGCCCTGGTCCGCGAGGCCGCCCTCGTGGGCATCCCCGAACACCGCCGCCCGTGGGTCGCCGCCGGCTCCCTCGCCCAGGACCTCAAGGACGGCATGCGGGTCGACGCCGACCTCGCCGGTGAGGACCTCCTGGACCACCTGCGCGCCACCCCCGCCACCGAGTACCTCGTCGTCGAACCGTCCGGCGCGATCTACGGCGTCCTCTCCACCGCCGACGTGGAACGCGCCTTCGTCGCCGCCATGGCCCGCCCCTCCTGATCGCCTGTCCGGCGCGGTTCCCCGCCGCCACCCCTGGGTAGCCCCCAGCCGGGGGGCCTGTCGCGTTCGACCGGCCTGTAGGAAGGGCCGGTCGGAGGGGCCGGTCCGGTGCCCCTGGTACGGCGGACGCCGAACGGCCGGTAGGCTGGTCACATGTCCGAACCGACCGGTGCCGCCCGCCGTCGCGGGCCCTTCAAGGTCGGGGACCAGGTCCAGCTCACCGACCCCAAGGGACGCCACTACACCTTCACGCTCGAAGAGGGCAAGAGCTTCCACACCCACAAGGGAGCCTTCCCCCACGACGAGCTGATCGGCGCGCCCGAGGGCAGTGTTGTCCGTACCACCGGAAACGTCGCTTACCTCGCGCTGCGTCCCCTGCTCCCCGACTACGTCCTGTCCATGCCCCGCGGTGCCGCCGTGGTCTACCCCAAGGACGCGGGGCAGATCCTGGCGATGGCCGACATCTTCCCCGGCGCCCGCGTCGTCGAGGCGGGGGTGGGGTCCGGCTCGCTGAGCAGCTTCCTGCTGCGCGCCATCGGCGACGACGGCATGCTGCACTCCTACGAGCGCCGCGCCGACTTCGCCGAGATCGCCACCCAGAACGTGGAGCGCTACTTCGGCGGTCCGCACCCCGCCTGGACGCTCACCGTGGGCGACCTCCAGGACAACCTCTCCGACACCGATGTCGACCGGGTCATCCTGGACATGCTCGCCCCCTGGGAGTGCCTGGAGGCCGTCTCCAAGGCCCTGGTGCCCGGCGGCATCCTCTGCGCCTACGTGGCCACGACCACGCAGCTGGCCCGCACCGTGGAGGCGATCCGCGAACACGGCACCTTCAACGAGCCGTCGGCCTGGGAAACCATGGTCCGCACCTGGCACGTGGAGGGCCTCGCGGTCCGTCCCGACCACCGGATGATCGGTCACACCGGCTTCCTGCTGACCGCCCGCCGGCTGGCCGACGGCGTCGAGCCCCCGCTGCGCCGCCGCCGTCCCGCGAAGGGCGCCTACGGCGAGGACTACACCGGGCCCGGACGGGAGAAGGCCGCCGCCGAGGGCCGGGAGAAGAGCGCCGCCGGCAAGCCCGACGGGGCCGCCGCGGCCGACCTCACCGCGGACCTCACCGACGGCTCGCCCGAGCGCGACTGACGCCGCCCGGCAGGCCACCGAACCGACCGGCGCCGCCGACGAGTTCCCCCCGAGCGGGAGCCGTCGGCGGCGCCGTCTCGTTCTCCCTCCGGGCCGGTACGGAAAACTCCGCAAACTCCGCCCCCGCCGGTTCCTTGCCGCCCCCCGCTGTGGAACGATGCTGGGCACTCCCACCGCCACAGCACCTCACAGGAGTTACCCCGCGTGCAGCCCTTGGCAGGCCAGGACCTGTTGCACACCCAGCCCCACCCCATGCACTGGCTCGCCACCGCCACCGCCCTCTCGGCGGTGATCGCGGTCTCGTCCCTCTTCCAGCCTTCCGGGGCCACCGCCACGGCCGCCGGCACCACCAAGGCCGCCGCGGTCGCGCCGGCACCCGATCCGGGCCGTGTGGCCTTCCCCGTCAACTGCGGACCCAACCGCCTCGACGTGGTCCAGAAGGTCTCCGGGGACCTCGACGGCGCCGGCGGCACCCAGACCGTCGCCGTGGTCCGCTGCCACACCGAGGCCGGCACCCCGCCCAGCGGCGTCTACGTCCTCGCCCAGCCCTCCGACCCGAAGGCCCCACCGCGCATCGTGGCGACCCTCCTGGCGCCCGCCCAGCGGCTCTCCGTCCAGGACATCGCCCTCCAGGGCCGGGTCGTCTCCGCGGCCGTCCAGGGCTACTCCTCACCCGACGTGCCGAGCTACATGCCGGACGTGCACAAGACCGTCAAGTGGCAATGGCAAGGCGGGAAGTTCGTCCAGGACGAACTCCCCGCCTCGTCGACCACCGCAGGTGCCTGATCCGTCACACGGCGCACGTGTCTGCGGTGTTCTGCTGTGTCATGCCTACGCCGCGTACGCACGGCGTCCACGGCGCGTACGCGCCGCCGGTCACTCCGCGTCCGGCCCGTAGACCTCGGCGTGGTCGGAGACCCGGCGCACGTGGATGCAGTCGCCGGGGCACTCGTTGGCGGAGTCCCGCACGTCGTTGAGCAGCGGCAACGGGACGGGCGTTGTGGCGCCCTTCTCCTGCAGCAGTTCGTCGTCGGCGCTCTTCACATAGGCCAGGCCGTCGATGTCCAGCTCGAAGACCTCCGGCGCGTACTGCGCGCAGATCCCGTCCCCGGTGCACAGGTCCTGGTCGATCCAGACTTCCAGCTCCGGTGCTTCGTCCTGCGGGGTCATCTCGCCTGCCGTTCCTGCTTACGTGAACCGTTTTTGTCTAAGTGGCGCCAGCCCTGACGGGTGTTGACCGACTCGACGATACAACCGCTCGCTTTCCGATGTTGATGGGTGGGTATTCCCCTGGCGTGAGGACGTGCGCAAGGGTGAAGATCGGACACACCCCGACAGTCTTTTCGATCTAGGGGTTTCAACCTGCACCGGCCCAGGTAGGGTCTGGAAGCGTCCAGCTCCTTGGAGGAGGTGAGGACCGTGGCAGCCCACGACGACGACATCAACCGCGGCATCCGGCCGGGGCGCGGGTCTGAAGATCCAGCCGGTCAGGTTGCCTATCTTGAGCAGGAGATCGCCGTCCTGCGACGTAAGCTCGCCGACTCTCCGCGGCACACGAGGATTCTCGAAGAGCGGATCGTCGAGCTGCAGACCAACCTGGCCGGTGTTTCCGCCCAGAATGAACGCCTCGCCAATACGCTCCGCGAGGCCCGCGACCAGATTGTCGCTCTCAAGGAGGAGGTCGACCGGCTCGCTCAGCCGCCGGCCGGCTTCGGTGTCTTCCTGCAGGTGAATGAGGACGGCACCGTCGACATCTTCACCGGGGGCCGCAAGCTCCGGGTGAACGTCAGCCCCAGCGTCGAGGCCGAAGAGCTCCGGCGCGGCCAAGAGGTGATGCTCAACGAAGCGCTCAACGTGGTCGCGGCCATGGAGTTCGAGAGCGCCGGCGACATCGTCACCCTCAAGGAAGTCCTTGAGGACGGCGAGCGCGCGCTGGTCATCGGGCACACCGACGAGGAGCGGGTGGTGCGGCTCGCCGAGCCGCTGCTGGACGTCACCATCCGCCCCGGCGACGCCCTGCTGCTCGACACCCGCTCCGGCTACGTCTACGAGGTCATCCCCAAGAGCGAGGTCGAGGAGCTGGTCCTCGAAGAGGTCCCGGACATCGACTACACCAAGATCGGTGGTCTGAGCGGCCAGATCGAGCAGATCCGGGACGCGGTCGAGCTCCCCTACCTCTACCCGGACCTCTTCAAGGAGCACGAACTCCGCCCGCCCAAGGGCGTCTTGCTCTACGGCCCGCCCGGCTGCGGCAAGACGCTCATCGCCAAGGCGGTCGCCAACTCCCTTGCCAAGAAGGTCGCCGAGGTGACCGGGCAGCCCGCCGGGAAGAGCTTCTTCCTGAACATCAAGGGCCCCGAGCTGCTCAACAAGTACGTCGGCGAAACCGAGCGGCACATCCGCCTGGTCTTCCAGCGCGCCAGGGAGAAGGCGAGCGAGGGGACGCCCGTCATCGTCTTCTTCGACGAGATGGACTCCCTCTTCCGGACCCGTGGATCCGGGGTCAGCTCGGACGTGGAGAACACCATCGTCCCGCAGCTGCTCTCCGAGATCGACGGCGTCGAGGGCCTGGAGAACGTCATCGTCATCGGTGCCTCGAACCGCGAGGACATGATCGACCCGGCGATCCTGCGCCCCGGCCGCCTCGACGTGAAGATCAAGATCGAGCGTCCGGACGCGGAGGCCGCCAAGGACATCTTCTCGAAGTACCTCACGGAAAGGCTCCCGCTGCACTCCGACGATCTCGCCGAGCACGGGAATTCCCGTAAGGCGGCGGTCAGCGGAATGATCCAGTCGGTCGTCGAGCAGATGTACGCGGAATCCGAGGAAAACCGCTTCCTGGAGGTCACCTACGCCAATGGTGACAAGGAAGTCCTTTACTTCAAGGACTTCAACTCCGGCGCAATGATCGAGAACATCGTCGGACGTGCGAAGAAGATGGCCATCAAGGCTTTCCTCGAGCACAACCAGAAGGGTCTGCGGGTCTCCCACCTCCTCCAGGCGTGCGTGGACGAGTTCAAGGAGAACGAGGACCTGCCCAACACCACCAACCCGGACGACTGGGCCCGGATCTCCGGAAAGAAGGGCGAGCGGATCGTCTACATCCGCACCCTGGTCACCGGAAAGCAGGGCGCGGACACCGGTCGCTCCATCGACACGGTGGCGAATACCGGCCAATACCTGTAACACCGCTCTCCGGCTGCGGATGTCCTGCACGGGGCGTCCGCAGCCGGACGCTTTTCCGGGGGCGCCCGGACCGCCCCGGCGGCCCGGCGACGGACCAGGGAAAACCGGACTGGAGCAATGACTGTAATGATCTCCCCAGCGCCGCAAAGGCGTTCTAGGCTCTTCGGTACCGCTGCGTGTCGCTGTGCGGACGCGGGGAACGTACGGGGACCGGAAGTGCAGCGGTTTTTGAGCGCCTGCCCCATCCGGGGGCGCCGCCGGGCAAGGAGGGCCGCATGACCGTACGGCGAGTAATGGGAATCGAGACGGAGTACGGGATCTCCGTCCCCGGCCACCCGAACGCCAATGCCATGCTCACCTCGTCCCAGGTCGTCAACGCCTACGCGGCCGCGATGCACCGGGCACGACGTGCTCGCTGGGACTTCGAGGAGGAGAACCCGCTGCGGGACGCCCGCGGCTTCGACCTCGCCCGCGAGGCCGCCGACTCCAGCCAGCTCACGGACGAGGACATCGGCCTGGCCAATGTGATCCTCACCAACGGGGCCAGGCTCTACGTCGACCATGCGCACCCCGAGTACAGCGCTCCCGAGGTCACCAATCCGAGGGACGCGGTCCTGTGGGACAAGGCCGGCGAGCGGATCATGGCCGAGGCCGCCGAGCGCGCGGCGCAGGTCCCCGGCGCCCAGCCCATCCACCTCTACAAGAACAACACCGACAACAAGGGCGCCTCCTACGGGACGCACGAGAACTACCTGATGAAGCGGGAGACCCCGTTCTCGGACATCGTGCGCCACCTGACGCCGTTCTTCGTCTCCCGGCAGGTGGTCACCGGCGCCGGACGGGTCGGCATCGGCCAGGACGGGCACGAGCACGGTTTCCAGATCAGCCAGCGCGCCGACTACTTCGAGGTGGAGGTGGGCCTGGAGACGACCCTCAAGCGGCCCATCATCAACACCCGGGACGAACCGCACGCGGACGCCGAGAAGTACCGCCGGCTGCACGTGATCATCGGCGACGCCAACCTCTCCGAGATCTCGACGTACCTGAAGCTGGGCACCACCGCGCTGGTGCTGTCCATGATCGAGGACGGCTTCATCGCCGTCGATCTCGCCGTCGACCAGCCGGTCCGCACCCTGCACCAGGTCTCGCACGACCCGTCGCTGGGTCATCTGATCACGCTCCGCAGCGGGCGCACGCTGACCGCGGTGCAGCTCCAGATGGAGTACTTCGAGCTGGCCCGCAAGTACGTCGAGGACCGCTACGGCGCGGACGCGGACGAGCAGACCCGGGACGTGCTGTCCCGGTGGGAGGACGTGCTGGGCCGTCTGGAGAACGACCCGATGAGCCTGTCGGGGGAGCTGGACTGGGTCGCCAAGCGGGAGCTGATGGAGGGCTACCGCCGCCGGGACGGCCTGGACTGGGACGCCGCCCGGCTGCACCTCATCGACCTCCAGTACGCCGACGTGCGCGCCGAGAAGGGCCTGTACAACCGTCTGGCGGCGCGCGGCAAGATGAAGCGGCTGCTGGACGAGTCCGCGGTGGAGCAGGCCGAGCTGAAGCCTCCGGAGGACACCAGGGCCTACTTCCGCGGCCGCTGCCTGGAGCAGTACGCGGACGACGTGGCCGCCGCCTCGTGGGATTCGGTCATCTTCGACCTGCCCGGTCGTGACTCTCTGCAACGGGTGCCCACGCTGGAACCGCTGCGCGGGACCCGTAAGCACGTGAAGGAGCTCCTGGACCGTTGCCGCACGGCAGAAGAGCTGGTCAGGACGTTGTCCGGACGCTGAGGCGAGGCAGGTTCATGGCAAATACACCGTGATCCGTGGCTGATCGACGGCTGAATCGGCCCCGGTGCGGGAATCATTCAGGTGACTCCCGGGCGTTGCAGCAAGTGCAGGGCCGATGTCGGACCCTGCTTGTAGGGTCGGATCTTGAAGGTCACATCGAGCGGGGCGAACCGAGCGGGGTGAGGGATATGGCGACCAAGGACAGCGGCGGCGGACAGCAGCGGGCCACCCGGTCCACCGAAGAGGTCGAGGAGCAGGCCCAGGACGCGGAGGCGTCGGGGGACCTCAAGGAGCGCCAGGAGAAATTGTCCGACGACGTGGATTCCGTCCTGGACGAGATCGACGACGTGCTCGAAGAAAATGCCGAGGATTTCGTGCGGTCTTTCGTTCAAAAAGGCGGACAGTAAGCGCAAATCGGGCGCTTATATCTGACGCTCGCCGGCCGGTGTGCTGTGCGCGGTGCGAAGAGGAATTCCCGCGCGTGGTGCCCGGCCGGCGTGCTCGGCTTCGGGCGGGTTCTGCCCGGCCCGTCGATACCGGATCCCGACATGTGGATCACGGCTCCGGGGCGGGTAGGGTCCGAGGCGTACTCTGCTTCAGCTGCAATGCAGCCTTGGGTCAATTCAAGGATCGGTCGGACGTACTTCGGGGCGGGCGGCCGAGTATCCGGAAGGAAACGTGTGGAAGCCAACACTCCGAGCACTGGGCGTCTGCCAGCTGCCTTCCTGACGCCTGGATCCTCGTCATTCATGGACTTCCTCGGGCAGCACTCGCCCGAGCTGCTGCCGGGCAACCGCCAGATGCCGCCCGTGCAGGGTGCCTTCGAGGCCCCGCACGGCACCACCATCGTGGCGGTCTCGTTCCCCGGCGGTGTGGTGCTCGCCGGTGACCGCCGGGCGACGATGGGCAACGTCATCGCGCAGCGCGACATGGAGAAGGTCTTCCCGGCCGACGAGTACTCGGCGGTCGGCGTCGCGGGCACGGCCGGACTCGCGATCGAGATGGTCAAGCTGTTCCAGCTGGAGCTGGAGCACTTCGAGAAGGTCGAGGGTGCCCAACTCTCCCTGGAGGGCAAGGCGAACCGGCTCTCGACGATGATCCGCGGCAACCTCGGGATGGCCATGCAGGGCCTCGCCGTGGTGCCGCTGTTCGCCGGCTACGACCTGGAGCGCGAGAAGGGCCGGATCTTCTCCTACGACGTCACCGGCGGGCGTTCGGAGGAGCACGGCTTCGCGGCGACCGGCTCCGGCTCGGTCTTCGCGCGCAGCGCGCTCAAGAAGCTCTTCCGCGAGGACTTCACGGAGCATCAGGCCGCCACCGCCGTCGTCCAGGCGCTCTTCGACGCGGCCGACGACGACTCGGCGACCGGTGGGCCGGACATGGCGCGGCGGATCTACCCGATCGTCACGGTGATCACCGAAGAGGGATGCAAGAAGTTGACCGAGGCGGAGGTCTCGGAGATCGCCCGCGCCGTGCACGAGCGGCGCCTCGACCAGCCCGACGGCCCGCGCGCCGCGCTGCTCTGACGGGACGGATGGTTTCGTGGTGCGCCCCCAGACAGCGAGAGAGCTTTTGACAGGAAGGGACGGATAGCCGGTGTCGACGCCGTTCTATGTCTCACCCCAGCAGGCCATGGCCGACCGCGCCGAGTACGCCCGCAAGGGCATTGCGCGCGGCCGCAGCGTCGTGGTGCTGCAGTACACCGACGGCGTGCTCTTCGTCGCCGAGAATCCCTCCCGGGCCCTGCACAAGGTCAGCGAGATCTACGACCGGATCGCCTTCGCCGCGGTCGGCAAGTACAACGAGTTCGAGAACCTCCGGATCGGCGGCGTGCGCTACGCCGACCTGCGCGGTTACACCTACCACCGGGAGGACGTGACCGCCCGCGGGCTGGCCAACGTCTACGCCCAGACGCTCGGCACGATCTTCTCCAGCGCCGCCGAGAAGCCCTACGAGGTCGAGCTGATCGTCGCCGAGGTGGGCAACGCCCCCGAGGACGACCAGATCTACCGGCTGCCGCACGACGGCTCGATCGTGGACGAGCACGGCTCGGTCGCGGTCGGCGGCAACGCCGACCAGATCAGCAGCTACCTCGACCAGCGCCACCGCGACGGGATGTCGCTGGCGGAGGCGCTGCGGCTGGCGGTCGACTCGCTCTCCCGGGACACCAACGGCGGCGAGCGGACGCTGACCGCCGAGCACCTCGAGGTCGCGGTGCTGGACCGCACCCGCCCGCAGAAGCGGAAGTTCAAGCGGATCCTGGGGCGGCAGCTGTCCCGGCTGCTGGACGAGCACGCCGCCGCGGAGAAGGAGAAGGAAAAGGGCAAGCCCGCGGCCGGCGAGGGCGAGTCCTCGGACGGCCCCGCGTCCGGCAACGGCAAGGGAGCCGGCAAGGACACCGCCGCGGAGGCGGACGGCGGCGAGTCGGAGTCCGGCGCCGCGGACGACTGAGGACCGCGGCACACCGCTTCCGGGCCGGCAGCCCGGACCGCGCGCCCCGGTGGGTCATCACCCGCCGGGGCGCGCGGTGTTGTCCGCGGCGTCCGGCGGCGGCGCCGTCGAGCCGCGCGGGACGAGCGTGACGGGGAGGGTGGCGGCGGCGGCCGGGGTGCCGTCCAGAACGGCCATCAGCGCCCGCATACCGGCCTCGCCGAACTCCTCGGCGGGGAGGCGTACGGTCGTCAGTTCCGGCTCCACGGCGACCGCGAGGGCCAGGTCGTCGAAGCCGGTGACCGAGATGTCCTCGGGGATCCGCAGGCCGAGGCGGCGGATCGCCTTGCAGGCGCCGGCGGCGATGATGTCGTCGTCGCACAGCAGCGCGGTGGGGCGGGGGCCGGGGGCCGTCAGCGCGGCGTGCGCGGCCCGCAGACCGGCGTCGACGCCCAGGGGGGCGGGCTCCCGGCGCAGGACCGTGCCGGGGACGTCGGCCAGGGCGTCGGTGAGGGCCCGGGCGCGCACGGCGAACGTCCAGGAGTCCACGTCGGCCGCGAGGTGGGTGATCCGGCGGTGGCCGAGGCCGGTGAGATGGGCGGCCAACTGCCGTACGCCGTCGGCGATGTCGAGGTTGACGGCGGCGGAGGCGGCGCGGTCGTCGGGGTCGCTGTCGAGCATCACCAGCGGCAGCCCGGCGCTGCGCAGCGCGGAGAGGGCGTCGGCCGCCATCGACGAGGCGATGACGCCGTCCAGCGCGGCGGCGGCGGAGTCGAAGGGGTCGGGGGCCGGGCCGGTGCCCTCGGGGGAGGGGTAGAGCACCACGCCGAAGTCGTGGTCGGCGGCGATCCGGGCGGCGCCGGTGTAGACCCGCGCGAAGAACTCGGTGGTGAGCGTCGGGACGACGAGCAGCGCGGTGCGGGTGCGGCCGGTGCGCAGGCTGCGGGCGGCGAGGTTGGGGCGGTAGCCCAGCTCGCGGGCGGCGGCCCGGACCACCTCGGCCTTGCCGGAGGAGACCCGGCCGTGCCACTTGTCGCCGAGGACCAGGGAGACCGCCGCCTGCGAGACGCCGGCGGCGCGGGCCACGTCGCGGCTGGTGACCCGGGCGGCGGCCCGGCCGGGGGTGCCGCCCGGTGGCGGCTGGGGGCCGTCGGGCGCGGCCTCGTGGCTGGTCACCGGGCGCGTCACTCCTTGGGTCCGGCACTGCGGGGGTGGACCCGCGGGTTGCCGTCATGGTACTTATGACGCCGCACGTTATACGTAACACTTCCCGGCTCGGGCCGGGCGGAGAGGGGCAGGCGTGGCCGCGGGATATGCGGATTTGCTCAAGACCCGGTATGCCGCTCGGCTGCTGACCGGGACGCTGGTGGGCCGGCTGCCGAACGCCACCGCGGCGCTGGCGGTGGTCCTCTTCGTCCGGGGCCAGGGCGGCAGCTACGCGCTGGCCGGCGCGCTCTCGGCGATCTACGGCGTCTGCAACGCCATCGGCCAACCGCTGCTCGGCCGCGCCGTGGACGTCTACGGGCAGCCCCGGGTGATGCTGCCGGCCTCGGTGCTCTCCGCGCTCGGCATGGCCCTGCTCGCCGCGGTCGGGGTGGAGCCGCGGTGGCCCGCCTACGCGGCCATGGCGATCGCCGGGTTCTTCACCCCGCCGCTGGAGGGCGGGCTGCGGGCACTGTGGCCGGGGGTGCTCCAGCGGGCGGACCGGGTGCACGCCGCGTACGCGCTCGACGCGGTGGCGCAGGAAGTGATGTTCGCGGTCGGGCCGTTGCTGGTCACCCTGTGCGTGGCGGCCTGGTCGGCCGCGGCGGCGCTGCTGGTGATCAACGCGATCGGGGTGCTCGGGGCGCTCTCCGTCGTGGTCTCCCCGCCGTCCCGCCAGTGGCGCAGCGCGCCCCGGGAGGCGCACTGGCTGGGGGCGCTGCGCTCGCCCGGACTGCTGGTGCTGATCAGCGCCTTCTTCTTCGTCGGGCTGGCGCTGGGGTCGATCGCGGTGGCGGCGGTGGCGTACGCCGACCAGCACGGCGGCGGGATGGTCTCCAGCTATCTGCTCTCCGCGCTCGGCGTGGGCGCGCTGGCGGGTGGTCTGGTCTACGGTGCCCGGGACTGGCCGGGACGCCCGGAGGCGCGGCTGCGGCTGCTCGTGGTGCTGCTGGCGCTGGGCTACCTGCCGTTGTTCCTGGTGCCCGGGGTGGCCGGGATGACGGCGCTCACCGGTCTCGCCGGGGTGTTCCTGGCGCCGGCGCTGGCCTGCGCGTTCGTGGTGGTGGACCGGCATGCGCCCAAGGGGACGGTGACGGAGGCGTTCTCCTGGCTGGTGACGACGTTCGGGGTCGGTTCGGCCGCGGGCGCCTCGGTCGCCGGCCCGGCGCTGGAAGGCGGCGGACCGGCCGCGGGGTTCGCGGTCGCCGGTGTCTCCGGAGTCGCCGGTCTGCTGGTGCTTTTGTCGATGAAGCGATTCCTGGGGGATCCGGTGCTGCCCGCCGAGGACGCGGTCCGGGCGGAAAATGATCGAAACGGGGCCGTCGAACCCGGTTTCAGAGCAGGCCATCAGGCGTAATGTTCAGTCATGGACCGCCGCATTTTCGGGCTGGAGAACGAGTACGGCGTCACGTGCACGTTCAGGGGACAGCGCCGACTGTCACCTGACGAAGTGGCTCGGTACCTCTTCCGCCGTGTCGTGTCATGGGGCCGCAGCAGCAACGTCTTCCTGCGGAACGGCGCCCGCCTGTACTTGGACGTGGGTTCACACCCGGAATACGCAACTCCCGAGTGCGACAACGTGACCGAGCTGGTCACCCACGACAAGGCCGGCGAACGCATTCTCGAAGGTCTGCTCGTCGACGCCGAACGCCGCCTGCACGAGGAGGGAATCGCGGGCGACGTCTATCTCTTCAAGAACAACACCGATTCGGCGGGAAACTCCTACGGTTGCCACGAGAACTATCTGGTGGCCCGTCATGGGGAGTTCTCCCGGCTCGCGGACATCCTCATTCCGTTCCTCGTCACCCGGCAGCTGTTGTGCGGTGCCGGCAAGGTGCTGCAGACGCCGCGCGGCGCGGTTTACTGCGTCAGCCAGCGCGCCGAGCACATCTGGGAGGGCGTCTCCTCGGCGACCACCCGCTCCCGGCCGATCATCAACACCCGGGACGAACCGCACGCGGACGCCGAGCGCTACCGCCGGCTGCACGTCATCGTCGGCGACTCGAACATGTCCGAGACCACGATGATGCTCAAGGTCGGGGCCACGGACCTGGTGCTGCGGATGATCGAGGCGGGCACCGTCATGCGCGATCTGACGCTGGAGAACCCGATCCGGGCGATCCGTGAGGTCAGTCACGACACCACCGGTCAGCGCAAGGTGCGGCTGGCCAGCGGTCGTGAGGCGTCCGCCCTCGAAGTGCAGCAGGAGTACTACGAGAAGGCCGTCGATTTCTGCGACCGCCGCGGAATTCGCACGGGCACCGTCGAACGCGTCCTGGAGTTGTGGGGCCGCACCCTCGAAGCCGTCCGTGACCAGGAGCTGGACCGTATCGCGACCGAGATCGACTGGGTGATGAAACATCAGCTCATCGAGCGGTACCGCGCAAAGCACAACCTCAGCATGTCCCACCCGCGTGTGGCGCAGATAGACCTCGCGTATCACGACATCCACCGCCGCCGGGGTCTTTACTACCTCCTGGAGCGGAAGGGCCAGGCGGCACGGATCTGTAACGACTTGAAGATCTTCGAGGGCAAGTCGGTTCCGCCGCAGACCACGCGTGCGCGGTTGCGTGGCGACTTCATTCGCCGGGCTCAGGAGCAGCGCCGTGATTTCACGGTCGACTGGGTGCATCTGAAGCTCAATGACCAGGCGCAGCGCACGGTGCTGTGCAAGGACCCGTTCCGTTCCGTCGACGACCGGGTGGAGAAGCTGATCGCCGGGATGTGACGCCAGGAAATCGCAGGGGTGCGCCGGGAGCATGAATGCTCTCGGCGCATTGCCGTGCAGCGGTGGGCTGCTGTGTTAACAGGAAGCGGTCACAGCGACAGGTCGTAGAGTGGCGGGCATTGCCCATCTTCCCCACGAGCCCGAGTTGGACAGATGCTGAATTCTCCCGGGGGGCGCTTCCCCCGTCCGTTCGCCACGCACGCCCGTCGCGCCGCCGCTGCCGCGCTGGCGGTGCCCGTTCTGCTCCTCACCGCAGCCTGCGGGTCCGATGACGGCAAGACCTCCGACGCCGCGGTGGCCAAGGTGACCGGCCAGCCCGGTGCGAAGCCCACGATCTCCGTGCCCAAGGACGCCAAGCCGGCCGACAAGGTCGTCACCAAGACCGTGGTCGAGGGCAAGGGCGCGGTCGTCAAGAAGGGCGACCTGGTCCGCCTGGACTTCACCGCGCAGACCATGAAGGGCCAGAACCTGGGCAGCAGCTGGACGCCGCAGCCGGGCGCCAAGCCGGGTGCGGCACGCAGCCAGGTCGTCACCGAGGTCACCGACCAGATGACGCAGCAGATGCTGCCGCCGAAGGTGCTGACCGCCGCGGCCGGGCAGAAGGTCGGCAGCCGGTTCGAGGTCGAGGGCACCGCCAAGGCGCTGATCGGCGAGGGCCTCAACCCGCAGTCGGGGATCAAGCCGGAGGACGGCCTGGTCTGGGTCGTCGACGTGGTCGGCGCACAGAAGGTCGACAAGAAGGCGAAGGCCGAGGGCACCCAGGCGGCGCCGGAGAGCGGGATGCCGGAGGTGAAGGCCGCGGACGACAAGGCCGCGACGATCACCATCCCCGAGGGGGAGAAGGCGCCCACCAACCTCAAGCAGCAGGTGCTGATCAAGGGCAAGGGCCCGGAGGTGAAGGCCGGTGACGGCCTGATCGCCCAGTACACCGGCGTGAAGTGGGAGGACGGGAAGAAGTTCGACTCGTCGTGGGACCACGGTGGGGCGACGGCCTTCCAGATCGGCACCGGGCAGGTCGTCCAGGGCTGGGACCAGGCACTGGTCGGCAAGCACGTCGGGGACCGGGTGGAGATCGTGATCCCGCCGAAGCTGGGCTACGGCGCCAGCCCGCAGCACGAGCTGGCGAAGAACACCCTGGTCTTCGTGGTGGACATCGTCGGCACGGTCTGACCGGACGGTCTTCGGGATCTGCAAGACTGGCCCGGTAATCGAAAAGATTCGCAGGTAGGAGCACATACGTGAACATCGACAAGCCCGAGATCGACTTCCCTGAGGGCCCGGCTCCCACCGACCTGGAGATCGTGGACCTGTGGGAGGGCGACGGGCCGGTCGCCAAGGCCGGGGACATGGTCTCCGTGCACTACGTCGGCGTCTCCTTCACCAGTGGTGAGGAGTTCGACGCCAGCTGGAACCGAGGCAAGCCGCTCCAGTTCCAGCTGGGCGCCGGCCAGGTCATCCAGGGTTGGGACAAGGGCGTGCAGGGCATGAAGGTGGGCGGCCGGCGCCGGCTGACCATTCCGCCGCACCTCGCCTACGGTGAGCGCGGTGCCGGCGGTGGCGTGATCGCCCCCAACGAGACGCTGATCTTCGTCTGCGACCTGGTCTCCGTCTGAGACCCGTCCGGCGTTCCGAGGGCCCATGCTTGATGGCATGGGCCCTCGGCTTTGCCGTAGGCACCCAGGGCGGTACGGTCACCCGTTGGGAGCTAACAAGAGAGGGCGTCGATGGCGATTGCCAAGGCTGAGCGGCTGATGAATCTGGCGCTGTGCCTGCTGGGGACGCGACGCCCGCTGACCAAGCACGAGCTGCGGTCGTCCATCGAGGCCTACGTCGAAGCCTTCGGGCCGGGCACGGGAGCGGGCTTCGGGGCGGGGCACTCCGCCGGCGACGAGTCCTTCAACCGGATGTTCGAGCGGGACAAGGACGATCTGCGCGAGCTGGGCCTGGTCATCGAGACCGTGGACGGCATCGACGGCGAGGTCGGCTACCTCGCCCGCCGCGACAGCAACCGGCTGCCCCCGATCACCCTGGACGCCGAGGAGTCCGCGGCCCTCGGGCTCGCGGCCAAGGTCTGGCAGCAGGCCCGGCTGGCCGGCGCGGCCAGCGGTGCGCTGCAGAAGCTGCGGGCGGCCGGGATGCCGCTGGCCGGGGAGCCGGACGAGGAGGACGCCGGGCAGCCGCACAGCGCGCTGGAACCCCGGATCCCCACCCACGAGGCGGCCTTCGAACCGCTGATGCTGGCCTGCCGGGACCGTCGTCCGGTCGTCTTCGACTACCGCAAGTCCAATGCGGCACGGCCCGAGCAGCGGCACCTCGAACCGTGGATCCTGGAGTGCTGGCGCGGCCACTGGTACGTGGCCGGCTGGGACCGGGACCGCAGTGCCGAGCGGGTCTTCCGGCTCTCCCGGATCACCGGCAAGGTCCGTTCCCGGCAGGGGAAGTTCACCGCACCGGTGCCCGACCACGTCACCGTCCGCGAGACCGTCGAGCGCTGGGCGGGGGAGACCGCCACCGGCACCGCCCGGATCAGGCTCCGCGCCGGGCACGGCTATCCGCTGCGGGCCCGCGCCCTGGCCGTCCACGCGGTGGACGGCGACTGGGACGAGCTGGAGATCCCCTACGGGCACGGACTCGACGCCTGGCTGGTGGAGTTCGGGCCCGATGCGGTCGTACTGGAGCCGGCGGAGCTGCGGGCCGAGGTCATCGACCGGCTGCGCGCGGTGGCCAAGGGCTGAGAGGGGACAGGACCATGGCTGCGAACGCGATCGACCAGACCCGCCGGATGCTGTCGCTGGTGACGTATCTGCGCGAGCGCCCCGGCGCCCGCGTCGGCGACGTCGCGCGCGCCTTCGGCATCACCGAGGACGAGCTGATCGCCGACCTCGACGTGCTGCCGATGTGCGGGACGAGCTTCCGCGGCGGCGACCTGATGGACATCGACACCGACGGCGACCGGATCTGGTGGCACAACCCCGACGACGTCGCCGAGCCGCTCCGGCTGGCCGCCGACGAGGCCACCGCGCTGCTGGTCGCGGCCCGTGCGGTGGCCACCCTCCCGGGGCTGCGCGAGGGCGACCGGCAGGCACTGCTGCGGGCCACCGCCAAGCTGGAGGCGGCGGCCGGGGAGGCGGCCGGGGCCAGTTCCCGGCTGTCGGTGACCTTCGAGTCCGAGGGCGGGGTCTTCGCCGACGTGGACCGCGCCATCGCCGAGCGGCGCCGGCTGTGGCTGCGCTACTACTCCCCGGCCCGCGACGAGCTGACCGAGCGCGAGGTGGACCCGATCCGGCTCTTCGCCGTCGGCCACACCTATATGGAGGCGTGGTGCCGGCTCTCCGAGGCCCGGCGCACCTTCCGGCTCGACCGGGTCGCCGAGATCAGGCTGCTGGACGCGCCGGCCGACCCGCCGCCGGTCGAGCTGCGCGACCTGTCGGAGGGGCTGGTGCAGCCCGCGGCCGAGGATCCCGAGGTCGCCGTCGAGGTCGGGCCCGGTGGCCGGTGGGTCGCCGAGTACTACCCGCACGACAGCGCCGAGGAGCTCCCCGACGGGGGGCTGCGGATCACGCTGCGCACCCCCGACCCGGCGTCGCTGCGGCGGCTGGCGCTCCGGTTGGGCGGGGACGGCCGGATCGTGTCGCCGCCGGCGCTCGCGGCGAGTGCCCGGGAGACCGCCCGGCAGGCGCTCGCGGCGTACGGCGAGTGAGGCCGGCCCGCCCCGGAGGCGGGCCGGCGCACCGATGACCGTAGGAGGAGGCAGCGAAGGATGACGACCACGATGGTGACGACCACTCTGGCGGGCATGACCGCTCCGGTGCTCTTCAAGGCGGCCTGCCCGGAGTGCCGAGGGCGTTTCGAACTGGCCTCGGACGCCTTCCGGCTGGCGATCGGTGGCAGCCGCCGCACCACCTTCTACTCCTTCACCTGCCCCGAGTGCGACCGGGCGGTGCGCAGGCCGGCCGGGGAGCGGATCGTGGAGCTGCTCACCGGCGGCGGGGTGCGCACGCTGCGGCTGCACACCGGCTGACCGGGACGAACGGATAGGCTCGCGGCATGCTCTGGCCCATGATCGCTGTCGCCCTCGGGTTCCTGGGGATCGCCGTCCTCGGCGTCCTCGCCGTCCGCGTCTTCGCGGAGGTGCGGCGGCTCGCCCGGGAGGTCGGTACGGCGACCGAGCGGATCCAGCGAGCCACGGAGGACCTGGAGCGGGCCGCGGTGCCGCTCGCCTCCCGGATGCACGACCTGGGACGCGAACGGACCTGAGCGCGGTCGCACCCTGCTGTCCCGTGCCCCCGGCAGGTAGGCTGCTGAGCAGTTCAGACCGTGCGGTGGTGCGGGCAATCCGGAGTATGCACGGGGATTGCCGGACGTTCACCGCCGAACGTTACGATCGAGGGACCACCAGGACGCCAGTCCGACCCCATCGGCAGGCACCACAGGAGACGCCGCCCCGGCGAGAAGGTAGTCGCACATGCTAGCCAACCTGAGGCTCCCCGAGATTCTGCTGATCATCGCCGTGATCTTTCTGCTGTTCGGCGCCAAGAAGCTCCCGGACATGGCGCGTTCGCTCGGCAAGTCGGCCCGCATCCTCAAGAGCGAGGCCAAGGCGATGAAGAAGGAGGGCGAGGCGGAGCGGTCGGCTGACGGCGGCACCGCGGCGCAGTCTCCGGCCGACGCCGCCCAGCAGGCGCCTCGTACGATTCAGGCTTCGCCCGGTGACGTGGCGAGCTCGCGCCCCGTGGCCGAGCCGAACCGCACCACCCAGAGCTGACCGAGCCGATCCCGGCCGTGCCGACACCGTCGGTGCGGCTGACGTACGAGACGAGGAAGTGGGTTGCCCAAGTCTGCCCGCAAGCAGCAGATGGACCCCGAGGGGCGGATGCCCCTCGCGGCACACCTGCGTGAGCTGCGCAACCGGCTGCTGAAATCGGTGCTGGCGATCGTCGTGATCACCGCCATCGCCATGTGGCAGTACGAGCCGATCGCCCACTTCATCACTGGGCCGGTCATCGATGCCGTCGGCTGTCCGAAGGGCGGCTCGCCGACCGCTGGGCGCGCGCACCCGTGCGCGGAGGTCACCGCCAATGGCCTGCTGGCGCCGTTCACGATCATGCTCAAGCTTTCGCTGACCACGGGGCTGGTCGCCGCCAGCCCGTTCTGGCTCTACCAGCTCTGGGCGTTCCTCGCACCCGGTCTGCACAAGCACGAGAAGAAGTACGCGCTGAGCTTCGTCGCCGCCGGCGTGCCACTCTTCCTCGGTGGCGCCTACCTCGCCTACGCCGTGCTGCCGACTACTGCCGGCGCGCTGGTCGGGCTGACGCCCAGCGACTGGGCCAACCTCTTCCCCGCCGACGACTTCTTCGACATCGTCACGCGGATGGTGCTGGTCTTCGGCTTCTCCTTCGAGCTGCCGCTGCTGCTGGTGCTGCTCAATTTCGGCGGGGTGCTCACCGGCAAGCGGGTGCTGAGCTGGTGGCGGTTCATGGTGCTGGGCATCACGATCTTCTCGGCGGTCGCCACCCCGACCGGTGACCCGCTGACCATGTCGCTGCTGGCCGCGCCGATCGTGCTGCTGTACTTCGGCGCCGTCGCCATCTGCCTCTTCAACGACCGCCGCCGGCGGCGGGCCAACCCCGACCGGGACCTGGCCGACGACGAGGCGTCCGAACTCGACCTGACCCCGTCCGAGGTCGACGCGATCGAGCCGGTCGCGCCCAGCCGGATGCTGCCGGGGCAGTCCGGCGGGGACGGTGCCGACACCGGACGGCGCGGTTACGACGACGTGACGTGACCGGTAGCCGCGGTGTCACATGAAGTGACCTTCCGTGGACCGGATTTCGCGGCCCCCGAGCTCTTCGAGCCGGGGGCCGCGGGCGTACCCGGGCCGGGGCGGGCGGTCCGGGTAAAGGGCCGCCATAAAGATCCGGTCGTTGTCAGAGGTGGCCGGTAGTCTCGTAAGCACGATGACCGAGGACATGTCCCCTGCTGAGCGCTATGCCGCCGCCAAAGTCCGCGCGGCCGAGCAGGCCACCGCACTCGCGCCGTTCCGGGAGCTCTACGACTTCGATCTGGATCCGTACCAGGTCGAGGCGTGCCAGGCTCTGGAGGCCGGAAAGGGTGTGCTGGTCGCCGCTCCCACCGGATCCGGCAAGACGATCGTCGGCGAATTCGCCGTCCACCTGGCCCTGGCACAGGGCCGCAAATGCTTCTACACCACGCCCATCAAGGCGTTGTCCAACCAGAAGTTCCAGGACCTGGTCAAACGCTACGGCCCCGACAAGGTCGGCCTGCTGACCGGCGACAACAGCGTCAACGGCGACGCCCCGGTGATCGTGATGACCACCGAGGTCCTGCGGAACATGCTCTACGCCGGCTCGCAGTCGCTGACCGGCCTGGGGTATGTGGTCATGGACGAGGTGCACTACCTCTCCGACCGGTTCCGCGGCGCCGTCTGGGAGGAGGTGATCATCCACCTGCCGGAGTCGGTGACGCTGGTGTCCCTGTCGGCCACGGTGTCCAACGCCGAGGAGTTCGGCGACTGGCTGGACACGGTCCGCGGCGACACCGAGGTGATCGTCTCCGAGCACCGCCCGGTGCCGCTGTGGCAGCACGTCCTGGCGGGCCGCCGGATCTACGACCTCTTCGAGGAGCGGAGCGGTGGTGGCGGCGGACGCCGGGAGGTCAACCCCGACCTGGAGCGGCTGGCGCGGATGGAGAACAGCCGGCCGACGTTCGGCCGGGACAAGCGGCGCGGCCGCAACCTGCGCGAGGCCGACCGGGAGCGGGAGCGGCGGCAGCGCGCCCGGATCTGGACGCCGAGCCGGCCCGAGGTGATCGAGCGGCTGGACAACGAGGGCCTTCTGCCGGCCATCACCTTCATCTTCAGCCGCGCCGGCTGCGAGGCGGCCGTCCAGCAGTGCCTCCACTCCGGCCTGCGGCTCAACGACGCGGAGGGCCGGGAGAAGGTCCGCCGGATAGTCGAGGCCCGGACGGCCGGTATCCCGGACGACGACCTGCACGTGCTCGGCTACTTCGAGTGGCTGGAGGGCCTGGAGCGGGGCATCGCGGCGCACCACGCCGGGATGCTGCCCACGTTCAAGGAGGTCGTCGAGGAGCTGTTCGTCCAGGGTCTGGTCAAGGCCGTCTTCGCGACCGAGACGTTGGCGCTGGGCATCAACATGCCGGCGCGGTCGGTGGTGCTGGAGAAGCTCGTCAAGTGGAACGGCGAACAGCACGCCGACATCACCCCCGGCGAGTACACCCAGCTGACCGGCCGGGCCGGGCGGCGCGGGATCGACGTCGAGGGCCATGCGGTGGTGCTGTGGCAGCGCGGGATGAACCCGGGCGCGCTGGCCGGTCTCGCCGGGACCCGGACGTACCCGCTGCGGTCCTCCTTCAAGCCGTCGTACAACATGGCCGTCAATCTCGTCTCGCAGTTCGGGCGGCACCGTTCGCGGGAACTGCTGGAGATGTCCTTCGCGCAGTTCCAGGCCGACAAGTCGGTGGTCGGGATCACCCGCCAGGTGCAGCGCAACGAGGAGGGCCTGGACGGCTACCGCGAGGCGATGGTCTGCCACCTCGGCGACTTCGAGGAGTACTCCCGGCTGCGGCGGGAGTTGAAGGACCGCGAGACCGAACTCGCCAAGCAGGGCGCGGTCCAGCGGCGGTCGGCGGCCGCGGCGGCGTTGGAGAAGCTCCGGCCGGGCGACGTCATCCACGTACCGACGGGCAAGTACGCCGGACTGGCGCTGGTGCTGGACCCGGGCATGCCGTCCGGGCGGACCAACGGCCACCGCGGCCTGGACGCCCAGGACGGCCCCCGGCCGCTGGTGCTGACCGCCGAGCGGCAGGTCAAGCGGCTCGCGTCGATGGACTTCCCGGTGCCGGTGACGGCCCTGGACCGGATGCGGATTCCGCGCACCTTCAACGCCCGCAGTCCGCAGTCGCGCCGCGATCTGGCGTCCGCGCTGCGCACCAAGGCCGGCCACCTGGTGCCCTCGCGGCATCGCAACCCCCGCTCCGAGGCGGCCGACGACCGTGAGATCGCCCGGCTGCGCAAGGACATCCGGGCCCATCCCTGCCACGGTTGCGACGAGCGGGAGGACCACGCCCGCTGGGCGGAGCGGTACCACCGGCTGAGGCGGGACACCAGTCAGCTGGAGCGCCGGATCGAGGGCCGGACGAACACCATCGCGCGGACCTTCGACCGGATCTGCGGGCTGCTGACCGAGCTGGACTACCTCGAAGGCGACACCGTCACCGACGAGGGCCGCCGGTTGGGCCGGCTCTACGGCGAACTGGACCTGCTGGCCAGCGAGTGCCTGCGGGACGGCGTCTGGGAGGGCCTCGGCCCGGCCGAACTCGCGGCCTGCGCCTCGGCGCTGGTCTACGAGGCGCGGCAGGCGGACGACGCGGTGGCGCCGAAGCTGCCGGCCGGCAAGGCGCGGGACGCCCTGGCGGAGATGGTGCACATCTGGGGCCGGCTGGACGCCCTGGAGGAGGAGCACAAGATCAGCCAGGCCGAGGGCGTCGGCCAGCGCGAGCCCGATCTGGGCTTCGCCTGGGCCGCGTACCGCTGGGCCTCCGGCTTCGGCCTCGACGAGGTGCTGGGCGAGGCGGACATGCCGGCCGGCGACTTCGTCCGCTGGTGCAAGCAGCTGGTGGACGTCCTCGGGCAGATCGCGGCGGCGGCCCCGGCCGAGGGCACGGTGGCGCGGGCCGCGCGCAAGGCGATGGACGGGGTGCTGCGCGGGGTCGTGGCGTACTCGTCGGTCGGCTGACGGGCCGCCGGGCCGCGCCGTCGGGGGCGGGATGCTCCGCGACGGTGCGGCCCGGCGGGCGCCGTGGGGGCCGTGGTCAGGACGCCGTGCGCTCCGCGGTCCGTTCGGCCTCGCGTGCGGCGTCGCGCTTGGCGACCTCCTCGCGGACGAGCGGGATGACGTGCCGTCCGAAGTCGATGGCGTCGTCGAGGAGGTCGTAGCCGCGTGCGGAGAGGACGGTCACGCCCAGGTCGTAGTAGTCCAGGAGGGCCTGGGCGACGGTCTCCGGGGTGCCGACCAGGGCGGTGGAGTTGCCGGCGCCGCCGGTCTCCGCGGCGGTCGGCGTCCACAGTGCCCGGTCGTGCCGTTCGCCCTGCGCCGCGACCGCCAACAGCCGCTGGGAGCCCGCGTTCTGAGGGTTCGTCAGGGGGTGTCGGCGGCTGAGTACGCCGCCCTCCTTGCGGGCCCTGATGCGGGCCAGGGTGCGGTGCGCCTTCTCCCAGGCCAGTTCCTCGGTGGGGGCGATGATCGGCCGGAAGGCCACCTGGATCCTGGGTGTGTCGGTGCGGCCGGCCGCCGCCGCGGCGGCCTTGACCGAGGCGATCTGCTCGGCGGTCTGCGCCAGCGGCTCGCCCCACAGGCAGTAGATGTCCGCCTCGGCGCCGCCCGCCGCGTACGCCGCGGGCGATGAGCCGCCGAACGACACCTGCGGGTGCGGCTGCTGGACGGGGAAGGTGTCGGAGACGAAGTCCTGGAAGCTGTAGTGCGTGCCCTCGTGGTCGAAGGGCTCGTGGCTCGTCCAGATCTTCTTGACGATCCGGATGTACTCGTGGGTGCGGGCGTAGCGCTCGTCCTTGGTGAGGGTGTCGCCCTCGCGGCGCTGTTCGTGGTCGTTGCCGCCGGTGATGAAGTGCACCGCGAGCCGGCCGTCGCTGATCCGGTCCAGTGTGGCGAAGGTCTTCGCGGCGAACGTCGGGTAGGAGACGTTGGGGCGGTGCGCCACCAGGAGTTGGAGCCGTTCGGTGCGGGCCGCTATGTAGGCGGCGGCCGGGGAGGGGTCGGGGGAGCCGGAGCCGTAGGCGAACAGGACCCGGTCCCAGCCGTACTCCTCGTGGGCGCGGGCGAGTCTGAGGGTGTAGTCCTTGTCGAAGGAGGCGCCGGAGCGCGGGGTGACTTCGGAGCCGTCGTGGGTGGCGGCGATGCCGAGGAACTCGACAGGCATGGGTGCGGCCTCGTCTTCTCGTCGATCATGCGTAAGTGGGCATGGCGAGCGCATGCGCGGTGCGCGGGAATTCCGGCAGGGCGGCATGCGGGTGCGCGGGGCGGAGCGCCCGACGCGGCACCGGGACGTCAGGGGCAACAGGAGGCGGACCACACGCGACCGAAGTCGATGTGGTCCCGGGTGACCAGCCGTTGCTGAGGTCGCATGGGGTCAGTGGAACAGGCGGATGTATGCGCCGTCAACCATTTCCCGGGAAGGCAACTGCCCCGACGTGCCGCGCACTTCCCCGTATTCAGGTGGATGATCGCGCCAACTCGCGTGCCATGGCGGTCAGTTCGGGTACCCGCAGGACCTCGTCGCCGTCGCCTCGGTCCCAGCCGCCGCCCGCGTGCATCGCGGCCCGGCCGTCCGGGAAGCGGGCGGTGTACGCGCCGGGCGGGCCGAACTCGAAGGGCGCGCCCGATGCGTCGCCGACCGCCGACCCGAGGACGGCGCCGAGGGCGCGGTCGGTACGGGAGGGGCGGCCGGGACGGTGCGGACAGGCGGGGTGGCGCATGCGGGGACGGTAGCGCGCCCGCGGGGGCCGGGGCGGGCCGGGGCGCCGCGCCGGTCGTCCGTAACGGTGTTACAGGTGAACGAGCTCCCGCTGTAACGGTGTTACAGGTGAACGAGCCGCCGCTGTAACGGTGTTAGGGGCGGGCGGCGGTGCCGGTCGCGGCGGTGGCCGTCCGTTCCGCCGGTCCGCCGCGTCGGGACCGTCGGCGGACCGCGCCGCGCAGGCCCAGGAAGAGCAGGACGCCGATGGGGGAGAGCAGGATGGTCAGGACCAATAGGGGGCCCATCGCAAGGGGGTGGATGCCCAGCGTGCGGGCCTCGCGGTACATCCACTGGCCGAGGAAGAGGTCCCAGGCGATCAGTTGCGCCCAGATCGCCCCGGCGCCGCCGCCGAGCGCCAGCAGCTTCTGGAAGCCGGCCAGGTCCGGGTGGCTCACCGCGGCCCACAGCTGCGGGAACACCGGTATCGCCAGGGCGAGGTAGACCCCGATGACCGGCACCATCGGCAGCGGTGAGGCGGCGATCCGGTCGGTCCAGCGCCGGCCGGGCGCGAGGATCAGCAGGGCCCAGAACGGGGCCGCGAGGGCGAACGCGAGGCTGAAGAGGGTGCGGTCGGTCATCCGGTCGGCTCCATGGTGCGGGTGGGCTGGTGGGCGTCGGTGTCGGGAGTGCGCGGGGTGCGGAGCGCCGCGCAGCCGCCGGTGGCGGTGGCGGCGACGAGGGCGGCCAGCGCGACGAGGGTGGCCGGGTCGGGGTGGAGCAGGGCCTGGCCGCGCAGCGCCTGCCAGGTGACCAGGGCGAGCAGCCCGGTGAGGAAGCCGGCCGCGGTGAGCACCAGGCGCAGCCGCACCCGTTCGTCGCGCAGCCGGGCGCGGCGGCGGGCCAGCGCCTCGATCCCGTAGAGGAGGAGCGGCAGGGCCTGGAGGGCGTGCATGCCGACGAAGTGCGGCACGCGCAGGTCGCCGCCGGTGGTGTTCCAGCCGGTCAGCGGCATGGTCGGGCCGCCGTCGGGGACGCCGACGCCGTGTGCGCCGACGACCGTGGACACCAGGCCCGCGGCCCGCCGGGCCTGCTGCTCCGGGGTGGGCAGCAGCATCAGGCCGCCGAGCAGCAGCCCGGCCAGCGCGATCAGTGCGCCGAGCCGGATGGCCCAGGTCGTGGGCCGGTCGCCCAGTCGGGTCCGGAAGAGCAGGACCGCGATGACCAGGGTGGCGACCCACAGGGCGCCGATGGTGCCGCCCATGGTGAGGAACAGGCCCCGGTCCAGCGGGGTTTCGACGTTGAAGTGGCTGCGTCGGCCGCGCAGTGTCTGGCCGACGATGACGGACATCTCGATCAGTCCGGTGACCACGACGGTGTGCGCGGCCCAGGTGCCGGCCCGGCTCGGGGCGGGCCGGCGGGACAGCATCCAGGCCAGCGTCAGTCCGTAGGCGGCGAACGACACCGCGAACTTCAGCGGTTTGGACCAGATCGGCACGCCGACCAGCACCCGGTCGTCGACGATCATCCCGGCCGCCGCGACCACGGCCAGCCCGGCCATCGCCCACGAGAAACCGAGCAGCGAACGGTATCTGGACATGCGAAAGGAACCCCCCAGAACGGATAGTGGAACTATGGATAGCAGCGCTTACTGCTATCTGATAGCGCGACTATCTATGATGGGAAGCCGATTGGCAAGGCCGATTGGCGAGCCGGGCGGGGGCGGGGCGCCCGGAAGATCTGGAAGGCGCGGATTCCCGAGGTGGATCCGGGGAGGAGAGCACGTCAGATGCGCATTGGTGAGCTGAGTCGCGAGACGGGCGTGGCGGTCCCGACGATCAAGTTCTACGTCCGCGAGGGACTGCTGCCCGCGGGCCGGCTCACCAGCCCCAATCAGGCCAGCTACGACGAGGGCCATGCCCGCCGGCTGCGGCTGATCCGCGGGCTGATCGACGTCGGCGGGCTCTCGGTCGCGACGGTCCGCGAGGTGCTGACCGCCGTGGACGCCCCGGGAGGGTCGGTGCACAAGGTGCTCGGCGCGGCGCACGACGCGATCACTCCGGTGCCGGCCGGTCGCCCGGAGGGGCTGCCGGATGCCCGCCGCACGGTCGCCGAGCTGATCCGCCGGCGCGGCTGGCGGGCCGGGGAGGACCACCCGGCCGCCGAGGCGATGGCGGTCGCGCTGGCCGCCTTCCAGGACCTCGGCCAGGGGGCGTTCCTGGAGGAGGTGCTCGACGACTACGCGGAGGCGTGCGAGCGGATCGCCGACGCAGACCTGGCGTACGTGGGGCGCCATGCGGACGTGGAGGCGCTGGTGGAGAGCGTGGTGGTGGGGACCGTGCTGGGGGACGCGGTGCTCACCGCGCTGCGGCGGCTGGCGCACGTCGACCGCTCGGCGCGGCGGTTCGGGCAGTGGGGGGAAGGGGCGCGGGCGGTGCCCGGCCCGTCGGGGGAGGGTACGGAGAAGGGCGGCGCGGACCCGTCCTGAGTCGCGCCGCCTCTGGTGTGGCGGTGCTGGGTCAGGCGGCGGCCGCGGGCTCCTGCTCGGCCTCCACCTGCTGGTTCCAGGCGCGCTTGCCGGCCTGCCAGCCGTCCTCGTCGTGGCCGGTGCGCCAGTAGCCGGAGATCGACAGCGCCTCGCGCGGCAGGTCGTGCTCGACGCGGAGCAGGCGGCGCAGCTCCTTCACGCAGCCCGCCTCGCCGTGCACGAACGCGTGCACCCGGCCCGGGGGGAACTCCAACGCCCGTACCGCGGCGACCAGTTCGCGGCCGACCGGGGCGGTGCCGCGATACAGCCAGGTGACCTTCGCGCCGGGCGGGGCGGTGAGTTCCTGGCTCTCCTCCGGGCCGGCGACCTCGATGAAGGCGTGCACCGCGGCGTCCGCCGGCATCCGGGCCAGGGCGGCGGCGATGGCCGGCAGGGCGCTCTCGTCACCGGCCAGCAGGTGCCAGTCGGCCGTCGCGTCGGGGGCGTAGGCGCCGCCCGGGCCCAGGAAGGCGATCTCGTCGCCCGGCTGGGCGGCGGCCGCCCACGGACCGGCCAGCCCGGTGTCGCCGTGGACGACGAAGTCCACGGTCAGCTCGCGCGCCGCCGGGTCCCAGGCGCGCACGGTGTACGTGCGCGTCCGGGGCCACTGGTCGCGCGGCAGCTCGGCCCGGATGCGGCCCATGTCGAACGGCTCGGGGTAGCTGACGTGCGGCAGCGGGAAGACCAGCTTGACGTAGTGGTCGGCGTACTCGCCCGCGTCGAACGCCGCCAGTCCCTCGCCGCCGAGGACGACGCGCACCATGTGCGGGGTGAGCCGCTCGGTGCGCCGCACCCGGGCGCGGTGCAGTGTGGGCGTGCTGCGGGCCGGTCGCTCTGCTGCCACGGCTGTTCTCCCCTGACGCGGTCGACGGCGGGTGCGCCTGCGGGGCGCACGCCGCCAGTTAGGTATACCTAACCTAACAGGTCACCGCCGGAGCGTGACCAGCAACCGCTGCAATGCGCCACCCAGGCCCCACTGGGCGGCCAGCGCCTCCAGGCGCTCGGGGTCGGCCGGTTCGTCCGGCAGGGCGTGGTCGGTCTCCGGGACCGGGACGTCGGTCGCCACCTGGACCACCTTCGGGGCGACGGCCAGGTAGGGGGCCGCCTCGGTGAGCCGCTTGCGCTGCGCCGGGGTGATCTTCGATGCCGGGTCCTGGGCGGCCGCGATGATCCCGGCCAGGTCGCCGTAGGCGTCCAGCAGCTTGGCGGCGGTCTTCTCGCCGACGCCCGGGACGCCCGGCAGGCCGTCGCTGGGGTCGCCGCGCAGCAGTGCCAGGTCCGCGTAGCCGGGGCCGTCCACCCCGTACTTCTCGCGCAGCAGCGCCCCGTCGGTGATCTGGAGGGTGCCGACGCCCTTGAGGGGGTAGAGGACGCGGATGCCGCGGGCGTCGTCGACGAGCTGGAAGAGGTCGCGGTCGCCGGTGACGATGTCGACCGGGCCCTTCGCCCGCGCGGTCAGGGTGCCGATGACGTCGTCGGCCTCGTAGCCCGCGGCGCCGATCCGGGCGATGCCCAGCGCGTCGAGCACCTCCTCGATTACCGGGACCTGCGGCGAGAGGGTGTCCGGGATCTCCTCCTCGTCGGGGCCGGCCGACCCCGCGGGGGCTTCCTCGGCGACTCGGTGCGCCTTGTAGGAGGGGATCAGGTCGACCCGCCACTGGGGGCGCCAGTCGAAGTCCATGCAGGCGACCAGGTCGTCGGGGTGGTGGTCCTGGACGAGCCGGGCGATGAAGTCCAGCAGGCCGCGCACCGCGTTCACCGGCGTGCCGTCCGGGGCTTTGACTGATTCCGGTACCCCGAAATAGGCGCGGAAGTAGAGGGAGGCGGTGTCGAGGAGCATCAGGCGTCGAGTCACACCCCGCATGATGCCGTATGCCCCAATCGCGACTCCGTTGTGAGCTGAATCACCGATGTGTTTGAGCCCCATAAAGCCGGGCAGGCGCGCAGCCGGAGCGGACCCGGTTGCGATTTCAACATGTCATCGGTGAAGACGAGCGGAACTCGTCCCGCACCACGACCTGCCTACGGGGGTGGCAGGTCGTTTCTCGTGCGACAAGAGAGGCATATGTGTCCAGGCTTCAAGCCGAGCACCTGTACAAGGTGTTCGGCAGACGACCCGATGACGCGGTCCGCAAACTCCAGGCCGGCGCCGGCCGCGACGAACTGCGGGCCGAAGGCACCACCGCCGCGGTGATCGACGCCTCCTTCGAGGTGGGCGAGGGCCAGATCTTCGTCGTCATGGGTCTGTCCGGATCCGGCAAGTCCACGCTGCTGCGCATGCTGAACGGACTGCTGGAGCCGACCGCGGGCACCGTCCGCTTCGACGGCCAGGACCTGACCTCGCTCAGCGGTAAGGAGCTGCGCGCCGTCCGCTCCCGGAAGATCTCCATGGTCTTCCAGCACTTCGCGCTCTTCCCGCACCGCAGCGTGCTGGAGAACGCCGCCTACGGCCTGGAGGTCCAGGGCGTGCCGCGCGCCGAGCGGGAGCGCCGCGCGACCGAGGCGCTGGAGCTCGCCGGGCTCAAGGGCTGGGAGAAGTCCTGGCCGGACGAGCTCTCCGGCGGTATGCAGCAGCGGGTCGGTCTGGCCCGCGCGCTGGCGACCGACGCCGACCTGCTGCTGATGGACGAGTCCTTCAGCGCGCTCGACCCGCTGATCCGCCGCGACATGCAGGACCAGCTGCTGGAGCTCCAGAAGACGCTGAAGAAGACCATCGTCTTCATCACCCACGACCTCAACGAGGCGATGCGGCTCGGCGACCGGATCGCGGTGATGCGCGACGGCCGGATCGTCCAGACCGGCACCGCCGAGGACATCCTCGTCCGGCCCGCCAACGACTACGTCGCCTCCTTCATCCAGGACGTGGACCGCAGCCGGGTGCTGACCGCCGGTGCGGTGATGACGGACGTCGAGAGCGTCCTCGGCACCACCGCCCAGGACGGCACCGAGCTCGCCACGGCCGCCGACTTCCAGGCGGCCGCGCCCGCCACCGTCGGCCCCGACACCCCGCTCGCCGACCTGTTCACCGCCTGCTCGGCCAGCGACGTGCCGGTCGCCGTCACCGACGAGAGCGGCGAGCTGGCCGGCGCGATCACCGGGGAGCGGCTGCTCGCCGTCCTCGGTGAGTCGGGCCGGCCGGACGCGCCGGCCGACGTGCCCGCCCAGTCCGGGCCGGCCGCCGACCCCGCGCCCGCCGGTGCGCCCACCGACTCCACCAAAGCGGCCGACACCGAGCCCGCCGGTCCGACCGAGGGGACGGTGACCACCGATGCCTAGGATCCAGATAGGCAGCTGGGCGAACGACGCCGTCAACTGGCTGCGGGACAACCTCGACTGGCTGTTCAACCTCATCACCACGGTCCTGAACGGCCTGTACAACGCCATCCACGCCGTCCTCGCGGCCCCCCAGCCGCTGCTCCTCGCGGGCATCCTGGCGGTGCTCGCCTGGTGGCTGCGCGGTCTGCCGGCCGCGGTGCTGACCTTCCTCGGCTTCGCGCTGATCGACTCCATCCAGCAGTGGAGCCCGACCATCGAGTCGCTCTCGCTGGTGCTGGTGGCCTGCCTGATCACCGTGGTGGTCGCGGTGCCGCTGGGCATCTGGGCGGCCCGCAGCCGGGTCGTCGGCGGCATCCTGCGCCCGGTGCTGGACCTGATGCAGACCATGCCGGCGATGGTCTACCTCATCCCCGGCATCCTCTTCTTCGGCCTCGGTGTCGTCCCCGGCATCGTCGCCACCATCGTGTTCTCCATGCCGCCCGCGGTGCGGATGACCGAGCTGGGCATCCGGCAGGTCGACGGGGAGCTGGTCGAGGCGGCCGAGGCGTTCGGTACGCACCCGCGGCGCACCCTCCTGCGGGTCCAGCTGCCGCTGGCGCTGCCCACGATCATGGCCGGTATCAACCAGGTCATCATGCTCGCGCTGTCCATGGTCGTGATCGCCGGCATGGTCGGCGGCGGCGGCCTCGGCGCGTCCGTCTACAACGCCATCAGCTCGGTCAACGTGGCCCTGGGCGCGGAGGCCGGCCTCGCCGTGGTCATCCTCGCCATGTACCTGGACCGGATGACCGGTGCGCTCAACCAGCGGGTCTCGCCGCTCGGCCGGCGGGCGCTGGCCAAGGCGCAGGCGGCACTGGGCCGCTGGAAGTTCCTGCAGTGGCGGCCGGCGACCTCGGTGGCCATGGTCGGCGTCGTCGTCCTGGCGCTGCTCGCCGGCGGGATGAGCTTCCTGGGCAAGAGCGGCGGCGGCGCGTCCGGCGCCGACGGCAAGCCGATCACCCTCGGCTACGTCAACTGGGACGAGGGCAAGGCCACCACCTACCTCTGGAAGGAGATCCTGGAGGAGCGCGGCTACAAGCCCAAGGTCCAGGCCCTGGAGGCCGGCCCGCTCTTCGCCGGGCAGGCCCGCGGCGACATCGACGTCCAGACCAACGCCTGGCTGCCGACCACCCACGCCGAGTACTGGAACAAGTACAAGGACAAGCTGGAGGACCTCGGCACCTGGTACGACAAGACCTCCCTGGAGATCGCCGTCCCGTCGTACGTCAAGGACGTCAAGACGCTCGACGACCTCAAGGGGAAGAGCGCCGAGTTCGGCGGCAAGATCACCGGCATCGAGCCGGGCGCCGGCGAGATGAAGATCCTCAAGGACAAGGTCCTCAAGGACTACGGCCTCGACGGCGAGTACCAGGTGCAGGAGTCCAGCACCGCCTCCATGCTGAGCGAGCTGGACCGCGCCATCCACGACAAGAAGCCGATCGCGGTCACCCTGTGGTCCCCGCACTGGGCGTACGACAAGTACCCGCTCACCAAGCTCAAGGACCCCAAGGGCTCCTTCGGCTCCGGTGACGGGCTGCACCTGATCGGCCGCAAGGGCTTCGGCAAGGACATGCCCGAGGTCGCGAAGTGGATGAAGAACTTCCACCTCGACGAGAAGCAGCTCACCAGCCTGGAGAACGACATCAAGTCGGCTGGTGAGGGCCACGAGCAGGACGGCGTCCGCACCTGGCTGAAGAAGAACCCCGGCCTGGTCGAGAAGATCGCCCCGTCCGCGCACGCCACCTACGCCAAGGGCGCGGACGCCGGCAAGGCCCCCAACATCGGCTACCCGGCGTGGGACGAGGGCATCGCCACCGCCTACCTGTGGAAGAACGTCCTGGAGAAGCGCGGCTACCACCCCAACCTGCGCAACCTCGACGTCGGACCGATGTGGACCGGCCTGTCCACCGGCCAGATCGATGTGGAGACCGACGGCTGGCTACCGGTCGCCCAGAAGCAGTACTGGGACCAGTACAAGGACGACCTCACCGACGTCGGCGCCTGGTACGACAAGACCTCCCTGGAGATCGCGGTCCCGTCGTACGTCAAGGACGTCAAGTCCATGGACGACCTGAAGGCCCACAAGGACGAGTTCAAGGGCAAGATCATCGGCATCGAACCGGGCACCGGCGAGATGCAGCGCCTGAAGAGCACCGTCCTGCCCGCCTACGGCCTGTCGGACTTCGAGGTCACGTCGGCCGGCACCAGCGCGATGCTCGCCGAGCTGGACCGGGCGTACCACAAGAAGGAGCCGATCGCGGTCGTCCTGTGGTCGCCGCACTGGGCGTACAGCAAGTACCAGCTCACCAAGCTCGCCGACCCCAAGGGCACCTGGGGCGCCAACAACCAGATCAAGACGCTCGGCAACAAGAGCTTCCCGAAGAAGTTCCCGGAGCTCTACGGCTGGATGAAGAACTGGAAGATGACCCCCGACGAGCTCGGCAGCCTGGAGAAGGGCATCCAGGACGCCGGAAAGGGCAACGAGGACAAGGGCGTCGAGAAGTGGATCGGCGACCACCCGGGCATCGTGGACAAGATGGCACCGGTGAAGTAGCCCCGGACCACGGGCACATGGCGGCGCGCCCCGCCCCGGCAACGGCCGGGGCGGGGCGCGCCGTCCTGCGCGGGCGCGGCGGCGGGCGGCCACCCCACTGGGCGCGCCCGCCTGGCCGGTCGGGCCGGCCGGTGGTTCGCTCGGCCTGTGCCGGTGTCCGTCCACGGCGGCCGTGGCGGCCGCGGCCGGCCCGGGAGCCGACCGTGAACCCTGCGCGTCCGACCGCCGCCGTGCTGCTCGGCCTCCTCGCGGTCACCGCCGCCGCACCCGCCGCCCGCGCCGCGGCCGCGCCCGATCCGGTGGTCGCCGGTGAGCGGGTCAGCATCAGCGACGGCGGGTGGTGCGGCCCCGTCCAGGAGGCCACCGCGGCCTCGGAACTGTTCGGGGCGGTGGCGCTGCGGCCCGGTGAGGAGGGGATGACCGCCGAGGTGCGGGTCGACGAGCGGACGGAGCCGGGGCCCTACCGGGTGACCATCGAGTGCGGGCCCGGCGGGGCCCGGCACGTCGAGACCGTCACGGTGACCGACGGGCGGCCCGAGAACGTCGGCGTGGCCCAGGCGGTCGGCGGGCTGGCGCTGCTCGCGGTGGCGGGCGGGGCGGCGTACTGGTTGCGGCGGGCGTCGGCGCGGGGGTGACGCCGGGGGCCCACCACCTCCCGTGGGTGGATGGGAAGAGGTGGTGGTGGGCCGGGCTGGGTGGTGTCAACCAGGTGGTGTTGGTGGGGGGTTGGGGAATCGTGAGGTGCGTGTGAGGGGCGTACCGTGGGGGGATGACTCTGCGTAGCGCCGATCGGCGGGTGGTGTCCCTGGTGCCGTCGTTGACCGAGGCGGTGGCCGTGAGTGCGCCGGGGCTGCTGGTGGCGGCGACGGACTGGTGCAGTCATCCGGCCGGACTCGACGTCGTCCGGATCGGCGGCACCAAGAACCCCGATACGGCCCGGATCGCGGCCCTGGCCCCGGACCTCGTGCTCGCCAACGAGGAGGAGAACCGCCCGCAGGACCTCGACGCGCTGCGGGCCGCCGGGCTGGCGGTCCTGGTCACCGAGGTCCGCACCCTGGAGCAGGCGTTCCGGGAGCTGGGCCGGGTGCTGGTGGACGGCTGCGGGCTGACCCGGCCCGGCTGGCTGGACGCCGCCGAGGCCGCCTGGCGGCCGCTGCCGCCCCGGCCGCCGGAGCGGGCCGCGGTGGTGCCGATCTGGCGGCGGCCGTGGATGGTGCTGGGCCGGGACACCTTCGCCGGGGACGTGCTGGCCCGGCTCGGGGTGCGCAACGTGTACGGCGACCACGCCGACCGGTACCCGCGGATCCCGCTCGACGAGCTCAACGCCGGCCCGGCGGACCTGGTCGTGCTGCCGGACGAGCCGTACCGCTTCACCGCCGGGGACGGGCCCGAGGCGTTCCCCCGGCTGCCCGCCGCGCTGGTCAGCGGGCGCCATCTGACCTGGTACGGGCCGTCGTTGGTGGAGGCCCCGCGGGTGCTGGCGGCGGCGCTGGACGGTCCGGCGCTGCTCCACCGCACCGGACCGTGAGCCGCTACGCCGTGAGCCGTTACGCCGCGGCCGGCTGCCGGGGCGGCTCGGCGGGCTGCGGCGGCGGGGCGAGCAGGGTGCCGCGCAGCAGTCCGTGCGCGGTGCGCGTCCCGGCGACCGCGACCGCTGCCACGAGGAACGCGTAGAGCGCCACCGAGAGCCAGCCGAAGGCCGCCAGCCCGGTGTGCCGGGTCAGGCCCGCGGCGCCAGTGACGCAGGTCCCGATCGGGAAGGTGAAGCCCCACCAGGTCATCGCGAAGCCCATCCCGTGGCGGGCGGCGCGCACCACCAGCGCCGCCGCCAGCGCCAGCCACAACAGGGCGAAGCCCATCACCGGCACCCCGTAGAGCACCGCGAAGGCGCCCATGGCGTGCGCGTACGACGGGGTGACGACGCCGGGAGCGGCGTCGGCGAGGTTGTTCACGGCGGTGGTGGACTGGCCCAGCGGCCCGAGGACGAGGAAGAGGGTGGGGGTGAGGGCGAGCGGCAGCGGGCCGTGGTGGAACAGCCGGCTGACCACCAGCGGCAGGACGATCAGGGTCATCAGCAGGGACATCCCGAACAGCGCGTAGCAGGCCAGCAGCATCGCCTCCTGCGCCTGGCCGGGCGGCAGATGCGGCACCAGCGCGGGGCCCAGCGCCGCCGAGACCATCGGGGCGACCAGCGGCAGCAGCCACACCGGCGAGGCGCTGCCCTCGGCGATCCGGTGCCGGACCACCATCAGGTACGGGATGCCCGCGGCGGCGGCCAGGCCGACCAGGGTCCCGGCGGTCCACAGCACGGCGTCGGCGGCCACCGCGGCGGGCTCGCCGAGTACGTCCTTGCCGACCGCGAGGGTGCCGCCGCCGACCGCCAGCAGCGCCATCGCCAGGCACCCGTAGAACGGGGCGACGGTGGGTTCGAGCAGCTGGCGGCGGGCCTGGTCGCGGTGGCGGACCCAGTGGACGGTGCGGGCGGCCAGCAGCGCGAGCAGCATCAGTGCCGACAGCGCCCAGACCGCCCGGTAGGCCACGCGGAGGCCGGGCGCGTTGAGCGGCAGCGTCGCCCCGGCGTTGGCGACGATCGCGGTGCCCATGACGGCGGCGTACCAGTTCGGGCCGAGGTGACGGACCGACGGACCGGTGCCGGGGGCGTTGCCGCTGGCGGCGGAATTCTTGGACGGTGCGTGGGCGAGCGTTGGCATGTCACCAGCGTCACCGGCGCGGGCGGCGCCCACCAGGGACCTTGTCTCTATGACGGCATAAGCTGGAGTGATGAGTGGGGAGACGTATGGGTGGTCCGGGCCGCCGGACGCGGACGACGCGGTCGGCGTACCGCTGCACCACCGGGTGCCGGACCTCGGGGCGATGGAACTGCTGCTGGCCGTCGCCCGGCTCGGCAGCCTGGGGCGGGCCGCCCGGGCGCAGGGCATCACCCAGCCCGCCGCCAGCAGCCGGATCCGGTCCATGGAGCGGCAGTTGGGGGTGGCGCTGGTCGAGCGGTCGCCGCGCGGCTCCCGGCTGACCGACGCCGGGGTGCTGGTCACCGACTGGGCGCGCCGGGTGGTGGAGGCCGCCGAGGCGTTCGACGCGGGCACCCAGGCGCTGCGCGGGCGGCGCGACTCCCGGCTGCGGGTCGCGGCCAGCATGACCATCGCCGAGTACCTGCTGCCCGGCTGGCTGATCGCGCTGCGCGCCCAGCGCCCGGGGACGGCCGTGTCGCTGCTGGCCGGGAACACCCGCGCGGTCGCCGAGCGGCTGCTGGCCGGCGAGGCGGACCTCGGCTTCGTGGAGGGGCTGGATGTCCCGGCGGGGCTGGACGGCGCGGTGGTCGGGCAGGACCGGCTGGTCGTGGTGGCCGCCCCGTCCCACCCCTGGACCCGGCGCCGCACCGAACTGGCCCCCGCCGAACTCGCCGCGACCCCGCTGATCCTGCGGGAACGCGGCTCGGGCACCCGTCAGGTGCTGGACGCGGCGCTGGCCGGGGCGGGCGGCCTGGCCGAGCCGCTGCTCGAACTCGCCTCGACCACCGCGGTGAAGTCCGCGGTGGTCAGCGAAGCGGCCCCGTCCGTGCTGAGCGAGCTGGCGGTGCGGGAGGAGCTGACCGCGCGCCGGCTGGTGGAGGTTCCGGTGCGGGGGCTGCGGCTGGGGCGGGAGCTGCGCGCGGTGTGGCGGGCCGGCCAGCGTCCGGTGGGCCCGGCCCGCGACCTGCTGGGGCTGACCCGCGGCACGCCCTGACCCGGCCGGATCCCGGCCCGCCGCGCTCAGCCCGCCCCGGCCGGCGCCGCCCGGCCGGCCGCGTCCAGCCGGCGGAAGAGCGCCGACAGCACCGCGGCGGTGAGCGCGGCGGCCGGCACGCCGCTGCCGAAGAGGGTGTGCGCCCAACCGGGCAGCGGCGCGTACAGCCGCGGGGCCAGCACGGGGAGCAGGCCGGCGAGGAGGGAGAGGGCGACGACGGTGGAGGCGGCGCGGTCGGCGAGGTCGGTGCGGCGCAGCATGTCGATGCCCATGGCGGCGATCACCGCGTAGATCACCAGGGCGGCGCCGCCGACGACCGGCACCGGCAGCGCCGCCAGCAGCCGGGTGACCGGGGCCAGCAGACCGCCGAGCACCAGCAGCGCCCCGGCCGCCGCGGTCACGAACCGGCTGCGGACGCCGGTGAGTCGGACGATGCCGATGTTCTCCGCGCTGGTCACCATCGTCGGGCCGCCGAACAGCCCGGCGGCGAGCGAGGCCACCGCGTCCGCGCGGGCGGTGCGCGGCACGTCGCGGGACGGTTCCGGGATCCGCCCCACCGCCTCGCTGTTGAGCACCGTCTGACCGGTCGCCTCGGCGAGCGAGGCGAGGGCGAAGACCAGCAGCGGCAGCGCGGCGAGCAGGTCGAAGTGCGGGATGCCGTAGGGCAGGAGGCGGGGGAGGGCGAGGACCGCGTCCCCGGGGACGGCGCGGAACGGGGCGCCGGACAGCGCCGCCGCGGCGGTGCCCACCGCCATGCCGAGCAGGACCGACAGCTGCCGCCAGACGCCGCGCAGCAGCAGGAAGCCCAGTGCGGTGGCGGCGACCGTGACCAGCGCCGACCCGCCGCCGGCGGCCGCCATCGGAGCCGCCGCGGAGACCATGTTGACCCCGATGACCAGCACCGTCGTGCCCATCACCAGCGGCGGGAAGAACCGCACGATCCGCCCGTACAGCGGCAGTACGGCCAGCAGCAGCGCGGCCGCGAGCAGCACCGCACCGGAGGCGGTGGCCGCGCCGTGCTCCCGGGCGATCTGGAGGAAGAGGGCGGCCGCCGCGCCCCCGGGCAGCATCACGAACGGCAGCCGGGCACCGATCCGCAGCACCCCGAGGGACTGCAGCAGCGCCCCCGCGCCGCACAGCACGAGGGTGGCGCTGAGCAGGGCGGCGGTGCGGTCGGGCGGCAGGTGCAGCCCGCCGGCCAGCAGGAAGACGGTGGAGACCGGGGCGGCGATCATCGCCAGGACGTGCTGGGCGGCGAGCGGCACCAGCCGGGGCAGCGGCACCCGTTCGTCCACCGGCGCCACGGCGGGCCCGGGCCCGGGGGCGGCCATCGCTCACACCTGCCGCTTCAGCCAGGGGAGTTCCCCGGCGGCGTAGCGGTAGGCGCGGAAGACCGCGTTGTTCTGGGTGGGGAACAGCTCGCCGACCTCCGGTTCGCGGTACGCGCCGAACTCCGGGACGACGTACTCCCAGCACACCTCGCCCTCGGCGGTGACCTCGAAGAGCCGGCCGGCGGGGGAGTCGGTGACCAGTGTGTTGCCGTTGGGCAGCCGCTGGGCGCTGCCCATGAAGGGCGCGAAGAACGCCTCCCGGGCGGGGTCGTGGTACTCCCAGACCACCGTGCCGGTCGCCCGGTCCACCTCGATGACGCGGGAGTACGGGACGTCGCAGCCGGGCCGGAAGACCCCGTTGTCGAAGATCAGGAAGTTGCCGTTCGGCAGCTCGGTGGGGTGGTGCTGCTGGGAGACCAGCCCCGGTGCGGTCCGCCAGCGGACCTCGCCGGTCGCCCGGCTGATGACGATCACCGCCGAGGAGCTGCGCAGGCTGGCCAGGACGTCGCCGTCGGCCAGCGGCAGCACGGAGTTGATCAGCGGCCAGTGCTCGCGGGAGTAGGCGGGGTGCAGGGCGTAGGCGTCCGGGTCGAGGTGGTCGGCGGCGTTCCAGGACCACCGCAGCCGCCCGTCCGCGTCGACCTCGCGGATCGTGTCGGCGTAGACCGTGCCGTGCGGCTCGGAGCCGGGGACGCCGCCGCGGACCGCAGCGGCCCGGTCGCCGGTCAGCGGCTCCAGTGCGGAGTACAGGATCCGCCCGTCGCCGTAGTGGTGGGCATCGTGGTGCTGGAGCGGATCGGTGAAGGACCGCAGCACCGTGCCGTCGGGGGCGATCTCCTGCATCAGCCCGCCGCGGTACTTGTGCCACATCGGGAAGAGGGCGTCCTGGTCGGGGAGGGTGGCGTTGTAGGCGAGGTTGCCGTTGGGGAGGATGCGGGCGTGACGGCCGGGGCGGTGCGGCAGGTGCCAGCGGTGCACGACGATGCCGTTCAGGTCGATCAGGAGGACCTGGCCGCCGCCGGTGAGCGGGGCGTAGAGCGTGTAGCCGTCGTGGGCGGTGGTGGCGTCGAGCGCGATCAGGCCGGTGCCGCGGCGACGGCGTGTGTTTTGATCGACTGCGGTCAGGCCGGGTTTCATGCCGAATTCCCCTCGTCAAACTACGTCTTGTCAAACTTTGTTTGATGGGATCAAACAGCGTAGACGCTAGGGCCGGTGTGTTGCAGGGCTGTGAACGGCTCGATAAGGAGCTCGGTGAGGAGCTCGACGAGGGGTGCGCGATGGTGCCGGTGAGGGGCGAGCGATGAGCGGGACCGAGGCCGCGGCGGAGGTCCCGCGGGTGGGGGCGGCGGTCCGACGGCGGCGCCGCGCAAGGGAGTTGACGCTGGCCGACCTCGCCCGCGCCACCGGCCTCTCCGCGCCCTTCCTCAGCCAGGTCGAGAACGACCGGGCCCGGCCCAGCATGCGCTCGCTCCAGCTGATCGCCGACGCCCTGGAGACCACCGCGGTCCGGCTGTTGGCCGCCGCCGACGGGCCGCGCACGGTCGATGTGGTGCGGGCCGACTCCGCCGCCGTCCCCGAGGACGGCGAAGCCGGCCGGGTGCGCCCGCTGGTCCGCGGCCACCAGCAGTTGCACGCCCTGGAGTTCACCGGCCGGCACGACTGGCAGCGCGCCTTCCGGCACCCGCACGACGAGGTGATGTACGTGGTCGAGGGCGCGGTGGAGGCCGAGGCGGACGGCCGGCGCTACGAACTCGGGCCCGGCGACACCCTCTACTGCGCCGGTGGGGTCACCCACCGCTGGCGGTCGCTGGCCCCGGCGACGCGGGTGCTGCTGGTGGGGGTCTCGGACGACTTCCGGGGGTGAGGCGCCGGTCGGCGGGCCGGCCGCTTGCACGGCCGGCCGCCCACATGGTCAGGAGGTCGTCCCCTCAGGCGGTCACACCCCGGCCGGGGCCGTCCCGCGGGCCGCCGCGACCAGCGCGTCCATCACCCGGGTGTCCTCACCGGCCTCCGGATGCCACTGCACCGCCAGCGTGAAGACCGGTGCGTCCGGCAGCTCCACCGCCTCGATGGTGCCGTCCTCCGCGTACGCCGAGACCGTCAGCCCGCGGCCGAGCCGGTCCACGGCCTGGTGGTGGTAGGTCGGCACGGCCACCGGCTCGGGCAGCGCCGTGCTCAGCAGCGTGCCGGGCACGGGGGTGATCTCGTGCCGGCCGAAGACCCCGGGCGGGCCGGAGTGCCCGTCCAGGTGCTGGACGAGGGTGCCGCCGAGTGCCACGTTCAGCAGCTGGAGCCCGCGGCAGATGCCCAGCAGCGGCACCCGGGCCGCCAACGCCGCCTCGATCAGGGCCAGTTCCCAGGCGTCCCGGTCCAGTGCGGGCGGGCCGGTGCGAGGGTGCGGCTCCGCCCCGTAGCGGCCCGGGGCGATGTCCGCGCCGCCGGCGATCACCAGTCCGTCCAGCCGGGCGACGGTCGCCGCGGCGGTCTCCGGGTCGCCGGGCGGCAGCAGCGCGGCCAGCCCGCCGGCGCGCCGCACCAGGCGGGGGTACCCGGCGGGCACCAGCGCGGCGGGCAGCGTCCACACCCCCCACCGGGCCTCTTCCTGGTAGGTGCTGATGCCGATGAGGGGCGGCTGCGACTGGGACATCGGGCGGATCCTCCGTACGGTGCGGTGCGGGGCGGTGCGGGGCGGTGCGGGGCGGCGGGTCAGTCGCGTTCGAGTTCGGCCTCGGCGGCGGCCAGCGCCGCGAACTCCTCCTCGGGCGCGGCGGCCACCAGCCGGTGGCGGGAGTAGAAGGCGAAGTAGGCCAGGGCGACCCCGTAGACGCCGAGCGCGATGAACGCGGCCTCCTTGTCGACCAGGAACGTCGCCACCAGCGCCGAGCATGCCAGGACGAAGGCGACGGCGGAGGTCAGCATGCCGCCCGGGGTGCGGTACGGGCGGTGCAGACCGGGCTCGCGGCGGCGCAGCACGAGGTGCGAAAGGGCCATCAGCGCATAGGAGATGGTGGCGCCGAAGACCGCGACGTTGAGCATCCGGGCGCCGTCGCCGGTGGCCGCGGCGAGCGCGAAGCCCAGCGCGCCGGGGACCAGCAGCCCCAGGTAGGGCGCCTTGCGGCGGCTGGTCAGGGAGAGGAAGCGGGGCAGGTAGCCGGCCCGGGAGAGCGCGAAGAGCTGCCGGGACCCGGCGAAGATCAGGGAGAAGAAGGACGCCACCAGTCCGGCCAGCCCGGCGTAGTTGACGATCCGGCTGACCGTGGTCGGCGTGCCGTGCGGCTGGAGCGCCTGGACCAGCGGGTCGCCGACGGACTGGATCGCGGCCGAGCCGCGCGCCCCGGTCGCCGCGGTGAAGGTGACCACCGCGAGGAGCAGCAGCACGCCCATCGCGGCCGCCATCGCCCGGGGCAGCGAGCGCACCGGGTCCTTGGTCTCCTCCGCGGCCAGCGGAACCCCCTCCACGCCCAGGAAGAACCACATGCCGAACGGGAACGCCGCCCAGATGCCCAGCACGCCGAACGGCAGCCAGGAACTCGCCCCGAAGGCACCGGACTTCACCGGAATGTCGTTGAGCGTGTCCACATGGAAGTTGCTGAGCGCGGCGACCGCGAAGACCAGCAGCGCGGCGACCGCGACCGCGGTGACGATCAGGCTGAACCGCAGCGCCTCGCCCACGCCCCACAGGTGGATCCCGATGAAGATGACGAAACAGGCGAGGTAGACGGGCCAGCTGGAGTGGAGTCCGAACAGGCCCAGCGATTCGACGTAGTCACCGATGAAGATGGAGATCGCGGCGGGTGCCAGGACGTACTCGATCAGGATCGCGGTGCCGGTCAGGAAGCCGCCCCAGGTGCCCAGCGCGCGGCGGGCGAAGCCGTAGCCGCCGCCCGCGGTGGGCAGGATGGAGGCCAGCTCCGCCAGTGCGAAGACCAGGCAGGTGTACATCAGGCCCATCAGGACCGCGGCGATCGCCAGACCGCCGAAACCGCCCTGGGCCAGGCCGTTGTTCCAGCCGGAGAAGTCGCCGGAGACGACGTAGGCCACCCCCAGGCCGGTCAGCAGCAGCGGGCCGGCGCTGCCGCGGCGCAGGGTCCGCCGCTCCAGGTAGGCGTCGCCGTCGCCCGGGGGCCCGCCGCCCGGGGAGGCGGCGGTCGCTGCGGTCTTCGCACGGGTGCTGTCGGCCATGAGCCGCTCCTGCCTTGCGGGGACAACCGGAGTAAAGGTTTAGCCGCATACCTTTGTCGTCCGGAGGGGGTCAGCGCAAGACCCGTGCGCAAAAGACCGGCGACGAGGTGCCGGAGCGCGGGCGGCAGGCGGGACTTTGCGGGCACGCCCTAGCGGACCGGCGCGGCCAGGAAGCCGCGCAGCAGCGCCGCGGTGCCGCAGCAGTGCTCCCGCATCACCTCGCGGGCCCCGTCGGCGTCGCCCTCCAGCACCGCCTCCACCAGCGCGGCGTGCTGTGTCTGCGAGTGCTCCAGGTTCCGCACCAGCAGCGGGATGCAGTCCAGCAGGTCGTTGACGCCGGCCCGGACCGCGGCGTACTGGGCGGCCAGCGACGGCGACCCGGACAGCTCCGCCAGGGTCAGGTGGAGCAGCGTGTCGTGCCGGCGGTAGTCGGCCAGCGGCGCGTCCTGGGTCGCGGCCAGCGCCTCGCGCAGCCGCTCCGCCTGCGCGTCCGACAGCCCGTGTGCCGCGCACAGCCCGGCCGCGCCGACCTCCAGCACCTCCCGGAAGCGGAGGATGTCCTCCACATCGGTCTTGTCGATCCGGCGCCGCAGCTCCGCCTCGCCCGGGTTCTCGGTGCGCATCCGTACGAAGGTCCCGCCGTACCGGCCGCGCCGGCTCTCCACCAGCCCCTCGTCCTGGAGGACCTTCAGCACCTCGCGCAGGGTGACCCGGCTGATCTGCAGCCGCTCCGCCAACTCCCGTTCGGCGGGCAGCCGTTCGCCCTGCGGGACCAGCCCGAGCCGGACGATCTGGAGTATCTGCTCCAGCGCCTCCTCGAAGCCGTTGCCCGCCCGGACCGGCCGCAGCACCGGCGCCAGCCGATCGGCCGCACCGTCCATCTGAACCCCTTCCCAATCAATGGTTCGTGTGCCTACCTTATGACCTCCGGATGCACCGACAGGAGGCACCACCGTGGCAGACCGCACGCCCCCGCTCTCCGTCGAGGAGCTCAGCGTCCTCGTCGACAACGGGGAGATCGACACTGTCGTCCTCGCCTTCACCGATATGCAAGGCAGGCTCCAGGGCAAACGGTTCGCCGCCCGCTACTTCCTCGACACCGTCCTCGAACACGGCACGGAGGGCTGCAACTACCTCCTCGCCGTCGACGTCGACCTGAACACCGTCGACGGCTACGCGATGTCCTCCTGGGAACGCGGCTACGGCGACTTCGCCATGCACGGCGACCCCGCCACCCTCCGCCGCACCCCCTGGAACCCCGGCACCGCCCTGATCACCGCCGACCTCGCCTGGCACGACGGCTCCCCGGTCGTCGCCTCCCCCCGGCAGATCCTCCGCCGCCAGCTCGACCGGCTGGCCGAGCGCGGCTGGCGCGCGTACGTCGGCACCGAGCTGGAGTTCATGGTCTTCAAGGACACCTACGAGGACGCCTGGTCACGCGGCTACCGCCAGATGACCCCGGCCAACCAGTACAACGCCGACTACTCCGTCCTGGGCACCGGCCGCGTCGAACCCCTGCTGCGCCGGATCCGCAACGAGATGGGCGCGGCCGGGATGACCGTGGAGTCCGCCAAGGGCGAGTGCAACCTCGGCCAGCACGAGATCGTGTTCGTCTACGACGAGGCGCTCACCACCTGCGACCAGCACAGCATCTACAAGACCGGCGCCAAGGAGATCGCCGCCCAGGAGGGCACGGCGCTCACCTTCATGGCCAAGTACGACGAGCGCGAGGGCAACTCCTGTCACATCCACCTCTCGCTCCAGGACGAGCAGGGCAGGCCGGTGCTGGCCGACGACGCCGGCCCCTACGGCATGTCGCAGACCATGCGGCACTTCCTCGCCGGCCAACTCGCCGCGATGCGCGACTTCACGCTCCTCTACGCCCCCAACATCAACTCCTACAAGCGGTTCCGCCCCGGCTCCTTCGCGCCCACCGCCGTCGCCTGGGGCCCGGACAACCGCACCTGCGCCCTGCGGGTGGTCGGCCACGGCCGCGGCCACCGCCTGGAGAACCGCCTGCCCGGCGGCGACGTGAACCCCTACCTCGCGGTCGCCGGCATGGTCGCGGCCGGCCTGTACGGCATAGAGCACGAGCTCGAACTCCCCGACGCCACCACCGGCAACGCCTACACCGGCGACGCCGCACACGTCCCCACCACCCTCCGCGAGGCCGCCGAGCTGTGGGAGCACAGCCCGATCGCCCGCGCGGCCTTCGGCGACGAGGTCGTCGACCACTACCGCCACATGGCCCGCGTCGAACAGGACGCCTACGACGCCGCCGTCACGGACTGGGAGCGCTTCCGCTCCTTCGAGCGCATGTAAGGAACGCCCGTGCTGCAAGAGCTGACCATCCTCAACCCGGCGACCGAGGAGGTGGTGGCCACCGTCCCCACCACCTCGCCCGCCGAGGTCGACGCGGCAGTCCGCCGGGCCGCCGCCGCCCAGGAGGCGTGGGCCGCGGTGGCCCCCGGCGACCGGGCCCGCCTGCTGCGCCGGTTCGCCGACGTCGTCGACGCCCAGATCGAGCCGCTGGCCCAACTGGAGCTGCGCGAGGCCGGCCACCCCCTGGGCAACGCCCGCTGGGAGGCCGGCAACGTCCGCGACCTGCTGCACTACGCCGCCGGGGGAGTGGAGCGCCTGACCGGCACCCAGATCCCGGTGGCCGGCGGCCTGAACATCACCCTCCAGGAACCGCTCGGCGTGGTCGCCGTCATCGCCCCCTGGAACTTCCCGATGCCGATCGCCGCCTGGGGCACCGCCCCCGCCCTCGCGGCCGGCAACGCCGTCCTCCTCAAGCCCGCCGAGACCACCCCGCTCACCGCGCTCCGGCTCGCCGAACTCGCCCTGGAGGCCGGGCTCCCCGAGGGCCTCTTCCAGGTCCTGCCCGGCGAGGGACCGGTCACCGGCAGCGCACTGGTCGACCACCCCGGCGTCGCCAAGGTCGTCTTCACCGGCTCCACCGCCACCGGCCGCCGGATCGCCGCCCAGTGCGCCGCGCAGACCAAGCGGCTCACCCTCGAACTCGGCGGCAAGAGCCCCAACATCGTCTTCGCCGACGCCGACGTCGAGGCCGCCGCGGCCGCCGCCCCCGGCTCCTTCCTCGACAACACCGGCCAGGACTGCTGCGCCCGCAGCCGCATCCTGGTCCAGCGCGGCGTCTACGACCGCTTCCTGGAGCTGCTGGAGCCCGCCGTCAAGGCGTTCACGGTCGGCGACCCGTCCGATCCGGCCACCCAGATGGGCCCGCTGATCTCCGCCGCCCAGCGCGACCGGGTCCGCTCCTACGTCCCCGAGGACGCACCAACCGCCATCCGCGGCGAGGCCCCCGCCGGCAAGGGCTTCTGGTACCCGGCCACCGTCCTGGAAGGACGCCCCGAGGACCGCACCGCCGTCGAGGAGATCTTCGGCCCGGTCGCCGTCGTCCTCCCCTTCGAGGACGAGGCCGAGGCGGTCCGGCTCGCCAACGCCACCGACTACGGCCTGTCCGGCTCGCTGTGGACCCGTGACGTCGGCCGGGCACTGCGCGTCTCGCGCGCCGTCGCGGCCGGCAACCTCTCCGTCAACTCCCACAGCAGCGTGCGCTACTGGACCCCGTTCGGCGGATTCAAGCAGTCCGGACTCGGCCGCGAGCTGGGCCCGGACGCGCTGGCCGCCTTCACCGAGACCAAGAACGTCTTCATCGCCACCGAGCCGGCCGGCTCGTGACCCGCACCGCAACCAGCACCGCCACCACCCGCGAGGAGAGCAAGTGACCGACCAGACCGCCGTGTGCCGCCGCCTCGTCGGCCGTACCGCCGTGATCACCGGAGCCGGCAGCGGCATCGGCCTGGCCACCGCCCGCCGACTGGCCTCCGAAGGCGCCAACGTCGTCTGCGCCGACATCGACGAGACGGCCGGCAAGGCCGCCGCCGACGAGGTCGGCGGCACCTTCGTCCAGGTCGACGTTACCGACGCGGAACAGGTCGAGGCGCTCTACAGGACCGCCTTCGACACCTACGGCTCGGTCGACATCGCCTTCAACAACGCCGGGATCTCGCCGCCCGACGACGACTCGATCCTCACCACCGGACTCGACGCCTGGAAGCGCGTCCAGGAGGTCAACCTCACCTCCGTCTACCTCTGCTGCAAGTACGCCCTGCCCTACATGCAGAGCCAGTTCGAGCAGACCGGGCGCGGCGGCTCCATCATCAACACCGCCTCCTTCGTGGCCGTGATGGGCGCCGCCACCTCGCAGATCAGCTACACCGCCTCCAAGGGCGGCGTGCTGGCCATGTCCCGCGAACTGGGCGTGCAGTTCGCCCGCGAGGGCATCCGCGTCAACGCGCTCTGCCCGGGGCCGGTCAACACCCCCCTGCTCAAGGAGCTGTTCGCCAAGGACCCCGAGCGCGCCGCGCGCCGCCTGGTGCACGTCCCGGTCGGCCGGTTCGCCGAGCCCGAGGAGATCGCGTCCGCGGTCGCCTTCCTCGCCAGCGACGACTCCTCGTTCGTCAACGCCGCCGAATTCCTCGTCGACGGCGGCATCGCGGGCGCCTACGTCACCCCCCTGTAGCCGCCCTGTAGTCTCCATGATCAACATCGGGACCGGCGCCTCCGCGTGCCGGTCCCGGTGTGCTTTCCCCCCTTGACCACGGAGGACACATGACCGCCCCCACCAGACGGCTGCTCGCCCTGGGCCTGGCCGGCACCGCCGCGCTCGCCGCCCTCACGGCCACCACGCCGGCCACCGCCGCCGCTTCCGCCCAGGCCCCGGCCCGCGCCCACTGCCCGCAGCTCTCCAAGGACATCCCCTGGTACGGCGACAACCGCGCCAAGCTCCAGAAGATGATCGACGAGCGCGGCACCTGTTCCGCCCACCCGTCGCCCGACCTCCACCCCGGCCGGATGCGCTCCGCGCAGCCCCTGTCCATGGGGCCCCGCCCGGTCGCCGCCTTCGACTGGGACAACACCGTCGTCAAGAACGACATCTCCGACGCCACCCTCGCCTGGATGGTCAAGCACGACAAGGTGCCCCGCCCCAAGAACTGGCGGGACACCAGCCCCTGGCTCACCGCCGCCGCCGACCGGGCGCTGACCCGGGCCTGCGGCATCGGCACCCCCGGCCGCCCGCTGCGCACCTCCACCAACACCGCCTGCGCCGACGAGATCATGGAGATCCGCGGCGAGGCGAAGACCATGAGCGGTGCCGCGGCCTTCGCCGGCGAGTGGAACCACCGCCGCACGGTCCCCGACTACGCCTGGGTCCCCCAGCTCTTCGCCGGCCTGAAGCCCGCCACCCTCACCGCCTACGCCAAGCAGGCCCGCGCCGAGAACCTCGCCGCGCCGATCGGCACCGTGCAGACCGTGGGCACCCACAAGCTGGCCGGCTACATCCGCTACTACGACCAGCAGAAGGACCTGATCCGCACCCTCAAGGCGGCCGGCTTCGACGTCTACATCGTCTCCGCGTCGTCGGAGACCGTCGCCGAGGCGTGGTCCGGCGGCGTCGGGGTGGACGCCCGGCACACCATCGGCATACGGAACCGCGTCCGCGACGGCCGCCTCACCACCACCATCGCGGGCTGCGGCGACGTCAAGGACGGCCCCGGCGCGGTCATCCCGTACATCGACGGCAAGCGCTGCTGGATCAACCAGGAGATCTACGGGATCAAGGGCGCCGAAGCCTGGCGGAAGCAGGACCCCGCGCACCGCATCGCCCTGGGCGGCGGCGACGCCAACACCGACGTCACCTTCGTCGGCGACGCCACCGGCGCCCACCTGGCCATCAACCGCAACAAGGACGAGCTGATGTGCCGCGGCTACGACAACGCCGACGGCCGCTGGGTGGTCAACCCGATGTTCATCGACCCGCTGCCCGGCAAGTCCGGCGCCTACCCCTGCGCCACCAAGGGCTACACCAACACCGACGGCACCCTCGGCCCGGTCCGCCGCCCCGACGGCACCGTCGTCGCCGACCAGCAGGACCGGATCCACGGCTGACCCGGACCACCGACCGGCCCGGTGGGGGCCGCACCGCCGACCTGTGACGCCGTTACAGGAAGGTGTGGCCCTCGCCCCGGTACGTCGGCACCGTCCCCACCACCCGATCCCCCTCGATCAGGTGCAGCTCCGCGAACCGCTCGCACAGCTCCCCGGCCTTGGCGTGCCGGAACCACACCTTGTCGCCGACCGTCAGCCCGTCCGCCGCCGCCCCCAGCAGCGGCGTCTGCACCTCGCCCGGCCCCTCCTGCGGGTCGTAGCGCAGCCCGGCCGGCAGATACGGCTCCGGCAGCCGGTCCGCCCCGGCCACCCCCGACGCCGGATAGCCGCCCCCCAGCACCGTCACGACACCGGGCCCCGGCCGGCGCACCACCGGCTGCGCGAACAGCGCCGCCGGACGCCCGCGGAACGACCGGAAGTTGTCGAACAGCCGCGGCACGTACAGCCCCGAACCGGCCGCTATCTCGGTCACCGCCGCCTCCGCCGCGGTGTGCTGCACACTCCCCGTCCCGCCGCCGTTGACGAACTCCAGCCGCGGCGCCACCGCCCGCACCGCCCGCACGGCCTCCCAGCGCCGCCGCGCCAGCTCCTTCCGGGCCGCCGCCTGCATCAGCCGGATGGTCCGCGAGAACACCGGCTTCCCGGCGACCTCGTCGCCCACCCCCGCCACATGCCCCTCGTAGGCCATCAGCCCCACCAGCCGGAATCCGGGGCGCCGGACCACGGTCCGGGCCAGCGCGGCGAGCGCCCGCGGCTCCCGCAGCGGCGACCGCCGGGCCCCGACCCGGACCTTCCCGCCCAGCAGCCGGTACGAGGTGTCCAGTTCCAGGCAGACCCGGAGCTCCTCGCCGCGGCCCGGACCGGCCGGGCGCGCGGCGTCGATCAGGTCCAGCTGCGCCGGGTCGTCGACCATCACCGTCACCGCCGCCGCGAGCCGGGGATCCCCGGCCAGCTCGGCGAAGCCGGCCCGGTCCGCCGACGGGTACGCCAGCAGCACGTCCGGGAAGCCCGACCGGGCCAGCCACAGCGACTCGGCGAGCGTGAAGCTCATGATCCCCGCGAAGCCGTCGCGCGCCAGCACCCGCTCCAGCAGGGCCCGGCAGCGCACCGATTTGCTCGCCACCCGGATCGGCTTCCCCTTCGAACGGCGCACCAGATCGGCGGCGTTGGCGTCGAAGGCCGCCAGATCCACGACGGCCAACGGCGCGTCGAGAGGGGCGGTGGCCCGGTCGTAACAGGCTTTGTCGGCATACGCGGCGGCGAGGTCCTGGGGCATGGCCCGCAGCCTGCCAGACACCGCTACCACTGGGTAGGGGGACGAACCACGCCGGAAGCGACGTCGGGGCGTCCAGGGGTTGGAGCGGCGGCCGGGGCAGCCCTTACAGTGGCTCGACACCGCAACCAGCAGGTCAGCGGCGTGATGTCCGGATACGAACCACCCTGCCCCGATTGCTTGTCGGGTCCGGGGCACACCGTGCGAGGGGGAGCGCTGGTGAGCGCCGACGCCGATTACGCCGATGCTCCACGCATCCCGCCCATACCTCCGCGACCGCCGCACCGTCCCGCCGAGCCGCCCGCCGACGAGGACCCCAAGACCACCGTCCTGCGCCCGGTCCCCGCCGACCCCACCATCCCGCCGCCCGCGGCCCCGGCCCCG
>NZ_NNBP01000026.1:0-111936 GCF_002803155.1 Streptomyces sp. CB02959
CGGCACCCTCACCGTCGCAGCAATCGTCATCTGGCTCCGCGACACCGTCCAAGAGCCATCAGAAACGACCTAGTGGCCTCCGCAGCCCCGCCTCACTTCACACGATCGAGGACCTACTCCCCGAAGTAAGCGTGCTGTGCGGAGAGCAGCGATATGTCGGAGGGCGGCACAGCGGCATAACGCTGAAAGGCCGTCCGTGAGAGGCAGGAGGAGCCTGAAATGCCGAACAACGTCCAGGTGAATGTGGCGGCGAAGCCGGATCCCAAGCTCACGACGGCCAGCAGCAAGCAGCGAAAGCGACTGGACGAACTCTGCGACAAGCTGGCAGGTAAGCACGCTCAGCTGTGCAATCTCACTGTTGATCCCGGCATCTGACAACCAGAACTGCCGAACCTTGGGAGCGCCGCAGAGTTCCAGCGGGGCGGAAGCACCCTCGCCAGCCTCTTCAGGAAGGCGGCGTCCCAGATAGCCCGGCTCTGGCCTATAGGGATGTCGCGCCGCTCCCCGAGCACAGGGAGTGGAAGCCTGCCTCATCGGCGACACACCGCCGTAGCCTGCCACGTGCAGAAACCCCACCGGAACACTCCGGCGGGGCCTCGACATGCCACGAGCTCTCACGCAGATCTCACCAACTGGGCGTACTCCCCCGGACACAAGGCTCTGACTTGGCCTTAAGCGCCCTCCCTGGACCTGCTGGACGCCTGTGGACGGGGGTTACAACCTGTGCCATGTCGTTCCACCACCGACGGTCCGTCGTGCAGAGGTAGCTGTTGGCGACAACGCGCCTTGCCAGCTGGCTCGGCACGCGTGCTGAGGCTGAGCCAGGCGCAGGTGAAGACCTACTGGCGGATCGCCGTCACGTCGCCCGCCGGGTTGAAGAGCCTGGCGCACAGCGCCCCCAAGCCCCTCTTGTGCGCAGCACGCCAGCCTCTACCGCTCCAGTTGCAGAGACGAGAGGTACCGCGATGGCACTGATGCGGACATCGCCGTGTCAACCAAGAGTCGCCACGCCGTTCTTCCTCTGCACTGGCGACGGCGGATGGTCGCCCTCTCCAACGGCGCCGACAGCCCTTCCCGGCTTTCGGCGATTGACGCCAAGATCCGGACCACGCACGGACCAACTCCCTCCGGACGGTCTCCTCGACCTCCATCACAGCAGGTGAGCACCGCTATGAGCGCTGTACCACCAGCAGTCCAAGAACCTCCAGGTCGGATCACCCGTGTGCTGGGGCGACCACCCCAGCCGAAGAGGCGCTCGTCGGTAGCGACCACTGCGCCCTCGCCCCTGCCGGCGATCACTGGGCGTGCCCGCGGCAAGGTGGCTCGCGCACCTCAGTTCCGGCCGTGGTCGCGGAGCTTCCTGGGGAGAATCTGGGGAGTATCACGGCCGCTGGGGAGCGCGTGGGGAGAATCCGCTGCATAAATCAGCACGAGGCTGAAAGACAGAGAAAGAACCATTCGCGCAGGTCAGCGACCTACTTAGCGCCAACACCGCAGGTCAAGGGCGGCGCCTGGGCAACTCCATGATGTAGGTACCGAGGTCGTCCCCCTCGACGATCCCGGGGAGCGACCCACCCTCACGCAGGGGCGTGACATAGCGGGTCGCAACCACCTCTCGCAAAGCTTTCTCACGACTCAAGGGTCATTTTCCTTAGTTTCAATGGTCGACTTCAAAGAGGCTCACGGCCCGGAACTGCCCCCGCCCAACCCTGGGGAGAATCCGGGGAGAACCGACTGGCGCACAGAACACCCCGCTCGCCCGCGCAGCCCGTCGATGGCGCTTCGCCCTTTGCTTCCGGCCTCCGGCATGAAGTGAGCATAGTAACCGAGCGTGATGGCCGGGGATGAGTGGCCGAGCCACCGCCCGACGGTCACTACGGACTCCCCGCCGCCGGCAAGAGGGAGACAGAGGGAGGCACAGGTGTGCCGCAGCACGTGAAAACCGTCCTTGAGCTGATCACGTCACGAACTCGAAGCGCCGTCTCCCATAACCAAACCTCGCGGCGTTCCCGAGATGTCCGTGATGTTCCTCAGCGGCGGGTCCCCGCCGGTCGCCCTGGTTCGGGGCAGGCCAGTCCGGTCTGGTAGGCGATGACGACGAGTTGGGCTCGGTCTCGCGCGCCGAGTTTGGTCATCGCGCGGTTGACATGGGTTTTGGCGGTGACGGAGGTGACGAAGAGCCGCTGGGCGATCTCGTCGTTGGACAGGCCGGCCGCGACGAGGGTGACCACCTCGTTCTCGCGCGGGGTGAGGGGGGCCAGTTGCGGCGGCATGTTGCGGCCGGGTGGGGCGGGTTGGGCCAGGAAGCGGGCGATCAGGGCCTTGGTCGCGGTCGGGGAGAGCAGGGAGTCGCCTGCGGCCACTACCCGGATCGCGTTGAGGAGTTCGTCGGGGTTGACGCCTTTGCCGAGGAAGCCGCCGGCGCCTGCGCGGAGGGCCTCGGCGACGTATTCGTCGTTCTCGAAGGTGGTCAGGATGAGAATCCGCACGCCCGCGAGGTCCTCGTCGTCGCTGATGAGTTTGGTCGCGGCGAGGCCGTCGAGGTCGGGCATGCGGATGTCCATCACCACGAGGTCGACGTGGTGGCTGCGGGCCAGTTGGACGGCCTCGCGTCCGGTTGCCGCTTCGGCGACGACTTCCATGCCTGGGGTGGAGTCGATGAGCATGCGGAAGGTGCCTCGCAGGAGGGCTTGGTCGTCGGCGAGCAGGACGCGGATCGTCATGAGGTCAGGTCCTTCCGGGCGGCGGGCAACGGGAGTTCGGTGTGGATGCGGAAGCCTCCGGCGGGGCGGGGCCCGGCGGCGAGGGTTCCGCCCGCGGCCTTGGCCCGCTCGCGCATCCCGATCATGCCGTGCCCCGTGCCGGCACTGTCGTTGCTGCCGGCTTCCGGTGTTCCGGTGCCGTTGTCTTCGACGGTGATCCGCAGGGCGTCGGTCCGGTGGTCCAGGTGGACGCGCACCGGGACGGGGCCCGCGTGCTTGCGGGTGTTGGTCAGGGCTTCCTGGACGATCCGGTAGGCGGCGAGGTCGATGATCGGCGGCACCGGCGACCCGGTTTGCCGGCCGGTGCGTTCGAGGGTGATGCCAAGTCCGCTGTGGCGGAAGGACTCCAGCAGGGTGTCGAGGTCGGCGAGGCCGGGTGCGGGCTCGCGGGGAGTGGCCCGGTCGTCGCCGTGGCGGAGGAGTCCTACTGTCGCGCGCAGCTCGTCCAGTGCCGTACGGCTGGTGTCCCGGATGCGTTCGAGGGCCTGGTAGGCGTGGTCGGGGTCGCTGCGCATCAGGTGATGGGCGACGCCCGCCTGGGCGTTGACCAGGGTGATGTGGTGGGCGACGACGTCGTGGAGCTCTCGGGCTATGCGCAGGCGCTCTTCGATGACGCGGCGGCGGGCTTCCTCCTCCCGAGTGCGTTCGGCCCGTTCGGCGCGTTCGATGGCGGCGGCGAGGAGCCGTTGGCGGCTTCGGGCGGCGTCGCCGCTGGCGACCGCCAGGCACATCCCGGCGATCACGGCCAGATGCTGCCAGAGGTTCTCCAGCCCCGGCTCGCGGATCAGCGACGCGGCCACGATCGCCGCGGTCGCGTATGCGGTTACGCGCCAGGCAAAGCGCGGGTCGGACCGCCTGGCCACGGCATGGACCGCGACCACGGTGGGGATGGGCGAGCCTCCGGGGAAGGAGATCAGGAGGATCTGGGCGATGTTGACGGCCAGGGTCGCCACGACGACCGGGACCGGCCGGCGGGTGCGGGCGGCCAGCGGCGCACAGGCAAGCGCCAGGCCGCCGATGGCCCACCCGATCGGGCTGTGATGTCGGTAGGCGGTGAACACCGCCACCGGGGCGGACAGGGCGAAGCAACCGAGTGCGGCTGCCAGGTCGGCCACCCACGGCGAGGCCCGCAGCCACCCTGTGGGATGGTCGATCATGTGCACTCCTTCAGCGTACGCAGCCCCGTCCGCACCCGGGATCCCGTGTGCGGACGGGGCTGCGCGCCCTGGGCTTTGTCCCCGGCGCGGCGGGCTCGGCCCGGGCACGGGGTCAGGCGGTGGCGTGCTCGGTGAGGCGGTTGCGGTGCTGGAGCAGGGCGCGCGGGCTGTTCCAGCCGAGTGCGCCGACGACCTTGCCGTCTGCGTGGTAGAGCGCGACGAACCTGGGTGACCGGGGATCGCCGTCGACGACTTCGATGGGCGCGTCGGACGGGCACCAGCCATGGATCTGGATCTTGGTGTCGTACTGGTCGGTCCAGCCGAACGGGATCGGGGCGTACGGCAGCGCGCGGTTCGGGCCGGCCAGGAGGTTCCGGGCGGCGATGATGGCTTGTTGAGTGGCGTTGGTACGTTGTTCCAGCCGGATCCGTCCAACGGCGAGGGGGTGCGGCCAGTTGGCGACGTCGCCGGCCGCGTACACGCCGGATACGGCTCGGCAGGTGGGGTCGCACAGCACACCGTCGCCCAGCGGGATCCCGGAGTCGGCCAGCCAGTCGGTTGCCGGCACCGAGCCGATGGCGACCACGACCACGTCGGCGGGAAGTCGAGTGCCGTCATCGAGGACCACCGCGGTGACCCGGCCGTTCTCGCCGGTCATGCTGGTGACGTGGCGGCGCATGTGGAGAGACACCCCGTGTTCGCGGTGCGTCTCGGCCACCAACTGCCCGATCTCCGAGCCGACTTGCCGGGCCAGCGGGGTGGGCTCGACGTCGACGAGGGTGACGTCCAGGCCGAGGCCGCGTGCGGTGGTGGCGATCTCGCTGCCCAGGAACCCGGCGCCGATCACCACCACACGGGGTCCGGCCAGCAGCTGGGCGCGTAGCGTCAGCGCGTCGTCGAGGGTGCGCAGCACATGCACCCCGGCCAGATCGTGGCCGAAGGGCAGCCGGCGGGGGCGCAGCCCGGTGGCGATGATCAGGCCGTCGTAGTCCAGGCGTTCCCCGTTGTCCAGGGTGACAGTACGTGCCACCGAGTCCGCCCCCGTCGCCCGGCAGCCCAACTTCAGGTCCAGTTCCAGGCGTTGGACGTCCTGCTCCGGGCGCAGCGTGGCCTTGTGGGGTTCCCATTCGCCGGCCAGGATCTGCTTGGACAGTGGTGGCCGGTCGTAGGGGAGCCGCAGTTCGTCGCCGACCATGGTGAGCGTGCCGGTGAAGCCCTCGCGGCGCAGGGCGTCGGCCGCGGTCAGGCCCGCGGCCGACGCGCCCACCACGACGATGCGGTCCATGGTGGGCACTACTTCTCCACCTCGATGGCCAGTGCGGGGCAGCGGGCGGCGGCGTCCTGGACCTGGGCCAGCAGCTCCTGCGGCGGGGCGGGGTCGAGCAGGACGACGATGCCGTCCTCATCGCGCTGGTCGAAGACCTCGGCGGCGGCCAGCACACACTGCCCGGCCCCCACACACTTGTCCTCGTCAATGGTGATCTTCATCAGGGAAGTTCTTTCTCGGGTGTGTTCGGTGATGCGCCGCGGACAGCGGTCGTCTACCAGGCCACGGGGAGCTTGTGGACGCCGTAGACGAGCATGTCGTCGCGCATCGGCACGTCCTCCACCGGCACCGCCAGCCGCAAGGTGGGGAACCGGTCGAGCAGGGCGGAGAAGGCAGCCTTCATCTCCACCCTGGCCAGCTGCTGTCCCAGGCACTGGTGGATCCCGTGGCCGAACGCCAGGTGCGGGCTGTAGGTGCGGCCCACGTCCAACTGGTCGGGGTCGTCGCCGAAGTGCTCCGTGTCGCGGTTCCCCGAGGAGAGGGAAGCCACCACCGTGGAGCCGGCCGGGATCCGGTGGCCGCCCAACTCCACGTCCTCAACAGCCGTGCGGCGCACGCCGTACTGGATCACGCTCAGATATCGCAGCAGTTCCTCGACGGCGGTGTCCAACAGCGACGCATCGGCGCGCAGCGCCTCCCACTGGTCGGGGTTGTGGAGCAGGCACAGGGTGCCCAGCGCGATCATGTTGGCCGTCGTCTCGTGCCCGGCGAGCAGCAGCAACCCCCCGACACCGGCAAGTTCCGCATCGGTCAGTTCTCCGGAGCGCACCAGATCGCTGAGGATGTCATCGCCGGGCTCGGCCCGCTTGGCGACGGCGAGTCGGCCGATGAACTGGTTCATCGCCTGTTGGGCCTGCTGGACCTCCTCGGGGCTCGCGTCGAGCCTGATGAGCGTGGCGGAGGTGCGTTGGAACTCCTCTCGGTCGGCGTAGGGCACCCCGAGCAGTTCGCAGATCACCAGGGAGGGGACCGGCAGGGCGAAGGCCTGCACGAGGTCGACCGGGCCCTCGGCGGCGGCCATCGCGTCCAGCTGCTCGGCGACGATCTTCTCCACCGCGGGGGTCAACTGCCGCATCCGGCGCACGGTGAACCGGCCGGTGAGCAGCCGGCGGAACCGGGTGTGCTCGGGCGGGTCCATCATGATGAACATCCCCGGCGCCGGCGGGGGCGGCGAGCCATCGCCATCGGCGGCGCCGCCGGTCCGCAGCTGACGGCGCCGGGAGCTGAACCGCGGATCGGCCAGCATCTCCCGCACCTCCTCATAGCCGGTGACCAGCCAGCCGGTCAGGCCATCCGGCAAGGTCACCTCCGCGACCGGGTCCTGCTCCCGCAGCGTGCGGTACTCCGGCGGGGGATCGAACGGACAGGTCCGCGCCATCGGCTGCGTCCTGGGAACAGGCTGTGCTTGAGCTTCGGTCATGACTGGGAAGTCCTTTCCATACGGTGGGAAGGGTGGGATATCTCGATGCCCAAGGGGCCGGGAAGGGCGGAGACCTCGCAGCGGTGCGTTCCGACACCCCGCCGGTAGATGCGCCAGCCCAGCAGTGCGGTGAGTGCGAGAACGATCGGGCCGAAGACGTCGACCGCGCCGAGGGCGACCGCCTGACCGGAGAAGAACAGCGGGAGTTGGACCGACAGCATCACCACGTGCCCGGCAAGCATCACCAGGTTGCCCCTGCTGAGCGCCCGCCGACGCACCGCACACCGTCGCCATCGGGTCCGCTCACCCGTGATCAGCCCGACCGCCAAGCCCATCGGCGGCCATCCGAGCAGCAACAGCACCGGCGTCACCACGGTCATCACGCAGTGCACCACCAGGGCGGGGAGGAAGAAATGCGTGGCCTGTCCGCTGCAGGCAGCCAGCACACCTCCGACACCCATCAGGCCGAGAACAGCCAGAGCGCGCCGCACGCGCTCCCCACGCACCAACCGGTAGACACAGATCCCCACCCCGGCCACGACAGCCGGCGCAAGAGCGACGACGACCCGGTGGGTGAGCGCAAAGCCCACGGTGAAACCGAAGACGGGCGCGACATCGATCACAGCGTCACGCAGCCGACGGCGGACCGCCTCTCCAGCGACGTCCGCATGGCGGGTCCCAGGATGCACGACTGCTCCAACTCCTCGACAGACGGCCCTTCTTTCGGCCGCTTGAGCACTGTCCACAGTGCCGTGCGGCCGCACGGCCGTCGTCGCGCGTCCGCAGACACTTGACCTGCTGCAAACGCAGTAGGCGGCCGGGAGCACTTGCTACGAACGCAGACACCGGCCGGAGCGGGAGACCGGCCGGGCGGACTCCGTAAGGCCCCTTCCTCGCTGTGCGCCGCCCGGCCGGATCGCCTCTGCGCCGCGAGGCAGTGGCGGGGCGGGCGAGGTGGGGCGGCTCAGGGCTCGCCACGCTACTGGGGTCGGCCGATCGGTCCTGGGCAGAGGCCGGTTGAGCCGGCCGCCGCCGTACGGGACGCGGACCTCGCGTTCGATCGCGGGGCGCCTTCGTTCTGTCCGGGGAACGGGCAATCGCTAGGCATATCCAAGACGTGTGCTATTAAATCCCTGACATTGCATGGCGCGTGGGGGATCGAATGACTTCTTTCGAAGGTCGCCTTCTGGGGCGGGCGGCCGAGCTGGCGGAGCTGTCCCGATTGGCGGAGTCCACACTCGCCGGCGTGGGGCAGGCCGCCTTCGTGGTGGGGGAGGCCGGTCTCGGGAAGACCGCGGTGCTGGAGCAGGCCGCGGCGGACGTCCGGCGCAGGGGCATGCAGCTGCTCTCCGCGAGCGCCCAGAACCTGGCGCAGCCATGCCCGTTCGCTGTCATCTCCAGCTGCTTGCGGCTGGAGGACTCCCCCTCGGACGAACGGCGGGCGCAGGCCGCCGAGGTCCTGCGCGGCGATGCCCGCTACGGTGTGGCGGGCGCCAGGAGCGAGGCCGCGGGGGCGGATGCGGCGACGATCGAGGCGATGGTCGGACTGGTCGAGGACCTGTGCGCGCAGCGGCCGTTGGCCCTGTTCCTCGACGATCTGCAGTGGGCCGATCCGGCGAGCCTTGCCGTGTTGCACAAACTGGTGCGCTCGGTGCACCAGTTGCCGCTTCTCGTGGTCGGCGCCCACCGCCCCGTGCCCGGAGCGGGGGATGTCGCCCAGCTGTCGCGGAGCACGATCGCCGGCAACCGCACGCGGCTGGAACTGGCACCACTGGATGCCCCGGCCGTGGCGGCCCTGCTCGCAGACCGCTGCGGCCGGGAGGCCGGCCCCCGACTGCGGCGGATGGCCGAGGGAGCCGCCGGAAACCCGCTGTACCTCACGGAGTTGATCGCCGCGCTGCGGCGCGAGCACGCCATCGAGACCGGGGGAACCATGGCGGAGATCTCCTCCGACTGTGCGCTGCCGCCGCTGACCGCGCTGGTCACGCACCGGTTCCGCCACCTGCGCGAAGACCTGCTCCAGATGCTGCGCGTCGTCTCCGTACTGGGCGCCGGCTGCACCACCGCCGAACTCGCCGCGGTCATGGACATCCCGCTGCGCGACCTGCTGACCGCCATGGCCGAGGCCGAGGCGTCCGGAATCCTGAGAGACACCGGCCAGTGCCTGCGCTTCCGCCATGAGCTCATCCGGAACGCGCTGTACGACGCCGTGCCGGGGTCGGTCCGGGCCATGCTGCACATGAAGGCGGCCCAGCGGCTCGCCGAGGCCGGCGCGGCTCCGGAACGCGTTGCCGAGCACCTGCTCAACGGGGTGCCGAGCCCGGAATTCCTGATCACCTGGCTGGAAGGATCGGCCGCCCGGCTCACCACACGGGCCCCCGCCATGGCTCTGCGGCTCCTCACCACGGCGCTGGAGATCGGCGACCCCGCGGACGCCGGATACGGCAACCTCCGTCTGCACCTCGCCGTTGCGCAGCTCTCCTGCGGCCGGCTCGCCGAGGCGGAGGAGAGCGCCCGATCCGCCCTGGCCAAGGCGCCCGACTCCGGGCTGGAATCCGTACTGCGCTGGATCGTCATCCAGGCCGCGTTCGCCCGCGGCCGGCCCGACCTGGCGCTGGCCGAGGCGCGGGCCGGATGCCGGAGCCCCGGTGTCCAGGCGATCGAACGGATCCAGTTCCAGGCGTTCAGCGCGGTGTGCCTCTTCGCGCTGGGCGACCTCGCCGAGGCCGGCGCCGTCGCCTCACGGGCCCGGTCCGCCGCCGACGAGGCCGGTGACAGCTCCGCCCTGGCCAGCACCCTGCACGTACTGGCCGCCAAGCGCTTCATCGAAACCCCCGACGCCGAAGCGGTCGAACTGGCGCGGCAGGCCACCCGGATCACCCCCGACACGATGCACCCCGCCCAGTGGCTGGGGCTGCAACTCTCCCTGGTCAACTGCTATATCGACCTCGACCGCGGGCCCGACGCCCAGCGGACCCTCGCCGCCGTGCAGAAACCGGCGGAGCGCATCGGCGGGATGTTCCTGCCCTGGTACCACCTGTCCTGCGCGCTCCTCGCGTTCCACACAGGGCGCTGGGACGACGCGCTGGCGGAGATCGAAGCGGGTCTCGACTGCGGAGACGAGGCCGCGATGAGCCGGGCGCTACGGGCGACGGCGGCGGTGATCGCCGCCCACAGAGGTCGTCGCCCCCTCGCCGAAGCACACCTGGCGGCCGTGCTGCCCGAGCTCGACAACGCGACGGTCGCCGCCTTCTACGAGTACCTGCCGATGTGCGCCGGCGCCCTGCTGGACGAGGCGCGGGGCGACGACCGACGCGCGTACTCCCGGCTCGCCGAGGCGTTCGCCGAGGGCGTCGGCCATCTGCCCGGCCAGCTGATCCTGGGCTTCCTCACCCCCGATCTGGTCCGACTCGCCCTGGCCCAGGGGGATCACGACAGCGCACGGCGCTACGCCGCCGCCGCGCAACGCCGGGCCGAGGACAGCGGCGGCCTCTACCACCTCGGTGACGCCTACCGTTGCGCAGGTCTGCTCAGCGGGGACCCCGATCTGCTCATGGAGGCGGTCCGCTGCTACCGCAACGCCCCGCGGCCGCTCAACGCGGCACACGCCTGCACCGATGCGGCCGAAGCACTGGCCCGCCGAGGGCGCCTGGACGACGCCCGGGTCCTGCTCGACCAGGCGCTGGCGACGTTCACCCGGCTCGGCGCGGTCTGGGACGCGGCGCAGGCGAAATCCCGCCTGCGGGCGGTCGCCGTCCGCCGCGGATCGCACCGGCCCCGAGCCGGCGCACGCGACGGCTGGCAGGCGCTCACACATACGGAACGCCTGGTCGCGGAGCATGTCGCCGAAGGGTGTTCCAACCCCGAGATCGCGGCTCGGCTGTCCATCGCGCGCAGCACCGTCAGCACCCATGTCTCCAGCATCCTCAGAAAGCTGGCGATGACCTCCCGGGTCGAAATCGCCGCGGAGGTGACCCGTCGGCAGCGGTCCGGGCGGTCGCGTTCGCAGGACTGAGCCGTCCGCCGGGGGCCGGGGCGCGCGGGCCCCACGCATCGTTCCCCGGCTCCGTTCGCGGAGGCCGGGGAACCGTCCGACGGCGGTGTGCCGTCAGATCACGAGGTGGCGCGCGGTGCGCCGGTCACCGGTTGTCGACGCACTCCTTGGCGAGGCTGTCGCTTGTGCACAGCACCAGGTTGCTGCTGAGCTGGTCGGTGCCGTCGACGGCGGGGACCGTGGCGGTGCCGTCGCCGGACCACTTGTCACCGAGGTCGTTGGTGAACGTCCACTTGCCGGTCACCGTCTTCATCAGCTGGCCTCGCATCGCCCAGCTGTAGTTGTTCGGCTTCACGGATATCTTGTTGGCGTCGCTGACGGTGTCGGTCTGGGTCCAGGAGTGCTCGTAGCGTGCGCTGATCGCGTTGCTGACCTTGGCCGTGACGATCTCGATGTTGACCCCGACCTCGCTGGTGACGGTGATGGAGCTGCCCACCGTGTTGGTCTGGGACGAGGTCTGCGTCCAGGTGATGGTCCGGTCCGCCGGGTCGGTGCTGTTGTTCCACACGTTGGAGCTGACCCGCTTGAGGTTGCCCACGGACGCCACGCTGTCGCCGGTGACCGCGTAGTCACAGGACTTGATGATGCTGGAACTGTTGCTGCACTGCTTGAGGGCGTACGCGGTGGCCAGATCCGACAGTGTGGGGCCCGTGTACCCGGGGCTGGGCGTCGGCCCGATGATCCACTCCTGGTTGCTGTTGCCGTTGCAGCCCGAGATGCCGACCGTCGTGCCGTCGTTGCCGCTTCCCCCGAACACGTCCATGCACTTGTCGGTGTTGACGTTCCGGATCAGGTAGTAGCCGCCGCCACCACGTGAGGGCTGCAAGTACCAGTTCTGCTTGGTGTTGGTCTGGTCGCAGTACCGCGGCTCGACGAGATGGTTGTTGTCGGTGTTGAAGTCGAGGCACTTCTGCGTCTTGTCGTTGCGGATCAGGAAGCTCCCGTCACCGTTGGGCAGGATGCTCCAGTTCGCCATCGGCGTCTTGTTGACGACGATCTCGGTCCCGTAGTCGGGTGAGTCCTTCGCCAGGTCCAGGGACGGCGCGAGGCCGTCCGCCTGGGGCAACCGCGGTGACAGGGACAGGCCCGCCAGTGCGGGGGTGTCCGCGTGGGCCGTTCCGGTCGTCAGCGGAGACACCGATGCGGCGAGCGTGGCGAAGGCGACCGCGGCGAATGCGGCCATCGTGCGCCGCACCGGCCCGTGGGGGGTCGACTCGGTGATCATGATTGGTCTGTTCTCCTTCGGCAGTTCTTGCCTGCAGGGCGGGTTCGACGACCGCCCTTGCGCCGCAACGCGGCAACCTGTTCCGGAAAGGAGGCGAGGAAGCACTCCGCCCCCGGCTGCGGCCTGCTGCGGCGGTGTCAACGTACGGGCCGCCACGTGCCGTTACATCCGTCAACTGACGGAGGCTTGAGGGACGGTGGCACCCCGGCGCTCCTCGGCGCCCGCCCGGGCATCGTCGAGGCGCGTACCGGTCGTCAACCGTTTCATGAGCATTCAACTGACTGCTCCTGAACGTTGTCGCGCACCGCACCTACGGTCCTTGAGGCTTTCGAAGGAAGGGACTCATGGACGCACTCCTCGCAGTCCGGGCTCGCGGGATCACCAAGTGGTTCGGCGATGTCGTCGCACTCGACGGCGTCGACCTGGATGTGACGCAGGGGCAGATTCACGGCCTGGTCGGCCCGAACGGCGCCGGCAAGACGACCTTGCTCGGCCTCCTGCTGGGTCTGGCCGTCGCCGACAGCGGCAGCCTGGCGATCCTGGGTACGCCGGTCGGGCGGGCACTCGACGCTCCCGACGGTGTCGCGGGCTTCGTGGACGGACCCGGGCTCTACCCCTCGCTCACCGCCCGGCAGAACCTCGCCGCGCTGGCCGCCCTCCGCGGTGACGGCGCGCGGACGACGGCGATCGACGACGCGCTCGCGCAGGTCGGGCTCACCGATGTCGCCGACGACCGGGCGCGCGGCTTCTCCCTCGGCATGCGACAGCGGCTGGGGCTGGCCGCGGCGCTGCTCACCAAGCCCCGGCTGCTCGTGCTCGACGAGCCGTCCAACGGCCTGGACCCGGCCGGCAAGAAGCACGTACACGCTGTCCTGACCCGGCTCGCGACGGACGGCACCGGCATCGTGCTCTCCAGTCACCGCATGGACGACGTGGAGGCCCTGTGCTCCGACGTCAGCATCCTCGCCGCCGGGCGGCTCGTCTTCTCCGGGCCGTTGAGCAAACTGGCCGCCGAGGAGCGGGAACTCGACTACCGCGTCCGCACCTCCGATGCGCACGCCGCCCGCCGACTGGCCGCCGAAACAGCCGGGATCCGCCTCGTCGACGACACCGGGGCACGGCACGACGCGCAGGTGCTCGTCGTGCGCGCGCCGGTGCCCGCCCTTGACGAACTGGTGGTGCGGCTGGTGCAGGCGGGCGTCGCGGTACGCGAGCTCTCCCCCGTGGTATCGCCGCTGGAGGCAGCGTTCCTCACCCTCACCGAACCCGAGGAGGCCGGGCGATGAACGCGACCCTCACCCACGCCCAGCCCCACGGTGCCGGTACCCGCCGCGCCTCGGTGGCGCGCGGCTACCGCTTCGAGCTGGTCAAGCTGGTCTCGCAGTGGCGGATCCGCCTGCTGGTTCTCGCCTGCTGGATCGCGCCGGCACTCTTCGTCGCCGCGGTGAGCCAGCAGAGCACGCTCCCCGTCGACACCCTCTTCGGCCGCTGGATGCACGCCACGGGATGGGCCGGGCCGCTGGTGGTGCTCGGTTTCGCGGGCACCTGGGCGCTTCCGCTGCTGACCTCGGTGGTCGCCGGCGACGTGTTCGCCGCCGAGGACCGGCTCGGTACCTGGCGCCACCTGCTCGTGGCGGTCCGCTCGCCCAGGCGGATCTTCGCCGCGAAGGCGTTCGCCAGCCTCACCGTCCTGATGCTGCTCGTGGCCGGGCTGGCCTGTTCCAGCGCGGCCGGTGGGGTCGTGGCGGTCGGCAACCAGCCGCTGGTCGGCCTCGACGGCCACCTGCTGACGCCGGCGGACGCCGCCGTCAGAGTCCTGCTCGCCTGGGTCTGCGTCCTCGCTCCGACCCTCGCCCTGGCCGGGATCGGACTGCTCGGGTCCGTCGCGCTGGGGCGCTCCCCGATGGGACTGCTGCTGCCCGTGCTCGTCGCCCTCGCGATGCAGCTCGCCCAGATGATGCCACTGCCCGTCGCCGTCCGCCTCGCCCTGCCCAGCTACGCCTTCATCGCCTGGAACGGGCTGTTCACCGGCCCGGCCCAGCTCGCCCCGCTCCTGATCGGCATCGGTGTCAGCCTGGCCTGGGCCGTGCTGGCGACGGCGCTGGCCTACCTGCTGTTCCTGCGGCGCGACTTCACCAACCTGAGCTACGACGGCTCGGGGCGCCGCACGGTCACCGTCGGAGTCCTGCCGCTGGCCGGGCTGGTCGCCGTGACGGTGGCCGTCCTCACCGCGTCGTCCACGGCCACCGGCTCCGGGATCGAGCAGGACAAGGTGCAGCGCTCGGTCGCCACGGCGTTCGCCCACCTGTACCGCATGCAGACCGAGCAGCTCCACCGGCCCCACGTCACCGAAGCCCAGCTGAAGGCCGAGGCGACGTGCACCAAGGGTGGTCTCCGGACTGCCGCGCAAGGGGCGGGCAACGACTGGCGCTGCGTCGTCTCCTGGCACCTCCCCGGCGTCGACGCCGCCGGCCAGGCCGTCTACCAGCTCGACGTGACCCCGGACGGGCGGTTCATGGCCGACGGCGATGGGCCGAAGGAGGTCAACGGCTACTTCCTGGTGCGGACCCCCGAGGGCGACGCACCGAACCCGCTGTGGCAGTTCGACGCCGATGTCGAACTTCTCTCCACCTCGAAGGGATGACTCCATGCAGGTCATACGCCGCCGCCGGCATGACGAGAACGAGCGTGCCGGAAAACTCCGCAGACGTTTCAGCCGCCGCGGCACCCTGGCCACGGCCACCGCGGTCGTACTCGCCGCCACCGCCGGCATCGGTTACGCCCAGACGCACCAGTTCGGCACCGCCCAGGTCGGCCAGAAGACGGCTGACGGCCAGGTCGTCTCCAGCGACCAGTACATCGCGCCGTACGGCGACCGCCTCGTCATCGACAACGGCAAGATCATGTCGTCCTCGGCCAGCCCGGACGGCACCCACATCGCGGCCTCGCTGACCGACGGCGGGGCGGCGCTGGCCATCGTCGACCGCAAGAACTGGAAGGTGCAGCAGCTCGTCAGCGCCTCCGCTTCGTCGAACCCGCGCATCAGCGGCAACTCCGTGGGCCAGGAAGGCCCCACGTACTCGCCCGACGGCAAGCAGCTGTGGCTGGGCCAGACCGACGGCTACACCAAGTTCACGGTGAATCCGGACGGCAGCGTCAGCGCCCCGGCGTTCGTCAAGATCCCGGCGGACGGGTCCAAGCACGCGCTGGTGGGCGAGCCGGTGTTCTCGTCCGACGGCGCCACCGTGTACGCCGCGGTCAACGGCCAGAACAAGGTGGTCGCCCTCGACGCGGCAACCGGGGCCGTCAAGCGCAGCTGGGACGTGGGCAACGCCCCGCGTGACATGGTCAAGGTCGGCGACAAGCTCTACGTCAGCAACGAGGGCGGCCGTCCGGCCAAGCCCGGCGAGACCACCATCAACTCCTACAACACCCAGGTGCCGGCCGACCCGAAGACCGGCGCCACCACCACCGGCACGGTCAGCGTCATCGACCTGGCGAAGCCGGATGCCGCCGTCGGCAGCATCGACGTCGGTCTGCACCCGACCGCCCTGTACGCCAAGGGCGGGGCACTGTTCGTCACCAACACCGCCACCAACGACGTGTCGGTCATCAGCACCGCCCGCGACAAGGTCGTGCAGACCATCGCCACCCGTCCCTGGCCGGAGGCGTCGGTGGGTTACGAGCCCAACGCGGTGACGCTCACCGACGACGGTCATCTGCTGGTGACGCTGGGCCGCGCCAACGCGGTCGCCGTATACAAGTACAAGAGCCCGCAGGAGCCGGTCAGTTACGTCGGCCTGCTCCCCACGGACTACTTCCCCTCGGAGATCGCCACCGTCGGCAAACAGGTGCTGGTCTCCAACACCCGCGGCATCGACGCCCGCCGCCCCAACACCAGCGGCGCGCACGGCACCCACGACACCACCTCCAGCCTGCAGCGGTTCACCCTGCCGGACGACAGCGTCATCAGGTCCGAGACGGCCAAGGTCTTCAAGCAGAACGGCTGGACGGGCAACGCGGTCAAGAAGGCCGACGGCAAGAACCACGCGAAGCCGACAGCGGTCCCGCAGCGGCTCGGCGACCCCTCGACGATCAAGCACGTCTTCCTGATCGTCAAGGAGAACCGGACCTACGACCAGGTCTTCGGCGACATCCCGCAGGGCAACGGCGACGCGAAGCTGGCGCAGTTCGGCGAGAACGTGACGCCGAACCAGCATGCGATGGCCAAGCAGTTCGGGCTGTACGACAACACCTACGACATCGGCACGAACTCCGCCGAGGGCCACAACTGGCTGATGCAGAGCGACAATCCGGAGTACACCGAGTCCTCGGCCGGTGAGTACCAGCGCAGCTACGACACCGAGAACGACGCTCTCGGCCACCAGAAGTCCGGTTTCCTGTGGACCGGTGCGCAGGCCGCGGGCAGGTCCGTCAAGGACTTCGGTGAGTTCCAGTCGGTGGAGAGCAAGCCGTCCGGAGCGACCTGGCAGAACCTGTACTGCGACGCCAGGACCATGGACGCGACCGGGAAGCCCACGGCCTATCCCATCAGGACCGGGTCGGCGATCCCCTCGCTCAACGACGTGTCGGTGCCCGGCTTCCCGATGTTCGACCTCGACGTCCCGGACGTCTACAAGTACCAGATCTGGAAGCAGGACTTCGAGAAGAACGGGCCGGCGAACCTGAACATGTTCTGGTTCTCCAACGACCACACCGGTGGTCCCGCGAGCCCGTCCGCCCAGGTCGCGGACAACGACCTCGCGGTCGGCAAGATGGTCGACAAGATCTCGCACAGCAAGTACTGGAAGGACTCGGCCATCTTCGTCGTCGAGGACGACTCCCAGGCCGGCCTCGACCACGTGGACGGGCACCGGGCCCCGATCCAGATCATCAGCCCCTGGGCACAGCACGGCAAGACCGACAGCCGTTACTACACCCAGATCACGATGATCCGGACCATCGAGCAGATCCTCGGGATCCACCCGATGAACCAGAAGGACAGCGCGGCCAGCCCCATGAGCGGCGCCTTCGCCACCCACCCGGACACCACCCCGTTCAAGGCGCAGCCCAACCGCGTCCCCCTCACCGACGGCCTGAAGACCCAGCCGTCCTGCGGCACGGACACCCCGGCACCGCAGAGCTCCACGGCGGCGGCCGTCTCACCCGCGAAGGTCCCCGCGGACAAGCAGGACCTGGCCGCAACCTGGGACAAGTGGAAGTCCAAGCAGCGGCTGACCGGCCCCCACGCCGTCCCCGACTACGCCAACCCCGCCCAGATGAACCACCTCACCTGGTACGCGACGCACAACTGGAACCGGCCGTACCCGGGCGAGAACAAGATCTTCGCGCCGCAGGACGTGCCTGGGGCGTACATTCCTTCCTCGGAGAACGACGGCTGATGTCTGCCGGAGGCTGAGGGGCGAGTGGCTTCGCCACTGCCCGGAGCACAGCCGGGGCCCCCTTTTTGCGGGCCCCGGCCGCGTCCTGCGACCTTGGGAGAGGTGTTCCGGTCCCACAGCCTGCGGCGCGATTCCGGTTGCTTGTTGCGGGTCATGAACGTTGTCGACAGCGCGCCCGTGCCGGCGGACCGGCGTGCCGTCGCGGCGTTTTCTCGTCAGCGGATGTCGTGGTCGGGGTGGGTCCGGTCGTATGCCTGCCGTGCTTCGGCGATGACGGCGCGGTGGGCGAGTGACCAGTCGGCAAGTGCCTTGACCAGGTGGGTCAGGCCGGCTCCGGTCCCGGTCAGGCGGTAGTCGACCTTGGCGGGGACGGTCGGGTACACGGTGCGCAGCACAAGGCCGTCGCGTTCGAGCCTGCGGACGGTAAGGGTGAGCATGCGCTGGGAGATGCCGTCGATGGCGCGCTGCAGTTCACGGAACCGGCGCGGCCCGCCCGCAAGCTCAACGATCACGAGCACCGACCATTTGTCGCCGATGCGGTCCAGGACGTCGCGGATGCCGCAGTCGGGGTGGTCTTCACGCCCGCAGGGGTCGAGGTCGGCGGGGGCGGTTACCCCGGTGTGCGTGAGTGACATCAGACTGCCTTCTTGTGGCCGGTAGGCGTGCGATCAAGGATCAAGCGTAGTTACCGATGAGAACCACGACGGAAGAATGCGACTGACATGATCTTGGTGACGGGAGCAAGCGGGAGTCTCGGCTCGGCCACCCTTGCGGCGCTGCGTGCCAGTGGCGCCGCCGCGACGGGCGGCAGCCGCACGCCGGGCGAGGGGACGCGGCACCTCGACTTCGACGACCACGCGAGCCTCGACCTCACCGGGGTGTCGACCCTGGTGCTGATTTCCGCCGGTTACGGCGAGGACGACCAGGTCATCGGGCGGCACGCGGCGGTCCTGGACGCCGCCGTGCGCGACGGCGTCGACCACGTCGTCTACACCAGCCTGACCACGGCCGGCGACCATCTCGGATTCGCGCCCGCGCACCGTGCCACCGAGCGCCTGGTGCGGGCAGGCGGACTGCCGTGGACGATCCTGCGCAACGGCCTGTACGCCGAACTCTTCGGCGGCCTGCTGAGGTGGGCCGGCGACGGTGTGGAGTCCGCGTTCGGGGATGGTGCCCTGGCGGCGGTCGTGCGGGCGGATCTCGCCGATGCCGCGGCGGCCGTCGCGGCGAATCCGGCCCGACACGGTGGGCGGACCTATGACCTTGTCGGTACGCCGATCACGGCGGGTCAGGTGGCCGACCGGCTCGGGGTCCCGCACCGCACCATCGGGCTGGGCGAGTACCGGCGCAGGCTCCTCGATGAGACGCCGGGGCTCCTGCCGTTCCAGCCGCCCATGCTCGCTTCGATCGCCACGGGAATCCGGCACGGCTTCCTGGACGGAACCGCTCCCGATCTCACGGACCTTCTTGGCCGCCCGGCCCGCGATCCACTGGCTACGGCCGTTGCAGCCGCGTCCGCCACAAGGCCGGAGGCAAGCCTCTAGTGCTCCAGCCGTAGATGTCATCTTGCTGGTGCGGCCCGGTACGGGAACGGCGCGCTCAGTGGCGTGACCCGTCCTTCGCCGTCTCGACGGTCGGCATTCGCGTCATTTTCCGCACGCGAGGAAGTGCGGGTGAGCGTGCCCCTGTGACGGCGACCCGGCATCGGCCACTCGGCGGATCGGCCCAGGCAGCGAGGGCGATGCCACCTGATCCGCAATCCCGTTGGCGCGTATGCCGCCCTCGGCCCTCAGTCAAGTAACCGTGCACATCGGTCAGTTCGAGACATTGGCAGTCGAGGTGGGGGTTGTGAGGTTGCTGCGGCTTGTGGCACTCATGTGTCCATTGGTGCCCTTTCGCCTGCGGTTGCCAGAAGTCGACGGTTTCCTGCGTTACCGGACCTTCGGCTGCGGCAACCCGTCGGGCGGCAAGGGCTGCCGGCAAGCAACTTCGAACGAGGAGACCTCATGCGCACACCCAGGGGCATCGGACGGGCGGTCAGCGTGCTGGCCGCGGCCGTCACCGGCGTAGCCCTCGGAACCGGCCCCGCGGCTGCCGTCCCGATCGGCCAACCGCTGACCGGCAAGATGACCTACTACAACGACAAGGGTTACGGCGCCTGCGGCACCTCCATAGACCCGACCGCCCAGGATCTGGTGGCGGTTTCCCCGACCTGGTGGACCTCGGCGAACCCGAACAACGACCCCCTGTGTTCCGGAGTCTCGGTGGAGGTCAGCTATCAGGGCAGAACCATCACCGTCCCGGTCAGGGACAAGTGCTTCTCCTGCGATCCGAACCACATAGACCTCAGCGAGTCGGCCTTCCGGAAACTGGTCCCGCCGGGCACCGACATGGTCCCCAGCGTCACCTGGAAGTTCGTCAACGGCTGACCACCCCAGGGGCGCCATACCGCCTGCCGCGCCAGGGACCGGGTCCGCGGCCGCCCACTCCGGCCAGGCAGCCCGGAGTGGGCGACCGCCGCGGGAGCGGCATGCGCCTGCCGCGCCGGGTGACCGTGACGCGATGGGTCACGGTCACCCGGGCGTCATGCCTTGTGCGGGGTGGGCGCGGCTCGTTGGGGCTGGACGGGGCCAATGCCAGCTCGGGCACGAGTGGTTGCGCGCGAGGGGGCTGAAGTTCCCCTGGTGTACTCGTCAGGGAAGGCGGTCACCTGGGCGCAAACACGCCAATGGCCACTCACGCCAGGCCCACGACAAGCGACTTGAGAATGGAACAGGAAGGAACGGGACGGAACAGAACGGAAGTTGATCAGTGCGGTACGTGAGGAGCCACCGCCGCCGCGAACTCCGCACCGACGCCGCACAGGTCCTCGTCACCACTGGAGACCTCACTGGCGGACAGGTTCACGCTGCCATACGACGTCGGCCACATGATCATGCATGTCATGCCGGTACTGAAGCTCGTCGCCGAGGGGACACCGTCGACCTTGATCGACGAAACGCCGCTCCACTTCGCCGGCGGCTCACTCAAATAACTCAGCCTGAAGAACATCCGGTGCTTCGTCGAGCTCCAGCGGCAGTTGGTTTTATTGTCGGCGTCGACGCGATTCAGACCCCACTCCTGGGTCAGCGCGTCGTCCACCGCCGCGCACGGGTCCGACGGAACGCCGCCGGAACCGGCCGTCTCGCCGGAACCGGCCGTTTCCCCGGGCCCGGTTCGAGCACTCTCGGACGCACTCGGACCGGTCTGGACCGGTGGACGAGACCCCGAGGCGTCGGGCTCCCGGTCCGGCGCCCATGCCCAGATCCCGGCGCCCACCGCCACGCACAACACGACCGCCGACGCCGCCACCACCGCCACCCGCGCGGTCCTGGTGCCCGGCTGCGGCCCCTCCGGGACATTCGACTTCGTCCAGTCCTGCCTGTCCTCGTCCCACTGATCCACGACGCCTACCCCTGCCCGCCGATGCCTGCTTCGCCGACGACTTCTCGCCCACGGAGACTGGGCTGTTGCCTATCTCCCCAACGAAAACGCCGCCCCGCTCACATTGATGACGTAATGCTCGAAGCCGCCCGTCTCGTCGCCCTCCGCATGCAGCGCCCGGACCAATCCACCTGAGTTCCGGTCCTGGAGCGTCTTCACATACTGGCCGATGTCCATCTCCTGGAAAAGAGAAACGTCCTCCCCCCGTTCCCGCTCCCGCACTTACGCGGCCGGCCCGTCGGGCAGCGCGTACCGCGACACAGCGTCGAGGACCACGTCGGGCGCCCCGGCGACCGGCACAGTGGGTCCACTCCTCCCCGTCCGTGCCCGGTCGGCAAGGCACGGGACTGGTCGGTTGCTATGCCTGGTTGGCCGCCTTCTTGACGGTCCTGATCACTGGTGCCGTTTCGACGTGTGTGATGGCTGGGAGTGCGGCGATCCGGGTGGTCAGGTACCGGTACAGCTCTTGTTGGTTCGCGCACACCACGCTCGCGTAGAGGTTGGTCGGGCCGGTCGTGGCGGCGGCGAACGCGATCTCCGGATGCCCGGCCAGCTCCTGACCGGCCTGCTCCAGGTGTGCGGGGGCGACCGAGAGCCAGAGCAGGGTTCGGGCGGTCACGCCGAACATGCGCCAGTCGACGTCGATGTCGAGGTAGAGCAGGCCGTGTTCGCGCAGCTCCGTCATCCGGCGCCGGACCGTCGTCGGTGACCAGCCGGTCGCCGTGGCCAACTGCTCCAGTCCGGCCCGGCCGTCGGTGGCGAGCAGGGCGAGGAGCTTGCGGTCACCGTCGTCGAGCCGCACCGGTCCCGGTCGATGCGGCACCGGAGGCGGGCGCAGTCGCTCGATCGCCTCCGCGTCCAACGACCCGATTTTTCCCACCAGGTTGTCCGGGCCGCCGTAGAAGGCGTGCAGCACGGAGTGCGCGGTCACGCCCTCCACACGCGGGGTGCGCGGGAGTTTGGCCAGCAGCAGTGCCTCGCTGTCCGCCTCGCTCTCGGTTCGGACCACGCAGGTGATCTCGGTGCCGCCGGAGCTGAGGCTCACCCAGGACGTGTCGGGGCGTCTGGCCAGCGCCTCGGCGACCGGGAGCGACGCGGCGGGCGCACAGCGCACCCGCAGGAACCACAGGACGGCGCCCAGCGCGGTCGGGTCGACCCCGCCGAGCACGCGTACCGCCCCGGTGGACCGCAACCGGGCGTACCGGCGGGCGATGGTGCGATCCGACACGCCGAGCACCTCGGCGATGGTGCTGAACGGGGCACGGCCGTCGATCTGCAGGGCGTGCACGAGCCGCCGGTCCAGCTCGTCGTAGTCGGATTCCACCGAGCCGAGGGTAGACGGCGTCAGATACCAACGCAACGGCGCCGGTTTCTGGCTCGGATGGCTCGGCCGACAGAGCGTTGCCCGTGTCCTGATCGACACAGACAGAGGAGAGTCCGTGGACACCGATGTGCTCATCGTCGGCGCCGGCCCGACCGGAATGACGCTGGCCAACGAGCTGCTGACGGCGGGGGTGTCGACCGTACTGGTCGACAAGCTGTCGCAGCGCAGCGACCTGTCCAAGGCAGGCGGCGTGCAGTCCCGCACGCTGGAGGCACTCGACCAACGAGGGCTGCTGGAGCCCTTGTTGGCCACCGGAGACCACCCCGTCACCACTGGCCACTTCGCCGGTATCCCGCTTCCGCTCCACTCCAACCGGCACCGTCTGCCGTGGCGGTCCATACCGCAGGTGGTGATCGAGGGATTCTTCGAGCGGCATCTCGCCGCGCACGGCCTCCACGCCCGGCGGGACCACGAACTGGTCGGCCTCGCCCAGGACGACAACGGGGTCGCCGCGACCTTCGCCAACGGCGCCACTCTCCGCTCCCGTTACCTCGTCGCCGCCGACGGAGCCCACAGCGCCGTACGGTCGCTGCTGCGGGCCGGGTTCCCCGGTCAGCCGGGCACGAAGACGATCATCGCCGCCGACGTGCGGTTGGGCGGCGTCGATCCGTCCACGTCGCACACCTGGAACGAGGACGGACACTGGGCGGCACTGTTCCCGCTCGGCACCGATCCGCAGGGCAGGCAGCTGCGCCGACTGGTCCTCGGCGGACCGGGCCAGTCAGTGCCGAGGGAGATCCCGGTCACCGAGGACGACATCCGCCATGGCCTGAACACCGTGTTCGGAACGCGGGTGCACCTGCTCGAACTGCGCTACGCCCGCCGTATCACCAACGCGTCACGGCAGGTTGAGCACTACCGGCACGGGCGGGTGTTCCTTGCGGGCGATGCCGCCCATGTCCACCTGCCGCTCGGCGCGCAGGGCATGAACACCGGGATGCAGGACGCGCTCAACCTCGGTTGGAAACTCGGCGCCGCCGTGCACGGCTGGGCGCCGAAGAGCCTGCTCGACACGTATCACGCGGAACGGCATCCGGCCGGGGCCGCCGTATTGGGCAACGTCCGGGCCCAGAGCCTGCTGATGGACTGGGCCGGCACCCGCGATCCGGACGTGCTGGCCGCCCGGGAGATCTTCACGGCCATGGCCCAACTCCCGGACGTCCAGCGCCATCTCGCCGACCTGATGTCCGGGATGGCCATCCGCTATCCGATGCCGGGCACCGAAACCCACCCGCTCGTCGGCCGACCCGCACCGGACCTGGACCTCGGCCCGACCCGGGTGCACGAACTGCTGCGGTCCGGGCACGGCATCCTGCTGGACCCGGCCGACACGTTCGCCAGGACCGCCGGCCCCTGGTCGGACCGGGTGGACCGGGTGGGCCAGGGCGCGCACACCGAACCGATGCTCATCCGGCCGGACGGCTACGTGTGCTGGGCAGGCACGGCCGACCTGGAACCGGCGCTCGACCGCTGGTTCGGCGAACCCCGCTGAGCCGGCGTTGAGGACACCGGCCGCCAGTCGCCACTGCGCGGTCAGTGGGTAGGAGCCACACCGGGCTCAGCCCCAGGTCCGGCCGGCCGGTTCCTTGATGGTGCGGTTGATCCGGTTGAAGAAGTTGGTCAGCGCGATCTCCAGGTTGATCGCGCCGATCTGCTCCTCGGTGAAGTGGGCGTTGGCCTCTTCCCAGATCGCGTCGGTGACTCCCTCCGCACCGTCCTGCAGCCGGGTGGCGGCCTCGGCCAGCGCCAGTGCCGCGCGCTCCGCATCGGTGTAGAACGGCGCCTCACGCCACGCCGCCACGTTGTGCAGCCGCTCGTCGGTGTCACCGGCCTTCCTCCCCCCGGCGACACTGGCGTGGACGCACGCCGAGCAGCTGTTGATCTGGCTGGCGCGCAGGTGGACCAGCGCGAGCAGCTTCGGGTCGACTCCCCCGGCGGCGATCGCCTTCTGCAAGTGGTCGTGCCTGACCGCGCGGATCGCGTCGATCGCGTCGAGACCGGCGAGTCGGGCGGGCCGAGGGTTGCGTCGACCTCGCGGCACATGACGCCGTGTTGAGCTGTAGCCGCCGGGAGATGCCAGGAGGCGGCCGCGGCGGCGCGCCGCTCACCGGTAACGGAGCACCTGCACCAGCGCGAGGACGGCGACGCGGTGAACACCTGGGGCGGGCCGGTCAAGAACCGGGGTCATTCCTCCAGGGCTGTCGCGATGTGGTCGAGGTCGGTGAGGAGCGCTGCCACGCGTTGCGGCGGGATCGCCTCGACCATGCGCTGTTCGATGGCGTAGACGGCGGCCTGGACCGCAGCGAGGCGTGCCTGGCCCTCCTCGGTGAGGTGCGCGGGCCGGGCGCGGCCGTGGTCGGCGGTGGCGGGGCGGGTGATCAGTCCCGCTTCCTGGAGGCCCCGCAGGACGACGTTTGCGGACTGCCGGGTGACGAAGGTCGCGCGGGCGAGGTCGGCGTTGGACATACCGGGGTGCAGGGCCAGGAGTTCGAGAGTGGAGTACTGCGGCACCGTCAGTCCGTGCTCGCGCAAGACCTTGTCCATGGCGCCGCGCAGGGCGGCCTGGGCGCGTTTGAGTACGTATCCCACGTGGTGGGTGACGTCCTTCGCGGGGTGGGGCGGCTCGGCCGGCATGTTCTGTTCCATGTCAGCATTTTGACATAGCCGTTCCGGCATCCTAGCCTCAGCGATGTCAAAGTCCTGACACCACTGGATCGAGGAACCCCCATGTCTGTCACCATCGACGGCCCCGACTTCGTAGCCCTGCAGGTCCGCGACGTGGAGGCTGCGGCCGCCTTCTGCGAGCAGCACCTGGGCCTGCGCCGGGCCCGCGTTTCGCCGCCGCACGCGGTCGTGTTCGACACCAAGCCGACCCCGTTCGCCCTCCGCGAGCTCCTCCCGGGCGTCGACCTCGCCGATACCGCACGACCCGGCCTCGGAGTGGCGCTCTGGTTCCGGACTTCCGACGCTCACAAGCTCCACGACCAACTCACCGCCGCCCAGATCAAGATCGTGACCCCGATGGCGGACAGCCCCTTCGGGCCGGTGTTCTCCTTCGAGGGCCCGGAGGGCTACGTGCTCACCGCACACGGAGGCTGACCGTGACCGCCGTCTCCCTCGCCCCGGCCGGGCCCTTCTCCCTCGACGTCGACGTCGACGTCGACGGCACCGGATTCCCGGGCCCTTGCCGCGGATCCTGTGGCGGCAGGGCTCATGGCGGACTGCCCGGGGCTGCGCCCGGTGTGCTTTGACCGATGTCGTCGACCGCCCCCTCGGCGACCAGGAAGTCGGCCCATCATGGCCATGGACCAGGTGTCCCGCACCCGACTTTCACCATGTCCCCGAACAGAACGAACGTTGCCTGATACGGCACTGGCCCCACTACACGTCGAACCCCCGCCAGAACACTCCGGCGGGGGTTCGACGTCTCGCGCGCTCTCGCACAGGCATTGCCCCGATCATGGCTTCGCCCCCGGCCCATAGCCCCCTCCAACGCCTCCCGCCATCCGAGAGGATCTACGCTGTGGCCCGCGACCACCGTCTCAGCGTCATTCCACACCACTCACGATGCCCAGCGGCGGCCTCACCTGTCTCCGCACCTGCCTGGGACCAGTCGCCCGACCGGAAAGCAGACCGTGAACGCCACTCTCCTTGCTGTCATCGGGACGATCCTCGGATCGATTGTCACCGGCACGTTCCAACACTTGGCGGCCGGCCGCGCCGAACGCGCTTCCGCCGCAGCGCAGTTGCGCCGCGACCGGCTCGACGCGGTGACCACACTCGCGTCCGCCGGCTCCGACCACCGTCGGGCCCTGTGGATGCGCGGGGAGGCCCGGCTGCGCGGCGCCGGCAGCGATGAGCTGGAAGAACTGCGGGCCAAGTCCCACACCACCCGCTCCGCCATCACCCACCCCCTGGTTGCGCTGCGGCTCCTCGTACCCGACCCGGCCGTCCACGCCACCGCGCAGGCCATGGTTGTCGCCACCTACGACATGGTCGACGCCACCACGAGCATCGAGGAGCTGACGGCAGCACAGGACACCGCGCGGGCCGCCCACGACCGCTTCATCGACGCTGCCGCCGCATACTTCGACTCCCACGCCTGACGGTGCCTGTGCCTGTGCCTTTCCCTCTACGGGGGGCGCAGCCGGCTCGCTGCCCCCCATACAAGCGATGGACGGTAGTTGGCGCGTTCGGGGGTCAGACGGTCAGTCGGTCGAGGATGCCGGCCACCTCCGCCGGCTTGAGCAGGAACCCGACGTGGCTGGTGGCCAACGTATGCACGTCGTACGGGTTGTCGGGCGTCAAGGCGTCGGCTTCGGCGATGAGGCGGTCCTGCATGGCCACGGGGAGCGACCGGTCGTCGGTGAGACGGATGTAGGTGCGGGCGATGGTTCCCCAGGTGTCGGCGTGGCCGCGCGCATCGGCCATCATCACCGCCAGGGACTCGTCCGGCTGAAGGATGTTGAGGAAGGCCCGGAATTGTTCATCGGTGCCGTCCGCCATCATCGACGCCTTGAGCCCGGCCAGCATCACCGGGTCGGCGGTGCGGTAGTTGGCGCGGCCTACGCCGAGTTCGGCGGGGTCGCCGACGTTCAGTGCGGCCAGTGGTGCGAGCAGACTGTCGCCGAACTCGGGCTCCTGCATGTACTCGATGGGGTTGGCGCATTGCACGCATGACCAGCCGGAGACGTAGACGAGCCGGTTCACCAGGTCGGGGATGGTGTTGCCCACGCCGGTGATGGTGGTTCCGCCGAGGCTGGCGCCGACCAGGACCACCGGCCCGTGCTCGGCCACTCGCCGGACGACGTCGACGACCATGTCGATGTTGTCCTGCAGGGTGACCTGGGCCAGTTTCGACGGCTCGGCCGCCCATGCGTCGAGGTCCTGCGGTGCCTGGTAGGCGGTCGGGTACTGCGCGTCGAAACCGTGCCCCGGCAGGTCCACGGCGAAGCTGCGATGGCCGAGCAGGGCCAGTTCGCGCTGGACGGGGGCCCACATCAAGGAGCTGGTGCACACGCCGTGCACGAGCACGAACGTCGCCTTCACCTCGCGGGCCCGGCGCAGTCGGGGGGAGTTGCTGGATGCAGAGGTCATACGGGTTGGTCCAATGTCCGGTGGGCGGCGTTGCGGCAGGCATGCCTGCGGGCCCGATGCGGGTACCGTGCGCCGCCGAAGCTGAAGGGAGAAAGAGGGCACACCTGTCACCAGGCGTGCGGTTCAGTAGCCGGGTGCGCCCGAGCCGGCGTCGGCGCTCAACCGCCGCATGCCACCCGGCAAGGGGCGGCACTCGACGCGGATGCGCTCACCGGCATCGGTGCGCGTCGACGGCCGGGGCCGAGCGATGCCCGCAGGGCAGTGCCGCGAGACCGCGAAGCTCTCCTGCGAGGTCGTCAGCCGGCGCCGGTCGCAGAGCGACTGCGGCAGATGCCGCCTCAGGTCCGGATGCGGGCGAACATGTAGGACATGACAAGTACCCTACTCGCACACGGATCACCACCGAAGTCGATTCGCGTCCTGGCAGGGCAGCCGACACCTCGAACTCCCCGACGTCCGCGCCTGGTTGGGCCTGCAGCGCGCTCCGTTGGAATCGCTTCGAGAAGGCCCGGTCGTGAGGGACTGCGCCGACCTGCCCCAGCGGGCGCATGCCCTCCGGAGCGGAAGTCACGCACCTGGAGCGAGCCCAGGCCGCGGCAGCCGGGCCTGTCGGGCGCCCCCGCGTTGCGTCTGGGCGGACGGATAACCTGGGCCCGTCAGTAAAGATCACAGAAGGGCGGAGCTCATGGCAGACATCGTGGAGACGGCGGCGCGGAAGGTTTTCGAGCGCTACGACATCGACGGGGACGGCCAGGTCACCGCGGAGGAATACCGGAAGGTCGTTGCGGAGTTGGAGGGCACGGAGATCACCGAGGCGCAGGCTCAGGAGCTGATCGACTCCGTCGACACCGACGGCGACCGCATGATGTCCTTCGAGGAGTTCTGGGCGGCCATGAATGGCTGACGCTGCCGGGTCCGGCACGTGAACGTGCCGGACCTGGTTCGTCATCCCGGGATCGATGTGCGGTCGGAGCGGGGCGCTTCCGCTGCAGAGGCATGGGTGGCGTGCCTAGTCGCGTCCGGGTTCACCGCCAGGGCCCTCGATGTCGGCCTGGCGCTCGCCGGTCGCACGGTCGGCCTGCCAGGCCAGTTTGAGGACGAAGTTGCCCTCGGCGGCGGTCTTGGCGATGACCGCGCCCGCCTCGGCGTTGAGCTTGACGCCCAGCTCCAGTTCGATCGTGCTCGGGCGGACGGAGAGCCGGGTGAGCTGGCTGAGGGCGACCTCTGCGGCGGCACGGATCTGATCGAAGCTCTCCGCCAGTGAGTGCGCCGCGGTGGCCGCGATCGCACCGGGCCTGGCGGCCCGCACGACCCCCGTCTCTTCCGTCCCGACCTCGACGACCACCTGCGCGGTCGGGGAGTCGCCTTCGGGCGGGGTGAGCGGGGTGCGGACGAGGATGGTCTCACCGGACATGGGTGTTCCCTTCGGGTTCGGCGTGGTTCAGGCGTGCGTCGGGCGTCGTGTTCACGGGCACAGCGGTCCCAGATAGGCGCCTGGCGGCAGCTTGTGCTGGGCCGCGGGTGGGAGGTTGCCGTCTGCCACGGTCTGGCAGAGCCGCCGTATCCACTGCGCGGGCCCACCGGAGGGCTTCGGCGCGCCGGTGGGGATGCGGGACCGGGGGTCGTGCACGCCGTTCAGAGGGACGAAGGCCGTGAGCCCGCGGTCGACGAGAACCACGGAACCGGCGGGACCGGCGGGACCGGAAGCCGTCTCCGAGTCCCCGAGCAGCGCCACGCCCTGCCAGGGCCGGGCGAGTTGCAGTGCCGCTTCGTACAGGGGGTTGGCGTCGCGTGACGCGAAGTACGGGACGTCCAGCGTGCCCCCATGCGTCAGCGCGACTCCGGTGAGCAGGTAGGTACCGGGCAGTTGCTCCTGACGGAGCTGCTTGCCGCTCGGCAGCGCGTACACCGTCACCGTGGTGTGGATCTCCCGCTCTCCGGTGTACGGGGTGGCGATCGCGAGCGCGCTGCCGTCGGGGCTCAGTCCGATCGCCGGCGCCCCCTTTTTCGTCGAGAGGGTGAGGAGTCTGCGGGGGCGTGGAGACGGCTGGTCGAGCGGCCAGCTCTCGACGGTGATGTCCGCGTGCGGCGTCAGCGTGGCTGCGGAGTTCGAGCCGATGGTGATCAGGCTGCTTCCGTCGGCGGAGAAGGAGAAGTAGGAGACCGCCGCGTTCTCAAGACCCTGAATCACCTTCTGGATCCGGCCGCTCGCCACGTCCCAGACGATCAGGCGCCCGCCGAGGGAACCGGTGAGCGCGGCGAGCCGCCTGCCGCTCGGGTCGAAGGCGAGCGACCGGTACTGGGTGGGGACGGTGGTGCCGGGCGGGAACATGCCGGGCGGGATGTTGGAAGGCAGGCTCTTCCGGAGCCAGTCGGGCAGGGCGAGAAGGTCGCCCTGGGCGGGGGGCTGGAGTTTCCGTACGGCGTGGCTGCGGGTGTCGTAGAGCAGTACGGGCGAGCCGCCCTTGTCCGCCAGGCCGGCGGAGTGCCCGACGTCGTGGGTCATGGCGATCAGCGAGCCGTCCGGCGGGACCGCGGTGATCTCCTGATGCTGGCCGGTGTCGGAGCCGACGGGGGTCCGCCCGCCGAGCCGCCACGCCATCAGCTTGCCCTCGGCATTCACGGCGAGCGCGGTTCGGCCGTCGGCGCTGATCGTGGGCACCCCGCTGCCGCCGGCACTCGGGCCGGCGACCGTCAGGTGCAGCGGTGTGTCCGCGTCGTAGTCCGGCACGATCGCGTCGGCGGAGCCGTACGTCGCGTACTCCTCGCCGAGCAGTGCCTCGCTCTTGGGCGTGGCGTGGGTGCGGTAGGCGCGCATGGCGAGGAGCAGGGCGGTGTACGGGGCGCCCTGGGTCTGTTCGGCGGCGGCGTCGTGCGCCTGCTGCACGAGGGCGTCGGCCGCCGTGGCGGTGTTCTCGCTGCGGGTCGCCGCCTCCGAGGCGTTCCGCCATGCCCAGATCCCGCCGCTGGGGACGAGCACCAACGCCGCGGCCACGGCCGCCGCGGTCACCCGTCGGCGGCGGGCGGAAGCACGACTGACGGCGACGAACTCCCGCTCTCCAGAGGTGAGTTCGCCACCGCGCCGGGACTGCCAGCTCTTCGCGTCGCGCAGGTCCGAGCCGCGGATGAGGCGGCTGCGGGCGCGGTCCTCCTTCTCCCAGCGGGCGATGCGCTGCCGCAGGTCTTCCTGCCAGCGGCGGAACCCCTCGGCCTCGCGGATGAGGTCGCGCAGCAGCGTCCACTGCGTCAGCAGCGTCTCGTGGGCGAGTTCGACGCTCTCCACCACCGTGCCGTCCCGGCCGCGCCGCTCCTCGCCGGGTACGAGCAGCCGGGTGGTCATCAGACGCTGGGCGAGCCGCCACTGCTCGCCGTCGAGGTCCGTACGGGCCACGGTGCGCCGGGTCGGGGTGCGGTCACCGCCGCCGGGGGTGGCGAGCTGGACCAGCAGGGTGCGGGCGGTGCGGCGCTCCTCTTCGCGCAGCCTGCCCCAGATGTCCTCGGCATGGTTGGCGAGCGCCTCGCCGAGCTCGCCGAGGGAGTCGTACTGAGCGTGGCCGATGGTCCCGTGCTTCCGGAGGTCCCAGAGCTTGCCGAGGGTGAACTCCAGCAGCGGCAGCCGGCTCGCGTCATGTCCGGAGGCGTTGAGCAGCCGGTCGACGAGGCCCCGCTCGTAGCGCGCCCCGGCCCGGGCGATCGGCTGCTCGATCGCGGCACGCACCTCGTCCCGGGACATCGGCCCGAGGGTGAACAGCCGTCCGTCGTCGAGGAGCGGGGCGAGCCCGGCGTGGTTGAGCGCGGTGGTGAGGAAGTCGGCGCGCAGCGCCATGACGACCTGCAACGGCGAGTCCGGCTCCCGGCAGTGGTCGAGGGCGGCGGCGAACGCGTCGAGGTCGTCGTCCGTGTGCAGCAGCGCCTGCTCGAACTGGTCGGCGATGAGGAGCAGTCGGCGCCTGCCCTGCCGGTCGAGCAGCTGCCGCACGACCTCGGGCATCTCGCGTTGGCGTAACAGCCTCGTGAGACGCGCTTCGGCGGCGGGCCGTGCGGGGGCCGGGAGTTCGGGGTCGAGAAGGGGTACGAGCGCCCGGGCCAGCGACGGGAGCGGGGTGGGGCCGGGTTGGAAGGCGACGATGGCGAGGGCGCCGTCGTGGCGCAGCCGGGGCAGCACACCGGCGTGGAGGAGGGAGGACTTGCCGCAGCCGGAGACGCCGACGAGGGTGATGCCCGAACTGGTCCCGACGCCTGTTCCCGTGCCGGAGTCGGCGTCGAGCCTGGCGACGATCCGCCCCGCGGGCTCCCCACGCCCGTGGAACAGCTCGGCGTCGGCCTCCTGGAACTGCCGCAGCGGGCGGAAGGGCGACCGCTCCGACACGGCCTGGCGCAGCGGCGGCCAAGTGGCGCACAGGATCGCGGTGGGGATGAGGTAGGCGGTGCGCCGCCCCGGGCGGGCGTCGGCGGTCACCACCATGCCGACCACGCCGCCGTGCTCGCTGTCCCACACCGGCGCCCCGGAGAAGCCGCGCTGCACCTCGTACTGACTCGCGGGGTCGGCGTCGTACTGCACCCAACCGGTGGCCTGGCGACCCCGTAGTACGCCCGCGCTCCACACACCGCTGTCGTTGCCGCGCGGAAAGCCGAAGGTGCGGACCGGCAGCCCCGGCTCGCCGCCGTACTCGACGAGCTGGGCGAGGACCGCGCCGGCCGGCGGCTCGGTGCGGAGCGTGAGCACGGCCATGTCTCCCGACTCGTCGTCCCGGGTCGGCACCCAGGCCGCCACCCGGGCCTCGTACAACTGCCCCGGCCGGGCGAGCGGGAAGTCCAGCCACAGCGGCTCATCGGGCCGCTCCGCCGTCGTCTCCGGCAAACCGAGGGCGGCGGCCACCACATGGGCGCAGGTGACCACGGCGTTGTCGGCGGTGAGGAACCCGGCCCCCGCAGGCCGCCCGGCCCCGTCCACCACCCGGACCACGGCCTCGTCCCCCAGCCCCCTGGTGCCCGATTCCACCACCGTCTCCCCCGTCTCCACCCGACGCGCGACGCACCTCGGGCCATAGTCTTCAACGGGTCTTCCCGGAGCGGCCGGCGGCTACGCGGCAGAGCGGCAGCGGGGATTACGGGGAGTCGTAGGGTCTCGGATCTGGTGGGCGCATCCCACGCCCCGTGAGCCGACCCGGCCTCCGGGGCGGGCTCGACGAAGCAGAATCCCCTCGCCCGGGGCGTGTCCATCCCCCACAACCCCTCCCCGCGCGGCAGGATCCACCCATGTCGTACTCCTACGACCCACCCGAGCCGTCCTTCGACAACCTCGTCGCCGACGCCCTCGACGAGCTCGAAGAACAGGCCGGCGGCAACCCCGTCCTCGACGCCGCCGAGTTGCTGCACCGGGCGTTGGTCCTGCACGGCCAGCGTCACCAGGTCGGCGCGGACGGCCAGGAGGTGGTGCTGAGGATGCCCACCCAGACTGCGCTGACGCTGGCGCTGCTGCTCAAGGACGCGTTACCGGAAGGGCCGGTCGGCTCCGACGGGTGAGCCGGACCTGACGGCTCCGAGTGCGACTGCAGGCACGCACGTGACCTGCACGGCTGCTACTTGTTCAGGAGCGCTCCCAGGATCCGATATGATCATGACGCAGCTTCGGCCCGCGGTCGGCGGGTGGGAGTCATGCGTCTGTGGTCCAAGGAAAGACGTCCACCAACCGGTGGGAAATGCAGGTGCAAGGCCTGCCGGGCGCTCCATCAGAAGGTCACCTACTCGCGCGAGTAGGTGACCTTCGTCGTTCCCGACCACGACTTCGGCGTGGCGACTCCCCGCCCCTTGCGGCTGCGGGGCTACTTCGATTCGACGTGTCCTACCGCGCCGGGTCCGGTCGTCAGTGCCTCGCAGGTGGTCTGCCAGGCAGGGGCGCCGGGGTGGAGTCGGGTGTGGAGGTAGGCCGCGGTGAGCCGGGCGAGGGCGGCGACTCGGGCGGGGTTCTCGTCGGTGGTCTCGGCGGCGTCGTATCCGGCGATCCCGCCGAGCCCGTGTTCCGCGTCGAACAGGGTGAGCAGGGTTTTGGGGCCCGGGGCGAGGGTGTAGGGGTCGGCGTGCCAGTCCGGCCCGATGTCCGTGAAGTGCCGGGAGTCGTCCTTGTCTCCGGCGACGACCAGCGCGGGTGCGGTCATGGTGGAGAAGTCGACGGCCCCGATGATCGGCCACTGCTCGGCCATGGGTCCGTTGAGGACGTCGCCGCCCCTGCCGGGCGCGGCGAGCAGTACGCCCGCCTTGATCCGGGGCTCCACGAGGCGCACCACGTTGCCGGTGTCGGGGTCGGTGAGTCCGGCACCCAGCAGGAGGGCGGCGGTGAAGCCGCCGAGCGAGTGTCCGGCGAGGGCGACCTTGGTGCGGTCGATCCGTCCGGCGAGCTGCGGCACGGCGTTCTCGATGATGTCGAGCCGGTCGAGGATGTGGGCCATGTCCTCGGCGCGGGAACGCCAGAAGTCGGGTGCGCCGGGGGCGTCGGCGACCAGGTGGGTCAGTGTGCTGGAGGTGAGGTGGGTGGGTTGGACGACGACGAATCCGTGTGCCGCCCAGAAGTTGGCGAGCGGCGCGTAGCCGTTGAGCGAAGAGAGGTTGTTCGAGGGGCCGTGGCCGTGGGAGAGCAGGATGACGGGGAGGCTGGTTCCGGTCGCGGGTGCGGAGACGCGTACCTGGAGATCCACGGGACGTCCGGGCACGGTCAGGACTACGGGGCTGAGGGACAGGACCGGCACGGGCGCGCCCAGGGCGTCGGTGGTGGATGTGCTCACGGTGTGGGTTCCCTTTCGGTGGCGCCTGCCGCCCGCCGGTCTCCTGCGGCCGGCGGGCGGACAAGGCGGTCAGGGGCGTCCCGCTTCGGCTAAGCTGAAACGGAACGCTGCTCCATTTAGTATTCGGAGCACTGATCCGTTTTGTCAATCGGTGTCGAAGGAGAACGCGATGGCCGCCGAGGGTCCTGCCGGGGACTCGCCGTCCCGCAGCAAGCGGGCCGACGCCCAGCGCAACCGGGAGGCGGTGCTCACCGCCGCAGCCGAGGTGTTCGTCACCGCCGGTGTCGACGCGCCGATCCGCCAGATCGCGGCCCGGGCGGGCGTCGGGATGGCCACGATCTACCGCCACTTCCCGACCAGGGCGGACCTCGTCACCGCCGTGTACCAGCACCAGATCGAGGCATGCGCCGAAGCCGGCCCGAACCTGCTGGCCGGCGCCGACTCCCCGCTCGACGCACTGCACCAATGGATCGACCTCTTCGTCGACTTCCTCGTCACCAAGCACGGCCTCGCCGACGCCCTGCAGTCCGACAGCGACCGCTTCGCCGCGCTGCACGCCTACTTCCTCGACCGCCTGCTGCCCGTCTGCGCCCAGCTGCTCGACGCCGCGGTCGAGACCGGCGACATCAAGCCCGGCACACAGCCCTACGAGCTGATGCGCGGCATCGGCAACCTGTGCATCGGGCGCGACAACGACCCCCGATACGACCCCCGACGCCTGGTGGCCCTCCTCCTCCAGGGGCTCCGGCGACCGCAAACGCCGTGAGGCCGACGAGCGCACCGTGGATCACCATCCTGCGGTCAGTCCGCCCAGGAGGCCACGGCTGGGCGCGAGGGAGGAGAGTGATCGGTAGCCGTCATGGACACCGCGTCCACGCCGCCCTGCGGTTCGGCTGCCCGGCCGTCTGCCCTCGGACGCTCAGCTGTAGGCGATGCGCTCGATCCCCATCAGTTGGGCTGCATCGATGCGGCCGTCCTCCAGGGACAGCAGCCAAGGCAGCAGTTCCGGCGTGGCGTGCACTTCGTTGTAGAAGCCGAAGTGGAGATCGGCGAGTTCGTCCTCGATGAGCCATCGGTCGAGGGCGTCGCCGAGGTGGAGGTCCGCTGCCCGGGTGCGGGTTCGGGCCCAGATGGCCAGCCAGGGGGCGAGGGTGCCTGTGATGGTCGCGAGCGTTTCGATTACCCGGGTGACGTCTCCGGTGCCCGGGTGGCTGTGCAGGAACGACCGCCACCATGCCTGCCACACGTTCTCCAGCGCCGTGCGCTCCGTCGCGGTCCATTCCCGCCAGCGGGCGGCGAGGAACTGCGAGGCGACCGATTTGTGCAGGAGTTGGTCGGCGATGAGGAGCCGGACGATCCGGGGCGTCAACTTGCGGTACAGACCGGGGAAGTCGTCCCAGTGGCTTGGTACCTCGTGTGCGACGCAGGGGATCAGGTTGTCCGGTATCCGGTGGACGGGACCGGCCAGGGCTTCAAGCGCTTCTCTGCCGTAGCAGCAGGTGCAGCCGCCGACGGAAACCGGCAGTTCGGTGCGTGGTGCGAAGGCAGCGTCCAAAGCGTCCAGGGCATCCTGGAGTTGCTGGTGCGGGTCGGTCATGCGGTGCCTGACAGGACTCCGTCCGGAAGCTCCGGAGAAGGGGGCGACGCTACCACAGGCAGGATTTCGGCGATCGGCCGATCGGTTGCCTCCTGGTTGCGCCACAACCTCCAGGGCGGCAGCCGCGTCAACCGATCGGATGACATCGGTGTCCACCGATCCGTGCGTCGCGGGGAGCCGATCCGACGACGGGTTGCGGCCGGAGGCGGTCCAGGATGGAGACGGAGCGGAGCAGGCCCCGGCCCGCCGAGGGGGAGCGTCGGGCGCAGTGGCGCCGAGCCAGGAGACCGCACCAACACCCTTGAAACGTATCGGAGTTGATTGGAATTGGCCTCCGTGAAGCATGGCGGGAAGGCTGCCGGGCGTGGCCGGGCCGTCACCAGGGGTGTCGCTGACTGGTCCGCGAACGCCTCCACGCCGGCCGCCCCGACCCCGGCGGCGCCCGGAACCCCCCGTGCCGAGCCCCGTCGGCCCCGCCTGTCCGCAGCCCGCATCCGCGCCGGGCTGCGGGCAGGCATCGGGATCGCGGTCCGTACGAAGGCGGCGGCGACGCTGTCCGTGCTGCGCACCCGCGCCCCCTGGAGTTCAAGGCGCACCACGATGAATGCCCTAGACCGCGCCTTGCTGGCGGCCGGCACGCACGGCGACACCGACGCCGTGCGCGCCGCCCTCGACGGAGGCGCCGCAGTGGACGCCCGCGACGGACACCGCCGCACCCCCCTGCTGCTGGCCGCACTCGGCGACCACGTGCCGGCCGCCGAGGTGCTGGTGGCCGCCGGTGCCGACCCCGATGCCCAGGACGACCGGCACGACAGCTCGTGGCTGGTCACCGGCGTCACCGGCAGCGTCGCCATGATGCGTGCCCTGCTCCCGGCCGGGCCCGACCTGACGGTGACCAACCGCTTCGGCGGCACATCCCTCATCCCGGCTGCCGAGCGCGGTCACGTCGCCTATGTCCGTGCCGTGCTCCGCGAGACCGACATCGACGTCGACCATGTGAACCGGCTGGGTTGGACCGCCTTGTTGGAGGCCGTGATCCTCGGCGACGGCGGCAGCGCCCACCAGGAGATCGTGGAGCTGCTGATCACCGCCGGAGCGACCCTGGACCTGCCCGACGGGGACGGCGTCACCGCCCTCGGGCACGCCGTGCGGCACGGGTACACCGAGATCGCCGATCTGCTCAAGGCGATCCGGTGAGGCGGGCCGCGGCCCTACGGCGGGTCCGGTCGGCCGTGCGCGCCTCGGCCGCGTTCGCCGCTGTGGCGCTCGTGGTCGCGGGGTGCTCCGGGGGCGCGGCGGACGACGCGGCGGCACCGCACGACGGTTCGCCGTCCGCCGCGGCGAAGAAGGTCCCCGCGCCCTCCGGCCGGACGCCCGAGGGCACCGTGCTCGTCGCCGACTTCGGCGCCGACACCGTGACCTTCGTCGATCCCGCCCGTGGCGCCTTCGACTCCGTACGCGTCGGCACGGCCCCGTACGGGCTGGCCGTTGGCGGCGACGGGCGGGCCTGGGTCGCCACCGCCGAGGACGTCGCCGTCGTCGACACCGCCGAGCGGAAGCGGATCGCCCGTATCCCGTACGAGACGCAGGGCATCGGGGCGCCGACCTACGGCGAGTACCGCGGCGGCGGCATGGGGATCGCGCTCGCCCCTGACGGCCGTCATGCGTACGTCGGCGTCAACCGGCCCGGCCGCAACGGCACCGTCGAGGCGATCGACACCCGCAGCCTGAAGGTCACCGGGGTCACCGAGGTGGGCCGCCGTCCGTTCGACGTGGATGTCGCACGCGACGGGCGCGAGGTGTACGCCACGGATCACGACTCCTTCGATGTCACCGTGGTGACCCCGGGCTCCCTGCGCACCCGGCGCATCGAGGTCGCGCCCTACGGCACCGAGGGCGGCCTGGGCTCCTGGCTCAAGCCGCACTACACCGCCGTACGCCCTTCCGACGGCAAGCTGCTGCTGCCGTTCGAGGGGGAGCGGCTGGCCGTCGTCGACCCGGAGACGGGCCGTACGCGCATCGAGCGGATGACCGCCGACACCCATCAGCACGGCGTCACGATCACCGGCGACGGCACGCTGTTCGCCGTCGGCACCGGCCCGATCGACCCCTCCCGGGACAAGGGCCCGTCGCTGACCGTGCGCACCCCGCAGGGGCGGGAGAAGGTGATCCGGCTGGACGGTCCCCACGAGAACGTCGCGGTCTCGGCCGACGGTCGCACCGCCTACGTCACGGGAGGCTTCACCCGCGACGGCTACTGGAACGGCATCTCCGTCGTCGACGTGGACTCCGGCACCGTCCGGCGCCTCGCCGCGGGCGACCGCCCCTTGGGCATCGCGATTCTCTGACCGCCGGCCAGGAGGACCGGGAAGATCTGCCCGTGGTCATGTCCGGCGTGACCCCGGTCTCCGGCTCGGCGCAACGGGACTCCTGACCGTGGGGGGCTGGTGGCACCCTGTCGGCATCGCCGAGGACTACGTCCCGGGAACTGGAAGCATGCGCGGGGTCACGAGGCCGGACTCGTAGGCGAGGACCACGAGTTGGGCGCGGTCCCGGACCCGGAGCTTGGTCATCGCCCGGTTGACGTGGGTCTTCGCCGTCATCGGGGTGATCACCATGCGGCGGGCGATGTCGTCGTTGGACAGGCCCTGCGCGACCAGGAAGACGGCCTCCCGTTCGCGCACGGTCAACTCCTCCAGGCCCGCGCCTACGCCCGCAGTGGGCGGCTGGGTGACGTACCGCTGCGGCGGCCGGGAGCCGCGGAGCGCGAGCAGGCGGCGGCACAGCTGGACGACGCCGCGCACACGCGAAGCCCGGCGTCGCCCCGCTTCGCATCCTCACCGTCGCGGAGATGCTCAGTCGAGACAGAACTCGTTGCCCTCGATGTCCTGCATCACGATGCACGACTCGTTGATGCCGTCGGCCCGCAGAAGTTGCACGCACACCGCGCCGAGCGCGACGAGTCGTGCGCATTCGGCCTCAAGAACGGCCAGGCGCTCCTCACCCACGAGTCCGGTGCCGACCCGCACATCGAGATGCACCCGGTTCTTGACGACCTTGCCTTCGGGAACGCGCTGGAAGAACAGCCGCGGCCCCTCACCCGAGGGATCGCTGCAGGCGAACCATGCACCCTGATGCTCGGCAGGCAGGGTGCGGTCGAAATCATCCCAAGTGGCGCACCCCTCCGGTGGCTGCGGTACGACGTACCCCAACACCTCACACCAAAATCGAGCGACGCGCTCAGGTTCCGCGCAGTCGAAGGTGACTTGGACCTTCTTGATCGATGCCATCGGCGCACCATAGCAGGGGGCTCTGACGCTCATGTCCCGTTGCGGAACGGTGTGTTGCCGGGCGTACGACCACTACCAGGCACCACCAGACACCGCCAGACACTGGCGACGGCTCCTCAAGCCCGGGCGCAGGGCAGCTGGTGCCTGTCCGGCAGACACTGTGACCTCCTTGTGTCTGTGGCGTTAGGTACCTGCGTAGCGGCCGGAGGAAATGGCCACCGGCCATCCAGTCATGAGCAGTGGAGGCGTACATCGTGTTGACCGGTGACTCGTTCGGCAGCAGTACCTTCGCCATCGAATTGGGCAAGTTCCAGGTCGAGACCGTCCAGGACGTGTCGGGGCTGCAACTGGAGCAGGACGTCGTCGAAGTCCGGCAGGTCTCACCCACCGGTGAACTGCTCATCCGCAAGCAGCCTGGGGCACGCAGGACCGGCGAGATCACGATCACCCGCGGCATGGACAAGAGCACCGCGTTCACCGACTGGATCAAGGCGACCCTGGTCGACGCCGACCTCGACGCCGCCCGTCAGAACATCACGATCGCGGTGAAGGACGCGAAGAAGGAGACCGTCCGCCGCATCCACCTCAGCAACGCCTGGGCGTCCCGCTGGGAGGGACCGTCGCTGGGAGCCGCCGAGTCCGGGCCCGCGACGGAACAGGTGACGATCACCTACGAAGACCTCACCATCGAGTAGCGATCGAGCTCTGCCTGGCGGATCACGTCCGGAGCCTTCACCGGAACGCGGTGACGGTGGCGAAGTCGGGGAAGAGGCAGGCCCGCTTCTCGTGGCGGGTTGCCACGGCGCGGAAGGTTCGTGATCCGGTTGATGGACCGTTGGGGCGTGGGCCGCCGGGCCACACGCCCTGCGGGGCCGCCTCGGCGGGAGTACGGGATCGCTGTCCGTCTCCACATGGACGGACCTCGGGGGCGACGGTCTCATCGGGCGGCGGGCGGGGTCAGGCGCCTGGGCGGACGGGGCCGATGACGGTGCCGACGTCGACGGTGAGCCGGCCGTAGGCGGTGGACTCGCCGGGGATCACCCCGCCGGGAGCCTTGAGGGTGAAGTCCGCCTCGTCGGCGGGGGCACCGCCGCCGGTGTTGGGCACTTGGATGTCGAAGTGCACCGGGTGCCCCGGGCCGAAGGTCACCACCGTGCCCTGCGCGCCGTAGTGCCCGGCGGTGACGCCCTTGAGGGAACCGTGGTGGTAGAAGCGCACGTCGATCGGGGAACCGGCCAGCCGGCACGGGTCGTATCCGGGTGCCGCGGTCAGGGTGACGCGGTAGTGGTGGTGCCCGGCGGTGGCGGGCGCCGCGGTGATCTTGGCGGTGTGGTTCGCCGGACGGCATGCGGAGGGCGCCTCGTTGCCGGCGGGCGTGGCCGTCGACGACGCCTGCGCCACTCCCCCGCCCACTCCCACCGCACCCACCAGCGCGACGGCGGCAGCGGTGCCGACGATCTTCCCAGTGGTACGCATCATGAAGACTCCCCTTCTGCTCGGCGGACAACGGGTGTTCCGCCCGGGTCCCTGGTCACCTCCATTCCTCCCCTCCCACCGGACCGACAAATGTCATAAGTACGTCACGAATGGACCAGCGCTCCCGACCTCCGCAAATCCGCTGGTTCCCGGGCGTCCCGCGACTTCTGCCGGTACGAGCGGGTGCGAGCCGCGGCTCGTCGGTCGAGCCCTTGAACTGCTTGGTCACCACTAGGTTCCCCAGTCACCGAAAAGTGCGTTCTTCCACGTCAGCGGCAACTCTCTTACGGTTCCCGAGTATCCACAAGAGACCAACGGGTCTCTCGCGACGAGGAGGCGGCGGCATGGCCATCACCCTGGTGAACCCCAGCGGACTACCGGAGATCGACGTCTACCGGCAGGTGTCGATCGCCGCCGGCTCGAAACTGGTGTTCATCGCCGGGCAGGTTGCCTGGGACGCCCAGGGCCTCACGGTCGGCGAAGGCGATCTGGCCGCGCAGGTCGAGCAGTGCTACCTCAACATCGGCACCGCCCTGGCCGCGGCCGGTGCGTCCTTCGACGACGTGGCCAAACTGACCGTCCACGTGGTCGATTGGACCCCCGACAAGATGCCGCTGCTCCTGGAGGGGATCTCCCGAGCCGGCGAGACGCTGGGGTCCGCTCCGGCCGCACCGGCCACTCTGCTGGGCGTGGCCGCCCTGGACATCCCGGAACACCTGGTCGAAGTGGAGGCCGTCGCGGTCATCGACTGAACGGCCGGCGAGGAGGGCCGCGGCGCAGGTCCGGGGCCTTCCTCGACTCAGCTCGGCTCGTGGTCGGTCCGGGCTTCCGCCGCGGTCTTCAGCTCGCTCAGCCACGTGTCGAGCCCCTTGCGGAGGATCGCCGTGGCGGTGGGAACGTCCGCGTCGACCTGGGCACCGGTGTGGGTCTCTTCGGTGCTCACGCGGACGCCACCCTCGACCTCGGTGAAGTTCCACACGTGGACGCCGTCGATGCGCAGTCCGGTACCGATTGCGGGACCGGTCCAGCGGATGCAGGAGTTGCGCTTGAGCTGCTCGACGGTCGAGGTGATCTCCAGTCGGGTGGCCGGAGTCGAGGGGTTGGGAGGCACCGGCATGGTCCACCGGAACGCCGAACCCGTGCGGAAGGGCCCGTGGTCGAGGCGTTCCACACTCTCGACGGACGCCTGCCAGGCAGGCCAGCGCGCCACATCGGTCTGCAGCTTCCAGACGGTGCGCAAGGGCGCATGGATCACCGTCTCGGTCTTGTAGCGCACCTGCGCATCGGGGTCGACGCCCTTGCCGCGGCACGTCAGGGACGCGCCGGGATGGTGGGGACTGCGGGGACTGGCCCCGGCGGGTACGGCCGCGGCGCCGAGAGCGCCGACGACGAGCGGCACGGTGAACAGGGCAGTGCGGACACGGGCGTTGCGGACAGGGGTGTTGCGGACAGGGGTGTTGCGGATTCCGAGCATGGCTTTCCCCTTTGCCGGGTGGTGGGCAGGTGTGGTGTGCCGAGCGCGCGGGCGTCGGCCCGTGCCGCGCCCCCTGTGCACTCCGCACTCCACACTCCGCATGAGATAGAGCCTCATGCGTTCGTTAGAAGTTATAACGAGCCGCGGAATGAGCGGTCAAGAGCTTGCGTGATAGCTTCTAACGAAAGCTTGAATGCGTAGCCATGCGACGACTGGGAAAGGCGGCAGGCCGTGGGGAAGTCGGACACGCAGACCCCTCGGGAGCGCTACCGCAGCCAGGTCCGCGCGGAGATCAAGGAACGCGCCTGGGAGCAGATCGCCGCGGCGGGGGTGCCCGCACTCTCCCTCAACGCGGTCGCCAAACAGATGGGCATGAGCGGACCGGCGCTCTACCGCTACTTCGCCAGCCGCGACGAGCTGCTCACCGAACTCATCCGGGACGCGTACCGCAGTCTCGCCGAGACGTTCCGCACGGCCGCCGCGACCGGTACCGACCTGGCCGGGCTGGCCCACGTCCTACGCGACTGGGCCCTGGCGGACCCCCAGCGGTACTTCCTCATCTACGGCACTCCCGTGCCTGGTTACCACGCTCCCGACGACATCACCGGCATCTCCGCCCAGATCATGGGCACCCTGCTCGATGTCTGTGCGGCGCTCACCCCGGACGCCCCGGCGACTCCGTTCAGCACCCACCTGGCAGAGCACCGGGACTGGGCCGAGGGCCACCCCGCCCCGCCCGCGGCCCTCCGCCGGGCCCTGGCCTTCTGGACCCGACTGCACGGCGCGCTGTCCCTGGAACTCGCCGGCCACTTCGCCGGAATGGACCTCGACCCCGCCCTCCTGTTCGCAGCCGAACTGGACGGCCTGCTGTCGCTCGGAGAGTGACGTCGCGCGGCGGGACCGATCTCGACGCGCGCACCCCGTCCATCCTTGGGCGACCGACGTTCGACGTCGGCGCCGACGTTGCCGTCTCAAATGCAGCCTGGGGCAGGCTCGTTCGGCGTCCGTCCGTGGAGCAGCTGCACGAAGGTCCTGGCGGCGGGTGAGGATCCGGACGCTGTCCGCAGCGCCTGGATCGCGTGGGGAAGTGCGCCCGTCGGGGGCACGCTGCGGACGGTGGGCATACGGGCGGCGAAGGCGGCGGGAGAGCCGGAGACCCTCCAAGCCAACTGACTGCGCTTCCAGCGGTGTTGGCCTGTCGGCAAGCGCAACGGTGCGGGTGCGGCGGAGGACCCCCCTACCATTGACCAGCGGGTCAATAGTGGTTAGCGTTGACCGTATGGTCAATAAACGGGGAACGGACGAACTCAAGTCGGCAGCACTCGCCTCCGAACCGCTCGCGAGGGTGCAGCGGTTGGTGGGCATCTATGTCGCGCTTGCCTTCGGCACGTTGGTGGCGCTGGCCGTTATGACGGCGGTGGCGCCATCTTTGGCCACCTCGGAGGCATGGGGTCACGCCGTGATCGTTGCCGTGTTCGCGATCGTGCTCCCGCTGCGGACCCGCGGGGCACTCAGAGGGAGTGGTTCCGGCCTCCGCGCACTCACCATCATCGGGTGTGTCCTGCTGGTGGTGAATCTCGTCGAGGCCGCGCTGCCGGGCGTCTTCCCGTCGTGGATGCGGGTGGAGATGCTGGTCATCGCGGCGATGATGCTGGCCCTTGCGACCCTGTCGGTCCGGGCTCGCCGCAATCCGCCCACCGACCACCGATGACCAGCACATCCTCGGACAGCGACGGCATGACAAGCTTGTCCCCATGACCAGCTTGCCCTCACACACCTCGGGGTCGGGCGCGCGCCGACAGCGGCTCGACGAGGACGAACGCCGAGCACAGATCATCACCGCGACCGTGGAGGAGCTCGCCGACCGCGGGTACGACGGCCTCACGCTGACACGCGTCGCCGAACGGGCCGGCGTTTCCAAGGGCCTGATCTGGCACTACTTCTCCGGCAAGGACGACCTGATGGAGTCCACCGCCAAGGCGACGATGACGACCATCAGGGGCCGCATCGCGAACTCGCTCGACCTGACCGAGCCGGTCCCGGACATCATGCGCGCAGCCTTGCGCCGGGCTGCGGCGTTGAACGTCACCCACCGGGTGGAACTCACCGCACTCAACAGCATCGTGCACAACCTGCGTCACCCCGACGGCACCCCGCGCCTGACCTTTGCTGCCTACGAGGACACCTACCAGGCACAGGAGTCGCTGTTCCGGCGCGGCCAAGCCGAGGGAACGCTGCGCGACTTCGACACCCGCGTGATGGCCGTCACCTACCAAGGAGCGATCGACATGATGCTCGGATACCTCCGAAGCAACCCCGATGTCGACCCTGACGACTACGCCGACAGACTCGCGGACATCCTGCTCGCAGGCATTCAGCGAAGCTGACGACCGGTAGCTGGTCCCCGTACGTGTCTCTGATCCTTGACTGCCGCTGATCAGGACTCCACCTGGTGCCGGAAGCGGTCTCTCAAGCGGTCTTGGGATGTGCAGTTCGAACAGGGGACCTGGATGGGTGGTCGTGCGGATGAGATACGGCCTCTGAAACAGGCAGGCAACCAGTCAGCCGGTTGGTTGGTCGGTTGGTTGGTGGGGCTTGAGCTTGCCCGGTTCCCTCAGGTCATGCGCGGCCGCGCATCAGGGCGAGGGCGCCGCTGCGGCGGCCGTGCAGCATCACCAGGGCCTGTGCCAGGCTCAGCAAGACGACCAGCACCACGACGCCGAGCGAGGGAACGCTGTCGACGGGGAGCGTGTAGGCCATCACCACGCGGGCGATGGCGTCGAGGAGGAACGCACTCCCCCATGCCGCACTGGCCACTTGGATCCACCGGCGGACGGCGGGGGCGTCGTGCCACAGGCGGTCCAGGCGTTGCGCCGTACCGGCCGGAGTGACCTTGACGGCCACGTCCAGAAGGAAGGGGCGGGTCATCGCCAGGGAGCCGAGGATCCACAGACCCAGCGCCGCGGTGACCCAGCTCTCCCGTGCCAGCAGTGCTCGGGGGTCACCGGTGACCATGGCGACCAGTACCGAGAGCACCATCGCGGCGATCACGAACAACGCGGTCGGATCCGCGCGTCGCTGTCGCGCCCATGTCGTCAGGACGCCGGCCAGCGGGGCTATGCCCGCGAGGACCAGCGCCAGCCACTGGTCGACCCCCGCGGCCCGGCTCCCGTAGAACACCGCGAGCGGCACTGCCACATCGAGTGCCAGCGCGGTCCACGCCCGTGTTCCGGACGGTGGCGGTCCGATCGCGTCGATGGCCGCACGGATCGACATGGCCGTGGTGCGGGTGTCGAATTCGGCGAACTGGCCCTGCTCCTGGCCGCGTTGCAGGATGTCCCGCAGTGGGGCGAGGCTGTCGCCGTAGACCGACGCGTCGAGCGGCAGCAGTCGGGAGCGGCCGTCCTCGTCGGTGAAGTTCATCGCGATGGCCACCAGCGCCTTGACCCGCTCGCGGTGGCTGCCGAGGTATTCGACGTTGGCCTCGATGTACGCCCGCAACTCGTCGGCGGGTGTGGGCGCTCGGCGTGCACGCGCGGCCATGAACTCCGCTCCGTGCTGCGTGACCACGGCCAGGACCTCGTGGATCAACTCGTCGCGGGTGGCGAAGTGGTAGAAGATCGCCTGCTTGGTGAGCCCCGCCCGCCGCGCGATCTCGGCCAGTGACGCCCGGTGCAACCCCAGGTCCGCGATGGCCTCGATCGCCTCTGGGCAGCTTCCTTCGCCCCGGTCACCGGCAGGCTCGGGCAAGACCAGAGGATGCGGCCGGACGCGGCAAGGGCCGGATCGCTCGACGGCACGGCACTCGGCCCGGGCGGCGCCCCGTCTACTCCGTTTCGCCGCCGGTGCCGTAGCCCCGAAGCAGTGCGCTCAGGATGCCGGTCAGTCGGGGGGCGACGTCGACGACCGCGTGGGCGAGATCGGGGTCCGACTCGTAGAGGCGGCGCAGTTCGGTTCCCGGGGCCGCCATCTGCCACAGCGCTCCGGCCATCGCCGTGGCCGTGGCGACGACGTCGCCGGCCTGCGCCGGGCTCAGCACCACCACCCCCCGCAGCGCCTCGCCCACGGCCGCGACCTCGGCGATGGCGGTCACCTTGAAGGACCGGACGCTCTCCAGTGAGACGTTGCGCTCCAGGTTCATCGGTGTCTGGGCGAGCAGGTCGCAGAACATGGGCCGCGCCACCAGCGACTCGGCCAGCAGACCGGCGACCGCGTGCGGGCCGTGCGGCGCCTCGGGCGAGGCGGCGGTGAGCCGCTCGCGCACCGCCTGCGACCACTCCACCCACCCGGCGGCGGCCAGCCGGAGAAAGATCTCCTCCCGGGTCTCGAAGTAGCGGAGCATCGCCGACTTGTGCATGCCGACCTCCGCCGCGATGTCGGTCAGGGTCACCGACCGGATGCCGTGCGCCGTGGCCAGACGGGCCGCCGCGTCGAGGATCGCGGCCTCACGGGCGCGCTTGGCCTCGGGGCTCCGGGCTCGCGCGGACCGACCGGGACCGGACCGGCTGCGGCCGGACTGACTGGGGCTGGACTGACTGGGGCTGGGCTCACTGCGGCTGGCCATACGGGCACTCTAACGCAACCCGGTTGCACTATTAACGCAACTGTGTTTTGCTATCGCCATGGCAACCCAGACGTGGTTCATCACCGGTTCGTCCCGCGGCTTCGGCCGCTCCCTCGCACTCGCCGCCCTGGAGGCGGGCGACCAGGTCGTCGCCACCGCTCGCCGGCCGGAGCAACTCGCCGACCTGACCGAGCGGTTCGGCGACAAGGTCCTCCCGGTCGCGCTCGACGTGACCGACGCCGCCGCGGCCGCGGCCGCGCTCGACGCCGCCCGTGACCGCTTCGGCCGCATCGACGTACTCGTCAACAACGCCGGCTACGCCAACGTCGCCCCGGTCGAGACGGCCCCGGAGGACGACTTCCGCCGCCAGTTCGAGACCAACTTCTGGGGCGCGTACAACGTCTCCAAGGCGGCCCTGCCCCTGCTGAAGGCGCAGGGCGGCGGCATCGTCGTCCAGTTCTCCTCCGTCGGCGGCCGGGTCGGCGGCAGTGCCGGGCTGGGCTCCTACCAGGCGGCCAAGTTCGCCCTCGACGGCCTCACCCGCGTGCTCGCCGCCGAGACCGCGCCGTTCGGCATCCGCTACCTGGTCGTCGAACCCAGCGGCTTCGCCACCGACTGGGCCGGGTCCTCCATGGAGATCCAGGACATCCCGCCCGAGTACCAGGCGACCGTCGGCGCCTTCACCGAGCGGGCCCGCGGCAGCCGCATGGCCGGTGACCCGGACCGCGCCGCCGGAATCCTGGTACGCGTGGTCAAGCGCGACCGCCTCCCCACCCACCTGCTGCTGGGCGAAACCGCGGTCCGGATGGCGCTCGGCCACTCGCGGCAGCAGCTCGCCGAGGCCGAGGAGTGGCAGACCGTGTCCGTCTCCGCCGACTTCGGCGCGGAGTACCCCGTCGCGCTCCCGGCGGACACCGAGTAGCCCGGCGAACGGCCCTCGGCACCGTGGCGCGGCAGTTCCCGGTCGGCCCGGCGCACGGCGGCGGACGGCGCGTGCGGATCGCCGCCGTGCGGGCCGGCGCCGCACCCCGCGGTGCGGAGCGCGGCGCGCCGTTCAGGCCCCCACGTACTCCGCGAGGTGCTCGCCGGTGAGGGTCGAGCGGGCGGCGACAAGGTCCGCGGGCGTGCCCTCGAAGACGACCGTGCCGCCGTCGTGGCCGGCGCCGGGGCCGAGGTCGATGATCCAGTCGGCGTGCGCCATGACCGCCTGGTGGTGCTCGACGACGATCACCGACTTGCCGGCGTCGACGAGCCGGTCGAGCAGGCCGAGCAGGTGCTCGACGTCGGCGAGGTGCAGTCCGGCGGTCGGCTCGTCGAGGACGTAGACGCCGCCCTTCTCGGCCATGTGCGTGGCCAGCTTCAGACGCTGCCGCTCGCCGCCGGACAGCGTGGTGAGCGGCTGGCCGAGCTTGAGGTAGCCGAGCCCGACGTCGGCGAGCCGCCGGACGATCCGGTGCGCGGCCGGGGTGTGCGCCGCACCGTCGCCGAAGAACTCCTCGGCCTCGGCCACCGACATCTCCAGCACCTCGCTGATGTCCCGGCCGCCCAGGTGGTATTCGAGGACCGACGCGTCGAACCGCTTGCCCTCGCAGTCCTCGCAGGTGGTGGCGACGCCGGCCATCATCGCCAGGTCGGTGTAGACGACCCCGGCGCCGTTGCACGTCGGGCAGGCGCCCTCGGAGTTGGCGCTGAACAGGGCCGGCTTCACGTCGTTGGCCTTGGCGAACGCCTTGCGGATCGGGTCGAGCAGTCCGGTGTACGTCGCCGGGTTGCTGCGCCGGGAGCCGCGGATGGGGCTCTGGTCGACCGAGACGACCCCCTCGCCGGCCGGGATCGAACCGTGCACGAGCGAGCTCTTGCCGGAGCCGGCGACGCCCGTGACGACGGCGAGCACGCCGAGCGGGATGTCGACGTCGACGTCGCGCAGGTTGTGCGCCGAGGCGCCGCGGACCTCCAGCGCGCCGGTGGGCTTGCGCACCGCCTCCTTGAGTGTGGCGCGGTCGTCGAAGTGGCGGCCGGTGACGGTGCCGCTCGCCCGCAGCTCCTCGACGGTGCCCTCGAAGCAGACGCTGCCGCCGCCCGAACCGGCGCCGGGGCCGAGGTCGACGACGTGGTCGGCGATGGTGATCGTCTCCGGCTTGTGCTCCACGACGAGCACCGTGTTGCCCTTGTCGCGCAGCCGCAGCAGCAGCTCGTTCATCCGCTGGATGTCGTGCGGGTGCAGGCCGGTGGTCGGCTCGTCGAAGACGTACGTGGTGTCGGTGAGCGAGGAGCCGAGGTGGCGGATCATCTTGACGCGCTGCGCCTCGCCGCCGGACAGCGTGCCCGCGGGCCGGTCGAGCGAGAGATAGCCGAGGCCGATCTCCACGAACGACTCCAGGGTGTGCCGCAGCGCCGTGAGCAGCGGCGCCACCGACGGCTCGGTGAGCCCGCCGACCCATGCGGCCAGGTCCCTGATCTCCATCGCGCAGGCGTCCGCGATGGAGATCCGCTTGATCTTCGAGGCCCGGGCGCCCTCGCTGAGCCGGGTGCCGTCGCAGTCGGGGCAGGTGGCGAAGGCGACCGCCCGCTCCACGAACGTCCGGATGTGCGGCTGCATCGCCTCCTTGTCCTTGGCGAGCATCGACTTCTGGATCCGCGGGATCAGACCCTCGTAGGTCATGTTGATGCCCGCGATCTTCATCCTGGTCGGCTCGCGGTGGAGGAAGTCGTGCAGCTCCTTCTTGGTGTACTTGCGGATCGGCTTGTCGGGGTCGAAGAAGCCCGATTCGCTGTAGAGCCGGTAGTTCCAGCCGCCCGCCTTGTAGCCGGGGACGGTCAGCGCACCCTCGGCGAGCGACTTGGCGTCGTCGTAGAGCTGGGTGAGGTCGAGGTCGGTGACCGAGCCGCGGCCCTCGCAGCGCGGGCACATGCCGCCGGTGCGGTTGAAGGTCGCCTTGACCGCCTTCTTGTTCCCGCGCTCGACGGTGATCGCGCCGGACGCCCGGACCGAGGGGACGTTGAAGGCGTACGCGCTGGGCGGGCCGATGTGCGGCTTCCCGAGCCGGCTGAAGAGGATGCGCAGCATCGCGTTGGCGTCGGTGGCGGTGCCGACCGTCGAGCGGGGGTCGGCGCCCATCCGCTGCTGGTCGACGGTGATGACGGTGGTCAGTCCTTCGAGGACGTCGACCTCGGGCCGCGCCAGGGTCGGCATGAAGCCCTGCACGAAGGCGCTGTAGGTCTCGTTGATCAGCCGCTGCGACTCCGCGGCGATCGTGTCGAACACCAGCGAGCTCTTGCCCGAGCCGGAGACTCCGGTGAACACCGACAGCCGGCGCTTGGGGAGCTCGATGCTGACGTCCTTGAGGTTGTTCTCGCGCGCACCGTGCACGCGGATCAGATCGTGGCTGTCAGCAGCGTGCCGTGCGGGCGTCTGCGGGTCCGTCCTCTTGGCCATGCTCTTCGTGTCTCCATCTGTGCGTCGCGAGGGGCCGCTCGTCCGGTGTCGGCGTCGCCGGGACCGGGCGGGCGGCCGGTGCACCGCGCGCCGGTCCTGGCGGCGGCGCGGGGTGACGGCGGAACCGGCGGTGGGTGGCCGGGGCGCCCGTGTGCCCCGGCGGACGGCCGTCGCCGGGGGCGCGGGGCGGCTCAGCGCAGTTGCTGGATCCGGATCAGATTGCCGGCCGGGTCGCGGAAGGCGCAGTCGCGGACGCCGTACGGCTGCTCGGTCGGCTCCTGGACGACCTCGACGTCACCGGCCTGCACCTTCTCGAAGGTGTCGTCCAGGTCCCGGGTGGCCAGCAGGATCCAGCCGTAGGTGCCCTTGGCCATCATCTCGGCGATGGTGCGGCGCTCGTCGTCGGTGATGCCGGGGTCGGCGGCCGGCGGCGCCAGGAGGATGGAGGTGTCGGGCTGGCCGGCGGGGCCGACCGTGATCCAGCGCATCTTGCCCTGGCCGACATCGCTGCGGACCTCGAAGCCGAGGATGTCGCGGTAGAAGGCCAGGGACGCGTCCGGGTCGTCGTGCGGGAGGGAGCTGACGTGAATGGTGATGTCCATGGCCGAAACGCTAGCCCCGGCCCCGGGGTGGCGCTTCTCGATTCCTGATCGGTCTGGTGACCTGTTTCGCCACGCAGGACGGGAGCCCCGCCGTCGCCTGCGCCGCCTTTCGGCGGTAGGTGCTGGGCGGCATGCCGACCAGTTCGGTGAAGCGGGTGCTGAAGGTGCCCAGCGACGCGCAGCCGACCGCGAAGCAGACCTCGGTGACGCTGAGGTCGCCGCGGCGCAGCAGTGCCATGGCGCGCTCGATGCGCCGGGTCATGAGGTAGCTGTACGGCGACTCGCCGTAGGCGGTCCGGAACTGGCGGCTGAGATGCCCGGCCGACATGTGCACGCCACGGGCGAGCGCCTCGACGTCCAGTGGCTGCGCGTACTCCCGGTCGATCCGGTCGCGGACGCGCCGCAGCAGCGCGAGGTCGCGCAGACGCTGCGCCGAGGGTGGATTTTCGGTCACCTGGAAAATCGTGCCACACGCCCCGGAACGGGGGGCGAAGGTCCGGGTCAGTGCCCGAGCGCCGCCACCAGCGCGCCGCCGGCGAAGGCCGCGGCGAGCCCCGCGACGATGCTGCCGGCGACGTTGGCGGCGGCGTAGCGCAGCGCCCCGGACTCGGCCAGCCGCATCGTCTCGTAGGAGAACGTGGAGTACGTGGTCAGCGCCCCGCACAGGCCGGTGCCCAGGAGCAGTTGGAGGGAGTTCGGGGCGGCGCCGCGGGTGGTGGCGGCGGTCAGGGCGCCCAGTACGAGGCAGCCGGCGACGTTGACGGTGAAGGTCCCCCAGGGGAACACGGTGTCGTGCCGTTTCTGGACGGCGCGGTCGGCCAGGTAGCGCAGGGGCGCGCCGACGGCGGCGCCGGCTATGACGAGCAGCCAGTTCACTTCGTGGATTCCTTGTCGCGGCTCAGGGGTTGCCGGGTGCGGCTGGTGCGGACGGGTCGGCTTCTGGTGTGCTCGGGCCGGTGGGTCAGGTGCCCCTCCGGGCCACGAGGGTCCGGGTGGCCCACGCGGCCGCCCCTACCGCGACCAGGCAGGCAGCGGGCGTCAGCACCAGGTAGCCGAGCCCGGCGCCGGCCCGGCCGCCGGTCAGCAGGCGCTGGACGTCGACGGTGTAGGTCGAGAACGTGGTGAATCCCCCGAGGACGCCGGTGCCGAAGAACGGGCGCACCAGCCGGTGGGCGGTCCACACCTCGGTGAGGAGCACCATGAACGCGCCGATGACCGCGCAGCCGACCACGTTGGTCAGCAGTGTCGTCCAGGGGAAGCCGGTGCCGGTGGTGGGCCGCAGGAGGGTCGCGCCGTAGCGGGCTGCCGCGCCGAGCATGCCGCCGCACGCGACGACCGCCACGACGGGCAGCTGCGCGTGCCGGGGAGCCGGGCGCCGGGCGGACGGCGGGAGTTCGGCATCCGGATCGGCGGGTTCCACCACGGCCGGCGTCTTCGGGGTCTTCATGCGGTACACGTCTCCTACTCGCCAGGCACCCGCCCCGAGGCGGGTACGCCACATCGCAAGTAGGGACCGTTGGCGGCACCGACTGCCGCGGTTCGGGTACGGCGGGCCCCACCGCCGCGCGACCGTCCTGATGTCCGGAACCGTGTGCCCGGAGCGACGGCCGCTGCGGCGCAAGCGTACACGGCCTTCCTGTTGAGGTGGACCCGTCACCGCGACTGACGGCTCCATCGCCTCAGGGGTAGGATTTTCAGGGGTGAGGGACCTGCCCGCCGCCGGCCGACCTGCGGCGACACGGTCCTGGACGTCTTACGAGGGGACGGGGATGGCGGAGCGCAGGGCGACGGCGGAACGGGACGCCGTGGCGACGGTCGTCGAGGACTGGGCGCGGGAGCGGCCCGAGCTGGACACCGCTCCGCTGGAGGTCCTGGCCCGGCTGCACCGCTCGTTCCTGCGCTACAGCACCCGCCTGACGGCGTCCATCGAGCGCCACGGCCTCTCGGTGGCCGGTTTCGACGTGCTGACCGCACTGCGGCGGTCCGGTCGGCCGTACCGGCTCACCGCCGGGCAGCTCGCCGACTCGGGACTGGTCTCGTCCGCCGGGGTCACCCTGCGGATCGACCGGTTGGAGAAGGACGGGCTGATCGTGCGGGAGCGGGACGCCGAGGACCGCCGCGTGGTGTACTCGCGCCTCACCGACGAGGGGCTGGCCAAGGTGGACGAGGTGTTCGCCGAGCACCTCGACAACGAGCGCCGGATGCTCGGCGGGATGTCCCCGGCCGAGTGCCGCCAGCTCGCACGGCTGCTGCACAAGCTGGAGCACTCGATCCTCGCGTCGGACGAGGAGCCCGCCGGCTGAGGCCGGGGGTTCGGGTCACCCCTCGGGGGCGGTCGCCGTGGTCTGCCGCTCGGCCTGGGAGCGGAGCAGGCGGCGCAGCCGCACCACGCCCAGGTCGTGCTGGTAGAGGTTCTCGTGCTGGTCGGCGTCGGCCGGCATGGCCTCCAGCATGACGCGGTCCTGCTCCAGGACCTGCCAGTGCCGTTCCTCGATGAGGGTCTTGTAGAGGAACCGCCAGGTGTCGCGCTGCCAGCCCTGGACGCGGCGGTAGCGCCAGAAGAAGACGCCGGTGCGTCCGGCGTCCACCGGGCAGACCATGCCGACGATCCCGAAGGCGCCGCCGGGGCCCGCGGAGGGCGGGTACGGGATGGAGAGGTCCACCCAGTCGACACCGGTGCGGCACAGCTCGACCCAGTCGAAGTTGACGCCCCGCTGGTCGGTCTTCTCGAAGAAGTAGCCGCGATCGGTTTCACGGATGCGGAACTTGGCCGTGGTGTCCCCGTCATACATGGTGTGCGACTCGCGGTGCAGGAACGCGCCGTGCATGGGGTCGAGGAGGTTCTCCATCGCGTACCGCCAGGGGACCTCCCACTCGGCGTAGCAGAGGATCGGCTCGATGTCGGGGTCGTCGAGGGGGTCGGGGAGGGTCAGTTCGGCCGGTTCGGGGTGCCGGTCGTCCCCGAAGTAGGCGAGGACCGCGCCGGCGACCTCGCGGACCGGCAGTGAGGTGACGAGCTTCCTGCCTTCCAGGGCGCACCCGGGCAGGCCGGGCACGGACACGACGGTGCCGTCCGGCGCGACCTCGACGCCGTGGTACCAGCAGGCGACCCGGTCCCCCAGGTGCTTGCCCAGGGACAGCGGGGCGCCGCGGTGCGGGCAGCGGTCGGCGAGCAGGGCGAGGGTGCCGTCGGAGCGGCGGAACAGCAGCCACTGTTCGCCGAGTGCGGTCACCTTGCGCATCGCGCCGGGGGCGACGAACGACGACGGGACGACGGGGTGCCACTGGTTGCGCAGGCCGTTGGCGTAGATGTGCTCGGCGGTGTCGGTGGTGGACAGGGTCATGGTCAGGCTCCCAAGCGGTGCATCTCGGCGCGGAAGGACTCCTCGGTCCAGGGGGTGCCGTCCGGGGCATGGACCTGACGGGCATTCAGTCCGCGGATGACGTCGGCGAGTTCGTGGCCGTCCTTGGTGAAGACCTCTTCGAGGGTGGCGGCCAGCTTGTACTCGTAGGGGGTGGGTTCGCGCGTACGGGACTGGTGGGGGTCCAGGTACGGCCGGGGGGCGGTGGTCATCGGGGCCTCCAGCGGGCGGGGCGCGGGTCGTCGGGTCACAGGTCGAGGACGAGGCGGTCGGACGCGCAGCGCGAGACGCAGATCATCATGGTCGCGCTCGCGGCGTGCTCGGCGGCGCTGAGGAGCGAGTCGCGGTGGTCGGGGGCGCCGGCGAGCACCCGGGTCTCGCAGGAGCCGCAGATGCCGTCCCGGCAGGAGCTGTTGACGAGGATGCCCGCGTCCTCCACGGCCCGCAAGATCGAGGTGTCGGCGCCGACGGTGAGGGTGCGGCCGGAGGCCCGGCACTCGACCTCGAACGCCTGGTCGGCGCCGGTGCGCGGCACCACGGGCGCCGTGAAGCGCTCCACGCGCAGGCGGTCGGCCGGGCACTTTCCCTCGATCGCGGCCAGCAGCGGTTCCGGGCCGCAGCAGTAGACGAGGGTGCCGGCGGGCAGGTCGGCGAGGGCGGCGTCCAGGTCGAGGGGGCCGTGCTCGTCCTGCGGGACGAGCGTCACCGGGCCGCCCAGTGCGGCCAGTTCGTCGGTGAAGGCCATCGAGGAGCGGCTGCGGCCGCCGTACACCATCCGCCAGGGGGTGCCGCGCCGGGCGGCCTCGCGGGCCATCGCCAGCAGCGGGGTGATGCCGATGCCGCCGGCCACGAACAGGTAGCCGGGGGCGTCCTCCAGGGCGAAGTGGTTGCGGGGCGGCCGGACCGGGACGGTCTGGCCGGGGCGCAGCCGGGTGTGGACGTGGCGCGAACCGCCGCGGGAGGCGGGTGCGTCGAGCACGCCGATCCGGTACGTCGCGGCGGACCGCGGGTCGCCGCACAGACTGTACTGGCGGATCCGGCCGCCGACCTCGACGTCGATATGGGCGCCGGGGGTCCAGGCGGGGAGGGGTTTGCCGTCGGGGTGGGCCAGTTCGACGGAGAGGACCCCGTCGGCCTCCCAGGTCATCCGGCGCACGATCAGGTGCACGGGCGTCTCGCTCATCTCGGCTGGCTCCTCACTGGCCGGGGATCTTCACGGGCGGGGTGAACGGGTTCTTCATCGGGCCCAGCGCCGCCAGGTCGACCTCGACGAGCACCGGCCCGTCCGATCCGACGGCCTGGGCCAGCACGGGGGCGGCGTGCTCCTCGGCGGCGATCCGCAGGTACGGCAGCCCGCAGGCGCCGGCCAGCCGTGCGAAGTCGGGGGTGGTGAGGTCCACTCCGGAGCGGCGTTCGCGGTGGGCGTCCTGCATGTTCCGCAGGACACCGTAGCCGCCGTCGTTGAAGACGAGCAGGGTGAGCCGGGGCCGCTCCTGGGCGAGGGTGAGGAGTTCGCCGAGGTGGACGGCGAGGCCGCCGTCGCCGGCGAGGACGACGGTGGGTGCCTCCGGCCGGGCGAGGGCGGCGCCGATGCCCATGCCGAGGCCCTGCCCGATGCCGCCGCCGCGCGGGAAGACGTTGTCGCGCGGGTCGTAGAGCTCCAGCAGCCGGTTGCCCCAGCTGCTGGACGGGATGGTGACGTCGCGGGCGACGACGGCCGCGCGGGGCAGTGCGGCGCGGAGCGCGTCGCAGAGTGCCGCCTGGGGGCCGATGGCGTCGTGGAGCGCGGCCCGCACCTGTCCGCGGACCGCGGTGATCCGGTCCGTCCAGGCCGGCTCGGCCGGTGCCGCGTGCGGCAGCAGCGCCGCGAGGACGTCGGCCGCGTCACCGTGCAGCGGGTGCCGGGCCGGGTACACCCGGCCCAGCGCGGCGGCGTCCAGGTCGATCTGGACGTGGGCGGCGGGGAGTCGGAGTGCGTAGTCGGCGGTCTCGTTGGAGCGGAAGTGGGTGCCGACGGTCAGCAGCAGATCGGCGTCGGCGAGCAGGGCGCGGACCGGCGGGGTGGTGGCGAAGTTGCCGATGACCTGGGGGTGGTCCTCGGGCACCGCGCCGCGCCCGGAGTTCGAGGTGAGCAGTCCGGCGCCGGTCGCGGCCAGCAGCTCGGCGAGTGCGGTCCGGGCCGCGGCCGCGCCGCCGCCGGCCCAGATCAGGGGTCGGCGCGCCGAGGCCAACAGGGCTGCTGCGGCGGCCAGTTGCTCCGGCGCGGGGGTCGGCACTACGGGGGCGGCGTGCGCCACCGCCGCGTCGGTCTGGGCCGCGTACTGGAGGTCGATCGGCCACTCGACGCTCGCCGGCCCGCCGGGCGCGGTCCGTGCGGCGTGCGCCGCCCGGCGCAGGATCCGGCCGGCGTCGGCGGCGGACGGCACGGTGGCGGCGTACGCGGAGACCGCCGTCAGCATGCCCAGTTGGTCCTTGGTCTCGTGGATGTAGCCGCGGCCGCCGCCCAGGTACCGGCTCTCCACCTGTCCGGTGACGTGCAGTACGGCGGTGCCCGCGCTGAGCGCCTCGATCAGCGATCCGGCGGCGTTGCCCGCGCCGGTGCCGGTGGAGGTGAGGGCGCAGCCGATGCCGCCGCGGGCGCGCCCGTAGGCGTCGGCGGCGTTCACCGCGGTCGCCTCGTGGCGTACCGGGACGAACCGCAGCTCCCGGTCGACGGCTTCGACCAGCGGCAGGTTGTGCACGCTGACGATGCCGAAGACGGTGTAGATGCCGAGTTCCCGTAGGACGGCGACGAGGAGATCGCCTCCGTTGTCGTATCGCATGGGGGTCTCCTCAGAGGATGGAGCGGCCGACGCCGCCGCAGACGTCGATGCTGGTGCCGGTGATGTACGAGGCGCGGGGCGACAGCAGGGCGACGATCGCGTAGGCGGCCTCCTCGGCCCGGCCGAGCCGGCCGAGCGCGATGCCGCGGTCGGCGGCGAGGTCCGCCTGCCAGTCGGGGTAGCTCCGGCCCGAGTCGGCCGCGGCGTGCCGGCGGGTCCACTGGCCGGTGTCGATCAGGCCCAGGCACACGGAGTTGACCCGGATGCCGTCGGCGGCGAGTTCCACGGACAGGGACTTGGAGAGGTTGAGGATGCCGGCCCGGGCGGCGCTGGTGGTGATCAGGCGGGTCTCGGGCTGTTTGGCGAGGACGGCGTTGACGTTGACGACGCTCGGTGCGGGCGCCGCCGCCAGGTGGGGGCGGGCCGCGTGCAGCGGGTTGAGGACGCCGAAGAACTTCAGCTCCAGTTCGTCGCGCCAGTCGTCGGCGGTGGACTCCTCCAGGCCCGTCATCCGGGACTGGCCGGCGTTGTTGACGAGTCCGTCGATGCCGCCGAACGTGCGGGCGGCGCGCTCGGTGAACGCGCGGACCGCGTCCGGGTCGCGGACGTCGCAGACGGCCGTCAGCAGGCGGTCGCCGTCGAGGTCGGCCGCCGCCCGGGCGAGGCGGTCGGCGTCGCGCCCGCAGGTGGCGACCCGCGCGCCTTCGTCGAGGAGGGCGCGGACCGTGGCCAGGCCGACGCCCGAGCTGCCGCCGGTGACCACGATGGTGCGGTCGGCGAGGCCCAGATCCATGTCAGTTGTCTCCTGTCGTGCGGTCGGTGCACCGTGGTCAGTGCATGGTGAAGCCGCCGTTGACGGCGATCACCTGTCCGGTCAGGTAGCGGGACTCCTCGCCCAGCAGGAAGGCGACCGCCCCGGTGAGGTCGTCGGGCCGCTGGGGGCGGGAGATCGCCCGGTTGGCGCGGTAGAGGTCGTGTCGTTCGGTGGGGACGGTCTCGGTTGCCTCGCACTCGGTCAGGCCGGGGGCGACCGCGTTGACGGTGATGCCCCGGTCGCCGAGTTCGCGGGCCATGGCCCGGGTCAGTGCGATCACGGCGCCCTTGGAGGCGATGTAGTGGGCCAGGCGCGGGGAGCCGTACAGGGCCGCGTCGGAGGCGAGGTTGACGATCCGGCCCGGTCCGCCGTGGGCGAGGAGCCGCGGCAGCAGGGCCTTGGACACCAGCCAGGGGCCGCGTGCGTTGACCGTCATCAGCCGGTCCCAGTCCGCGACGTCGATGTCCCAGAACTCCTTGCCGCCCATGCCGTTGGCGAGCGCCGCATTGTTGACCAGTCCGTACAGCGGCCCCAACTGCCCTGTGAATACGGCGAGTTGATCTACCGATTCCGGGTCCGCGACGTCGCAGCGCGTGAAGTGGGCGTCGATGCCCTCCCTGCGCAGCGAGGTCTGTGCGGCCCGGCCCCGCTCCTCGTCCACCTCGGCGAGGACGACCCGGAAGCCGTCCTGCCCGGCCCGGCGGGCCATGGCCAGTCCCAGGCCGCGACCCGCCCCGGTGACGACGACGGTCCGGCCGCCGGTCGCGCAGTGCTCAGTCACGGGTGACGCCGTGCATCGGCGAGTGCGCGGGGTAGGTCGGCACCTGCGGCTTCCGCGTGCCGATGACGACGCAGAACAGCGCGTCGGTGTCGCCCTCGTTCTTCAGCGAACGGGCCACCCCCGCCGGGACGACGATCATGTCGCGGTAGCCGAGGGTGCGGTACTCCACCTCGTCCTCGCCGCGGTGGATCCCGACCCGCACCCGGCCCTCCAGGACGAAGAACGCCTCCTCGACGTCGCGGTGGGTGTGTTCGGGGCCCTCGGCCCCCGGCGGCAGCAGCATGTTGGAGAAGGTGAACCCGCCGGAGGGGATGATCCGGTTGTCGCCCTCGTGGTTGCCGGTGGCGCCGGAGCCGACGTAGCGGATCTGGGCGCGGCGGTACTGGTCCCCGGCCTTGGCCTGGAAGGCGAGGGTGTTCCAGTCGGGTTCGCGGGAGTCCTTGGTCGCGATGAGCGAGTCGGTGTACGCGGCGAGGTCCCCGCCGTTGTCGTAGTCGGTGGTGGTCAGCGGCATGGTGGCTCCTGTTCGGGGATGCGGGCGGTGATGCGGAGGTGGGCGAGCACCCAGGCGTTGAAGCGCGCGGGTTGCTCCTGGTTGGCCAGGTGACCGGCGTCCTTGACGATCACGTAGGCGGTCTTGTGGACGGCACCGGCGATCTCCTGGGAGGCGTCGGGGCCGGTGACGCGGTCCTGGTCGCCGCAGAGGACGAGGGTGGGCGCGGTGATCCGGGCGAGTTCGCCGCGCAGGTCGGCGGCGGCCATCGACGCGGCCGCGGATCCGTAGCCGGGCAGCCGGACGGCGTCCGCCATGGTGTCGGTCACCCGCCGGACGAGTGCGGCGGGTGCCTGTGCGGAGAGCAGGCGGGGCGCGCGCCGTTCGGCGAAGGCCCGGGGCCCGATCTCGGCCAGTTCCGTGGCGCGGGCCCGCATGGCGGCGGCCTTCGCCGGGTCCGCCCCGGAGCCCGGGCCGGAGTCGGCGACGATGAGGGACGCGACGAGTCCGGGGTGGCGGACGGCGAGCCGCAGGGCGATCACGCCGCCCCAGGACACGCCCAGGACATGGGCCTGTCCGCCGCGCGTCCGGATCAGGTCGGCCGCCGTGTCGGCGTAGTCGTCGAGGGTCAACGGCCTCTCGGGGTCTGGTGACTTGCCGTATCCGGGGGCGTCCCAGGCGACGACCCGGGCGTACCGCCCCAGTTCGGCGAGTTGCGGGGCGAACGCGGCCGACGAGGAGCCGATGCCGTGCAGGCACAGCAGCAGCGGTCCCCGGTCGCCGGCCTCGTCAAGGTGGACGGTGGCGGTCACAGGATCTGTCCCGTCCGCCCGGCCAGGGCGGCGAGGCTGCGCAGCACGGCATGGGGAACGACCTGGCTGGTCGCCGGGTTGCCGGGGTCGGGCAGGTGCGCGACGTCGAAGCGGTACGTCCCGTGCGGCCCGGACGCCTCGATGACATGGCGGGTGTGGTGGGCGCCGGGGTCGGCGACGACCCGGACCCGCACGGTGTCCAGGTCACCGACGGCCAGGGCGACCGAGGCGGCGACATTCGTCGACCTGGGGAACTTCGCCGGGATGTCGCGGGCGGTGCCCGCCATGACCTCGACCGGCCCGGTCGCGGTGCGCAACCGGGTGAGCAACTCCTCGTCCATCCACGGCTGTTCGAGGGTTGCGGGGAGTTTGGTGGTGGTGAGCCGGACCTCGTGCAGCGGGCCGAGGGCGCGTACGGCCTGGAGGAGGTCGAGGCCGCCGACGGCGCCGCCGGTGAAGTACACCCGGCCCGGTCCGGCCGCGAGCAGCCGCTTGGCGAGGTCCTGGTCGGTCAGTGCGCCGGTGGAGGCGATCAGCAGGTCGGTGCCGGAGGTGAGGACCCGTTCGCCCCAGGCGCGGACGACGTCCTGTCCGGCCGCTTCCACGATCAGGTCGCAGCGCCGCAGGGCCTCCTCGAAGGTGACGTGCGGCGCGGGCGCGCTGTCGCCGAGGGGGTGGTTGCCGACCAGGCATTCCAACGCGGCGCCGGGGATGCGGTGTGCGGCGAGGGCCGTGCCGACGACGCGGCCGATGGCGCCCCAGCCGACCAGGCCGATCTTGCGGGTCCCAGGGGTGCGGGGGGTCATGCGGTCGCCTCCTCGTCGGGTGCGGCGAGCGGGCCGGGATCGGGGGTGCCCGCCATGTGGCGGCGGATCTCCGGGGAGGGCGGGCCCGCCGTGCCCCACAGGTCGGAGAGTTCGGGGGTGCGCCGCCACACCTTGGCGATCCAGCGGTCCTCCACCACCTGGGCGACCTCGGAGGTGTACTCGCAGACCAGGCCGGTCGGGTCGGTGAAGTAGGAGAAGGTGTTGTCGCCGGGGCCGTGCCGGCCGGGTCCCCACTGGGGGGTGATGCCGTGGTGGCGCAGGCGGCCCAGGCCCCGCATGAAGTGGTCGACCGAGCGCATCTCGTAGGCGACGTGGTTGAGCGAGGCCCACTCGGCCTGGTTGAAGGCGATGCAGTGGTGGTCCGCGTTGCAGCGCAGGAAGGCCATCTGGTGTTCGGACCAGTCGGAGACGCGCAGGCCGAGGACGTCGCGGTAGAAGGCGACGGACGCGTCGATGTCGGTGGTGTTCAGCACGGCGTGGGTGACCCCGACCGGTACCGCCCGGTCCCGGCCGCCGAGCCGGACGGCCCAGGTCTCGGCGGAGAGTTCGACCAGGCGTCCCTCGGGGTCGGTGAAGCGCAGCCCGTAGCCGCCGCCGACCTGGTCGAGTCGGCCGGGCCCGGCGACCGGTGTGATGCCGCGGGCGAGCAGGCGGCGGGCGGCCTCGTCGACCTCGGCGGGGGTGCCGACCGCGAAGGAGATCCGGCCGAGGCCGAGGCGGTGGGAGCGGGTCAGCTGGAGCGCGTGGTGTTCCTCGCCGGTGCCGCGCAGCCATACGGCGTCGCGCTGGGACTCGGCGACGGTGAGCCCCCACGCCTCGGCGTAGAAGTCGGCGGCTTCGCCGAGTGCGGGGGTGAGCAGTTCGACCGAGCGTAGGGCGCGCAGTCGGGCGACGGGGGGTTGGGACATGGGGTTCTCCGGCAACTTGGCTCAGGGGCTGTGGAGTTGGTGGCGGTCGCGGTGGCCGCTGGGAGGTCAGCCGGCCCAGGGCAGGGGCGCGTCGGAGGTGCCCCAGTACAGGGACTTCTGCCGCTGGTAGGCGCGGATCGCGTCGCGTCCCTTCTCGGTGCCCAGGCCGCTGTCCTTCATGCCGCCGAAGGGGGTGGCGATGCTGAACTGCTTGTAGGTGTTGATCCAGACGGTGCCGGCGTCGATGCGGCGCGCCAGGCGCCAGGCGGCCCGGTGATCGCGGGTCCAGATGCCGCACGCCAGTCCGTACACCGAGTCGTTGGCCTGGCGGACCAGGTCGTCCTCGTCCTCGTAGGGCAGGGCGATCAGCACCGGGCCGAAGATCTCCTCCTGGCACGCCCGGGCGGAGTTGGGGAGCCGGTCGATGACCGTCGGCAGGTAGTAGGCGCCGTCCCGGTACGCGTCGCCCTCGGGCACGGCGCCGCCGCACCGCACCCGGCCGCCCTCCGCGCGGGCGAGGTCCACGTACGCGGCGACCGCGTCCCGGTGCCGGTGGTGGACGAGCGGACCGACCTGGGTGCCGGGGTCGGTACCGGGCCCGACACGCAACTTCCTCACCCGTGACACGAGTTCGTCGACGAAGGTGTCGTAGACGTCCCGCGCCACGAACAGTCGCGACCCGGCGACGCACGACTGGCCGCTGGACGAGAAGATCCCGAACAGCACACCGGCCAGGGCCTGTTCGAGGTCGGCGTCGGCCCGCACGATGGTGGGCGACTTGCCGCCCAGTTCGAGCGAGGCGGGGATCAGTCTGGCGGCCGCGACCGCCGCGACGGACCGGCCTGTGTCCGTCCCGCCGGTGAAGCCGATCCGGCCGACCAGGGGGTGGCCGGCGAGCGCCGCGCCGACCACCCGGCCGCTGCCCGGCAGTATGGACAACAGCGCGGTCGGCAGGCCCAGTTCGTCCAGTGCGCGGGTGATCAGGCGGCCGAGGACGAGGGAGGCCAGCGGCGTCCAGGCGGCGGGCTTGAGGAGGACCGCGTTGCCGGCGGCGAGCGCGGGGGCGATCTTCTGTGCGTCGCCGGCGACCGGCGAGTTCCACGGGTTGATGGCCGCGACCACACCGATCGGCTCGTACACGCTCATCGTGAGGTACGCGCCGCGCGAGGGGGTGAGCGCGTCCTGTGCCGTCTCCAGCGCGGCCGCGGTGTAGCGGAAGGTGGCGGCGGCGCTCAGGGCGAGGGCCCGGGTCTCGGTGCGGGTCTTGCCGGTGTCGGCGGTCTGGACGGCCGACAGTTCGTCCGCGGCGCCCTCGATCAACTCGGCTACGCGGTGCAGCAGTCGGGCGCGCCGGTGGGGCAGGAGGGCGCGCCAGGCCGGGTCGGCGGCGGCGCGCGCACCAGCCCTGGCAGCTTCGTCCACCTCGTCCACCGAGGCCGCGCGGAGGACGGCGAGGACCTGCCCGGTGGCCGGGTCCACGGTCTCAAGCGGGGCGCCCGCACCGGGGCGCCACTGCCCTCCGATCAGGATGTCGGTGGAGAAACGCGGCACGACGGACCTCCCGGACCGGTCAGCGGATGGGTCTTGCTCCGAGCGTTGGCGACCCTGAGCGCTAGGAATCTAAGGGCTTAAATATCTCGCGGACAAGACCCGCGGAGGCGGAAAATAACTTTGCCCTTAACCATTGACCGCTTAGGTAACTGTTCCTACTGTCTCCGCAACTTCTCTGTTCGCGGAAGGAACCCCTCCATGACGACTGTGGCCGGCCGACCCGCCGCGGGACCAACGGGATCAATCGCCGCACGACTCGAACGGCTGCCGCACTCCCGCTGGCACGTCAAGGTCCGCTTCCTGATCGGCGCCGTCACCTTCTTCGAGGCGTTCGACCAGCTGATGGCCGCCTCCGCGCTCCCCGTCCTGGTCCACGACTGGCACCTGACGACCGGTCAGGCCACCTTCGCCGTGACCGCCGGCTCCGTCGGCATGCTCCTGGGCGCCCTGGCAGCCGGCTCCCTGGGCGACCGGATCGGCCGGGTGCGGACCGTCGCGCTGGGCGTCGCCGTCACCGCGCTCGCCAGCCTCGCCGTCGCCCTCGCCCACGACATCGGGACGTTCGCGCTCTTCCGGTTCGTCCAGGGCCTGGGCATCGGCGGCGTCGTCCCCGTCGCCGCCACCTACATCAACGAGATCGCACGCTCGGACCAGCGCGGCCGCTTCGTACTGCTCTACGAGATGGTCTTCCCGGCCGGCCTGGCCGCCGCGTCCCTGATCGCCGTGTGGGTGGTGCCCCACCTGGGCTGGCGGGCGATGTTCGTGATCGGCGCACTGCCGGCACTGCTCGCCGCCGCCCTCCCCCGGCAGGTCGCCGAGTCCCCGCGCTGGCTCCAGGCACGCGGGCGGACGGCAGAGGCCGAAGAGGTCCTCGCCCGGATCGAGGCCGAGGTGGCGCGGGCCACCGCCGCACCCCTGCCGGAGCCGGCCGCCCCCACCCCCGCGGCGGCGGCCGCAGCCGCGGCAGACCGCCGAGGACGCCTGCGGGAACTGTTCCAAGGGCGCTACCTGCGCCGCACCGCGGTCGTCTCGGGCCTCTGGTTCGCCGCCTTCTACGTCAACCACGGCATCTCCACCTGGCTGCCGTCCCTCTACACCAGGAACTTCGGCCTGGACCTGACCACCGCGCTGGTCTACACACTGCTCAGCAACGTCACCGGCCTCCTCGGCACGCTGGTGGTCGCGCTCGTGATCGACCGGATCGGCCGGCGCCCGGCCCTGGTCGCCGCGTTCGGCGGCACCGCACTGGCACTGGCGACCCTCGCACTGGCCGGCGCCGTCTCCGGCGGCCAGGTCGCGGTGTTCGCGTCCGGCACGACGTTCTTCGTCTACGCCATCAACGCCGGGCTCTACCTCTACTCCCCCGAGCTGTACCCGACGCGCAACCGCGCCAAGGGCGCGGCCTTCGGCGGACTCTGGAACCGGGCCGGCGTCATCCTCGGACCGATCGTCGTCGGCACGATCCTGGGGGCCGGCGGCAGCCTGACCCTGGTCTTCGCCCAGTTGGCGGGCCTGGCCGCGGTGGGCACGGTGATCGCCCTGTTCGCCGTCGAGACGAAGGGCAGGACCCTGGAGGAGCTCAACTCCTGAACCCGGGCGGTTCCTCGGCCACCCGCCACGCACCGGGCGCGGGGCCAAGCCGTCGGCAGGAGGGCGCCCGGACGGCAAGATGATCCGCAGCAGCGTGTTCCCTGTGCGGAGAGGTGACGGTGACAGTGGTCGGGACGGACGTGCGGAGCGGTGGCGGCCGGCGGGTGCGGGGCGGCCTGTGGTGGCCGGCCCTGGTGAATCTGCTCCTCGGCGTCCCGGCGATGGTCCCGCTCTTCCTGGCGCGGTGGCTGCTGGTCGAGTACCTGCCGATGGACTGCCGGACGGTGGCCGAGGCGACCCGGCCCGGCCTCACCCACTGCAACTACAGCACCCTCGATCACGCGGATGGGGTGATGTTCCTGCTGGCGGTGTCGGGACTGCTGGTGCTGGTACTGGTGGCGGTGGTGGACGTGCTGCTGCCGCTGCGGCGGCGCGGGCGGTTGGGATGGTGGCTCGGCGCGGCCGGGTTGCTTCCGGCGCCGTTCGCGACCGCGCTGGCACTGGCCTGACGCCGGGCACGGGGACCGTCCGGCGTCCGGGGGTCAGAGCGCCGCACGGCGGGTGCGGCCGGGGTCGCCGCCCTGGTGGGCCACGGTGAAGCGGGACGGCGGCAGGCCGAACGCGCGGGTGAAGGCGGCGGTGAACGCGGCGGGCGAGGCGTAGCCGAGGCGGCCGGCGACCTCGCTGACGGACCCGGTGCGCAGCAGCGGAACGGCCGCGAGCAGGCGGGCACGGCCGCGCCAGACGGCGGGGCTCTCGCCGGTCTCCGCACGGAAGCGGCGGGTGAAGGCCCGCTCGCTCATGGCCGCCCGGCCGGCCCACTCGGCGTTGCCGACGCCGACGTCCGGGGCGGCCAGGTACCCGCGGCAGAGCGCGGCCAGGTCGGCCGAGGCCGGGATCGCGACGTGGAACGGGAGGGGCGTGCGCGCGGCGATCTCGTGCAGGAGGAGCGTGGCGATGCACCCCTCCCGCCCGGACAGGCCGTAGTCGGCCTCGAACTCGACGGCGCTCAGCAGCAGTTCCCGCAGCAGTGCCGGCACGTCCACGACCGTGCAGGTGGCAGGCCACCAGGGGACGGCGTCCGGCTCGATGTACAGACTGCGGGTGCTCACCCCCAGCATGCGGACCCGGTGCCGGGTGGCGGCCGGAATCAGCACGGCGCGTTCGGGCGGAACGGTCCAGGTGCCCTCGGCGGTGTCGACGACCATGACGCCGGTGGCGCCGTAGAGGAACTGCGCGCGTCGGTGCTCGTGCCAGTCCAGTACGTGGCCGGGCGGGTAGTCGGTGCCGATCGGGAGGACCGCCCGGTCGACGTGGTCGACGGCGTCCAGGGAGACGTTCTTCACCCGGCCACGGTACTGACCGGGCGCTGGCCGGACGCCGGCCGGGACGCGAAGGTTTGGTGCCGAGCTTCGCATGCGGGCAGGCCGGTGGAGCTGGTGGGGTGGTCCCGTGGACGTTGTGGCATTGATCGGTATCGGACTCCTCACCGGGGTGACCACCGTGCTGTTCGGGTTCGGCGGCGGTTTCGTCGCGGTCCCGGTGGTGGTGTGGGCGGACGCCGCGCTCGGCGCGGACGCGATGCGGGTGGCGACGGCCACCTCGGCCCTGGTGATGGTGGTGAACGCGGGGTTCGCCACGGCCGTCACGCCGCGGCGGGTGCTCTGCGCCCTCCGCGGCAGCGGCGGGCTGCTCCTCCTGCTGGCGGCCGGCGCCGCGGCCGGCGCGCTCGCCACCCGCCTGGCCCCCGGCGCCCTGGTCCGCTGGGCGTTCGTCGGGTACGTGGCGCTCACCCTCGTCGACCTGCTCGCGCGCCCCGGCTTCCTGCGCCCGCGCGCAGGGGTCGAGACGGCCTCCCCCGCGCCGCGGCCGCTACCGGCCCTGCTCGGCGCGCCCATCGGTGCGGTCGCGGCCTTCCTCGGCGTCGGCGGCAGCGTCATGACCGTGCCCGCGGTGCGGCGGGCCGGCCACACGATGCACGTGGCGACCGCGCTGGCCAACCCCCTCACCCTGGCCATCGCGCTCCCGGCCACCGCGGTCTCCCTGGGCGGCGCCGCGCTCCCGACCGCCGGCGGCGCACCCGTGCACCTGGTGGGACTCGTCGACCTCGGCGCCGCCGCGGCGCTGCTCGTGGGGGCCTTGCCGGTGATCGCCGTGCTGCGACGGCGCCCACCGCGGATCCCGGACCGGGTCCACGCCCGCGCCTACGTCGGGCTGCTCGCCCTGGTGGGGGTGGCGATGCTGCTGTCGGGATAGGCCGGGTCCGCGCAGTCCCGTCGTTCGCCCGGAGGGCGGGTCGGGCGCCGAACGGCAGGCGGGACCTTGCGGACCCGGCCCAGGCGCTCACGACGACCGGGACCGTCATACGGTGCGGCGAGGGGCTCCCATACAGTCGTTGTGACGATCACTCACTGCTCCGTCCCCAGGGAGTCCCCGCATGAAGGTCCTGCTCCGACTGCTGCTCCTGGCCGCCTTCCTCTTCAACCTCGGCTCGTACTTCCTCTGGGACGGCTCGTTTCAGGCTCTGATGAGTGTCGGCTCCGGCGTGCTCTGCCTGGCGGCGGCCGGCGGACTCTGGCTGCTCCGCAGTCGGCGCGCGGCGCCCCGCGTCCCGGTCGTCTCGTGAAGTGATCTCGTGCGGCGGGTCGCGGTCGGGTGACCCGTTGCCATGAACTGCCCTACGCCGCCTGGGAGTTCGCCTCCTCAGGTTGTCCTGGCAGTCCCGGCACGTCCATCGCGGGAGCCGCGGCGGGGATCCGGTCACCACCCCGCCGACGGCTCCGGTGTGCTCAGGCACCCACGGCTGACGCCAACGAGTCCTGCAGGAGGCCGAGCCCCTCGGCCAGTTCCTCGTCCGTGGACGTCAGGGGCGGCATGAGCTTCACCACCTCGTCGCTGGAGCCCGACGTCTCCACCAGGAGCCCGCGGGCGAACGCCGCGTCGGCGACCTGCCTGGCCATGCGCGGCTCCCGGAAGGCCAGCCCCCACACCAGGCCACGACCGCGCAACTCGGCCACGTACTCCGTGTGTTGATCGGCGAGATCGCCCAGCCGCTGCTCGAACAGGACGCTCCGCTCTTCGGTCTGCTTCTCCAGGGTGCTGTCCGCCCAGAACTCCCGCAGGGCGGCGGCCGCCGTCACGAAGGCCGGGTTGTTGCCGCGGAACGTGCCGTTGTGCTCGCCCGGTTGCCATACGTCCAACTCGGTGCGGAAGAGCGTGAGGGACATCGGCAGGCCGTATCCGCTGATGGACTTGGACAGGCACACGATGTCCGGGGTGATCCCGGCGGCCTCGAAGCTGAAGAACGGCCCCGTGCGGCCGCAGCCCATCTGGATGTCGTCGACGATCAGGAGGATGCCCCGGCGGCCGCACAGCTCCGCGAGGTCGGCGAGCCAGGTCAGCCTGGCGGGGTTGACGCCGCCCTCACCCTGCACGGTCTCCACGATGACGGCCGCGGGGAGGTCCACACCGCTGCTGCTGTCGGCGAGCAGGCTGTCCAGCAGCTTCAGCCCGGACACCTGGTCCCCGGAGAACCCGTCGTAGGGGAGGTGCAGGGTGTGTCCGAGCGGAATGCCGGCGCCCGCGCGCTTGGCGGCGTTTCCCGTGACGGCCAGCGAACCCAGCGACATGCCGTGGAAGGCGCCGGTGAAGGCGACAATCGTCTGACGCCCCGTCACCTTACGGGCCAGCTTGAGCGCGGCCTCCACACTGTTGGTCCCGGTGGGACCGGGGAACTGCACCCGGTAGTCCAGTCGGCGGGGATCGAGCACCCGCGCCGCGAACTCGGTGAGGAAGTCCTCCTTGGCGGCGGTCAGCATGTCCAGGCTGTGGGTGACCCCGTCCCGCTCCAGGTAGTCGAGCAGCGCGCGCTTGAGCACGGGGTGGTTGTGACCGTAGTTCAGGGCGCTGGCACCGGCGAAGAAGTCCAGATAGGCGCGGCCGTCGCGGCCGAACATGCGGCTGCCGCGCCCCTGCTCGAACACCACAGGCCAGTTCCTGCAGTAGCTGCGGACTTCGGACTCGATTGTGGGGGCGTTCATGATGTCTCCTCGGAGATGGAACCGGATAACGAATCCGTGGTGAACGGAGCAGGTGCGCACGGATGCCCATCGCCGTCGTGGGCGTGGGCGGCGCGGGGTAGGAGGGGGTGGCGGCCGGGTGCGGTGGTCGACCGCACGGCCGCCGACGGCAGCCGGGTGAACCGGTGGTCCGGGCCGAGGGCGCAGGCGCCGACCGCCACGCCCATCGACCTGGCCACCGAACGGCACAGCCCCGGCACGCCCACGCCGGCACCGCGCGCCGTCACGGCGCGGCCTCCGCGGACGCACACGGCACCAGGCCCATGGCGGTACGCCGCCGCCCTCGGCCGGTGGCCCCGGGCATCGGAACCCCCAGGGCCACCACGGCGAGGCGGCGAGTGGGACCTGCCGGACAACTGCGTAGGAGCTTGGCCATCACTCATCCACCGGACAGGAGGGGCACGGCGAGGACCGTCATGCCCACGAGCACGAGCAGTACCGCGGCTCCGGCGGACCGCAGGAGCGGCCCACCGCGGCGCACGGCGGCGGCCGCCGCCAGGGCGTAGCCGATCAGTGCCGCCGCGGCCGGCCCCAGCAGCAGGAGCGGGACGGCACCGTCCGCAGCCGCCCCCGCGCAGGCGAAGGCGCAGCAGGCGGCGCCGACGGCCGCGATGACGGCCTTGGCGGGGCCTCGTTCGGCGGGCAGCCGCCCGCTCGGGCGCAGCCGCGCGGCGATCCGGGCGGCGGTGCGCACGTTGGTGAAGCAGTACGAGGCCAGCACGGTCGCCGTCGCGACGGCGAACACCCAACGCAGCGGCGCGGAGACCGGATCCTGGGCTGCCGGTGCCCCGGCGGCCAGCCGCTGGACCGCGGCCAGCCCCAGGTAGACGACGGCCACCGAAGCCGCTCCCAGGGCCACGCCCGCGGCGGTGCGCCGCCGCCCGGCAGCGGCCTTGGGGACGACGGCGGTGACCGATTCCCATCCGACACCGGCGAAGAACAGCGCCGCGAGGGCCAGCCACTCGGCACCGCCGGACGAGAGTCCCGGCGGCGCGAGCGGCGTGTGCGCACCCGCCGCGGGCGCGGCGGGCCAGCCCCATGCGGCGCAGGCCAGTGCCAGGACCCCGGTGACCCAGGGACGCAGCCGGAGCACGACGGCCGGCAGCGACAGCGGACCGAGCGCCGCGAGCACGGCCACCACGAGGATGCCGAGGGCGAGCAGCAGACCGCCGGTCCCCGGACGCGGCAGAGCACCACCGGCGGCCGTCAGCAGGCAGGTCGCGGCGAACCATGCGATCGCCGCCTGCCCCGCGGTGAAGGCGATGGCGAAGGCGCCGTCCACCGCCCGTTCCGCCCACGGGCCCAGCAGGGCCCCGACGGCACCCGCCAACGTGGTCGACCGCACCCTCGCGCGGACCAGCAGGGCCAGCACGAGGCTGACCGCTGCACCGAGCAGGAGGTGGCCCGACCAGACGAGGAGGCTGTCGCCGCCCGCCAGGGCCGCGACGACGGGAGGCATGATCAGCATCCCGGCTCCGAGGACCCCGCCGGAGAGGTGCCCGGCGATCTCCAGCTCCGGCCGCCGCGCCGTTCGGTCACCCGTAACCGTTCCCGGTCGGCGCGGCGGGAACGCCGCGCCGGGGACGGAGGTGCCTGCCGGCTCCATTACCGAAGACGCTTCCGCAGGCCCTCTGCGATGACCTTCGCCCTGAGCGACAGAAGGCTGAACGAACCGGCGTCCCCGATTCCGTGGGAGGACTCGCACAGGCCGTTGAGGAAGAGCGTGGGCGTGCCGGCGCCCAGCGGCTGCACTTCGTAGTCCGGGCCGACGGCCAGGTAGCCGTGGCTGTCGAAGGCGAAGTCGTCGGCGATGCCGCGCATGAGTGCGGGGACGCGCTCCTGGTGGGCAGCCGGGCCGAGGTCGCGGAATCCGGTGGCCAGGACGACGAAGTCGGCCCGTTGCCGCTCGGACTCCCCGGTGTTCAGCTCCTCGACGTCGAGGTGGACGCCGTCCTCGCGCACTTCGAGGCCGCGCACCTGGCGGCTGCCGCTGACGAACACCTTCTGGTCGTTGTCCAGGCGCTGCTCGTAGATGAGCCGGTACAGCTCTCGCAGCACGTCGCCGTCGGCCGACGAGTAGTTCGTCAGGCGCATGAAGGAGTCGACGGCGTTCTTGCGCTCGCGGGAGGCGCGGTAGTAGTAGTCGGTGAACTCGGGGAAGTACCCCTCCTCGCTGAACGGACTGGTGTCCTTCTGACGGAGCGTCAGCGAGCGTACGAGGGTGTCCACCCGGGTGCGGGGATAGCGCCGCGCGAGGTCGAGCGTGAGCTCCACCGCGCTCTGACTGCCCCCGATGACCGTCACGGCGCGCGGCGACCCGTCGCCCTGTCCCGCCACGCCCAGCTCCTCCAGCTGCTGCAGGGCCGGCAGGTAGCGCGTGAGGTGGAAGACGCGCGGGGAGTCCACCGCGTCGAACGGTTCCGGGATGAAGGGGGCACGCCCGGTGCCGATCACCAGGGCGCGCGCCTGGTGGGTGTCTCCTGTTGCGGTGGTGACGGTGTAGACCGGACGGTCCTCGGCGTCCCGGCCGACGGCGACGTCGCGGACGTGCACGCCGTAGTCGACGAGGTGGCCGAAGTGGCCGGCGGCCCAGGAGACGTACTGCGCGTACTCCTTGCGCAGCGGGAACTCCATCGGGACGTTGAGGTGCTCCAGCAACCGCCCGTTCTCGAAGAGGTAGTTGATGAAGCTGTAGCGACTGCGCGGGTTGCGCAGCGACACGAGGTCGCGCACGGGGTGGTTCTGGATGTCCGACCCGTCGAGCATCATGGCGCTCTGCCAGGACGGAGCCGGCCTGGCTTCCAGGAAGCGGACGTCGAGGTCGTGGCCCTCTTCCTCCAGGGCGATGGCCAGAGCCAGGTTGGCCGGACCGAAACCTATGCCGAGCACATCGTGGCAGCGGGTCACTGTTCCCCCTTGATGGAGAGCGAATGTGAGTAGTGGAGCCAGGTCGAGGGCGCCCCGGGAGCTGCGGCCTCGCGCAGGAAGCGGTCGTACAGTGCCTGGGCCGAGCGGTTGTCGGGCGCGGTCTCCCAGGTGAGGCGGGAGTGGCCGCGGTCGCGGGCCTCGCGTGCGGCCGCGTGCAGCAGCGCCGTTCCGACGCCCGCCTCCCGACCGCCCCGGTGGTCGGGATGGACGTACAGGTCGTTGAGGAGGGCGACGGTGGTGGCGCTGGTGGAGACGCGCACCCAGAAAAGGGTGGCGAAGCCGATCGTGTGCGGCCCCTGACGGGCGGCCAGCTGGAGTCCGTGGGGGTTTTCTCCGAGCAGTTCGCCGAAGAACCGCCGGTTCGCGGAGTCGTCGGGATCTCGGCCGTAGAACCTCTGGTAATCGGCGATGAGTGGGAGCACTGCCTCGAAATGGGACGCGTCCACGCGCTCGACGAGGAAGCGTGGAGCGGCTGCGTCCGGCATGGAACACCTCGATGCTGTGTTGAGGGGGGCGTCGGGTGGTGTCGGTGCCGCCGGGCGGGCGGCTGTCAGGCGACGTCGGAGAAGGCGTCGGCCACGTACGCGTCCGCGAGGCGGCGGCCGGCCTCGGGGGCCGTCTTGACACCGCCGCCGTTCCAGCCCCGCACCGACCACACGCGCGGCACGCCGGTGGTCTCCAGCAGGCCGGACGCCTGCCCGCCGCCCTCGGGCGAGCCGTAGGCGTCCGCGGCCCGGACCGTGCCGAGGTGCACCGCTGTCGTCAGCCACGGGAAATGGGCGGTGAGCGCGGAAACGGTGGCCTGCGCGTGCGCGGGGTCCGGCGGCGCGTCGAGGGGGGCGTCCCACACCAGATGCGGCATCCCGATCAGCGTCCGGTCCGGGCCGACCGGCTTGGCGTACAGCCCGGTGCGCAGGTCGACGAAGGTCGCGTGGGACGGCGCGGGAGGGCGGCGCTCGACGACGCTCACCTGGATCGATCGCGAGCGGACCGGCGCGGCCGGCCGCAACCCGGGCACCGGGTCGGCCGCCCAGGGCCCGACCGCGGCGACCACGGCCCCGGCCCGGACCACGCCCGCGTCGGTGACCACCACCGGGCGTCCGCCGCGTGCCTCCACGGCGCGCACGCGCACTCCGTGGCACACGACGGCACCGTCGGCGCGTGCCTGTACCAGCCAGTCCGCGGTGACCTCCGCCGGTGCCACCCAGCCGGCCTCCGGCTCGACGAGGGCGACGCCGCCGGCCAGGCGTATCCCCGCCACCTCGTCGCGCCCTGCCACCACGTGCGCCGAGGTGTGCAGCGCGCCGTTGATCTGCCCGGCGGCCGCCAGGAGGGCGGGCTCCTGGTCGGGGTGGGCCGCGGTCACGGCGCCGACGGCGTGCAGCGGGGCCCGCCCCGACGCCCAGCACCCGGGATCCCGGTACGTGGCCAGGCTCGGCAGCGCCAGTTCCGCCATCATCGGGTCGGCGTCGTAGGCGCGCACCATGCCGCCGGAGCTGCCGGTGGCCCCGGCGCCCGGCTGCGGCGCCTGCTCGACCACGACGACCGACACTCCCCGGCGTGCCAGGTGGTGCGCGAGGGAGGCACCGGTGATCCCGGCGCCCACCACCACGACGTCCGCATCGGCGGGTAAGTCCCCGCCGTGCGGGGGCGCCGCCGTGCCGGCCTGGCTCACGATCGCTCGTTCGCGGCGGGGACGGCGGCCGTTGCGGGCGCGCTCGACGCGCACCGGGTGCCGGAAGGCAGGAAGGACCAGTCGGCCTCGCGCACCGGTTGTGCGGGCAGGCTCAGCCAGTCCCAGACCTGCTGGGACAGCTCGGGGGTGACCGGCCAGGCCAGTGCGGCGAACACCTTGGCCGCCAGGTACTCCAGGGCCAGGCTGGTGCGCGCCTCCTCCGCCAGCGACGGGAGCCGGCGCAGCGCCTCCTCCGTCGCCCGGAACTCCGCGGCGCGGGCCACGAAGGACTCCAGCAGCTGGACGTAGCCACGCGCGCTGAACGACTCCGGGAGCAGCAGACCGTCGAGTTGACGGGTGGTCAGATTCAGGTAGCGGTAGAACTCGCGGTGCGCGTCGGTCCAGGCACCGGTGCCCGGCACCTGGCCGCCGCTTTCCTCGGTCAGCGCCGCGAAGCCGCCCAGCCACTCCCGCGCACCGCGGTACAGCGGGTCCTGTTCGAGCTCGCCGGCGCGCTCCTGGGTGATCCGCGTCACGCGTCCTTCCGGGGCGTTTCGCAGCAGGGCCAGGCGTACGGCGTCCGGTCCCGCGGCGGCGAGCGCGTCGTCGGCCCAGACCGCGTGGCCCCGGCTGGTGGAGAACTTCGCGTCCTCCAGGTGCAGGAACTGGTTGGTGACGAACGCGGTGGGCAGGTGCTCGGAGAGCTCGGCCGCGAAGGCCAGGACCGGCAGGAGGACCGCGTAGTAGAAGCTGTTGTCGTAGCCGAGGAAGAGCGTGATCTTCGCCGGGCCGTCCTGCTCGGACTCGGCTCGGGCCGCGTCCAGGAAGGTCAGCGCGAGGTCCGCCCAGGCGTCGAGGGCCTGGCCGTCGCCCAGGGCGACGCCCCACTCGCTGCTCCGGCCGAGCCGGTACGGCGGCAGCCCCTCGTCCAGCAGCCGCTCCACCAGGGCCAGCAGGTCGGGCGAGGTGTAGGAGCTCCGCAGGTAGTCGCGCAGCCGGTCGGCGTAGGCGTTGAGGTCCAGCCACAGCGCCCGCTCCGGGCGGGTGACGGCCGGGGTGCCGCAGATCCGGCACTCCAGACCGGTCAGCTCCCGGGCCTCGTTGGGCCGGCCGCAGGCCTCGCAGATCTCCCCGTCGCTGGCCGCGCCGCAGTGCCCGCAGCAGCCGCGTGCGAAGGCCTGGTGCAGCGACAGGTCGCACTTCGGGCAGTAGGCGGTCTCCCGCTCCTCCTCCGTGGCCGCGGGCGAGGAGGCCACCCGGGCGAGCAGCTCCCGGATCCGGTCGGCGTGCTCCGGGTCCCCGGCGGGACGGGTGAGCCGGTCGCAGCCGACGGCGGCCGCGCGCAGGGTCGCCAGGATGGCGTCGCCTTCGGCCGTGGCCACGTCGACCGGTTCCGTACCGCGCAGTCGCGCGGCGGCGGCGACGTACGACTGGTGGTCGTCGGTGCCGGTGACGTACCGGGCGTCGCGGCCCATGCTGCGCAGCGCGCGCACCAGCATGTCGGCCCGGACGTACGGGCCCGCGAGGTGGCCCAGGTGCAGGCCGCCGTTGGGCGTGGGCGGGGGGCAGAAGACCAGCGTCCGCTCGGGGAGCGCGTCGCGCGGCGGGGCTTGCTCCAGGACCTTGACGGCGCTCGGGATGTGCTCCCAGTAGACCGAGACGATGTCGAACGCCTCGTCGGACTCGTTGCGGATCTCGTGGTAGCCGAAGGGCGACAGGTAGCAGACCGAACCGGGGCCCAACTCCCGCTCCTCGTCCCCGAGTACGACGACGGCCTTGCCGGCCAGGACGATGAACATCTCGCCGTCCTGGTGGGCGTGCCGCTTCGAGACGGTGTGCGCGGGGACGCTGCCGAAGACGGACCCGAAGGGCAGCCCCTCGATGTCGGCGGCGGACAGCATGGGTTGAAGGTGCATTTCGTAGGACCAGGTCATCGCCGACCTGTCGAAGGCACGCGTGATCACAGAAATTCCCTGGGTGGTGTGGAATGGATGAGGTGGCTCAGCGCTCCGGCGACGCAGACCGCGGGCCCGCTGGGCAAGCGGACGGCCTGTTGGCGACGGTCGGGATGAGCCGTGCAGTCTCCGCGGCCGGCCCCCACGGCGGCAGGGCGGGCGAAGCGCGACACGTACGCGGCGGGTGGACGGCGCGGCCCGGTGCCCACCCGGGCCGGCGGCACCGCCGCCCTCACCACCGGTCCGCGCGAGGTGGACACGGTCTCCGCACACGTCTTGCCGTGGCGGCGGCCGAGCGTCGGGTGGGCGCGGTCCGGGAGGTCGAGGAAGGCCGGGTCGTGCAGAGCCGGGTCGTCTGCCGGACGACGTACCCGGTCTCCACGAGGAAAAGCGGCTGTCGCGGTCCTACTGGCTGCCGGTGCCGACGACCGGCAGCCAGGAGCGGCCCTCACTCGTCAGGCGCCGGCCTTTCGTCCCTCGGCCATGCCGCGCAGCCGCGTCGGGGTGCCGTCGGAGTCGAAAGGCCGGCGGAAGCTGAACGAGACGGGCGTGGGACCGTTGTCGTGCAGGTGCTCCAGCCGATGACAGGCGTCCGACCAGGTCGGGATGGTGTCGTCGGAGACCCACCACATCGCGTAGCTGGGCCACTCGGGCTTGAGGAACCACTCGTGTCGCCTGCTCAGAGTGCTGCGATGCAGGCCCGTGTAGACGAAGGAGAAGACGGAGTCCAGATCGGTCCACAGCGACAGGGTGGAGGCACGGCTGTCGGTCTCATTGGTCCGGCCGCCCGTGTAAAAGCGCGGAACGTCGAACTTGCCCCAGTCCCCCCAGTCCCGCTCGAAGTTGGTGAGATGACTCTGACCGGGGTCCTCTTTCGCCCGAGCGATGAATCCCGAGCTGTTTTCCGCCTCTTCGAACGTGGGCGGCGTCAGGTCGTCGAACTCCTGAACCTCAGGATTCCCGTACGGCTTCTTCAGGATCGCGAAAGTCGTGAACGCGACGCGCGACATCAGTCTCTGTCCTCCCCTTATGTGTACCCTGCCAGGTCTGAGCCCTAAAGGTCGCTGTCTCTCGCCGCGGTCCCCCGGCGGTTTACGAAGCCACCTCGGCCTTGTCGGCGGGCTGGGCCGCGGCCACCGGCGGAATCTTCCGGGTGCGCTGGATGGCCAACAGCACGCCACCGATGAGCAGTACGATTCCGAACAGCTCCAACAGCGGTGGCATACGGCGATACCACGCGAAGACGTAGATCAATCCAGAAATCATCTGGACAACGGCAAGCTGTCCCGCGATGGAAATCGGCACCAATCCTGAGGAACGGTTCCAGAGTACCGTTCCGACCCATGAGACGAGCACCCCGAGAACCACACTTCCGATAATTACGGGAAGGAGGCTCGATCCGTCGATGTGCATTCCGCCGGAGACGCCGGCGATCGGCAGGGCGACCAGTGAAAGCTCCAGCGCGCACAGACCCATGAGCGTGGACCAGTTGGCCGACGAGATCTCCGGGTGCCTCCTGAGGAAACTGGCATTGGCCACCGCGTACCAGGTCCACAGGCCGAGCGCCACCAGCGTCGACGCGATACCCATCACCCACGTCATTCCGGAGTGACCGCTGAAGGCGGTTCCCCAGTCGACCTCCTTGAGGTTGACCAGGACCAGACCGACCGTGATGAATCCGAGCGGAAGCAGCAGCCGCGAGAACGGAAACTCCTTGCGGACCCAGTTGCCGGTCAGCGCAACGGTCACCGGCAGCGTTCCGATGATCACCGTCGAGATGGGCGACCCTGCGTGCGTGATCCCTTGCACCAGAAAGAAGTAGTAGCCCACGTGACCGGCGAATGCGAACGCCAGGGCCGTAAGCCATATCCGCCGGTCCAAGCCGCGCATCGCAGCGCCGCGGGTGAATATCACGACACCGACCGACACCACTCCGAAGCAGAGGTACCGGCCCAGCGCGACGGCGACGGAATCCGAGGTGGGGAGCAGCACCGGGATCAGAAATGCCAGACCCCAGAGCAGGTTGGCGCTGATGCCGCACAGCACCCCGATGACGAGTGACGGAGCTTTAGTCATACGCATATCACAGTTTCTTGAATCTACGGGCCTATGGGTCGGGCTAGCGTTTGAGACCAGCGGCACCCCGGGACATCAGCGCGCGCATGAGGTCCCGCTGGAACTCTCCCGGCATCAGCATGCGACCAGTGAGGGCCAGATATTTCTGGCTCAGTTCCTGATTGCCGCTGATAGCCTGGAACATCCTCCGCCGGGACGCCTCGTTCTTGTCGACGAGAGAGTCCCCGCAAATACCCTCGGCATGCGGGAGGATGACGTCTTCGAACCGCTTCTGATACTCGGCCAATCCGTCTCCGAGATCGGTCTTGTCCAACGATCGGTCAGCGAACGAGCGGGCCAGCAGATCTGCCGACACCAATGCGAATCCGCAACCGACGCCGCTCATGGGGTCCAGCGACAGCGCCGCGTCCCCGACGAAGGGGATCGAGCCCGATACCGGCTGACGTATCTGGCTCGGATAGTCGCTGTAGCCCAGCAGGCCCGTCTCCGGGACCGCATCGGACATCGATGGTGCGTCCGGCAGGCCGTCGAAGTAGTTCAGGAACTCCTGGAGCCGGCCGTCCGCGCCCTGCCACCCCTCCACCCGCGCCTTGTCCGCGAAGAGGACGAGCTGGGTCCTGCCTTCGACGAGCGGATAGACGCAGGCCAGGTCCCGCTCGTTCATGATGAAGACCGAGCGGTTGTCCGGCCGGGTCTTGATCCCGGAGAAATAGCCGAAGAGGGCAGCGCGCTCGTTCGGATGGGATTCGGTCGCGTTGCCGAGCTCCTTGGCCAGCCGCGAACGGCGCCCGTCCGCGGCCACCACCAGACGGGCCCGGAAGCGCTGGGATCCGGTCCCGTTGCTCGTGTCGAGAATCCAGCCGGAGTCGTCCTCCTCGATTCTCTCCACGGTGGTGGCGTCGAGGTACTGGACGCCCTGCGCCCGCACGCCCGCCCGCAGTGCGGGGTCGAGCACCCGCCGTTCGAGATTGAGCGCGTAGGAGTCCGGCGGCCCGGGGACATAGCCGCCGGGGCCCTCGACCACTCCCCCGGGCGTCACGAAGACGGCCTTGGTGAGCACGGACGAGTCAGGCTCGTAGAGGTGGGACAGCCCGAGCTCGGCCAGTATCGGCACAGAGTGCGGCTGAATGAAGTGGGTGCAGAGCCGCTTGTGGGACTGGTCGTTCATCGCCTTCTTGTCGAAGACCGCGACCCGGTATCCCATCTGGCTGAAGCGGATTGCGGTGGCGCAGCCGGCGATGCTGCCGCCCACCACCGCGACATCCAACTGCGACTGGTCGAACTTCTGAGTGCTCACAGGTCGACTACCATCTCTCTGCTCGGGCTGACGCTGTCCCTGCTGCCTAGCCGGCGCATCCGCAGTCGACGTGGACAGGGGCCTCGCATTGGGACGCCAGTCCCTCGATGGCATGGCCGTCCCGCTTCCACCAATCCAGACCGCCGATCAGCTCCTTGACCCGGAAGCCCGAGGTCGCCAGTTTGATCGCCGTCTTGGTGGAGGCGTTGCAGCCGATGCCATCGCAGTAGGCGACGTACAGCGGCGTTTTGGAGAGACCGGCCAGCGACTCCTGGGAGATCGAGCGATGCGGAATGCTGATCGCGCCGGGAATATGCGCGAGCTCATACGACTCGGTGCTCCGGCCGTCGACGACGACCAGGTCCTGGCCTTCTTCGAGAGCCGCCTTCAGGTCCGCGGAGTCGATCTCGTAGGCCAGCTTCTCCTGGTAGTAGTCCAACTGCGAGCGCTGTTCTCGGGACATGTCACTCTCACTTGAGGTCGAGTCTTCGACTTCCATGAACCGGTCGGCAATGGCGAAAAGGTCACCGAGGCTGCTCGGAGTGACCAGGGAGTCCGCGTGCTCTCCCATGTCGACGCCGCAGTCTTCCAGGAGCGTGACCAGGACACTGATGGTCAACAGGGAGTCCAGGCCAAGGGTGTTGAGTGTCGTGTCGTCGGGCAGCGGGTCGAGGTCCACCGGCTTGCCCAGTGCCGCCTCCAGATATTCGGCGACCTTATCCTTCACCGCTACAGACATGGCTCCACCTTCTCAATAGGCTCGACGGCGCCATCGGCCGACCGTGCGAAATAGTTGGAGTTCGACTGCTGAGCTGCTGCCGCGAGCCGTTGAACCAACTGACGCTCATCGGCCTCGGCGGTCGATGCGGCTGATACCGCGGGCGACCAGGCGAACAGGGTCGGACGCATATAGCCGGGCAGCAGACCGCCCAGGTGCGCCTCCACGTCGGCCACCACCCGTTGCGCCTCCGACGTGACGACGAGAGCGACCACGTCGCGCTGGTTGCGTTGGACCACGGCCACCAGCGCCCGGTCGACGCCGGGACAGCTCAGGGCGGCCCGGCGGATCTCACTCAGGTGGGTACGGCGGCCCGCCAACCACCTGATCTCACCGTCGTCGTGACGGTGGAACACGATGTTGCCGTCGTCCGCGTAGCTGCAGATGTCCCCGGTCCGGAAGTAGGGCGTCCCGTCCACATCGACGACGAGACGGGCGGTCTCCCCGGGATCGTCGAAGTAGCCGCGCATCACCTGCGCGCCGCCGACCCAGAGTTCCCCCTGCGCACCGGGCTGATGGAGTTCGACCCCATCCTTCATGATCTTCGCGTCCATGCCCCGCAGCGGTCGCCCGATGGGGTACGCGGCCCCGCCCTCCGCGGCCTCGTCCTCGATCTCGTAGGTCAGGCAGAAGATCGTGGCCTCGGGCGGGCCGAAGGCGTGCACGACGCGGGTCTCCGGCAGTTGCTGTTTCCAGATGCGCATGACGGCGGGGTCGCAGACCTGGGCCCCCGTCATCACCGTCTCCACGCCGGGCAGCTTGGCCCGGGTGATCTGACGTCCGTCCCCGGTGATCATGGCCAGGAGCATCGAGACCGCGATCAGATGCGTGATCCGCTCACGGCCGAGTACGGAACGCATGATGGCGCCGGCGGGCAGATTCCGGAATTGATAGACGAAGGCTCCCAGCGACAAGGGGAGCAGCGTGTCCTCGAACGACACATCGACATGAAAGGGAGAAAGGCTCAGAACGCGGGACTCCGCCGTGAAGCGGAGCACCTGGTTGTGATTGCCGAAATAGGCGAGGAGGCCGGCGGCGCTGTTCTCGACGCCTTGCGGCTCACCGGTCGAGCCGGAGGCAAAAATGATGTACACGGCCTGGTCCGGCCGATGGGGCACGGTGGAATGCGTCGCCGGCCCGGAAAGGACCGCGTCCAGCTGCTTCTTGCCCAGCCAGCGGTCGGTGGGAACGATCGGATCCCGGTCGTCCAACGCGATCACGGCCACCGGCTCCAGGCGCGTGAGCAGTCCGCGCAGCCGGTCCACCGGTTCGGAGGCGTCGAGTGGGGCGTAGACCGCTCCGCACTTCCAGACGCCGAGCGCGATCATCGGCATGACCGCGCGCTTCTCGGCCAGGATCGCCACGCGATCCCCCGCGCCGACCCCCTGCTCGGTCAGCCGGGCCGCAACGGCCTGCGCGCCCTGTTCGAGCTGGGCGAACGTGTAGCTGACATCCCCGTCGTTGATCGCCGTGCGGTCCGGCCACTTGCGGGCCGGAGCCACCAGCAGATCACCGAGCGCGGGCGCCGGATTGTTCTCGTCGGCAGGATCGATCGACCACGGTGGTAATGCTAACGACTCGGCTTGGAATGCCACTCTCAATCCTGCCCTTCCGTCCGCATTTCTCGCATAAATGCTAATGACCGGCGATATCGGCCGTCAAGTAAATTGATAACCACGGTGCCGTGAATTCGATGGGCGGCTAAACATGTGTTTCATCGACATGAAATGCGGCCTCGGCGATCTCGGCCACGGCACTCCTGGCGGAATCCAGCTTCCCGGCGTACAGGCAGAAGTCGTGCGGCAGATCCGGGAAGTGCTGATGCCGCAATCCGACCGACCGGTCGGCCAACTGCCCCGCCCAGGCGAGCCCTTCGTCGCGGAGCACGTCGCAGCCGGTCGTCACGATCGAGCAGGCCGGCAGCCGGGCCAGATCCCTCTCCGTCAGGGCGAACGGATCGAAGGCGCGCCCCGAGAAGAAAGGTTTCAGTACCGACTTGAACAGCCGCATGCTGCCGCTGTCGAGGAAGTAGCCCTCGCCGAACGCCCGGTAGGACTCGCGCTCCGCCCCGAGGTCGAGGACCGGGTAGATCAGCACGATGCGGGAGAAGACGTCGGGCAGGACGCGCAGGCCGAGGTAGAGCGCGAGCAGTCCGCCGACGCTGTCGCCGGCGATGACGAGCTGACGGTCCCCCAACGTGCGGCATCGTGCCGCGATGTGTCCCGACAGCCGCTCCACCGACTGCTCGACGGTGTGCTCCGGCGCCTTCAGATAGTCGAACGCCTCAACGGGCGCGCGCAGGGCGCCCGCCAGCGTCCGCAGGAAGGGCTGGAAGACGGCCGTCGAGTAGTAGACCATCCCGCCGCCGTGGACATACAGGACGTAGGGGCTGTCCGCGGCCTCCTGCGCCGGCCGGACGACCACCGAGTGCTCGCCCTCTTCGACCGACGCGCCGTCGTCCGGATCGACCACGCTTCCGAAGCGCGAGATCCAGCGCTCGGCGTTCACCCGGTCGTCCGCGAGCGAGCCGGTGGACGCCTTCACCGCCATGATCTTCCTGGCGGCGGCCAGGCGGCCGAACTCGACGTTCAGGGTCCCGGCCGGGTCAGGCATCGCCGTCCCCGTCGATGGGCCGGACGTCCCCACCTGGCGAGAGCGCGAAGTGGGTCGCCGTCGACCCCTCGGCCGCCTCGGCGAGCCGCCGCATCAGCCGGTTCTCGTCCGTCTTGCCCGTCGAGGACACCGTGAGCTCGGGCGACCAGGCGACGAGCGCCGGGCGCATGTACTCGGGCAGCAGGTCCACCAGGCGCTTCTCGACGTCCGTCACCACCGACCGGTCCGGCGCCATCACCACGAGGGCGATCACGTCGTGGCCGTTGCGCGGGACCAGCGCGACGGCCGCCCGCTCGACGCCCGGGGAGCCCAGCACGATCTGCCGGATCTCGCCCAGGTGGATCCGGCGGCCGGCCAGCTTCACCTCGTCGTCGTTCCGGCCGTGGAACACGATGTTGCCGTCCTGGTCATAGCTGCACATGTCGCCCGTGCGGTAGTAGCGGACGCCGTCCACCTCGACCACACGGCGGGCGGTCTCCTCCACTTGGTCGAAGTAGCCGCTCATCACCTGCTCGCCGCCGATCCACAACTCGCCGGCCCGACCCTGCTCGTGGACCTCGGCCCCGTCGTCCACGATCCGCGCCGCCACCCCGCGCAGCGGCCGGCCGATCGGGTACGAGCTCATCCGCTCCGCGTCGGCCCGCTCGATCTCGTGGGTGACGCAGACGATCGTCGCCTCGGTCGGCCCGTAGGCGTTGATGACGCGCACCTCGGGGAGGCCGGTCTTCCAGACGTTGATCACACCGGGGTCGCAGACCTCCGCGCCCGTCATCACCATCTGCAGGCAGGGGAAGTTCTCCCGGGTGACGTGCCGCCCGTCCTCAGTGATCATGGTCAGGAGCGTGGACACCGCGATCACATGGGTGATCCGCTCGCGCTTGAGGATCGCGCGCATGATGGCGCCGGCATGGACGCCGCGGAACTGGTAGACGAACGCGCCCAGCGACAGGGGCAGCAGCGTGTCCTCGATCGACACGTCGAAGTGGAACGGGGACAGACTGAAGACCCGTGACTCCGGCGTGAACCGGAGCACCTCGTTGTGGTTCCCGAAGTACGCGACCAGGCTGGCGACGCTGATCTCGACGCCCTTCGGCTCTCCCGTCGACCCCGACGTGAAGATGATGTACGCCGTGTCCTCGGGCCGCTTCGCCACGGCCGGCCGGTCCGGGGCCGGCCGCGACAGGATCCCGTCGAGTTGCGTCCGGCCCACCCAGCGGACGTCGGCGACCGACGGCTCCCGGTCGTCCAGCGCGATCACGGCACTCGGCTGCAGGCGGCCGAGCAGGCTGCGCAGGCGGGGCACCGGCTGCGCGGCGTCGAGCGGGACATAGACGGCCCCGCACTTCCAGATGCCGATGGCCAGGACGGGCATGAGCGCGCACTTCTCGGCCAGGATCGCGACCCGGTCGCCGCGGCCGACACCCTGCTCGCTCAACCAGGCCGCGAGCGCCCGGGCCTGCCCCTCCAGCTCGGCGAACGTGAGGCCGCCGCGTCCGTCGTGGAGCGCCGGGCGGTCCGGCCAGTTCGTCGCCGCCGCTCGGACCAGGTCGCCGAGCTCGGGCGGCGGTAAGGCCCGGTCGGCGGAGTCCAGCGACCATGGAGGCAGCGCCGCGGGCGCTGCCATGGGTATAGAAGTCTCCGTCACGAGACGCCCTGCCCCTCAACGTCGTAGTGGAAGCGAACCTTGGATTTGGCCGTGGCACCCATGCGCCCGTAGAAGCCGATGCCGAGCTCGTTGTCCGGAGGGGTCTGCCACTCGGCCCAGCCGCATCGATGCGCGACCGCGAACTCCCGCAGCCGCTCGAAGAACGTGCGGCCGAGCCCCCTCCCGCGATACGGCTCGCAGAGGTAGAGGCAGTCCATGTAGGCGAACGGTTCGGCGCCCCAGGTGGCGAAGTCGATGGTGACGGTCATGAAGCCGCAGGGCTCCCCGCCGTCCGTCGCGATCCAGCCGTACAGCGCCGGCCGCTCCGAGAAGAACGCCGAACGCCAGCGTTCGACTTGGCCGTTCTCGACGAACTCCGCCTTCTCGTACGCCGCGTGCTCGCGGCAGAGCGCCAGCAGCGCGTCCAAGTGGCTCGGCTCGATCGGCTGCACCTTGATGTCGCGGCTCATACCCACCCCGAGAAGGTCGTGTCCAGGTACGCGTCGAGCGAGGTCCGGTCCAACCGGCCTTGTGCCAGCACGGTGTTGACCCAGGCGTCGCGCTCGAACTTGATGACCTCCAGCTCCCAGACGCAGGCGATCAGGTCACGCTGGACAAGCGGGGTGACCGTACTGTTCCCCTCGGCGTCGACCGCCGAGCCGCGCACCCAGTGCTTGAGCATGTTGGCGTCGTACCACTGGCTCACCAGCAGGTAGGTGCCTTCCGTCCCGTAGTGCAGGATCAGGAAGCCGACGGGGTGGTCCCCCTGTTGGAGGGGTTCGCTCAGCACCGAGGCGGCCTGCTGCCGCAGCCACTCCGGCTCCGGGAGGGTGGCGGAGCTGTCCGGCTCCGCGAACATCCCGTACACCTTCAGAGTCCGGCCGCACACATCCAGCGGCGGAAGCGCCTTGACCAGGCGCGGCGAGTACGTCAGCGGGTTCACGAGACGGTATTCCCCATCCGCAGGTCATTTGACTGACGGCGTTCTCCGCCCCCAGGCAATGTGGCCATCTCCATCATGCGCTCGTTCGCCTCCGAACTGCCTCAGATCGTCGATACGGAAGTTATTCATCCGCTTCACGACTCATGCGGTATTCGATCTGGATCTCTCTTGGCTGCGCCCAGAGTGGCGATCCATGAGAAAGCTACTCTGCTGTCCGTGTAGGTACTAACGGCTGGGAGCGTAAAAGTTCATTGCGCCGTTGGCCGCAAACATTCAGATACCTTGAGGTCTGCTCACTGATTGCACTGGAGCCCGCCTTTCGACGTCATGCCCATATCTCCTTCCGGTCGGGGCGTGCGGGCGTTCCCGGCGTGCCCGGGTACGCACCGACTCCGACCGCGCCGAGGCGGTCCTCGTTCCTGTCGTTCATGTCATTGCCGCTGGTCAGGCGGATATTGGCAGGGCGGTGAGCCGCCACCGGCAGACGAGGTCGACCTCGGCGGGATGCACCTCGGACGGCCTTGCGTCGGTCATGGCGAGACATCAAACGAGCCCAAAGGGCAGTACCCCTCGGGAGAGTTGGGAATGAACAGCACCGCGACCCCTGAAAGCAGGTCCGGGGCGGATCAGCGTTCATTCCGGCGAGAAGCTCCGCGGAGCTCAACCTCCACCGGGTATCGCGGCAGAACCGCGCCACGCCCTCCGCTATGCACAGGAGACGTCCGAGGCTCCCTCCGCAAGTGCACTGTCAAAAGTCCCGGCTTCTGCCGCGAGACTCCCCATGACAGCCCCCTCCATCGTTGCACTCCACGAAAGCTGACCACTCCTCACAGTTAAGAAGCTAACCGGATCATAGGGGCTAGGGCGGATGCGGTAAATGGTCGAGTCGGCCTGAGTAACCGTCATTTTCTATGGAGGGCTGGGTCATGACGGCTGTTGGCCCTCTGGAGGATCCGCCAACCAGAGGCCGAACTGCCGACACTCGTGCAACTGTAGATCGGTGCCGATGGATCATGTCAAGCATTGGCAGGCGAGTTCCCAAACATTGAGATCCACAGCGCCAGTTGACATAAGGGTTTGCCATCAACCCTCATAGATTCGGTATTTGACCGACCATCAACTTGCCTCCGGGCCTTGCGACTTGATAAACGCGCGTGCAAGGATCCACCTGCCCGCCAGATGAGCCCGTGCGCCACCAGTACGGGTACCTGCGCACAGGCCGCGAGTATTAACTCGATGTTTAACATCGCCGGGCTTGACGCCCCTTGATCCGTGCGGCGCGCTCGACCATCTCACCGACCTCACGACGCCGGCCCCCGCGCCCGTTCTTCGAGCCCGGAGGTCGCCCCGATCCCGGCCGGGACGGCTGCGGCGCGGCCGCCGGACAAGCCGCGGTCGCCCGGACATCACCCAATCTCCCCTCGCACCCGCGCGGGGTCGAGGCAAGGCCCGGCCAGGCGCTCTCAGGGGCGGCGCAAGCCCTCGACCAGCGGGCGGGCGGGGCGGAGCCGGGCGCGAGCGGCGACAATCAGCCAGGCCCGCGGGCCGACGGCGCCCGCGCGGCGACCCCTCGGGGCGGCCCGGCCCGGCACCTGGCCCATGAGCCGGAAGGTGCGCTCCGCCGCGTCGCGCGCCGCTCGTGGTGTTGCGGTCGAAGGCCCGGGGACGCCCCGTCGATCGCCTCCGTCAAGTGCCCCGCACACATGACGGAGCACGCCCGCCAGGCACCCACGAAATTATCGCCGGCCCCGCCTTACCGAGGTCGGCCATCCGACCACCTGACCAGCGACGCAACACAACTGACAGGTCATCAGGAGAGGCGCCCAATGAGCGCCACATCAGCATCGGGATATCGCTCGCACCACCCGCACCGCACGCCATATGCACCGACAAAATTGCAGGTCAGGCTCCCTTTGGGGGCGGTTCAAGGATCGCCACACACGCCACGTGATGCACCGTGGGAACGAAGTGGAAATCGTGGCACCGACCAGCGCGCCAAGACTGGGGCCGAACTCCCCTCCCCCATTGAATTCCGGGCCGCCCGAACATTCATCGACAATTATTACTCCGGCAACAATGCCTCGACCTGAGGAAATCGGCATTGCATGGAATAGCCGCAGGACAAGGCCGACACGGATGGTTTTCGGCGGTCTACGCAGCGCACATGAAATGCACACGATGGTGCACGGGGTCTAGCTTGAAGAGGGAGGAGGCGATCGCACCTGATCGTGGACGCCAGGCGCCGACACCGCGTGACGTGTCCGGTCATTAGTGAGCCCATCACCTTCTGAGGCGAGGGAGCCACCCATGTCAGACTTGATCATCATCGGGTACGAGAACGCGGAGCAGGCCAGGAAGGCGGAAAACCGCATCCAGGATCTCGAACGGCAGCACGTCGTCGTCCTCACCGGCTTGGCCGTGATCTCCGCCGACGCCAACGGACACATATACGTCGACACACACGACGACATCCCGCGTCGGGCCATCGCCACCTCCGCCACCGCGGGAGCGCTGTGGGGCCTGGTCCTCGGCATGCTGTTCCTCATGCCGGTCATCGGGCTGCTGGGCGCCGCAGTCGGTGGACTGGCGGGCAAGCTCAGCCAGTCCGGTCTCGACAAGCGGTTCCGCGACCGCGCCCACGAGTTGCTCGAACCGGGCAAGGCCGCCGTCGTCGTCATGACCACAAAGCTCAAGGAGGACCAGTTCGCCGCCGCCCTGCAGCCCTTGGGCGGAACGGTGCTGAAGACGTCGCTGTCGCAATCCGACGAACACGAGCTGGAGCAGCAGCTCATCGGGAGCCCGCAGCCGGCCTGATCGGTCCGGGGCGTCGACGGCGGCGCGAGGATCGTGGGACACCTCCGGGAGCCTGGGCAGTTGGGCGGTTCGGCCGTTCGGCGATGGGGGGATGGGCCGGTTCGCCGGGCAGGGGCGGCGTGGTCGTCCGTCGGTGGGTGACGACCCTTCAGGCCGAGGTGCCGCGGCCCTGGGCGGTGAGGCCGACACTTCCGGCGAGTTGCAGGACGGCCTGGTCGAAGAAGGCGCTGCGGGCCTCGACGACCCGGTTGAACTGGCCGAAGAGCTCGAAACTCAGCAGCCCGAAGAGCTGCGCCCAGGCCCCGATCAGACGGGCCAGTACGGCGGGCGGCAGCTCGACACCCAGTTCCGCGCCGAGCGCCAGCGCATCGGCCACCACCGCATCGGGCAACGGCTCCGCGGGCTCCTTCAGCAGGCCGGCGGCGTACGCGTCCCGGGCGACGCCGATGAGCGTGAGCCCGACCCGGGCGGCGGGCTCCGTCGTCGTGTGCGGCGCGTGGTAGCCGGGGACGGGCGATCCGTAGATCAGCGCGTACTCGTGCGGATGGGCCAGGGCCCAGTCGCGTACCGCGGTGCAGATGGCACACCACTGGGCGGTGGCACGCTCGGCGGCGCGACCGCGTGGAGTGGTCGAGGCCGGAGTGGTGGAGGGCGGAGCGGTGGAGGGCGCGGGGTGGGCGTCGCGGGCGCGCTCGGCGGCCGCGCCGAGCGCGTTGTAGGCGTCGACGATCAAGGCGGTGAGCAGGTCGTCGCGGCTGGGGAAGTAGCGGTAGAGCGCGGATGAGGCCATGCCGAGTGCGCGTGCTACGGCCCGGAGGGAGAGCTTGGCGGCCCCCTCGGCGGCCAGCTGCTTGCGGGCCTCGTCCTTGATGGCCTCGGTGATTTCGCTACGGGCCCGTTCCCTGGCTCCTCTAATCGCTGTCATGAAGAGCAGTGTGACAGCTCTCAGAGCGCCGAACAAAAACGAGAGCACTGCTCTTGCTTTGGCGCACGGTTCACGTGCACACTGCTCCTAAGCGAGAGCACCGCTCTCGAATCAGAGCAACGACCCGCAGTCTGGCTGACAGCGCACCCTGCAACCCGTGCCGAGCACTCACCGGCCATCGCACGGTGCACGACACCAGCCCGGCCCCGCGGCGACCCCGCCCCACCAGCACACCGAAACCGAGGCCCTCATGTCCCACTACCTGAAGCCGCGCCGTCTCGCCGTCCGACTCAACGGCACGATCGGCTGGCTCGCCCGTCGCGGCATCAGCCTCGCCGGCTCCGCCGACCTCGCCGTCCGCGGCCGCAAGAGCGGCGAATGGCGCCGCGTACCGGTCAACCCCATGGCGTACGAGGGCTCCCGCTACCTCGTCTCGACGCGCGGCGAATCCGAGTGGGTGCGCAACATGCGGGCGGCCGGCGGCGGCGAACTCCGCGTCGGCCGCCGCACCCGCCCGTTCGTCGCGGTCGAACTGCCGCCCGCCGAGACCCCGGAGCTGCTGCGCACCTACCTCGACCGCTGGGGCTGGGAGGTCAAGGCGTACTTCGGCGACCTCACCGCCGACTCCAGCACAGCGGAGTTCGTCGCCGCGGCCCCCCGCCATCCCGTCTTCCGCATCACCGAGTCCTGAGCAGTGGCCGGGACATTGACCGGGTGATGAGCGTCAAGACCACCGTCCGGACATCGGCTCCCAGCAGACAGCACGGACCGTGCGGACCCCGGCCGTGATCACCGGTCGGTGGCGTGGTCCGGCGGGCCGTCCGCGCGGGTCAGGCGCCGCGGTCGGCACCGGGGTCGGCACCGGGGCCAGAGCCAGGGCCAGGGCCAGGAACAAGACCAGGAACAGAGCCCGAACCAGAACCGGCGAGCATGGCGCGGGTGAGGCGGGCGGCGGTCCGGTACCACTGGCCGGCGCCCCGCAGCATGGTGTGCCGGCCGCGGGGCATGGTCAGGAGTTGCGCGTCCGCGCCGGCCCGGCGGGCGCGTTCGCTGAACTCGCGGGAGCCGCGGTAGTCGGTGGTGCGGTCGCGGGCGTCGTGGAGCAACGCGAGGCGTTTTCCCCGGAGATGGGCCACGGGTTCCTCCGGTGGGCACCAGGGCGCGAGGACGACGACGCCGCGGACGGCGGGGTGACCGCCGGCGCGCAGCGCGGCCCGGCCGCCCATGGAATGGCCGAGGAGGACGATCGGCAGGCCAGGGAGCGCGCCGGCACTCCTCGCGTGTCGAGCTGTACCAGCGCATCGTGGCCGCCATCGACGACGGCACGTTCCCTCCCGGCGCGCGACTGCCACCCGAGCCGGAACTGGCCGGGCAGCTGGGCGTGAGCCGCTCCGGACTGCGCGAGGTGCTGATCCTGCTCCAGGAGGACGGGGTGATCACCCGCCGCCAGGGCGTCGGCAGCACGGTCAACCAGCTCCCTCCGGCCCCCGGCCTGGAACGTCTGCTGCCCGTCGAGGCCCTGCTGGGTCCCGGTACGGTCCGCTGCCGCCGGCTCGCCGCCGAACTGGAGGAACCCACCGACTTCTCCGGCTACCACCTGCGCCTCGCCCCGGCCGAACGCGCCTGTTTCTGGGAGACCGTCGTCGAGGTGGACGGCTCACCGGCCTGCTTCGCGCACGAGTGGGCCGTGGACGACAAGGTCCTGCGGACGACGGCCGGCCGCGACCTCCCCGACGCGCTCCGCGCCTCACTGGCGGAGCCGGACGCCACCCCTCACGACGCCACCGGCACACCGGACGGCACCATGCTCGCGGCCTTCCTCGACGCCGAGCCGGGCCACGGGCTCACCGCACGCAGCACCCTCGGCGCGACCATGCTCGGCACCGAACGCGGCCACGCCATCTCGCGCCCACCCGAGACACCGGCCCTGCTCCTCACCCAGACCGTCTGGACCGCCGGCCGCCCCGTCCTGGCCGCCAAATACCTCTTCCCGGCCGGCGCCCCGTTGCTGTCCTTGGCGTCCCGTCGCTGAGACCTCGACGCGGGGCACCGGCCGGACCGACGGGCAACGGGCAACGGGCAACGGGCAACGGACGATCCGGCCGCGCCGTCAGCGCTCACGCACCGGTTCGAGGAACTCAAGCCGGTTGCCCAGCCTGTCGCACGCGTAGAAGCGCCGGTGCCCGGGGAAGTCGTCGTCCCAGGTGACGTCCACTCCGTGGGCCGTCAGCCGGTCGGCGAGGGCCTGGAGCGAGCTCACCAGGATCATCCCGGGGTGCGCCTTCCGGTTCGGACGGAAGTCCTCCTCGACCCCCAGATGGACCTCCAGGCCGCCGCCCCGGAACCAGCACCCGCCGCGCGCCGCCAGCGCCGGCGGTTTCGCGAGCTCCGCCATGCCGAGTACGCCTCCCCAGAACTCGCGGCAGAGCCCCTCCGCACCGGGAGGAATCGCAAGCTGCACGTGATGCAGGCCGCCCAGGGCGTATCCGAGGGTTTCCTGAGCCACGTCTCCCCCTCCGTGGAATCTTGACGTCAAGATAGTGGGGTCGGCCGGGCCCGACAAGAGGCACCGACCCGGCACCGATGCCCCTTCACGTCGAAGACAATCGACAGGGCACAGACATCGCCCCGGGCTGAGTGAATCCCCCATTCGGCACCCTGGCCGCCGTGGGAGCAGCGACTCTCGCGGCCGTACCCGTTGCGTACGTGGTGCGCCACCGAGCCACGCAAACGCCGCGCCCGGGGGAGCGGGCCGTCCGACACGGACCGGCGGGCTCCCCCGGTTCGTTCCGCGTCAGCCGATGAAGGCTTCGACGAGGGTCCAGACCGCCAGGCCGGCCATGCAGACACCACCGATGCGCTGCACGGTCTTCAGCGGGACGCGCTTGGCGATGAACCGGCCCACGATCAGCGCGAGCGCGGAGACGGACATCAGGGCGGCGGCGGAGCCGATGGCGGTGGGCAGCCAACCGTTGGTGGCGGCGAGGTTGGCGGTGGTGATCTGGGTCAGGTCGCCCCACTCGCCGATGAAGACGGCCATGAAGGCCGTGCCGTACACGGGCCAGAACCCGGTGACGGCCTTGGTGCCCGCCTCGTCGTCCTCGTCGTCGCCGCCGCTGCGCAGCAGGACAACGGCGCCGAAGGCGAACAGGGCGGCGGAGACGAGCTTGACCGCGATGGTGGGCAGCAGCCCGATCAGGCTGCCGGCGCCGACGGCTATGGCGACGTGCACGATGAACGCGGTGGAGGTGCCGAACCATACGTACAGCGGACGCATGCGGGTGCCCATGGCCAGTGAGGCGAACATGGTCTTGTCGGGGAGTTCGGCGAGGAAGATCAGCCCGAAGGCGGTGATGATCGCCAGGGGGTCGAGGGTCATCCGGGTGCTTTCTGCTGGGGCCGGGCCGCCGGCTCGTACGGCACCCAGTGAGGTGACGGGAGAACCCTTTCGGCCCGGCATGATGGTGCAGCCCCCACCGTTTGTGCGGGCCAGGTCATGCCGTGGCCGAAGGTCTCGTCCACCGGCCCGTCAGCTGCGGCCGGCCCGGTGGCCGGGATGCCCCGTGGAGCATCCAGTGTGTCGACCAGCGGTGTTTCGGGACTACTCCCCTTCGCCGCCCACCAGTGTAAACGGCAGGTATGGGGAGGGTAAGGCGGGTGCCAGGTGGTACCCGTCACTCCGGTTCGGGGCGACCCGGCGGGCGCAGGGCGGCGGAGCCGATCAGGCGGGCAGGGCGACCCGGCGCCGCCGGCGCGGCGCCACGACCCCGCCGGCCGGCCGGTCAGGGACGCGACCTAGCCGTGGAAGGTGGTGGTCGCCTCCAGCGCGGCGCGCTCGGTGGCGACCTGGTTCACCGGTGCGGCGGCGTCCGCGTAGCCGAACGAGACCCCCACGAGCAACTTCCCGGTACTGATTCCGAGTTCGCGGCGCACGGTGTCGGCGTAGAAGCTCAACAGCCCCTGCGGGCAGCTGTCCACGCCATACGCGGTCATCGCCAGGAGCAGCGTCTGCAGGTAGGCGCCGACGTCCGCGGCCAGCCGGGCATCGGCGCCGCCGTCGACGAAGAGGAAGGCGACGTGCGGTGCACCGTAGAACCGCAGGCTCTCGGCGTCGTAGGCGCCGCGTGCCGCATGATCGTCGCGGCCGATGCCCAGTGCGCCGTAGAGCCGGGCGCCGAACTCGGCCTGCCGGTCGTGCTGCACCGGCGAGTACATGTCCTGGCGGTACGGGAAGTCGGCGGAGACGCGGCGCGCGGCGTGGGCCGCCTGGAGGGCGTCCGCCAGTCGCTCGCGCACCGCGCCGCCGACCACCTCCACCCGCCACGGCTGCGCGTTGGAATTGGACGGCGCGGTACCGGCCAGCGAGAAGATCGCGCGCATCGTCTCCTGGGCCACGGTGTCGGCCCGGAACGCACGCACGGCGCGCCGGCCGCGGATCAACTTCTCCGCGTAACCACGCAATTCGGTGAACTCGGTGAACTCGGTGCGCCCGGACGGATCCGCGGACGCAGGCGTGGGCGCGCTCACGGGTGGAATCACGGACGGACTCATGGACCGGCTCGTGGACCGGCTCGCGGACGGATTCACGGGACTCTCCTCACGACGAATGAAGTAAACGGAACCGTTTACCGAAGTTGCGCCGACTCTAACCGGGTGCCGCGCCCGAAGTAAACGCGGACGTATACTTCCGGCATGGTTACGGCGAAGGAGACGACGCAACAGCGGGGGCGGGGCGCGCGGGAGCGCATCCTGGCTGCCGCCGACCGGTTGTTCGCGCAGCAGGGCATCACCGCGACCGGTATGGAGCAGGTCGCGGAGGAAGCGCCGGTGTCCAAGCGCACGCTCTACGTCCACTTCCGGACCAAGAGCGACCTCGTGATCGCCCACCTGCAGGCGCTCGCGTCGTCGGGGAAGACCCTGGAGGGCGTGCTGACCCTTGCGGAGCTCAGCCCTCGGGAGCGGATCCTCCGGCTGTTCGACCAGCCGGCCACGGACCTGGCTTCGGTGCGCGGGTGCCCGTTCATCGATGCCGCCGCGGAGTTCCCCGACCCGGCGAGCCCGATCCACGCCTACGCCCGCGAGCAGAAGCTGCTGATGGTGCGGCTGGTCACGGCATTGGTGGCGGAGCTGGGGTGCGTCGAACCCGCAGCGCTCGCCGAGCAGTTGGTGACCCTCGCGGACGGGGCGGCCAGCCGTGCCATGGTGCTGAACGAGCCGGACTACGGCCGGCACGCCCGCGCGGCCGCGCAGACACTCCTCGAACACGCCCTGCCCCGGGACGGGTCGGCATGTGGTGAAGTGCCGACATGACGTCCCTGCCGCACCGGGTCCTACGAGCGCTCGACCGCTTCAACGCCGCCCACCCCTGGGACCACAACGCCCACTACCACCGCTGGATCCTGCGTCAACTCCCCGGGCACTGCCACACCGCCCTGGACGTCGGCTCCGGCAGCGGTGACCTGGCCAGGCTCTTGACCACGCGCGCCGACGAGGTGCACGGAGTCGATGCCGACCCGACGATCACCGCCCGGGCACGCGAGCTGACGGCTCCGGCGACGCCGGTGACGTTCACGGCCCAGGACGCCCTGACCGGGCTTCCGGCCGGCGCGTACGACGTCATCACCTGCGTCGCCGCGATCCACCACCTGCCGTTCGCCGAGGCCCTCACGGTGTTCCGCCGGCACCTGGCTCCCGGGGGAACCCTTGTGCTCGTCGGGCTGTCCCGCCCCACGACGCCCGCCGACTATCTGCTCGGGGCCGCGGCCAGCCCCCTCAACGCCGCCATCGGCTGGCTCAAGAACAAGGGCCGCACGGCACCCCGCCCGGTCTCGATGACCGCCCCGACCCGGCCCGCGGACATGTCCTTCCCCGACGTCGTCCGCGGAGCCCGTGCGGTCCTCCCCGGCGCGCGGGTGCGCCGCCGGCTGTTCTGGCGCTACACACTCGTATGGCGCCACCCCTGAACGAACCCCGTTACCATCCGGCCCAGTTGGCACGGCGAAGCCATCCGGCCGAGCCCCGGGGGCGGCCTCGGGGGCGTGGTCGTCCGGCACGAGCAGCGGTCCGACGCCGGGTGCCGTTCGCGGCACGGCTCCCCTCGCCGCGCGTCGCATGCGGCCGGTGGGCTCCGATCGGGATTCGCTTCCGGTGCCGGGTCAGAGCCCTTCGGCGCCCTTGCGCACCCTTCCGCCGATTCCGATCACTCCCGCCCGGCCGACCGACGTCACGATCTGCGAGCCGCGCCCCTGGGTGAGGGTGAGGTCGCGGCCGAGACGGGCCGTCAGCAGCAGGGCCGCGGCCCCCGTGGCCTCGTCCTCGTCGATACCGTCCCCCCGGCCCGGGAACCCTCGCGCCCGCACTCGCCCGGCCGCCTCGTCCTGCCAGGCCCAGGCGTAGATCCACTCTCCGGGCGGCGGCACCGCGAGCCCTTCCACCTCCGCCGCCGAGTCGTACTGACGCAGCGTGCGCCCCGACGACCAAGCGGCCTGCGCCTCGATCCAGGTGAACTCCCCGGCACGCCGCACCCTCACCACCCCAGCGGGAGTGACCAGTTGGGACACCCCGAGCAGCCAGGCGGCCCCCACGCAGGGGTGCCCGGCGAACGGAAGCCGTGCGGTGGGGGTGTAGATGTCGATGATTCCCCGGGCGGCATCGTCGACGAAAACGGTCTCGCTGAGTCCGAGCCTTCTCGCGAAGGCCAGCCGCTCGCTCCGGGTGGGGACAGCGGCGCCATCCCGGACAAAACCGAGTACGTTGCCGTAGCGGCCGTCGGGATCGCAGAAGACCCGGGCCGTCTCAAAATCGATCACGCGGGCAGTCAACCACTCGGTACCCGCCACCGGCCCGAGGACGTCCTCCCACGTCCATCGATCGGACACGCACCAGGCACCTTCGACTGCTTTCGATCCGCTACGAGTTGGCCGGACTTCCCAGGAGCACCGCGGCCGCTGCGATCATCGCGGTCGGCGCTCCTGCTCCGCCCCCGACGTCGGCGGATCTCCCAGCGTCACGTTGCCCATCCGGATCGCGGCGGCGGAGCCGTGCGTGGCCCGGATGTCCACGTTCCCGCCGACGGCCAAGCCACCGCGGTCGGCCGACACACCGTGAACCGGAGCGTGATCGCCCACCAGTGCCCGCAATCCGGCCACGGCCGCGGCCTGTTCGGCCTCGTCCAGCGCCTCCAGCACCATCTCGAAACGGGTCTGCCACACCGCCGCCTGGCGAACCCGCGCCTGCTCGTCCGCGCCGTCTCCGGTGAGTTCGGCCGCGCTGCGGTCCAGCCGTTCCCACTCCGCCCGCTCACGTCGCGCGTCTCCGCGCCCGAACCAGCGGGCCACCGCCTGCCGGAGCCCGGCCCACGCGTCCGTACCGGCCGCCTGCACCACCGCGGCCCCGCCTGCCGCGGCCACCGCCGTCAGCGCTTCCTCGACCATCCCGGCCCCTTCCCCACCTGCCGTCACTCGGCTTGCCCGTCCGCTCGGCCTTCGCGCCCGCGGGCGGCTGCCTTCACGGCTCTCCCCCACAACACGTACCGCCGGAGCGGGAAGTTCCCTCATCCCGGGCTCTTCGCACGGTCGGTCGCCGCTTTTTCTGCCGCCGGGCGCGAACGCGGGGAGGGGGCGCCGGACTTCCGTCGACCGTTTCGCCCAGTGTCATGACCGGAAAGGTTCACCGGCGCGCGACACTCCCGGTCCGCCCGCACGGCTTCCCCCCGCTTCACCCGGCTTCACCCAGGGCAGAACGCCGCTCCCTTCCCCCGGCGCCCCGGATCCCTAGGCTGAAGGGGTGAGCACTCATGCGTCGAACGAAGCCCGCGTCATCCCGCTGCGCCCGCAGACCTCGCCGCCCGGTTCCGGTGGAGCGCCCCGCGCCCCGCAGCGACCGGCGGGAGCCCCACAGACACCCGCGCCGAGGGAACCCCTGTGGCGCGACCTCGTCGGCGATGTGCTGCGGCGCGAGCGGCTCGCCCAGGAGCGCACGCTGAAGGACGTCGCGGAGGCCGCCCGGATCTCGATGCCGTACCTCTCGGAGCTGGAGCGCGGACGCAAGGAGGGCTCCTCCGAGGTGCTCGCGGCCGCCGCCCAGGCCCTCGGGCTCGGCCTCGCCGACCTGCTCTCGCTCGCCCAGGACGAGTTGGCCCGGTACGCCCGGAGCCGGCCGGGCCGGGGCCGCGCGACGCCCACCGCGCAGTACGACGGCCTCTGCCTCGCCGCCTGACCGAACCGGCGGCCGGTACGGCGGGACGAACCGCCGTACCGGCCGGCTCACCGGCCCGCGGCCACGGCCGCGCGGGGTCAGACGAACGCGAGCCGCCGGCTCAGCACCTCGTCGGCGAGCCCGTAGGCGACGGCCTCCTCGGCGGTGAGCACCTTGTCCCGGTCCATGTCCGCGCGCAGTGTCGCCACGTCGTGCTGCGTGTGCCGGGCCAGGACCTCCTCCACCTGCGAGCGGATGCGGGCCATCTCCTTGGCCGCGAGGGTGAGGTCGGAGACCGTCCCCTGCCGGCCGCCGCTGGCCGGCTGGCCGAGCAGCACCCGCGCGTGCTGGAGCACGAACCGCCGCCCGGGATCTCCGCCGGCCAGCAGCACCGCCGCCGTCGACGCCGCCTGACCGACGCAGAACGTGGAGATCGGCGCCTGCACGAACGTCATCGTGTCGTAGATCGCCATCAGTGAAGTGAACGATCCTCCGGGCGAGTTGAGGTATATCGAGATCTCCCGCTCCGGGTTGGCCGACTCCAGGTGCAGGAGTTGCGCGATGACCACGTTGGCGACCCCGTCATCGATCTCGGTGCCAAGGAAGATGATCCGCTCGTTCAGCAGCCGGCTGAAGACGTCGTAGGACCGCTCGCCCTGCGCGGTCCGCTCGATCACGTAGGGAACCGTGTACGACCCCATGTCACAGCCCCGTCCGTCGGCGCGACGTGGCCGGGCGGATGTCGGCGAGCGACTCCACCACCCGGTCCACCATCCCGTACTCCCTGGCCTGCTCGGCCGTGAACCAGCGGTCCCGGTCGCCGTCCCGCGCGATCGTCTCCTCGCTCTGCCCGGTGTGCTCGGCGGTGATCCGCTCGATGGCCTTCTTGGTGAACTGGAGGTTCTCCGCCTGGATCTCGATGTCCGCGGCGGAACCGCCGATGCCCGCCGAGGGCTGGTGCATCATGATCCGCGAGTTCGGCAGCGCGAGCCGCTTGCCGGGCGCCCCCACGGTGAGCAGGAACTGGCCCATGCTGGCGGCGAAGCCCATCGCCAGCGTCGACACGTCGTTCGGGATGAGCCGCATGGTGTCGTAGATGGCGAGACCCGCGGTGACCGACCCGCCGGGGCTGTTGATGTACAGGCTGATGTCGGTGCGCGGGTCCTCCGCCGACAGCAGCAGCAGCTGCGCGCACACCCGGTTGGCCGACACGTCGTCGACCTGGGTGCCGAGGAGGACGATCCGCTGGGCGAGCAGCTGTGCCGCGAGGTGGTCGTCGAAGCGGCTGGGCGGTGTGTCGCCCTCCTCCGCGCGGGGCGGGAGCATGGCGAGGGGAGTCATCTTGTCTCCTTGTCGAGGCGGGGATGCCGTCGACTCCACTCTCGACCTCGGGAGGTCCCCGGATGCGGTTTCTCTGCCCGCCGCAGATTCGCCACGGGCAGAGACGTCAGCCCCGGCGCATCCCTGAAAACGCATAGGCCGCCGATGTGCCCAGGCCGTGGGGTTTCCCCAGCGTTCCAGCCGTTGCCCGGCCGAAGCGGCCGGTCAGTTCGTGCCACGGCGAAGCACATGCGGCCGCAGCTCGCCCATCGCGTGCTCCATGAGCACGGCGGTGAACTGCAGACCGCCGAAGTCGCGGCGGGCTCCCAGATATTCGATCAGGTCGGTCAGGGCATGGTCGACGTGTTCGAGCTCCCACAGCACCCCGTCCAGGAAGCGCCGCACACTGCTGACGAACCGATCGCGCCAGAGCGGGCTCATGGTGGCGGCCGTGCCGGTCCACAGACCTGCGAAGGCCCGTTCCACGGGATTGACCGGGATCAGCGGCCGCGGTAATCCGTCCAACGGCAGGAACAGCATCAGTCGTTCCACCTGAGCCGCGGCCGACTCATGGTCGTGGTCACGCCGGTAGAGCGGCAGGAATAGATCGTCGACGAACCACAGGGCAACATGCCAGTCGGTCACCAGCTCCAACTCGCAGGCGTCGGCATCCGGATGGGTCAACGCGATGAACAACGGGAAGTCGGCCTGATCGAATTTCTCCTCACTCCACCGTTGCGGCCACTCCGAGTACTCCTCGTCGAACATGCCCATCTGCCGGGCCGACTTCTTGGCATGTGCGCGGGCCTGGTCGACATGAGGGTTGAGCCGGGACTCGAACGGCATGTGGAACTGCGGCTGCGGAAGGGACCCCATAACCGGGTTGCTTCCCCTCCCGGACCCCGCGAGGCCGAAGTTCACTCTTGAGCCCCCCTGCCGCGGCCGTCCGATCACGGGAGTTGCCCCGACGCTTCGGCCCATGGCAGACGGTGCACACGCGACACCCGCCGTGGTCGGCTTCGGAGCCGCCGCGCCTCGGTACGACAGCCGCGGCTGCGTCTACCTCGGCGCGGTCACCGCCGCGGCCCATCTCAGCCCGTCTCTCCGATCATGATCCGAGGGAGGGACGGGCTCTAGTCCGCCGCTTCGCCGTCGATCAGGACGTCGCTCTCCCATTGGTCGGCCGACTGCCGGGCGAGCCGTACGTAGTGCTCGGCGATCCGGTCGGGGTCGAGGGGGGAGCCCGGGGCGACCGGGCCGCCGACGGTGACGGTGGCGATGTGCACCCCCTGCGGTCCGAACTCTTCGGCGAGCACCGCCCGGGCCGCGCACAGCCCGGCCTTGCCTATGGACAGACTGGTCGCCGCGGCGCGGGCGGTCGGCATGCCGGAGGTGAGCAGGACGGTGCCGCCGCCGACGGCCGCCATGCGCGGAGCCAGGTGCGTCACCGCGCTCACCGCGCCGACCACGTTGACCCGCAGTGTCGCCGCCAGTTCCGTGGCCGACAGTTCGCCGGGGCGGTCGTAGCGGACCCATGCGGCGTTGTACACCAGCACGTCGGGGACGCCGAGCCGCTCAACGGCGGCGTCGAGCCCGGACCGCAGCGAGGTCTCGTCCGCCGCGTCGGCCGGCAGGCCGAAGGCCTTGCCTCCGGCGTCCTCGACCGCCGCGACGGCCCCGTCGACGGTGGACCGGGAGCGGGCCAGCACGGCGACCGCCGAGCCCTCCCGGGCGAACCGGCGGGCCACGGCCTGGCCGATGCCGGGGCCCGCGCCGATCACGAAGGTTCCAGCCATGGTGGGTCAACGTCCTTTCGGTGGAACCGGGTCGAGCGCCTGCCGTCGACCGGAGCGGTTGCAGGGGTAACTCCGGCCGCCCTGCGGCGTATTCCGCGTTCCGCCGCGCGGATTCCCGGGCGTGCCGACGAGGCCGCGCCGCAGGTCACCCGCCCGGCGCGCACCCCGCCACCCGCTACCCGCCCACCCCCAGGAAGCGCAGTACGGCCAGTACCCTGCGGTGGTCGCCCCCCGCCTTGGGCAGGTCCAGTTTCGCCAGGATGCTGTTGATGTGCTTGGCCACCGCGCTCTCGCTGACGACCAGTTGGGCGGCGATCCCCGCGTTGGAGCGGCCTTCGGCCATCAGGGCCAGTACCTCGCGCTCGCGCTCGGTCAGCCGCTCCAACGGGTCGCTGGGGCGCCGCACCAGCAGCTGGGCCACCACCTGCGGGTCCAGGGCCGTGCCGCCGGCCGCGACCCGGCGCAGCGCCTCGATGAACTCCTCGACGTCGGCGACCCGTTGCTTGAGGAGGTAGCCGACGCCGCTGGTGTTCGCGGCGAGCAGTTCGGCGGCGTAGCGTTCCTCGACGTACTGGGACAGCATCAGGACGGCGGTGTCCGGCCACTGTTGCCGGATGACCAGGGCGGCCCGCACCCCCTCGTCGGTGAAGCCGGGCGGCATGCGGACGTCGACGACGGCGATGTCCGGGCGGTGCTCCTCCACGGCCCGCAGCAGCCCCTCCGCGTCCCCGGCCTCGGCCACCACCTCGAACCCGGCCGTCTCCAGGACTTTGACCACCCCGATCCTGAGCAGAACGGAATCCTCGGCGATCACAGCGCGCTTCTCAGCGTGCACGGCAGCTCCACGGTGATGACGGTCGGGCCCCCTGGGGGGCTGTCGATGGCGAGGGTGCCGTCCACTGAGGCCACGCGGTGCGCGAGCCCGGTCAGGCCGGTCCCCCCGGAGGGGTCCGCCCCTCCCCTGCCATCATCGGTGACCCGCACCCGCAGCGTGTCACCGGCCCGTGTGGCCATGACCTCGGCGCGGCTCGCCCGTGCGTGCTTGGTGACGTTCGCCAGGGCCTCGGAGACGACGAAGTAGGCCACCGCCTCCACGGCGGGCGCGGCCCGCTCGGCCACGTCGACGGTGACCTGGACGGGCAGCGGCGCGCGGGCGGCGATCCCGGAGAGTGCCGCGTCCAGTCCGCGGTCGTCCAGGACGTGCGGGTGCAGGCCGCGCACCAGGTGGTTGAGCTCCTCAAGGGCCTCCTTCGCCTCGCGGTGCGCCTCGTCGATGACCGCACGGGCCTCGGGCGGCAGATCGGTGAGGGTGGCCCGGGCCAGGCCGAGGTTGACCGCCAGGGACACCAGCCGCTGTTGGGCACCGTCGTGCAGATCCCGTTCGATGCGGCGGCGTTCGGCGTCCGCGGCGGCCAGCGTCTCGGCGCGGCGTTCCGCCAGGTCCTCGACCCGCCGCTCCAACTCCTCGGCCCGGCTGGGCCCGAGCAGCCGCCGGGCGATCACCGACTCCAGGCGTATCAGGGCACCGGTCAGGCGCGGCAGGAACGGCAGGACGACCAGCCCGGCCACGGCCATCTTCCAGCCGTCGACGTTGGCCCACTGGATGAAAGCCCACTCCTGCGGCAGCAACCAGTACCAGCCGTAGAAGGTGATGCCGGCGATGCTGCCCACCCACAGGACGAGTGCCACGGCCTCCACGACGCCCAGTACCGGACCGGCCAGCTGGTGGTAGCCGAGCTGGCGCCAGTACGAGCCGGTGCGCAGCCGCCGCCAGGCGCGCTGGAGGTCGTTGCGCCCCTTCACGGGCGGGGTGCGGGGGATGCCGGTGTCCGCGTAGGCGGCGAAGCGGCGGCGCTGGAGCCAGGTCACGGCCGTCGCGCCGACGGTGGCGAGGGCCAGTGCCACCACGGCGCCGCCGGGGGCGTAGACCACGGTGAGGCTGAACCACACCCACAGCAGGAAGGCGGCACCGTGCAGCGGGACGCCGGTGTACAGGAAGGCGAGCTGCCTGCGTATGCGGGCCGGGCGGCGTGGCCGCACGTCGGGTCGGGTCATGGGTACGACGGTAGACGCCCAGGTCAGCAGGGGCTATCACGCCAGTGTCCGGAACGGGGGTGTAGCTGGTGCCACCCCAAGTCGGACAGCGGTGTTACTGACCGGGGCCGGCGGAGGGTGGAGCGTTGCTCACGAGCCCGAAGGCCGGGTTCGTGACATCGGAAGGACCTCCTCCGCCATGGCCCTCCTCGCCTTCGACCCGCTTGTGGACGACGGACGTTGTGCAGAGACCGGCGTCGGCCGTGGCGGTCCGGTGCGCGTCGGCCGCGCGCACCGCTGGCAGGGCCGCGTACTGGCGGCCTCCGGCCTGGCCCTGCTGCCGTGGCTCGGCTACCTCGCCGGGACCCTGCCACCGGGCGAGGCGGCCGCCTGGGTCCCCCTCGACGCGCTGGAGGCCGCCGCCCTGCTCACCGCCGGAACCCGTCTGCTGCGCGCCGACGTCCGCCATCGCGCCCCCGCGGCCGCCGCGGCGGTGCTCCTCCTCGCCGACGCCTGCATCGACCTCGCCACCACCGCCCCCGGCCCGGAGCTGGCGGCCGCGACGGCCATGGCCGTCGCGGCCGAACTTCCCCTGGCCGCCCTGTGCGCCTGGCTTGCGTCGCGGCCGGCGCGGGGCACCTTGGGGGCGGGCGACGGGGCGTCCTGACGACCGGGCAGGCCGACTTCCGCCGCCTCCGGCTGGTCGCCGTCGACGGCGCCTTCGTTGCGCCGCGGTCTGCCAACGATGCGGAATGCGCAGCGCCGACGTCACCTCGGGTGCGGTCGACGCTGCGATTCCTGCGTTCTCCTGCGGCCGCCGGCGCCGTCCCGCTATGATGCCTTGGTTCCGTTCGACCGTCGCCCCTGCGATCACCGCAGGCCGCCGTCGTCCCCGCGCAGACGCCCGGCAGGACGACAACGAGCCCTCAGCGGCTTCGGATTCCCGGACCACCAGCCGCGTTCCGGCGGCGACTTCCCCGGCTCTGTGGCCGGGCCGCACGTCAACCCACCTGGCGACGCCTCACTACGGCATGCGCACACTCTGGACACCACGCACACCGCGCACGCCTGTCCAGGTATGCGCCTGCCGTCCTTGTCGCCCCCATGGAGGACACCACCGTGAAACGACAGACCGATGACACCGCGAACAATCCAGGCACCGACTCCGAACGATTCCCCGAGCAGTTCGCTCGCACCCGGCGCTTCTCCCTCGGCGTGCCCAGGCAGTTCACCCTCTCCCCCGACGGGCGACGGGTGCTGTTCGTGCGTACCGGGTCGGGCAGCGATCCCGTAGGGCGGCTGTGGCAGTACGAGGGAGGTGAGGAACGGCTGTTGGCCGATCCGGTGCTCCTGGTGGGCGGCGGTTCCGAGGACGTCCCCGAGGAGGAACGGCTGCGTCGGGAGCGGGCGCGGGAGCGTTCGGTGGGCGTGGTGGGGTACGCGACCGATGACGCGGTGCGGGTGGTGGCGTTCGCGCTGTCCGGTGCGCTGTGGGCGGTGCGGACGGACGGTAGTGCGCCGTTCACCGTGCCGGCGGCCGGGCCGGTGGTCGATCCGCGGCCGTCCCCGGACGGACGGTACATCGCGTATGTGAGCGGGCGTGCGCTGCACGTCGTCGAACTGGACGGCGACGACCGGCAGCTGGCGCGCCCGGAGGGGCCGGAGGTCTCCTACGGACTCGCCGAGTACATCGCCGCCGAGTCGATGGGCCGGTCGCGCGGCTACTGGTGGGCACCGGACGGCCGTGGCCTCCTGGTGGCGCGGGCCGACACCTCGCCGGTGGCGCGGCGCTACCTCAGCGATCCGGCGGACCCGGCCCGGCCGCCGCAGGTGATCCGCTACCCGTCGGCGGGCACCGCCAACGCGGAGGTGACGCTGCATCTGCTCACTCTGGACGGCGCCCGCACCGAGGTGTCCTGGGACCGCGCGGGGTACGAGTACGTCGTCGACGCGGGCTGGGACGCGCACGGCCCGTTCGTGGCCGTGCAGAGCCGGGACCAGCGGGCGCTGCGGACCCTCGCGGTCGATCCGGTGACCGGCGCCACCGAGGTGCGGCACGAGCGCACCGATCCCGCCTGGGTGGAACTGGTGCCCGGCACCCCGGCCCGGACGGCCGCCGGCGCTCTGGTGGTCCCGGAGGACGACGGCGACACCCGCCGGCTGACGGTGGACGGGCGGCGGGTCACGCCCGAGGGGCTACAGCTGCGCGCGGTCCTGGGTGTCGAGGGCGAACGGGTGCTGTTCACGGCGAGCGAGGATCCGACGGAGACCCATGTGTGGCGCCACGAGCCCGGAGCCGGGTGCCGTCGGCTGAGCGGAGAGCCCGGTGTCTGGACCGGCACCGGCCGCGGCGGGACGACCGTCCTGGCGGGCCTCACACCACGGGGGCACGAGGTGCGCGTCCTCCGGGACGACGACGGTCCGGCGGAGGGCTCCGCTCCGGGCATCGCCTCGCTCGCCGAGGAACCGGTGATCATCCCGCGGCCGATCCATCTCGCCCTTGGGAAAAGGGAGTTGTGTTCGGTGCTGTATTTCCCGTCCTGGTACCGGCAGGGCACCGGGACGCTGCCGGTGCTACTCGACCCGTACGGGGGGCCGGCGTTGCAGCTCGCCGTACGGGCGCGGGGGTGGACCGGCTGCGTGTCCCAGTGGTTCGCCGAACAGGGCTTCGCGGTCCTGGTGACGGACGGGCGGGGCACTCCCGGGCGGGGGCCCGTCTGGGAGAAGGCCGTGTACGGCGACCTGGTGGGGCCCGCGCTGGAGGACCAGGTGGACGCGGTGCGCGCGGCCGGGGAGCGCTTCCCGGACCTGGACCTGGGGCGGGTGGCGATCCGCGGCTGGTCGTTCGGCGGGTTCCTGGCCGCGGCGGCGGTCCTGCACCGCCCGGACGTCTTCCACGCCGCGGTCGCCGGCGCCCCGCCCACCGACCAGCGGATGTACGACACCCATTGGAAGGAGCGGTTCCTGGGCCACCCCGATGAGCAGCCGGAGACCTACGCGCGCTCCTCCCTGACCGGCCACGGCCATCTGCTGCGCCGCCCGCTGATGCTCGTCCACGGGTTGGCGGACGACAACGTCGCCGTCGCGCACACCCTGCGGTTCTCCGCGGAGCTGCTGGCGGCGGGCCGGCCGCACACCGTGCTGCCGCTGCCCGGTGCCACGCACCTCCCCGCCGACGACGCGGTCAACGCCAATCTGCTGCGCGTCCAGCGGGACTTCCTCAAGGACGCGCTGCCCGCCCCCGAGGAGGATTCCACCGGACGCTGACGCGCCCGCCCGCTGGTCAGTGGGCGCGCCGTGGGTGCCGCCAGCAGGTGAGGACGTCCTCCGTGGTCGTCACGGTGGCCACCAGGGACAGGGTGTTGCGGACCATCGCGGGGGTGTAATCGGCGGGCACCCCCGCGATGGCGTCGGCCGGAACGACCGCCGTGTAGCCGAGGTTGACCGCGTCGAACACGGCATTGGGGATCGCCACGTTCGCCGAGACCCCGGTGACGACGAGCGTGCGGCACCCGAAGTTGCGCAGCAGCGCGTCCACGTCGGTGCCGGCGATCGGTGAGAGGCCGTGCAGCCTGCGCACCACCAGGTCGTGCTCGGACACCGGTATGGGGTCGGCGACGCGCACCGCGGTCGACCCGGTGGTCTGGCGCACCGGCAGCCGCTCGGCCGCGCGGAAGAGCCGGGCGTTGCGGCTGGCGCCCCGGCCGTCGGGGCGCCGTTCGGCGATCGCGTGCAGCACCTGGATACCGGCGTCGTGAGCGGCCGCCACCAGGCGGGCGATCCGCGTCAGTGCTCCTGAGGTGCGTGCCGCTTCGGCCAGTTCGGGCAGTGCGCTGTCGGTGCCGACCACGCCGCGCTGGCATTCGACGGTGAGCAGCACGGTCGTGGCCGGGTCCAGCTGCTCGACGAGCCGGGCGTCCGAAGGCATCGGCGTTCCCCTCTGCGGAAGACGCCCCGGCGTCCGCGCAATACAGGCGGGCGCCGGGGCGGCGGACCGGGAGGCGCGAGGGTACCGACCATTGCGTCCGGCAGGAAGAGCCCCCATGATTTCTGACACTCCATCAGATTCATGGAAAGGGCGGCGAGGATGACCGAGACACCGCGCACGGCCGGCACACCGCGGACCGCCTCGCCCCAGCGGCGCGGCCGCCGGATCATGATGACCCCGCCGGAGTTGGACGCCTTTCTGGCCGAGCAGCGGACCTGCCGGGTCGCCACGGTCGGCGGGGACGGCACGCCACACGTGGGCGCGCTGTGGTTCGTCTGGGACGGGACGGCGCTCTGGCTGTACTCGATCACCCGCAGCAAGCGGTGGGCGCAGCTGCGCAAGGACCCCCGGATCGCGGTGGTCGTGGACGACGGACACGACTACGGGGAACTGCGCGGTGTCGAACTCACCGGCCGCGCCGAGTTCGTCGGCGAGGCGCCGCGCACGGGAGGGACCTGCCCGGAACTCGTCACTCCGGAAAGGCTGTTCGCGAAGAAGAACTTCGGGCTCGATGAGATGCCGCACGACGGCCGGCACGCCTGGCTGCGCCTGGCACCCGAATCGGTGGTGTCCTGGGACTTCCGCAAGATCCAAAGCTGACTGCACGGGACTTCACGTCGCACGACCGCCGCGGACCCGCGCCCCGGCCCGCCGCGCGAGCCGAGTTGTCCACAGGCAGGCGGCACGTCGATCACAACATCGTCGGTCTCTGCGAGAGTGGTCTCCGTCAGCCCGTTCCGCGCGGCGGCGCGTGCGGGATCGGGACAGCCCCGGCCCGCCCGGCCGGCCGGCCGGCCGCCGACACGAACGAAGGAGACCCGGTGAACGCGCTCTTCCCCGCCCTGTACGACGGCTCGCCCGCACCCGCGCTGCGCTTCGGTGACCGTGCCCTCACCCATCGCCAACTCGCCGCGGTGGCCGGCCCGCTCGCCGAACGGATCGGCGCACTCGCCCCCGGCAGCGCGCCCCGGATCGCGGTCTGGGCGACACCCACGCTGGAGACGTCCGTCGGCGTGGTCGCCGCACTGCTCGCCGGGGTGGCCGCGGTGCCGGTGAACCCGAAGATCGGCGAGCATGAGCTGACCCACATCGTGACGGACAGCTCCCCCTCACTGGTCCTGGCCGAGCCGGACGCCACCCTGCCGGGCCCGCTGGCCGCGCTCCCCCGCATCGACGTGGAGGTCACCGCGCCCGCCGAGGAGCCGGCGCCCGGCCCGCTCCCCGTGGAGCCGGGCGACGAATCCCCCGCCCTGATCGTCTACACCTCCGGGACGACCGGCCCGCCCAAGGGTGTCGTCCTCCCCCGGCGCGCCCTCGCCCGCACCCTCGACGCCCTGGAGGACGCCTGGCAGTGGACCGCCGACGACGTACTGGTCCACGCCCTGCCGCTGTTCCACGTCCACGGCCTGATCCTCGGCGTCCTCGGCCCGCTGCGCCGCGGCGGCAGCGTCCACCACCTGGGCCGCTTCAGCACCGAGGCGGTCGCCCGGGAACTGTCCGCGGACGGCACGATGCTCTTCGGCGTACCGACGATGTACCACCGCCTCGCCCTCGACGCCGGCGAGAATCCGGCTCTCGCCAAGGCACTGGCCCGCGCCCGGCTGCTGGTCTCCGGCTCCGCCGCGCTGCCCCTCACCGACCACGAGCGACTCACGGCCGCCACCGGCCGCCGAGTGATCGAACGCTACGGCATGACCGAAACGCTGATGAACACCAGCGTGCGCGCGGACGGCCCCGACGCCACCGGCACGGTCGGCGTCCCCCTCCCCGGGGTCTACGTCCGCCTCGTCGACGACGCGGGCCAGGCCATAGAGGCAAGCGACGGCGAATCGGTCGGCGAGATCCAGGTGCGGGGCCCCAACCTCTTCACCGAGTACCTCAACCGCCCCGACGCCACCGCCGCGGCCTTCGACGGCGGCTGGTTCCGCACCGGCGACATGGCCGTGCGGGACTCCTCGGGGAACTACCGCATCGTCGGCCGGAAGGCCACCGACCTCATCAAGAGCGGCGGCTACAAGATCGGCGCCGGCGAGATCGAGAACGCCCTCCTGGCGCACCCCGGTGTCGCCGAGGCGGCCGTCACCGGTGAGCCCGACGAGGACCTGGGCGAGCGGATCGTCGCCTGGATCGTGCCGGAGGCCGACCCCACCGCTGGCCCGCCCCCCTCCGCCCAGGAGCTGACCGACCACGTCGCCCGCCAGCTGGCTCCCCACAAGCGGCCGCGCATCGTGCACTTCCTCGACGCACTCCCGCGCAACGACATGGGCAAGATCCTCAAGCGCGACCTGCGGGCCGCGGCACCCCCGGCAGGAGCCGGCGATGCATGAGCACCCGCCGCGCGACGCGGCCGCCCTGCCCCACTTCCGCCTGACGGCCCGTCAAGCCATCGCGGCCGTCACCGACTCCTACACCGAATTCACCTCCACCACCGCCCCGGAGGAGCCGCGGACACCCGCACGTGCACCAGGTGTCGCCCCACTCCCTCCCCCCGACGGCCCGCTCGGCTGGCGCGGTTACGACGCCTCCCGGCAGCGCGCCCGCGACCGGACCGGCGAAGAGGAGTCGGTGCTCACCGCGCTCGCCACGATCGGCGACACCGACGCCGTGGTGCTGTCCTTCGAGTTCGGCTTCCTCGGCGGTTCCCTCGGCGAACGCACCGGCGACCGGCTGGAGGCCGCCTACACCGAGGCCCGCGAGCGGCGTCTCCCCCTCGTATCACTGATCGCCACGGGCGGCAGCCGAATGCAGGAGGGCATGCGGGCCCTGTCCCAACTCCAGCGGGTGGCCCGACAGTCGGCGCTCAACCGCGCCGCAGGACTCCCGCAGGTCGCGGTGCTCCGCGACCCGACCACCGGCGGGGGCTGGGCGACACTGGGCGCCGGAGCCGACGTGATCCTCGCGCTCCCCAACGCCCAGGTCGGCTTCGCCGGCTCACGCGTACGCCCCCCGGACGCCGATCCCCACGCATACTCCGCCGAAGGACAGTTCGCGGCCGGCCAGGTCGACGCCGTCGTCCCCGCCGACGCACTCCGCACCACGCTCCGCCGCTGGCTCCACCTGCTCGGCGCCGCGCCCACGCCGGAGATCGAACCACCCCACCCGGCCCCCGTTCCGTCCGCACTGGGCACCACCGACCTGCCGGAAACCGGCTGGGACGCGGTGGGCCGGGCCCGCGACGCCCGACGCCCGCGCGCCGAGGCGTACCTGCGGGCGTACTTCGACGACTGGGAGGAGATCGGCGGCGACCGGTGCGGCGGGCGCGACCCCGGAATGCGCTGCGGTTTCGGCCACCGAAACGGCCGCACCATCGCCTTCGCGGCCCAGTGCGGCACCGCCACCCGACCAGCCGGATTCCGCACCGCGACCAGGCTGATACGCCTCGCGGACCGGCTGGGCATCCCGGTCCTCACCCTCGTGGACACCCCGGGCGCCGCCAACGACGCGGCTGCCGAACGCGCAGGCGCCGGCGCGGCCATCGCCGACACCTTCGCCGCACTCGCCGCCGCCCGCGTCCCGGTCACCTCGCTCCTCATCGGCGAAGGCGGCTCGGGCGGCGCACTGGCCCTGGCCGCCCCGAACCGCCTCTGGGCCACCCCCGACAGCTACTTCTCCGTGATCGCCCCGGAATTGGCCGCCGCCATCCTCAAACGCGGCCCGGACCAGACCCAACACACCGCCGACCAACTCCACATCCGCCCACAGGACTTGCTCGACCTGGGAATCATCCAGGACATCGCCCACCCGGATTCCGCTACGGCGTGAGGGGCTTTGCGTTCCGGGGGGGCGGCAGAGGGATGGCGTGGGGGTGTCGGTGCGGGCTGGGGTGTCGGTGCGGGCAGGAGGTGAACTCGTGGTGGCGGGGGCAGCCTTGCATGGGGCCAGGCGTGGAGTGCGGGGGCATGACAAGGGCTGGCGGGGAGTGCTGCCGCCTTGGGGTGAGGCGCGCTGGACACCGGTCCGGAGGGGGCACCTACGCACAGCCTGAGCAAGGCAGTTGACGCTGCCTTGCGGGGGGGGAGGGAGTCGGGGGTGGCGGTGGGGGGGAGGGGCGGGGGCGGGGGCGGGGGACGAAACCAACGGACTCAAAAGCCCCTGCCCACAGCCCGCCCGTCCCCCACCCGTCAACCACCCCCACCGCCGCCCCCACCCGTCAACCACCCCAACCCGTCAGCTACCTCCCCCACTCGGCGGCCGGCCGTCCCCACCCCTCCCGGCATCCGCGGCGTCCCTGGCCTCCACCACCTCCGCGGCCTTCCGGAGCTCCGCCACGGCCGCCCGGATCGAGGGCCTGCGGTCGGCATCCGCACGCCAGATGGCATATACATGGCGCCGCATGGGATGGCGTACGGGCACCATGCTCACGCCCTCCGGAACCGGTCCGCGCCCCAGCCGCGGCGACACCGCGATGCCCGCCCCCGCAGCGATCAGGGCGAGCTGGGTTTGATGCTCCTCGGCCATATGCGCAATACGGGGCTCCACACCCTTGCTGCGCAGGGTGAACATCAGCCAGTCATGGCAGAACTCCGCCCGCGGCCAGGAGATCCACTCATCGTCCGCGAACTCCTCCAGCTCTACGAACTGCCGCCCGGCCAAAGGATGGTCCGACGGCATCGCCACATCGGACGGATCGTCGAGCAACGGCTCCTTCGCCAACCCGTCGGGCAGCGACAACGGCCGGTTGTACCAGTCCAGTACGACGGCCACATCGAGGTCACCTCGGACGACGCCGCGCACCGAATCGTCCGGTTCCATCTCCTGCAACCGCGGTCGGAGCTGCGGATGCTCGGCGCGCAGTGCAGCCAGTGCGGAGGGGAACAGTCCGCGCACCGCGGTCGGAAAGGCACCCATCCTCAACTCACCCACCGGCCGACCACGATGGGCTTCCAGCTCGGCCTGCGCCAGCTCCACCTGGGAGAGGATCCGGGCCGCATGGTCGGCAAGCAGGCGTCCGGCATCGGTCAGCCGGATGCCCCGCCCGTTCTTCGCCAGTAGTTGCTGCCCCGTCTCGCGTTCCAGCTTGGCGATCTGCTGGGAGACCGCCGATGTCGTCACATGCAGCCCTTCGGCGGCCGCGCTGACCGAGCCGTGCCGAGCGATCGCAGACAACGTCCGTAGCCGATCAAGGTTCAACATATAAGCAATGCTAAGCGGTACCCGCCATTAATTATCACTTGTGCTACGAATTTGAATCGCTGCATCGTAGACGCCATGAGCACCACCGACGCGGCTACCGCGCCCGCCACCCCCACCGACACCCCCACCCCCGGACGTGCGCCGGCGCCGACATCCGCCGCCAGGACCTCGGCCGCTTCCGGCCCCATCCAGGACGGGCCCGCGCGCCGCACCTTCGCCTGGCAGATCCGGTTCGCCGTCCTCTGCCTGGTCTGGGGTTTCAGCTTCCTCTTCATCAAGGTGGGGACGGAGGGGTTCGCGCCGTTGCAGGTCACATTGGGGCGGGTGGCCTTCGGCGCGCTGGTGTTGCTGGTGTTCCTCGTGATCAAGCGTGAACGGCTCCCCCGCTCGGCCCGTACCTGGGGGCACCTCGCGGTCGCCGCGTTCTTCCTCAACGCACTGCCGTTCTCGCTCTTCGCGTACTCCGAGCTGACGATCCCCTCCACACTGGCCAGCATCTGCAACGCCACCTCGCCGCTGTGGGGCATGGCCCTGTCGGTCGTGGCGCTCTCGGAGGACCGCCCGACCCGACGCCGGGTCGCGGGGCTCGGCATCGGATTCCTGGGCGTGCTCACCGTCCTCGGCGCGTGGCAGGGCTTCTCCGGCACCGACCTGACGGGCACCGCCATGGCACTGGGCGCCGCGCTCAGCTACCCCGTCGGCTGGATCTACGTCCGCCGCACCCTCGCCCGGGGCGAGCACTCGCACCTCGCCATGTCCAGCACCCAGCTACTGCTCGCCACCCTCCAACTGGCGATGGTCACTGCGCTGTTCACCTCGGCACCCACGTCGTTCCCCGTCGTCCCACTACTCGCCGTCTTCACCCTCGGCGCTCTGGGCACCGGCGTCGCGTTCCTTCTGCAGTACGGCTTGGTCGCGGAGGTCGGCCCCACCACCGCCCAGATGGTCACCTATTTCGTCCCCGTCATCGCCGCCGCGTCCGGCGTGGCCCTCCTCAACGAGCACCTCGCCTGGAACACCCCGCTGGGCGCCCTCATCATCCTGGCCGGCGCGGCCCTCACCCAGAGCAAGCCCCGCACCCCGTAGCCCCCACACCGGCCCGCACCACCGCACCACCGCACCACCGCACCACCGCAACCAAGGCCAAGGCCAACGCCAAAGTCGCCGCCGAGCACCAGAAGGCGCCACCTCCACCCCCTCAGCCCCAAAGCCCCCTCAGCGACCGACTGCCCTACCCCTCCCCCCTGGG
>NZ_NNBP01000026.1:111999-145118 GCF_002803155.1 Streptomyces sp. CB02959
CAGCCCACCCACCCCCTCCTCCCCTCCACTCCCCTAACCCCCCACCCCCCTCCCCTCACTCATACCTCCGCACCTCCCCCCTCCCCACAGCCGCGGCCACCGCGTCAGCCAGGGGGCCGATGTCCCGGGCGGTGAGGCCCGAGACCGTGATCCGGATGCCTTGCGGGGATCGCATGCGGAAGCGCGCGCCGGGGGCGACGGCCCAGCCGGAGTGCACGAGGAGGGCGACTGCGCCGGTCTCGTCCGGGACGGGTACCCAGACGTTCATTCCGCTGCGGCCGCGCGAGGGGACTCCGCGTTCTTCCAGGGCGTGTATGAGGGCGTCGCGCCGTTCGCCGTATGCGCCGGCGACGGTCTTGGGGTCGATCGCGGCCGTTCTCCAGAGGTGTGCGACCGCGTGCTGGATCAGATGGCTGACCCAGCCGGGGCCGAGGCGTTGGCGGCCGCGGACCCGGTCGATGGTGACGGTGTCGCCGGTGAGTGCCGCGAGGCGCAGGTCGGGTCCGTAGGCCTTGGCCGTGGAGCGGACGAGTACCCAGTGGTCGGTGACGCCGGAGAGCGGGTGCAGTGGGAGGTCGACTATGCCGTGGCCGTGGTCGTCCTCGATGAGGAGCACTTGGGGGTGCCGGGCCAGGAGGGTACGGAGTTCGGCGGCTCGGGGTCCGCTGATGGCGGCTCCGGTGGGGTTCTGTGCGCGGTCGGTGACGACGACCGCGCGGGCTCCGGCCGCGAGTGCTGCCGCCATGCGCTCGGGGATCGGGCCGTCGTCGTCCACGCCGACGGGTACGGGGCGGAGGCCGAGGGCGGGGATGAGGTCCAGCAGGCTGCCCCAGCCGGGGTCCTCGACCGCGACGGCGTCTCCGGGGCGCAGGTGTGCCGCGAGGACGCGCTCTATGGCGTCGAGTGATCCGCTGGCGACGGCGATGGGGCCTTCCGGCACGCCGTCGCGGGTGAAGGCCGCCCGGGCGAGTGCTTCGAGGTCGTCGTCGACGGCGGGCATGCCGTAGAGGACGGGGCGGCGGGTGTTGCGTGCGGCGGCTTCGGCCAGGGCCTCTTCCAGGGAGGGGAGCAGGGCCGGGTCGGGGTTGCCGTCCGCGACGTTCCGTACGCCGGGCGGTGCCACCGTTCTCAGTGCTTCGCGTGAGGTGCTGGCGGGCCGGGGGCGGACGCGACTGCCGCGCCGGCCGGCCGTTTCGATCACTCCGCGGTCGCGGAGCGTGCGGTATGCGGCTGCGACCGTATTGGGATTCACCTCCAGATAGACAGCCAACTCCCGTAGCGGGGGCAGGACTTCGCCTGGTTGGAGTTCGCCGGCACCGATGGCTCGCTCCACACTCGCGGCAATGTCCGATGCGCGCCGCCCTTCGATCCGATACTCTCCTAGCACAAAATTGATTATGTACTAGTGCAATGGAGATCGCAATGGCTGAGGGTACGTCCTTTCCCGCGACGGAACGCACCACCCCCACCCGGTCCCGGGAGCGCGCCCACTATGACGAGGCGACCGTGCACGCGATCCTCGACGAGGGTTACGTCTGCCACCTCGGCTTCGTGCGCGACGGCGCCCCGGTCGTCCTGCCGACGCTCTACGGCCGGGTCGGCAACCGCCTCTACGTGCACGGTTCGACCGGTTCGCGCCCGCTGCGGATGGCCGGCGGGCAGAGCGCGGACCCGGGTCTGGCGGTCTGCGTCACGGTGACCCACGTCGACGGCCTGGTCCTCGCCAGGTCCGCCTTCCACCACTCCATCAACTACCGCAGCGTCGTGGTCCACGGCACCGCCCACCAGGTCACCGACGAGGAGGAGAAGACGGCCGCCCTGGACGCCCTCGTCGACCACGTCCTGCCCGGCCGCGCCGCGGACTCCCGGCCCGCCAACTCCAAGGAGTTGGCCGCCACAGCCGTGCTCCGCCTCGATCTGCGCGAGGTCTCCGCGAAGATCCGCACCGGCGGTCCCAACGACGAGCCCGAGGACCTCGCCCTCCCGCACTGGAGCGGCGTGCTGCCCGTCTCTCCCGTGTACGGAGCTCCGCTGCCGGCCGACGACCTGGCCCCCGGCATCGCGGCGCCTGCCTACCTCTCCGCCCGCTGAGGAGCGCCGATGCTCATCCACCCGTGGGACGCCCCCACCGACGACGCCGAATGGCAGGAGTGGCTGGCCGCCCACGACTTCGGGCAGCTCGCCGTCAACGGCTCCCCCGGTGACCCTCCGTGGGTGCAGCCGCTGCACTTCGCGTACGACCCCGCGCGCCGCGAGGCCGTCACACATCTCGCCCGCCCCAATCCCCTGTGGTCCGCGCTGGAGGACCGGCCGGCGGTCCTGCTGAGCGTGGTCGACGACTACACCTTCATCCCCGGCCCGTGGCAGGCGGACGAGGGCCAGCCGCCCGAGCACGGTGTCCCCACCAGTTTCTACGCCGCGGTGCAGCTCGTCTGTACGGCGCATGTGGTGGACGATCCGGAGGCCAAGGCCGAGTTGCTGCAGCGCCAGACGACGCACTTCCAGCCGGCCGGCGGCTCGGCCCCGATCGTGGCCGGTGCGGCCCCGTACGGGCGCCAACTGTCCGGTATCCGTGGGCTGCGCCTCGAAGTGCACGACGTACGGGCCAAGTTCAAGTACGGCGGGAAGCGGGCCGAGACGGTCCAGCACCATATTTCGGAGCGGCTCGCGGAGCGGGGCGGCCCTGGTGACGCCGCGGCGCGCCGGCATCAGCAGCGCCGGCTGGCGGCCGGCGGCGGTTCCGCGTCGTCGACCAGCGGGCGGCGCTAGGCGGCTCGGCCGGCGCCCGGTGAGCGGGGCACCGGATGGACGGGGTTCGGTTCCTCCGGTGCGTTGCGCCGCTCGCGGCCGCGGGTCGGCGGCTCGCCCGGGGCCCGCGGGTCAGCGGCTCGTTGCCGCCGACGCCCGGTGTTCCGCCACCGCCTGCTCGACCTCCTCCGTCACCAGGTCGAGGTTGAGGGCGAAGGCGGCGGCCGCCCCCATCCCGGCGGCCGTCACCACCTGTGCCCGCGGATCGGCCACGTTCCCCGCGGCCCACACTCCGGGCACGCTGGTCCGGCCCGAGGGGTCGGTGCTCACCCAGCCGTCCTCGTTCCGGGCGCACCCCAGTGCGGTGAGCAGCGCGTCGTGCGGCACCATCCGCGGGGCGACGAAGACCGCGGTGCGCGGCACCACGCGTCCGTCGGCCAGTTCGACGCCGCGCAGCCGGTCGTCCTCGGTCGCCAGTCCGGTGACGGTGCCTTCGGCGATCCGCACGCCGCGTGCCGTCAGCCGCTCCCGTTCGTCGTCGGTCGGGTCCAGGGTGTGGGGGAAGAAGATGACATCGGGCGACCACTGCCGCAGCAGGAGGGCGTGGTGGACCGAGCCCGGGTGGCTGCCGAGCACGCCGAGTCGCTGGTCTCGGACCTCGTAGCCGTGGCAGTAGGGGCAGTGCAGGAGGTCTCGGCCCCATCGCTGTCGTAGGCCGGGGATGTCGGGGAGTTCGTCGTGCAGGCCGGTTGCCACCACGACGCGGCGGGCGTGGAGCTCGGGGCCGCTCGCGAGGCGCACGCCGAGAGTGGGCGTGATCTCGGCCACCTGGTCGGTGCGGAGTTCGGCTCCGTAGGTGGCCAGTTCGGCGCGGCCGGCCTCCAGGAGGGCTGCCGGTGGCATCCCGTCCCGGGAGAGGAAGCCGTGCATCCGGTCGGCCGGTGCGTTGCGGGGCGCTCCGCCGTCGATCACCGCCACGCGTCGGCGGGCGCGGGCCAGGACCAGGGCCGCGTTCAGTCCGGCGGCGCCGGCTCCGACGACCACGACGTCCCATTCCGCGTCGCGGGCCGGGGTGCCGGTGTGGTGCGCGGGGGCTCCGTGCGCACGGTTCTCGGCCCCGCCGTGGGGGCCGTTGTTCGTTTCGCTCATCGCGATCACCTCCGTCCGCAGGCTGCGTGATCCGTCGCGTTCTCAGCAATCTTTGTTGCCGGATCCGGGAACGGCGGGTGCAATGGCGGGTGTGGAACACTCAGCCGCCATTTCCCATGCCCTCGCCGAGGTCGGTCCGCGTCTGAAGCGGCTGCGGACCGAGCGGGGGGTCACGTTGTCCGCGCTCGCCGAGGTCACCGGGATCTCCAAGAGCACCCTGTCCCGTCTGGAGTCCGGGCAGCGCCGTCCGAGTCTGGAGTTGCTGCTCCCGATCGCGCAGGCCCATCAGGTCCCGCTGGACGAGTTGGTCGGGGCCCCTGAGGTCGGCGATCCGCGGGTCCGGTTGAAGCCGCGGTACCTGCACGGCGCCACGGTGCTGCCGCTGACCCGTCATCCGGGTCCGTTGCAGACCTTCAAGATGGTGATTCCGGCGACCCGGAGCACGCCTGACGTCTGTACGCACGAGGGGTACGAGTGGCTGTATGTGCTCGCCGGGCGGTTGCGGCTGGTGCTGGCCGACCGTGATCTGGTCATGGGGGCGGGCGAGGCGGCCGAGTTCGACACGCGGTTGCCGCACTGGTTCGGGAGTACGGGTGACGGCCCGGTGGAGGTGCTCAGTCTCTTCGGTCGGCAGGGTGAGCGCATGCATGTGCGGGCCAGGCCCCGGTCGCGTGCCGCCGACTCCGACGACGCCGACGACGTCGACGAGGGCTGAGCGCTGAGCGCGGAATCCGCGCCCTGGCACGCCCGGTACACCTGTGGCCCCTGCTGCCCCGTTACGCCTGCGGTGGGTGCGCGTCGCGGGGTGGGGCCTGGAGGAAGCGCTGGAGGATGAGGCGCAGGACGGGGAGTTGTTCGGCGGGCCGGAACCCCGGTTCGGTGGCCGCGCTGGTGTAGAGCGAGCCGATCAGGGCCAGCACCCACGACGCGGCGTCGTGCGGATCGAGTGCGGGGTCGATCTGGCCGGCGGCCGCGGCCCTGGTGAGCAGGGTCGTGACGGCGGTGCGTTCCCGGGCGCTGGCCCCGCCGAGCAGGGCGTCGAGTTCCGGGTCGCGGTGGGCCTGTACGACGGCCTCCATGACCAGTGGTGGGGCCACGGGGTCCATCGCGTCGGCGGTGAGGAGGTCGACGACGTCCAGGAGGGCTCCCCAGGGGTCGTCGCTCGCCTGCGCACGGGCGAGTCGCTCGGCCCTGCTCTCCCCTTCTTCCCCGCCGTCGTCCTCGAAGATGGCGTGGAAGATGGCGCGCTTGTTGGGGAAGTAGTGGAAGAGGTTGCCGGAGCTCATACCGGCCGCCTTGCAGATCTCCGCCGTGGTGGTGCGCTCGAAGCCCTTGGCGGCGAAGAGTTGGGCCGCGGTGTGCAGGATGTGCCGGCGCCGGGCCCGGTGCTTCGCCGGGTCGATCTTCCTCATGCCGCTGCCGCCCTGCTTTCCGTGGCTGTGCGTCCGGTTGCTGCGCCCGGCGGTCCGCTGCCGGGGCCGGTGACGTCGCCGGAGTCGTGTCGATCCGGTCCGTTCGCGCAATAATAGACCGCGTACTCGGTTTATTATTGCGGACCACGCACGGTCCGCATTCCACCTGGGGGAGCCGCCACATGGACATCGAGAAGCCGCAGCCCACCGCGGGCCCCGACGGGCCTTCGGAGCCCCGACGGTTAGCCCCTCCCACGGTCCTCGCCGACTCGCCCGCGGTCGTGGCCGGCGTCTGTGTGCTGTTCGCGGCGGTCGGCGCCGGCCTCGGCTGGCTGGTGCGGCTGCTCGCGAAGTGGCTGGTGACGCTGGAGCACGCGCCCTGGCAGGGCCCGGCCAGGCTGTTGACCTCGATCCCGGAGCCCTGGCTGACGATCGGTGTGCTGGTCGTGGGTGCGGCGCTGGGGTTGGCGGTGGCGCTCTTCTGGCAGCACGAGGAGCTCGCCGTCGACGTCGCCGACGACGAGGTGGTCCTCACCCGGCGGGCGAAGTCCCGGGCGTTGCCGCGCGAGGCGGTCCATCTGGCGTTCCGGGACGGCAAGGAGCTGGTCCTGCTCGGCGCGGACACCGCCGAACTCGCGCGGGAGGAGTGCAGTCTGAAGGTCCAGCGCCTGGCCGAGGCGTTCCGCGCGCACGGTTACGCCTGGGCGGACGGCGATCCGCACGAGGACGAGTTCCGGCGCTGGGTCCCCGACACCCCGGGGCTCCCGGTCGGCGCGAACGCCCTGTTCACCGCGCGCCAGCGGGCCCTCGGCAAGTCGGCGACGGCCGAGGACGCCCGCGAGCTCAGGGACGACCTGGCCCGGCTGGGCGTCGTCGTCCGGGACAAGGACAAGCGGCAGTTCTGGCGGCTGGTCCCGTAGGACCAGCCGCCGCGCGGCTACCCGAGTCGGCGACCGCGGCCGCGCGCCTCCGTCACCGCAAGTGCCGCGACGGCCGTGAGCAGGACCGCGGTGCCGGCCGCCGTCGACGTGGTGAGGCGTTCACCGAGGAACAGCACCGCGATGGCCGCCGCCGAGACCGGCTCGATCAGGGAGACGACGGATGCGGTCGCGGCCCGTACGGCGGCCAGTCCGGCGAAGTAGAGGCCGTAGGCGAGGGCGGTGGGGATGGCGGCGATGTACACGAGGAGGAGCAGGCTGCGGCCCAGGTCGTGGAGGTGCGGCCAGAGGCCCTCGGCCGCGGCGAGCGGCAGCAGGCACAGTGCCCCGACCGCGAACGCGCTGATGGTCGAGGCGTAGGGGTCGCTGCCGCCGCCCCGGCCGAAGCGGCGGGTGGCGAGGGTCATCACGGCGCAGGCCGCGGCGGAGAGCAGGGCGTAGCCGACGCCGGCCGGGCGGACCGTGGTGGCGCCTTCGCCGCCGAGGACGAGGATGAGCAGACCGCTCAGCGCTCCGCCGACGGCCAGGACACCGCTGGCGCCGAGCCGTTCGCCCATGGTGAGGCGTGCCCCGATGGCGATGAGGACGGGGCCGGCTCCCATGGTGATGACGGTGCCGACGGCCAGGCCGGTGGCTTCGACGGAGGCGAAGTAGGCGGCCTGGAAGACGGCGAGGGCGATTCCGGTGACCGCGACCCGCGTGGCGCGGCGACGCGGCGTCTCGGTCGGGAGCGGGCCGGTCCCGGTGGCGCTGCCGGTGCGGTGCCGCCGCGCGGCGCGTACGGCGAGCAGGAGCAGCAGGCCGCCGAAGGTGCGCCAGAACGTGAGGGCGACGGGGCCGAGTCCGCTGCCCTGGTAGAGGAGGGCGGCGGCCGCGCCGGCGGTGCCCCAGGCGGTGGCGGCGAGGGAGACGTAGGCGAGTCCCCGGCCCACGGGCAGGGCGGGGTGGGGTGTGCTGTGCATGGGAGGTGTGCTCCGGGAGATCCAGGACGGCGCGGTGCGCCGCACAGTGGTCACGTGGTCCCGTGTGCGGGCAGCGCCGACCGGCTCGGGGCTCCGCCCGGGCCGGGATTTCCTCGGAGGTCGCCGCCCGCTTTACGCGGCGGGAGGGGGCAGCACAGTCGAATGCATGATCGTCAGCCTATGCCGTGGGCGAGCCGGTCGACAAGGAGTTATGTCGACGGTGCCGTGCAGCGGTCGTTCGGGGTCTCGTCGGCGTCCGCGGCAGGCGCTTTGCCGCCGGTCGCGGTGACGGTGCCGGTCTCCCCCGGTTCGGTCCGCGGTTTGGCCGACTGGGCGATGAACGCGCCGATCAGGACGATGGCGCCGCCGGCGATCTGGGGTGCGGAGAGGTGTTCGCCGAGCAGGACCCAGGCGAGCACGGTGGCGATCACCGCCTCCAGGCAGGCGACGACTCCGGCGACCTGCGGGGAGAGCCGGCGGATCGACACCACGCCGGTGAGGTAGGCGGTCACCGTGGCGACCAGCACGATCCAGGCGAGGAGCAGCAGGGCGGGGACGTGGATGCCGTTCAGGTCCGCGGTGCCGCCCAGTACCGACCAGTTCATGGTCCAGGGGCGGGCGATGAGGGTGAGGATGACCGCGCCGAACAGCAGGCCGTAGGCGATGACCCCCAGGGGGTCGGGTGCCGCGTCGCCCGTGCCGTCGCCGCCGTGGTCGGAGAGGACGAAGTAGCCGACCTGGCAGCAGGCCGCGCCGAGCGCGAGGGCCAGGCCGATGGCGTCGAAGGTGAGGCCGCTCCACACCTCGACGACGCAGGCCAGTCCGCCGACGGCCAGCACCACGCCGACGGCGGCGGCGCGGGTGACGGGGCGTTTCTGGACGAAGCGCACCCAGCCCAGGACGAGGGCGGGCGCGAGGTATTCGATGAGGAGCGCGACGCCGACGGGGATGCGGGAGATCGCGGCGAAGTAGCAGGCCTGGACACCGGCGACGGCCAGCAGTCCGAATCCGGCGAGCAGGGCGGGCCGGCGGCGGGGCAGGTCCCGGTGGCGCCAGGCGACGGGGAGCATGACCAGTGCGGCGCCGGTGACGCGCAGCCAGGTGACGTGCAGCGGTTCGAGGCCGGCGGCTATCAGGGGTTTGGCGGCGACGCCGGAACCGCCGAAGGCGAGCGCGGAGAGCAGGGCGAGGCCGAGTCCGGCGCCGCGTCCGGCGCGCCGGGCGGCGGACGGGCCGGGGGTGGCCGGCTGCTGGGTCCCCGTGGACCCGGAGATTCCCTGGGCCGGGCCGGTCGTGCGACCTGCCGGGCTCCCCGATGAGGCGTGCATCGGGTCATCATGACAGCCGCGGTCAGCAGCGTCATCCCCGGAGACTCCTGTCTCACCAGGCGATACGCGGCCGGGGCGGGGGTGTGCGCGGTGTCCTGGTCAGTCCGGTCCGGGGCGCTGTTCGCCGTCGAGGCGGGCGGCGAGGCGGGCGGTGTCGACGGAGGCGCGGCGCAGGACTTCGACGGCTCGGGATTCGGGGTCGTCGACCAGTGCGGCGAGCAGGTCGAGGCAGTCGGCGCGGGTGGCGTAGCGGGCGTGGGCGCGGTCGAGGGCGCCGTCCATGGCGGCGGCCGCGGCGGGCGACCAGCCGGGGACGCCGCCTTCGGCGACCATGGGGACCGCGCCGGAGTCCTCGACGGTGCCGTGCCATTGGAGTCCGTAGCCGATGCTGCGTTGGACGAGGTAGCCGAGCAGCCGGGCGATCTGGTGGCCGCCGTCGAAGACCTCGCGGACCGCGGGGTCCCACTCCAGCAGTCCGTGGAGGAGATGCGCGGTGTCGACCTGGCGGTCGCCGTCACGGGTGGCCCGTCTGCGGGCAGCGGAAACCACCGACGCCAACTCCACGGTGAGCTGCCTGTCGAGGTCTTCCTGGGCGGAGCGTTCCCCGCCGCTGTACGCAGTACGGTTTTGCACAGCCCCCACCCCACCAGTCCTCCGAGGCCGAAGCATCCCCGGCGGGAAGCATTTGCGCATCCCACTCTGGTTGGGGAAGCCCACACACGATCTCATCCTTACGGAGGATATGCGGAGGGATCATGAAGGTCGGGCATCTCCCCGCAAACAGGCGCACACCCGTGCACCCGGCCTCGTACCACCAGGCCACGGACGGCAAAGCGGCGACCGCCGTCCGCACATCGCCCCCCGACGGAACCCGCCCGGGATCCGGCACACGGACCACCCGGGCATCACGCGGACCACCCACCGCCCCGCCCGCCGCACCCCTGCCGCCACCCGGAACTGACGATCCATCAGCAAAGCCGGGCCGTCGGTATTGAACCTTCACCCCCGTGCGGCTACGTTCCGCGCACCAGCCAGGACGCCGTCACCGAAGGGGTGCTCGCATGGCCGATGTCACCGCGCAGACCCGGATCGAGGCACCGACCGAGAAGGTCTGGGGCCGGCTCACCGACTTCGACTCCTACGGGCAGTGGAACGCCACCCACACCGATTTCCCGCACGGCGGCCCGCAGCCCCTCCAGGTGGGCGCGGCCTACGCGGAGAACATGAAGCTGATGGGCTTCCCCGCCGAGGTGAGCTGGACCGTGCAGGAACTGGAGCCGGGCCGGCTGCTCGCCGTCAAGGGCAAGGGCCCGATGGGCGTCAACCTCGGCATGCGCTACCAGCTGACGCCCGACGGCGGGGCCACCACGGTCCGGATCGACGGGTCCTTCACCGGCGCCGCGGTCTCCCTGATGGCGGCCAAGCTGAAGGACTCGGCGGGCAGCGCGCTGGACGAGTCCCTGCGCAAGCTCGCCGACCTGGTGACCTGAGCCGCCGGGGTGGCGGTACCACCCGGCACCGCCACCCCGGCCTACCGCCTCAGCCCTCCTCCTCAGTCCTCTTCGGCGAGGATCAGATACAGCTCCTTGCGGGCCTTGTTGACCACCGCCATGGCCTTCTCCCGCTGCTCGGGGCTGCCGGTGGCCCACACCTGGCGGAACGCCTCGACCAGACCGCCGCCCGCCTTCCGTATCTCGTTCATCGCCTCCCAGTCGACGCCGCGGCCGGCGTCCTCCCAGGGGGCGTCGGAACCGCTGTCGGCTTCGGCGCGGCCGGCGTCGGTCAGCGAGAACAGCTTCTTGCCGCCCTCACTGGCGCTGGTGATCAGCCCCTCGTCCTCCAGCAGTTGGAGGGTGGGGTAGACCGAGCCGGGGCTGGGCTTCCACGCCCCGCCGCTGCGCTCGGCGATCTCCTGGATCATTTCGTACCCGTGCATCGGGCGGTCCGTGAGCAGCGCCAGTATCGAGGCGCGCACATCGCCGCGCCGGGCCCGGCCGCGCGGTCCGCCGCGCCCTCGACCACCCCCGAAGGGCGGTCCTCCGAAAGGCGGGCCGAATCCGCCGAAGGCGGCCCGCCGGCGCTCGAATCCGCCGCCGAACTCCCCGCGGCCGCCGCGGCGCCCGGGGCCGTGCTCGTGCCGGTGCTCAGGTCCGTACTCGTAACCCTGGGAACGCATGGTGCGTCCTCCTCTTTTCATCGTCGGTGCATCACGCATGCACTATCGCCCGCAATCGTTGATCGATCGCGATGCTTCAACGATATATCGGGAGTGTTCGGCAAACAAGAGTCCGTCCGCACTTTCCGGTGCGCTGTCCCGCGACGCCGACCCCGGACCCGCGGTGCCGAATCCCTGCCGAACCGCCCCTGAAGCGCGAGCCCGCAGGTCAGAGGCCCGCGCGGGACGCACATCGGCACCCCGGGGGCCACCGCCACCGGCAGCCGTGCGGCCCGAAGGCGCGGCGGACCGGGCACCGCGGTCGTTGTTACGGTCGCCGGATGGAGAGCTGGGACGAGGACGGCGTACGCGTTCGGATACGGCAGATGGCGGCACGGGACCCGGATCGGGAACGGTTCGGGGCGGACACGCACCGGTACGAGCTGGCGCCCGCGCTCCCGGAGGCGGAGATCACGGCGTTCGAGACGGCCCACGGCATCGATCTGCCGGCGGAGTACCGGTCGTTCGTCGCGCAGGTGGGCAACGGCCCGGCCGGCCCCGGACACGGGTTGATGCCGTTGACCGCCCCCCGCGCGCAGGCCGGCGAGGAGTGGGCGGTGGACGACGAGTGGGAAGAAGACCGGCTGCCGGGGCGGCTCGCCGAACCGTTCCCCCTCACCCAACCCCTGCCCGGCCGCCTCGGCGCACCGGCCGACGAGCTGACCCGGGGCACCCTCATGCTGGCCGAAGAGGGCTGCGGTATGTACGTCCGGCTGGTCCTGAGCGGCCCGCGAGCCGGTGAGGTCTGGCGGATCGACCCGGACTGGGGCGGCTTCGTCCCGTCGAGCCCCGGCTTTCGCACCTGGTACACCGACTGGCTACAGCGCCCGTGAACACGCCTCACACCACCCGCGCCGAGGAGGTGCCCGGAGCCACGCGCACGTGGACGGCGGGCGCCCGCTCCGCGCCGACCCGGGGCATCCGGGTCCAGTTTCCCGGGATTGGCCTTGGCCTGCGGCTCTTTGCCGAACCTACGCTCCGGCCATGAGGATCCGCATCGTAGACGCCTTCAGCGAGCGCCCGTTCGCCGGAAACCCCGCCGGGGTCGTGCTGTTCGACTCCGACGCGTTCCCCGAGGACGCCTGGCTCCAGCGCGTCGCCGCCGAGGTCAATCTCTCCGAGACCGCCTTCGCACACCCGCTGTCCCCGGGCGGCGACGCCGACTGGGCGCTGCGCTGGCTCACCCCGACCACCGAGGTCGACATGTGCGGGCACGCCACCCTGGCCACCGCGCACGTGCTGCACACCACGGGCACGGCCACCGGCACCGTTCGCTTCCGCACCCGCAGCGGCGTGCTGATCACCACCACCGGCGACGGCGGCTCGATCACCATGGACTTCCCGACCGCCCCGCTGACCCCCGCGGACGTGCCCGACGCCGTCACCCGGGCGCTGCACGCCGAGATCCGCTCCGCCCACGACACCGGGCCCAACGTCGGCGACCTGCTGGTCGAGCTGGCCGACGAGAAGGCCGTACGGGACCTGTCACCGGACTTCGCGCTGCTCGCCGGGTACGGCGGCCGGGGCGTGATCGCCACCGCGTGCGCCGAAGACCCCGACGGCGGCTACGACTTCGTCTCCCGCGGCTTCTTCCCCGGGGTCGGCATCGCCGAGGACCCGGTGACCGGCAGCGCGCACACCGCGCTCGCCCCCTTCTGGTCGGCACGCCTGGGACGCGACACCCTGGTCGGCCTCCAGGGCGGCGCCCGGACCGGGTTCGTCCGGACCGAGCTGCGCGGCGACCGCACCCTGCTGACCGGCTCGGCGGTGACCGTCATCGACGGCGAACTGCTCGCCGCCCCCTGACGCCGCCCCGGCACGGCAAGGGGCGGGGGCCACCCGGCCACCCGCCCCGCACCACCGGACACCGCGCCTCACGCCGTGGGCAACCAGGACACCTGCCCCGCGAGCAGCGCGTAGCCCAGGAACGCGACGATGTCGATCAGGGCGTGCGCGGCGACCAGCGGCCCCACCCGGCCCCAGCGCCGGTACACCAGGGCGAAGATCACGCCCATCACCATGTTGCCGAAGAACCCGCCGATGCCCTGGTAGAGGTGGTACGAGCCGCGCAGCACCGAACTGGCGGCCACCGCCGCCCACGGTGTCCACCCCAGCTGCCCCAGCCGGCGCAGCAGATACCCGACGACGATGACCTCCTCCAGGACGGCGTTCTGCACCGCTGAAGCGATCAGCACCGGGACCTTCCACCACACCTCGGGCAGCGCCTCGGGCACCACCGTCAGGTTGAACCCGGCCGCCCGCGCGCCCAGATAGAGCAGCAGTCCGCTCCCCCCGATGAGCGCCGCCAGTCCGGTGCCCACCCCCAGGTCGAAGCCGGGCCGCCTTCGGTCGAAGCCGATCGCGCGCAGCCCGCCGGCCCGTTCGCGCAGCAGCAGATGGGCCACCAGCACCACCGGCACCAGCGCGGTGGCGATCCCGAACAGCTGCCAGGCGAGATCCAGCCAGGGGCGGCCGGGCGCGTGCGAGGCGTTGAGCGTCGCGGCCTGGTGCTTGAGGCCGCCGGGTCTGGTCAGCGCCCCGACGAAGCTGATGAGCGCGGAGACCGCGCTGGCTCCCAGGGAGAGCGCCAGGACGATCAGCGTCTCGTTCCGCAGCACGCTCCGGGCGGGCTCTCCGGCCGCCTCCCGCAGCCGCCCCGAGCCGTTCCCCGCGCCCGGAACGTCCGCGTCCGGCACGGGAGTTGCATCCGACTGCAAAGGTTCCTCCACTTCCGCAATACCGCTTCTTCACCACCGTCGCACCGCTAGGGTCTCGAAAGCAGGTACGAATCGCTCGCGACAGGCCGGGGACGGGCACCCTCCGTGGGGGGGTGTTCCCGTCCGCATCGATCCCGATGGAGGTCCGGGGCTCCGGAACTCCGATTATCAGGAGAGGCGCTACCGCATGGGACGTCACAGCTTGCCTGACGACTCCGCACCGCAGGCCACGGGGTCCCCCCGACCGCGCCGCCGCCGCCGGCGGACGGTCGCCGTCGCCACCGCCGTCGTCGTCGCGGCCGCCGCCGGCTCCATCGTGGCGGTGCGCGGCGGACTCCTCCCCTTCGGCAAGCCGTGCGGCGGCGACGCCGTACAGCTCGCGGTGGTCGCCTCGCCCGATATCGCCCCGGCGCTGGAGGCGGTGGCGGACGAGGCCCGCAGGGACGCGGTCCGCACCGACGGCAAGTGCCTGGACGTCACCATCAACGCGCAGCCCTCCTCCGAGGTCGCCGACTCGCTCGCCCAGCGGCCCGCCGACCCCGAGTTCCAGGTGTGGGTACCGGACTCCGACCTGTGGGTGGACCGGGTCACCGACGAGCGCGGCTCGTCCCTGACGTCCGTCGGCTCCCTCGCCTCCTCGCCGATCGCCCTGGGCGCGGTCCGCGACGCCGCCCGGACGCTCGGCTGGCCGGGGAAGACCTACTCCTGGACCACGCTGACCCGGACCGCGACCACCGGCGGGACGCTGCGCCTGGGCGTCGCCGACCCGGCCCGCAGCGCTACCGGACTGCTCGCCCTGGCCCGCATCGACGCCGCCAACCGCAAGGCGGCGGCGAACGCCGACGAGGCCGACACCCACACCGCCGCCACGGCCAAACTCCTCTACGAGCGGGTCGCGGACGGCGACGACCAGGTGCTGGCCACGCTGCCGCGCAACGACTCCGGTGCCGAACAGGGCAACCCGCGGCGCAACCAGGCGGTGCTCCTCTCCGAGCAGGCCGCGTACGCCCACAACACCCGTGGGGACGGCGGCCCCCCGCTCGACCTCTTCTACCCGGCGGACGGCACCGCGCAGCTCACCTACCCCTACACCCTCGTCGACGACAATGCCCTGAGCGCCGACCAGAGCCGCGCCGCCAACCGCTTCATGACCCTGCTGGACGACACGTCGGGGCAGCAGACCCTGCACGACCACGGCTTCCGGGCCGGCAACGGCAGTGCCGACCCGAAGCTGACCGGCACGGCCGGCGGTCGCGCACCGCAGCCGTACGCCGCCGCGCCCGCCGACCCGCCGTCGGCCAAGGAACTCCAGGCGCTGCTGGGCATGTGGACCATCACGGTGCAGAGCGCCCGGATCACCGCCGTCGTGGACGCCTCGCCGTCGATGGCGGCGCCGGTCCCCGGGCAGGGCGGCCGGTCCCGGATGGACCTCGCCAAGAGCTCCCTCCTCCAGGCGCTGTCCACGTTCACGCCCGAGGACGAGATCGGACTGTGGAAGTTCGCCACCCACCTGGACGGCGCCCGGGACTACGTGGAGCTGTCGCCGACCAGCCGGCTCGGGGACCGCGGCGCGGGCGGCGGCACCCACCGCGACGAACTCACCGCCGCCTTCGGTTCGCTGGCGCCCGTGCCGCGGACCGCCACCGGCCTCTACGACACGACGCTGGCCGCGTACCAGCGGGCGTCCGCGACGTACACCAGCGGGAAGTTCAACACGCTGGTGATCGTGACCGACGGTGCCAACGACGACGCCGGCAGCATCGACCTGGATTCCCTGACCGCCGGCCTCAAGCGGCTCGCCGACCCCAAGCGGCCGGTGCCGCTGATCGCCATCGCGATCGGCCCACAGGCGGACCTGGCCGCGCTGAACCGCATCGTGGCCCCCACCGGTGGCTCCGCGCACCAGGTCAACGACCCGTCACAGATCCACGAGGTGATCCTCAAGGCCATCATGGCGGCGGGCAGCCACGGCCCCCGCTGAGTCGTGTCCGGACGGGGGCGGCTGCCGGCAGGCACGCTCCCGGTCCACGGCACCGCCCCACCGCACGACGGCCGCACCGGCTCCGCGTTTCCACCCGGGGGAACTCCCATGACCAGCCGACCGTCCACCAAGCGACCGGCGGGCAAGTCAGCGCCGTCCGCGCGGACTTCGACCACCCACCCGGCCATCAGCCGGCCCCGGCCACTCGCCGCCACGGCCCTGGCCGGCGCGGGCCGGACCGCCCGGATGCGGCAGCACTACGAGATCCCACGGGACAGCTGGTCGGACTGGCGCCCCTACGGCGAGCGCGGCTACACGCTGTGGACACCCGCCCAGGACCAGTCGGGCGGCCCGGTCGCGGCGTCCTGCCCCCGCGGCCGGGTCGGCACGTACACCTACAGGCTGGCCGTCACCGTCGAGGTGGCGGGCCGCACCGTCGACGACTCCCCGGCGGCGAGCCCTCAGATCCGCACCGACTGCGGCACCGGCGTCAGCTGACGGACGGGCCCGCCGGACCCGCCGCTGGCGGTGCTACGACACCCGCCCCTCGGGCGCCGTCCGCCGCTGCGCCGGTACGACGGCCCCGCCGACCGGCCACGCCACCGGCCAGGTGTGCACCGGCTCCCCGGTGTGCATCAGCTCGCTGTAGCGCCTGGTCATCGCGGCCAGCGCGGCGTCCCGGGGCAGGCCGTGCCGCAGCGCGTGGTGGAACGCCGCGGTCTGCCAGGCCGCCCCGTTGGTCCGGCGTGCGCAGCGGGCCTCGATGATGCCCAGATAGTGGTCCCGGTCGGCCGGTTCGACGCCCCAGGCGTCCAGCCCGGCCGCCGCCAGCGGCAGCAGTTCCTGTTGGACGAGGCGTACCGCGGGGACCTCGGCGAGGCCACCGGCGCGGCCGGGCCGGGGCCAGCGGAGGGTGGCGTCGATACCGTGCCGGCAGGCGGCGTCGAAGTTGGCGGCCGCGGCGCCGAACGGGAGCCGGGTCCACACGGGGCGGGGCTGTTCGGCCAGGGCGCGCACCAGGCCGTAGTAGAAGGCGGTGTTGGCCATGACGTCGGCGACGGTGGGGCCGGCCGGCAGGACCCGGTTCTCGACGCGGAGGTGCGGAACGCCGTCGGCGACCGCGTAGACGGGTCGGTTCCAGCGGTAGATCGTGCCGTTGTGCAGGACCAGTTCGGCGAGGTCGGGCACCCCGCCCGCGTCGAGGACGCGCAGCGGCTCCTGCGGTCCGCAGAGGGGCAGCAGCGGCGGGAAGAAGCGCAGGTTCTCCTCGAACAGCTCGTAGGCGGAGTCCACCCAGCGCTCGCCGAACCAGGTGCGCGGACGCACTCCCTGGGCCTGGAGTTCGGGGGCGCGGGTGTCGGTGGCCTGCTGGAAGGCCGGCGGCCGCGACTCCCGCCAGAGCTCCCGCCCGAACAGGAACGGCGAGTTGGCGCCGACGGCTATCTGGACGGCGGCGATCGCCTGGGCCGCGTTCCAGACGGCGGCGAACCGGCCGGGCGTCACCTGGAGGTGCAGTTGGACAGAGGTGCAGGCGGCTTCGGGGGCGATCGACGGCGACCGGGTGACCAGGCGCTCGACGCCCTGGATGTCGATGGCGAAGTCCTCGCCGCGGGCGGCCCGCATCTGGTCGTTGAGCAGGACGTAGCGGTCGTTGGCGGAGAGGCTGGCGACGGTGAGGTCGTCGGCGTGCAGGGTCGGCAGAATGCCGATCATGACGATGCGGGCGGCGACTTCCCGGGCCTTTCTCTCCGCGTAGCCGAGTCCGGTGCGGAGTTCTTCGGAGAGCTGGTCCAGAACGCGGCCGGACAATCGATGCGGGGTGATGTTGACCTCTAGATTGCACTGTGCGAGTTCGGTCTGGAAATCGCCGCTGGCGATCCTTTCGAGGACCTGCGAGTTCAGCATGCGGGGGAGCCCGTCGGCACCTGCGAGATTGAGTTCGATCTCCAGCCCCATGAGATTCTTGGGGCGGTCGAACCGCTTCTCCGCCAGGAGCCGGTGCAATCCCTCCAGACAGTCGTGCAGCTTTCTTCGATAGCGCTCCCGGTCCGCCAGGTCGATCCCGTCCGCGGCGACCTTCTCCCCCATCGGCGGGTCCCTCCTAGAGTGAACGGCTGGCGGCCGCGGGCTGCGGGGCACCGCTCCGGCACCCCGAGCACGGGCTACGGTCGATGATGCCCCGGCAATCTGATCGATAACGCCTCAAGGGCATGCCGGTACCGTTACTCTCGTGGAGACCGGCACGGGGCATTTTCCACCGGCATATCTCGGCGGCCAGCACCGTCCGCATTTCGCTCGTAAAAAACACCGACGGGTTCCGGCCTACCACTCCGTCGAAGAATTACGAGGTGACCTCCCCCACCCCCGCACAAAGCGGCGGAAATCACCCCGGGCACCGGGCCGAATTCCGCCTTGCCGGAAATCCGCAAGGCGGGTAGCCGAAACACTTCCAGAACATATGTCGTATAAACTTCGCAGACGAGGCAGAGATTTGGCGTCAGTGTGGCGGTGCTCCCATCGGTGCCCGGCACCGCTGCCGACCCACGCTGTCCGCAGCTCCGATCAGCCAGGCTCTGACCCGCCCGCAGACAGCGCCGTCCGCACTGCCACGCTCCACCGTGTCTCCTAAGTGAGAGGCGACCCGCCATGCCGCTGCACGTTCCTCCCGCCCCTGCGCCCGCCCTGCGCAGCGTCCTCAGCGCCCTCGGCTCCCCCACCGCGGTCCGCGAGGCCCCGGCCTCCGCGCTCCGCACCCATCAGGGGCCGCTGAGCCCCGACCACCCGCTGCCGGTGCACGTCTGGGACGACGTCAGCCAGGCCGGTCCGCCGCGCACCCGCCTCGCCGGCTGGCGTTTCCTGGTCCGCGGCCGAGAGCGCGCCGTGGCAGCCGCCGAGGCCCGGCTCACGCCGGACGGCTGGACGTTCTCGCACTTCTGCGACGGCCCCTACGTCGCCGCCACGGAGCGGGCCCTGCAGCAGGCCGAGTCCCTCACCGCTCCCTACCAGCCGCGCCTGCTGTCCGTGCCGGAGCTGTACATGCTGACCCTGTGGCTGCACCACGACCTCGCCGCGGACGGCGCCGACGGGATGCCCACCACCGGCGACCTCCTGGTACCGCTGGCGCCCGCCCCGCCGGGGATCGCCTCCCACCTCCCGCAGCGGGTCGCCGATCTGCTCCCCCGCCTGACCCTCCGCCTGGGCCCGGCGCCGCTGCTCCGCGAACCGGCCTGACGGGCACCACCACCCGCACGCCCGCCCTGCACCGATGCGCCCCGCGGACTCCTCGACCGCGGGGCGCACCGCCGTGTCCGCCCCCGTGCGCCGGCAGCGCGCCAACCCCCCGGGGCGCGCGCTCAATTGGGAGCAACCGCCCGCACGGGTGACGCGTCACTATCGAGTGTGTACCGCTGCTGCGAAATCCCTGCGGAATCCCATCCGTGGGGCAAGACTGGGACCGACAGGAAACGGGGGAGCGGCCATGAACACCTCATCGAGCCGCACGACGTTCACCACTCCGCAGCGAAAGACAACTTCCATGTGCCAGCATCAACCGCCATGCCCGTCAGCCGACTCCACCGACCGGGAGGCCGCGCACCTGGTGGCGCACCACCCGGAGCAGGGCTGGAGCCTGCTGTGCAACGGCGTCCTGCTCTTCGAGGACACCGGTGAGCTGCTGCCGGACGGGCAGGTCATCGCCCCGACCCGGGTCACCGCCGCCGCCTGATCGCGGCCACCCGGCACGTACACCAGGGCCCCCGGCGCATCCGCCGAGGGCCCTTGATGTTGCCACCGGTCACCGGTGGCCGTGGTGATCAGACGTCGTACTCGTCCAGCGGCGGGCAGGAGCAGACGAGGTTGCGGTCACCGAAGGCACCGTCTATCCGGCGCACCGGCGGCCAGTACTTCTCCGCGGCGGCACCACCGGCCGGGAAGACGGCCTCCGCGCGGGTGTACGGGTGGGCCCACTCGCCGCCGAGCGCGGCCGCGGTGTGCGGGGCGTTGCGCAGCGGGTTGTCGTCCTTGTCCCACTCCCCCGAGCCGACCTTGTCGATCTCGGCGCGGATGGCGATCATCGCGTCGCAGAACCGGTCCAGCTCGGCGAGGTCCTCGCTCTCGGTCGGCTCGATCATCAGCGTGCCGGCCACCGGGAACGACATCGTCGGCGCGTGGAAGCCGTAGTCGATGAGCCGCTTGGCGACGTCGTCGATGCTCACACCGGTCGCCTTGGTCAGCGGCCGGACGTCGATGATGCACTCGTGGGCGACCAGCCCGCCGGGACCGGTGTAGAGCACCGGGAAGTGCGGCTCCAGGCGCTTGGCGACGTAGTTGGCGCTGAGCACCGCGACCTGGGTGGCGCGCTTGAGGCCCTCGCCGCCCATCAGGCGGACGTACGCCCACGAGATCGGCAGGATGCCGGCCGAGCCCCACGGAGCGGCGGAGATCGGGCCGACGCCGGTCTCCGGGCCCGCGGTGGGCTGCAGCGGATGGTTGGGCAGGTACGGCGCCAGGTGGGCGCGGACGCCGACCGGGCCGACGCCGGGGCCGCCGCCGCCGTGCGGGATGCAGAACGTCTTGTGCAGGTTGAGGTGCGAGACGTCGCCGCCGAACTTCCCCGGCTCGGCGAGGCCCACCAGGGCGTTGAGGTTGGCGCCGTCCACGTAGACCTGACCGCCGGCCTCGTGCACCGCGGCGCAGATCTGGGTGATGTGCTCCTCGAACACGCCGTGGGTGGACGGGTAGGTGACCATCAGGACGGCCAGCTCGTCCCGGTGCTTCTCGATCTTGGCGTGCAGGTCGTCGGTGTCGACCTCGCCGTCCTCACCGGTCTTGACGACGACGACCTTCATCCCGGCCATCACGGCGCTGGCGGCGTTGGTGCCGTGCGCCGACGACGGGATCAGGCAGACGATGCGCTGCTCGTCCCCGTTGGCGCGGTGGTAGGCGCGGACGGCGAGCAGACCGGCCAGCTCGCCCTGGGAACCGGCGTTGGGCTGGATGGACACCTTGTCGTAGCCGGTGACCACGGCGAGCCGTTCCTCCAGCTCCCGGATGAGCGTGAGGTAGCCCGCGGCCTGGTCGGCCGGGGCGAAGGGGTGCAGCTGGCCGAACTCCGGCCAGGTGACCGGCTCCATCTCGGTGGTGGCGTTCAGCTTCATCGTGCAGGAGCCGAGCGGGATCATGCCGCGGTCCAGCGCGTAGTCCTTGTCGGCGAGGGTGCGCAGGTAGCGCAGCATCGCGGTCTCGGAGCGGTGCTGGTGGAAGACCGGGTGGCCGAGGTAGTCGTCGGTGCGCTGCAGCGACTCCGGCAGGGCGTCGGCCGCGGCCGCGTCCAGCGCGTCGATGTCGCCCTGGACCCCGAAGGCACCCCAGACGCCGGCCAGCTGGGCGCGCCCGGTGGTCTCGTCGCAGGCGATGCCGACCAGGTCGGCGTCGACCTGGCGGAGGTTGACGCCGGCCTCGCGGGCCGCGGCGACGACCTCGGCGGCCCGGCCGGGCACCCGGGCGGTCAGGGTGTCGAAGTAGGCGCCGTGGAGGAGCTCGACGCCGCCGGCCTTGAGCCCCTCGGCGAGGATCGCGGCGTACCGGTGGGTGCGGCGGGCGATGGTGCGCAGCCCGTCGGGGCCGTGGTAGACGGCGTACATCCCGGCCATGACGGCGAGCAGCACCTGCGCGGTGCAGATGTTGCTGGTGGCCTTCTCGCGGCGGATGTGCTGCTCGCGGGTCTGCAGTGCCAGGCGGTAGGCCTTGTTGCCGTCGGCGTCGACGGAGACGCCCACCAGGCGGCCGGGCAGGCTGCGGGCGTACTGCTCGCGGACGGCCATGTAGCCGGCGTGCGGACCGCCGAAGCCCATCGGGACGCCGAAGCGCTGGCTGGTGCCGATCGCGATGTCGGCGCCGAGCTCACCGGGCGAGGTGAGCAGCGTCAGCGCCAGCAGGTCGGCGGCGACGGTGACGATCGCGCCCAGCTCGTGCGCCCGCTCGATCACCGCCCGCGGGTCGCGCACGGCACCGGACGCGCCCGGGTACTGGAGGAGCACGCCGAAGACGCCGCGCTCGGCGATCTCGTCCGGGATGCCGTCGGTGAGGTCGGCGACCACGACCTCCACGCCGGTCGGTTCGGCGCGGGTCCGGATGACGGCGACGGTCTGCGGCAGACAGTCCGCGTCGACCAGGAAGACACCCTGCTTGACCTTGCCGACCCGGCGGGCGAGCGCCATCGCCTCGGCGGCGGCGGTGCCCTCGTCCAGGAGGGACGCACCGGAGGTGGGCAGCCCGGTCAGGTCGGCGACCACGGTCTGGAAGTTCAGCAGGGCCTCCAGGCGGCCCTGCGAGATCTCCGGCTGGTAGGGCGTGTACGCCGTGTACCAGGACGGGTTCTCCATGACGTTGCGCAGGATCACCGGCGGGGTGAACGTGCCGTAGTAGCCGAGTCCGATCATGGACGACAGGACCTGGTTGCGGTCGGCGAGCGCCCGCAGCTCCGCCAGGACCTCGGCCTCGGTGCGGGCCTCCGGCAGGCCGAGCGCCTCGGCACTCTTGATCACGTCGGGGACGGCGGTGGCGGTGAGCTCGTCCAGCGATCCGAAGCCGACCTGCGCGAGCATCTTGGCCTGCGCCTCGTGGTCGGGCCCGATGTGCCGGCGCTCGAACGGGGTGCCGCGCTCCAGCTCGGTCAGGGAGATGCGGTTGGTGGTCATCTGCGGGGGCCTCCTGGTCAGTACGACCTACGAGGGGCACCACGGCGCTGGTGCCCGGACGGCCTCCCCCTCTGTCATCTCAACCTGAGAGCTTCACCGGCCCGCGGGCTGCGGTCCGGCTTTCACCGTCGGTGAGGAAGGGTTCCGGCATGGTGTCTGTCCGTGGCCCGCCCTGCTTTCCAGAGTGACCTCATCCATGCGGTACGTGTGCCTGAGAGATTCCGGGGAGGATTTGCTCCTTCGGCGCCCTGGTCGCGAACGACTCAGGACTCTCCCGCATGGGATCGACGGCCATTCGTCAGCCTACCAGCGCACTGCCGGAACGATCCTTCGAGTGGCCGGGGCATGAAATGTGCCGTTTCGTAGTTGTCACAAGGCAGTTGCGACCAATTGGAGGGACCGTGCAAACCGATATCGATCCCCGGAGCCTCATCGGCCGCAAAGCGTTCGACCGGAACGGCGCGAAAATAGGGACCGTCGACGAGGTCTACCTCGACGACGCGACGGGCGAACCGGAATGGGCGGCCGTCCGCACCGGCCTGTTCAGCCGGGATGCGTTCGTCCCCCTGGAACCGAGCAAGATGGTCGGCGACAGCCTGCACATCCCCTACGACCGCAAGCTGATCAAGGATGCCCCGGACTTCGGCGTCGGCCGGCACCTCTCCCCCGAGCAGGAACTCCAGCTCTACCACCACTACCGCCTGGATATCTCCGCACCGCCCGCGGACTCATCCTCATCCGCCGGCGACACCGACTTCGGGCGGATCGCCGGCGCGGACGACTGATCCGGTCCGCCCCGCAGCGGCAGGGGCTCGCCCGGCCGCAGCGCCGGATCGTCGACGGCGAAGGTCCGCACCCGCCCCGGTGCGGACCACGGCGCCTCGAACCGCACGGTCACCCGCCCCACGCCACTGCCCTGCACCCATCCGGCACCGAACTCCTCGTGGATCACGTCCAGCCCCGGGTGCCAGCGCCGCGGCAGCTCCGCACCGGGCTCCGGCTCCCCGGCCGCCACCCCCTCCGGCTCCGCCGTCGCGCCCGCCGCCTGCTCCGCCGCCTCCCGCTCCGTGGCCAGCTGGGCGAACAGGTCCTCCTGCGTGAAGTCCGCCAGCCCGCTCACCCCCACGCCCAGCAGCCGCACCCCGCCCGTGGTGTCCACCGTCTCCAGCAGCCGTACGGCGGCCTCCCGGACGACCGCCGGGTCGTCGGTCGGCCCGCGCAGCGTCTCGGACCGGGTCAGCGTCGAAAAGTCGTAGTTCCGCACCTTGATCACCACCGTGCGCCCGGACCGCCCGGCCGACCGCAGCCGCGCCACGCACCGATCGGCCAGCCGCAACACCTCGTTCCGCACCCGCGTCCGGTCGGTCAGGTCGACCTCGAAGGTGTCCTCCACCGACACCGACTTCGCGTCCCGCTCGGCCACCACCGGCCGCTCGTCCCGGCCCAGCGCCATCCCGTACAGCCCGGTGCCGTGCGCCTTCCCCAGCAACCGCACCAGCTCCGCCTCACCGGCCTCCGCGGTCTCCGCGACGGTGTGGATCCCGGCCCGGCGCAGCGTCTCGGCCGTCGCCGGCCCGACCCCGGGCAGCGTCCGCACCGGCATCGGCCCCAGCAGTTCCCGCTCGGTACCCGGCTCGATGACCACCAGGCCGTCCGGTTTCGCCGCCTCGGACGCGATCTTGGCGAGCATCTTGGCGCCGGCCAGCCCCACCGAACCGGTCAGCCCGGTGGCCGCCCGGATGTCACGCCGCAGCTGCTCCCCCACGGCCCGCACCGCGGCGGTCTCCGCCGGCACCCCACCGGCCTCCAGGTCCACGAAGGCCTCGTCCAGGCTCAGCGGCTCCACGAGCGGCGACAACGCCCGCAGCAGCTCCATGACCACTTCACTCACCTGGCGGTACAGCGTGAACCGGGGACTGAGATACGCGGCGTTGGGGCACAGCCGGCGCGCCTGCGCCGTCGGCATCGCCGAACGCACCCCGAAGACCCGCGCCTCGTACGAGGCGGTGGCGACCACGCCGCGCGGCCCGATCCCGCCGACGACCACGGGTTTTCCCCGCAGGCTCGGCTTGGCCGCCTGCTCGGCGGCCGCGTAGAACGCATCCATGTCCAGATGCAGGATCGTCGGCGCACGTCTCACACCACTGATGCTGCCGCACACCACTGACAATCGGCCCGGTCCCGGGCCGCGCACCGCCCGGCAGCCGTCAGCCGGCGCGGTTCCGCCGCCGTGCCAGCTCGTCGTGCGGGTTCTTCCCGATCAGCGTCTCGCCGGTGTCCACTCGCTCCCCGTGGAGCTGTGACAGTGCGCCCTCCACGTCCCGCCACACCACGCCCACGGCGATACCGAAGACGCCCTGGCCTCCCTGGAGCAGATCCACGACCTGGTCGGGCGAGGTGCACTCGTAGACCGTCGCGCCATCGCTCATCAGCGTCATCCGCGTCAGGTCGTCCAGCCCCCGGGCCCGCAGATGCTGGACGGCGGCGCGGATGTTCTGCAGCGACACCCCGGTGTCCAGCAGTCGCTTGACGATCTTCAGGACGACAACGTCCCGGAAGCTGTAGAGCCGTTGGGTCCCGGACCCGTAGGCCGGCCGGATGCTGGGCTCCACGAGGCCCGTCCGCGCCCAGTAGTCCAGCTGTCGGTAGGTGATGCCCGCCGCCGCGCATGCGGTCGGTCCGCGGTAGCCGATGTTCTCCGCCTCGCGGTCCCCCGACATCGCAGTGGCCTGTACCGGGCTGCGGTTCGTCGCCGCGCCCGTGTGGAGCGGCAATGCCCCTTCCGCCGCCGTACCGTCGCCGGTGATTGCCACGCCGCCCTCCGTCCTTCACGTCCCGGACGGGACCTGCCATATCGACGGTATGCAGTCGCTCGGGGTGCGTCAACGATCGCCGCGCTCGCCACGCCGAGTGATAATCACCCTACGAGTGGTTTCTCGTGACTTGTCACGGGGAAGGGATTACAGGTTGGCCGGAAACAGGTGCTTCACATGGCCGATCACTGGTTGGTGCCGAAGTCCTCGGGCGAGATCTGATCGAGGAACTCGCGGAACTTCTCCACCTCGTCCTCCTGCTCGTCCGGGATGGCGATCCCCGCGTCGTCCAACACACCGTCGGTACCGAAGATCGGTGTCCCGGTGCGCAGCGCCAGCGCTATCGCGTCCGACGGCCGGGCACTGACCTCGACACCGCTGGCGAAGACCAGTTCGGCGTAGAAGACCCCTTCGCGCAGATCCGTGATCCGGACCTGCGTCAGCTCCTGCCCCACGGCTTCGAGCACGTCCTTGAAGAGGTCATGTGTCAGCGGCCTGGCAGGGACCATGCCCTGCTGGGCGAACGCGATGGCGGTGGCCTCTCCCGGCCCGATCCAAATGGGCAGGTAACGGTCGCCTCCCACCTCCCGCAGCAGCACGATCGGTTGGCTGGAAGGCATCTCCACCCGGACACCCACGACGTCGAGCTCGTTCACACAGCAACCCTAGGCCGTGCCCGGCAGGTTTGGGTAGTCGGGCACTCTTTTGCTCACGGCAGAGGGACGCGCAGAGCGCTCTGCAACAGCGCCGCGTGCAGCCGCACCGACAGCGTGGCCAGCTCCCTGGCGGTGGCTTCGGCATGGGCCCGGGTCTGCGGATTGCGGTGCCGCCGAAGGGGTGCAACGACCTGCTCGACCAGCCCAGCCTCGCGCTCCGCGGCCGCCTTCACGGCACGCAGGTGCCGCGGCTCCAGGCCGAAGCGGCCGAGGTCCGCCACGAGTTTGGCCACGGTGACGGCTTCGATGTCGTACCTGCCGTCCCCGTGGGCGACGATGAGTCCGTACGACTCCCAATCGGCGAGCGTCGCCTCGTCCACCTCGGTGGCGGCCAGCAGCTCCGCCCGGCCGATCCGAGCGGCCGTCGGGCGCTCCTCGTCGAAGTCGGACACGCCCTCGACCAGATCCCGGGGCGGCGTCGGAGCGGGCAGTTGCACCTGCTCGCCCCGCTCCAGGGCGTCGAGGTGCTCCCTGATGACCTTCAGGGGGAGGTAGTGGTCCCGCTGCATCCGCAGCACGCCGGCCAGCCGCTCGAGGTCGGCCGCGGTGAACTTGCGGTACCCGGAAGGCGTGCGCTGCGGTTCGACCAGCCCCTCGGCCTCCAGAAACCGGATCTTGGAGATGGTGACCTCGGGGAACTCCTCACGCAGCGCGTTGAGCACGGTGCCGATGCTCATCGGTTTGCGGTCCGAGGAGGCGGCGCCGGACGAGCCGGCACCGCCTGTCGGTGTGTGGCGCATATGCCTTCCCTGGCGGTCAGATACCGACGCCCCGCTGGCTCGCGTAGAAGACCAGGCGGTACTTGCCGATCTGCACCTCGTCGCCGTTGGAGAGGACCACGGATTCGATCGGCTCGCGGTTGACGTAGGTGCCGTTGAGGCTGCCGACGTCGGTGACCGTGAAGCGACCGTCCGAACCACGACGGAATTCCACGTGACTGCGCGAGACCGTCACGTCGTCGAGGAAGATGTCGCCCTGCGGGTGGCGGCCCGCCGTCGTCAGCTCACCGTCCAGGAGGAAACGGCTGCCGGCGTTCGGGCCCCGGCGGACGACCAGCAGCGCCGAGCCCATCGGGAGGGCGTCGACGGCCGCCTGGGCCTCCGGGGAGAGCGCGGGCGAGAGATTCTGCCCGGTCGCCTCCGCGTCGTACGCCTCGATCCCCGAGATGGAGATCGTCGACGTCGTCTCGGAGGCCCGCTCGGGCTGGGCGCCCGCACGCAGGGGCGCGCCGCAGTTGGAGCAGAACCGGCTCGCCTCGGCGTTCCGGTGCCCGCACCTCGTACAAACCGGCAAGGTCGACCCTCCACCCGTGTGTGCGGCTGATGGTTCCTGGGAACCTATGCGGCCGGCACCGGAGGGGTCAACAGAACCCGCGCCGTGCCCCTCGGACGGACCGCCGACCTCGTCACGGAACAGCGGACGGTTCTCGGTCGCGCTTTCTTCTTCCGACCGGCGCGGGGCGCGATGCCGCGCAGAGCCGCCGTCGCCTTCCTGGCGCGCGCTCTTGCCGAACAGCTTTCCAAACAACTTCACGGGCGATTCCCCTTGTACGACACAGACCCGCCCGTGGGGCAGGACGAACCCTCGATGCAGACACCGGCCGATCCGGACATCCTGTGAACGTCCGTGGCCTTCAGACAGTTTCCACCACACACCACACGCACGGTGCGTCGACCCCCCGCTACCTCATGCCCTCGCCGGGCCATCACCATACGTGGATGCCTCACTGGGATGACGACCGAGCGTAGTCAGGCCGCTTCGCCTCTCGCAAGGCGTCCACAATGATCTTCTCTTCACGGGTCACAGACACCTTGGCCTGCTCCTTTTCCAGCGTCTGGACCACTCCGCCCGGGATGTTGAGCGCCGGCTCCAGGTCCTCCGGCTTCCCGATGACCTTGAACTGGTACGGCGGCGTGACGCGCTTGCCGTCAATCTCCACCCCGCCCCGGAGATCCGAGAGATAGGTGCTCGCGACGACCCGAACGCCGTTGACCTGGATGGCCTCGGCTCCGGCCGCCCGCAGTTCCTGGATGGTGTCCAGCAGCTTGTCCGCTTCCACGGAGTGGTGGGGGTCGTCGATGGTCAGGTTTATGCCGGGGCCCTGCGCCGCGACGGTCCCGGCCAACACGCCCAGCTGCTGTTCCTTCTCCACGGTCTGCTTACGAGCCTCCTCGGCCTGGTCCGAGCTGTTCTCCAGCTCGGTCTTCTGCCCTTCCAGGCGCCGCTGCTCATCCGTCAACCGCTGGGAGCGATTGTCCAGTTCGTCCAGGATGCGCACCAAATCCTCTTGGCGCGCGCCCCGCAGCGCACTGCTGTCACTGGTGGAACGTACCTGAATCGCGAGGCCGAGGCCGAGAATGAACAGGAGCAACGCGACGATCAGTTGGGCCCGGGTCAGTCGCGGCGGCCACAGACTGGCCCGCAGCCGCTGCCGACCGGTCGCCGGAGACGACTCGGCTTCGTCGTCCGCCGCCGTATCCGTGTCGCCACCAACTGCCGCTTCCGTCCCCTTCTGTCCCACTTCCGGCTCCGCACGCTCCGGTTCCGTCCCGCCGGTGCGCTCTTCCGCCCACCCGGGCCTACGGGGACGCTCGGGCGGCATCGGCCGCCGCTCGGCGGGGTGCTCCCCAGGACCGCCCTGCTCGGGGCCGGGCTTCCGCTCCGGCCGCTCCTCGGGCGTGCGCTCCGGCTCCGGCGTCTCGTCCGCTGCCATCGGCCTCACGCCCGGAAGACGTGCCGGCGGATCGCGGCAGCGTTGGAGAAGATGCGGATACCGAGCACCACGACGACGCCGGTGGAAAGTTGGGCGCCGACGCCCAGCTTGTCTCCGAGGAAGACGATCAGCGCGGCGACCACGACGTTCGACAGGAAGGAGACGACGAAGACCTTGTCGTCGAAGATGCCGTCCAGCATCGCCCGCAGACCGCCGAACACGGCGTCCAACGCGGCGACGACAGCGATCGGCAAGTAGGGCTCGACCACCGTCGGCACCACGGGTCGGACGACGATTCCGACCACGACTCCCACGATCAGGCCCAGTACGGCGATCACGATGTGCCCTTCCCTGTGTCGGCGCCGTCCGCCTTCGCGGCACCGGCCTCCGGCTTTGCAGTACGTACGGTCAAACTGGGCGCGGGCGGCAGCGTGACCTCACTCTCCACGGAAATCCTGGCGCGCACGCCGTAGTTCTCCTGCAGCACGTGCAGGTACTGGCCGTCGGCACTGTCCTGGAACTCGGTGCTCAGCCGCTGCCCGTCCCCCACCGCCAGCACCGTATAGGGCGGCACCAGCGGCTTGTTGTCGACCAGTATGGCGTCTCCCGCGGCTCTGACCGCCGAGAGCGACGTGAGCCGCTGCCCATTGACGGAGATGGCCTCCGCACCGGACTGCCACAGGCCGTTGACGACACGCTGCATGTCACGGTCGCGCACCCGCCCGGTGTCCGAGAAATCACTGCTCTCGCGCGGACCGCCGGTCCCGGCCTCCGACCCCTTGGCGTCGTCCACGACGAGCTTCACGCCCGGTCCGGTGGCCTGGGTCGAACCGGCCAGCAGCGCCAGCAGTTCGGCCTTGCCGTCGCCGTGCTGCTTCAGCGCCTCGCGCTGCATCCGGTCCACCGCGTCCCGGGTCGTGTCCACCCGCTGCTGCTGGGTGTCGGCCTCGGCGGTGCCCTTCTGGATGCGGTTGATCAGCTCCTCGCGCTCCTTGGCCAGGGTCGGCGCCGACACCCGGGCCTGCGCCGCCCCCACGGTCACCACCAGCGCCGCCAGCACCAGACCGGCCGCCAGCCCCAACTTCGCCCGCAGCGTGCGCGGCAGACCGCTGACACCCTCGGCGGACTTGCGCGCGGCGGCCTCGGCATATCCGTCGTCGAGGCTGTGGTCCATCACGTTGGTCAGCAGCGACATGGACGCGTCGGGGCGCCCGGCCGAGGGGTGGGGGTTGCTCCGATCGGGGCGCTGCGGCGACATGCCGCACATCGTCGCACGTCGCCGCCGCGGTCTCCCAATGGCCCCACCGGCGTGCCGATCGGGCGGCACGCCGGTGGGGAGGGGTCAGCGTCCGGCGCTGTCCACCACGGCCGCCCACTCGTCCAGCAGCTGCTGGGCGGAGACGTCGTCCGGGCCTTCCGCCCAGAGGTGGGTGACCGCCTCGGCCGGGTCGGGCAGCACGAGCACCCAGCGCCCGTCGGCCTCCACGATCCGCACGCCGTCGGTGGTGTCCACGTCCCGGTCGCCGGCCGCCTCCACGACGTGCCGCATCACCAGGCCCTTGACCGCCCACGGCGTCGCCAGGTCCCGCCGCCGGACATGCGCCCGCGGGATCCGCGCGTCGATCTGGCTGAGCGTGAGCTGCGTACGGGCCACCAGTCCGATCAGCCGGACGAACGCCGCGGCGCCGTCGAAGACACTGCTGAACTCCGGGATGATGAACCCGCCCTTGCCGTCACCGCCGAACACCGTGCCGTCCGACCGCCCGACCCTGGTGAGGTCGTCCGGCGACGTCGTCGTCCACTCGACCTGCGTCCCGTGGTACGCCGCCACCTGCTCGGCGATCCGGGTCGTGGTCACCGGCAGCGCCACCCGCCCGCTGCGCCGCTCCGCGGCGACCAGGTCGAGCATCACCAGCAGCGCACGGTCGTCCTCGATGATCCGGCCGCGCTCGTCCACCAAGGAGAGCCGCTCGCCGACCGGATCGAAGCGCACACCGAACGCGGCCCGGGCCGAGGCGACGATCTCACCGAGCCGGACCAGCCCGGAGCGGCGGGCATCGGCGGTCTCGGTCGGCCGGGACTCGTCCAGACCGGGGTTGATGGTCAACGAGTCGACGCCGAGCCGGCCCAGGAGACTGGGCAACACCAGACCGGCGCTGCCGTTCGAGGCGTCCACCACGACCTTCAGACCGGAATCGCTGATGCCCGTGGTGTCCACCGCCCGCAGCAGCGCTCCCGTATAGGAGTCGAAGACGCTGGACGGGAATTGCAGATCACCGATCTCACCGGGGAAGGCCCGTCGGTACTCCTGACGGGCGTAGACCCGGTCGAGCTTGCGCTGCCCGGCCTGCGAGAGGTCCGCGCCCCGCTCGTCGAAGAACATGATGTCGACGGAGTCCGGCACCCCCGGCGTGGTCCGCACCATGATCCCGCCGGCGCTGCCCCGCGCGGTCTGCTGCCGGGCGACCGGCAGGGGCACGTTCTCCAGGTCGCGGACGTCGATGGCACTCGCCTGCAGCGCGGAGATCACCGCGCGCTTCAGGGCCCGGGCACCGCGGGAGTGGTCGCGGGCCGTGGTGACCGTCGAGCCCTTCTTCAACGTGGTGGCGTACGCGCCGGCGAGCCGCACCGCGAGTTCCGGAGTGATCTCGACGTTGAGGATTCCCGACACCCCGCGCGCCCCGAAGAGGTGCGCCTGCCCGCGGGATTCCCAGATGACCGAGGTGTTGACGAACGCACCGGCCTCGATCGTCTTGAAGGGATAGACCCGCACATTGCCCTGGACGATCGACTCCTCACCGATGAGGCATTCGTCGCCGATGACCGCGCCGTCCTCGATCCGCGCGGCCCGCATGATGTCGGTGTTCTTGCCGATCACACAGCCGCGCAGATTGCTCTGCTGACCGAGGTAGACGTTGTCGTGCACCACCGCTCGGTGGAGGAACGCACCGCTCTTGACGACGACGTTGGAGCCGACGACGGTGTGCTCGCGGATCTCCACGTCCGCCTCGACCTTGGCGTAGTCACCGATGTACAACGGGCCGCGCAACACCGCGTCCGGGTGCACCTCGGCTCCTTCGGCGACCCACACTCCCGGTGAGATCTCGAAACCGTCGATATCGACATCGACCTTGCCTTCGAGTACATCGGCCTGGGCCTTCACATAGCTTTCATGCGTGCCGACATCCTCCCAGTAACCCTCGGCGACATAGCCGTAGATAGGCTTGCCTTCCTTCATCAACTGCGGGAAGACATCACCGGACCAGTCCACCGGAACATCGGACTCGACGTAGTCGAAGACCTCCGGTTCCATCACGTAGATACCGGTGTTGACGGTGTCGGAGAAGACTTGGCCCCAGGTGGGCTTTTCCAGGAATCGTTCGACCTGACCGCCCTCGTCGACGATGGTGATGCCGAACTCCAATGGATTGGGCACCCGCGTGAGGCAGACCGTGACAAGGGCACCCTTTTCCTTGTGGAACCGGATGAGATCGGTGAGGTCGAAGTCGGTGAGGGCGTCACCGGAGATGACGAGGAAGGCGTCGTCCTTGAGGGCCTCCTCGGCGTTCTTCACGCTCCCGGCGGTGCCGAGTGGCTTTTCCTCATTGGCATAGGTGAGCTCCATTCCGAGCTCTTCCCCGTCGCCGAAATAGTTCCGGACGAGCGAGGCCAGGAATTGCACGGTCACGACGGTCTCGGTGAGACCATGCCTTTTCAACAGCCGCAGTACATGCTCCATGATCGGCCTGTTGGCCACGGGGAGCAGCGGCTTGGGCATGCTGGACGTCATGGGGCGAAGGCGTGTGCCTTCGCCGCCGGCCATCACAACGGCCTTCATGTCGGAAGCGTCCTCCTCGAAGAGACGACGGTCTTGCCGACTTCACTTGTCAAGGGCGCCCGCTGACTCCCCCGTCGCGGGCGCCGGGCCTAGGCACGATCTGCCGATTCGGCGAGTTCAGTCGGCCGTGGCGTCCGCCCTGATGATCCGGCGGACCTGGACCACGTAGAGGATCCCTGCCCACCAGTACAGCGCTGTACCCCATCCGGCGAACGCCCATCCGAAAATAGCAGCGAGTGAGTGAAGCCAGCCACTTCCGTCACTGAGCAGCAGCAACGGGAAGGCGTACATCAAGTTGAACGTAGCCGCTTTGCCCAGGAAGTTCACCTGGGGCGGACCGTACCCGTGGCGTCCGAGGAGCCCGACCGCGATCAGCAGCATCAACTCGCGGGCGAGCAGCGCCGCGGTGAGCCAGACCGGGAGGATCTCCCGCCAGGTCAGACCGACGAGGGTCGAGAGGATGTAGAGCCGGTCGGCAGCCGGATCGAGGATCCGTCCCAGGCTGCTGATCTGGTTCCAGCGCCGGGCGAGCTTGCCGTCGAGGTAATCGCTGACACCGCTGAGCGCGAGAACCAGCAGCGCCCAGCCATCGGCCTTCGGACCACCGAATTTCGGCCAGAGGATCAGCCACAAGAACACCGGCACGCCGACCAGGCGCGCCATGCTCAGAATATTCGGGATGGTGAGGACACGATCTGTCTGGATCCGCGTCTCCTGGACCTCCACGCGGAAGCCTCCTGTGGGAAAAATGTGCCGATGATGCCCCCGACTTTACCTGGCCCGCCGGCCTCGCCGCGCCGCGGGGCCCCGTCGCGGAACGCAAAAAGCCCCGCCAGGAACCGAAGTTCCCAGCGGGGCTTTCTTTCACATTTAGTTCGGCGGCGTCCTACT
>NZ_NNBP01000027.1 GCF_002803155.1 Streptomyces sp. CB02959
TGCATCAACCGGGTGGCACCCGAGACGCTGTAGGAGACGTGGAACTTCCTGCCGATCAACGTGGCCACCCTCGATGCGGTCCACACCTGGTCTTCCACCCAACCGTGAGCGGCCGGCCCCTCCTCCAGATACGTGGCCAGCTTCTCCAGACACCGCGGGGACAGCCGGCACCGGCTCCCGCTCGGACCGCGGGAGGCCAGAGCCTGCACACCACCGTCCCGCCACAACTGATGCCACTGATAAGCCGACTTCACGCTCACCCGAAGCCGACGTGCAACTTCCGATGGCTTGACCATCTGCTCGAACAGTTCAGCCGCCTGCATCCGTACCGTCTCCCGGCGCTGACGCCCCGCAGGAGTCAGCCCGCCCCCATCCGCATATCTCACACACCACGAATACAGCCACCCACCCACGCCCATCAGCGACTTCGCAAGGATTCACCCCAACGAGCTGAAGTCAGTAACGGCGCAAGGCCGGCTCTCCCTCAGCCAAGTCGTGCCGCACGGAGCCTCGTTCGAGGATGCCGTTCGAGGACGAGCTAGGGTGACCGCTATGCGATGGGGGGATCGTCCGGTATGGGTCCGGTGCACCGCCGTGGTGTACGTGGTGGGATTTCTGGAAGGAGCGGGAGCACACGGATACTTTCTCGCGCAGGGCGGCCTGGACGCCTACAGCTACGCGCCGATGCCCGTCCAACTGGTCTTCCACGCGCTCCTGCTGATCGATCCGCTGGTCGCACTGTTGATCATCCGCGCCCGCCCTGGTGCGCCGCTGCTCGGCGCCGTGGTCATGCTCGCGGACCTGGTCGGCAACTGGCGCGTCGCCTGGAACGCGGTCATGACTGATCCCACCGCGTTTCTCCGTCCCGTAGGGCTGTTGCCGATCACGCTCTTCGGCATCTTCGTCCTGATCACGGCGCTTCCGCTCCGCCGGGCGCTGACGCCCGGCAGACACCTCAACGCCTACGTGCCATCTCCGCCCAAGGCAGGGTGAAGGGCAGTACGTGAACCCGGCCGGGCTCCAGGGCCGGTGGCCCCGGTGCAGGCGCGCCCGGCGGCTGGGTGCTGGGCGGGTCGGCGAGGTCAGCTAGTCAGGCCCGCGTCCCGTGCCAGGAGTGCCGCCTGTACCCGGTTCGTGCAGTCCAGTTTGGCCAGGATCCGGCTCACGTAGGTTTTGACCGTTGCCTCGCTCATGTGGAGTCGCTGCCCGGCGTCCGCGTTGGAGCGGCCCTCGCCCAGGAGGGCCAGCACCGCCAACTCGCGTTCGGTCAGTGTCTCCAGTCGGCGGCGCTGCTCGGCGCGGAGCACGGAACGGCCGGACGCCAGCGAGTCCACGACGTGGCGGGTGGCGCCCGGCGACAGGTACGCCTGACCGGCGGCCGCGGCGCGCACCGCGCGGATGAGTTCCGCGGGTGCCGAGTCCTTGAGCAGAAAGCCCGCGCTGCCCTCGGTCAGGGCGTGCAGCACGTTCTGCTGCGCGCCGAAGGTGGTGAGGATCAGTACGCGGGTGTCGGGGACGGTCCGGCGTAGTTCGGTCAGGGCTGTCAGCCCGTCCATGACCGGCATCTGGATGTCGAGCAGTGCCACATCGACCCGCTGGGCGCGGGCCGACTCGATCGCCTCGCGGCCGTTGGCCGCCTCTGCGATCACGTCGATGTCGTCGGCCGAGGTGAGAATCATCCTGATGCCGGCCCGGATGAGCGGCTCGTCATCGGTGATGAGAACCCTGATCACGTCTCTCCTGCGCTGTCCCGAGCGGTCATGTGGACATCATCCCCGAACAAGCCCACCCGCATGAGCCCCCGGTCACCACGAAGCCGGTCTCCGTCAGTTACTGACCTCGAAAGCCCTCTTCTCGATCAGCCTGCCATCCTTGAAGCAGAACCGGAAAACCGGGTCCCGGTACCAGGCACTGCCGGTCTCGACGGACCGCAGGGCGAGGCAGCTCGCCCCCTTCGGCTGAGGCGGCGCGCCCACATCCAGACCGTCGGCCAGGAACGAGTCACCGTGCGGCAACTTCGCACGGACCTCCGCCTCGGGCTGGCCCACCTTCACCGCGTCGTACCGCTTCGGATCGATCATGGCCTTGCCCGACTCCCCTGCCAGGAAGAGCACGGCGATGACCCCCGCGACCATCATCAGCACCAGGACCACTGCCGCGACCCCGCAACCGATCGCTATGCCGCTTCGCTTCTTGTTCCTGCTCATCGCCCTGACCAGCTCCTTCGGCAGACCGCTCCCGTCGATGACCAGGTCACCCTCGCCCGGAGAGTCCGCCGGATTCTGCCGCCGAAAGTCGTGGGTCGGATCGACGAACGTGGTCGTCGCTCCCCCGGCACCGCGGCTCGGGGCACCGCCCTCCGGCGGGGCGTAGGGCAGCACACCGGCCAGTCGGAAGCCGCCGTCCGCCGTCCGGCCGGTGTGCACCATGCCTCCGACGAGTCGGGTCCGCTCCCCGAGCCCGGTCAAGCCCTGGCCGCCGCTCACCACGCTTCGTTCACCGTCCGCGGTCCCCGGGGCAGCGGCGTTGACAACCTCCACCACCAGGGCATCCGGCTCGTAGCGCAGCTCGATGGCGATCGAGGCACCCGGGGCGTGCTTGTGGGCGTTGGTCAGGCCCTCCTGCACGATGCGGTACGCCGCATGATCGGCCGTCGGGGCGAGCGGGCACGGCTCACCGGAGCGCCGCAGCTCCACGGCCGTACCCGCGCTCCGGGACGCCGCCACCAGGCCCTCGATGCCGGCCACCCCGCGCGACGGCGCCAGGGCGTCCTCCTCCCCCATGGCCTGCAGGGCTTGGGAGCCACTGTCCCGCCGGTGGTTCTCGGTGCCGTCCCGGAGCAGTCCCACCACCTCGCGCAGCTCGTGCATCGCGGCCACCGACGCCTCGCGCAGCACACCTACGGCCTCCCGCTGCCGTCCGGTCAGCTCTCGATCCACCTCCAGTGCGCCGGCGTGCACCGAGATGAGCGTGAGCTGATGCCCGAGGCTGTCGTGCATGTCGTGGGCGATGCGCTGACGCTCCCGCATCCTGGCCTGTCCGGCGATCATCGCGCGTTCGCGCAGCAGCTGGGCGTTGTACTCCCGGAGGATGTCCGCCAGCGTTCGGCGCTGCGACCAGTAGCGACTGATCAGGCCGGGTACGACGAGCACGACCAGCAGGAACGGGGCGGCGAAGGCAAACATGAGCAGCGCGGAGGACGTGGTCTGCAGGAGCCACAGGACGAGGGTGAGGACATACGCGGCGGCAAAGGTGGCGGCCGCCCGGCCGACCCCGCCGATCCGCCGCCCGGCCGACCATGCGGCGACCAGAAGCAGCGGGCCCAGGCCGCCGAACTCGGCCGAGCCGATGGCGGCGACCAGAAGCACCGTCGCGGGCAGGACCCGGCGCAGTGGTGACAGCACCGCAGCGGCCAGGGCCATCGCGACGATCCGTACAGTGCCGCCGGTGCCCAGGAACTCGACGGCCGCTGCCAGCAGCCCGAGCACCAGGCTCAGCAGCGATTCGCCCGCGACGCGCCCAGGAGTCCACATCCCGGGGGCGAACAGCGCCCTGCCCGGAGCGGTCACCCGCTGGGGCGCCGTGCGCAACCATGCCGCCAGCGCACGGCGAGCCGATACCACAGGGCCTGTACGTTCCACACGAGTCACGCGGCCACGTTAGGCAGCCACGGCCGGACAGCGCACCCGCCATTGGTCGCGACGGCCCACGACGAAAGTTGACCGGGCGCAGCCGACCGGCACCGCTGCCGCCCCCGTGACCGCACACGCCCGTGGATCGTCCTCGGCCGCACCGAACGACTTTGCCGGGGCCCTGCCGAAAACCCCGACCGACGCTCACCGCAGAGGGCCCGTCAGCAAGCCGACGGACCGTCCTGAAAGATCGCGAATAGCGCTGGCTGGAGAGTGTCCGGATCGCCCTGGACTGTTGGCCTGGATTGGAGGTGTGAAGCTGGCCCCGCGCTACTAGTGTGCCTGCACCGGAATGGACTTGAAGCGCAGAGCGGCGCTCGGCACGCCGACACCCCGCCGAGGCTCCGAGTATTTCTCCTGGAAGTGGGGCCATGACACACTGAGCCGTTTCCAAGCTGGCGTTGCTGACCGCGAGTTGGACAGTCCTGCGCAAGGGTGAAGCTCCTGGTAGACGGGTTCTCGACCAAGATCACCCGTGCCCGCCAGGAGCTTCGTGTGCTTGCCTATCCATCCTCGATCGATCTGTCCAGCCGCACTCTGCGGTTCCTGACGGGGCAACCGGCCGTGAGGAGGCAGGAGATCGGGACGCGGTGGCGACGTCTCTCCGCTGCACGCCAGGCCCTGCTCGCCCTGGCTCATCTGCGGTGCGGTGACACCTATGCCCAGCTCGCCGCCGGGTTCGGCATCGCAATCGCAACCGTCTTCCGCTACATACGGGAAACCGTCGAGGTCCTGTCCGCCCTCGCCCCGTCCCTGGCCGAGGCGATGAGGACGATCCGGGCGAAGGCGTTCGTCATCCTCGACGGCACCCTGCTGCCGATCGACCGCATCGCCGCCGACACCCCGTACTACTCGGGAAAACACAAACGCCACAGAGTGAACGTCCAGGTCCTCACCGATCCGTTCGGCCGTCTGCTGTGGGCCTCGCCCGCACTGCCCGGCTCGACCCACGACCTCACCGCCGCCAGGCGGCACGGGATCACCGAAGCCCTTGCCGACGCAGGACTCAAATGCTGGGCCGACAAGGCGTACCAAGGCGCCGGCGCGCCCGTCCGGGTTCCGTTCCGAGGCCGCCGTCTCAAGCGATGGAAGCGCCACCACAACACCACCCACGCCAAGAACCGCTGCGTCGGTGAGCAGGCCATGGCCACCCTCAAGGACTGGCGTCTCCTTCGGAAGCTTCGCTGCAGCACGAACCGCATCACCGACGTCGTCAAAGCCGTCCTGGTCCTTCACCACGCATCAGCCTGAGGTTGGAAAACGCTCAGAAGAAGGTTTTGTCCCAGCTGTCCGTTCCGATGGCGCGGATGGCGTTCTCGAAGCCGTTGGCGATCCGCTGAATACCGGCGTCGCCGGAGATGAAGATGTCGTCGTTCTCGGCCAGCAGGACAACGTCTTCGGTATCCCAGGCCGTACCGATCAGCACGAGGGACTGGCCGATGCGCTTCGCGTCGATGCGGACGTTCCGCGGGAGGGCGTGGGTGGCTTCCAGGGTCCTCTCCACCGCGGTCGTGAGCTCGACTTCGCGCTGCCGCCACGTCCACGTCACGGTGAGCTCACCGTAGTCGGTGAGGAACTCCCGGAGGCGAGGCGTGACTTCGTACCCCTCTTCGGCGTATCGACGGCAGGCGTCCTCGATGTCCAGCGGACCGGCCTCAAGTCGCGCCTCCCCTGCGACGAGGTCGTGCAGCCGCCGCACCGCCGGACGGTCAGGGGTGTTGTTCATCCTGTCAGGACCTCTCCTCCGAATCCGGGCACCCATGTCTTGCAGTTGTCGCACATCCCGAATTTCTTTCCCTTTGTGTTGATGGTGACCAGGTCGATGTTCTTCGGGTCCGCGCCGTCCTTGATCGCGTTGGTGAACATCCGTGGTTCGGCGCAGACATTCGCCGGGCGCCCATCTTTGTGGTGCGATTCCTGGGGCAGCGCGTCGTTCACGGCCTTCTCGTGCCCGGTGCCCGGGCCGCTCTCCCCGTAGTAGACCTTACCGGTGGTCCGGTCCTTGCCCGCAGAGTAGGCGCCCGGGGGCTTCTCGTCCTCGCCGAGGTCGTCCATGACCTTTTGCTTCCGCTGTTTCGCCAGGTCCATCAGCTCTTTTTTGAGCGGGTTCACCTGGTTCTGGGCCATGAGGCCGAGGGGGTCGCACCAGGTGTGCGGGTTGTGGACGTAGGCGTCGGGGTTGGGCGCGGGACTGAGGCCGAGCGGGTCGGGGCTGGCGTACCGGGCGGTTTGGGGGTCGTAGTAGCGGTTGAGGTTGTAGTGGAGGCCCGTCTCGGGATCGAAGTACTGGCCGGGGAAGCGCAGCGGTGTCTGGGTGGTGTTGCCGGTGGCCCAGGTGGTGTCACCCCAGAGGGTCGTCGTGGCCCGCCAGGCGATGGTGTCGGTGGCCGTGTCGACGAGTTCGGTCGGGGTGCCGACGAGGTCGGTGACGATCGCGAAGAAGCGGCGGTCGATCTGGTCCTGCGGGGTGTCGGCCGTCGCGGGGGCCGTGATGGTCTCGGTCTGGGCGAGCGGATGGAGCCCTCGGTGGTCCCAGCTCATGGTGTAGGGCCCGGGAAGGTACGGGGCGTGTGTGGTCTGCTCGGCGAGCTTTGAACCGTCCCAGGTGAAGTCGGTCCGCTCTTCGACGGTGACGCCGTCCGCGGCCAGGCGGTGCTTGGCGATCCGGCGGCCGAAGGGGTCGTAGAGGTAGCGCCAGCGTGTTCCGTCGGGCGTGGTGACGTGGGTGAGCCGGTCTTCGGCGTCCCAGGCGTAGTGCCAGCTTGCGGGCTTCTTCGAGAGGCGGGTGACCTGGCGCAGGGTGATGCGGCCTGCGGTGTCGTACTCGTAGCGCACGCGGCCGGCGGTGCTGAGCTGGGTGCCGCTGTACGTGCGGGTGCCGACCGCGCCCTGGGTGGCATGGGTGGCGGGCCAGTCCGCGGCGGTGAGGTTGCCGGCCGGGTCGTAGGCGTAGTTCTCGGTCCAGGTGGCGGCATGGACGGCGGTGACGCGTCCGGCGGCGTCGAGATCGAAGGTACGGGCCCCGCCGAGCTGGTCCTCCACGCCGGTGAGGGCGCCGTCGGCCCGGTAGGTGTAGTCGCGGCGTTGCAGCACCGACTGCTCGGTTCTGAGGATCTGGCCGGTGAGGCGGTGCTCGGCGTCCCAGGCACTGGCCAGGGTGAGACGTCCGCCGAGGCTTCGCTCGTTCTCGCGCCCGGCCGCGTCGTAGGCGAAGTCCAGCCTGCCGCCGGGGGTGGTGAGGGAGGTGCGGCGACCGGCCCGGTCGTAGGTCCAGGCGCTGGTGTGACCGCCGGGGGTGGTGCGTCCGGTGCTCCGGCCGAGGGCATCGAGGGTGTGGGTGAGGGTGAGGCCGTTGACGGTCTCGCTGATCAGGTTGCCCAGGACGTCGACCGTGCGGAGCAGGTCCGCGTCCGGGCCGGCGGCCCGAATCAGGTGCCCGGCGCTGTCGTAGGCGTAGCTCGTGATCGCCCCGTCCGAGGTCTTCGCCACGAGCTGACCGAGTACGTCATAGGAGTACTGGATCCGCTGTCCCAGCGGGTTGGTTCGCGAGACGACCTGGCCGGAGGCGTCCAGTTGGTAGCCGACGGTCCGGCCGTTGAAGTCGCTCTCCGATATGAGCTGGCCGGCGGGGTCGTAGGTGTAGTTCCAGGTCTGGCCAAGGGCGTTGGTGACCTCCACGAGCTGCAGATGAGCGTCGTGGCCGAAGGTGAGACGGGTACCGTCCGGGTCGGTGCGGGCAGCGAGGGTCGCGAAGGGGCCGTACTCGAAGGTGCTGGTCTGCCCGAGGCGGTCGATGTGGGTGAGCAGATTGCCCTCGGCGTCGTACGCCCAGGTCTCGACGGTTCCGTCGGGCGCCGCGTACGACGTCAGCTTGCCTTCGGTACTCCAGGTCAGCCGGGTGATCTCGCCCAGTTGGTCGGTGATGGCGACAACCCGGCCGAAGGCGTCGCGCTCGTACCTGCTGGTGGCTCCGGCCCGATCGGTGACCTCGATGGGCAGGCCGGCCGCGTTGCACCGGAGACGCGTGGAGTGGCCGAGGGCGTCGGTCACAAAGGCCAGATGCCCGGACTCGTCGTAGCCGTAGCGGGTGGTGGCCCCGGTGGGGTCGGTGAGCGAGGTGCGGCGGCCCGCCTCGTCGTAGGTCTGCTGCCAGGTCAGGCCGCCGGGACGGGTGATCAGCGTGGGCAGGCTCGCGTCACCGAAGTAGGCGGCCGTGGCCTGCTCGCCGTCCGGGCGCGTGACGGAGATGAGGCTGCCGGTGTCGTCGTAGGCGAACCTGGTGGTACGGCCGAGGGGGTCGGTCTGGGAGAGCAGGTTGTCGTACTCGTCCCGTTCGAAAGAGGTGGTGTTCCCGAGCGGGTCGGTCTGAGCGACGATCTGGGCGTGTTCGTTGACCTGGTACCGGGTGGTGTGGCCGAGCGCGTTGGTCTCGGAGTGGACCTTGAGGCCGGTGTCCGGATCCTGGTCGCCGTACTCGAAGCGGAACCTGAGCGTGCCGTCGGCGCACCCTTCCTCCACGACCCGGTCGGACTCGTCGTAGGTGTAGAGGTAGCGGGTGCCGGTCCGGTCCGTCCAGGAAAGGATCCGGCCCTGGGCGTCGTTGGCGAAGAGCAGCGGGCGCCCGGAGGAGTTGTGGACGGCGGTCAGGTGCCCGTCGGTGTAGCCGTACCGGGTGAGCAGCAGATCGCGGCCGTCCTCGTCCGCTCCGGCCAGATGCAGCGCGCTGATGCGGCCGGCCTCCACGCTGACCAGGATGCGGTAGCCACCGGAGTGCGTCATGCTCAGCGGTGCGCCGTCGGCGGCGTAGTCGAACTCGACGCGGTGGCCTGTCCGGTCACGTATTCCGGTCAGGAGGGCCGTCTCGCCATCGGGTTGGCGGGTGAATTCCCGGACCAGGCCCGTGGTGATGTCGGTCAGGGTGTAGTCGCCCGTCAGGCTGTCGCCCTCCAGGTCCAGACGAGCGCCGGCCGTTGCCTGGGCGGGCTCGTCGGGCGCCGGGTGCGGGTATGCCTGCGCGGTCCGCTCCGCGCTGAGGTAGACGATGCCCTCGTCGTCGAATTCGAGTCGCTCGTCGAAGGTGCAGACCCAGCGCGGACCCATCCATTGCCCGGCCTGGTAACCGGACTCAAACGACCGCCTGAACAGCGGCGGCAGCGCACCGGGCAGCGACACATCGGTCTGGTCGATGAACATCCGCCCGGTCGCCATGTCAACGGGCTCACCACCGGGGCAGACGGACTCCTGCGGCCGGCCGGCCTCGCGTGGGTTGTCCACCTGATCGCGGCCACGGCCGCGGCCGCCGGCCCGCGTACCGCCCCCGCGACGCCCGCCGCCACCCGTGGTGTGCGGGGCGCGCGGCATGTCCCCCTTGTTGCCCTTGAGGAGCTTGTCGAGCTCCCCGGCATGCTTGGCGTCGTTCTCGGCGTGGTTGGTGGCGACCTTCTTCAGCCGGTCGCCCGCCCCGTGGTACAGGTCCTGGACGGCCTTGCTCGCATCCTTGGCAATGGTCTTGCCGACCTTCTCGGCACCGTCCTCCAGTGCCTTGACGATCCGGTTGCTCATTCGAAGCTCACTCCCGCAGCCTTCGACTCGAAGTCGGCGGCGTGCGACGCCACCGTCCGCGCATGGCCGCGCAGCAGCTCGGCGCGTTTGTGCATCTCCTCCGGGTGGATGGAGAAGCTCTCCCCCGCGCCTCCTCCGCCCCCGCCGCCGCCGGAGACGCCCAGTGCGGATTCGGCGGCCTGGAAGACCATGCCGCTCACCGCCTTGCCGACCACCTCCACCAGCGGATTGATGGCCGCCTCGATGACCTGGCCGATGATGTACTGCTCCAACTGGTCCTCAAGGAACTTGATCAGCTTCTTGCCGGCCGCGATCACCAGCGCCTCGGCCGCCTCCGCGATCCCCAACGTGGCCACCGCGGCAGCCTGATCCGCCACGAACGTGATGGCCAGCACGATGAGTTCGCCGATCGCCTCCACCTTCATCGCCACGATCGTGTCCGCCGCGACATCCAACGCGGTGGCCACCGTGTGACAGGCATTGACCAGCTCCGTCATATGCCCGTCCGACAGCTGCCCCCACTTCGCCAGCAACGCCTCGTACGACGCCCCCTGATACACCTCGGCCAGCTGATGGACCGTCGACGTCGAGTCCTTGTGCGTCTCGTCCAGCTTCTGCGCGAAGTCCCGTACGTGGGAGGCGAATTCACGGACCTTGTCCTCGTTGACGCTCGGCCAGTTCACCCCGATGAACTGAAGGAACGTCACCACCTCGTCCGGCAGCTCGATCGCCATGCTGCTCCCCCCTGATCATTGCTGTGACAGCACATCAGGCGTCATTCAAGAATCCGCAACGGAGGCGCAAAAATGAACCCTAGAGGCGGACATGAATACATCTACGGGAATGGTCTTCCGTGCCACCTGGAACTCTTCGCGGACTCACGATGTCGCGTGAACCGGTGGGTTTCTGGTGCCGCGTCAGGCAACGTGCTGTCCGGGGACATGGCGAAAGTCCGGTGCGGGACACCTTGTCCATGACCATGATGTCGATCATGACTGGATACGTCGATGTTCCTGCCCGGCTCGGCGAGAGTGCGCTGTCTGATGGGCGGTTGCTCGGCTGGGCCGAGTGGGGGCCGTTGGACGGGGTGCCGGTTCTGTTGTGTCCGGGTGCGGCTACGAGCCGGTGGCTCGGGTTCGGCGCAGGCGTCGTCGACGCGCGGGGAGTGCGTCTTGTCTCTGTGGATCGTCCGGGGCTTGGTGTCTCGACGCCCGCCCTCGGGCGGACCTTTTCCGACTTCGCCGGGGATCTGCGTCAACTCTGTGCGCTGCGGGGGCTGGGGCGCCCGTTTGTGGTCGGGAACTCGCAAGGTGCGCCGTTCGCCCTCGCCTGTGCCGCGGAGGGGGTCGCCTCGGCACTGGCTGTCGTCTCGGGTGCGGATGAGGTCGCCGCGCCGGAGTTCGCTTCTGTTCTGGATGCGGACCTGCGTGGTCTCGTCGAGCGGACCGCGTGCGATCCGGCCGGCGCCGAGGAGTTTTTCGCGGGCTTCACTGCGGATGCGATGTGGGACATGGTGATGGCCGGGAGCCCGACGTGCGACCTTGCCGTGTACCGGGATCCTGATTTCGCGGCTGGTTACCGCAGGGCCTTGAACGAGGCATTTGCTCAAGGTGCTGCTGGTTACGCCCGCGACACGGTCCTGGCGATGGGGCGGTGGCCATTCGCCCTCGACGAGATCACCGTTCCGGTCGACATCTGGTACGGCGAACGGGACACCGGCCACTCGCCCGATAACGGAACACTGCTCGCTGCCCGTATGCCCGGTGCACAGCGCCATGTCGTGCCGGAGACCGGCGGCGCCCTGCTGTGGACACATGCCGAGTCGATCCTCACGTCGCTCCTTGCGAAGGCCATCACCCACGGGTAGACGCTCGGTTCATGGCCGTGCCGCGGCGGAAGGCGTGCGCGTGCCGGACAATGATCTCCGTCGAGCCGTGCGGGTGCGGCGATGCCGACGAAGGCAAGGAGGTGTGCGGCGAACGCACCGTCAACTTCCTTGCCTGGCAGAGCCCGCAGTACCAGACCCTCCTCTCCCTGTGGGCCCGTTCCAGGCACCCCGGGGCAGTTCGACGCGGACGGTGAGGCCACCGCCAGGGCGGGGGGTGGCGGTGACCTCGCCGTGGTGGGTCAGGGTGATCGCCCGGACCACGGCAAGTCCCAGTCCGGAGCCGTTGCCGCGGCGCTCCGGTCCGCGCCGGAACGGCTCGAAGAGGGCAGGGATCCGGGCTCGCTTCCGCTGCGCATCCTGCACGGTATCGATCTCACCGTCGAGGCCGGCGAACTCCTTGCCGCCGCCGAAGCCCTGCGCGATGTCGGACTCGGGCATCGGCTCCACCACCACCCCGACCAGCTCTCCGGCGGTGAGAAGCAGCGGGTCGCCATCGCCCGCGCCCTTGTCGGCCACCCCGCGCTACTGCTCGCGGACGAACCCACCGGCGCCCTGGACAGCGTCTCCGGCGCGGCCGTCGTCGACCTGCTGCGCACCCTGAACGGCAACGGCACCACGGTCGTCGTCACCACCCACGACCGCGAACTCACTGCCTCTTTCCCGCGACGCATCGGCATCCATGACGGCCGGATCGACTTCGACGAACAAGGCCCGCAGCCCGCAGGAGGCGCCCTGTGACGTCCACCCTGCGCCGGACCCGACTGCGTCCGACGGACCTGCTGCGTCTCGGCATGATCGGACCGCCAGGGCCTCCCCGTGACCGTGCTCGGCGACCAGGCCGCACAACGCCTCGGCGTGACCGCGCCGGGCGAACGCGTCTGGCTGGGAGGGCAGTCGTACGCCGTCGCCGGAGTCCTGGCTCCGAACGACCTCGCGCCCCCGAGCTCGGCACCACCGCCTTGGTCGGCCGGCCCCAGGCCAAGGCCCACCTGGGCGCGGACGGTACCGCTGCCACGATCTACCTCAGGTCCCACCCCGAACGTGTCCCCGACGTCCAGGCCGTCGCCGCGGCCACCGCCGACCCGGCCAGCCCGAGCATGGTCGCCGTCAGCCGTCCCTCCGACCTGCTCACGGCACGTGGCCCGCCTCCATCCCGCTCTACACGGTCGTGGCCGGACCACTGGTGTCCGTACTGGTGGCCGCCCTCGCCGGGATCTACCCGGCACTGCGCGCGGCCAGGGCCTCCCCGACCGACGCCCTGCGCTCGGCCTGACCGATCGGCCGCGATCCCGGCAGTCGACATACACTGCTGCCGTGGGCCGGTGGCCTTCCGGCAGCACTACACGCCGTAACGGACCACCGATGTCGGCACCACCGTGCGACGTGCCGGGCCCGGCGGCTTGTCCGGAGCCTGCTCGATCCGGTCCAGCAGGAGCCGGGCCGCGCGGCGTCCGACCTCGTCCGCGTCGTACGAGACGACGGTGACCGGCACCTTCAGCATGTCGGCCATCTCGAAGTCGTCGAAGCCCGCGAGCGCGGTGTCGGTGTCCAGGCGCAGCACCGCGCGGTAAGCACCCAGCGTGATGCGGTTGTTGGTACAGAACAGTGCCGTCGGCGCGTCCTCGCGGTCCAGCAGCTCCAAGGCCGCCGCCTCCGCGGTGGGGATGTCGTACGGCCCGCGGCGCACCCACTCCTCACGTGGCGTCAGCCCGGCCTCCTCGTGCGCGGCCCAGTAGCCGCGGAAGCGCTCGGCGCCGGTGAAGAGGGCGGGTGGATTGCCCAAGAAGCCCACGCTCCGGTGGCCTTCGGCCAGCAGCTGAGCGGTGGCCGCCTGAGCACCGCCGAAGTCGTCCACGAGAACCGTGTCGGCATCGATCCCGGAGGGCGGCCGGGACGCGAGGACCACGGGTGTGCCGCCGAGCGCGGCGCTGCTGAGATGGCGGTGGGTGGCCCCGGCCGGAACCACGATCATGCCGTCCACCCGGCGGGAGACCAGGTCCTCCACCAATTCACGTTCGCGCTGGACCTGTTCCCCGGTGTTGCCCAGCACCAGCCGAAGCCCGTGCTGCTCGGCAACCTGCTCGGCGCCGAGTGCGAGCCGGGAGTAGAAGGGGTTGGCGAGATTGGTGACGACCAGGCCGATCATGCCGCTGGGACGGCCGAGGCGCAGATTACGGGCCACCTCGTTGCGGCGGTACCCCAGTTCTCGTACGGCGGCGAGCACCCGCTCCCGCGTCGCCGCGCTGACGTGCTCGTCCTTCAGGACCCGCGACACGGTCATGGCGCTGACTCCCGCACGAGCGGCGACATCCCGCATCGTGGGGATGGCGGATCCGGGCGATCCGGGACTGCCGGACGGGGGCACTGCGCTCGCTCTCTCTTCGAAGCCGACGGCCGCGGGTACCTTCCCCAGCGCGCCCGCGGCCTTCATTCTATGCGGCTGTCAACGGCCGCCGGCCGTGGCGGGCTGCGGCCGCGCCGCCCACCACGCGGCACCCAGCAGTGGCGCGTCGCAGGGGTGCTCCGCGGTACGGAACACCATCTTTCCGCCGAGTCCGGTGTGCGGAACGGCGTCCACTCCCGCCCGCAGCGGGCCCTCGATCAGATCCCAGGACGCGGCGATCGAGCCGCCGACGACCAGCGCCGTGGCCTCGAACCGCGCGAGCCACGGCGCCAGTACCGCCCCCAGCGCCCGGAAGGCGTGGTCCAGCACTGCCCACGCGTGCCGGTCCCCGGCACGGGCCAGCTCGGCGATGGCCCGGACATCGGGGACGACGTCCGGATCGTCCAGCGCCGCACGCGCGTACGCGGCACGGATGCCGCGCCGCGACACGGTCTCCTCAAGCGGCCGCCCGCCGTACGACAGCAGATGCACGCTGCCGTCCGGCGGCACCAGCGGCCCGTCGTTGACGGGTTGTCCCTGGTCGAGGAAGGCGGAGCCGACGCCGCTGCCGAGAGTGATGCACACGGAGCGTGCATGGCCGACGGCCGCCCCGGCGACGGCCTCGCCGATGCCGAAGGCGTCCGCGTCGTTGAGGAAGCGCAGCGTGGCCGGCGCCGGGTGCAGCCGCCGCTTCAGCTCGGCGCCCACATCCACGCCGTACAGCGACTCGAACTTGCCGACCCCCTTGAAGAGCCCGATGCCCGCCTCGTAGTCGAAGGGGCCCGGCATCGCCACACCCCAGCATGCTCCCGGAGGGGCTTCGATCCGCGCGGCGGCCGCGGCGATGCCGCCGAGGATCTCCCCGGCCGAGCCCTGCGCGGGCAGCGGCTCGCGCACCGCCTCGCCCATGAGCTCCCGAGCGGCCTGGTCCACCAGCGCCGCGGTCACGTGGGTGCCGCCGACCTCCAGAACGGGGACGGGCGTGTTCAGCATGCGATCACCCCCTGGCGTGCGGCCGCGGCAAGGCGGGCGGTGGCGGAGCGGCGAGCCGCTCCGGACGGGCCCGGCGGGCTGGAGAGTGCGGTTCATAGTGGGTTTTCCTCGTATGTACAGGATCCGTGGCCGTGCCGCTCAGCACATCGCGCGAAACGTGCCGGTGCGCAGGGCGCCCTCGATGTCCTCCAGGCTGCGGCCCCGAGTTTCGGGCACGCAGCGGAATACGAAGAGGAAGGCGAGCGCGTTGATCGCGGCGTACAGCCAGAAGGTGCCGGAGACGCCGAGCGAGCTGGTGAGGGAGAGGGTGGTGAGACTGACGATGAGGTCGACGAACCACACGGCGAAGGTGGACACGCCCACTGCGACCGCCCGGACCTTCAGCGGGAACATCTCCGGTCCCGCCAGCCAGACCACGACCGAGAGGCTGCCGCCGTTGAAGGCGATGTAGCCGAGGACGCCCAGGACCACGATCCAGCGGGAACCGCCCTGCGGGGTCTGGCCGTTCATGAAGACGGCGGCGAGCGCGGCGAGGCAGACCACGGCGCCGGGCAGCAGCACCAGCAGCAGCCGGCGCCGGCCGATCCGGTCCACGAGCCAGATGCCGAGGGCGACCATGAGGAAGTTGACCACGCCGACGCCGACCGTCGTCAGCATCGCGGCCGAGCGCCCGAAGCCGGAGTCTCCGAGGATCGTCGGGGCGTAGTAGATGATCGCGTTGATGCCGGTGACCTGGGAGGCGACGGCGAGGCCGATGCCCGCGATCAGGGCCGGGCGCATCCAGCGGGCGCGCAGGGCACGCAGGCCCCGTTCACCCGCCTCGGCCGCGGTCTCGGCAAGCCGGCCGAGCTCCGCCTCCACGGCCGAGCTGTCGGGGCGTACGCGGGCGAGGACCGCGCGGGCCGCCTCCGGACCGCGGTGGGTGAAGAGCCAGCGCGGGCTCTCCGGCAGAGCGGACATGCCGATCAGCAGGGCGACGGCGGGCAGCAGGCCCAGGCCGAACATCCAGCGCCAGCTCTCGCTCAGCAGATAGCCGGAGAGATACGCGGCGAGGATGCCGAGAGTGATGGCGAGCTGGAAGGTCACCACGAGGCCGCCGCGCCGGGTGGGCGGGGCGAGCTCGGCCACGTACAAGGGCACGGCCTGCGAGGCCAGCCCGACGGCGAGCCCCAGGATCAGGCGGGCGATGCCCAGTGTCCACACCTCGGGGGCGATGGCCGCGAGGACGGCTCCCGTCGAGAAGATGGCGGCGGCCCAGATGACGGCCTGGCGCCGCCCGAGGCGCTCGGCTATGCGGCTGGAGAGGCAGGCACCGAGGATGGCGCCGACGAGGATGGCACTGGTGACGAGCTCCTTGCCGGCGTCGGCCAGCCCGAAGTCGTCGGCGATGGTGGGCAGGGCACCGGAGATGATGCCGGTGTCGTAGCCGAAGAGCAGGCCCCCGAGGGCACTGACGACGGCGATGGTGACGAGGGAGCGGCCGTGGCTGCGGTCGGTCCCGGTGGCGGGCGATGGTGAGGCGGTGGCAGGGGTGCGGCTCATGGCTGCCTCTTCGTGTTTTCTCTGGTCGGCGGCGGGGCGCCTGGAACGTGACGTTGAGTTATCGTTAACACACGCGGATGCGTGTGACTCCTTCCTCGTCTCCGGCCGGATTCGCCCCGGTCTCAGCTGACCAGGGACTTGATCATGTGCACCGGCCGCTCGCCCAGCGGCCGGATCCGGTAGGCGCCGACCGCGGCGGGCACGGTCAGCGTCTCGGCGAAGACCAGCTCATGGGTCCTGCCGTCGGCTGTCTCGATCACCACGCCGTCGCCGGCGGAGATGTTGAGGATGTGGAAGGTGCCCTCGGTGTCGTCCTCGGCGGGCTGCGCGCCGTCGGCCTCCGGGTCGATGACGAAGCGCCGGACTTCGTAGAACATCTCCGGTAGGGCGCCGATGACCTCCTCGCGCCAGCCCGGACCCTCGCGCAGCGTCCGCGGTTCCTGGATGAGGTCACGGACCACGTCCTCGCCCTGGCGGCGGGTGTCGAGGTTGGCGAAACCGTGCTCGTACGGCAGCGGGCGGGAGTTGCCCTGCGCGTCCTTGCGCAGCCAGTCGTAGAAGCGCAGCGAGTACAGGTACGGGGTGGCGCTGATCTCAAGGACGAGGTTGCCCGTTCCGGAGGCGTGCGGGGTGCCCGCCGGGATCATGTAGAGCCGCCCCTCCTCCGAGGGGTGGCTCTGCACGAAGCGCTCGACATCCGCCTCTTCACCGTGCTCGATGGCCGCCACGATCTGCTTGCGCATCAGATCGATGTCGGCGTCCTGCTGCAGACCGAGGTGGACCCGCGGGTCGTCACCGGATGTGGCCGTGACGTAGTAGGTCTCGTGCTGGGTGTACGGCCAGCCGAAGCGGGTGCGCATGTACTCGGCGCGGGGGTGCAGATGCAGGGAGAGGTTGCCGCCCTCGACCGTGTCGAGGTAGTCGTAGCGAATCGGGAAGGACGTGCCGAACTCCTCGTGCACGGCCGCGCCCAGGAACTCCACCGGGTGCAGCACGCACAGCAGCTGGAACGGCAGCTCCACCTCCGCCTCCGGGCCGTCACCGACCAGTACGCCCGCCTCGGGCGCGATCAGCTCGTAGCCGAGGGCGGTGTTGCCCTTCTGCGGTTCGAAACCCAGCTCGCGCGCCGCCCACTGGCCGCCCCAGGGCGTGGAGTTGAAGTACGGGCGGGAGCGCACCGGGCCGTCGGCGAGTGCCGCGAGCGTCGCGCGCATCGTCGCACCGTCGACGGATGCCGGGGACGCGGGGTGCTGCAGGTCGAGCCAGCGGTCGATGCGGAGGGCGATGGCGTCGCGGTGCGCGTCGGTCATCGGCCAGTCCGCGTAGAAAAGGCGCCGCAGGTCACCGGGCTCGCGGTGGCGGCCGAGGTTCACACCGACCGGCAGCTCCCCCGCGGCGATGGCCGACTCCGCGTACCGCTTCGGCAGGTCCGCGTACCACAGCACGTCGTGCCGGACGAGCGCCGCGCCCGGGCCGAACACGACGAGCAGGCCCTCCGCGGGGCGCTCCACCTGCGGTAGCGCGCGGTAGAGGTCGCCGAGGGAGTTCTGCGCGAGCGGCAGGTAGTACGGGTCCGCGTCAGCGCCGGCGCTGTCGCCGGTGCGGTCGAGGACGGTGTCCCAGTCGGCCTCGTCCTCACGGAGATCCAGCAGCCGGGCCGGTACGTCGCGGTCGGCGAGAGCGGCGGCGAGGGAAGCGGTGGCGGCGATCCAGTCCAGGGCGGCCGGGCCGTCTACGGCGAGAACCGCGGGCCCCGCGGGAAGCGTCTGCGCGGCGGCGGCCCAGCCGCTGACCACCGCCCCCTCGACGGCGGCGTATCGGGGGTTGCGTTCGTAGGAACGGGTCACATCGTGCTCCTGAATCGTCTGCGTTGTGTATGTTAACGATAACAACCGGATGGCCTCCCGTTCAAGGGCCATGACCGTGCGACCCCGGGCGTACCGCGGCAGACCGCACACCCGCCCCCGCGGCCCGCACCGGAAAGCCGCCGCTCGTCCGTACCACTCGTCCGCAGAGTCAGGAAGACGCCGCATGGACCGCCTCACGAACACCGCACGCCCCTACGCCTGGGGCTCCGCCACCGCCATCCCGAAGCTGCTCGGCGTCGAGCCCACGGGCGAGCCGCAGGCCGAACTGTGGATGGGCGCGCACCCGGGAGCGCCGTCCCACATCGACCGGGGTGACGGGCTCGTGGCACTCCACCACCTGATCGAGGCCGACCCGGAGGGCGAGCTCGGGCCGGAGGCGGTGCGGGCCTTCGGCCCCCGGCTGCCGTTCCTGCTCAAGATCCTCGCCGCCGAGGCACCGCTTTCCCTTCAGGTGCATCCGGACCTCCCCCAGGCCCGGGCGGGCTTCGCCGACGAGGAGGAGCGGGCCGTCCCGATCGACGCGCCGCACCGCACCTACAAGGACGCCGGCCACAAGCCCGAACTGCTCTGCGCCCTGACCCCCTTCGACGGTCTGTGCGGCTTCCGGCCGATGCCCGAGGCCGCCGCGCTGCTGGCCGGTCTCGCGGTCGACTCGCTCGGGCCGTACGTCGACACCCTGCGCGCCGGACACGCGCCGGACACGCTGCGAGAGGTCTTCACCGGCATCCTGACCGCCTCGCGAGAGACGACGGCGGCGACCGTGAAACAGGCCGCCGCGGCCGCGGAACGCCTCGGCGCCGCCGACGGTCCGTACCGCGGTCCGTACCGGGACGACTACGCCGCCTATGCGTCCATCGCCCGCCACCACCCCGGCGACCCGGGGGTGATCGCCGCGATGCTGCTCAACTTCGTACAGCTGCGGCCCGGCGAGGCGCTGTACCTGGGCGCCGGCGTGCCGCACGCCTACCTCGCGGGGGTGGGCGTCGAGATCATGGCCAACTCCGACAACGTGCTGCGCTGCGGGCTGACCCCCAAGCATGTCGACGTACCGGAACTGCTCCGCATCGTCCGCTTCGAGCCGAGCGTGCCGGAGGTGCTGCGCCCGGAGCCGGTCGACGGAGAGGAGGCGTACGAGACACCGACCGCCGAGTTCCGGCTGTCGCGGTACGCCGTCGCCGACCGAGCGCGGATCGCCGGTCCCGTCGCCCCGCAGATCCTGTTGTGCACGGAAGGCCGGATCGAACTGCACGCCGTTGCGACGGGCCGTCAACTAACCCTGAAGCAGGGGCAGTCGGTATTCGTCCCGGCAGACGCGGTCGGCATCGGGAGCGTCGGCGCGGGGGTGGAGGTCCGCGGATCGGGCGTGCTCTTCCGGGCGACGGTCTCCGTCTGAGCCGTCGCGTGGAACGGCGACGACCGGGCCTCCTGGGACTCGACGTGCCATGACCGTCCGATCCAGGTCGCCTGGCGATACCGGGATCGTCCGCCGGCTGGGGCGGCGGCGTGACCTGCCGGAACGCCATGGGCCGTAGGGGGCTGCCGCCGTCGGGCCGCGACGGCGGCAGCGCTCTCCGCAGATGTTCAGCCCTTGCGGGGGGAGAAGGTGCCGCCGGCATCGCCGTGGGCGGTGCAGTCCGTGTCGCGGTAGCGGTCGACGAAGGTGCCGGTGAGGTAGGTGAACGCGTCGTACGTCTGGTTCATGGGCAGGTCTTCACCCACCCTGAACCGCAGCTGCACGTGGACGGACTCGCGGGGCTTGAGCGTCTTCGGGCCGGGGATGGTGCCGCCGGCGTTTCCTTCGGCCTGGCGCAGCGTCTTCCAGGCATTCTGCGAGGTGTCCCAGTACTGCAGATCGCCGTACGGGCTCAGGTCGCGCTCGCCCTCGTTGTAGATGTAACTGCCCAGCTTGGCGCTGAGTTCGAACGACTTCAGCTCCTTCGCCGAGGCGTTGGTGAGGGTGGCGGTGTAGGTCGTCCACTGCGTGCCGAGAGTGATCGACTTGGGTATGCCGAACGAGCGGCCCACGAAGGTGTTGTTGTGGTACTCCCCGTAGGCGGTGTCGACGTCGTAGCACGTCGGGATTTCCGCGGCAGGCGCTGCCTGGGAGGCGGGCGCGGCGGCCACCGCCACGGGGAGCAGGGCGGCCGTCGCGGCCGAGGCCGACAGGACGCGGCGCAGCTTCATGAAGATCTCTTTCCAGGTTCTTCGGACCCTTGGAGCCTTTGTTTCCGATGTCTTTGAGCAATAAGGCCGCGGATCCTTGGGTTGTCAGGTTCTTGGAGGAATGGTTGGGCCTACGCGGTGATGTCCGTGGCGCCCGGACCGGCCGCGCCCTTCCGGCGGCGCACGCCGATGACCGCGCCCGCGCCGACCACCATCGCGGCTCCGCCGGCGAGTGCGATCGCCGGGAGCGCGGACGAGGAGCCGGTCGCGGCGAGGTGGGCGCCGCCCATCGGGCCGAGGCCACCGGTGGAAGCGGAACCACCCGTACCGGCTCCGGGCGCGGCACTACGGCTGGGCTCGGCCGTGGCACCCGGCTTGCCCGGCTCGGTGGGCTTGGCGGTCGGGGGCTGCGTCGGCTTCGCGCCCGCGGGGAGGATGGTGAAGTCGTACCAGGCTTCCTTGGCCGAACCGCAGGAACCGTCGGAGTTGCGATAGTCGCCGGCGGCGAGCGCGTACCCGGCGCCGGGCTTGGCGTCCTTGACCACGCGGGTGCGCAGTTGGAGCGTGAGGGTGCTGCGCGGACCGACGGCGAAGGAGCCGAACAGGTCGTCGGGCTCCGCATCGTGGAAGGTCTTCCACCGCCCCGTCTTGGCGTCGCGGTACTCGGTCTCCAGCTCCCAGTACGGCCGGTCGACGTCCTCGGCGGAGGACACGCGCAGGAAGGGCTGGACCTTCGCCAGGGGCTTGCCGGTGGTGTTGGTGAGACTCATGGAGAAGGGGGTCCAGGCCCCGCCCGCAGTCAGCTGGGACGGCAGCCCCTGGACGGCCACGTGCAACTGGTCGGACTCGAACGCGCAGGACCGACCCGCACCGTCGGAATCACCGGCGTCCTTGCCTCCCTCGGTGGCACCACCCGCACCGGCGGTCCCCGCAGTGGTCCCTCCGGCGGTCCCCGCGGCTTTCAGCGGCTTGCCCTGGGCGGCACGGGCGGCCCCGTCGCGGTCGTGGGATGCCAAGCCACCGGCAGCGGATTCGCCCGGACGCCGCGGCGCGTCCGGGTTACCCGTTCCACCTCCGCTCGTTGCGGAATCCGCCGCCCGGTCCGCGGGTGTTGCGGCATCGGAGGAGTCGGGGGAAGCCGGTGTGCGGGGACCGGCCTCGGACACCGGATCCGTGGCGAACGCGGCGGCGGGCGCGGCCAGTACGGCGGCAGGCGCTATCACGGCAGCCACTGCGGCGGCCGTCAGGGTGCGGCGAATCCTCATCCAGCAGACCTCTCGGATCCCAAGTACCGCCAGGGCGGCACAGGTTGACGTCTGTCACGTTCAGGCCATGCATGACGCATGGTGTGCGTGAGTGCACATGCAGAAATGCGTACATGTGCACTCCTTCGCCTCATACATGACCACTCACACTGCAAAAAGGTTGCACGCTCAAGTCACTGAAGTGGCGCCTGGGGGTGGGAGGTATCCCGGGATTTCCGTTGGGGCCCGTCTTCGAAGATCAGCGGGCGGTGGATCGCGGTGGGGGCTACGGCGCCGTGAACACACCGTCCATGAGCGGGAGTTGTTCGCCCCACTGATACCGCGACGCGGCATCGCCATCCGATACGAGAAGGCCGCCACCTCCTACGAAGCGGCGGCCACACTCGCAACTCCTGCTCCGGCGTTCGAGGTGGCCGACGTGCGTGGCCTTACCCGGTTCCGCATGCCGCCCTTCGCCCATGAGTGCCGGGTGGTGTCAGTTGTCCGTGCCGTCGCCGGGGACGGTGCCGTCGGGGCTGGTGTGCCAGTTGGTGACGATGGGCTTGTCGACCTTGACGGCGCCGGTGGTGACGCTTACGGGGTTGGGGTCGGAGTTGCCGATGGCCGCGATGAGGAAGTTGAACTCGATGCCGTTGTCGTCCTTGGTGGTCTTGGGGTTGATTCCGGCGTAGACGGTCTTGGAACCGCTGAGTTCGATCGCCGGGCCGACGGACTGCTCGGCGGGCTGGGCTTCGATGCCCTTGGAGCCGAAGGAGATCGAGGGCAGGGCGCCGGGGATGGTGCAGGTGATGCCGGCCTTGGCGTGGGCCGAGAGCAGGATGTAGCCGCCTGCCTGGGACCTGGAACTCGCGCTGAAGGTGAGGTCGTTGGCCCCGCAGGTCTGTCCGTGGCCCTTCTTGCTGCCCGACGGCGCCGATCCGGTGCCCGAGGAGGAGCCTCCCTTCCCCGCCTTGCCGTTGTCGCTGCCGGAGGTGGCCTTGCCGCTGTCGGAGGAGGTGCCCTGGTCGCTGCCGGAGGTGTCCTTGCCGGTGTCGTTCGACGCGGCGTTGGTGGCCTTGCCGGAGGCTGCGGAGGTGCCGGAACCGCTGCCGTCGGCCGGGCCGCAGGCGGTGACGGTCACCGCGAGTGCCGCACCGGCGGCCGCGGTGAGCGCCACGCGTCGGAGTCGGGCGGTGTAGGTGCGCTTCACGGTTGTTCCTCGTTTCGTTCAGGGACACACAAGGGCCAGGCCACAGGCCCGCTGCCCCGTTCATCGGGCGCCTTCATCCTCCCCCACACCGCTACCGGCCTGCTAACGCGTCACTGACGCCCGCTCAGGCCACCGTTAGAGGAGACTTGTTCGACGCCGAAGTCGTGATCCCCATTAGGGAGTTTCTTTCAGGGCATCTGCTCATTGGTGCGGGTGTGTCGTCGGCTGACGCCCAGTGGGTTCGATCGGGCCGTTGTTGCCGGACGGGAGGCCACAGGCCGCCGACCCGGGGCTCGAGAGGGCTCCCGCCGAACTCATCGGCGGGAGCCCTCCGTCGATCGCACCTGGCGCGCGGGGCGTTGTCCTTACGTGCGGCCCCGCTGGCCGGGTGGGCAGGCTATGCGCGGCTCATGCGCGTCACGGATTCCTGCTGGTTCCCTTGGTGAGCTGGTGGAATCCGCGGTCCAGGGCGGCGTCGGGCAGCAACCGTGAGAGCAGGGCGGCGGTCCGGGCGTCATTGCCGACGCAGTAGCGGGTCCGGGGCTGGGCGGAGGTCAGTGCGCGGAAGACGGTGCGAGCGAAGTCCTCCGGCTGGGTGCCGCTGGACTGCGCTCGTTGTTCGTTCATCCGCAGGAACTCCTCGAAAGGCAGTCGGTAGAGTTCGGCGATGTTGTGGGGAGTCTCGTTCAAGATCTTCTCGCCGGCCTCCCGCACCTTGTGCCATATCGGGGTCGCGATCGCGCCCGGCTTCACGACGGAGACCGAGATCCCGAAGGGCCGCAGTTCGCGCCGGAGCGCGTCGCTCATTCCTTCCTTCGCGAACTGCCCGGTCGCATAGGCGCCGAGGTAGGGCATCGCGACGCTGCCCACCCCCGAGGAGATGTTGACGATGCGACCGCGGCTCCGGCGCAGTTGCGGCAGGAATGCCTGGGCGACGGCGACGGCGCCGACGACATTGGTGTCCAGCTGCTGCCGCAGCGATGCGGGCTGCACGCACTCCAGCGGGGCGGAGACGCAGGTACCGGCGTTGTTGACCAGGCCCCACACGCCGTGTTCGGCCACGGACGCGGCGACTTCGGCGGCAGCGGTGCGGATGCTCTCCTCGTCGGTCACGTCGAGGAGGAGGGGCCGCAGCCGCGCGGAGGACGCGTCGGCGCGCAGCTTCTCACCGTCTTCGGTCTTGCGGACGCCGGCGAAGACCTGGAAGCCGCGCCGTTCCAGTTGGAGCGCGCAGTGTCTGCCGAGTCCGGTGGAGGCTCCGGTGATGACGATGGTGCGTCCGGCGGGGCTCAGAGGCTTGGCCTTCTGGTGGAACACGTGACCTTCTTCCGTGGTGGGGGTGTGGATGCCGATCTGCCGGTCAGTGGCCGGTGTCGGGAATGCCGGGAGTGCCCGGGGCGTCGGACGAGATGGCGGAGCGCAGGGCCTGGAGCGATGCGTCGGCGAAGGCGTGGGCACGCGGGGTGGGGACGATGCCGTCGACGTAGCTGAAGTTCCAGGCGAGCTGGCCGTGGGTGGTGACGGCGGTCGCCACGATGGCTCCGGTGACGGAGATGCCGGCGACGAGTTGGGTGTCGGACATGCGCCAGGGGCCCATGCGGTCGGGGAAGTCATGGCGACCGAGGTTGGAGAGAGTGAGGTTGAGCGGGCCCTGTTCGTCCATGTAGCGCATGAACGCCTCGCCGTCGGCCGAGGTCTTGGGCCCTGCCTGGTCCAGGAGGTTGACCAGGGCCAGGTGTTCCTCGCGCTGCCGGCGGTCGGCCAGGTCCTGGCTGATGGCGCGGGCCATGCCCCACAGGGGCGCGCCGGGCTGGTACCGGACGTGGGTGGGCAGGGTCGCCGCGTAGCTGCCGACCTCGTCGTGGGAGACGGCAAGGTCCAGGTCGGAGCGGAAGTCGAGCGGGGAGCCGATGGAGAAGTGGGTCGGCTGTTGCGCGCCCGTCTCCTGGGCGACGGCGGTCACCATGGCGGCGGCCAGGGCCCCGTGCACGGTGGCATCGTGCCGTCGGCAGGCGCGCACCAGGAGCCGCAGTTCCTCGATGGTGAGGGACCTGTGCACCATCCGGGTGCGCCGCAGGGGGAAGGGGACCGGTTGGCTGGGGGTGATGCGCCGTGGCCGGAGTCGGCTGCGCTGCTCTTCGTCCCGCCGCATGAGGGCGGCGAGGGGGCTGTCCCCTGCCTGGCCCCGGAGGTGGCGCGGCAGCAGGTCTTCGGCGGCGGGCAGTGCCCGACGCGACGTGGTCGCCGGTTCCTGTCCGTCGGTGAGCTGCGCGGCGATGTCGGCCCACTCCCTGAGCAGGGACAGTCCCGTCATGCCGTCGGCTATGCAATGCGATGTCGTCAGGAGCAGGTCGTGGACGTCCTCGGCGCGCTCGGCACCCTCCCGCGTGATCGCCACGGCACGCAGCAGCGGACCGGTGCGCCAGTCGATGCCTTCGGCGAGTTCGTGCTCGTCGACCTCGTGTTCCCAACGCGTGTCGGCGTTGGGGGCGGCGGCCGGCACCTGGACGTACCGTAGCGGGATCGGCTGCCCGGCCAGCGGTCGGAACGCGGCGGCCGCTCCCCCGTCGTCACCGCTGATCGCAACGCGCAGCAGGGGGTGTCGGGCCTGGAGGACCTCCAGGGCACGGCGCAGGAGTGGCAGTTGCAGGTGGCCGTGGAGCCGGGTCCGGAAGACGGCGTTGAGCGGTGAGGTCCGGTCGGCGATCCAGTACCAGCGCTCCAGCGGGCTGAGGGCGCGTCGGACGCGGGGTTGGGGGGAGGGGATGCCGGGGAAGGTGAGGGCCTGGGCGTTCTGCCGGGCGAGTTCCTGATGTGGCGTCAGGCGGAAGTAGTCGTCCCGGGCCTGTCGGGTTGCGGGGGTGTCGGCCTGTTCGAGGTCGCTCATCGACCGGGAGGTCTCGACCATGGCGCGGGTGCGGTCGCGGCGGCGTTCTTCGTAGGTGCGCAGGGCGAGCGGCAGGTCGTCGCGGGCTCCCGGCTCGGCCAGGGTGTGTGCGAGGACCACCGCGTCTTCGATGGCCATCGCCGAGCCCTGGCCGAGGGCGGTCAGCATGGGGTGCGCGGCGTCGCCGAGCAGGGTGACGGGGCCCTCTCCCCAGCGTTCCAGGAAGGCGCGGTCGCGGGAGGGCACGGCGAGGATGTCGGCGGCCGGGGTCGCTTCGATGACGGCCCGCACTTCGTCGGCCCAGCCGTCGTATGCCCGGGTGATGTCGTCCTTGGTGCCGTCCCAGGCGTGGGAGCGCTCGGCGGGCATGTTCTTGGTGCCCCACCAGTAGACGCGGCCGTGGCCGATGTCGATGAGGCCGAAGCGCTGGCCGCTGCCCCAGTAGTGGCGTACGCAGCCCGGGGTGAGCCGGGGGTGCTCGAAGGGGACGACGCCGAGCCAGCAGACGTAACCGCTGTCCTGGGAGGTTTCGGATCCGACGAGTTGGGCGCGGACGGCCGAGTGGAATCCATCGGCACCGATGAGGAGGTCGCCGTGTGCGGCACGGCCGTCGGCGAATCGGACGGTGACCCCGGTGTCGTCGGTCTGGAAGCCGGTGGCGACGGCACCGAGGTGGAGGGGGCAGTCCGCGGTCGCTTCGAGCAGGGCTTCCTGGAGGTCCGAGCGGCTCAGGCAGACGCTGGGGGCGCCCACCTGGTCGCAGACCTCCTTGAAGGGCAGGTCCCTGATGGTCCGGCCGCGCTCGTCCAGGACCAGGAAGGACTCCGCGACCTGGCCGCGCTTGTCCAGGCCGAGGTCGATGCCCAGCGTGCCGAGTGCGGTGTGGGCGTTGCTCATGACCGACAGGCCGGAGCCGGCGGCCCGCAGCTCGGTGGCGCGCTCGTACACCGCCACGTCGATGCCGACCTTCCGGAGGGCGGTGGCGCAGGTCAGGCCGCCGATGCCGGCCCCGATGACGAGGGCCTTGAGGGGCTGTTGGTTGGGCATGGTCAGTTCTCCTGGTGGGGCCGGTCGGGTGAGGTGCGGATCAGGTCCGCGACCGTCTTCGCCACGTGCTGGACGTACGGTTCTTCCATGATCGTGAGGTGGTCGCCGGGTACGTCGACGACGTGCAGCGGGCCGTCGGTCATGTCGCGCCAGCCGTTGGTCGCGTCGGTGTGGCGGCTGCCGGCCGCGCCGTGCATCGCGGTGAGGACGTCGGGCAGGGGTTCCAGGGCGCGGATCAGGGTGAGTTCCTGGTCCGTTGCCCGGGGCCGGTAGGCGAACGTCGCCTGCCAGTTCGCCTGGTAGACGCGGAAGAGCCGGCGGATGACGGCCCCGGAGCTGCCGGCCGGCAGCACCCCGATCTCCGTGGCGAGGCGGGCGATGAAGTCGAACTTCTCCTCCAGCGTGGTCAGTTCGCGCGGGATCTCCTCCAGGGGGGAGTCGCCGCCGCGTTCCAGCCAGAGCAGCTCCCAGAAGAACCAGCCCAGCAGTGCGTCGTCGTCGTGGCGGCGGCGTTCGCCCTGGCTGAGCGCCGTGGTGTCCAGGAGCACCAGGTGGTTCACTTCCTCGCCCGCGGCTCGCAGTTGGCGGGCCATCTCGAACGCGACGAAGCCGCCGAAGGACCAACCGCCGAGGGTGTAGGGGCCGTGCGGCTGTATCTTGCGCAGCGCGGTGAGGTAGTTGTCCGCGATCTCCTCGACGGTGTGCAGCGGCGTGGTGCCGGGGTCCGCCCCGGCCGCCTGGAGGGCGTGGAGCGGCTGGTCGTCCGGGAGGTGCCGGGCGAAGCGCAGGTAGCACAGGACGTTGCCGCCCATGGGGTGGACCATGAACAGCGGCGGGCGGGTGCCGTGCGGGCGGATGGGCACCAGGGGGTCGTAGGTGGCGATCGCGTCGCCCGCGCGCAGTCGCGCCGCGAGTCCGGCCACGGTCGGGGTCGCGATGAACTCGGCCAGCGGGATGTTCACCCCGTAGCGCTGCTCGATCTGGACCACCAGGCGCATCGCGGTGAGCGAGGTGCCGCCCAGGTCGAAGAGGCTGTCGTGGACGCCGAGGGCGGGCCGGTGCAGCAGGTCCGCGAGCATCTGCGCCAGGGTGCTTTCGTAGGCGTCGCGCGGCTCGTCCGTGGTGGCGTCGGTGGTGGGGGCCAGCGGGAGGCGGCGCAGGGCGGCGTCGTCCCGTTTCCCACTGGGGGTCAGCGGGAGGTGCGCGGTCCATTGCAGGTGGGAGGGCACCATGTGGTCCGGCAGGGTGGCGCGCAGGTCCCGGCGGATGTCGGTGAGGTCCGCGCCGGTGTCGTCGTCGCCCACGAGGTAGGCCACGAGGAAGCAGTCGCCGTTGTCGTGCCGCCTGGCCACCACCGCGGCGTCGCGCAGGCCCGGGTAGCGGTCGGCGAGGCCGTTGAGGGCCAGTTCGACCTCGGCCGGTTCGACGCGGTGGCCGCGCACCTTGACCTGGGTGTCGGACCGTCCGGCGTAGGCGATCGTCCCGTCCGCCAGCACCAGGCCGAGGTCGCCGGTGTCGTAGAGCAGGTGGTCGCCGCAGGCGAAGGGGTGCGGGATGAAGCGTTCCTTGGTGAGGTCGCGTCGGCCCTCGTAGCCGTCGGACAGGCAGGCGCCGCCGAGGTAGAGGGTGCCGCGCGCTCCGGCGGGCACCGGGCGCAGCCGGTCGTCCAGCACATGGGCCTCGGCGCCGTCGACGGGGCTGCCGATCGGGGGCAGGGTGGGGAACGCGGCCGGGTCGCCGCTGAGGGTGAAGGCGGTGGCGACGTGGGTTTCGGTCGGTCCGTACTGGTTTTCCAGGACGGCGCCGGGCAGTGCCGCGCACAGTCCGCGGATCTCCCGGGTGATGCGGAGTTGTTCGCCGGAGGAGATCAGCACCCTCAGCGCCCGGGGGGTGATGTCCAGTGCCTGTGAGGTCTCGGCCAGTTGCTGGAGGGCCACGTAGGGCAGGAAGACCCGCTCGATGCCCTCGCGGTCGATGCGCCGCAGCAGACCTGGCATGTCGCGTCGTTCGGCGTCGCCCATCAGGTGCAGGGTGCCGCCGGAGCACAGGGTGGAGAAGATCTCCTGGAAGGAGACGTCGAAGCTGAGCGGCGCGTACTGCAAGGTGGCGCCGCCCGGGACACCGGTGACGGCCCGGATCTGCCAGGCGACCAGGTTGGCCAGGGCGCGGTGCGGCATGGTCACGCCCTTGGGCCGGCCGGTGGAGCCGGAGGTGAACAGCACGTACGCGGTGCTGTCGGCGGGGATGTGGGACGGCAGGTCCACGGCCTGGTCCGGGGCCGGTTCGGTCGTCGACTCGGCGGGCAGCAGCAGCGCGGGGTCGGGGAGCAGGTGGGCATGGGCGGCGTGGGCGATGACGCGGAAGGGCCGGGCCTGTTCGAGCATGTGGGCCAGCCGCTGGGCGGGGTAGCCGACGTCGAGCGGCAGCACGGCCGCGCCGGCTCGCAGCACGCCCAGGATGACGGCGATCGTCCGGGGTGACCGGTCCATGGCGATGCCGATGCGGGCCTGGGGCGGGGCGCCGAGTGCGCGCAGGTGGCGGGCCACCGTGTCGGCTTCCCGGGCCAGTTGGGCGTAGCTCCACCGCTCCTCCCCCATCACCAGGGCCGTCGCGTGCGGGGTGCGGGTGGCCTGATCGGTGAAGCGGTCGACGACGGTGGGGTGGGGCGTGGCCGGGGCGATTACCGGCCGGTCGGCGAGGAAGGCGAAGTCGGGCTCGGCGTGCGGGTCCTGCACCATCGTGCGCAGGATCCGCGCATAGGCGTGGGCGTACAGGCGCACCTGGTCGGCGGAGAGCGTGTCGCCGTCACCGTCGATCCGCAGCCATACGCGTCCGCCGTCGGGTTCGGTGACCGCGTTGACCAGGAGCCGGAAGTTGGTCTCCTCCCAGGTGCGGAAGGACCGCAGGTGGACGTCCGGCAGGTCGAGGACTTCGGCCAGTTGGTGGAAGTGCACGTAGTTGAAGGCGGTGTCCAGGACGAGGCCGCCGTGGTCCTCCTGGATGGCGCTGAGCGGGTAGCGGCGGTGGAGGTGGCTGTCCCGTTCCTGGTGGAAGGCTTCGCGTGCCACGTCCAGCCAGGTGGCCTGTGCGACATCGAGGCGCACGGGCAGGGCGTTGAGGAAGAGCCCTGCGGTGCGTTCGGCGTGGGCGAGTTCGGGCCGACCGTGGGTGAGCAGTCCGGTGGTCAGGTCGTGGGTGCCGGCGAACACGGCGAGTGTCAGGCAGTGTGCCGCAAAGAGCACGGACTTGACCGGCAGGCGCTGTTCGGCGGCGAACTTCCGTAATTTCGCCACGAGTTCGCCGGAGAGGTCGGCGCGGTGCGTGAGCGGTTCGCGGTCGGCGGTGGGCAGGTGCGCGGTGAACGCTTCGATCTGCAGGGGTTCGCAGCCGGCCAGCTTCTCTCGCCAGTACCGCTGCGCCTGCGGGGAGGCCAGGGCCTCGCGCTCGTGCTGCACGAAGGAGGCCGCGGTGGGCGGTTGCGGATCGTCGACGGGGCCGATGCCCATGCCCAGCCCGTGCGCGTAGTCCTGGAGGAGTTCCTGTAGGAGGGTGGCCACGCTTCCGCCGTCGAGGAGCGCGTGGTGGAAGCTGAGAACGAGATCGACGCCGTCGGGCCGGATGTGTGCCCGGAAGAGGTACGGCGGTGCCTGGTCGAAGGCGTAGGCGTGGCGGCGGCGGGCGTCGATGTGTGCGCGGACCTCGGTGTCGGCGGCGGTGCCGTCGAGCGGGCGCAGGTCGACGACGTCCAGGCCGCCGGCCGTCCGGGCGTGGACGATCTGCAACGGTTCGGAGAAGCCGGCCAGGGCGAAGGTCGAGCGCAGGACCGGATGGCGTGCCACCAGTCTGTCGAAGGACCGCCGGAAGACGTCCTCGTCCCACGGGAGTTCGAGGGTGTACCGGAAGACGTCCTTGTAGGTGGCGGAGGTGGCGTGCTGGCGGCTGTGGTAGATCAGGCCGAGTTGGAGGCGGGTGAGCGGCCAGGCGTCCTGGGCGTCTTCCAGGCGGGCGCGGTCCACGCCGGATATGAGGGCGAACGGCGCGAGTCCCTGGTCGCCGGTGGGCCCCGTCCCGTTGTCGACGCGGGTGGCCAGTCCGGCGACCGTGGGGTTGCGGAGGAGGTCGGTCAGGGAGAACCGCAGTCCCTGCGCCTCGGCCTGGGCGCGCACCTTGAGCATGAGGATCGAGTCCCCGCCGAGGGTGAAGTAGTCGTCGTGGACGCCGACGGTCTCCCGGTCCAGCACCCTGGCCCAGATCCCGGCCAGGACGGCCTCGGTGCGGTTGCGCGGCTGCTGACCGGTGGCCGGCGTGTCCTCGGGCAGCGGCAGCGCGCGGCGGTCCGCCTTGCCGTTGGGGGTCAGCGGAACGGCGTCGATCCGCACGAAGGAGGCCGGGACCATGAACGCCGGCAGCGTCCGTGCGAGCAGCTCGCGCAGGTGTACCGGGTCGATGGCGTCATCGGCGACGTAGTAGCCGATGAGCCGGGTGCCGCGGGTGGGGGTGGTGTGGTCGGTGACGAGGGCGTCGCGTACGCCGGGGGCCGCGCGCAGGGCGCTTGCGACCTCGCCCAGCTCCACGCGGTTGCCCCGGATCTTCACCTGGCCGTCGATCCGCCCGAGGTATTCCAGGGTGCCGTCCGCCAGCCATCGCGCGAGGTCACCGGTGCGGTAGATGCGACCACGGGCGGTGAACGGGTCGGGGGTGAACTTCTCGGCGGTCAGTTCCGGGCGGTCCAGATACCCGCGGGCGACGCCGACTCCGCCTATGCACAACTCACCTGCGACGCCCACCGGTTGGGGCAGATCATCGGGGCCCAGCACATACAGCCGGGTGTTGTCGATCGGCCGGCCGATCGGGATCCGCTCGATGCCGCGGGCCGGGTCGCCGGGGCAGTCGTGGTACGACACGTCGACGGTGGCCTCGGTCGGTCCGTACAGGTTCACCAGGCGCGGCCGGCACCCCGCGTCGGATGCGCCGAAGACGTCGTTGAACTGCTCGACGCGCTCGGGCGGCAGGGCCTCGCCGCTGCAGAAGACATACCGCAGCGAGCGCAGGCCCTCGCGTGCCTCCGGTGACGCCTGGAGCAGGTCGAGGAACGGACCGAGCATCGAGGGTACGAAGTGCACGACGGTGACGCGCTGTTCGCGGAGGGTCCGCAGGATCTGCCGTGGATCCTGCTGGCCGCCGGGCGGCAGCAGGGCCACCGCGGCGCCCTCGACGGCCCACCAGAACAGTTCCCACACCGAGACGTCGAACGAGACCGGCGTCTTCTGCAACAGGACGTCGCCGTCGCCGAGCGGATAGCGTCGCTGCATCCAGGCCAGGCGGTTGACGACGCTGTGGTGCTCCACCATCACGCCCTTGGGGCGGCCGGTCGATCCGGAGGTGTAGATGACGTAGGCCAGGTCACGGGAGGTGCCGAGCGGCGGGAGCGGTGCGCCGCTCGAACGCAGCAGTTCCTCGATATGCCGCACCGTCGTCCCCGCGGGCACCGCGGTGGCAGACCGTTCGCCGTCGGTGATCACCACCTTGGCGCGACTGTCCTCAAGCAGGAACCGCACCCGGTCCGCTGGATAGCCGGGGTCCACCGGTACGTAGGCGCCCCCGGACTTCAGTGCGCCGAGGAGCGCCACCAGCAGGCGGGGCCCCCGCTCCATCGTCACCGCGACCCGGTCGCCCGGGCCGACGCCCTCCTCGCGCAGGGACCGGGCGACGCGGTTGGCCCGTTCGTCCAGTTCGGCGTAGGTCAGGTGCTCGCCCGCGGCGTCGATGACGGCCGGCTGACCCGGGCGGCGCCTGGCCTGCTCCTCGAACAGGCCCTGGAGCGTGGCCTCTTCCGCATAGGGCACGGTCGGCCCGTGACTGCGCCCCGAGGTGAGGTCCTCGTATTCGGCGGCGGTCAGCATCGGCAGGTCCGTCACGGGCCGGTCCAGCATGTCCACACCGTGCGTGAGCAGTGTGCTGAGGTGGCCGGCGACCGCGGCGATGGGCAGGTCCTGGTCGAAGACGTCCTGGGCGTAGTCCAGATCGATGCGGAGGTCGGCGGTGTCGGCGAAGGCGGACACCGTGACGCCCAGGGCGTCCTGTTCGTGCGAGGGGGCCATCATGGCCGTCTGCCGCGCCACTCCGGGGAGGGGTGCCGGCCGCGACCAGTGCAGGTAGGAGAGCGTGACGTCGAAGAGTTGGCGGGGTCCTCCGGCGGTCGTGGGCAGTTCGCGCAGGACATCACCGAGGGAGAGCCGTTCGTGGTGCCGGAGGTCGACGATCGACTGCTGGGTGTCGGCGACCAGTTCCCGCACCGTCCGCCCTCCGTGCGCCGGCAGTCGCAGCGGCAGCGTGTTGGCGAACTGGCCCAGGGTGCCCTTGTGGTGGCTCTCCGGCCGGTTGAGGAAGGGGACGCCGAGGACCGCCTCCGGGCTGCGGTGCAGCCGCGTCAGCCAGGTGCCGAACATGGCGGCGACGTAGGCGAACGGCGCGAGTCCGGCGGCCCGGACCTGCTCGACGACGCGGCCGTCGACGACGAACGAGTGGCGGCCGTGGCGGTCCCCGCCCGGGGTGCGGGTGAACAGTGCGGGCTCCACACCGGCGAGGGTTTCCCGATGGAAGGCGCGGTCGCGGTCGCCCGCCGCACCGGCACGGTAGGCCGCCTCCTCCTCGATGAGTGCCAGGTAGGAGGACGACGCGCAGGGGTCGGCGGCGCCCTGTCCGCCGGCGCCCGTGGCCCGCGCATAGTCCTCGGTGATCTCGTGGCTCAGCCGGTTGATGGTCCAGCCGTCGGCGACGATGTGGTGCGCCTTGACGTGCAGATGCGTGACGTCCGGGCCCTCCAGCAGCAGCGTGGCCTCGACCAGCCCGCCGCCCTCGGTGAGCGGCAGTGCCGTCGCCATCGAGCGCCGCATCCACTCGGCACAGGCCGCCTGCGGTTCGAGCTCGTGTGACAGGTCGATCCGGCCGACCCGAATCGCCTCGTCCGCCACCCACTGCAGGGGGCTGCCCGCGTGCTCCGCGAACCGCAGTCGGAACGTCGTATGGCGGTGCAGTACGTGCTCGACGCACCTGGCGAGGACTTCGTGATCGACCGGGCCGCGTAAGCTTTCGTGGAGTACGCAGTTGAACTGCGGCGACTGCGGAGCCTGCGAACCGGCGGCCCAGATGTCCCGTTGATAGGCGGTCAGTGGGCTCTGCGGATGTTGCTGTGGCTGCGCCCGCGGGTCACGGGGGGTCGCGCCGGCAGCGACTGTCCTATTCATGATCCGCATCATGCGCTAGTCGTGACAGGCAATTTGGCAGGCTCCGATACCGATCAGGCGAAGAGGTGTGATTTCACGCCAATCGGTATGAGCTCCCCTATACCCACATACCGGTCCCGACACCTCCGGGATCAGCACAGTGATCACTTCGGTCGGTCGGATCGGAGACCTGCCTCACACCCACCGTCCCACCAGAAGTTGTCCGAAACCGCAACGCAGGAAGGCAGGCAGGCGACTCCACCCATCCACGCGCCGGGCTTCCCAGGCACGGCTTGCTTCTCCCCTCGTCGGACGGGCCTGCCCCTCCCCCTCCCGGGCCGTTGAGAGGAGTTCGCGCATGCGACCCCACCGCCCCGTTGACCAGCCGACGAGCCCTCCGACGAGGAACTCGCGGATGGCCCTGCCATGCGAGACGCGGGCGAGGACGGTGCCGACGAAGAGCGCCCAGGACAATCACCACGCCCAGTAGTTGAGCGTGCTCGGCCCCATCACGCCCCGGTGCGGCCCGGAGCAGGCCGAGCCCGCAGAGCTCAACCACCAACCGGCATCGACGAAGGCGGCTCCTCCCCGCACGACGTGAGCGCCGCGCGGGCGTGCCGTAGGAGCCGTTCGTCGTCGGCGCAGCGGTAGCGGATCCGGCCCGTGCCGCCCGAGTTGTTGTGACGTCGGACGGCGGCGACCTCCTGGCGCAGCAGGGGCACGGCCGCGGTGGCCGCCGGGCCCATCCGCGCCCACGCGCCGGCCACGTCCGGACGGTTGTCGCGATGGGCCGACCAGGCATGCAGCAGCGTGGGCATGGACTCCTCCGCGTCCGCTCCGGCCCGCCACATCGCCACCGCGAGGACGCCCGCGACCCAGCCCCCGTTCTCCTCGGGCGACGCCGCGAGCCGGCGCAGTGGGGGAAGCAGCGGAGCGGCGGCGGGTCCTATCCGGCCGATCACCCCCAGCGCGGAATGCCGCTCCCACCAGTGCTCCGCCGACAGGCTCTCGGACAGGACGGGCAGGACGGCCTCGATCTCGCCCCCGGCCGACCACAGTGCCTCGGCGGCGTCGATGCGATGCCGCGGCCGGCCGTCCACGGTCAGCCGCCGCAGCGCGGGCAGCGCCTCGCGGGCCGCCGCGCCCAGCCGCACCACTGCCTGCAGCGCGGCGCCCAACACGGCTCCGCCCACGTCCTCCGGGGTTCGCAACAGGTGCAGGATCGGCCCCAACGCCTCGGCCGAGCCGCCGGCGACAGCGGCCTTGAGCAGATGTTCCGTGGCAGGGGACGACTCCCCCGCTCCCGCCGACTCCCCCGATTCCCCGGACAGGTTCCCGGTGAGCCGTCCGACCAGCACCGCAGTCAGCGGCGCGGCGGCACGAGGATCCATCCGGCCGATCCAGTCACCGAGCTCCTCCGGTACGTGTCCCCGCCGCAGCACGTCGATGAGCCCCGGCACGGCCCGCGGGTCGCCCTGCGCCGCGAGTGCGCGCAGCGCCGCCCCGTAGGACGTCTCGTCCCACCGCGCCTGGACAGGGAACTGCGGCCCGGCCGCCACCCGTTGGGCCAGCGCCTCGGCCGCCGGGCCGCCGATCGCATACAGCCACTCCAGCTCCGAGGCCGCCCACCGCACGATGCGGGGGTCGGCTTCCTTCATCTGCTCGCCCAGCAGCCGCACCGACTCCTCGTAGGGCCCCCGCCACCCCGTGAGCAGCAGACCGCTCATGTTGATCGCCGCACGCCGCTGCCCCCAGTCCGGGCTGCGCAACTGGTCCTCCAGCAGCGCGAACCGCTCCCGGACCTGGTCGTCCAAGGCATGGTGCAGCTCCTCCAGCAACTCGGTCGCCCAGGGAGCCTGCACCGCATCGCGGTGCGACGCCCTGAGCCGGCGCAGATAGGAGATCATCGTCGATGTCTGCGGGGCGGGCACCGGGTCCTCAGGCGCCAAGCCCTCGGACGCCGGGCCCTCGCCCTGCCTGTCCCGGGCCTCCCGCATCGCGGCGGTGGCGATCTCCACCGTACGCGCGGGCAGCCGATCGGGTGCCCGGCGCGCCAGTTGCGCCAGGACCGCCAACCGCAGCCCGGGATCCGTCGCCGTCGGGCCGCCGTCACCGGTCAGGAGCGCGGCCAGGGCATCTCCCGTCTGCCGGGCCCAAGTCGCGTTGCGGATGCCCAGTTCGCCCAGTGCCGCGACCAGGGCCCGCGCGACACCCGCGTCCGGTTCCACGACGAGCCGCCGGCACAGCGCCGCGAGCACCGCATCGGGATCGTCGTGCAACTGCACCAGTGCACCCGGCAGCGCCCGCCGAAGCCCGGCGTCGGCGTCGTCGAGCAACTCCAGCAGCACCCCGCTGTGCGCCCGCGTCTCCGACTCCGCGCGGGCCAGGATCGCCACCCATGCCGCGTACTCCTCCTCGTCGTCGGACCAGAAGTCGCCCTCTTCCACGTCCCGGCCGTCGCCGTCGACGCTGCGCAGCAGATCGACGATGTCGCCCCGACCCGGCAGGCCGTCCGTCGCCACCAGCTCGAACAGGAAGGGGATGCACGCGACCGTACTGTCGTAGACGTCCCCCTGGTGGTGCACCGCTCCGTACATGCCGTCCAGCGCCACCTCCCGATCAGCCGCGTCCGAGGACGCCAACCCTCGCAGCAGGCCCGGAACATCCGAAGCATCGCCGTATGCATGGCCCATGGACGCCCAGTCGACGTCGTCGATCCCCGTGAACATGACCGCGAGTCTGCCGCACGTCACGGACGGGCCGTTGCGGGGCCGTCGCCAGTGGCTCCGGGCCCCGCAACGGGCGACGTGCTCGCGGACGGCGGCGGGCGGGCAGCGCTCCGCGCAGGCTTGGGCGGTGTCCGACGGGTCCGGTGACTGGGTGGGCATCCATGCCGGTCCACCCGTCGTGGGACGGGGTGATACAGGCCCCGTCCGGCCGATCACGCGGAGAGCGCCGACGCGGCCGACGCGATCGTGGGTGATCCGGCTGCAGTCGTTGTTGTCGTCGGCTGGCTGGCTGGCTGGCTGGCTGGCGTCAGGGTGCACGGAGACACCGAACGGCAGGGCCGTATCCTGAGTCAGGCGATGCAGGAGCTTCCGATACGTCGCAGCCGCCCGTCGCAGGCGGGCGCCGCCCAACTCCGGGTACCAGGTGCCCGGTAAACGATCAGGAGTTGACCGGTGATCAGTCTGGCCGCAGTGGGAGGAGTGGCCCTGGTCGAACTGGGCATGGCCCTGACTCCGGGACCGAACATGATCCACCTCGCCTCTCGCGCGATCACCCAGGGCCGCAGGGCGGGCCTGGTCAGCCTGAGCGGGACTGCCGTGGGATTCCTGTGCTACCTGCTGGCCGCGGCCGCGGGCCTGTCCGCGTTGTTCGCCGCTGTGCCGCTGGCGTTCACGGTGGTCAAGCTCGCCGGGGCCGCCTACCTCGCCTTCCTGGCCTGGACCATGCTCAAGCCCGGTGGCCGCTCGCCCTTCGCCCCGGCCCAGGACCTAGCTCCGGTCTCTGACGTCCGCCTGTTCTCGATGGGGCTCCTGACCAACCTGCTCAACCCCAAGATCGCTCTCATGTACGCCGCGCTTCTTCCCCAGTTCATGGATCCGCAGGCAGGCCCGGACTGGGCGCAACTGCTCCAGCTCGGTGGTGTGCAGATCATCGTGGGGATCTCCGTGAACGCTCTGATCATGCTGGGCGCAGCACGGGTTTCGGGGTTTCTGGCCGCCCGACCCCGCGTGATGACCGCTCAGCGGTTCGCGTCAGGCGGCTTGCTCGGCGTCTTCGCGCTGCGCACCGCCCTGTCCCATACGCCTGTCTCGGCCTGAGCCATGCCCGCGCGCCTGTGACACCGGTCCTGCTGGGGCCGGTCGAACATGGCACGGAGATCGCCGACGCGATCGTGAGTGATCTGGCTGTTCTCATCAGCAGCGCCCGGCGCTAGAACCAGAGCGTCTACCGCTGGGTCGCGTAGCAGGAGGTCATGTTCGGAGCCAGCTGGCGACGGACGTCGCGGTGGCGGTCCCGAGGAAAACGTAGCCGCGCTTGTCGTAGCGAGTCGCGACCGCCCGGGACTGCTTCAAGCGGTTGATCGTCCGCTCGACGGTGTTGCGCCTCTTGTAGCGGTCCTCATCGAAGGCGGGTGGCCGTGCGCCACGTGCGCCCTTGCGCAGGCGGGCTGCCTGGCTGTCGGTCTTCTCCGGGGTGGTGTGGCGGATTCCCCGCCGTCCGCAGGTACTCGCGGATAGAACCGCCGCTGTAAGCCTTGTCGGCCGCAAGACTGTCCGGCTTCTTGCGTGGCCGTCCCAGGCCAGGTCGGCGGCACACCGACTCCGCCGCCGACGCCTCGACCGCCCGACTCGTCGAACACCAGCCACCCGACCGAGTCCCACCACGCCCCACTCCGACCCGGCGACACCACAGCATCGACCCCTTGGTCCGACTGCGCGAATGGGGGCTATTCCAACAACCGCTGCCTGATCAGCGCCATCACCTCCGCGCGACTGTGCTTGCCGTTGTCGGCGGCGTGGAAGTGGTTGCCGATGCGCACCGAGACGGCGATCATGCAGCGGACCTCGACCTCGTCCTCATCGGGACAGAAGGAGGAGAACAGCGAACGCAGGTACTCCATACGGCGGTTGTCCACGCGGCGCAGACGCTCGGCGACGGCGGCGTCGCGGCGGGCCCACTCGCGGATCGCCAGATCGGCGGTGGTGCCCCGCACCGGCCCGTCGGTGGCGGCAGCGACGATGGCGAACAGTCGCTCCAGCCTGGTCCTGGCATCTCCCCCGCCGCTCTCCACCTGCTCGATCACGCTCTCGGCGACCTCGTACTCCCAGGTGTCGAGCATTTCCGTAAGCAGCGCGTCCCGATTGCGGAAGTACCCGTAGAAGCCACCCTTGCTGACGCCGAGTGCCTGCGCCAGCACCTCGATCCGGACCGCTTCCGGGCCTCCTGCAACGAGTGCCCGCAAGCCTTCCTCGATCCACTTGCCGCGTGGCGTGCGCGTCGCGCCCATGGTGTGTGCCTCCTCACGTCCCCGCCAAGTATACGGGGGCGTATAAATGGCTCTATGCTCGATCTATACGCCACCGTATAGATACCTGCATGGAGAGGGGCCTGCTCATGCGACTTCCCCGAACCGCCCACACCGACCGCCCCTGGCGGATCCACGAGATCGCCGGCGACTTCACGGTTGAGGACGTGTGGGCACTGTCCACCCCCGGCGGACCCGACGACCTGGTGTGGCTGGTACGCCAGATCGCCGAAGGAATCCGCGGCGGGGTGAGCGGAGAAGGTGCCGTCTCCCGCGTGCTTTTCGCCGTCCGCTGGAAGCTCGGGGCGCTGCTCGGCTGGGACAAGTCCGGTACCGGCATCGGCACCCGGCTGCCCTCCCTGCACGACCGCTTGCCGAAGGACCTTCGGGAGGGCCCCCAGGGTCCCGACCTCGGCTCGTCCCCGTTCACCTCCCTCTATCTGAGGGACGACGAGTGGGCCGCCGAGATGGGCAACAAGACCGTGCACGCAGTGATGCACATCGCCTGGGTCCCGGACGGGTCCGGCGGCTACCGCGGCCAGATGGCCGTCCTGGTGAAGCCGAACGGGTTTTTCGGAACCCTCTATATGGCCGCGATCAAGCCTTTCCGGTACGTCGGGGTGTACCCGGCACTGATGCGCTCCATCGCCCGCCAGTGGCAGGCGAACGCCGCCAGGCGGGGCGCGCGCTGACGCGATGCCACCGTGGCCTGTTCGGCGGGTCCGCACGGCACTTCCCACTGCATTCGCCACGGCTCCACCGCCAAGCACAGCAGAGTGCGAACACCCTCTGCAGTCCGCACGATCGCCGCTTCGGGTAACGATCCACGGCATCGCCCGAGAGCAAAGGGAACGCCAGCCCCCGCACCACCGGCGTGCGCAAGCTTCGCCATGCCGTTGCGCAGCGCTCGGCCGACTGGTGCCGCATCAGCCAACCCTTGCTCTGCTGAGGCCGGGCTGGTCACGCCTGGGATGATTTTCGCTACGAATCCACCACGAGGGGGTCCAGTGGAGATCATCGAGCACGCGATCAATGCGCACTGCGAGGGTGTGATGGTGGAGCCCCTCGGGGGCAGCACGGTGGGCGTGCTGGTGCTGGCCGGTTCGAGCGGTCGGATCGAAACCGACCGCTGCCGCCTGCTCGCGCGCACCGGGATGACTGCGCTGTCGATCCGGTGGTTCGGCGGCGAAGGCCAACCCGCGGGAATCTGCGAGATTCCACTGGAGACCTTCAGCACCGCAATCGATCTGCTGCGGGCCGAGGGAGCGGAGAGGATAGGCGTGCTCGGGTTGTCCAAGGGCGCCGAAGCCGCCCTGCTCCTCGCCATCCGCGATCCGCGTGTTGACGCGGTGGTCGCGTTGTCGCCCACCTCCGTTGTCTGGGCGAACGTCGGCCCCGGTACCGACGGGAGGACCTACCCCTATCGCTCGTCGTGGACGTGGCGGGAGGAGCCTGTCCCGTTCGTCCCCTACGACGACAGCTGGGCTCCTACGGAAGCGGAAGGGGAGCCCACTGCCTGCCGAACGCTCTACGAACGCAGTCGGCAGACCTTTGACGAGGCGGCCAGGCAGGCCGTGATCCCGATCGAGCAGTCCACCGCTGAGATTCTGCTCGTGGCGGGTGGTGACGATGAAATGTGGCCGTCGTTGGTGTTCGCCCAGGAGTTGGCGTCACGCTGCGCTTCGGCGGGACGCACCGCCAAGGTCATCAGCACGGCCGACGCCGGGCATCGCCCGCGGTTGCCGGGAGAAGGACCGGCCGCCTCGTCCCACCGGTTCCGCTATGGCGGTACTGCCGAGGCCGACGCTGATCTCGGCGCGAAGGCATGGCCTGACATCGTGGGCGTGCTCGCAGGGCCTGTGGCCTTGGGGAGCTGATCAGGCCGGCGACCAGGAAGTCGGCCAGCTCGGCCAGGCTCCAGGTCGAGAAGGGCAGGCCGCGCTCGGCCGACTTGGACTTGGCGTGCTTCTTGATCTCCCGGCGTTCCGGGAGGGTGAACGTCCTCGGCCGGCCGCCCTTCGATGACCTGCGCAGCTCTCGGCTCTGACTCTCGACTCCGGCTCTCGGCTCTGGTTCGGGTGAGGTCTTTGATCCAGATCGCCGAGGCACGCAGGCGAAGAGCGGCGAGGTGGCTTTCCGGGGGCTTGTCGTGGCACAAGCCGACGCACGAGTTGCTTCCTCGTCATAAACCGTCAGTTCAGGGGCCGTTCGGTCCCGCCCTTGGCGCGATGCGATGTTCAAATGTCTGATGTTTGTATATGGTGCTGCCATGAAGCGCATCACTACACCGCGCAGGACGGCGAGTCTGTCCGCACAGCTCGTGGACAGTCTCCGCTCGCACATCGAGGCAGGCGGATGGCCGGTGGGAACGCGGATTCCGCCGGAGCAGGCTCTCATCGAGGAGCTCGGGGTCGGGCGCAGCACGCTGCGGGAGGCGCTCGGGGCGCTCGCGCACCTGGGTCTGCTGGAAGCTCGGATCGGGGACGGCACCTACGTCCGCTCGTCGAGTGAGCTTCAGTCGGTCATGGTGCGGCGAGCAAGTTCCGCGCAGCGGGAGAACGTCCTCGAACTCCGCACCGTCCTTGAGGAGTACGCCTCGGGGGCCGCCGCCCTGCGTCGCGACGAGGACCAACTGCACCAGCTGCGGGAGCTGCTGGCCGACGCCGACACGGCCGCTGCGGGTGGGGACATGTCGTTGGCCGGGAGCGTCGACGCACTGTTCCACCGGGCCGTTGTGAGGGCGAGCAAGAACGACCTGCTGGTCGAGGTGTACGACTACCTCGGTACGGCTCTCACCTCCTCCTTGGGCGGCCTGCCCTGGGACGCGGCCGACGCCGAGGAGCACGCCGGCCTGCACAGGCGGCTCGTCGACGCGATCGAGGCCCAGGACGAGAGCGGCGCCCGCGACGCGGCGGCCGCGATCGTCCAGCTCACCCGCGACCATGAGAAAGAGTGAAGTCCCTCCCCCACTTGAACGGGCCCTCAAGGCCACTAAGGAGAAGACTCATGCCCAGCTCGCAGCCCCCAACTGACGAGTTCAGCGCACGTACCGCTCAGCGCAGCGCGCACCTGTACGCGACAGACCCGCAGTTCTGCGACGCCACACCCCTGAGCGCCGTCACCGAGGCGATCCGGCGGCCGGAACTGCCGCTCGCCGACCTCATCGCCACGGTGATGGAGGGGTACGCGGACCGACCCGCTCTGGGTGAGCGCGCCACCGAGCCGGTCACCGACCCGGATACGGGCCGCACCACGCTGCGCCTCCTGGAGCGGTTCGACACGATCACCTACGGCGAACTGTGGGAACGTGTCGGCGCGGTGGCCTCCGAGTGGCGGCATCACCCCGACCACGCCGTGGGCCCGGGCGACTTCGTCGTGGTTCTCGGTCCCACCAGCGCCGACCACACCGTGGTCGATCTGGCGTGCGTCCGTTCCGGCGCGGTGTGCGTCCCTCTCCAGGCCGGTGCCTCTGCGGGGGAGCTCGTCCCCATCGTCGCGCAGACCGGACCGCGCCTGCTCGCGGTGGACGTCGCCCACCTCGAAGTCGCGCTCCAGGTCGCGGCGCAGGTGCCGACGCTGGGGCGGATCGTCGTGTTCGGCCACCGCCCCGAGGTCACCGCTCACCAGGAGAAGGTGGACTCCGCGTGCGGTCGACTCACGGCGCAAGGCCGGGGAGTCACCCTGGACACGCTGGCGTCCGTCATCGAGCGAGGAAGGACCCTGCCGCCGGTTTCCCGGAGCCCCGAGCGGTCGACGGCCGACGCGCTCAGCACGCTGATCTACACCTCGGGAAGCACGGGCACCCCCAAGGGCGCCATGTACACCGAGCGTCTTGTCAGGCAGTTCTGGGTCGACTTCGTGCCGGACCAGGAGATGCGGCCGGCCATCGTGCTCAACTACATGCCCCTGAGCCACATGGTGGGGCGGGGCGTACTGTTCGGCACACTCGCCAAGGGGGGCACCGCCTACTTCGTGGCGTCGAGCGACTTATCGACCCTCTTGGAGGATCTCTCACTGGTCCGCCCCACTGAGTTCCTCATGGTGCCCCGCATCTGCGACATGCTCTTCCAGCGCTACCAGCGTGAGTTGACCCGCCGGCACGAGGAGGGAGGCGATGCGGCCGAGCAGGCGGACCGCGTGAAGGAGGAACTGCGGGAGAAGGTCCTGGGCGGCCGCCTGCTGTGGGCGGTCAACGCCTCGGCCCCGCTGAGCGCGGAGATGACGGCGTTCGTCGAGAGCTGCCTGCACGTCAGGATGCTCGACGGTTACGGGTCGACGGAAGCCGGACTCGTCTCCCTCGACGGCCGGGTGCTGCGCCCGCCGGTCACCGACCACAAACTGGCGGACGTGCCCGAACTGGGCTACTTCCGTACCGACTCGCCGCACCCCAGGGGCGAACTGCTGATCAAGTCCGACCGACTCGTCGCCGGCTACTTCCAACGGCCGGATGCCACCGCCCAGGTCTTCGACGAGGACGGTTTCTACCGCACGGGCGACATCATGGCCCGTACAGGTCCCGACGAGCTGGTGTACGTCGACCGCCGTTCCCATGTCCTCAAGCTGTCCCAGGGCGAGTTCGTGGCCGCGTCCCGTCTGGAAGCCCTCTTCACCAGCAGTCCGCTGGTCCGGCAGATCTTCGTGTACGGCAACAGTGCCCGGGCCTACCTCCTCGCGGTCGTAGTGCCCACTCAGGAGGCGCTCGACCGCGTCGGCGAGGACCCCCGGCACCTCAGGTCGATGCTGCGCGAGTCCCTGCACCGCCTCGCCACCGATGCGGGCCTCAACTCCTATGAGATCCCACGGGACTTCGTTGTCGAGAGCGAGCCCTTCAGCCAGCACAACGGGTTGCTCTCCGGAATGCGCAAGCTGCTGCGCCCTGCGCTGACGAAGCGCTACGGCGAGCGTCTCGAAGCGCTGTACACCGAGCTGACCGAGCGCGAGACCGACGAACTCCAGGCGCTGCGCCGGGCCGACCCGGCCCGGCCGGTACCGGAAACCGTGCTCCGGGCCGCCCAAGCACTTCTCGGACACCAGCAGGGCGACCTGAAGCCCGGCACACGCTTCCTCGAACTCGGTGGCGACAGCCTGTCCGCGCTGTCGTTCTCCCAGCTGCTGAAGGAGATCTTCCACGTCGACGTCCCGGTCGACGTCGTCATCAACCCGGTCAACACGCTCCAGCGGGTGGCTGATCACATCGAGCAGGCCCTGGCATCGGGACACCGGCGACCGACCGCCGACAGCGTCCACGGACCGAGCGCGACACGGCTCATGGCGAGCGACCTGACGCTGGACGCGTTCCTCGACACACAGACCCTGGCGAGGGACAACACCCCGACCGGTCCACTGCCGAAGGCACGCACCATCCTGCTGACCGGCGCCAACGGCTACCTGGGCCGCTTCCTGTGCCTCGAATGGCTGGAGCGCGTCGCGGAGCGCGGCGGCACACTGGTGTGCGTGGTCCGTGGCAGCACCGCCGAGCTGGCCCGGACACGGCTCGATGCGGCCTTCGACAGCGGCGACCCGGAACTCCTCCAGCGCTACCACGACCTGGCCGGCGAGCACCTGGAGGTGGTCGCCGGCGACATCGGGGAGGCCGACTTCGGGCTCGACAAGGAGACCTGGCAGCGGCTGGCCGACACCGTGGACCTGATCGTTCACCCGGCGGCGCTGGTCAACCATGTCCTGCCCTACGACCAGCTGTTCGGCCCCAACGTGCTGGGGACAGCCGAACTGATCCGGCTCGCGGTCACCTCCCGGATCAAGCAGTTCACCTACCTGTCGACGGTCGCCGTCGCCTTCGGGTCCGAGGCCGCGGCCGACGAGGCGGCGGACATCCGCACGGCCTGCCGGGCGCGCGACCTCGACAGCGGATACGCCGACGGCTACGCGGCCAGCAAGTGGGCGGGCGAGGTACTGCTGCGCGAGGCACACGACACGTTCGGCCTGCCGGTCGCCGTGTTCCGCTCCAACCTGATCCTCGCGCATCCGCGCTACCGGGGACAGCTGAACATCCCGGACGTGTTCACCCGCCTCTTGCTGAGCCTGCTGGCGACAGGAATCGCCCCCGGCAGCTTCTACGCCCCGGGCGCCGGTGACGGCAACGGGCACTACGACGGACTCCCCGTGGACTTCACCGCGCAGGCCGTCACCGCGCTGGGCGACGACACACGGGAGGGGTACCGGACCTTCAACGTCGTCAACCCCCACGAGGACGGAGTTTCGCTCGACACCTTCGTCGACTGGCTGGTGGCGGCCGGACACCCCCTGGCACGCATTCACGATTACGACGAGTGGCTCGACCGCTTCGAGACCACCCTGCGCGCGCTGCCCGACCGCCAGAGGCAGCATTCGCTGCTCCCCCTGCTGCACGCCTTCGCGAGGCCGGCGGAGCCTCTGCCCGGGTCCGCCCTGCCGGCGGAGCAATTCCGCGCGGCAGTGCGGGCAGCCGCCCTCAACAAGGAGAACGACATCCCGCATCTGTCCCAGGACCTGATCACCAAGTACGTGGCGGACCTCCGGTCACAGCACCTGCTGTGACCGACCACGCGGACGATCACCGCACGGAACACCACCTCGGGCACGCCCCACCCAGGACGCTCAAGGGGTCTTCGAACGCCGCGCGGGCCTCGCATCGTTTGGCGAAGGGCATAGAGGCGCCCCGCGCCGGGAACCCCTCACTTCCGGACCTTCCCGAACCCCCACCGACACAAGGAGCAGCCATGGCGGGCCAGTTCCAGGCGATCAGCACCGTCGACTACCACACCGGCGGCGAACCGTTCCGGATCGTCCCCGAACCGCCAGTCGCTATCGAAGGGGCCGTCGTCGCCGAACGCCGCATGTTCGCCATCAGCGACCCCAAGGTGGACAACCTGCGCAAGCTGCTGTGCTTCGAGCCTCGCGGGCACGCCGACATGTACGGCGGCTTCATCACCCCGCCCGACGACGAAGGCGCCGACTTCGGCGTGCTGTTCTGGCACAAGGACGGCTTTTCGACGGCCTGCGGCCACGGCTCCATCGCGCTCGCCGTCTGGGCCGTGCAGACCGGCCGCGTCGCCCCCGACCCCTCCGGCTCCACCACGGTCGTCATCGACGTCCCCTCGGGCCGGGTCACCCTGCGCGTGCACACGGCCGGCGAGCGGATCACCGGCGTCGACTTCGTCAATGTCCCCAGCTACCGGCTTGCCGAACACGTCACCGTCAAGACCGCACGCGGGGACGTCACCGTCGACATCGGCTACGGCGGCGCCATCTACGCCCACCTCAACGCAGCCAGTGTCGGACTGGCCGTCACACCCGAGCACTACCGCGATCTCATCGCGATCGGGCGTGAGGTGAAGTGGGCGCTGAACGACAGCGAGCACGCCCGTCACCCCGTCGACGACCGCCTCAGCGGCATCTACGGCACCATCCTGTACGACGACCTGGGCACCGACGAGGACGGCAATCCGCACCAGCGCAACGTCACCGTCTTCGCCGACGGCCAGGTCGACCGCTCGCCGTGCGGCTCCGGTACCTGTTCACGCGTCGCCGTGCTCGCGGCGACCGGTCACCTGCGGCCGGGCCAGACCCTCGTCCACGACTCGATCGTCGGTTCCCGCTTCCACTCCCGGATCGTGGCGGAGTCGACCAGCGACGGCTATCCCGCAGTCGTTCCAGAGGTCACGGGGACGGCGTACCGCACCAGCGAACAACGCTTCGAGCTCGATCCTGCGGACGAGCTCGGCACCGGCTTCGTGTTGCGGTGACGGTCGCGCCGACCGACGGAGTGCGCGCGTGGACGGCCAGGACGAGGCCGAGAGTGTCGGTGATCAAGTGCCGCTTGCGTCCTTTTGTCTTCTTGCCGGCGCCGATGCCCTGGCTGGCCTCGGGGACGTTTGTCGAGGTCTTCACGCTCTGCGCGTCCACCACGGCCGCGGTCGGCTCAGTGTTGCGGCAAGGGGCTTCGCCCGCCAGGCGGTGAAGACCGGCTCGATCAGAGCTCAGCGCGGCGCGCAGCAGGACCTCCCCCTCTCGCCGCTCGAAGTGCCGCAGGTCGCCCCGGGGGTCGGCCAAGGTGATCCGCTGCCCCTGCAAGTCGGCGATCTGCTCGGCGGGCAGGAACACCTCGCGTCCGCCCACGCGCGCCACCACCCCGGTGACCTGCGGTTAGCCCCGGCCGCGCAGCCGGACGGTGACGTCGGAGAGACGGCCGACCACCTCGCCGTCGCTGCCTACCAGCGGCCGGCGAAGAAGACCAGTCAGATGCGCGACACGCTCCGCATCAACCAACCCAGGCACAACGTGCCCGACCGGAACCCTCGCATCTGCGGCGTTGGTGGCGGTATCGCGGTGGGCGGGCGCGGCCGGTTCCCTCGTGTGGCAATCCTCACAGACCCTTGCTCGATTGCACGATCATGCAACTATTGCGGTGTCCATCGCGTCCCACACGTCATCGACACATCAATTGCCGGATGAACCGACCAGACGGACTGGGCACATGCAAGAACAGCAAGCCGGAGCGACGGACAGCGGCCGGGTACGGCGGCAAGATCAGCAGCCCGCGCACCCCTCTTGGGAAGCGTCGTCGCCCGCCACGGTGTACCGCGCTTCTCCGGCGGGGAGAAGGGGCAGGCGCTCCGGCCGCCGAAGGGGTCCGGCGGCGCTGGCCCTCGGAGCCGTACTCATACTCGCCGCCCTCGGGGTCGTCTGGTGGCTGACCCGGCCGCCCGCACTGCCCACCATTCCCCCTCGGTATCTGGCGACCATTCAGTCCGCCACCAAGACCTGCCCGGAGCTGAGCGTTCCGATGCTCGCCGCGCAGCTCGACGCGGAGAGCCACTGGGATCCGCGGGCGGATTCCGGCCAGGCCCAGGGCATCGCGCAGTTCCATCCGTCGACCTGGGTGGAGTGGGGCAAGGACTACACCGGCGACGGCAAGGCCGACGTGTGGAACCCGGCCGACGCCATCCCGGCCCAGGGCGCCTACATGTGCCACCTGTTCAAGCAGGTCAAGGGCGTCCCCGGAAACCCGACCCAGCTCGCTCTCGCCGCGTACAACGCGGGCCCCGGCGCAGTGCTCAAGGCCCGGGGCATCCCGCAGATCCCCGAGACGCAGAACTACGTCAACCGGATCGAGGCGCTGATCCCGAAGTACACCCAGACCTACGCCAAGCAGATCAGCGCTTCGCCCAGCCCTCCGGGCAACTGACGACCACTACCCCCCTTTGATGTCGCAGCTGAGCCGAGACGATCTTGGTGGGGCAGGTCTGATCGCGGCCTCGGAGCTGTCCTGGACAGCTCCGTTCACCGGTCACAGCCCGGGTCCACCGCGGCGAGTGTGCTGCCGGCGGGCCGTTTGCGCGGCGGTGCCAGGGATAGGGTATTTGCATGGGAGCGCAAGTTGAGGCGTGGGATGCGGCTGGGGCCGAGCGGGCGATCGCGGTGCTGAAGGCGGTGGCCGATCCGACGCGGTACCGGCTGTTGTGGGCGCTGAGCCGGCAGGAGTTCCCGGTCGGCAGCTTGGCGGAGATGGTGGGCGCGCACGTGGCCGCGGTCTCCCAGCACCTGGCGAAGCTCCGCACGGCGGGGCTGGTGGTCACCCGGCGGGAGGGCACGCGGATCTACTACCGGGTGGCCGGCCCGCATGTGCGAGGGCTGCTGGAGGAGGCGTCGCTGGTGGCGTCGGCGGCGCCGTCGGAGGGCGCCGGGCCCGTGAGCGGGCAGGAGGCGATGGCCGCGGTGGCGCAGGAACAGCCGGCGCGGGTGACTGGCCGCCGGGTGCGGGCCCGGCGGCCCGCGACGGCGGAGTAGCGGCCGCGGCAGCGGCTCACAGCGGGATGCCGGCTTCGTCGAGGCGGTACTCCTGGGGATCGGCGTCGTAGGAGTAGAGCTCGGCGTAGCGGCCCCAGTCGGTGGCGGTGTCCAGCTGCTGTTCGATCTGTTCGCTGGTGTAGTGGTGGGCGAGCAGGTCGCGGAAGAAGCCGGCGCGCAGGGTGCGGTTCGGGTTCTGCCGAAGGCTGGTGGTGATCAGTTTGACCAGGGGGATCTCCAGGGCCGCGGGGGCGAAGATCGCCTTGGACTGCTGGACGTCGGCGTCGGCGAAGGCGGTGCCGCGTTCGGTGAGGACGAGGTCGTCCTGGCTGATCTTGGCCAGGCCGAGAAGGTCGAGGGCGTCGACGATGGGCAGGATGTCGTCGATCTCCAGGCCGAGTTCTTCGGCGAGGTCGGCGAGGTCGCAGCGGCCGCCTCGGTGGTCGACCATTTCGGCGAGGCCGGAGAGGGCGTCGACACTGGTGGTGGGCAGCGGGGTGTTGGCGTAGGTGCGCTTTTCGCGTTCCATGGCCTCGGTGCGGCCGGAGAGGCGGGTTTCCTTGGTGCGGCCGGTCATGGTGCGGTAGACGCGGTCGATGAGGTCCTCGAAGGCGGCCGCGTCGCGGTCGCGGGGGCGGTCGAGGGCGACGTCGAACGTTTCGCGGATGGTGCCGGGGCGTGAGCCGAGGACGACGATGCGGTCGGCCATCAGGACGGCCTCTTCGATGTTGTGGGTGACCAGGACGATGGCGCGGGTGGGGAACTGGCCCGATTCCCACAGTTCCAGCAGTTCGCCGCGGAGGTTCTCGGCGGTGAGGACGTCGAGGGCGGAGAAGGGCTCGTCCATCATCAGCACGTCGGGCTCGACGACGAGGGCGCGGGCGAAGCCGACGCGCTGGCGCATGCCGCCGGAGAGTTCCTTGGGGTAGGCGGATTCGAAGCCGTCGAGGCCGATGAGGTCGATGGCTTGGAGGGCGGCCTCGGCGCGTTGCTCGGTGGGGACGCCGCGGGCTTCGAGGCCGATTTCGACGTTCTGCTGGACGGTGAGCCAGGGCAGCAGGGCGAAGGTCTGGAAGACCATGGCGGTGCCGGGGTTGGCGCCGGTCAGCGGGGTGCCGCGGTAGGCCACGGTGCCGCTGCTGGGCGGGATGAGACCGGCCAGGCAGCGCAGCAGGGTGGATTTGCCGGAGCCGGACTTGCCGAGCAGGGCGACGATCTCCCCGGCGCGGACGGTGAGGTCGATGCCCGAGAGGACCGGGAGTTCGCCGTCGGCGCCGGCGTAGGACTTGGTCAGGGCCTCGGCGGACAGCAGGACGGCGCCGTCGGCCGGACGGGTCCGGTGCGTCGGCGGGGTGCCGGCGGTCCGGCGGGTGCGGAGGTTGCGGAGGGCACTGAGGACCATGGGGGCTCCAAAGCTGTCGGGCAGCGGGTCAGGCCGCGTAGCGGGTTTCGGCCAGGCGGTACAGACGGCGCCAGAAGAGGCGGTTGAGGCCGACGACGTACAGGCTCATCACGGCGACGCCGGCGATGAGGTGTGGGAAGTCGCCGTGGGCGGTGGCGCGGGAGATGTAGGCGCCCAGGCCGGTGGCGGTGAGGGTGGTGGCGCCGAAGGGGACGATCTCGGCGACGATCGAGGCGTTCCAGGCGCCGCCCGAGGCGGTGATGCCGCCGGTGACGTACGAGGGGAAGATGCCGGGGAGGATCAGCCGCCGCCAGCGTTGCCAGCCGTGGATGCCCAGGTCGTCCATGGCTTCGCGGAGGTCGGACGGGATGGACATGGCACCGGCGATGGTGTTGAACAGGATGTACCACTGGGCGCCCAGTGCCATCAGCAGGACGCCGCCGACGTCGAGGGACAGGCCGGTCTTGAGGAAGAACCAGACGGCGAGCGGGAAGAGGAAGTTCGCCGGGAAGCTCGCCAGGATCTGGACCAACGGCTGGGCGATGCGCGTCAGTTTCGGGGAGAAGCCGATCCGGACCCCGATGGGGACCCAGACCAGGGTGGCCCCGACAACCACCACGACCACCCGGGCGAGGGTCGCCAGGCCAAGCAGCAGGGGCTCGCCGAAGACGCCGAGCCCGGTGCGGTCGTGCAGGTAACCGAAGAGGTCGATCAGGCCCCAGAGGATCATGCCGCCGGCCACGACGGCGAAGGTGATGTCTCCGGTGCGCTGTCGGCGTCGGTCGGTGAGCAGCGGTCGGTCGTCGGTGCCGAAGATCCGGCCCGCTCGGGCCAGTCCCCGTCCCACGGGCCGCAGCAGGCGTCCGGCCAGTTCGGGCCAGTGGGAGCGGCGCAGGAAGTCCAGGACGTAGGAGCGCTGGACCTCGCTCGCCTCGGACTGCTCGTTCTTGAACTTCTCCACCCAGGCCGTCAGCGGGCGCCAGAAGAGGAAGTTCACGCCGATGACCATGACGGCCATGGCGACGATCGCCCAGCCCACCTTGCCCAGGTCGCCGTCGGCGATGGCGGCACCGGCGTAGGAGCCGACGCCGGGCAGGGCGTAGTCGCGGTTGTTGACGCTGATGGCCTCGGAGGCGACGAGGAAGAACCAGCCGCCGCCGAAGCTCATCATGCCGTTCCAGACCAGCCCGATCGCCCCTGCCGGCAGTTCCACCTTCCAAAAGCGCATCCAGTGGGTGAAGCGGAACGAGCGGGAGAGTTCGTCCAGTTCGCGTGGGAGGGAGGTGAGGGAGTGGTAGAAGCCGAAGGTCATGTTCCACGCCTGTGAGGTGAAGATCGCGAAGATCGAGGCGCACTCCAGGCCCAGCATCGAGCCGGGGAACAGGGCGATGAACCCGGTCACCGCGACGGTGAGGAAGCCCAGCACCGGCACGGACTGGAGGATGTCCAGAGCCGGGATGAGGATCCGCTCCAGGCGGCGGCTGCGGGCAGCGGCGTAGGCGTAGACGAAGGTGAAGACCGTCGAGGCCGCGAGCGCGACGAACATCCGCAGCAGGCTGCGTGCGGCGTCGTAGGGCAGTTGGCCGGGGTCGGTGTCGACGTGGACGTTCTGGCCGGTGGCGAAGCGGACCGTGGTGCCCTGGCCCACCCGCAAGGTGGCGTACAGCAGGACCAGCACGGCGGCGGCGACCACCACGTCCACCCAGCCCATCCGGGACATCCGGCCGGCGACCCGGGAGGGCAGGGAGGCCCGCACGACCTCCGGGCGGGTGGGGAACGACGACATCACATCAACCTCCGACCACACTGTGGCCCCGATGCCGCCCGCACCGCGACCGTGGCGGACATCCGTGACGCGGGTGCGGGGCGGTTTTCCGGCCCGGCGTGGGAGAAATTCAGACAAGGGAAGAACGCCTGCCGCGGGGGCCTGTCACGGCTCGTGCGGCGGGATCGAGGCGAACGGGCAAGGCACTGCGGGCGTGGCCACGGCTGCCGGGTGGACACCGGAAGAAGGCGGCGGACGCGTCAGTGGCTGCCGGTGAGGCAGCGGGGACTGAGGGGGTCTTGACCCATGGCTGCCTCCGTTCCGTGATGCGGTTCCACGGCGCCCGCGGGATGCCGCATCCGAAGTGCGGTGGGGCGTGCGCCGCGAGCAGTCTGCCGGTTATTGCATCCATACGCAAATAAATGCGGCGCCGACATGGCCGCACCCTTGGGGCGAATTACACATACCCGCACATATACAGAGAAGTGCAGGCCAAAGCCCTGCGAGTGCAAGGCGGATGCCCTCGCATCCATCGACCGCCAGGCGCCAGGCTTACTTGCGTCGATGTGCAAATAGGTGCAGACTCTGAGGCGTTTGAAGAAGGCACCTCGTTCGGTGAGGCGTCTGCAACGGACACAGGCCACTGACCCCACGACGTCGAGAGACGCCCAGGGTCAGGACAGGTCTCCCCGGCCCAAGGGGTGACCCCAAGTGGCTTCCCCCACAGGGGATTACGCCGTGCAGTGCCAAAGCTCTGACGAGATGGGGTGAACCGGCCCGGGAGGCCGGTCCGCTCCTTGCCGAGTCGTACGGCGCCCCCGCGCGCCCCGGCCGGGAGGAGGCGAGAGACATGGACCGCGGTCCTCATAGTCCGGGCCACAGTTGGCCCCACCTCCGTCTGCGCTCGCTCCGTCCCGGCATGCGGTAACCGCCCTCTGCGCGCTCCTCGCGCCCCTGCCCCGGTACCCGTGCGGCCTGCCGCCGCCGCGGGTCGTCGGCCTGCGCGCCGAGGGCAACGGGTTGCCCACGCATGCCCAAAACCTCCCCCCTCGGGGGAACGGGAGGCCCTGCCATGACCGAAACCACGCTCACCAATCCGACCGCTCCGGCACCGCGCGCCGCCGTCCTCGACGACGCCCACGTCGGCGACATCCGCGGTGCCCTCGGCACCATCAAGCAAGGCGACACCGCCCCGCGCCACGGCCTGTCCGCGAAGCTCAAGACCCTGCTCGCGATCATCGGTCCCGGCCTGATCGTGATGGTCGGCGACAACGACGCCGGTGCCTTCGGCACCTACACCCAGGCCGGCCAGAACTACGGCACCCGCCTGCTGTGGACCCTGCTGCTGCTCGTCCCGGTCCTCTACGTCAACCAGGAGATGGTGCTCCGACTGGGCGCCGTGACAGGGGTGGGGCACGCCCGGCTCATCCTGGAGCGGTTCGGGAAGTTCTGGGGCGCGTTCTCGGTCATCGACCTGTTCCTGCTCAACGCGCTGACCATCGTCACCGAGTTCATAGGCGTGACCCTCGCCGTCGGCTACCTCGGACTGCCGAAGACCGCCAGCGTGCTGGTCGCCGCCGCGGTGGTGATCGTCGCCGCCTCCACCGGGTCCTTCCGCCGCTTCGAGCGCACCGCGGTCCTGCTGTGCCTGGGGTCGCTGCTGCTGATCCCGATCTACTTCATCGCCCACCCCGCCACCTCACAGATGGCGCACGACTTCGTCGTCCCCGGCCTGCCGGCCCACTCCCAACTCTCCGACGTCATGCTGCTGATCATCGCGATCGTCGGCACCACCGTCGCGCCCTGGCAGCTCTTCTTCCAGCAGTCCTACGTCATCGACAAGCGCATCACCCCGCGCTTCATGCGCTACGAGAAGGCCGACCTGTGGATCGGCATCGTCATCGTGGTCATCGGCGCGGCGGCGATGATGGGCTTCACCGCGGTCGCGTTCGCCGGTACCGGCGGCTTCGGGAAGTTCGACGACGCGGCGGGCGTCGCACACGGCCTGGAGGCGTACGCGGGCAAGACCGCCGGCGTGCTCTTCGCCATCGCGCTGCTCGACGCCTCGATCATCGGCGCCTCGGCGGTGTCACTGTCCACCGCCTACGCGCTCGGCGACGTCCTGGGCCTCAAGCACTCCCTGCACCGCGGCATCAAGGGCGCCAAGGGCTTCTACGCCGTCTTCGCCGGCCTCATCCTCACCGCCGCGATCATCGTGATCATCCCCGGCTCCCCACTGGGCCTGCTCACCGAAGGCGTCCAGACCCTCGCCGGCGTCCTGCTGCCCTCCGCCTCGGTCTTCCTGCTCCTGCTGTGCAACGACCGTGCCGTACTGGGCCCGTGGGTCAACGGCAAGGCCATGAACGCCTTCACCTCCTTCGTGGTCGCCGTCCTGGTCACCCTCTCCGTCATCCTGACCGCCGCCGTCCTCTTCCCCGACCTCACCTCCGCCGCGATCCTGGAGATCATGGCGATCTGCGGCGTCGCCGGCCTACTGGCCCTCGGCTACGCGGAACTGCGTCGTCGACGCAAGGGCTGGAGCCGCAGCGGCCGCCCGATCGACCGCACGGGCAAGGAAACCTGGCGGATGCCCCCGCTGGACCAACTGCCGGCCCCCGTCCTGTCCACCGGCCGCAAGATCGGCCTGACCGCCCTGCGCACCTACCTGCTGGTCGCAATGGTCCTGGTGATCGTCCGCATCGTCCAACTCGCCATGGGCGCCTGACCGCCCACCCGATCAGGTGGCGGCGGGACCTCCCCGCCCGCCGCCACCAACGCCCCGTACGAAGGAGGGAGGGCCCATGCGCCTGCTCTCGTACCTCACCGGCACCCGGCCCACCACGCCACTCCGACGCCCCCGCGACGCCACCAGCCACCGCGCCGGCCCTTACGCCACCGGCCACATCTGCCCGCGGGTCCGTTTGACCCTGCACGACGGCACTGAGCGGGACTACCTCCTCGACGGCCCGAGCAGCTGCCCGCGGCCCCGGGGCCCGCACGCCACGTACGAACAGCGCGTACACCTCGCCTACGTCCTCGCCCGCCAGGGCCACGACACCTGCTGGCTCGCCCGTTTCGCCGACCTGCCGCTGCCCGCCGCCGAGCGCGTCACCGAGGCCGCCGCCAGGGCCGACCGCACCTGATACGGCCAAGTGCGCCGCACGGGGCCATCGGGTCCGGACCGGCGCGCAAGCCCGCACACCGCCGACGTGTTCGTCCACCCGCGGCCAGTCCGCCCGGATTGCCGCGCCACTCTACGGAGGTGACTCCCCCATGTCCGTCTTCAGCGCTGTCCACATCCGCCGCACCGCCACCGCCATTCACGGTCGGAACGCCGGCCGCAGCATCCTCGGCGCGCTCGCCATCGCGGCCCGCCGCATCGCCGACAGCCCCCTCGACAGCACCGTCCTGCACACGGTCCCCGGCCCGGCGCACGTGCCCGAGTCCACCACCGAGGAGCGCCCCGCCCGCCCGCACGCCCGCTGGCACGCCGTCCCGGACTCCCAGGGCCGTCGGCGCCTCGAAGCGCACTGGCACATAACTCCCTGACTCCCCGCACGGAAAGCAGCGGTCCGGCAGGCGTTTCCCGCCGGACCGCTTTGGCGCATCCGCGAGCGGCGCCCTCATCCCCTGCGCCTGACTGCACATCAGCTGACGGGACACCCAGGACACCGATTCGGCCACGTCGCCGGGCGGATACACCCCACCGAACAAGTGCCGGCCCCAGTTGGTAGGACCTTCACCGACCCCCGGATGAACAAGGCCGCATGGCGAGCGCCCGACAGCCGACCCCGTTTGACCTTGACACGGTGACAAGGTCTTCACTGCTTCCCAAGGAGGTGGTCCGATGACCATGACGAGACAGGACACGGATGCGATACGAGCGCTCCAGGGACTGGAGGACAGCAGTTCGTCCGTGCGACTGCAGGCTGCTCTGGCGGTCGGTACGGCGCCTGACCCGCGCTTCGTCGACAAGCTCATCGAGCGATGCGCGATCGAGCCGGAGTTCTTCGTCCGCGACATGCTGACCTGGGCCCTCGTCCGCCACCCGGTGTCCCTGACGCTCCCCCGACTGGTCCGTGAAGTCCGCTCGGGGCGTGCGCAGGCACGGAGCCAGGCGCTGCACACACTGTCCAAGATCGGGGACCGGCAGGCGTGGCCGGCGATCACACGGGCACTGTTGTCCGACGCCGACAACGAGGTGGCGCGGAGCGCCTGGCGGGCCGCGGTCGCACTCGTGCCGGAAGGTCAGGAGTCCCCCCTGGCCACGGCGCTGGCAACGCAGCTCGGGCGCGGTGAGCGGGAAACACAGCTGAGTCTCAGCCAGGCGCTGGTCGCGCTGGGTGAAGTGATCGTGCCGGTTCTGCACGCCGCGACGACGGCTGATGACCCGGGCGTGCGTGCGCACGCGCTCGCCACACAACGGCTGCTGCGCGACGCGAACGCCGGATTCGAATTGGCGATCGAGGAGGCCAAGCGCATCGTGGCCCTCGCCAGGGCCCCTCAGGACGGACAATAAGAACTGTGCTGATCGGTGAGGTGGCGAGACGGTCCGGGGTCAGTGCCCGCATGCTCCGGCATTACGAATCGCTCGGTCTGGTGCGGCCATCGGGCCGTACGGACTCCGGTTATCGGGAGTACTCCGCGAAGGACATCCGGCGGATCTTCCACATCGAGAGCCTGCGGTCGCTGGGTCTGTCGCTGCGCGAGATCGGGCGCGCGCTCGACGATCCCGGTTTCACGCCCTCGGCACTCGTCGGCGACCTCATCCGTCAGACACGCGACCGCATCGCGGCCGAGAACGAGCTGCTCACGCGGCTGCGCCGGATCGACGCCGCGGACCCCACCGGCTGGGAGGACGTCCTCCAGGTCGTTGCGCTCCTCCAGGCACTGGGGTCTCAGAGCGCCGACACCCGCCAGCGCGCGGCCCTCTCCTCGGCCGACGGAGTTGCGGTGCCGGTGGAGGCCCTGGTCGAGGCGGCACTGAGCGAGACGGAGCCGAACGTCGCCGGCGCCCTTCGATGGGCGCTGGCGCAGTCGGGCGACGGCGGCCCGGCACTGCTGGCGAAGGGCCTCGGCTCACCGGTGGCCGCGGTGCGGAGACGCGCCGTCCAGTCCCTCGCCGAGATGCCCGGTGGTGAGGCAACTGCGCACCTGCGGGACGCTCTCATGGACCCCGACGTCGGGGTCCGCGGGTATGCGGCTCTGGCGCTCGGGACACGTGGAGTGGCCGAAGCGGTCCCGACGCTCATCGACATGATCGTGGCGGGAAGGAACGACACCGATGCCGCCGACGCACTGAGCAAGCTGGCGAACGACACCGCGACGACCGATCAGATCGCGACCAGGCTCGTCGACCGCCTCGCCCACGACGCCACTGAAACGCCTGCACGCGGACGGCTGACCCAAGCACTGGCGGGCATTCCGGGGACGACGGCGTCATGTGCCCTCGTGGAGCTGTCGCATGACGAGGACCGGACTGTTGCGCTGACTGCCGCATACCTTCTTCAGCTCCGCGACGCACGGTGATGGATCTCTCCCCCTCCGCCCCGCACGAGGCCCGCGGGACGGAGGGGTCCCGGCCCTGTCGCCGTCCCCCGAAAGGGCCAGCGGACTCACTGATCGTTTCAGAATGCGGTGGGTAGCCGCCTCAAGCAGATGATGGCGCAGGCGAGTTGGCGGAGTCCCCGATGGAGGTCTGCGCGTATCTCGTAGCGGATGCGCAGGCGCTTGAACTGGTGCAGCCACGCAAAGGTTCTCTCTACCCCCCACCGGCCCAGAGAAGTCCCACGGGCTCTCTCCGCGCCTCCCGCGAACCAGCTTTGCGCTGGTCAGTGTGATGACGGAGGTGCTGCCCGCTACATGTTGATCATGTGGCCCGCGAGGCCGTGGACCGCTTCCTGGATCGCCTCGCCGAGGGTGGGGTGGCCGTGGACGTTGCGGGCCACCTCGTGGACGGTGAGGTCCCATTTCTGTGCGAGGGTCAGTTCCGGGAGGAGTTCGGTCGCTTCGGGGCCGATGAGGTGGGCGCCGATGATCTCCCCGTGCCGGGCATCGCTGATGATCTTGGCGAAGCCCGCGGTGTCGCCGATGCCGTGGGCCTTGGCGTTGGCGGTGAACGGGAACTTGGCCACCCGGACGTCGTAGCCCTGGTCGCGGGCCTGTGCCTCGGTCCAGCCGAAGCTGGCGATCTGCGGCTGGCAGAACGTCACCCGCGGGATCATCACGTAGTCGAGTTCCATGGTCTCCGCGCCTGCGATGGTCTCCGCGGCCACGATGCCCATCGCCTCGGCGGCGTGCGCCAGCATCAGTTTGGCGGTGACGTCGCCGATGGCGAAGATGTGCGGCACGCTCGTCCGGCACCGGCCGTCGATGTCGATGGCGCCGCGCTCGGTCAGTCTGACGCCGGTGTTCTCCAGTCCGAAGCCGGTGGTCCGCGGCTGGAAGCCGATGGCCTGGAGGACCTGGTCGGTCTCCAGGGTCTGGCGTTGGCCGCCGGTGGTGACCGTGACGCGCACCCGCTCCCCGGAGTCGTCGATCCCCTCGACGCGGGTGGAGGGCAGTACGTTGATGCCCAACTTGCGGTAGCGGCGGGCGAGTTCGGCGGAGACCTCGACGTCCTCCAGCGGTACGACGCGGTCCAGGAACTCCACGAGGGTGACTTCGACGCCGTAGTTGTGGAGGACGTAGGCGAACTCGACGCCGATGGCGCCCGCCCCGGCGATGACGATGCTGCGCGGCAGTTCGTCGGAGAGGATCTGCTCTTCGTAGGTCACCACCCGGCGGCTGAGTGAGGTGCCGGGCAGCAGGCGGGTGACCGAGCCGGTGGCGATGATCGCTTGGCCGAAGGAGAGGGTCTCGGTCCGGCCGTCGCCCAGGGTGACGTGGAGGGTGTGCGGGTCGATGAAGGCTCCGACGCCCTCGAACTGCTCGATCTTGTTCTTCTTCATCAGGAAGTGCACGCCCTTGGCGCGGCCGTCGGCCACCTTGCGGCTGCGCAGGTACGCCTCCCGGTAGTCGAAGGTGACCTGCCCGTCGACGTGCATCCCGAAGGTCTTCGCCTCCCGGCCCACGATGTGGGCGATCTCGGCGTTGCGGAGCAGGGCCTTCGAGGGGACGCAGCCGATGTTCAGGCAGACGCCGCCCCAGTACTTGGCCTCGACGATGGCCGTGCGCAGGCCGAGCTGGGCGGCCCGGATGGCCGCGACGTACCCTCCCGGGCCGGCGCCCAGGACCACCACGTCGAAGTGCGTGCTCATACCGTGCGCCCGCGTCGTTCGCCCCCGGAGGCGCCGGGCGTGCACCGTCCCGTGATTCGCTCGCTCATGCTCGGCAGCCTAAGCGGGGGTGGTCGAGGCCGCAGCGCGTCGCGGTCCAGGTGGGGGGCGGCCCGGTGCTCCACGGGAAGGGTGCGAGCGGTCGCGGACCGCATCCGCGGGGCCGGGCCGCCCCGACCCCTCGGGCGGTGCGGTAGTTGGCGGCCGGCTCGGCCCCCGCGGCCGGGAGGCCACCGTGGTGTGCCGGGCGCGCAGCAGGTCAGCCGTACTCGACGGTGCGGGTCATCCGCGGTCGTCCGCCGGCGCCGCGCGGAGGGCTGCGGCGTGGTCGCGGAGGAAGTCGTCCAGGGAGCGGGCCGGTCGGCCCAGCAGGCGCGGGACGGTGTCGGCGACGGTCGCGGCCTCGCCTGCCGCGTACATGCCGTACAGCTCGACCAGGCCGTCGACCTGCCATGCGGGCATGCCTGCGGCGAGCATCCCGGCGCGGGCCTGGTCGGGGGTCAGGTCGCGGTAGGCGACGTCGTGTCCGAGTGCGGCGCCGATCCGGGCGGCGATCCGGGCGTGGGTGAGCGCCTCGGGCCCGGTCACCTCCAGGACGGTCTTGGCGTTGCCGTCGCCGGTGAGCACCGCGGCGGCGGTCTCGGCGACGTCGCGGGCGTCCACGTAGGAGACTGCGGTGTCGCCGGCGGGGAGGGCCAGGGTCCCGGACCGCAGGGATTCCGCCATGCCCAGGTAGTTCTGCCAGAAGCCGTTGGGGGCGAGTGCGGTCCAGTCGAGGCCGGTGGCGTTGAGCTGGTCGAGGCCGGCGGCGTGCGCGGCGAAGAACCGGACCGGGGTGACGTCGGGGCGTCCGAGGCCGACGGCCGCGTGGAGGACCACCCTGGGGCGGCCGGTCCGTACGGCGGCGTCGATGACGTTGCGCTGCTGCTGTTCGGCGTCCGGGTGGACGGGGGTCAGCAGGTAGACCGCGTCCACGCCGGTGAGGGCCGGGGTCAGCGACGCGGGGTCGCCCAGGTCGGCGGTGACCGGTTCCACGCCGGCGTCCCATTCGGCGGGCAGGTTCCGGGGGTTCCGCACCAGTGCGCGGACCGGTATGCCGCGGTGCCGGAGCGCGCTCACCAGCGGTCGGCCGACGGTGCCGGTCGCACCCGTCACGAGAATCATCAAGTCCCCTGAGGTGGTTGAGGTGTTCAGGCCGAGTGGTGGCCTGTTTTCGGCCAAGTATCGGATGCGGTCTGGGCGTGCGGCGAGGTTTTTGATCAACAAGCGCGTGTTGTTGTCGATCCACCAGCGCCACTTGTCGCCGAACTGCCGGTTCCCCGGGCCGGCGCCATAGGATCCGGTCGCATGGAACCCGAGTTGCGCCATCTGCGGGCGTTCGTCGCGGTGGCCGAGCACCGCAGCTTCACGCGCGCCGCCCAGGACCTCTACGTCGCACAGCAGGCCCTCAGCCAGCAGGTCAAGGCGTTGGAGGAGATCCTCGGCGTGCAGCTGCTGGCCCGGTCCTCGCGGCGGGTGGACCTCACCTTGGCGGGTAGTGCGTATCTGGCCGACTGCAAGCGGCTGTTGGCCGCCTCGACGCGCGCCACCCGGCACGTGCGGGCGGTGGCCGCCGGGGAGGCGGGCCGGCTGCGGCTGGCGTACTCGCTCAGCGCGGCGTACGAGACACTGCCCGAGCTGACGGACCGGCTGACCCGGCAGCATCCGGGGCTGAAGCTGGAGACCCGGGAGATCTTCGCCGGCGACGCCTGCCGCGCGCTGCGGGACGACCGCTGCGATATCGCGCTGGTCCCGGCCACGAGCCAGCCGAAGGGGCTGACCCGCCGCGCGGTCCGGCGGGAGCCGCTGCGGGTCGCGGTGTGCGACGGCCATCCGCTGGCCGGCGCCCGGACGGTTTCCCTCGGCCGGCTGCGCGGGGAGACCTTCCAGCTCTGGCCGCGCGACATGTCCCCCGGCTACTACGACGCGGTGCTCGACGCCTGCCAGGGTGCGGGCTTCGAGCCGGTCCTCGACGGCACCGCGTCCGGCACCAATGCCTGGGCCGGGATAGCCGCCGGCCGCGGCATCAACCTCGTGGTGGCGTCGCTGGCCCGTCAGCTCCCCCGCGACATCACCCTGGTGCCGCTCACACCGCCGGGCCCTTCGCTCACCATCGAGGCCGTCTGGCGCACCGATCACCGGCATCCGGCCACCACGCACCTACTGGACGTCTGCACCGACCTCTACGAGGCGGAGGACCGGCCCACCACCGGGTAATGCCCTCGGGTGCCGGATACGGCGCAGGGCCCGGCGACCGCAGTCGCCGGGCCCTGGCCCGTTGCCGTTTGCGGCGGGTGCGTCAGTTCACCGTGTCGTGGCTGAGCTCGATGTCGCACTCGGCCTGCCCGGAGGCGGTCAGCCGCAGCGGGGCGGCGGCCGGCGGATAGCCGCTGGCGATCAGCGTGTAGTCGCCGCTGTCGAGGTCGGTGAAGACGTACTCGCCGTCGTGGCCGCTGGTGGCGCTGCCCACGACGTTGCCCGCCGGGTCCAGCAGGGTCACCCGGGCGTCGTCGACCGCGCCGCCGTTGGCGGTGCGGACGGTGCCGCGGACCTGGGCGCCCAGCGTCAGCCGGATCTCGTACCAGTTGCGGGAGCCGGCGGCCACCTCCACCTGGAGAGCGGACGGACGGTGGCGCTCCGCGCTGACCGCCAGGGTGTAGCTGCCCGGGGTCAGTTCGTTGAAGCCGAAGCCGCCGTCCTGGCCGACGACGCCGGAGGCCACGACCTCACCGCGGACGTCGGTGGCCACGACCAGCGCACCGGGCACCGGGTCGTCGTTCTTCTCCTCGCGGACCTCGCCGGACAGTCCGGCCGCGCCGCTGAGCGTCAGGTCGAAGGAGACCGGTTCGGCCCCCACGACGACGGTCAGCGCCTGCGGCTTGCGGGCGCCCGCGGAGCCGATCAGCACGTAGGTGCCGGGGCCGGTGGTCGGCAGCGCGTAGCCGCCGTCGGCGTCGGTGGTGGTGCGGCCGAGCTGCCGTCCGCCGACGCTGATCAGGGTGACCGCGGCCTGCGCCACCGGGTGACCGCCGCTGTCGCGCACGGTGCCGCGGATCAGTGGGCCGGACGCGTCCGCCACGGGGTCCGGGACGCTCTCGGCGGCCACGGCGACGGGGGCGACCGCCTCCGGGGCCGGTGCGGTCTCCGCCGCCGGCGGGACCTCGCCGTTGGCCTCGGCCTCGGCCTGGGCCCGCGCCTGGAGTCCGGAGATCTGCCGCAGCGGCACCTCCTTGATGAACCACATCAGCACGAAGGCCAGCGCGACGACGATGGCGCCCATCAGGAAGACGGTGTGCATGGAGTCGGCGAAGCCGCGCTTGAACGGCTCGGCCAGTCGCGGGTCGAGGTGCTGGATGAACGAGGAGTCGCTCAGCACGCCCGATGAGCCGCCGCTGACGGGGTGCTTGAGCATGTCCAGCACCGGCTTGTTGGCCGGGTCGTGCAGCACCGCGGGGTCCTTCAGCGCGCTCTGGAAGCGCGCGGTGGACGCGGCGCTCTTGAACGCGTCGCCGATCTTGTCACCGACCGTACTGAACAGCACCGAGAGGAAGATCGCGGTACCGGCCGTGGCACCCATCTGCCGGAAGAACGTGGACGAGGCGGTGGCCACACCCATGTCCTGCGGCGGCACCGCGTTCTGCACGGCCAGCACCAGGGTCTGCATGCAGCCACCCAGGCCGAGGCCGAAGACCAGCATGTAGACCATGGTCTCCCACAGCGGGGTGTCCCACTGGACCCGGAAGTGGAAGAGCAGCATCGCGGCGACCATCAGCACGGTGCCGACGAGCGGGAAGACCTTGTAGCGGCCGGTCTTGGCGGTGACCTGACCGGAGACGATGGAGGCGATGAACATGCCCGCCATCAGCGGCAGCATCTCCAGGCCCGACTTGGTGGGGCTGGCGCCCTTCACGATCTGGAGGTACTGCGGGATCATCAGCATCCCGCCGAACATGCCCATACCGATCAGCACGGACAGCACGCTGGTCTTGCTGAAGGTGCCGTTGCGGAACAGCCGCATCGGGATCAGCGCGTCGTCGCCGATCCAGCGCTCCACGAAGACCCAGGCGATGATCCCGACGACGCCGATGACGTAGCAGGAGATCGACTTCGTCGAGGTCCAGCCCCACTCCCGGCCCTGCTCGGCGACGAGCAGCAGCGGGACGACACCGATGGTGATGGTGAGCGCGCCCCACCAGTCGATCCGACGGCTGCGGCGGGTGTGCGGGATGTTGAGGACCTTGGCGACGACGAACAGCGCGATGATGCCGATCGGCACGTTGACCAGGAAGACCCAGCGCCAGCCGGTGATGCCGAGCAGGCTGGCCTGGCCGGCCAGCGCGCCGCCGATCAGCGGACCGGCGACGCTGGAGGTGGCGAACGTACCGAGCATGTAGCCCTGGTACCGGGCGCGCTCCCGGGGCGGGACGATGTCACCGATGATCGCCAGTGCCAGCGACATCAGACCACCGGCGCCCAGGCCCTGGACGGCGCGGAACGCGGCGAGCTCGGTCATCGAGGTGGAGAAGGTGCAGAGCACCGAGCCCATCACGAAGATGGTGATCGCGGCCAGGTAGTAGGGCTTGCGGCCGTGGAGGTCGGACAGCTTGCCGTACAGCGGGGTGGCGATCGTGGAGGTGATCAGGTAGGCCGTGGTCGCCCAGGCCTGCTCGCTGAGTCCGTGCAGATCGTCGGCGATGGTCCGGATGGAGGTGCTGACGATCGTCTGGTCGAGGGCGGCAAGGAACATCCCCAGCATCAGACCGCTGAGGATGGTGAGGATCTGGCGGTGGGTGAGTACCCCCGCCCCCGGTATCGCCTTGGCTTGCGCCCCCGGCGGAGAGGTGGCTGTGCTCATGTACGTATCTCTCCCTGCTCCACGGTGGCACCCTGGTCTCCGCCGGGGCCCGGCCGTGCGTGTTGACGTTCTGCAAAGTCCTTGTTGAGCCGGCTCATCAGCCGGATCAGGTCGGCCCGGTCCTGCGGCGACCAGGGTTCGAGGATCCCGGCCAGCTCGGCGTCGCGCTGACGCCGGTAGTCCTCGAAGCGGGCCCGCCCCGCCTCGGTGGCGGTCAGCAGCGAACCGCGCCGGTCCTCCGGGTCCGGGCGGCGCGCGACCAGGCCGCGTTCGACCAGCGAGCGCACCTGCCGGCTGACGGTGGACAGGTCCAGGAAGGCGTCGGCGGCCAGGTCGGTCGCCCGCTGGTCCCCTCCGCACACCAGCCTGGCCAGCAGTACGCGGTCGGCGGCGCCGGCGTCGTGCTTGACGCGTTGTTTCCAAGCTGCGATCAGCCGGGTGAAGCGGACCATCTCTGTCCCCAGCCCCGCGGCTGCTTCGTCCAGGCTCGATGTAGCGGTGATCTCCGAGACCCCGGCCCCATCGCAGGCATGGACCGTGCCGTTGCTCATCGTCGTGATCCCTCGCACTGAATGCGTGCATGCGTGATTGCGTGATCCAGCCGGTCCACTGGATACATTGCTTGTATCCAGCAAGCATAGCGGCTGCGCGAGGGTGCCGCCGACCACGGGGCGATTCACCGCAGCACGGGGCAGCGCCGGAGCATCAGCCGTGCGCCCCCGGCACCACCACCGCTCCCCCGGGGCGAAAACCTGCCAAGGTGGTAGATATGCCGGAAATGCACCATCGACCCTCGATCAGAAGGGAGATCCCATGTCGTCGAAGCGTCGCCGCAAGAAGAAGTCACGCCGCAACCACGCGGCCAATCACGGCAAGCGCCCGCAGTGCTGAACCAGGCCGCGGCCGGGCCCATCCGACCGTGATCCACCGGACGGGACCGGGCCGGGGCAGGGCGCCCCGGATTGCCGCCGGGTCAGACAGGGGGCCCTGCCGCCGCCGAACGTAGGCGTGGCCCCGGCGGCCGGGCAGCGCGGCGGCGAGCACCGCGAGCGCCTACTCGTCCCGCTCGCCGCCGCCGTCGACGGTGTTCGCCCCGCCTTCGCGGACCATCAGGAAAGCGTCGCGCTCGGCCCCTTCGGTGGGCATCCGGCGGCGGATGGTCCGGACTCCCAGGGCGCGGGGGGGGCGTCGGGGTCAGTGCGCGATGCCGTCGATCAGCTCGCGGGCGCCCTGGCGCAGCAGCGCCACGGCCACGGAGGTGCCCAGCGTCTCGGGGGTCAGCGGGCCGGCCCACTCGTGCGCCTGCAGGACGGTCTTGCCTTCGGGCGTGAAGACGCTGGCCCGCAGGGAGAGCTCGCCGCTCCGGTCGGTGGTGGCGAACCCGGCGATCGGGCTGTTGCAGTGGCCCTGGAGGACGTGCAGCAGCATCCGTTCCGCCATGGTCTCCCGATGCGTCGCGGGGTCGCCGAGGCCACTGACGGCGTCGATGGTGACGGTGTCGTCCTCGCGGCACTGGAGGGCCAGGACGCCCGCGCCGATGGGCGGGCACATCACGTCCACCGAGAGGATCTCGGTGATCGCGTCGGTGCGGCCGATCCGCTCCAGCCCGGAGACGGCCAGCAGCAGGGCGTCGGCCTCGCCGGCGGCCAGCTTCTCCATGCGGCGGTTGGCGTTGCCGCGCATCGGCACGTACTCCAGGTGCGGGTGCGAGGCGGAGAGCTGGGCGATCCGGCGTACCGAGGAGGTGCCGATCCTGGTGCCGGCGGGCAGCTCGTCGAGGGTGAGCCCGGCGGGGTGGATCAGGGCGTCACGGACGTCGTCGCGCTTGAGGAAGGCGGCGAACGCCGTCCCGGCCGGCAGCGGGCGGTCGCCGGGGATGTCCTTGACGCAGTGCACCGCGAGGTCCGCCTCGCCGGCCAGGAGGGCGGCGTCGACCTCCTTGGTGAACGCCCCCTTCCCCTCCACCTGGGACAGCGCCCCCATCCACCGGTCGCCGGTCGTCTTGACGGGGACGACCTCGGTGGTGATGCCGGGGTGCAGTGCGGCCAGTTCGGCGCGGACACGCTCCACCTGGGCCAGGGCCATCGGGGAGTCACGGGACACGATGCGAATGAGTTCTGGGGCGGACATGGCGCCGATGATAGACCGTCAAATACGGACAGTTACCGACAGTCCGTCGGAGTTCGCGTGCGTCGCGTCACGTCGGCTCGGGCCGTGGACCGGCGGCCGGAGGACCGGTGATCGGAGCGCCTGGTGCGGCTCTCCCCCGGTCCGGCTCCCGCGGTAGCGTCCGGGCATGTCCCGATCAAGCGACCAGGCCGGAGCGGACCACCCGTCCCCTCCCGCCAGCACGCCACCCGTCACCGCCGGCCCCGTGACCGCCGACGACCTCGCTCGCGCCGTACGCCTCTCGGTGCGGCTCCTGCAGACCGCGCCCGCCTCGGCCTGGGAGGGCCGGGCGGCCGGTTCGCTGGAGTGGGACTGCTGGGAGACCGTCGAGCACCTGAGTGACGACCTGTTCGCCTATGCGGCCCAACTGGGGCCCAGCACACCGCCGTTGGACCGCGAGGTGCCGTTCTTCTGGCACCGCCGCCGCCCCGGCGGCCCGGCCAACGCGGTGCACGCCGACCGCGCCGCCGGGCCTGCCGGGCTCCTCCAGACCCTGGAGGCGTGCGGCGCCCTCCTGGTCGCCATGGTGCGGACCACGCCCCCGCAGGTGCGCGCCCATCACGTCTTCGGCGTCTCGGATCCGGAGGGCTTCGCGGCGATGGGGATCGTCGAGACGGTGGTCCACACCCACGATCTGGCCTCGGGACTGGGGCTCGACTGGGATCCGCCGGCCGAGGTGTGCGCGCGGGTCCTGACCCGGCTCTTCCCGGATGTCCCGACCGGGGCGGCTCCCTGGCCGACGCTGCTCTGGGCCACCGGGCGTACCGCGCTCCCCGGGCACCCGCGCCGCACGGAATGGCGCTGGGACGGCACCGTGCGCTCGTGACGGCCGAGGCGCGCGGGTGGTTCGGCCACCGGGATCGGTGCGGTCGGGGTCGGGCCCGGGCCGGCGAGGGGCCGGCCCGGGCTCCCGGCCCCCGCCGGCGCGCGGACCTGCGGCGCGGCGCGACGCGCCTAGGCGTGCTTCGACGAGACGAGGTGGGCGAAGGCCACCACGTTGGCCACGTAGTCCTTGGCCTTCCGGTCGTACGAGCCACCGCAGGTGATCAGGCGGAGCTGGGCGTCCGGGGTGTCGGCGTAGACCTTGTCGTTGGGGAAGGTCGCCTTGCTGAAGGTCTCCACGGAGTCGATCTTGAACTTGGCGACGATGCCGTCCTCGCGGGTGATCTCCACGGTGGCACCGGGCTTGAGGGTCTCCAGTTGCAGGAAGACCGCCGGGCCGGTCTTGGTGTCCACGTGGCCCGCGACGATCGCGGCGCCGCGCTCTCCCGGCGACGCGCCGTCCTGGTACCAGCCGACGAGGTTCTTGTCGGCGGCCGGGGGCGGGTTGAGCTGTCCGGTGGGGGCGAGGGTCAGTGACGTGAAGGGCGCGTCCACGGCGATCTCCGGGATCGTCAGCCGCTTCGGGGCGGAGCGGGGCAGCACCAGGTCGGCGGCGGGTGCGGGTGCGGGTGTGGCGGCTCCGCGCTTGGCGGGGGCGGCGACCGCGGGACGGGACTTCGGTTTGGCGTCCGCCGTGGTGTCCACGGAGTTGTAGACGAGGAAGGCACCCAGCAGAAATGCTCCCGCGGCCCAGATCAGGCCGCGGCCCACGGGGCGGACTGCGGGGGCTGCCTTGGGCGGATCGGGTTTCGGATTCGGCTGGGGCGACTGCTGGGCGGTCATGAGGGGCCTTTCGTGAGCGGGCGGGGCGCGGTGCGGAGGGGCCGCGCGGCGTCGTCAGCGGGCCCGCGGGTCCGCGCGGACCTGCGGAGCGGCGACGACTGTGCAATCGCCGCGGCCACCGTCCGGTGGGGACGGTGGCCGCGACTGCACATCGACCTCCGGAGGTGGCAGCCTTATCAGGCCGCAGTGCCCGACGTGTTGCGGCGACGCAGCATGTAGGCACCGGCGCCCAGACCACCGAGCATCAGGACGGAGCCGGCGGCCAGGCCACCGCCGGACATCGCCATGCCGCCGCCACCGGTGTGGACACCGCCGTGCGGGCGCCGTCCCCAGCCGCGGTCGCCGTAGCCACCGCGGCCGTTGTCCCGGTCGCCGTAGCCACCACGTCCGTTGTCCCGGTCGCCGTAGCCACCACGTCCGTTGTCCCGGCCGCCACCGCCACCACGCCCGTTGTCCCGGTCGCCGTAGCCACCACGTCCGTTGTCCCGGCCGCCACCGCCACCACGTCCGTTGTCCCGGTCGCCGTAGCCACCACGTCCGTGGTCCCGGTCGCCGTAGCCACCACGTCCGTGGTCGCGGTCGCCGTAGCCGCCGCGGCCGTTGTCCCGGCCGCCACCACCGTTGTCCCGGCCGCCACCACCGTTGTCCCGGCCGCCACCGCCACCGTGGCCGTGGTCGCGGTTGCCGCGGCCGTGGTCGTCGCCGTAGTTGCTGCTGGTGTCCCAGTCACCGGTCACGGCCGTGGCCAGCGCGCCACCACCGGTGTGCACGCCGCCGTGCGGCTTGCGGTGGCCCCAGCCCCAGCCGCGGCCGTTGTCGCGGTCGCCGTAGCCGCCGCGGCCGTTGTCCCGGTCGCCGTAGCCACCACGTCCGTTGTCCCGGTCGCCGTAGCCACCACGTCCGTTGTCCCGGTCGCCGCGGCCACCGCGGCCGTTGTCCCGGTCGCCACGGCCGCCGCGGCCGTTGTCCCGGTCGCCACGGCCGCCGCGGCCGTTGTCCCGGTCGCCACGGCCGTTGTCCCGGCCGCCGCGTCCGTGGTCGTCACCGCTGACCGAGGTCCCGGTGCCCGGGGCGGAGCCCTCGGCCAGACCCATGGCAGTCGCGGCGGGTGCAGTGATCGTGAGCGCCGCCATGACGGCGGCGGATGCGAACAGAGTGCGGGCAGTGCGCATGGAGTCATGTTCCTTTCGGCGCGACTGCGAAGGCTGACACTTCGTCGGCACATCGGATCGCAGTAGCGACGTGATCACCGTCAGTCGGAATCCGGCTCGGCACCACCGGAGAACGTCGCATTCGGGGGACAACGTCGGCTCTTCGGGTGGCTGAGGGCGACGTATTCACCCGTTGGACGGCGCGTGGCTCCGGCGTGTCGTCATCAAGGTGGGCTAGAGGGGGTCTAGAGGGGGCCGTCAGTGGCTCCCGGGACCCGTGACAGAGCACATTGCGGGGCCGCCCGGACGTCCGGTCCGGGTTCCCGCCGCGGTCCCGGTCGCGCGGCGGAGGTACCGGCGCGTCCCAGGCACCGCGGCGCCAGTCACCGGTGGGACCGGACCGGTCGCGGTCGCGGAGAAGGGGTGCTGACTGTGACGCAGACACGGACGCCGGCCCGGACACGGTCCACCGGGACTCCGTGCGCCCGGCAGCGGGTGCTCTGACGTCACGTCAATTGGCCGTGCACACCGTAGTGTCCGGGAGGTGAAAGGCGGACCGTCGGGCGGCGGGGCGGTGCGGTGGGGAACGGAGGGAGGAGGATGGTCATCGGAGGCCCGGACAGGACCGCGATCCTGCTCGACGTCGGCGGAGTCCTCTCGCCGGATCACCTGCCGGCGGCCGCGGCCGACTGGGGCGGGCGGCTCGGAATCCCCCAACACGCCTTCCTGGCAGCACTGTTCGCCGGGAACGACGACCGGGTGCTGATCGGCCGGACCGGCCAGGAAGCCTGGTGGCGCCTCGTCCGCCGGCGACTGGGGATCGACCACGGTCTGATGGCGGAGATCCGGCGGGATCTGGCTGCCAGGCAACGCTGGGACGCCGACCTGCTGGCCGGGGTACGGGCGCTGCGCGGCCGGGCCAGGACCGTCCTGGTGAGCAATGCCTGGCCGGAGCTGCGCCCCGCGCTCGCCGCCGCCGGAGTGCTGGACGCCGTCGACGGCACCGTGCTGTCCTGCGAGGTCGGCCTCGCCAAGCCCGACCCCCGGATCTACGCGCTCGCGCTGCGGCGGGCGGGTGCGGCGGACCCGGCACGTGCCCTGTTCGTCGACGACACCGCGGGCCATGTGGGCGCCGCGCGGGCACTGGGCATGGCCGGTCATCTGCACACGGACACCGGGGGCACACTCGCCCGGATCGGGGATTTCGTACGGAGGGCGGGCTGCGGCGGGTGAGGGGCGGCCGCGCGGGTCAGCCGGTGCCGGCCCGCAGCGCCTCCTGGACGATGGCCTCCAGGCGGGCGTGGTGGGCGCCGCGCCAGTAGACCCGTCCGCACGCGGTGCACTGCGCGAAGACGTCGTAGGTGCGCTGCGTGCCGTGTTGGAGCTGCTCCTGGACCGCGTCCTTGTCGGCGGCGGCCAAGCGGCCGTTGCACGCCGTGCAGCGGGTCCAGGGGGCGAGGGTGGGCGCGAACCTGCCGAGTACGTCGCGGAGTTGGTCGTCCGGCCGGTCGCTGTAGATGTACGCCCCGGCCCAGAGCTCCCGGCGCTGCAGCAGTCCCCGGTCCCGGGAGAGCAGCACCCGCCGGTCCTTGGCGGAGAGCGCGGCCAGCGCCGCGTCGCCCGGGTCCTCGTTGGTGTACGCCGCGTCGACGCCGAGCAGGCGCAGCCGGCGGGCCAGCGTGCCCAGGTGCACGTCGAGCAGGAACCGCAGCGGAGCGCCGGGGACGCGCTGCGGCCGCTCGACGGCGCGTACCTCGATGTGCTCGCCCTGCCGCGGGATGTGCGAGACGGCTGCCGGTGCGCCGTCCACTACCAGCCGCCCGACCTCGGTGAGCGGGACGCCCAGCGATTCGACGATGTGGCCGAGCGTCGAAGCGCCGTCGGTCACCAGCGGCGTGCGGCCTGCGCTCCGTTCCGCTCCGACGAAAAGGTGCAGCTCAGGGGCGAAACTGAGGGCGATCTCGGGTCCGTTCACGTCGCCCAGCATGGCACCGGACAGCCCGTGCCAGCCAGCGGATTCCGCGGCGCGGGCGACCGGGGGCGGTATCCGCCGGTGTCGTATCGGGCCCCTGCGGCGCTACATACGGACCGTAGCGGTCAGGCGGGCGGATTGTGCACCGCGGCACAGGACCGGTCCGGCCGCCGCCCCTAGCCTCACCTGCACATCAGCAACATCAGCGACACCAACGAGGGGCGGCACCGGTGAACTGGCTCATCCACGACTACCGCGAGAAGGACCTCGCCGAAGTGGTCCACCTGATCGACTCCACGGCCGAGCTCGGGCAGGAGTCCGTCTTCTCGCTCGCCGAGTGCATCAGCGCCCTGACCTCGCGGCAGCCCGCCGTGGTCGCCGTCCACCAGGGCACTCCCATCGGGGCGGCGCTCGCCTGCGTCGCGGGCGAGCGGGGCTGGGTGATGCGGATCGCGATCTCCTCGGCCTGGCGCGGCCGGGGACTGGCCAGTGCGCTGCTGGTCGAGTTGGAGCGGCGCCTGATCGCCGCCAGGGTGAGCCGGATCGCGTACGTGCTCCCCGAGGAGGACCTGCTCGGGGAGGGGCTGCTCAACGCGGGCTACACCCGGCAGCCCGCGGTCGCGTACTTCGAGAAGGTCGAACCGCACCACGGGCCCGCGGCCGGCCTCCTGGACGACCTGGGCGGGCGGTTCCTGCCCACCGACCTGTGGGCCAGAGTCGCCGGTATGGAGGCGGAGAAGGACCTGATCGAACGGCGGGTGGTGCTGCCGCTGGCGGAGCCGGAGCGGGCCGCCCGGCACGGGGTGCGGCCGCCGCGGGCGATCGCCCTGTTCGGGCCGCCGGGGACCGGGAAGACCACGTTCGCCCGCGGGATCGCCGCCCGGCTGGGCTGGCCGTTCGTCGAGCTGTTGCCGTCCCGGTTGGCGGACGAGGGCAATCTGGCGGCGGCACTGCGCAGCGCGTTCGCCAGGATCGCCGAGTTGGAGCGGGTGCTGGTGTTCATCGACGAGGTGGAGGAGATCGCGCCGGTGCGCGGCGAACCGGCGCAGCCGGGTGGTCTGCACGGGGTGACCAATGAGCTGCTCAAGCTGATCCCCGGCTTCCGGGAGCAGGACGAGCGGCTGCTGGTCTGTGCGACCAACTCCATCCGCTCGCTCGACCCGGCGTTCCTGCGCCCGGGGCGCTTCGACTACCTGATTCCCATCGGGACGCCCGACCGGGCCGCCCGGGCGGCGATCTGGTCCCGGTACACCGACGGGCGGCCCGACGTCGACGTTCCGGCACTGGTCGCGGCCAGTGAGCTGTTCACCCCGGCGGACATCGAGCACGCCGCCCGGGTGGCCGCCCAGGCGTCGTTCGAGCGGGATCTGGAGGCGATCAGCGGCGGGACGGGTGCCCCGGGCCGGCTCGGCCCGAGCACCGAGGACTACCTCGCCGCGATCGGGCAGTGCCGGCCGACCGTCACGCCCGCGATGATCGACGAGTTCAGCGCCGACATCACCGCCCACGCCCGCTGCTGAGGACCCCGGGATCGCGGCGGCCGCCGCCGGGCGCCGCGATCCCTCATTGTGCGCCCTCTCGACGACGCCGTCGCACTGCGCCTGGAGGAGGTCCGTCCGCGCCGTCTCCTCCGTTGGAACGACGATGCCGCGCCGCCGGCTGCCTACGGTGAGGAGTGCAGCCGGACCGCAGGGCGGTGCGGCACTGCGCCAAGTGTTGTGGAACGCCGACACAGTTGCGAGTCGAGAGAGGCGGGACGGCATGCCGGAGAATCCGCAGGCCCCGCAGTCCGGGCAGACCCCTCGGGCCTCCGAGGTCACACAGGACCCAGCGGGGTCACCGGGGTCGCAGGGGTCGCAGGGCTCCGAAATATCCGCATCGCGGCATGCTCCGCCGGCCGAACCCCCGCACGCTCCGGAGGCCGATGCGGCCATCGACCTGGCCGCCTACGGCGAGGACTTCATCGCCGACCCGTACCCGTACTACGCCAAGCTGCGGGCCCAGGGCCCCGTCCACCGCGTGCGCACCCCGTACGGCCAGGAGGCGTGGTTGGTCGTCGGCCATGAGGCGGTCCGGGCCGCGCTCGCCGATCCGCGCCTGGGGAAGGACTGGAGCAGCGCCAACCTGCAACGCGTCGCCGGCGACGAGACGCCGCTGTTCACCAACATGCTGGACGCGGATCCGCCGCACCACACCCGGCTGCGGAAGCTGGTGGCCAAGGAGTTCACCAGTCGCCGCGTCGAGGCGCTCCGCCCCCGTGTGCAGCGCATCACCGACGAACTCCTCGACGCCATGCTGGCCGCGCCGGACGGTCGGGCCGACCTCATCGAGGCGCTGGCCTTCCCGCTGCCGATGACGGTCATCTGCGAACTGCTGGGCGTGCCGTCCATGGACCGCGACGCCTTCCGTGCCTGGTCCCACGAGCTCGTCTCACCGACCAGCCCGGAAGCGGCGCAGCAGGCCGTCCAGGAGATGTCCGCCTACCTCACCACCCTCGTCGAGGCGCTCCGCCGCGAACCCGGCGACGGGTTGCTCAGCGACCTGGTCCGCACCAGCGACGAGGACGGCGATCGGCTCTCCCACGAGGAGGTGATCGGCACGGCCTTCCTCCTGCTGGTCGCCGGCCACGAGACCACGGTCAACCTGATCTCCAACGGTGTCCGGGCCCTGCTGGAGCATCCCGCCCAACTGGCCGCCGTGCGGGCCGACGACGGCCTGGTGGACAACACCGTGGAGGAGATGCTGCGGTACGACGGCCCGGTGGAGACCGCCACCTGGCGTTGCGCGGCCGAGCCGGTGGAGCTCGGCGGCACCGTGATCCCCACCGGCTCCGCCGTGCTGATCTCACTGGCCTCGGCCTCCCGCGATCCCGAACGGTTCGCCGGCGCCGACGACTTCGACATCACGCGCGATCCGCGCGGTCATGCCGCCTTCGGCCACGGCATCCACTTCTGTCTCGGCGCACCGCTGGCCCGTCTGGAGGGCCGGATCGCCCTCCGCTCCCTACTGGACCGCTGCCCGGGCCTCGCCCTGGACAGCGCCGCGGACGCCCCGGCCTGGCGCCCCGGTCTCCTCATGCGCGCCATGGACCGGCTGCCGATCCACTGGGGCGGGTAGCGGGGCTGATGCCTGTCCGGCGGCTCAGGGTCGGACCGGACCTCGACGCACTGTCTGCGGGGAGGGCCGGGACGCGGCCGGCCCGCCCGCCCTGGTCGCGGGGCGGGCCGCGGCCGGGCGGCCGTCCGCGGTCCGCTGCCCGTCGGGCCGCCGCGGGGCCCTGCACCGACCGTCCGGTGCGGGGCCGCCCACCACCTTGTGCGACAGTGTCCCGATGCAGACCATCGGGTTGATCGGCGGCATGAGCTGGGAGTCCACGGCGGAGTACTACCGCCTGCTGAACGAGCTGACACGGGAGCGGCTGGGCGGGCTGCACTCGGCCAAGTGCGTCCTCTACTCAGTGGACTTCGCGGAGATCGAACGGCTCCAGGTCCAAGGGCGCTGGGACGAGGCCGGCGCGGTCCTGGCCGAGGCCGCCGGGGCCCTGGAGGCGGCGGGCGCGGAGCTGCTGCTGATCTGCACCAACACCATGCACAAGGTCGCCGACCAGGTGTCGTCCGCGGTCGGCGTCCCGCTCCTGCACCTGGCCGACACCACAGCGGAGGCCGTACGCGGCAAGGGACTTCGCCGCGTCGGGCTGCTCGGTACCGCGTTCACGATGGAGCAGGACTTCTACCGCGGCCGCCTCGTGGACCACGGCCTCGACGTGGTGGTCCCGAACGCCGCGGGCCGCGAGACCGTGCACCGGGTGATCTATGAGGAGCTGTGCGTGGGCGTCGTCAAGGAGGAGTCCCGCGCCGCCTACATCGCCGTCATCGACGAGTTGATCGCCGCCGGTGCGGAGGGCATCGTGCTCGGCTGCACCGAGATCGAACTGCTCGTTCGCCCACAGGACAGCCCGGTCCCCGTCTTTCCCACGACCCGACTGCACGCCGAGGCCGCGGTCGCCCGCGCACTGGCCGCGCCCTGAGCGCCCCGTACCCTGCCGCCCGCGGCACCGCGCGCCCCCTGTGGGCGCGTGCGTCGCCGCGCCTCCGTCGCAGTCCGGTCGCGTTGTGACGGCGGGTACGCTGACGTGGTGTCTCACACCGAGTTGGAACGCCTGGCCAGGATCCGGATACAAGTCACCGGAGAAAGCCTCGAACGCGCCCTGGCCGTGCTGCGCGGAGACACCACCGACCCCCGTACCGGCCTCGACCTCGACGCCGAAGCCGAAGCCTCCTCCACTTCCGCCGCCGATCCCGACCGGGAAGCGGAACCCCCGCATCAGCCCCCGCCCCCTCGACGCCGGCACCTGCGCAGCCTGTGACAACTCCGGGTCAGCGCAACGGCGTTACCGCCTGGCGAAGCGATGCCCCCGCCCCCGCCTCCCGCAGCGGCCCGCCCGGCTTCCCCCACCCGCTTCCGCTCCCCCGTGCACCGCACCTCGCCTGCCGCCCTACGGGGGCAACCGCCTGCTAAGCCTTGATCCACCGAGCTGGTTTGAGAGTGATCTTCTGATCGGTTTCTGCGTCGGCTTCGGGCCGGTGGCTGGGTGTGGGCAGGTGGTATCTGCTGGTCTGCCCAGCTTTTCCACGTTGTGGTTCCGGTCTGGCCGTTGCGGGCCGGGATGGGCAGGGGGTGTTCGTATCAGCCGCCCGGGCCGTGGGCGGTGTCGAAGAGGTGCGTCCAGGCGTGTTGCCAGGGCCAGTTGTGCGGCAGGTGCAGGGTGATACGCCGTGCGGAGCGGGCGATGCGGGCCGGGATGTGGACCAGGTGGGCGCGGAGGGTGGCGGTGGTGGCCTTGGCGTGGAAGGCGGAGGCCAGCGCACCGGCCGCGCGGAGCAGGTTGTAGGTCGTCGCCCACAGGGTCAGCCAGGCCGCGTTACCGTGGAAGTGCCCGGAGGGAAGGTGGGCCAGGGCGGAGGCTTTGCTGTCCGCGATGACCTGCTCGACGACTGCGTGGTGACGGTGTTCCCGCTCTGCCTGGAGCGTTGTGGCGGGGGTGTCGGTGAAGAACGGGTGGTAACGCCAGACGGGGAACAGTTCGCCCTGCTCACCCACGACCGCAGGCTTGGCGAGGTCGCGGACCCGGCGCACGATCAGGCGGGCGGTGACCTGCTCGCTCTTCTTGCGGCCTGTGAACGCGGGGTAGGCGGGTATCTCGGCGACTTCGGCGTCCGAGATGAGCTTTCCGGTCTCGGGGTCGGGCACGGCGGTCGGGTAGCTGATGTGCTGCCATGCCTGGTGGGGGATGGCGTGGACGGCCCGTTTGATGGAGGGGTTCATGCCGGTGGTGGCCGAGAAATACGCTCCGGCCCGGCGGCAGGCGGCGATCACACCGGCGTTGTAGAACTGCGAGTCCGCCCGCAGGATGCGAGTGCCAGTGCAGCCCGCCTCCCGGGCGGTGGCCAGGGCCTCGCTGACGAATTTCGGGGCGCCGCGGGAGTCGGCCGCCTTGCCGCGGCGCATCCGGACTGCGGCGATCACCGGCCGGGACTGTGGGGTGCAGAGGGTGGCGAGCAGGGGGTGCAGGGTGCGGACGCCTTTGAACCGACCGTACTCCGCCCCCTGTTTGGCCCGGCCGTAGACCCGTTTGTGGGTGGAGTCGACGTCGATGAACACCGTCTCACCCGAGCCGGGCAGCAGCGGGGCGCACGTGGCCAGTTCAGCTAGGAACCTGCGGTGCACAGCATGGAGTTGAAGAGCACGACCGTGGGTGAACGCGCGCAGGAACGTGCCCAGCGTGGAGGGGGCACGGCCTCCTGTGAACACAGCAGGCATCGCACCATGACGCAGGATGTCCAGGTCGTCGATGCTGTCCGCACCGGCGGCCATGCCGCCCACGATGCTGGTGACGTTGGCGTCCGCCGCCGCTCCCGCGCCGTTCCTGGCCCCGGTCAGCTTCACCTCCTGGGCCACGAGGCGCGGAAGCCCGCACTGCTCGGCCAGCCGCATCACCGGCACCAGCCCGGCATGGGCGATCAGATTCGGCTCGTCGAATACGGCACGGACCGCAGGAGCGGCGTGGGAAGATCGCATCTCGCGGATGTTCTCCCGAACTGTGGAAGTGGAACCCTAGACAGTCCCATCATCCCAGGTAAGGAGGCATCCGCGTCCTCATGTCCCGGCTTTGGGTGGGCAGTTGACCGATGGATCAAGTCTGAGCAACGTCTCTCTTGGCTGGCTCCACCACGGCGGGTTCAGCTCTGGAGGAAGTCCAGGAGGTCCTGGTTGAACTTCTCCTTCTCGCCGGGGACGGAGGCGATGCCGTGGGAGGCGCCTTCGTAGACCTTGAGGACGGCGTTCGGGATGAGCTGTGCGGCCTTGCGGGCGGTGGCGTCGATCGGCACGATCTGGTCGTCGTCGCCGTGGACGATGAGGGTGGGGATGTCGAACTTCTTGAGGTCCTCGGTGAAGTCCGTCTCGGCGAAGGCACTCACGCAGTCCACGCCGGCCTTGATGCTCTGGTGCATGGCCATGAGCCAGTACGCGTCCAGATTGCCCTGCGTGACCTGATTGCCTTGGCGGTTGGCACCGAAGAACGCCGGTGCGAAGTCCTTCCAGAACTGCGAACGTTCCGCGAGGATGCCGCTCTTGATGGTCTCGAACACTTCGGCCGGTACGCCTTCAGGGTTGCGCTCCGTTTTGATCATCAGGGGCGGGATCGCCGAGAGCAGGAGTGCCTTGCTGATCCGGTCGGTGCCGTGGCGTCCGATGTAGCGGGCCAACTCGCCGCCGCCCATGGAGTGGCCGACCAGGGCGACGTCTCGCAGGTCGAGCCCTGTGATCAGGTCGTTCAGGTCGTCGGCGAAGGTGTCGAAGTCGTACCCGCCCCAGGGCTGAGCGGACCGTCCGTGGCCCCGGCGGTCGTGGGCGATACCGCGGAAGCCGTGGTCGGCGACCAGCTTCACCTGGTCCTCCCAGGCGTCCGCGTTCAGCGGCCAGCCATGGATGAAGACGACCGGGCGTCCGCTGCCCCAGTCCTTGTAATGGATCTCAACGCCGTCACGCGTGGTCACAGTGGGCATGCCGCTCCTCCTGGTCGGGCGCACCGGCTGGCCGGCTGCCTCCGTCTGTGTGTCGTATGGGGCCCAGATGCCGGCGGATGGCGCAGGACGGGGCGACACCGGAACGTGCGCGAAGCCTCCGGCACTCCCCAGGGTCATCCTGTGAGCCACCCCCCAGAGGTCCGCAACACGGACACCCGAGCCTGCGTTTCGCGTACCGGCTCGGGTGTCCGTGTTGGGCATGACGTGGGCTTCTGGAGTAGGGCGACCCGGGCCGGGAGGGGTACCCGGCGCGGGTGCCGGTCTGCGGCTCAGCCCTGCGGCAGCGGCAGCGGGACGAGCGGAATGATCGACGCCAGCTCGATGACGCCGGCCTTGACCGCGGGGAGGTCGTCCAGGATCTCCTTGGCGGCGTCGGTGGTCTCGGCGTTCACGAGCAGGACGGCACCGCGCCGATCGGTGCGGTGGTAGCCGCGATCGATGACGCCGGCGTCGACAAGTTCCTTGACGTGGGCCAGCTCGGCTCCGACGACCTTGGCGATGTCGTCCTCGGTGGTGTGCGGGGTGGTGGCGAAGACGGCGAGTACGGAGGTCTTGGGGGGCTGGGACATGGTGGAGAGCTTCCTTCGGGTATGTGGCAGGGAAGGTGCCGGTTGTTCAGTTGGTGGGCGTGTTCAGTTGGTCGCCGAGAGGATGATCCTGGTCCTCTTGGAGCAGGCAGGTTCAGATGGCGGTGCGGCCGCCGTCGACGGGGAGGGTCGCGCCGGTGACGTAGCTGGCCTTGGGTGAGGCGAGGAAGGCGACGACCTCGGCGATCTCGGCGGGCTCGGCGCTGCGCTTCATCACGGTGGTCTGGGCGAGCGCGTCGAGCCGCTCGGGGGTCGCGATCGGGGTGTGGACCGGGCCGGGGGCAACGGTGTTGAAGCGGACCCCTTGCCCGCCGTACTCGGCGGTCCAGGCCCGCGTCAGTGACTCCAGCGCGGCCTTGGTCGCGCCGTACGCGGCGCTGGCGGCCAGGCCGATGCTGGCGGCGATGCTGCCGATATTGACCACGCTGCCCGATCCCTTGGCCGCCATCGCCGGGGCGAAAGCCGCCACGAGGAAGAACGGCGCGCGGACGTTGCTGGCGAACATCGCGTCGTAGTCGGAGACCTTCATCTCCTCGGTCGGTGTCGGGCGGGCTTGCCCGGCGTTGTTGACCAGGATGTCGATCTCGCCGACCTCGGCGGCAAGCCGGTCGATGTCGGCGGGGTCCTCAAGGTCCGCCGCGACGAATCGAGCCTGGCCGCCGGCGGCGGTGATCTCGTTGACCGTCTCGGCGCCGCGCTGGGCGTTGCGGCCGGTCACGACGACGGATATTCCGTCGGCGGCGAGCCGCTCGGCGATCGCCCGGCCGATGCCGGACGTGGCCCCGGTGACCAGGGCGGTAGGGGGCGTCGGGTCGGGGTTCGCGCGCTCCGCAGACATGGGGTGCACCTTTCCGAGTCGTTATCCAGACCGGTCTGTCTGGTGAGGTCTGCAATCTAGACAGACCTGTCTGGATGTGTCAACGCAACGCTCAGTCGATGGAAGGCAGACAGACCTGTCTGCTACTGTTTGGGTATGTCCAAGAAGGCGCCCTCACCGCAGGAACGCAGCGCGGCAGCGCGGGAACGGCTGCTGGCCGCCGCCGACGAGCTGTTCTACGCCGAGGGTGTGCAGACGGTCGGGATCGACCGGGTCATCGAGCACGCCGGAGTCGCGAAGGCAACGCTGTACAGCGCATTCGGCAGCAAGGACGGCTTGGTCCGGGCCTATCTCCAGGCGAAGCAAGCCGCGACCGCCGAGCGCATGGCGCGCGAGCTCGAAGCGCGTTACGACACCCCGAGGGAACGCCTGGTCGGCGCGTTCGAGGTGCGAGGTCTGTGGTTCACCGAGCCGGGGTTCCGTGGCTGCCCGTTCGTCAACGCGAGTGCCGGCGGCCCACCCGGCGGTGTCATCGAAGAGGCCGCGCTGGCCTACCGCACCTGGCTGCATGGGATGTTCTTGGACCTCGCCGAGCAGGCAGGCGCCAAAGATGCCAAGTCACTCGTCCAGCAACTGGTGGTGCTCCACGACGGCGCCGGGATCAGCGCCTGGATGGACTGCGACCCCAGCGCCGCCACGACAGCCGCCCGCACCATGGCCGCCGTTGTGGTTGACGCCGCGATCCCAGACTGAACCAGCCCACGTAGACCACGATCGCCTCCCTCGATCCAGGCGACGAGCGTCGCAAATGAGCTGTGACCGGCTCGCCGCCGGTCGGTGAACTCTCGGTCGTTGTGGGACAGGAGGTGATCGCCTGCCCAGCCAGTTGCGGCAACCTGGCCCACTCTGCCAGGCGCACCATCGGCACCAGCCCCGCATCCGCATCAAGTTCGGTTCGTCGAACACTACGGAGACCGCCGAAGCAGCACGAGAAGACTGCATCTCGCAGATGCTCTCTCGAACTGTGGATGCGGAACCGTCACGAGTTCCATCGTCCCAGCTCAGAGAGCATTCGTGTCTTCATGTCCAGGCCCTGAGCCGGCCACCGACCAGTGGATCGAGGCTAAGCCACCGCCGGGCGCGATCGCACCAGCCTCCGCGCCATGCCGGCGCCCGCCAGGACCGCGGCGCAGTGCAGCACCCCGGCGACCGCAAGGTTCTCCGGCACCAGCGCGTCCGCCGGTGCGGCCGGCGCCGCGAACACCGTCAGCAGCAGCTTCCAGGCGCTCCACGTGAACAGCGACCCCGAACCGAGCCAACCGAGCGCCAAGGGGATCCGGCGGGGCAGCCGCGCCGGACGGGCCCGCTCCAGCGTCCGGACGGCGGCGGACCCGACCAGCGCCCAGAACGCTCCCAGGCTCGTCAGCAGGTATCCGTCGGTGTTCCACCGGGCGGGATGGTCGATCCCCCAGCTGCCGCCGAGGGCCCAGTACAGCCAGACCGCCCCGACCACCGCGCCCACGGCGGCCGGCCACACCACGCCGGTGCGGACGGCAGCGTCCCCGACCCGTCCGGCGAACAGCTCCGGTCGGCGACGCCGGGCGTAGGCGGGCAGCGCGACCGCCAGCCCCACCCCCGTGCCCACGAAGCTGCACTGGATCAGCACGGCCTCCCAGCCAGGCATCGCCGGCCCACCGCCGCCGCCCGGCCCGCGCCGGGCGACCGCAGCACTGCGCTCAGTACGGAGTACGGCAGCACCGACACCAGGAATCCCGCGCCCGTCCAGGCACAGAACGCCAGCGGCCGACCCGGGATGCGCATCCCCCCACGGCCGCACCAGGGCGAGCGCCAGGACGATCCCGAGGGCCGCCATGCCGATCGTCACCAGGTTGAGCAGAACCCATCCGAGGCGGGAACCATCCGCTTCCGCCACTCGACGGAGCCCGCATGCGACCGGCGCCCGTGCGATATGCCTACCGCTGGGCCGTGGGGCGCCCAGGGGGTGCGGAGGAGGGGCGCGGTGGATCAGCGCGTCATGGCACCAGCCGCCTCGCCAGGAGCGGGGTCCGGGGTGCCTGGTGCCCTCCGCTGGCCACCATGCGGACCTCTCCCCGGTCGCTGATCTCTGCGCGCACGATCCCCGATTCGTCCTCGTAGATCGGATACCCGCCCGCTCCCGCCTGGTCGGTACGCCGGACGATCACCACGTCGTCCTCCACCGCGGGGGCCTGAAATACCAGCTCATAGCGTTCCGGGTAATCCATCGGGGCCTCCCGATACTGCTCTGCGGGTTCTGCCGCCCAAGGCGCCGCCCCCGCGGCCGCTGCACGGGCCGCACGCCCCGGTCCTTCCATCCTCGCCCACGCCGCAGCGCCACGCCTCAGCACGTCATCACAACGCCTCACCACGTGTCATTGAATTCTTGACGGATTACGGCGGTGACGGCGCACGTCACACCACGCTCCTCCCCCCATCACAGAAATTCGGGATCAAGGTAGGCCCGTGGGTTGATGTCTCGTGCGATGACCGAAGCGAAAATCGAAGCGATGAAACACCGATGAGCGACCTCCACCGACCTCCACCGACCTCCACCTGCGATCTGCACCTGTCCTCTGTCATTTGCCTTGCAGGCCCGAACTCCCGGAGCGACCATGCCCATTGACCATCCCTCACGCCGTCGGCCGCGACTGGCCGTCACCGCCGCTACCGCCGCGTTATCCCTCCTCGCCCTCCCCACGACCGCCACCGCCTCCGCCCTCGCCTCCCCCGCTCCGTCACCGGCCACAGTCGCCGGCGCACCGGCCGCAACCTCGACGGGCCCCACCCACCACACCGGGCTCGACCGCCAGGCCCTGACGAAGTCCCTCCAGGCATTCCACGACGCGGGCATGTACGGCGCCTACTCGGCCGTGCGGGACGGCTCCGACGCCTGGCAAGGCGCCGCCGGGGTCGCCGACACCGACACCGGGCGCCCCACGACGCCGCAGATGGAGCACCGCATCGGCAGCATCACCAAGACCTTCACCGCGGTCGCCGTGCTCCAGGAAGTCGGCAAGGGCCGCATCGGCCTCGACACGCCGATCGGCCACTATCTGCCCGATCTCGTAACGGGCGAGCGCGGCCGCGCCATCACCGTCCGGATGCTGCTCAATCACACCAGCGGCATCGGTGAATACTCCGGAGCGATCTTCAACACCGCGGACAGCTTCGAGGAAAATCGCCACCACCAGTTCGCCCCGGAGGAACTGGCCCGTCTCGGAATCGCGGCACCCCCACTCGGCAAACCAGGCCAAGGCTGCCACTACTCCAACACCAATTACGTCCTGGCCGGCCTCCTCCTGCGCAAGGTCACCGGCCAGTCCCCCGAGTCCTACATCACCGCACACGTCATTCGTAAAGCCGGCCTGCGGCACACCTACTTCCCGCAGTCGCCCACCATCTCCGGCCCGCACGCGAAGATGTACGAAGCCGCGTACGGAGGCTTCAACCCGCCGCGCGACTTCAGCGTCTACAACATGTCCTGGGCCGCCACGGCCGGCTCCCTCGTATCGACGATGTCCGACCTCAACCGCTTCTACCGCGCCCTGCTGGGCGGCGAGTTGCTCGCCCCGGCGGAGCTGCGCCAGATGAAGACGACCGTGCCGATCGAGGGCTCGTTCATGCGCTACGGCCTCGGTCTGCTGCAGACCACCTCCGCCTGCGGCGACTTCTGGGGCCACAACGGCCTGGTACTCGGCGCGATGACCTGGTCCCTCTCCAGCGCGGACGGCCGCCGCCAGCTGTCCCTCGGCTTCAACCTCACCCGCTACCAGAAGCTCGATGCCAACAACCAACCCATCACGGGCCCGATCGACAACGCCATGAACGCCTTCATCGAACAGGCCGCCTGCGGCACCGCAGCCAAATCCGGCACCGGCACCGGCTCCGGACGCGCCCTTACCGCGACCCCGCCCGGCCACCTGGCCTTCGCCCCGCGACACCAGGCCCGATAGGTCTGCACCCGACCCGCGAGCGCGGATGCACGCCAGGCCGCGCACACCCAGGACCGGACATGAACGACGAACCCATCGCCCCCATGGACCAGCTGCTCGCCGAGCGAGCCTGCGAGCGTCTGATCATCGACTTCGTGCACCGCCTCGATCTCGGAGACCCTGGTTCCGTGGCCGAACTCTTCACGGCCGACGGCATCTGGGAGTGGCCGTACGGCAACCGCCGCATCACGGGCCGCGAGGCGCTGCGCGAGTACTTCGGCTCCCGTCCGGCGGACCGCCTGTCGCGCCGCCTGATGACGAACGTCCTGGTCAGCGTCATCTCCGCCACGACGGCAACCGCCACTTCCTACCTCACCACCTACCGCGTCGACGGCTTCGTGGACGGCATAGTCCCGACGCAGCACCCCACCAACGTGGGCCACTACGAGGACACCTTTCGCAAGGTCGACGGCACATGGCTACTCGCGACCAGGACCACCCACCTGGCCTTCGGTGCCGACACCCGACGCGTCACGCCTCCGAGCATCGGCTGAGAAGGAAGCCGAACAGAGGGGAGAGAGAAGAGAAGAGCCCCGCTCCCGTGCATTGCCACGGGAGCGGGGCGGGTCCGAGAAGCGCCAGCAGCTCGGATAGTGACGAGGACTACCGTACGGGCGACCACTGACAACGCCGCTCCGTACCGGCACACACCGGCAACGCACAGCGGCAATCGCGCCCGCCCACCGCCGTACGCCTGGCCAGCCCCGCGGCCCCTCGCGGCACTCCCCCGCCCGCGTCCCAAGCCCCGGCCCACACCGGCCCCGCACAAGAAACACCACCCGATCCGGGGAATGCACTCCGGCAGCGGGCACGCCGACGGATCGGCAGGGGCCCTCATCCGGCGGCGTCATCGGTGTCCGGCGGGCGTACGGGCGCGACATGGTGCTGCTGTGAGGTCATCCGGCAGCGGGCCGACGCTCCGCGGGCGGCAGGAGGAGGACCTCCAGGGCGCGGGCGCAGGACCGGGCCTGGGCGAGGAACCAGTCCGTGCGGTCCGGCGTGACGAACTCCGGTGTGCCGCGGACGGCCAGTGCGAAGCGGGCGGACTCGGCGCGGTCGAGGACGGGCACGGCAAGTGTGCGGACGCCGTTCGCCGACTCGCCGTCGTTGACGGCATGCGCGGCTGCGCGCACCCGGGCCAACTCGGCTGCCAGCTGGGCTGGTTCCACGATGGTGCGGTCGGTGAAGGCGTGCAGTGGCGGGAGTGATTCCAGGCCGCTCTCGCCGGGGCGCGGCCAGGCCAGCAGCACTTTGCCGAGCGCGGTGGAATGCAGCGGCCGGCGCAGCCCCACCTTGGGCGTTACCGAGCCGCCGGCGACGATCACCGCGTAGGGGCCGCTGCGCAGGGCCAGGTCGACCGTGGTGCCGGTGCGTTGGGCCAGATCGGCGAGCTCGGGGGCGGCGAGGTGCAGCCCGCGCTGATGGTAGGAGAGGCGGCCCAGTTCGGTGACGGCCGGGCCGAGCCGGTAGCGGGCGGTGCGGGGGTCCTGCTCCAGGAATCCGGCGCCCAGCAGGGTGCGGGCGAGCCGGTGGGCCGTGGAAGTGGCCAGTCCCAGGCGGCGCGCGAGTTCGGAAGCGCTCAGGTCCGGGGCGTTGTCGTGGAAACAGTGCAGCACGTCCAGGGCACGCCGGACCGCCTGGGCGCCGGTGGGCGCCGGTGCCTGGGTCATGGGGCTCCTCACTCCTCCCGTCGCCCCGGCGACTGCCGGGGGGTATCGCAGGGGGCACCGGTGCAAGGCCCTCCACGCTCACCATCGATCCCACATTACGGCACATGGAGGCGGCCGAAGCGGTGTGTGAAGGCGGCGGAAGCGTCCGGGAAGGCGGTGATCGGCAATGTTCGCAGGGGTTCAAGTCAGGCTGTGCAATGCCGCGTTCACACTCGGTCCCATATGGTGGGAAGCAAGTTGTCCGGGTGGTCGGTGTCGTGCCAGGCTGCGGTCAGCCGCCGGGCAGTCCGGCGCCGAGCCGGACGAAGGGAGCCGTGCGATGCGTGTCTCCACCACTCCCGGTCTGTTCACCGCGCGCCGTCACATAGACCTGGGCCGCGTCTTCAGCGCTTCCTGTCGCTGACCGCTCTCTCCGACGGCCCGCGCGACGCAGCTCGCCAAGAAGCCCATGCACCGCATGCACCACATGTGCCGCATGCCGCACGCCACGACGGCGTAAGCCGCGCACACGTGTCGTACCAGGCGTCTCACCGCGCACACCACGTCACACGCCCTGCCATAGGCGCCGTCACAGGCACCGTCACCCGCCCCGTCGTGCGTCCCGTCACACGACTCGTCTCGTGACGGCCGTACGCGTCGGCGCCCGTCCCGGTCCCGGTACGCGTGTCAGGTGAGCCGAACCAGGCACCAACTCCCCCAGGCGCCTCCCCCACCTCATCGATATCTCCAGCGGTCTGCCCATTCCCGCCCGTCCCCGCGCGGGCCCCTCTCCCCCTCCCTGGAAGCCCCATGACGACGCATCCTCAGCTGCCGGACACCCTGTGGTTCACCCGTTGTCCGGTGCCCACCGCCACCGGGATCGCCGCCGACCGGAACTGGCTCGCCGACGAGTTCGCGCCCGACGGCATCGCCGTGCGGTCCCTCCAGGACGCGGCCCCCGACATCGACACCGCGGCCCGGCAGACCCACTACACGCACGCCCTGCCGGGACTGTTCCGCGAGGGCGGCAACGTGCCCGCGCTGTGGGCCCGTTCGGGCGGCGAGCCGACCCGGCTGATCGGCCTGACCTGGATAGAGGAGCGCCAGTCGGTCCTGGTCGCGCCGGGATCCGGCATCCGCGGCGCCGCCGCCCTGCGCGGTCGACGCCTGGCGGTTCCCCGGCATCCGATCCCCATCGACTTCTGGCGGGCCATGGCGCTGCGCGGCTTCGAGGGCGCGCTCGCCTCCGCCGGGCTCGCGCTGGCGGACGCCGTCCTCGTCGACGTACCCGCCGACGGGCACACCGGCCAGTGGGCCGCCGGACTCGACGCCCTGCGGCGCGGTGCCGTGGACGCCGTCTACGTCAAGGGAGCGCTGGCCGTGGAGGCGGCCCGGCGCGCCGGGGCGGAGGTCGCCGTCGAACTGGACGCGCTGCCCGACCGCAGGCACCGGGTCAACAACGGCACCCCGCGCCCGATCACCGTGCACCAGCGCCTGTTGGACGAGCACCCGGACCTCGTCGAGCGGTTCCTCGCGGTGCTGCTGCGGGCCGCCGACTGGGCCGCGGACCGGCCGGCGGAGGTCGCACGCATCCTGGGCGCCGAGACCGGCGCCGGCGCGGAGGGTGTGCACGGCGCCTACCGGCCCGGCACCCACCGCACCCTCCACCCCGATCTGTCCCCCGAGCGGCTCGACCTGCTCGCCCGGCAGGAGGCGGCCCTCCGAGCCCACGGCTTCCTGCCGGAGCCCGTGGACATACGTGCCTGGGCCGATCCCGAGCCGCTCCGGCGCGCCCGCCACCGGCTCGCCGCCGCTGCGGCCGGTACCCGCCACACCCCGGAATCCGTCTCCCGGCCGGGCCGTTACGGCACGCCCACCACCCTCCCGTCCGGTTCGGACAGGTAAGGACCCACCATGCGCATCTCCCGCATCTCCCGCATCCCTCGAAGTACCGTCATTCCCCGCACTCCCCGCCGCGTCGCCGTGACGCTCGCGGCCGTCGCCGTGCTCACCGCCCTCACCGGATGCGGCGCCTCCGAGTCCGGCGGCGGATCCGGGCGGGCCGGGATCACCGTCCGCATCCCCGACCCCGGCAACTCCGGTGTGCTGGCGCGCGGCAAGAAGGACGGCTCCCTGGCCAGGGCCCTGGCGAAGGTCGATGCCACGGTCGTCTGGACCGGCAGCGCCGGCCCCTTCGCCCCCGCCGCCCAGGCACTCAACGCCGACCAACTGGACATCGCCACCGGCTCGATCACTTCCGGCCTCACCTCGCTGGCCCAGAACCCCGGTTTCGCGTTCTTCACCGCCACCGCGCCCGACCCGGTGGGCGAGGGCATCCTGGTCAGGAACGGTTCCGGGATCGACTCGGTGAAGGATCTGGTCGGCAGGAAAGTCGCCGTCAACCAAGGCGGCACCGGCGAATACCTGCTCCTCAAGGCCCTCGCCAAGGCGGGCGTCCCGGCGGACAAGGTGGAGCGGGTCGCCCTGCGCCCGGACCAGACGGCCGCGGTGTTCAACACCGGCAAGGTGGACGCCTGGGCCGTGTGGTCGACGTACTCCGTGGCCGAACTCGGCCGCGGCGGCGCGCACTTCGTCGCGGACGGACGGGCCGTCGGCTCCGACAACTACAGCCTGACCGCGGTCCGTTCGGCCTTCGCCGACCGGCATCCGGAGGTCGTCACCGCGCTGTACCGGTATCTGCACGACGGCAGCGTGAAGGAGAAGCGGGACCCGGCCGGGTTCCTGAACGTCACCACCGACGCCGGTCCGCAGGCCCTGACCGGCGCTGCCAGGCGCGTCCAGATCGCGTTCACCCGGCAGGGCGGCACGGTCGAGCCGATCACCGACGCCGACGTCAGGCGGTTCAAGGACGTCGCCCGGTTCTATGCCGAGCAGAAGGTGACCCGGGCCGAGGTGGACATCGCCGCCCACGTCATCGACGTGCGCAAACTCGCCGCGGGGAAGGCGTCGTGAGCGCGGCCACGGAAGGGCTGGTCGCGCCCCGCGCCACCGTGCGGCGGCCGCGCCCCCGCGCCCACACCCTGACCGTGCGCGCCCTGGGTCCACTGGTGCTGCTGGTGTCGTGGTGGGTGGCGTCCGCCACCGGTGCGCTCACCCCCGACGTCCTGGCGTCGCCGGCCGGCGTGCTGCGCGCGGTCGGTGAGCTGTGGGGCAACGGACAACTGCCCGACGCGCTCACCACCTCCCTCACCCGCTCCGGCCTGGGACTGCTCATCGGGCTCACCGCCGGCCTCGTACTGGGCATCACCACCGGCTTCACCCGGCTCGGTGACGAACTCCTCGACTCCTCGCTCCAGACCCTGCGCAGCGTCCCGTTCCTGTCGCTGGTGCCGCTGTTCATGGTGTGGTTCGGGATCAACGAGATCGCCAAGGTCCTGCTGATCGCGGTCGCCACCACCTTCCCGATGTACGTCGCCACGTCGAGCGGGGTCCGCAACGCCGATCGCAAACTGGTCGAGGCGATGCGCAGCTTCGGCATGAGTCGGCTCGGCATCGTCCGCGAGGTGGTGCTCCCCGGCGCCCTGCCGTCGCTGCTCGCGGGGCTGCGCCTGTCCATGACGCTCAGTGTGATCGCGCTGATCGCCGCCGAGGAGATCAACGCCACCGCCGGCATCGGCTATCTGATGGCCCAGGCACAGAGCTACGCCCGCACCGACGTCCTGGCGGTCTGCATCCTGGTGTACGGGGTGTTCGGGCTGCTCGCCGACGGGATCGTCCGGCTGCTGGAACGGTTCCTGATGCCCTGGCGAAAGGGGGCGGAGCGATGAGCGACGCCGTACGGACGTCCGTCCCCGCAGCCGCCGCGATCCGCGCGCCGTCGGTCGGCGGCGTCGCCGTGCACGTCCGCGGTCTGCGCCGGGTGTTCGGACCGCGGGCCGTGCTCGACGGGCTCGAACTCACCATTGGGCGCGGGGAGTTCGTAGCATTGCTGGGTGCCAGCGGCAGCGGGAAGACCACGCTGCTGCGCATCCTCGGCGCACTGGACGGCGCCGACGCCGGCGAGGTCCTGGTGCCGGAGGCGCGCACCATCGTCTTCCAGGAGCCCCGCCTCGTCCCCTCCAAGCGGGTGCTGGCCAACGTGACCATCGCGCTCCCCCGCGGCCAGGCGGAACGCGGCCGTCGGGCACTGTCCGAGGTCGGCCTCGAAGGGCATGCCGATGCCTGGCCGGCGACCCTGTCCGGCGGCGAGGCCCAACGGGTCGCGCTCGCCCGGGCGCTGGTCCGCGAGCCCGAACTCCTGCTGTTGGACGAGCCGTTCGCCGCCCTCGACGCGCTCACCCGACTGCGGATGCAGGACCTGGTGGGCGAACTGTGCCGGAACCACCGCCCGGCCGTACTGCTCGTCACCCACGACGTCGACGAGGCCGTGCGCCTGGCGGACCGCATCTGCGTGCTGCGCGACGGGCAGCTCGTCACCGACGAACCCGTCGCCGTGGACCGCCCCCGCGACCCCGGCGATCCCGCGTTCGCCGCCCTGCGCCGACGCCTGCTGACCGACCTCGGCGTCCACCCGCCCGGGACCGCCCCCGGCCCCGACCACCCCACCTCGCCCGCCCCACTCGTCTGACCCACCTCACCCGTCCCATCCGCCCATCCACCCCATCCGAAACGAGCGTGATCCGCATGACCATCACCATCGGCGTGCACAACAGCAATCCGACCCTGTACTACCTCTCCCGGCTCGACTACGCGGCCGAGGAACTGGCCGCCGTCGGCGAGACGGCCGCCTTCCACACGTACGACAACGGCGTGCGCACCGGCGAACTCCTCACCCAGGGCGTCATCGACTTCGGCGGGACCGGCTCCACCCCGCCGATCACCGCCCAGGCGGCCGGCCGCGACATCGTCTACACCGCCGTCTCCGCGCCCCGTCCCGACCACGGCGCGCTCCTGGTCACCGAGGACGGTCCGGTCCGCACCGTCGCCGACCTCAAGGGCGGCACCGTCCACCTGGCCATCGGCTCCTGGCAGACCCACCTGGTCGCCAAGGCCCTCGACGACGCCGGACTCTCCTACGCCACCGACATCACCGCCGTGCGCGGCGACGAGCACAGCGAACGGCTGCTGCGCTCCGGCGGGATCACCGCCTGGGTCGCCCAGGGCGCACGACTTGCCGCCGCGCGCCGGAGCGGCGGCCTGCGGGTTCTGGTGCCCACCGCCGACGTGCTCACCGACCGCTCGGTGTACTTCACCCGCCGGGACCTCGCCGAGCAGCGGCCGGAGGTCGTGGCGGCCCTGACCCGGGCCCTGCACCGCGCCGATGCCTGGGCCGCGGAGCACCCCGGGGAGGCCGCCGAGATCGCCGCCGCGCACCAGGGCGGCACCGCCGACGACTGGGAGACCGCACTGCGCGCCCTGCCGTGGCGGACCGAGGAGGTGAGCGGGGCGTTCCTCGCCGAACAGCAGCGGGCCGCCGACGTCTTCGTCCGCACCGGCTTCATCGAGCACCCGGTGACCGTCGCCCACGCCGTCGCCGCACGGTCCTGAGGAGCGCCCCGACCATGCCCTCCGAAGTCCTCTGGTACCTCATCCCGCGCGAAGGCGCCTACCCCTGGGAGCCGGCCGGGCGGCGCCCCGTCGACCTCCGCTACCTCCAACAGCTCGCCGGTACCGTCGAACGGCTCGGCTTCACCGGCGCGCTGCTGGCCACCGACCTCTACGACGTGTGGCCGCTGGGCAGCGCACTGTCCGCCGCCACCAGCACCCACTTCAAACCGCTCCTGGCGGTCCACCCCGGGCTGATCTCCCCGACCCTGCTCGCCAAGATGGCGCTCAGCTTCGACAACCTCTTCGGCGGACGGCTGCGCTTCAACGTCGTCAACGGTTCGACGCGGACCCTGCGCGAGTACGGGCTCCGGGTCGAGCACGACGAGCGCTACGCCCTCAGCGCCGAGTACTGGTCGATCGTGAAGCGGCTGACCGCCGGCGAGGTCTTCGACCACAAGGGCCGCTTCTACGAACTGACGGATGCGGGCGCCTCGTTCCGCGACCTCAAGCCGGTCCAGAACCCGCACGTCCCGCTCTGGTTCGGCGGCTCCTCGGCTCCCGGCATCGAGATGGCCGCCGAGCATGTCGACGTCTACCTCACCTGGGGCGAACCGCCGCACCTGCTCAGGGAGAAGCTCGACCGGGTCCGCGAGCGCGCCGCCGCCCACGGGCGCACGCTGCGTATCGGACTGCGGCTGCACCTGATCGTCCGCGACACCGAGGACGAGGCGTGGGCCGCCGCGGACCGGCTCCTCGACGTCACCAGCGAGGCCACCTACGCCCGCCAGCTCGATTCCCGTACGGGCGAGGACGGCGTGGGCTGGCAGCGCCAGTTCCGTCAGCACGGCGGCAAGGTCCCGGCCCGCGCCCGGGAGTTGGAGACCCATCCCAACCTGTGGCCGGGCATGAGCCTGTTCCGCCCCGGGCCCGGCACCGCCGTGGTCGGCTCCACCGCTCAGGTCGTCGAGCGGTTGCAGGAGTTCGAGGCGCTCGGTGTGGACACCTTCATCCTGTCCGGCAACCCCCTGCTGGAGGAGGCGTACCGGGTGGCGGAGACGGTGCTGCCGGCCCTGGGGATCCGCCGCCCCACCCCTCCGTAGCGGAGCGGCGGGGCAAGCCCTGCCGGGCCGCGGCCCGGGGGTCGGCAGGCGCCGGTCCCCCGGGCCGACGGGGCACCGCGCCCTGCCGCAGCAAGCCGGGACCTACGCGCGCCCGGTCGGATGCTGGTGCAGGTACTGGAGGCGGGTCTGGGCCGTGTACACATGGCGGGGGTCGAGCGCGGGCAGCTGCCGCAGCAGGTTGATCAGCTCAGGGCCGTTCTCGATCGCCTGCTCGGTGTCGGTGATCTGGTTCCAGCAGTAGTGCGCCCCGCGCGCCGCGTTGAGGACTTCGGCGGAGTCGGGCGGCTGATGGGCCAGCCGGGTCCGGGCAGCCGCCACCCACAGCTGTGTGGCGAGCGGCCAGCGACCCGCGATACGGGCGAGGTCGGCCCGGATTTCGGCCCACTGCGTGGCTTCCGGCGAGTTGTACCCGTACCGCTGCAGTGCCTGCTGTTCCCATGACGCCGCCATCTCCGCGGCCTGGTCGTGCCGCCCGGCCTGCGCCGCCTGCCAGATGAGCGGCCTGGGGTCCGGGGCGCTGGTCGGCGCGGCGGACGGGGCGGGCGGCTGCTGGACGGGAGGGGCCGCGGCCGGCGCCGGGGCGGGCGCCACGGGCGGGAGTTGTTGCGGGAGTGCGGATTGCGCCGGCGGGGTCGGCTGTGCCGCAGGGGCCGCGTGCGGGTGCGGCGCGGGCTGTGCCTGCGGGGACTCCGGGGGCGCGTTCCGGTGGTCCGGGGCGGCAGGGAGGGCCGGGCCGCTGAGGGACACCGCGGCGGGAACGGGCGCCGGGCTCTGGACGGGCGTGGGAACGACGGCAGGAGCGGGCGGGAGCGGCGCCGGCTGCCCCGCCTGCACGGGGAACGGTCCCGGCACGGCGGACGCGGGGAACGGCCCCGGGGCGACAGGCACAGGGAACGGACCCTGCGCGGCGGGCTGCTGCTCTCGGAACTGGTCGTCGAAGAAGGGCTGGGCCTCGTACGTGACGGCCGTCGGCAGCGGCGGGAAGTGATCGAGGTCCGCCGGGGCCGGTGCGGGCTCGGGCTCCCTGCGCCGGAGAGCGGGCAGGAGGGCACGGTCGCCGGAGAGTAGACGCTTGATCGGTGCTTTTGGCTGGGTTTCTGCGGTGTCGTGCGGGTAAGAGGGGGCGAGTCGCGGTGTGTTCGGCAGGACGAGCGTGCCGGGCGGTATCGCGGCGGCGGCCACGGCCAGGGCGTGCAGCCGGGCGTTCGAGGGCCGGTCGGGATGGGAGCGCAGCAAGTCGATCAGGTGCTGGGTGTAGACGCTGATGCCGTCGGCCGTACCGGAGAGGCCGGGGGGTGTCACCACGCCGTAGACCTCGGCGTTCACCTCCGGCAGGCCGCCGAGTTCGTGGAGCACGGCCCAGGCGCCCTTGTCGGCGGCCAGGTCGACCAGGACGGTCGAGGGGCCGCGCCGCTGGCGCAGCTCGTTTCGCACCCATTCCCAGGGCAGCGCCGTGTAGCGGGTGGTGGCGGCGGTCGATCCGGCGGAGGCGAGGTGGAGCCGATGGTTCTTGCGGTCCACGGTCAACTGCCCGGCGAGATAAACGAGCAGGGGCCCGGAGGCCGCGGCGGCCGCGCGCAACCTGATGAGCAGGGTGTTCTGGTCACGTGCGCCGTCGAGGTGGACGAGGTCGGCCGGCAGGGTGCTGCCGAGCAGCGCGGGCACGGGAACGGCGGTCAGCGCGGCCAGATTGGCGCTGGGTATCACCTGGACGGTGCGTCGGTGCGTGGCCCTGGCCCCCGCGATCAGCAGCACGTGGCCGCGCTGTTCCTCCCCGCTGGTCTGCATAGATGCACCCTACTCATGCGGCGGCCCGGACGACGGATCGGCTGTCGGTTATTTGCCGGTCCGGGGCGCGCCCGGCCGCGCCGCACCGCGTCGTGCCACGTCGCAGCGCGGGGAACGGCGTCGCGTCGTACGGCGCTCGGCAGGCCGGGCGCTATGGAGGCGGCCCCGGAGGCCGACGTTCCGGTCGGCCGGTGGGGCGGTTGTGACAACAGCGACACAAGAGGCCCGAGCCGCCTGCGCGCCGCCTCACTCGCGATCCCCCGGAACCGGCCATTGCTGCCGGACCGGCCCAAATCACCAACGCAGTAACGCGTTTGACCGGCCACTCACCCCCGCACCGGCCGATGCACAAAGATGAGGGCATGCTCACGCGGGTCGTGGACGTTCTGGCTGGTGTCGCGCTCACGGCCGTCGAGGTGGCGGCCCTGGTCGCGTTCTGGTTCTGCGAGAGCCTCAAGCTGTGGGCCGCCCAGGGACAGCAGCCCCGGCCCGGCTCGGCGGTGCGGCTCTGGCTGGTGCTGACGGCGGGCCCTGCCGGTGCGGCGCTGGTCGGCCTTCTCGCCTTCCGGGTCGGCCTCCCGGCGACCGGCCTGACGCAGGCACTGATCACCGCCGCACTCGTCGGCATCCTGCTACTGGGCCTCGGAACGGAGACCTCCCGCTGGGTCACCCGTTCCTTCGCACGCCACCTCGGCAAGCGCCGGAACGCCCACGCCGGACGCGATGCGCGTGGGCACGATACGGACGGACGCGATACGTACGGACGCGACTCGGGCAAGGACGGCTCCGACGGGTAGGCGCGGTCGGGGGCTGAACGCCGGATCGGCCGAACGCCGGAGGGCATCCACCGCTTCCCGCCGCTCGGCCGGCACCCGCGTAGCAGCCCGTCCCGCGCGGCCCGGCACCGGGGCTCGGTGCACCGCGCCGGAGGCATGGACGAAGATAGGTGCATAGCGAATACGTACGCGAGAGGTCCGCCATGCCCCACATCACCGTCGACTACTCCGCACAGCTGGCCGGCGTCTTCGACCGGCGGGCATTCGTGCGGGAGCTGCACCCGATGGTGCGCGAGGAGACCGGCTCCGCGGGGGTCTGCAAGACGTTCTTCCGCCCGGCCGCGGACACCTGCATCGGCGACCAGGATGCGGGGAAAGTGGCTTTTGTGCATGTGGAGGTGGGGCTGCTGCCGGGGCGTGCGGAGGAGCTGAAGGCCCGGCTGTCCGAGGACGTACTTGCCCTGCTCGGCAAACACCTGCCCGGGGACGACGCGCACGAGGTGGTGTCCTCGGTCGAGGTGCGGGACCTGGCCGGCTCGTACCGCTTGCACCACTCCCCGTAGGGGGCGCGGCCGAGGGCGGGAGAGCCACTGGCCTGGCGCCATGTCCGGGGATTCAGCGGTGGCACGCTTCTACGATCGGCTCGCGGCCGACTATCACCTCGTCTATACCGACTGGGACGCCGGCACGGCCCGGCAGGGGCGGGCCCTCGACGCCGTGATCCGGGCCGAGCTCGGCCCGGACGACGCCTCGGTGCTGGACTGCTCGTGCGGTATCGGTACGCAGGCGATCGGGTTGGGCCTGTGCGGCCACCGGGTCACGGGCACGGACCTCAGCACAACGGCCGCCGCCCGCGCGGTGCGCGAGGCGGCTCGCCGAGGTGTCCCGCTGGCCGCCGCGGCAGCGGACATGCGGCGACTCCCCTTTCCCGAGGGCCGGTTCGACGTCGTCGTGAGCGCGGACAACTCCCTTCCCCACCTGCTCCGTCCGCAGGACGTGCGCACGGCCCTGGCGGAGATGCGGCGGGTGCTGCGCAGCGGAGGGCTGCTGATGGTCAGCACCCGCCCCTACGACGAGATCCTGAAGACCCGACCGGTCTCGACCCCGCCGCAAGTCCATCAGTCACCCCACGGGCGGAGCGTCACGTTCCAACTGTGGGACTGGCATGCGGACGGCGAGCACTACGACCTGGAGCACTTCCAACTCGTCCCGGACGGCGGGGACTGGAACGTCCAGGTGCGGCGGACCACCTATTGGGCCCTCACCCGCGAGCAGTTGACCCAGTACGTCGTCGCGGCGGGGTTCACCGAGCCGAGCTGGACGACCACCGAGAACAGCGGCTTCTTCCAACCTCTCCTCACCGCACGCGCCGCCTGACCGTCGAGCCCGGAGGTTTCCCCCCTGCCGGCAGTCGGGCGCCGTCCACGCGCAGCGCGGTGAGCGCGGCGTCCGAGGCGGTGGCCAGCGGGCTGGCGGCGTGGGCGTGCGGGACGGTGCACGCGCGCAGCCAGGCACGCAGGAGGGTGCGGGGCCAGGCGGCCGTGGGGGCCGGGTTCACCGGGTCCGGGCATGGTCGACGGCGGCGGTGGCCAGGCCGGTGATGAGCGGGTGGGCGCGGGTGCCGTCGCCGTCCAGTTCGGGCTGGAAGAGGGTGGCCAGGAAGAAGGGGTGGTCGGGTAGTTCGGCGATCCGGACGTCGCCGGAGTCATCGGTGCCGGTGAAGGCCAGCCCGTGCGCGCGCAGCAGGTCCAGGTGGCGGGGGTTGGGGGCGTAGTTGCAGTGGTAGCGGGCCGGCGTGCGCTCGGTGCCGAGCAGGCGTGCCGCCCGGGACCCGGGGGTGACGTCGACGGTTCCCTCGTGACCGACCAGTGAGCAGGCCAGCGGGACGACCACGGCGTCCTCGTCGGCGAGGCCCGGGGTGTTCTCGGCGTGGCCGGCGCCGGGCAGTCCGCAGACGTTGCGGGCGAACTCCAACAGGGCGTGTTGGAAGCCGCCGCAGGTGCCCAGGAAGGGGATCCCGGACTCGCGGGCCCTGCGGATCGCGGCCAGAATGCCGGCCTCACTGCGGTAGGGGCTGCCGGGGAGCACCCAGATCGCGTCGAATCCCGTCAGGTCCTCGGCCGCGTCGACGGACGGGATCCAGTAGGCGTCCATGTCCAGTCCGTCGCGCACGCGCAGTGCGTCGAGGAGGGCGGGGATGCGGGCGTGCGAGCGGACGGCTTCGGAGCGGTCGCCGACCAGGGCGATGCGCGCGACGGGTGCACCGTGTGCGGTGTGGTTCATGACAGTCATCCTGCTGCGCAGGCAGGATCAGGTCCAACGATGATTCATGCATTGCGGATAAGTGATCCTGATCGGGGTGCGATACTGATTCCCATGGACCCGCATCTGCTGCGCACCTTCGTCGCGGTCCTCGACCACCGCTCGTTCTCCGGCGCCGCCGTGGCGCTCGGCTACACCCAGTCCGCGGTCTCCCAGCACATCGCCGCGCTCGAAGCCGACTTGGGCACCCGGCTGGTCGAGCGCCGACCGGTCGCTCCCACACCGGCCGGCACGCGCCTGCTGGAGCACGCCCCCGCCCTCCTGCTCCGCCTGGACGCCGCCCGTGCCGACGTCGCCCGCCTGCACCAGGCCCGGCCCACCCGGCTGACCGTCGCCTGCGCACCGGCGGCCCTCGGCCCCATGGTGGCCCGGGCCCTCGCCGATCTGCGCGCCGCGATCCACGCACTGGACCTGGAGGTACGGGTGGTGGGCCGGGACGCGGTGGTCGCGGACGTGGTCACCGGACGTGCCGACCTCGGGTTCGTGGACGGTCCGGCCGCCCCCAGCGACCCGCTGCCGCTGCCGGACCTCGGGCCCACCACCACCCTCGCGGCAGCCGAAGAAACCCTGGCGGTGCTGTTTCCGCACGGCCATCCGCTGGCGGGGCGCCGCGCGGTGCGGCTGACCGATCTGACCCAGGCACAGTGGATCGACGCCCCCGACACCGCGGTCCCCCTCGACCGGTTGCGTGCCGTCTGCCGCACCGAGGGCTTCCGTCCGCGGATCCGCCACCGCGGTACCGACCTGCACGGCCTGGCCGCGCTGACCGCCGCCGGACACGGGCTGACCGCGCTTCCGCTGCCGGTGGCGGCCGCCCTCCCCGGTATCGCCGCCGTACCGGTCGACGAGCCCCGCCTGGTCCACCGCACCGAGCTCATCCACCCCGTCAACCCCACGGCTCCCGCGGGGCAGTTGGCAGATCTGATCACCGGCCGACCGGCGGCCGGCGGGTAACCAGTCACGGCACACCGGGGCACCGCGGCCCGCCACCGCCGACCGGGGAACGGCAGCGAACCGCCGGGACCGCCCCGTAGCGGCCTGGCCGGTCATGAACCCCGTCGATGCGGTCGAGATCGATGACGATCGAGGATCCACGGATCGCCAGGGCCGGTCGTCGTCTCGCCAGGTGGCGGAGGAAGCCCCGCACGACGGCCTGGGTACGCCCCAACACGACCAATTGCAGGGCCTGTTGCGGCAGGTTCGCATTAACGCCTTGCGTGCGGCGCAGGCCGGAGGCGACCGGGCCGGCGCGCTACCGCACACCGTGGGCGTACGCGTCGCACGCCTGAGCGCCTGCGGGGCCAGACCGCCAGGCGCCTGTCCCGGAACCGCCGGCGCACCCACGGGCCCCCGGCCAAGGCACCGTTCGACGAACGGCACCGACCCGCATCCGCCCTGGCCGGAGGGCTTCCAGACAGCTGACCACGCACTGCCCGGCACGCGTCGCGCAGACAAGAACCTCCCCACCGGGACACGGTGCGACTTCCGCCAGATCACCCCGGCAAGGCCGTCCCCTCTCCCGCCGCACGGTCGTTGGGCGTATGGTGACTGGAATCTCATTCCCCCGTGAGGTTAGGAAACACATGACTGACTCCGTTCTCCACCAGACGATCCAGAATCTCGAAGGCGTACTGCCGGAGCTCGAAGAGCAGGAACGGCACCTGCGCAACCAACTCGACGCCGTGGTGCAGCAGGCGACCTCCGCCCGCAGTGCCCTGGAGCACCTCCGTGTGCTGACCGGCGCCGCACTCCCCGACAGGCAGCCGGTGGCCGCCGGTTCGGCCGCACCGGCCGACGGGCATGCCACCGCCGGCCAGGAAGAATCCGGCGACACCCGGACCGCGGATGCCACCGAGGCGACCCCGGCACCGGTCGCCGCCGAGCCGGAGGCGGATGCGGAGCCTGCCGCCGAGGCGGACGCTTCGGCGTCCGTCGTCCCCCAACCGCGGACCGCGACGTCGCCGCGTACCAAGCGCCGCACGGCGAAGAAGCCTGCGGCCAAGAAGGCCCCGGCGGCCAGGCCCAAGGCGAAGAAGGCGGCCACCAAGCGGGTCGCGGCCGCCAAGCCGTCGGCAGTCAAGGAGCCGGCCGTCAAGGAGCCGGCGGCCAAGGAGAAGGAGTCCGGCAGCCTGTTGGACGCCGCACTGGACGTGTTGAAGAACTCGGGCGCGCCGATGCGTCCGCGGGACATCAATGCGGCGCTGGGCCGGGAAGCCACCCCGGGACAGATCGAGTCCGTGCGCAACACCCTGGACCGGGCAGTGAAGAAGACGGACCTGGTCACCCGGCCGGGACGCGGCACCTACGCGGCGGCCTGACCCTTCCGCGACGGTGTGACTGCGGGCCCGCCCACCAGCGGGCCCGCACGGCCGTTCACCCCGGCCACCCAACTCCCCTCCGCCCTCCCCCAACTCCTTATCTGACAAGGCAGTTGGCACACTCCTTGAGAGAACGTTCCCGGACCGCCAGGGAAGCTGCCGGCCCGGCCGTCGATCGTCACCCTCGCCCTCGCCCTCGCCCTCGCCCTCGCCCTCGCCCTGGGAAGACTCCCCCGCTCCCTGAGCAAAGGTTGTACGAGCCAAGGGGTACGGTGTGGAAATGACGAACGTGCACGGTGAATCATTCGACCTCCCCACACCGGACGGCACCGCCGACGCCTACTTCGCCCACCCCGACGACGGCGCTCCGCACCCCGGAATCCTGCTCTACATGGACGCCTTCGGCCTGCGCCCGGGGTTGGAGGAGATGGCCAGGCGGCTGGCCGGGCACGGCTACGCGGTGCTGGTGCCCAACGTCCTCTACCGCTCCGGACGCGCGCCCCTGGTGGAGCTGCCCGAACGCATCAACCCCGCCGAGCGGCCCGAGCTCTTCGGCCAACTCATGCCCCTGATCCTGTCGCTCACCCCCGAGAAGGCGATGCGGGACGCCGGTGTCTACCTCGACTGGCTGGCCGCCTCGCCGCTGGTCGCGGACGGCCCCGTGGGCACCGCCGGCTACTGCCTGGGCGGCGTCCTCGCGCTCCGTACCGCAGCGGCCTTCCCCGACCGGGTCGCGGCCGTGGGTTCCTTCCACGCCGGCAGCCTCGTCACCGACGCGGCCGACAGTCCGCACCTGCTCCTCGACCGCATCACGGCGGAGCTGTACTTCGGCCACGCCGACCAGGACCACTCGATGTCGACCGAGAAGATCAAGGAATTGGAGCGGGCGCTGGACGCCGCGGGGACCCGGTACCGCAGTGAGCTGTACGAGGGCGCGCACCACGGGTACACCCAGGCCGACACCGCCGCGTACAACCCCGAGGCGACCGAGCGTCACTGGCGGGCGCTGGTGGACCTCTTCGGGCGGACGCTCTGAGGCAGGGGGCTACCGGGCTCCAGGGGGCTACCGGGCTCGGTGACCGGGCGAGCCATCCCGGCCACCGGGCCGTCCGGGACACCGACTTGGCGCTTCCGTGGGCGGTGCCGTCGGGATTCAGCAGCCGGTTCCGGTCGGGGTGAACCGCAGGCGGGCGTGGGCGTCCGTGCCGAGTGCCTGGTGGTAGGTCGCGGAGGTGACGCGGTACCAGACGGCGTCCTTCTTCGGGTTGCCGTTGACGTCGTCCAGCCGCACGCACCAGCGCTCCGGCCGGATCACCCGGCGGTAGGTCTCGGTGCCCCTGGCGGTCTTCCGGCAGTCCTGGTAGTGCTCGGTGGAGTACCAGGTCTTCTTGGTGCGGCCGCTCCGCTTGGTGTGCTTGACCTGCCTGGTGGCGGGCGTGCAGGTGGTGACCAGGTGCGGGCGGGTGCCCGTGGTCGTCTGCTTGACGAGGTGGCGGACGCCGGCCCGCAGCCCGAAGACGCCGTCCTGGTGCGGCGGAGCGCCCTGGCCGCTGGTTCCGGTGCCGCGGCCGTCGTTGCCCGGGTGGCCCGCGGCACCGTTCGCGCCGGAACCGCACGCCCCCAGACCGGCCATGAGGAGCGCCACCAGTCCCGTGCGTACCAGTCGGTGCGTGTTGCGCATGTCTCCCTCTGCGTTCGGTGGGCTGCCCCGGCCCGGGCGCCCGGATCGTGGTGGCACCCGCGGTCGCCGGACGGTCCTCCGGCAGCCGGGCACCACTCGCGCTGCGGCAGCGGTCAGGGTATCCGAGCCCCTGTTCCGGGCCGTGGCCGGGGCGTTGGCGGACGCCGCCCGGTGGTCGGTGTCACCGTCTGAGCACCTTGCGGGAGAGGACGTTGCCCAGCAGCTGCGCCGCCTGCACCAATACGATGAGGATAACGACGGTCACCACCATCACCCGGGTGTCGAACCGCAGATAGCCGTGGGTGATGGCGAGGTTGCCGACTCCCCCGCCGCCGACCGTGCCCGCGATCACCGAGAAGTCGATGAGGGCGACCAGCATGAACGTCATGCCGAGGATCAGCGGTCCCAGTGCCTCCGGGACCAGCACCGTCAGCAGGATCCGAACCGGCCCGGTGCCCATGGCGCGGGCCGCCTCGATGACGCCGGGCTCGACGGCGAGCAGATTGCTCTCCACGATGCGGGCCACCCCGAACGTCGCGATGACCGTCATCGGGAAGATCACCGCGTCGGTGCCCACCGCGGTCCCGATCAACTCCCGCGTCATCGGGGAGAGAACGACGATCGCGATCAGTGCGGGCACCGGACGGACGACGTTGACCACCGTGCTGAGGACGACGAAAACGGCGCGTTGCTGGAGGATGCCGCCCTTCCGGGTGGCGTAGAGGGCCAGTCCGACGACCAGGCCGAGCAGGCCGGCGAGGGCGAGGGTGGCCAGCACCATGTACAGCGTTTCGCCGGTGGCGTCGACGATCTTGGGCCAGAGCAGGCTCCAGTCCTGCTGGATCATGCGCCCACCTCCGCCAGTACCGAGGCGGCGACGGCCTCGTCCACACCGTGCTTACGCAGCGCCGCGGGGAGCAGGTCGAGGAGCGGCGACGCCTGCACGGCACTGCGGACGAACGCCCGGGTGGTGGGGTGTTGCGGCGCGGCGAAGACCTCGCGGACCGGCCCCGTCTCCACGACCCGTCCGCCGTCCATGACCGCCATCCGGTCGCAGACCGCCCGGACCACCTCCATCTCGTGGGTGATCAGCACGATCGTCACGCCCAGTTCGTCGTTGACCCGTCGCAGGAGTGCCAGCACCTCCTGCGTGGTCTGCGGGTCGAGCGCCGAGGTCGCCTCGTCGCAGAGCAGTACCCGGGGCTCGGTCGCCAGTGCGCGGGCGATGCCGACGCGCTGCCGCTGGCCGCCGGAGAGCTGTTCGGGGTAGCGCCGGGCCTGATCGGCGAGGCCGACGAAGCGCAGGGCCTCCTCGGCCCGTTCGCGGGACCGGGCCCGGGAGGCTCCGGCCTGGCGCAGGGGGTAGGCGACGTTGCCCAGGACGGTACGGGAGCGGAAGAGGTTGAACTGTTGGAAGACCATGCCGATGTTCCGGCGGGCGGCGCGGAGTTCGCGGGCGCCGAGGGCGATGAGGTCCTGCCCGGCCACCGTGACGGTGCCTGAGGTGGGGGTCTCCAGCAGGTTGATCAGGCGCAGCAGCGTGGACTTGCCGGCGCCGCTGTGGCCGACGACGCCGAAGACGGTGCCGGGTTCTACGGCGAGCGTCACCCGGTCGACGGCGACCGTGCCGCCGGTGAACTCCTTGCTGATGTCGTGGAGTTCGATGACGTGGCGGGGTGCCGCAGGGTGCTCTGGGCTGGTCACGACGCCCTCTTCAACTGCCGTTCGACGCGGGCCAGTTCCGCGGCGAGTTCGGCCGCGGAGAGGTCGAGGTGGACGGCGGTGCCGTTGGACGTCCGCCGGGCCTCGTCCTGTACCGCCTTGCCGGCGTAGAGCTTGACGACCTTGGCGTAGTCCGGGTTGTCCCGGTCCTTGGCACGGGCCGCGATGACGTTGATGTACGGGCGGATGTCCGGGCTGTGCGGGTCGTCCTTGAACAGTGCGCTCTGCGCGCGGATGCCGGACAGTGTGGCGACTCCGTCGTTGATGACCGCAGCGTCCACGTCGGCCAGCAGCCGGGGGGTCTGTTGGGCGTTGACGGGGGTGAGGCGCAGGTGGTGGGGGTTGGCGGCGATGTCGTCCGCGGTGGCATAGAGCCCGGTGCCCTTCTTCAGCTCGATCAGTCGGGCCCGGGCCAGCAGCCGCAGGGCGCGGCCTTCGTTGGCCGGGTCGTTGGGGTGGGCGATGCGGGCGCCGTCCGGGAGGTCGGCGAGTCGTTCGGCCTTCTTGGAGTACAGGCCCATGGGGACGACGGTGGTGGGGGCCAGCGGCACGATGTCGGTGCCGTTCTCGGTGTTGGACTGGGCGAGGAACACCAGGTGTTGGAAGGCGTTCAGCTCGATGTCGCCGGCGGCGAGCGCCTTGTTGGGCAGGGAGTAGTCGTCGAAGGGCACCACCTCGACGTCGAGGCCCTCCTTCTTGGCCTCCTTGGCGAGCACGTCCCATTCGGTGGAGTCCCCGCTGACGCCGACCCGGATGCGGTGGGCCTGGGAGCCGGCGGAGCCGCAGCCCGCCACGACGAGGGTGAGGGCGGTCGCGGCGGCGGCCGCGAGGAGCGCACGGCGGCGCGGTGCGGCGGGGCGTCTCGGGCCGGAGCGCCGTGCGGCGGTGTGCGGGGTGGTGTGGTGCATCGTTGGCATTCCCTGGGGTGGTGGGTGTGGGGCGCCGGGCTCTTGTGGAGTGACGGCATCCCGGGCCGGGTGGACGTGGGGCCGGGCCGGTTGCGGCAGTCCGGCGGAGGGGCGGGCGATCACGGCACGGCCGGGACCGGGCGTGGTCGGGTCGTGGTGTCCGCTGCGGTGGTCGGCGTCGCGCGGCACGGACCGCGCGGCGTACCGCGGGCAGCGACCGCGGAATCCGCAGCCGGCGGCCCGTCGGGGGGGGCTCGGTGGAACGTCGGCGAGCAGGATCGGTTCCCGACGCTATCCCACCGAGCGGGCCCCGCCAGGCAGTTGCGTGAACCCCTCGATGCAGCCTTGATAAATGCCCTGACCTGGGACTTTGAAAAGGACTGGACCGGCCCGCGGTGCCTGTGTGCCGCGGTCGTGCGGCGCCCGTCCACCAAGGGGGAACGCGGTGTGGACCGGGCCGGCTTGCGCGCTCCCGGTGTCCACGGCTCTCCGCGGCCCGGAAGAACCCGGCCGACTACGGTTCGACCGGGCTCTGGGACGAACAGCCCGCCACGGCGGGCCGGTTGACGCGGCCGGAGGGCCGGCGCACGTGGGTGCGCCGGAGCGGGGCAGCCCCCACCCCGCCGCGGGACGGTGTCGTCAGCTCCAGAGCTTCCACGTGACGACGCGGGGCGTGTTGGCCGGCCGGTCGGCGGGGTACGTCAACGTGACCCGGGTGAAGTGCCGTTGCCCGGAGTGACCGGTCCGGGGCTGCGGGTTGTCCAGGCGCACCCGGACCGGGTAGCCGCGGAAGTGGCCCACCGCGCAGTAGGGCCGGCAGTCGTTGACCCTGTCCGTGCCCTGGGCCACCGCGGACCGGGACTGCCACTGCGACCAGCGCAGCGACGTGAGGACGTTGTTGCCGTCGCCGCAGGCGAGCATGAAGGTGCCGGGTCGCTGCTGTGCGTGCCCGACGCAGTCGACGACCGCCACGCGGTTGCCGGTGGACGGCGCGGGGTCGGCGGAGGGGGATGCGGATGCCGGCATGGTGGCCGTCGCCAATGCCGCGCCGGCACAGACCATGAGTGCTGCCGTTGCCCTGTGAACTCTCATATCCGCTCCTCAGCCGCTTCGCACGGGTGGACACCTCGGACATCGGCTGCGACGCAGGGTGCGGTTCCCTTCACGGCCCGAACACGTCCCCGCGGGGCTGTCGCTGCCTCTCTGCGGAGAGGCTACGACCGCCGCACCCGGCGGCGCCACCCGGGTCGGCGCGGACCTGCGGACGTTCCGCAGCGTATCCCGAGGACCACGGAACGTGCCTGCCGCCGGGGGCGTGCCACCGCGTCAGGACGCCGCTTTGTGCGCCCGCCACTCCGGCGCGAGCACGGACCAGATCTCCATGTCGTGCCGCTCCCCGCGGTACAGGTAGTTCTCCCGCAGCACGCCTTCCTTCGTCATGCCGAGTCGGCGGGCCACCGCGATGCTGGGCGCGTTCGCCGACGCGACCCACCATTCGACGCGGTGGATCCCCCGCGCCTCGACCGCCCAGTCGACGACCGCCCGCACGGCCCGGGTCACCAGCCCCTTGCCGGCCGCCGACGGCTCCAGCCAGCAGCCCGCCTCGGCGACGCCCTGCTGGGTGTCCATCGTGCGCAGGAGGATCGCCCCGACCAGCTCGCCGTCCGTCCGGATGCCGTAGATCCGCCCGGTGTCGGAGGCGGTCTTCTCGGCGTACGACTGGAGGTAGGCGCGGCTCGACGCCAGGTCGGTGATGACGTCCGGGAGTCCGTTGTACCGGCCGATGAACTCCCGGCCGCGGTCGATGTGGGCCAGGAACTCATCGGCCTGCCACGGTTCCAGCGGCCGCAGCTCCGCGCCGTCCGCACCCAGGGATATCGCGAACACCGTCACCTCCACGGCCGAAGCCGGTTGCCGTTCCCATGGCGCGCTCGGCGCCACTCGCGCCGGGATCCTCTCACGGGTGCGGTCCTGGTCGTCCCGGGGTGGTGGGCCGCCGCGCGGCCGCCTCTCAGGCGGGTTGGTCGACTGCGGCCAACAGGCGTTCCACCGAGGCGAGTTCGACGCACAGGGCCAGGCCCTCCACCGCGTCGCGGAGCTCGTCCGGGCCGGGGTAGCTGGGGGCGAGGCGGATGTTGCGGTCGCGGGGGTCCTTGCCGTAGGGGAAGGTGGCTCCGGCGGGCGTCAGGGCGATACCGGCCGACCCGGCCAGTTCCACCACGCGGGCCGCACAGCCGTCCAGGACGTCCAGGCTCACGAAGTATCCGCCCCGGGGGCGGGTCCAGGAGGCCACTCCGGTGTCGCCGAGCCGCTTCTCCAGTACGGCGTCGACCAGCTCGAACTTGGGTTGCAGCACCGCGGCGTGGCGTGCCATGTGGGCGTGCACGGCGGGTGTGTCGGGCAGGAAGCGGGCGTGCCGCAGCTGGTTGACCTTGTCCGGTCCGATCGTGCGCTTGGCGAGGTGGCCGAGGAGCCAGGCGACGTTGGCCCGCGAGGACCCGAAGAAGGCGACGCCGCTGCCGGCCGTGGTGATCTTCGAGGTCGATCCGAAGACGAACACCCGGTCGGGATGGCCGTGTTCCGCGCTCAGGCCGAGCACGTCCGCCAGCGGTTCGTCCGTCCCGGCCACGTGGTGCACGGCGTAGGCGTTGTCCCAGAAGATCCGGAAGTCGGGGGCGGCGGTCTCCATCGCGGCCAGGCGGCGCACGGTCTCGGCGGAGAAGGTGACGGCCGTGGGGTTGCTGTACTTGGGGACGCACCATATGCCCTTGACCCGCTCGTCGGCGACGAGGCGTTCGACCTCGTCCATGTCCGGGCCGGTCTCCGTCATCGGCACGGGGATCATGTCGATGCCGAGCTTCTCGCAGAGCGCGAAGTGCCGGTCGTAGCCGGGCACCGGGCACAACATGGCCGTCCGGCCCTCCCGCGGCCAGGGAGCGGCCGCACCCGCCACACCGAACAGCACGGCGTCCACCATGCACTCGTACATCAACTCCAGACTGGAGTTGCCGAAGGCGACCAGCTGCTCCGCCGGCACCTGGAGCGGCCCGGCGAACGTCGCCCGCAGTTCGGGCAGGCCGTGCAGACCGCCGTAGTTGCGGCAGTCGGTGCCGTCCTGCGCGGTGTGGTCGCCGAGGCCCGGCAGACCCAGCAAGGGCTGCGCCAGTGCCAGCTGCTCGGCGGCGGGCTTGCCGCGGGTCAGGTCCAGGCGCAGGCCCCGGCCCGCGAGCCGGTGATGCTCGTCGCGGAGCGCGGTGAGCCGGTCGGAGAGTTCGGCGGGCGTGAGCGCGGTCAGATCCATTCCTCGTCCTTCGTCGGGCCTGCCCCCGGCTGCTGCCTGGCGCGGGGCAGCGCCAACGGTAGCCGGGTCGGATCAGGACCACCTGCCCATTTCCGCCCGGCCGATGCCTGGCAGATGTCTGGGAGATGCCTCACAGGTGCCTGCCGGGCGCCTACCGGGTGTCTGGCGGCGTGCGGGCGCGACGCGGCCGGCCCGGCCCGGTCAGCCCTGCGCCGCCGGATGCGGCGGGGCGGAGGTGAGGGCGGTGCGCAGGGCCGCCGACCAGTGTGCGGTGGTGCGGCGGGCCAGTTCACTGCCGGGTGCGTAGGCTTCGAAGAAGTGCCAGGCACCGGGGACGTCCTTGGTCTCGACGGGGACGCCGGCCTCCGCCAGGCGGCGCGCGTAGTCGAGTCCCTCGTCGCGCAGCGGGTCGAGTCCGCAGGTGAGGACGTAGGCGGGCGGGAGGCCGGCGAGGTCGGTGGCGCGGGCGGGGGCCGCGTAGGCGGGGGTGTGCGGGTCGCGGTCGGGGCCGAGGTAGGTGTCCCACATGTGCCCGATGCCCGTGCCGTTGATGATCCGGCGGTCGGTGATGCGTTGCGCGGACGCCGTGCGGCGGCGGTCGTCCAGGCAGGGGATGAGGAGGCCCTGCCACACGATGCGGGGGCCCTGGCGGTCGCGGGCCATGAGGCAGACGGCGGCGCTGAGGTTGCCGCCCGCGGATGCCCCGGTGACGGCGATCCGGTCGGCGTCCAGGCCGAGTTCGCCGGCGTTGGCGGCCATCCACTCCAAGGCGGCGTAGCAGTCCTCGACGCCTGCGGGGTAGCGGTGTTCGGGGGCCAGTCGGTAGTGGACGTTGACCACGACCGCACCGGCCGCGACGCACGCTTCGCGCGCCATGGGGCTGGGCCCGTCCAGTTCCCCGTAGACGAAGCCGCCACCGTGGAGGTAGAGCACGCCCGGCAGTACGCCCTCCGCGCCGGCGGGCCGGAGCACCTGCACGTCGAGGGTGTTGCCGTCCGGTCCGGGCAGTGCGAGGTGCCGGATCGTGACGCGGGTGTCGTGCGCGGGCATCTGCGGAGCCATGAGCTGCTTGAAGTGGGCGCGGAGGGCGGCGACATCGGTGTAGGGATTCTCCGGCCGCTCGGGCAACGCGGCCAATATGTCGGCCAGTTCGGGGTGGACGGTGAGGTGCGGCGTGGTGGTGCGGGCGTTCATGCGGTATCGGTCCCCGTTCTTCGGCAAGGCGATGGCCGCTCCCGCAACCATCTCATTGATATGGTCTCAACGGAAAGGAAGGTATGGTCTCAATGAGACCGTGTCAAGGGACTGGGGCAGGCAGTGGGGACGACGGCGGAGTACAGCCCGGCGAGGTACGTCGTACTGGGCCTGATCGCCAGGCACGGCCCGATGACGCCTTACGAGCTCAAGGCACGGGTCGAGGACGACATCCAGCCCTTCTGGCCGATCCTCCATGCGCAGCTCTACCGGATTCCGCCCGAGTTGGCGCAGGCCGGTCTGCTGCGGGAGGAGACCGAGACCACCGGGCGCCGCCGCCGGATCTTCCACCTCACCGCCGCCGGCCGTGCCGCACTGGCACGCTGGCTGGCCGACCCGGACACCCCCGAGGCCGAGACCCGCGACCCGGCACAGCTCAAACTCTTCTTCGCCGACCTCGGCGAACCGTCGGACATCGTCGCGCTCGCCACCGGCCAGGCTGCGCGACACCGCGAATGGCTCGCGCACTACACGTCGCTGCGCGCCGCACTCGATCCCACGGAGGATTCACGGCAGCGTTCCCGGGCCCGATTGCTGCGGCTCGGCGTATTGCACGAACGGGCCCACGCGGAGTTCTGGGAATCGGTGGCCGCCGACCCGGGCCTCCTGGACGACGACCCCCTTTCCTGACAGCCCTCCGCGTGAAACTCCCGGCGTCACCGGTGGGCCCGAAATCGGAATTGGCGTCACCGGCGGCCCGGATAGCGGAATCACGACGAGCCGGCACCCCCGCACCACGCATTCCGCCGCTGAACAACACCCCGGATTTCGTCCGCCGCGAATCCCCGGCACCGCACGGCGGCCCGCCGCCCGCAGCCGCCCCGGGGAGCAACTACCCCTGGTGACAACCCAGTCGCCGCCAGAAACAGGGGAAAGCAGGACCTTCTCAGCAGGTCGAACAGGGGTAGCATCTTATATAGCGGACGACTCATAGGCGACCCATGCCGTCGCCGCATTCCGGGAGTTGACCCGAGGCGGACGCATGATCCGCTGTCGATTTCTCTCCGCCCCGCGATCCAGTGTGCGGCGGATCGAGCCAGGTCGAGCCATAGCTCCGCTTCCGGCCTCCAGATGGAGATCACCATGAACACCGCGGCAGGAAACCAAGGCACGACGGGAACACACACCGAGCACGAAAACCACCCATGGACCATTTCCGTGGCGGACCACCCGCAACGCGTCGACAGTGACCAGTACAAGGCGAGCCGGGCGCTGATGCTCAAGCTCGTCGACACGACCACCGACTGGACGTTCGCACCGGCGCCGTACCAGGACCACCACGGCGGCGGGGTGTGGGTCAAGGACACGAACGGCTGGCTGTGCCTGTTCCTGCCGCTCGGCATCGAGTGGTCGGCGCAGTTCTGCGCGGACCCGGCAAAGGTGGACCAGGTCCGCCTCTGCGCGGCGCGCGTGATCGCGGCGTTCCCCGACACCCTGCCTGGCTATGTCGAGTTCGGCTACGAAGCCGGCGAACAGCTCCTGAACACCCCGATACAGACCGCCGAGCAGGTGTCCGACTGGACCGATTCGATATTCAACGCCTCGGTGCCGCTACCTGCCGGTATCCACTCCGGAGTGCTCCCGACGGCGGCCGGCTACCACCACTACCCGAAGCCGATCGTGGACATCGACCACTTCCGTTTCGACGACTTCAACCTGTTCGTCGAGGACGACAACGGCCTCTCGGTCGCGGTCGTACCGGTCGCCCCGCGCGGCTCCGGCGACGGCCGGGTACGCGTCCTGGCCGCCCACCCCAGCTCGCCGTACGCCAGTCACCTCGTGCCGCCCAGCGGCGGCCGGCGCGCCGAGACGACCGGCCACACCGAAGCCCTGGCCGTCGAGGCCGAGGGGGCCATCCTGGCCCCCGACGACAAGCTGGCCCAGCAGGCGTTCCGCCGGCAGCAACCCCAACTCGCCTAGAGCCGGTCGTCGCACTCACCGTCTGCCTGGAGGCACGCCATGCCCATCGCGTCATACGGCGTACTGGCCGGCCGCGCCGTGGACCGGCGCCGCGAGGGCGCCGTCGGCACCCCGCACTACCAGATCCACCTCACCGACGACGCCGGCACCGACTACCGCGCCGCGGTGAACGTCCTGTCCCAACAGAGCCCGCCCGACCTGCGCTACCTGGCCGACGACGACTTCCGCCACCCGCTGACCCAGCTGCTGCCGGCCGCCGGCAGCGGCTGGACGGCGTTGGAATCACACGCGGGTACGGCCAGTCTCGACTACATCCGGGCCAACATGTTCCTCCCGTCCGCGATGCGGATCCTGCCACCGGACCTGCCCGGCGTGGACAACGACCTGGCCGACCTCCTGGACCACTACGTCCAACGCGCCATCGCCGATCCCACCATGGCGGTGTACGTGTTCGGCCAGCGGTTCGGCCCCGAATCGTCCGTCCGCGACCCGGTGTTCCACTTCCGGCCGGACAACGGGGTCCACGACATCCACATGAACCAAGGCAACTCCGGTCGGTTCCAGGTCGACGACGGTGTCTGGCAGGACGGCGGACTGCTGTTCGAGGTGCCGGCCGAGTCCCGCTGGTTCGCGGTGTTCCTGGCCTTCCAGTCCCAGTCCTGGCACACCGACGACACCACCGGCCACACCATCGAGACCGAGGCCCTGGTGCCCGGCGACACACCGCTGCGCATCGTGGCCGCACTCGTCCACTCCGGCGGCGCGGCGCCGAGCACCGAGTCCGTCACGCTGCTCAACACCTCGCCCGGCCCCGTCGACCTGGCCGGTTGGCAACTCGCCGACCAGCAGGGCCACCGGCTGCCGCTGCCCGCGCAGACGGTCGCGCCGGGGACGACCCTGGCCGTCGCCGGCGGCGACGGGTTCCACCTCGGTGGCCACGGCGGCGCCATCACCCTGCTCGACCCGACCGGACTCAGCGTCCACGGGGTCGCCTACACCGCGGAGCAGAGCCGCCGGGAGGGCTGGACGATCGCCTTCTGACCGTTCCGCACCCGTGGGTCCGCCCCGGCCACACCGGCCGGGGCGGACCCACGGACCTACGCCGCCCCACCCGGGTCGCTCAGGCGGCGACGGTGGAGGCGGTGGAGGCGGCCACGCTCGCCAGGGCCTTGATGCAGAACTGCAGGAGCCCCGCGTTCACGTCCTTGATGATGTTCTCCATCTCGTTCCACGACGGCTGGAACTCCGTGCCCCACTCGATGGTGTAGGCGAGCACCCGCTCCTTGGACGGATCGACGAAATGCCGGCCGAACACGTAGTCGTCACTGGTCCCGGACGTCGGATACAGGTCGAAGGCCGACTTGGCGGTGTACGTCCGGCCGCGCACGCCCAGCACCCCGTCCTGGAAGTCCCGGGCGAGTGCGGTCTCCTGATCGAAGTCGATCTTGGGGATGAACTCGCGGTACCCGGTGTCCCCCGCATCGCCCCGCAGACCGTCGAAGGCGTGGTTGAGGAAGTTCATCGACGGGTCGGTGGACTGGTCCTGGTCGTCGCCCCAGACATACAGCATGTCCTCCGAGTAGCTGTGCACGTCGATGAACCACCGGGTCCGCGGGTGGGCGTCCAGCAGCCACCGGACGTTGCGCGTCTCGGGCTCGGAGAACGGCGCGGGACCGTGGTACAGCTGCGGGTCGCACGGATCGGTCGACACCCGCACGCCCGAGGTCGGCGAGAAGGCCGTCGCGGCGTCGAAGAGGAAGTCGTAGTTGCGGTTGATGTCGACGCCCACGCAGTCACCCTCGCCGTTCCCGTAGGCGGGGTTGCGGTTCTTCCGCCACATCGGTTCGACGGTCTGGCTGTAGTTCCGGCCGTCCGGGTTGACCAGCGGGAAGAGCACGATCTCCAGGCCCTCCAGGAGCGCCTTCACGTCGGCCGCGGGGTACGCCTTGCCGCCGTAGACCAGCCCGGAATGCGTGGTGTACGCCCGCAGCAGGTCGGCGGCGAAGTAGACGAGGATCTCGCAACTGCCCCATTCCCGGGCGTGCACGCCCCCGATGAGCATCACACAGTCCCGGGTGCCGGCCGGTGCCGCGCCCAGGCGCAGGGCGTGGCAGTCGACGCCCCCGACCGACCGCTCGGGAAGGGCGATCAACTCGCTCAGCGCCGGGTAGGCCCGCGCGAGGTTCACCAACGCGGAATCGACCTCGGTGGTGTTGAGGTACGGCATCTCAGCCTCCTGGCCCTTCTTCCTTCACCATCTTGCCGAGTCCGTACGGCACTTCGTCCGGATCGGCGAACCGGTCGCCGTGTCCGACCTCCGCCTGCCGGGCCCGCCCGGTCTCGGTCGCGTCCCTGAGGACGTCCACGGAGACGCCCGCGCGCTCCAGACGGCCGGCCCGCCCGCGCGGCACGTACGCCTCGATGGTCATCTCGTTCCCGGGTCCCGGGGTCTCCCGGGGCCGCCCGCCGACGTCCAGCGGCTCCTCCCGCAGCAGGGTCCGCAACGTCTCGGCGTCGGCGGCGGTCACCCGCACGTGCAGGATGTTCTCGCGCTCCGACATGTCAGCCTCTTCGTGGTGTCGAGCCGCGGTGATGTCCGGCGACTCGTCTCGTGGTGTCCGGCGCCTCGGAGTGTCCCGGGTGTCCGGTGTCCTGGGGTGTCCGGCACCCTGTGGTGCCCGCGGCCGACCCGTCGGCGCGCGCCCCCGGCACCTCCGCGGAACGCCCCACGCTCAAGGACCGACGGCCGCACCGCCCTCACCGATCAACCCACGGTGGACCGTCGGTCCATGGCGTACCGGCTGCGGAACGGACGGCCGGCACGCATCCCAGCTGCTGCCCGCCAGCATGACCGGTGCGGCGTCACCGCGGCGTGACCGGGGCGTCATGCCCACGGACGCGCGGGCCCGCCGGAGCACCGGGTCGCGGCCGAGCGCAGATCGGCGACGAGACCGAGCAGCCGGGCCGTCGGGCGCAGCCCCAGCTCGGCCTGGAGCAGGGACCGGTAGCGCTGGAACTCACGGAGGGCCTCGGACTGGTTGCCCTCGGCGAGGTGCGCCTTGATCAGGATGGCCCGGGCGGTCTCGCGCAGCGGCTCGGCGCGCACCGCGGCACCGGCGGCCCACACGGCGTGACCGAAGTGCTGGGCGCTGATGAAGCGGGTGGCGAGCGCTTCGAGGGCGTGCATCCGCAGTTGCCGCCATTCCTCGGCCTCGCGCAGCGCCCACTCGTCGCACCAGCCCGGCAGCAGGTCCTGGGACAGCGCGTCGATCTCCGAGGCGCCCAGGCCCAGGGAGACGGCCGTTCCGGGGGAAGCCATCGCGGAATCGACCAGCAGGTGCGCGAGCGGCCTGAGTTCCCGGAAGTCGACTCCCACGCCGCTTGCGAGGGCGAGGTCCACGGGGCCCACGTCGAGGATCCGGCAGCCGGCGCCGCGCAGGCGGTTGAGCGCCGACCGCAGGGACGCGTAGGCGCGGCACTCGGACACGTCCGGCCACAGGTTCTCCGCGACGACGCTCCGCGGCACCGGCCCGGAGTGCAGCGCGACGAAGGCGAGCAGCCGCTCCGATCCCGCCGGGATCCGCGCCGGGTCGTCGCCGGTGACCAGCCGGAATCCGCCGAGCAACGCGATGCGGGCGTCGGCGCTCCGGGGTGCGGGTGGGGCGTACTGCGCTTCCCCCGTCCCGGGCGGACACACCGCCGGGATTCGGCGCACCGCGCCGAGCTCCGTCCCGATGCTGTGGCTCATCGCCTCCGCATCCCCTGATGGCCGACCGGACACTCCCACAGAGATGCGAGGTCATATGAGGGGGGTCATATGACCCCGCATCCCTTCCTCCATCGTGCGTCGTGCATACGGCCGATGTCGAATGCTCCGGGGGCACCTCACAGGGAAGTGGCACCGGAGATCAGCCTGTTGAACCCGAGGAAGTCGAACGGGCAATATTTGCCACTTCAAGCAGAGATCCGGTCTCCCCGTAAAGGCCGGAAAGTCGGATCCCGCGGCGGCCCGGAAGCGTATCGGCGCCACCGTCCTCGACCACTTCGCGGCGCGCCGCTCCAGATGCCTCGGCCGCACCACGGCGAGAAAATGAAAGCGCCCCCTGCGCACGACCAGGGGCGCCGGTGCCGCCCCGACGGCACACCCTCCCAAGGCGCCGCGACGCCTCCCCCACCACCACGGTGCGATGCGCCATGCCGTCATCCGCCGGAAACGAAAGAGGCACCTCGACAACCGCCAAGGAATGAACCGACCATGACCGTCAAAGGGATCGACGTTTCGTCAGCCCAGCCGGAGAAATACCAGACATCCGGCAGCGATTTCGTGTTCATAAAAATCACCGAAGGCACCACCTACACCAACCCGAAGTGGGTGGCCCAGCGAAAGACCGGGCGCGACGCGGGACTGGTGACCGGCTTCTATCATTTCGCCCGCCCGGGTCCGGTCACCGACCAGGTCGACCACTTCCTCTCCAAAATAAATCTGGTCGACGGTGACGTTCTCATCCTCGATTGGGAGGACGCCCGCGTCCCGAATTCCTGGAAGGACAGCTGGCTCCGGCAGGTGCAGCAGCGCACCCCCGGCCACAAGACGATCCTGTACTGCAACCGGGACTTCTGGCTGCACCGCGACACCACCTCCTTCGCCGGCGACGGGCTCTGGATCGCCCAGTACAACGGCAAGCCCGGCCAGCCGGACATCAAGGGCCGGTGGCTGTTCCACCAGTACACCGACAAGCCCATCGACACGAGCCTCGGAGGCTTCAAGGACCGGACGGAACTGCGCACTTGGGCCCGCCACGCCACCGTCCCGGCCTAGCCCGGAGGTGACGAACGCGTTCGCCACGAACTTGTTCGTAACGAACGCGTTCGTTACCGTGGAGCCATGCCCACCACGCCAGGTCCCGCCGAGCCCATCGAGCCCACCACCCCGCGCGGCCGCCGCGAGCGCCCCGCAAAACCCGCCCTGACCCGCGCGGGGATCGTCGCGACCGCGGTCGCGCTGACCCGGAGCGAGGGCCTGGAACGGGTGACCATGCGCCGCCTGGCCAAGGAGCTGGACACCGGTCCGGCCTCGCTGTACGTGTACGTGGCCAACACCGCCGCATTGCACGCGGCCGTCCTGGACGAGCTGCTGGGCGAGATCGACCTGCGACCGGCCCGGACCGGCGGCGACTGGCGCGAGCGGCTGGTGCGCATCCTGTCGTCCTACACGACGGTGCTGTTCAGGCACCCGGCACTGGCCCGCTCGGCGTTGGTGACCCGCCCGTCGGGACCGCACTACCTGGAGCTGCTGGAAGCCGTCCTGGCCCTGCTGGCCGAAGGCGGCGTCCCCGACGACCGCGCCGCCTGGGGCGTGGACGCCCTCCTCCAGTTCGGCACCGCGACCGCCGCGGAGCAGTCCGCCCGCGACGCCGCGCCACACGCCCAGGACGAGCACGACGCGCTGACGGCCGCGGTGCGCAACGCCTCCCCGCAGGCGTTCCCGCGGCTCACCGCCCTGGGCACCGAACTGTTCACCGGCACCGGCGAAGACCGTCTGACCTGGGGTTTCCACGTACTCATCAACGGGCTTTCCAAGACCGCCCGACCGGACCGCACGGCAACCACCTGACCGCCCCGGAGCACCCCTCCCCGGCGCACCGCACCCCAAGGAGCCCCTCCCGCCATGCCCACCCACCACCCCCTCGCCGTCATCGGCGGCGGCCTCGGCGGCCTGACCCTGGCCCGCGTCCTGCATGTGCACGGCATCGAGACGGCCGTCTTCGACCGGGAGGACTCACCGGCCGCCCGCACCCAGGGCGGCATGCTCGACATCCACGAGGACTCCGGGCAGCTCGCCCTGCGCGCCGCCGGCCTGTACGACGCCTTCCGCGCCCTGGTCCACCCCGGCGGCGAGGCGCTGCGCATCCTCGACCCGCACGGCACGGTGCGTCTGGCGGAGGAGGACGACGGTTCCGGCACCCGCCCCGAGGTCGACCGCGGTCACCTGCGAGACCTGCTGCTGAGCTCCCTCCCCCAGGGCACGGTCCGCTGGGGCAGGAAGGCCACCGGCGCCCGCTCCCTGGAGGACGGCCGGCACCAAGTCGCCTTCGCCGACGGCGGCGTGGTCACCACCGACCTGCTCATCGGGGCCGACGGCGCCTGGTCCCGCATACGCCCGCTGCTGTCCGACGCGCTCCCCGCCTACGCGGGAATCTCGTTCGTGGAGGGCGACCTCCGGGACGCCGACGTCCGCCACCCCGGCAGCGCCGCCCTGGTCGGCGACGGCTTCTTCCTCTGCCTGGGCGACCGAAAGGGCCTGCTCGCGCACCGCGAGAGCGACGGGAGCCTGCACGTCTACACCGCCCTCAAGACCGGCGAGGACTGGCTCGACACCCTCGACTTCACCGACCCGGACGCCGCCAAGAAGGCCGTCCTGACCCGGTTCGAGGGCTGGGACGACGGTCTGCGGAAGCTGATCGCCGATGCCGACGGCCCACTCGTTCCGCGCCGCATCCACGCCCTGCCCGTCGGCCACCGCTGGCCCCGCACCCCCGGCGTGACGTTGCTGGGTGACGCCGCGCACCTGATGTCCCCCTTCGCCGGCGAAGGAGCCAACCTCGCCATGCTCGACGGCGCCGAACTCGGCCGGGCCCTCGCCGCACACCCCGACGACCGCGAAGCCGCCCTCACCGCCTACGAGGAGGCGCTCTTCCCGCGCAGCGCCGCCTCCGCCGCCGAGTCGGACGCCAGCCTGCGGCTGATGTTCGGCGACGACGCCCTGGCACGTCTCCTGGACCAGTTCACGGCCCGCCCCCGGCCCGCGCACTGATCGTCCAAGGCGTGGACGGTCCGCGCCCCTCGGAATACGCCCCGGTGCAAGGGAGTTGGAAGCGGGGAGACCCACCGACCCTCTTCGGGCGGCGATCGGCGCATGCCGCCGCGGCAGCCGCGTCCGGGGACCCGAGACCGGAGCAGATATGACCACGCCCAGCGCCACACCCACCGGCCCGGACCGTTCGTTCCTCTTCGTCCTCGGCAGCTCCCGCCCCGACGGCAACACCGAGATCCTCACCCGCGCCGCCGCCGCCCAACTCCCCTCCGACGTCCGGCAGGAGTGGGTGGACCTGTCCCGGCTGCCGTTGCCCGACTTCCAGGACGGCCGGCACGAGTCCGACACCTGGACGCCCGAGGAGCACGAGGAGGCACTGCGGCAGGCCACGCTCCGGGCCACCGACGTGGTCATCGCCTCGCCGCTGTACTGGTACAGCCTCTCCGCACAGGCCAAGCGCTACCTCGACTACTGGTCGGGGTGGCTGACGGTCCCCGGCTCGGACTTCAAGGAGCGGATGGCGGGCCGGACCCTGTGGGGAGTGACGGTCATGGCGCACCGCGAAGAGGTCGTCGCCGAGGGCCTGGTGACCGCCCTCCACCACAGCGCGGCGTACCTGGGAATGCACTTCGGCGGGGTGTTGTCCGGCAACGGCTCCCGCCCCGGGCAGGTGCGGAACGACGACGGCGCCATGGTCCGCGCCAAGACCTTCTTCCAGCGCCCGGCCGCCCTCGCCCGCTTCCCCTACGAGGAGCAGCCGGCGCAGCCGTAGCCCGCCCCCCGGGCGCCGGCGGGGTGCGCACCCCGCCGGCGCGGACCCGCACCGGCGCCGGACCGGCTCAGTCGGCGTCGACGCGCAGCGAGGCGAAACGCAGCTTGCCGTGCTTGCCGGGGCCCAGGTCGGCGACCGGCTCTCCGGCACAGTGCGGCCGGGCGTAGAAGTGGGCGGTCTTCCCGACCAGGGAGAGGTTGGACGTGGTGCCGGCGCCCGCGATGGAGTAGCAACGGCCGGGCTCGGGCTGCTTCAGGGTGGCGGCCCGACCGGCCGGGGTGGTGTAGGTGATCATGCCGAGGTCGGCCGCGTCCGCGGTCGCCACCGGCAGCAGGACCGCGCCGACGGCGAGCGCCACGGCCGCGACCGCACGACCGCGACCACGAACACGTCCACGGCCTCGTACAAGGGAGTTCATGAAGGCTCCAAATGAGGGGAGAGCAGGTTGTCGACCGGTCCAACGACGGACCGGCCGCCCCGTGACGCCGACCGCGCCAACTCCCCTGCGCCGCCGCTCCGCTGCATCGCCGGCCGCTCCGCCGGACGTCACGACCGCAGCGCGTCGCTCACGGTGAGCTTCGGGGCGTCGCCCGAGGGCCGCGGCGCGCCCGCCGCCGCCAGGCCGAAGAGCGGGATACCGTACCGGTCGCGGAAGGCCCGGCTGCGGCGCACGGTCAGCGCCACCATCGCGCCGAGGATCGTGAAGGACTCGATCTTGCCGACCACCGGCACCAGGTCAATGGGCAGCCCCAACGCCGCCACGGTGCTCAGCGCCGCGTCGAGCAGCTGCGCGCCGCCCCACAGGAGCGTCAGTCCGCGCAGCGCGGTCCGGAACTCCGGGAGTTCGCGCCAGGCACGCTCCGCCGCCTCGGCGCCGGCCGGCCCGCGCAGCCGCTGCCCGAAGTGGAACGCGAGGGGCCGGGCCGCGAACAGGGTGCCCAGGACCCACAGTCCCAACACGACGGGGATGCCCGCGTCCTTCAACAGCAGCACCCGCGGGCTGCCGCTGACCGCCGAGAGCCCCGCCGACGCCCCCAGCAGCACGACCACCAGCAGGTCGAAGACCTCGACCCGCCGGCGTACCAGGGCCGTGCCCACCGCGTGCGCGGCCGGGATCACACCGCTCAGCAACAGGGCCTGCCACTGGGCGACGTCCAGCGCGCGCAGCACGTAGTAGAGGACCAGCGGGAGGAGGAGATTGACGGTCAGCGGTACGCCCACGGCACGCCACCGCTGCGCACCACGCGTGTGTACGGCTCCCTCGGTTCCCATGACGGCCTCCAACGGTCCGGTACCGGCCCCTCCGGCACCACGTCGACCTGTCTCGACGCTAGGAGCCGGGCGGGTGGAGAGGCATCGGCCCCCAGGCCGGACCTGCCGGGCCGACTCTCCACCTGCCCGCTCCACCGTCGGGTGGAGACCGTCGAGGGGAGAGCCGCCGGGGAGCTCGCCGGAGTCCGCGGTCCAGTGGCGTGGTGCTGGATGCCGGGATGCCGGATACCTGATGCCGCGAGGCCGTTGGCGCCGGTGACGGCGGCGGCCTGCCGCTCGGTGCCGGTCGTCGGCGTCAGAAGCTGTCGCCCAGCCGCTCGATCAGCGGCGCCGCCGCCGTCAACGTCGCCAGCTCCGCGTCGGTGAAGCGTTCTCCGAGGGCCTTCGCCAACTGCTGGGCCCGGGCGTCGCGCTTGTGCCGCAGCACCTCGACGCCGGCCTCGGTCAACGACATGATGATCCGTCGGCCGTCGTCGGGGTCGCGGCGACGCTCGACGAAGCCGCGCTCTTCCAACACGCCCAGAGTGGTTCCCATTGCCTGGGACGTGATCTGCTCGGCCCGCGCCAGCTCGGCCGCCGTCGCCGGGCCGCCCCGGTCCAGTCGTGCCAGCGCGGCACGCTCGGGCAACGACAGGTCGCCGGGCGCCTGCAGCTGACGCAGCCGGCGGGCCAGCAGTCCGATGCTTCCGTAGAGCGCACCGGCCAGGTCGTCGACGTCCGAGCTCTGAGTCATGTTGATAAGCCTAGGTTGATCAACTCGGCCAATCAACCGACGTTGATCACCGTCCCCGGGCCGGCACTCCGGGGCCGGCGGGGGGCGCTGCCGTACCACCGCCACCACCGGACATCACACGATTGCAGCAGGCCCGGGTGAAAGCCCCGGGAGAGGGAACCAGTCTGTACGCATCAGCAGGTCTTGACGAGAGGGTGCGGACATGGGAATCATCGCGTGGGCTTTGATCGGGCTCCTCGCCGGTGCCATTGCGAAGGCTCTGATGCCTGGCAAGGACCCGGGTGGCTGCGTGATCACCATGCTGATCGGCATCGCCGGCGGCCTGCTGGGCGGCTGGCTCGGCAAGGTGATCTTCGGAGTGCACTCGATCAACGGCTTCTTCCACCTGTCGACGTGGATCGCCGCCATCGTCGGCTCCCTCATCGTCCTGCTCCTCTACCGCTTCACCCTGGGACGCAACCGCGAGCACTGACCGCGCGCCCGGCGGGGCGCGGACGGACACCCGGTGGGGCCGGAGGGCGATGCCTTCCGGCCCCACCGCACGTGGAAAACCAGTTGCCGAGGCCGCCCCGAGGCGACCAGGGTGGTCGCCGACAGCTCGTCGGCAACAACAGGAGCACCCCCATGCGCCGATTCCTCGAAAACCCCCAGCGCCCTTTCCGGACGGTGAATTTCGAGGACTTCGGCACCCATGCAGATCCAGCACACCCTGAACATCGGCATTCTCGCGCACGTCGACGCGGGTAAGACCAGCCTGACCGAGCGTCTGCTGTTCGACACCGGCACCATCGGCCGGCTCGGCAGCGTCGACGCCGGTGACACCCAGACCGACACCGGCGCCATCGAGCGGCAGCGCGGCATCACCGTGCGCTCGGCGGTGGCCTCCTTCACGGCCGGCGCCACGCAGGTCAATCTGATCGACACCCCCGGACACTCCGACTTCGTCGCCGAGGTGGAGCGCGTCCTCGGCGTCCTGGACGGCGCCGTGCTGGTGCTGTCCGCCGTCGAGGGCGTCCAGGCACACACCCGCGTCCTGATGCGGACGCTGCGGGAGATGCGACTCCCGGTGCTGCTCTTCGTCAACAAGATCGACCGTCCGGGCGCCCGCGGGGACGCGCTCCTCGCCGACATCCGGCGCAAGCTGGCGCCGCACCTCGTCCCCATGACGGCGGTGCGGGATCTCGGCACACCGTCGGCCCGCGCGCTCCCGCGGGCGCTCGACGACGAGCCGGAGTTCCGCACCCGCGTCGCCGAAACACTCGCCGAGGTCGACGACGCCCTGCTCGCCCGCGTCGTGGACGGCCCGTTCCCCACGCCGGACGAGCTGCACACCGCACTCGCCGAGCACACCCGGAACGGCCGGGTGCACCCCGTCCAGTTCGGCTCGGCGCGCAGCGGACAGGGCATCGGAGCGCTCATCGACGGCATCACCGGGCTGCTCAGGCCGGCGCCCACCGACGGCGGCGCGGACCCGGCCGGTGCGGCGCCCCCGCGCGGCACGGTGTTCGCCGTCGAGCGCGGACCGTCCGGGAAGAAGACCGCCTACGTGCGCCTGTTCTCCGGCACGTTGGCCGCCCGCCGGCGCGTGACCCTCCACCGGAACGGCCCGGACGGCGCACCCCTGGCGTACCCGGGCCAGATCACCTCCCTGCACGTCGTCGGAGGCTCCGGCCACGGCGGCGACGGCACCCGGCACTTGGCCGCGGGCGACATCGGGAAGCTCGGCGGCCTGCCCGAGGCCCGGGTCGGCGACCGGCTCACCGACCCTGCCGGACGGGACGACGGCCCGCGCCCACCGCACTTCCCCGCCCCGACCCTCCGGACGCTGGTGCGCCCCCGGCACCGGACACCCGGCGCGGCGGCCCGCCTGTACGCGGCGCTGCAGCGCCTCGCCGAGCAGGACCCGCTCATCCATGCCTGTGCCGGGCCCGACGGCGCCACGTCTGTGCTGCTCTACGGCGAGATCCAGAAGGAGATCCTCGCGGCGACCCTCGCCGACGACTTCGGGATCGAGGCGGTCTTCGAACCCAGCCGGACCGTCTGCCTGGAACGCCCCGTGGGCGTCGGCGAGGCGTACGAGGAGATGGGCCGGCAGGCAGCCAGTCCCAGCGGTTTCGTGGCCACCATCGGGCTGCGCGTCGAGCCCGCGCGCCGGAATTCCGGCGTCGCGTTCCGGTACGAAACCGAATTGGGCGCCCTCCCGCACGCCTTCCACACCGCCATCGAGGAGACCGTGCACACCGCTCTCCGCACCGGTCCGCACGGCTGGGCGGTCACCGACTGCACCGTCACCCTCATCCGCTCGGGCTTCGCCAGTCCGGTGAGTACCGCGAGCGACTTCCGGGGCCTGACCCCGGTGGTCCTCGGCCGCGCCCTGGAGCGCGCCGGCACGCAGGTCTACGAGCCCTGCCACGCGTTCGACGTGGACATCCCGCTCGATACGCTGCCGGCCGTCGCCTCGTGCCTCGCCGCTCTGGGGGCGGACATCGAGGACACCGCGGGCGGGCTGACGTCGTGGCTGGTCAAGGGATCGATCCCGGCCAGTCGGGTGCGTTCCGCCGAACACCGGTTGCCGGGCCTGACCCGTGGTGAGGCCCTGTGGTGGTCCCGGCCTGCCGGGGACCGGCCCGTGGGCCGCGCGGCCGCCCGGGCACTCGGGCGCTGATCCGCGGCCCGCACGCGCGGCGCGACGATCGAATCTCCTTGCGCGGACCGGCTGCCGGCCGGTCCGCCACGGCCCCCGTAATGCGCCGGAGAAAAGAAAAAACCCCGACGCATCCGCATGCGATCGAGGTTTGACAACCGGGGTATTTCTCCGCGTATATTGAGCGTTTGCATATCGCGAGAAAAGCAACCCAATTCATTTCACTACGGCACAGTCTATTCGAGCGGAGCTGAATTGTCAAACGAGGAATTGCGTAAGGAGCAGGAATTCATGGACCTGCTCCACGAACGCCTCGACGCCCTGCGATCCGGGGCACGGGCGGCCATGGACCGAGCCCTCCCCCAGACCGGGGGAACGTTCCAGGCACGGCTGGAACGGGACGTGATGGTCGCCGAACAGCAGGAGCTGCTGGCCGGTTTCGAGGCCGGGGAACACGGGCTGTGCTTCGGCCGGCTGGCGTTCCGGGACGGCCGCGACCACCACATCGGCCGGATCGGCATCCGGCGTGCCGACGCCGAACGCACTCCGCTGGTCATCGACTGGCGGGCCGACGTCGCCCGCCCCTTCTACCTCGCCACCGGGCACACCCCGATGGGACTGCGGCGCCGACGCCACCTCACCACCCAGGGCCGCCGGGTCACCGCACTGCACGACGAGATCCTGGACCTGGCAGACGGCGAACGCAGCGGCCACGAAGGGGCGGACGCGGACGCCATCCTGCTGGCCTCGCTGGACGCGGCACGCACCGGCCGGATGCACGACATCGTGCAGACCATCCAGGCCGACCAGGACCGCATCATCCGCGCCCCGCACGATGGCGTCCTCGTCGTGGAAGGCGGTCCGGGCACCGGCAAGACGGTCGTGGCACTGCACCGGGCCGCGTATCTGCTGTACGCGCACCGCGAGCAACTCGCCCGCCGCGCGGTACTGATCGTCGGGCCCAACCCGGCGTTCCTCGGCTACATCGGCCAGGTGCTGCCGTCGCTCGGCGAGACGGGCGTACTGCTGGCGACGCCGGGCGAGCTGTTCCCCGGCGTGACCGCCACCGGTACCGACACGCCCCGCGCCGCCGAGATCAAGGGCGCCGCGGCGATGGCGGACGTCCTCGCGCGCTTCGTGGCCGATCGGCAGACGCTTCCCGACCCCGCCCTCGTCATCGACCACGACGACGGCGAACTGCACCTGGACGCGGAGATCGCGGACCGGGCCCGCCGGCAGGCCCGGGCCACCCTGCTGCCGCACAACCTCGCCCGCCCGCACTTCGCGTTCCACGTGATCGACGCGCTCACCGCCCAACTCACCGAGCGGCTCGGCGCCGACCCCTACGGCGGCCCCAACCTCCTCGGCCCGGACGACATCGCCCAGCTCGGCAAGGCCATCGCCACCAGCCGCGACGTGCACCGCGCCATCGAGGAGCTGTGGCCGTCCCTCACCCCGCAGCAGCTCGTCGCCGACTTCCTGGCCGAACCGGTCCACCTCCCCGACGCCGACGCGGCGGCGATCCGCCGCACGGAGGGTGCCTGGACCCCGGCGGACGTCGCGCTGCTGGACGAGGCGGCCGAACTCCTCGGCGAGGACGACGCGGCCGCCCGGGCCGCCGCCGAGGCGGAACGCCAGGAACTCATCGCCTACGCACAGGGCGTGCTGGACCTCTCGTACGGTTCGCGCACGCAGGAGTTCGAGGACCGGGAGGACGAGGATTCGGAGGTGCTGGCCGCGCACGACCTGATCGACGCGGACCGGCTCGCCGAACGCCAGGAGGAGGCGGATCACCGCAGCGCCGCCGAACGCGCCGCGGCCGACCGCACCTGGGCCTTCGGCCACGTCATCGTCGACGAGGCGCAGGAGCTCTCCCCCATGCTGTGGCGGCTGCTGATGCGTCGCTGCCCGACCCGCTCGATGACCCTGGTCGGCGATCCCGCGCAGACCTCGGAACCGGGTGGCTGCGGTGCCTGGGAGACGATCCTCGCACCGCACGTCGAGGACCGTTGGGAACACGTCCGGCTCGGCGTCAACTACCGCACGCCGAACGAGATCATGACGGTCGCGGCGGAGGTTCCCCGGACCGCCGACCCGTCCTTCGTCCCGCCGCAGTCGATCCGCTCCACCGGCGTCCACCCGTGGGCCGAGCGCACCGACGACCTGCCGCGGGCGGTCGCGGCGGCGGTGGCGCGCGAGACCGGGCACGACGCCCAGGGCCGGATCGCCGTGATCGCGCCGCGCGAGCGCTGCGCCGCCCTGGCGGCCGCCCTCCCGGCCGCGTCCGCCGGCCCCGCCCCCGACCTGACCCGGCCGGTGGTGGTCCTCGACCCGCGCCAGGCCAAGGGGTTGGAGTTCGACACCGTCCTGGTGGCGGAGCCGGCGGAGTTCGGGACGAGCGATCTGTACGTCGCGCTCACCCGGGCCACGCAGCGGTTGGGGGTGCTCCACACGGGCGCGTTGCCGGCCGGGTTGGCCGGGTTGGCGGGCTGACCGGCGGCGGGACGCGGAGAGCCGGGTGCGGGCCCTCGCCGTAGGGGCGTACGGCGAGGGCCCGGGCGGTGCGTCGGCGACCGCCCGGGACACGGCGGCGGGCGGCGGTCACGAGCCCGTCACCGGCGAGGAGAACAGAACCACAGTTACTGTCGCGGCAGCTGTGACAACGGCCGAAATACGGGCCGACTTCATGCAGTGAACCCTCTTGTCCAAGAATTACCCAAAAGCTGTCATTGGCGGGGCAAAGCAGACGTAAGGTGATGTGATCAGCGGGGTAGTCGCATGCCACGGCAGCGACCCCGCCCCCCACCGCATCCGACACCTCGCCTTCCAGGCAGGCCACGGAGGAGACAAGGATGACCCGTCACCACCGCCGCACCCTCCACTCCGCTCTCATCGGCGCCGTCGCAGTGACCTCGCTGGGCATCACCGCAGCACCGGCCTCGGCGAAGTCCTCCCTCTCCTTCACCACCGGCCCCCGCTCGGTGGGCCTGGGCGGACTCGTCCACGCCTCCGCCAAGGCGAGCGACGACAACTCCTCGTTCAACAAGGTCTGCGTACAGCAACGCTGGACGGCCGCTGCGTGGCACAACGTGGCGTGCTCCAAGCCGGCGCGCCGCGCCGGTGGCACCGTCAACGTCGGCCTGCGCGTCAAGCAGCGGGGCCATCTGCACCTGCGTGCGGTCCTCTTCGAAGGCCGCTCGCCCCAGGACAAGCACCCCAGGGCGCGCTCGGCCTCCCACCCGGTCACCGTCACGGTCCACTGAGCCCCCTCCGAGGGGCCGCGGCCGACCGATGACGGCCTCGACGCCGCCGGACCGGCCACGCCCAGGCATGCCGAACTCCGGTTCGCTGCCGCTCATCCAGGCGTGGAACAATTGCGTTATGTCGGTTTCTGTACAGATTTACCGGGAGTGCGGGGCGGTCCCCGAGTTCTGGTCCGATGACCGGACGTTCGCGGTGGTGGTGGCGCGGGACGCCGAGTCGGTCATCGGCTCCCTCGTGGTGCTGGACTTGGGGGCGGACGACCCCGATCTCCGCTTCGTGGGTGTGGTGGCGGGATCCGTTGACGTGCGGGTGCCGTTGGTGGAGGTGGCGGCGCCGGCGGTGCGGGACGCCGGGGGGCGGACCCTTCGGTGGGTCGAGGAGACGGGCGAGATGTCGCTCGGTGCCGCTGCCGCGCTGGAGCAGTTGGGCGCGGTGGCCGGGGACGAGGTCCATCGCTGGTGGCGGAGGGAACTGCCGCCGGAGCGGTCCGACGCCCCGGGCGGCCGGGGGACCGCGTCGCCGGCCGCGGAGGGCGCCCACTTCCGGGTGGGGATGGGTGACGCCTGGTGCGAGGTGGAGGTGGACCGCGACCGGGCGGTGCTGATGCACGACCGACAGGAGGAAGGCACGGCCGATGCGCTGGCGGCGCTGGTGTCGTTGGCGGTGCGTCAGGTGACGGCGGAGTCTTCCGGGATCCGAGCGGTGGAGACGGGTGTGGCACCCGGGGACGACGTCTTCGAGACGGCCCTCGTCTCGCTGGGTTTCGCACCGACGACCCGGCGGGCCGTCGAATACCACCTGGCGTTGGGCACCTGACGGGCATCGGCCCGGATGAGGGGGCGGAGGGGGCGGTGGGGGCGTTGCGGCCTGGTCGACGCCCCCCTCCGGGGAGTCGGGGCAGGCCCCGAACAGCGCGGCACCGCTCTCAACACCCCACGTTCCGCGTCGAGTTCAGCGGAACACCGCCACATGCTCCCGCATCCACGAGCGGAAGGTGCGCGTCGGCGTGCCGGTGAGCTCGGCCACCGTGGACGGTTTCGGTCATGATCGGCTCAGCCGCGGGCGGGCGGCGCGTATTCCGCACGGCGGTGCGTGGTCGGTGGCGGCGCCGCAGGCATGGCGGGCGAGGGGCGGGCGCCTGCGGCGGAGAGCGGGCGGGCGCGGCCCGCTCAATCGATCTATACAGACGTCTTAGACAAACGTATTAGCTCCCTGTACTGTTCGGGCATCAGGCGCTCCGGAAGGTCCCGTTGCGCCGGCCTCGGTGTCAGGGGCAACCACATGAGGGGGATGGCGATGTCCGAATCGACTCTGGATCACCGCTTCGTACGGTCCGAACTGTCCATCGGCGGACGCCGGTTGTCGTACGTCGACTTCGGCGGGGACGGCCGTCCGCTGATCGCGCTGCACGGCCATCTGTCCGAGGGCGCCACCTTCGCCCACCTCGCCCGGGAACTCGCCCCCGCTTGGCGGCTGATCGCCCCGGACCAGCGCGGCCAGGGCGAGTCCGACCGCACCGGCGACTACAGCCGCGAGGGATACCTGGCCGACCTCCAAGCCCTCCTGGACCACCTCGCGCTGGACCGGGTGGTGCTGCTCGGGCACTCCCTGGGCGCCATCAACGCCTATCAGTTCGCGGCCCGCCACCCCGAACGTGTCAGCGCGCTGGTCGACGTCGAGGGCCCCGCCGCCCTCGGACTTGAGGGCCCGAACCCCCTCGCGTTCCTGCTCGACCTGCCTTTCCAGGCAGCCACCCGGGAGGCGCTGGTCGCCGGTCTGGGCCCGGCCGCCCCCTACTTCTCCGACCGGCTGCGGCAGCACGCAGACGGCGGTTGGCGACTGCCCTTCCACCCCGAGGACATGTACCGGTCCGAGGAGCACGTGCACGGCGACCACTGGGACGACTGGACGGCCGGCACCTGTCCCGCCCTGCTGGTCCACGGCACCAAGGGGGTCATCCCGCCCGAGCAGGTGCGCGCCATGGCCGAACGCCGCCCCGGCACCACGGTGGCCGAACTGGACGGCGACCATCTGCTGCCCGCCACCGCTCCGGAGGCGCTGGCCGCCGCGGTCCGGGACTTCCTCGCGACGCTGTAGGCGCGGCGGCACCGCGGTCCGGCCGGTTGGCGGCGGGCGTTCCGGCCGGGGCGTCCGCCACCACCCGGCCGTACGCGCCGCCCCCACGCCATTCCCGCGATCGCCGCCCGCGGTGTCCGAGACTGGCCTCGGAAACGCGCCCCGCGGTACCGACCGCAGGCGCCCGAAGGGCCAGGCCCCGGTCGCGACGGAGGAACGCATGGCGGAGGAGGACCGTGACACGCCGGCCCCGGTGCCCGGGACGGCCGGCGACGAGCGGCGGTTGCGCTACGAACTGCTGAGCTGTGCGCTGCACGGTCACCATCTCGAAGGCGTGACAGCGGAACGGGTGCGGCCGGCCGACACCCTGCTGGTCCGCGAGGACCCGGACGGACTGCGCTGGCACCGCTGCCTGCGGTGCGACGCCTGGGTGCCGGTGTCCCCGCCACGGCAGCCGGACCGTCCGCACCCACCCGACCGGCACGAGATCACCCTCCCGTTGCGTGGCAGGCCGCTGCGCGCCCGCTACGTCCTGCGGCTGATCGCGCTCGACCGGCTGCTGCACTTCGTGGTGCTCGGGACGCTGGCCGCCGGCATCCTGATCTTCGCGGACAAACGCGCCAGTCTCCAGGCACCGTTCTACCGGTTCATGGACCTGCTGCAGAACGGCGTGGGCGGTACCGGCGGCGTCTCCGAACGCGGCCTGCTCGGCGAGGTGGCCAAGGCGTTCGCGGTGCGCTCCTCGACGTTGTGGCTGATCGGGCTGGTGATCGCCGCATATGCGCTGTTGGAGGGGGTCGAGGCGGTCGGCCTGTGGCGCGGCAGGCGGTGGGCGGAGTACCTCACCTTCGTCGCCACCACCGTCCTGCTGGTTCCGGAGGTCTACGAGCTGACCTCCCGGGTGACCGTCACCAAGGTCCTCACCCTGATCATCAACCTCGCGGTGGTGGTCTACCTGCTCTTCGCCAAGCGGCTGTTCGGGGTGCGCGGGGGCGGCCGGGCGGAGGCCGCCGAGCGCGCACGGGACGTCAGTTGGGAAGCACTGGAGCGGGTGCCGCCCGCCCGGACCACGGACTGAGCGCCACCGGCACCGGTCAGGGGCAGGGGCAGGGTCGGTCGGCATCAGCCGGCGTCAGTGGGATCGGCCGGTGCCGGTGGGATCGGCCGGTGTCGGTGGCAACGAGCGACCAGCGACCAGCGACCAGCGACCAGCGAGAGGAATTCTCGACCGGCGAGCGGGCGTCCAAACGTACGGGGGAGGCCGGCGACCGGCCTCCCCCGCGCGCACCTACCCCACCGTCAGCTCAGGCCGAGCGCCTCGCGGACGGTGGCGAACAGGTCGGTCTGGTTCGTGACGCCGAGGACCCGGTACGCCTGCGGGCCCTGGGCGGCGATCCGCACCTGGGTGCCGGTGTGCTCCTGCGACTGGCCCGGGGTGTTGGTCGAGTAGTTGACCTTCAGCTGCTGGCCCTCGTTGGTGACGAGGGTGGAGGACAGGCCGGGCGGGGTGGCCTCCAGGGGCACGATCTGGCTGGTGTGGCCGTGGTCGGCGGTGGTCACCACGAGGGTGTCGGGGTGCTTGGCCGCGTAGTCGCGGGCCACCTTCACCGCACGGTCGAACGCGGCCGTCTCGCCGATCTGCCCGCAGGGGTCGGCCGCGTGGTCCTGCTTGTCGATCGACGCGCCCTCGACCTGGAGGAAGAAGCCCTTCTTGGAGTCCTTCTGCTTGGCTTCCAGCAGCCGGATCGCCTGGGTGGCCGAATCGGCGAGGCTCGGGGTGGCCGACGAGCGCTTGGGGTTGGAGGTCACGCACCGCTGCGGGTCGGTCCCGCCGACCGCCGCCGGCTTGCCGGTCCACTCGGTCGGCACGTTGCCGGGCGAGAACAGGCCGAGGACCGGCTTGCCCGCCTTGGCGCCCTTCAGCTCCGTGGTGTCGGTGACGACCTGGTAGCCCAGCTTCTCGGCCTGTTCGGTGACCGTCAGGCCCTTGTACGTGCCGTCGGTGACCTTCTGGTCGAACCGCTGCTTCCCGCCGCCGAGGAGGACGTCGACCTTGTGGTTGACGGACTGCTCGGCGATCGAGCCCGGACCGCCCTTGGCGAGGGTGTCGGTGGGGCACTTGGCCATGTCGCCGGGCCCCTGGCAGGAGCGGTCGGTGGCGTGCGAGGCGAGCACCGCCGGGGTGGCGTCGGTGAGTTCCGCGGTGGTGACGCTTCCGGTGGCGTAGCCGTTCTTCTGCGCCAGTTCGAGGATGGTGGGGACGGCCTTGTCGGTGTCCGGGGTCTTGGAGATCCGGCCGTTGACGGTCTTGCGGCCGGTCGCCCAGCCGGAACCGCTCGCGGCGGAGTCGGTCACGTAGTCCGGGGTGCCGTCGGAGTGGACCGCGTACGTCGTGTAGGCGCCGGTGAGCGGGAACGCGTCCATGTTCAGGCGGCCGTTGGCGCCGACCACGTAGTCGCGGGCCAGCGTGATCTCGGAGTCCCCCATACCGTCACCGATCAGCAGGATGACGTTCTTCGCCTTGCCGCCCTTGATGGCGTGCTGGGCCTGCTGCGTGGTGTCGGAGGCGCCGGCCGCGGTGGTCACGGCCACGGCGGCCGCGGTGGCGGCGACCAGGGCGGTGGCGGTCACGACGTGCCGGCGGGAGGGTCTGTGCATGGAACGACTCCTTGAAGCGTTCGGGGAACGGGGTATCTGGTCCAACGCGCCCCAGCCCACCAGCTGTTGGTGAACCGGAAGTGACGCGCCGACAGCACCGCCGCATCCGGGACGTAACGGCACGGCGCGGGACCGGCAGCGGCGGGGCGCGCGTCGGCCGACGAAGGGCCCCACACCGGGGTGGGGCCCTCCCTCCCGGACACCCGACCGCCGCTCAGGCCCCGGCGAGCAGACGTTCGGTGCTGCGTCGGAGCCGGCGCGCCGCCGCCAGCTCGTCCCCGGTGCCGTCCAGTCCGAGCGGCACGCCCTGCACGAAGGCGCTCAGCGGCGCCTCGGGCGGGGCGTCCAGCAGCGCGGCGAGCGGCCGCACGGCGTCCTCGACCGTCTGCGCGGAGCGCCGGATGGCATCGACCTGGGCCTGCACGGCCGGGGTGTACTGCCCGGAGAAGCTGGTGTTGACCGTGCCCGGGTTGACCAGCACGTACCGGGCCCGGGCCGCCGGCCGGGCGTCCGCGAAGCCGAGTCCGAGCAGGTCGTTGAGGCGCCCGCCCTGTGCCAGTGCCCGCTGCCCGTCGTACCCGCGGGCGAGTTGGAGGTCGTCCCAGGCGATCTCGCCGGTACCGCCCGGCCCGGCGACGTTGAGGATCACCGGCCGGTCGGCGGCTTCGAGCGGTTCGACGAGGCCGTGGCTCAGCAGGAAGCGGCTCAGGTAGAAGTGCGCGAAGGTGTTCTCGAAGCCCTCGGTGGTGACCAGGCGGGTGGTCCGGAAGTGCCTGGCACAGAGCACCAGCGCGTCGATCCTGGCGAACGACGCCCGAAGGCCGTCGAGCACCGCCCGGTTCTCGGCCATCAGGCCGAGTTCGGCTTGCAGGAAGTGCGCCCGCTCGGCCGCCCCGCGCTCCCGGGCCGCCGCGAGCCAGGCCGCTCCCTTCTCGGCGTTGCGGCCGACGACCACCACCTCGTCGCCCCGCCCCAGGCACCGGAGGGCGAGTGCCTTGCCGATACCGTCCGTGCCCCCGGTGATGACGTACGTCTTCACCCTCGCCCTCCCGTTTCCCCGGTGCCGTTCGCCCGGTCGCGTCGCTCGCTGCTCGGTCGGTGGTTCACAGGAACCGTGCCGCGATCTTCTCGGGGGTGAGGTGCACGGTGACCAGTTCCGGGAGACTGCGGTACACCTCCGGGTTGTGCTCGGCGTAGGTCAACCCGGTGTATTTGACGGCCAGTTCGTCCATCCGCCGGCGGCTGCCGGCACTCTCGAACCGCGCGGTTCCGCTGATCACCGCGTAGCCGTACGGCTCGTCCGGCGGGTTCACCGACACGCTCAGCCGGGGGTCGGGCCGCAGGTTGCGGATCTTGCGCTTGTCCACGCCGGTGACGAAGAACAGGTCGTCGGCGTCGCGCCCCACCCACACCACCGACTGGTGCGGGCTGCCGTCCGGCTGAAGGGTCGCCACCGTACCGAAGACCGGGGAATCGAGGAGGTCTTTCAACTTCTCGGACATACGGGCTGAACTCACTGAGCACTCCAGAGGTGAGGAACGAGGACGGGCGCGCCACCGAGCGGGCACGCCACCGGGCGGACCGGCACGACGACCGGGGGACCAACCGCCACGACTATGTGACAGTTACAGCGTGAACCGCAAGAGAAATGTGTCAGCTTCTGGCCAGACGGCCCCACTCCTGCCTAAGCTCCGAGCACGATGAGAGCTGACGCGGCACGCAACCTGGACGCGGTCCTCCAGACCGGAGCACGCCTACTGGCGCACGACCCCTCGACGAGCATCGCGGCGATCGCCACCGCCGCGGGCGTGGACCGGCGCACCGTCTACCGCCGCTTCGACAGCCGCGAAGCGCTGATGGCAGCCGTGTACACCGCGAAGCTCGACGCCTGCGAAACGGTCCTCGCACAGGCCCGACTGACCGAGGCACCGGTGACCGTGGCACTGCACCGGTACGCGGAGGGCATCATCACCGCCAGCCGGAAATGGCCGGTGGACCTGCGGCAGGTGCCCGACGAGGCGGGAACCGCCCGCCTCGATCGACTGCTCCAGCACCTGGACGCGTTCATCGCCCGCGCCGTCCGCGAGGGCGTCATCCGCCCGGGGCTACCGGACCGTTGGGCACGCACCCTGCTGACGCACCTCACGAACATGGCTTCCCACGAGATGCCCGACCTGACCCCCGCACAGGGAGCCGACATGGTGACCCAGTCCCTGCTCGCCGGACTGGGACCGGCCTGACGGCGGTCCGGACCGCCGGCCGGCCGCCCCGCGCCGGGAGCCGGGACCGCATCCGACGCCCACGCCGGGCCCCGCCGCTCCCCTGCCGTTCACCGCAACCACCCCCCGTCCTTACTGCCGATTTATGGCTCCTTTGAGCACTATGGGTGCGTCTTGGCAACTTTCCTGTGCCTCAGGACGCCTGAGGAAGAGTCAAAGGACCAGCAGTGCGCTCATTCGTCATCCCGTTGCCCGTCGCTGCAGTCGCTTCGCCGGGGCATCGGGGCTGACCGCCGTGACGACGTCTCCACAACCCACCGCGACGACGCTGCCGCCCGTCCCCCCGAAGCCCTCCCGGCGCCCGGCACCCGAGCCGCGCCGCCGTTCCGCACCGTGGTTGCGGCCGACCATCCGGATCCGGCTCACGCTGCTGTACGGCGGCATGTTCCTGATGGCCGGCGTCGTCCTGCTCGCGCTGATCTTCTTCCTGACCGCCGACACCCTCAAGAAGGGCACCCCCGACTTCCGGGTCTTCGGCACCGACCTCAGGGTCAGCAACGTCAACTGCCCCATCCTGCCGATGTCCGGCACGGTCGACGAGATCAACAAGGCGATCAGCACCTGCATCCAGGACCAACGCGCCCTGGCCCTGGGCCAGTTCCTCAACCGTTCGTTGCTGG
>NZ_NNBP01000028.1 GCF_002803155.1 Streptomyces sp. CB02959
CCATCAGAAACGGCCTAGGCGTCCCCCGGGGGACCGCCGATCTTCCCTCTCCGGTCGTCGAGCCGTCGCGTCGGCGGTCTTGATAACGGCCCTCCCCAGCAACGATCTTGGGGGGACGGACGGCCCGCGCCCGCCGCGGCCCCGTCCGGCAACCCAACCGAGGAGAGTCGTGCCCGATTACCGAGACGCACCGGACATCCTGTCGCCGGAATTCGCCGCGGACCCCTATCCCGCCTACCGCGTGCTGCGCGACGACTTCCCCCTGCTGCACCACGAGGCCACCCAGAGCTACGTCGTCTCGCGGTACGAGGACGTCGAACGGGCCTTCAAGGACGCGGTGTTCACCACGGACAACTACGACTGGCAGCTGGAGCCGGTGCACGGTCGGACCATCCTGCAGATGAGCGGCCGGGAACACGCGGTGCGCCGGGCGCTGGTCGCCCCGGCCTTCCGCGGGAACGCCCTGGAGCAGTCGTTCCTGCCCGTGATCGAGCGCAACGCCCGGGAGTTGATCGACGCCTTCCGGGGGTCCGGGAGCGCGGACCTGGTGGCCGACTTCGCCACCCGTTTCCCCGTCAACGTCATCGCGGACATGCTGGGCCTGGACCGGGCCGACCACGACCGCTTCCACCGCTGGTACACCGCGATCATCGGCTTCCTCGGCAACCTCGCCCAGGACCCGGACGTCACCGAGGCCGGCCTGCGCACCCGCGACGAATTCGCCGCGTACCTGCTGCCGATCATCCGCGAACGCCGCGAACACCCCGGCGACGACCTGCTCTCCACGCTCTGCGCCGCGGAGATCGACGGCACGCGGATGAGCGACGAGGACATCAAGGCGTTCTGCAGCCTGCTGCTGACCGCGGGCGGGGACACCACCGACAAGGCGATTTCGAGCCTGGTGCACAACCTGCTGCGGCATCCGGAGCAGTTGGCCGCGGTGCGCGCGGACCACTCGCTGATCCCGCGGGCGTTCGCGGAGACCCTTCGGTACACCCCGCCGGTGCACATGATCATGCGGCAGGCCGCGGAGGACCTCACCATCGGCGGCGGCCGGGTACCCAAGGGCGCCACCCTCACCTGCCTGATCGGCGCCGCCGGCCGCGACGAGCGGCGCTACGCCGACCCGGACGTCTTCGACATCCACCGCACCGACCTGTCCGCCACCACGGCGTTCTCGGCGGCCGCGGACCATCTCGCGTTCGCCCTCGGCCGGCACTTCTGCGTCGGCGCGCTGCTGGCCAAGGCCGAGGTCGAGGTGGGCGTGGCGCAGCTGCTGGACGCGCTGCCTGACCTGGCGGTGGAGCCGGGAGCGCGGCCCCGGGAGCGGGGGGTGTTCACCCGCGGACTGGACGCGCTGCCGGTGCGGTTCACCCCGGCCGGCTAGCGGCACGCGGACACCGGTGACGTTTCACGTGAAACGTCACCGGTGCGGCGGAGTCGGCGACGCGGGCCCGCAACTCCCGCCCCACACCACCCCGTTGGACCTCAGTGGTGCGTCGTGCGCGGTGCCGCCATCGCGGGGATCGGGGTGTACGCGGGCGTGAACTCCACCGGCAGGCTGACCAGTCCGCGCATCCACAGCGACGGATGCCACACCAGCTCCTCGGCCGGCACCGACAGCATCACGTCCGGCAGCCGGTCGAGCAGCACCTCCACCGCGGCCTTGGCGATCACCTCGGCGATCTCCGGGGCCGGGTAGGGGCAGGCGTGTTCGCCGTGGCTGAAGGACATATGGGCCTGGTTGCCGTCGGCCCCGGCGTCGCTGAAGTCCGGCCGCACCTGGGGGTCGGTGTTGGCGGCGGCCAGCCCGAGGATCACCAGGTCCCCGGCCCGGATGCGGCGCCCGCCGAGCTGGGTGTCGCGGACCGCCCAGCGGCCGATGAAGTTCTGCGTCGGGGTGTCGTGCCAGAGCACCTCGTTGAGCGCCTGGCCGACGCTGCGCCGCCCGCCGGAGAGGCTGAGCGCGAACCGGTCGTCGGTCAGCATCAACCGCAGGGTGTTGCCGATCCAGTTGGCGGTCGGCTGCTGGGCGGCGGCCATCACCACCAGCAGGTCGATGACCACCTCCTCCTCGGCCAACCCCGCCGGATGGGCCAGCAGCCGGGACGGCACGTCGGCGCCCGGCGCGGACCGCTTGGCCTTGACCAGCCGCTGCATCCGTCCGGCGACCCGCTGGTGCGCGGCGATGGCCCCGTCGTCCTCGTTCAGCGAGGCGGCGATGTCGGCGGCGAGTTCGGGCACCTCGGTGTGCGGGAACCCGAACAGCTCGGCGATGACGAGCAGCGGCAGCCGGGCCGCGTAACGGGCCATCAGATCCGCCTCGCCGGACCCGGCGAACGTGTCGATCAGCCCGTCCGCCAGCCGCTCGCAGATCTGCCGCAGCTCGAACTGGTCGATCGCGGTGAGCGCGTCGCTGATCGCCCCGGCCCGGCGGCGGTGCTCGGGCCCCTCGGCGAACATCACCGACGGCTGGTGGCCGACGAACGGCATCAGCGGCCAGTCCTCGGGGATCCGGTCCCAGGCGTGCCAGCGGCGGGAGTCCCGGGCGAACAGCTCGGGGTTGCTGGTGACCTGGTGCAGCTCGCGGTAGCCGAGCACGAACCAGCCGGGCACGTCACCGTCCAGGAGGATCGGCGCGACCGTCCCGTACCGTGCGCGCATCTCACGGTAGAGCCGGGACGGGTCGCCGCTGAGGCCGGCGCCGTAGAGCGGCACGGCGTCCGTGCCGGGGGCGCCGGAGGTACCGGCGCTCAGCGGGCAGCCGCCGGTCGTGGGGTGCTGCGGATCGTTCACGGTGCGGTCTCCGCGGTTTCCTGAACGGATACGGCGCCCTGGGTGGACAGGGCGTAGAGGTGGTCGACCAGCGCGATCAGCACGGCCTTGCTGGACTCCCGGTCGCGGGCGTCGCAGGCGACCATCGGCACGTTCGGGGAGAGGTCCAGCGCGTCGCGGATCTGCTGCAACGTGTGGGGGTCCCCGCCGAAGTCGTTGTGCGCGACGATGAACGGCATCCCGTGCGCCTCCAGCCGGTCGATGGCGTACCAGGAGTCGTCCAGCCGGCGGGTGTCGACCAGCACCACCGCGCCCAGCGTGCCGGAGAACAGCCGGTCCCACAGGAACCAGAAGCGTTCCTGGCCCGGCGCCCCGAACAGGTAGAGCACCGCACTGTCGTTGACGGTGATCCGGCCGAAGTCGAAGGCGACGGTGGTCGTCGTCTTGGACTCGACCCCGCTGGGGTCGTCGACGCCGACCCCCGCCCGGGTCATCGTCTCCTCGGTGTTCAGCGGCCGGATCTCGCTCACCGAGCGGACCATGGTGGTCTTGCCGACGCCGAAGCCACCGACGATGACGATCTTCAGGCCGTTGTCGGCGGTGGCGCGCAGCGGAACGCGGTCGGCTTCGGTGCCGGCCGCTCCCTCGGGATGCGCGGGCTCAGAGGCGGTGGAGTGCATCGAGCACCTCCTTCAGCAGGTCGGCGTCGGGTAGTTGGGCGGTCGCGGGGACCCGCGGGTGCCGGGCGGTGACCCGGCCGCCGTCCAGCAGGTCGGACAGCAGGATCCGCACCACGCTGACCGGCATCCGCAGCTCCGCCGAGATCTCGACCACGGCCGTCGGGCGACGGCACAGGGTCAGGATCCGGACATGCTCGGACTGCATGCCCGGAGTCGGATCGCATTCGCTGACGATGAGGGTGACCAGGTCGAGCGTGTGGTCGTCGGCGGACCGACTGCGGCCGCCGGTGACGGTGTAGAGCCGGTCCGGATCGTCGTCAGGACCGAGCCGCTTCATGCCGACGGCCCGCCCTCACCGCGCGGGGCGGCCTGGAGGTACTCGCCGATCTGCTCCACCAGCTCGTTCATGTGGAAGCCGATCACGCCGACGTCGGCGTCCTCGACGGCGATCAGGGCCAGGTGGGCGCCGTTGCCCGCCTCGACGATGAACAGCAGCCCGCCGTGGAACTCCGTCATCGCCTGCCGCACGCCCCCCGTGCCGTCCCCGAACTCCACGGACGCGCCGTGCGACAGGCTCTGGATCCCGGAGGCGATCGCGGCGAGCTGGTCGGCCTGGTCGACGGTCAGGTCCTTGGAGTGGCAGAGCTTGAGCCCGTCCCGGGACAGGACCAGCGCGTGCCGGGCCCCGGGGGTCTTCTGGAGCAGGTTCTCCAGCATCCAGTCGAGGCTGTGGTCAGTGGTGTTCATCGGGTCTCGTCCTCCGGGCGTGCTGGCGAGGGGGCTGGGGGTGACGCGGGGGTGACGCTGGTACGGGGGGCGTCGGCGCCGTCCTGGCCGGACCTGCCCTGGACGGCCTGACGGAAGGCGCGGAACCGTGCCGCGGACTCCTCGCGGGAGCGCGTCGGCCGCGCCGCCTCGTCGCGCGCCGGGCCGGTCCCCGTGGGGGCGGAGGCCAGGGTCTGGCCACGGCGGCGCTTGGGGAGCCCGCTCTCGCCGAACTCCGGCGCGGTTGCGGCGGCCGGCTCGGCCCCACCGGTCCGGGCGGTGCGCCGCGGCAGCGGAGCCGGGGCGTCGGCCGGGCGCGCGGCCCGGTCCGGCGCCGCGCCGGGCTCCCGGTCCTGCGTCCGGGCCGACGGCCGCTCCTCGGGGCCGGCTTCGGGGGTGTGCCGGGGAGCCTGGGCGACGGGCCGCGGAGCCGGCCCGGAGGGGGCGGCCGGGGCGGTGGCCGACGGCTGCACCGCCGGGCGGGTCTCGGTGACCAGCTGCTGCGGGATCAGCATCACCACGCCCGTGCCGCCGCGCGCCGACGGCCGGAAGGAGACGTTCAGCCCGTGCTTGCGCGCCAGGCAGCCGACCACGGCGAGCCCCAGCCGCGTCCCGGACAGCGACATCAGGTCCAGGGTGTCCGCGGACACCGTCTCCTGGGCGCGCTGCAGCGCGGCCTCGCCCATCACCAGCCCGCTGTCCTCGACGCTCACCACCACTCCGGCCTGCGCCTCCTCCACGTACACGTGGACCGGCGACGACGGCGGGGAGAACGAGGCGGCGTTGTCCATGATCTCGGCCAGCGCGTGCATGATGCCCTCGGCCGCGTGGCCGGCGATCGCGACGTCGCTGCTGCTGTGCAGCTGGATCCGGCGGTAGGCGTTGATCCGCCCCATCGCGCCGCGCAGGATGCTCTCCATGGCGATCGGCTTGTTCCACCGGCGTCCGGACCGGGCGCCGGTCAGCACCGCGATGCTGTCCGCCAGCCGTCCCGCCTGCGCCGTGGTGTGGTCGAGCTTCAGCAGGTCGCCCAGCACCTCCTCGCCGTGCCGGTTCTCCATCTCGCGCAGGTCGGCGAGCATCCCGGTGGCGAGCGCCTGCACCCGGCCGGCGGCGTTGGCGCACGCGGACATCGCCGCGGCCCGCATCCGCTCGCCCCGCCCGACCTCCTCGGCCAGCGTCCGCACGATCCGCTGGTGCGCCGCGGTCGCGGGCAGGTCGGTGCGGCCCAGCGCGGTGTCCACCGACGCCCCGTCGCGCAGCTGCGCGACCAGCCCCGGCATCGTCACGTTGGCCAGCCGCTCGGCCTCGGTCTTCATGCTCCCGATCCGCGACCGGTAGAGCCGGACCAGCCGCTGCTGGTAGACCGCGGTGGCCACCGCGCCGCTGAGCAGCGCCGCGCAGATCCCCCCGGTCCAGGCGAGCAGCGTGCGCGCGGAGTCCGGTACGAGCAGGACGACGCCGGCGCACAGCCCGCCGGTCACCACCAGAGCGACCGCCAGCGTGCGCAGTGCGGCGCCCAGCGGTGTGGGCGCTGCCCCGGGGCGGGAGGATATCCGTGCTGGCATCAAACAGGTCCTCGTGGCGATGGCGACGGCGGGCGGGGCAGGAGGAGCGATCGGCGGGGACGGGGCCCGGGCATCGGGATGCCGATCCGCGGCGGGCACCGTTCAGTACGGGTCTCGGTGTGCGACGAGAGGGTGATCGAAGATCGCTCTGGCACTCTAGCCTGTCGGCGGCGTCCGGCAACTTCCGTGTCAGGCTCTGTTATTGACGCACTGTTTGCCCGGGGCATCCCGCTTCTCCGCATTCGCACGCCCCGGGAGCCGCGGCCGGCGGCAAGGCCCGGAAACGCGACGGCGGCCGCCGGGCCCACGCCCGACGACCGCCTCCGCTCCACCCGGTCACACCGGGCGCACCGCTCTCAGTCGAACCACCGCGCCCGGGCCAGCTCGTCGACCCGCTCCGGGTCCTCCAGCAGCGCCGCGACCTCGAACCGGCGCGGCCACTGCCCACTCGCCCAGGCCAGACCGGCCGCCACGCCCTCCAGGGTCGCGGCGTGCAGGGTGCCGTCCGGGCTCCACCGCCAGTCCAGCTCCACACCCCCGTCGGGGCCGTCGACCAGCAACTCCTCGTGTTCGACGTACGCGTCGGGGGCGGCCGGGCCGAGCAGGGCGCGGACCGCCTCCGGAACGTCGTGCGCCGCCCCGTCGGAGCGGACCTCCGCGGCGACCGCCTCGCTCAGCCGCCGCACCTGGAACAGCTCGGCCAGCTCCGCGGCGCGGGCCGGCCGCACCGGCAGCAGCGCCCGGTCGCCGGCCAGCGGCATCAGGTCCGGGGCGTCGGCGACCAGCGCGTCCGCCGCGTCCACCACCCGGACCTGCCCGTCGACGACCGCCCGCAGCTCGTCGGGGAGCGTCACGTGGTCCGGATCGAGGTCGGTCAACATGCCGTACAGGGCGTGGAGTTGGCCGATTCCCACACCGTGCTCCGGGTCGGCGAGGCGGGTCAGCAGCTCGGCCGCGCCGCCCGGCTCGTCGAGCAGCGCCCCGACCGAGGTGCGGACGCCGAGGGCGCGCAGCACCTGCGCGTCGACCCGGCCCGCGTCCGCCGCCTCGTACAGCCCGGCCAGCAGCGGATCGCCGCCCGCGGCGCGCAGCCCGGCGGGGCGGCGCCCGTCCAGCACCGGGTGGCCGCGCAGCCACCAGGCGGTGTACGGCCGCACCGACTCGGTGGTGCCGTCGGGCAGCAGCACCCGCACCGGCGTGGTCAGGGCGTCCCGCAGCGGCGGCTGGGAGAGCATCTCCAGGACCTGCGGCCAGGCGTCGTCGGCGACCAGGTCGAGGTCGCGGACCGCGACCAGTTCGGTGACGACCGGGGGAACGGGGGCCTCCGGCAGCGTGTCGAGGATGTCCTCGCACCACACGTCCACGGCGTCCAGCAGCCCGGCGTCGTCCGGTTCGGGGAAGTCGCCGTCCCGCGGCTCCAGTTCGTCCGGGTCGAGCACCACGTCGGTGGCCCGGACCAGCGCGAAGGTGGCCAGCACCCCCACCGCGGTGAGCGGCTGGGCACCCCACCGCTCCGCCAACTCGGCTTCGCAGGCGGCGAGTTCGCCCTCCCTGATGACGCGCTCGAAGTCGCTGCCGGGGAAGACCAGTTCGCCCGCCGGCGCCAGTTCGCCGTCCTCGTCGGGCAGTGCCAGCGCGGCCAGCCAGGGCTCGTCGCCGGGCGCCAGATCGGCGTCCCGGACCAGCCCGAGGACCGCCTCGGCCAGTTCCTCCGCGCCCAGCGGCACCCCGGCGCCCGGCGCCAGCTCGTCCTCGAAGACGTCGTAGGCGTCCTCGTCGGCGTCCAGCGAGTGCGCGACGGCCGCCCGCACCTGAGGCGTCGTCAGGACGGCCCGGGGCGCGGCGGGGGTCGCGCCGAGCTTCTCCAGCAGCGGGTGGACGGCGTCGGGGTGGGCGACCTTGAGGCCCAGCCGGGTGAGCGTGCGGTGCCGGTCCGCGGCCTCGTCCCCGGCGTCCGGGCCGCCGTCGGGCAGCGGCAGCAGCACCTGGCGCGGCCCGATGACGGTCCGCCCGGTGCCCGCCAGCGGCACCGGCAGGCCGCTGAGCCGGTCCGGGTCGGTGCCGGCCAGCGCGTCGTAGAGCCGCCACCACCACTCCGGCGACCGCTCCACGCCCGCCAGCCGGTCGATCATCTCGGTGAGCGGCACCCGGGCCACGCCCAGCGCCCGCAGCTCCGCCCGCCGTTCGAGCCCGGCCGGCAGCAGGCTGGGGAACAGCTCGGCCAGCACCCCGACGGTCGCCGCCCCGGCGCCCTCCACCACCTCGGCGTCCACCGGCCGCAGGACGTACCGCTCGCCGTTCTCGCCCTCGCCCTCACCCTCGCTCCACGCGGCACGCTCCGCCGCCGCGCTCGGCAGGAACCGCACCCGGGGCAGCAACTCCCCGACCTGCCGCCGGAGTTCACCGTCCAGCCAGCCCTTGCCCAGCGGTCCCGGAACGAGGTCCAGGGTGCCGGTCGACACCGGCTGCCAGTCACCCAGCAGGCCCGCGTACGCGGCGGCCGCCCGACCCACCAGGAAGTCGGCGAGCGGACCGGGCGCGACATGGCGCCGGGTCGGCTCCAACGGGAACGAGGCGATGAGCAGCGCGGGCAGGCCCAGGGGCTCGTCGGTCGGGGTCGGCGCGTGCAGCACCGGCACGGTGCCCGGCCGCACCGGCGCACCCGACGCGTCCACCGGCACCGCCCAGGTCACCGACCAGGCCGGACGCAGCTTCTCCTCGACCGGGCGGTCCGCCAGCAGCGCCGCGTCCAACGCGCCGCCGTCGGTCGCCACCCGCCACCGGGTGGCCCCCCGCTCGCTGTCCTCGATCAGCACATACGCCTCGTCCTGGCGCCGGGTCAGCGTCCGGACGCCCTCCGGCGTCTCCACCACGACGTCGGCCAGCCCCGGCAGGGTCAGCAGCAGCGCCGCGTCGATACCGGCCAGCAGCCGCTCGGCGAGGTCCTGCGCGGCACCGTCGCGCAGCGGCAGCACCACCGCGGTGTCGTACCCCTCGGGAGCGGTGCCTGCCGCGGGCAGCGGCAGCCGCAGCAGCGGTACGTGCCCCTCCCGACGGCGGAGTTCGCCCCCCAGGCCGGGGCTGTGCGCGGCGACCGCCTCGGCCAGCTCCCGGGCCTCCGCGAGCGACCAGCGGACGCCGCCGGTACGGCCCACCAGCGCCGGTTCGTCGCTGACCGCCAGCACCGCGGCGAACCCGACACCGAACCGGCCGACCGCACCGGCCGCCACACTGCTCTCCCGCTTCGCGGAGGCGCGCAGCGTGGAGAGCGATTCGACGCCGGTGGCGTCCAGCGGGGCACCGGTGTTGGAGGCGACGAGCACCGCGGGCGCGTCGCCGTCGGCGGCGTGCAGGGTGAGCCGCAGCCGGCCGGGGACGCCGGCCCGGGCCGCCGCGTCCGCCGCGTTCTGCGCCAGCTCCACGGCGAGCCGGTCGCGGTAGCCGCCCAGCGCGAGGTCCTCCTCGGCGTTGGCGTCCTCACGGAACCGGGCCGGCGAGGCGGCCCAGGCGTCGAGCACGCCGCGCCGCAACCGGGCCGTACCGAACGGGTCGGCGCCGTCGTCCGCGCCCCGCACCCACGGCATACCTGCCACGTTTCTCGTCTCCCTCGTCAGACCGTGTCTGACCCGACGGTACCCCCACGCTGTCGGCTTTCCCGCCGTACGGGTTTCCGCCGGTGGCGGGGGTGTTGCCGCACCCGCGCCTCCGGTCCGGGAGCCACCGCGACGGACCCGTCCCGCACGCCCGCCCGGCGGCAGGCGACTAGCTGTGGCCCAGCTCCTCGGCCGGACCGGCGTCCTCCACGGACCCCCCGTCCGCCACCGGCCGGATCGTGACCGGCTCGACCACGGTCTCGTCCAGCACCGGCTCCGCCGGCTTCGGGGGCTTCGGCATGACGGCCGCCTCCGAATGCGCCCCGCACCCGTAGGACAGCGAGACGACACGGCCGTCGGCCGGCGAGAACTCGTTGGCGCAGACCCCGAACGCCTGCCGCAGGGAACCGGCCATCGGCGTCAGGAAGCCGCAGCTCACACAGGTCGCGGGGGCCGCCTGGGCCATCGGGGTCTTGGAGCCGAAGGACTCTTCCCAGCGGTCGGCGGCGGCGTGCAGGCCGTAGCGGGACAGGACCCGGGCGCGGCGCATGCCCAGTTCCCCGGCGACCGCGGCGATGCTGCCGCGGGCGGGCGCCGGCTGGATCGCGGGCGAGCCGGGGACGACGTCGGCCTCTTCGGTGTCGGCGACGTCGGCGGCCATGCCCTCGGCTACCGGCGAGTTCGGCGGCGGGGTGTCCTCACCGCTGAAGCCGGGCTCCAGCCGCAGGTCGTCGGCCTCGGTGGGCAGCAGGTCGCCGGGGCCCATGTCGCCGGGGCGCAGCCGCTCGCTCCACGGCACCCACTCGGGGGCCAGCAGCGCGTCGGGGCCGGGCAGCAGCACCGACTCGTCGAGGGTGACCACCTTGGCGCGGGAGGCGCGGGCCACGGTGACGGCCCAGCGCCAGCCGCGGTAGCCGGGCTCCTTGCAGGCGAAGAGGTGCGTGACGACGCGGTCCGCCTCGGCGACGGCGTCGAGGTGCTCGCCGACCATGCCGGGCGTGGCGACCTCCTCGGCCGCCGCACGGGCAAGGTCGACCGCCTCGGCGCACAGGCGGTCCGGGGTACGGCTTCGCATCGCAGCACTCACAAGAATCGATTCTCTCTTCCACGCCGTCTCACGAGCGCGCCAGCCGGGGCTGTCCTGGTCCTGTCCGGACGACCGGCGGGACCGGGGCGGGCGGAGCGGACCAGGGGACCGCGTCGACGTCCGCGCCCGGCTGGATCGTTCGGTCGAGCGCACCTCTTACGTCCTATTCTGCGGGATAGCAGGGAAATGAGGTACGCGGCCGGAACGGACCGCCGGTGGCGCTCTGGACACGCTACCCCTTCAACGCTGCACGACCCCTCGGCGGGAGGAGCAAATCTCTCCGACCGTGACCGCGCGGGAGGGCGACGGTGACGGCCGGACGGCCGCTGCGCCCCGCCGGAACGGGGGGAGAAAACGGCACCTCCGGGGCGAGTTGGGGCAGTATGACCGGGTGGCTGCCGTCAGGGGGACGAGGGAGTCGAAGGCCCGCCGGGCGGGCCGGGCGGCCGGGCGCGCGCTGCGCCGACCGCTGGCCGGCGCGGCCCGCGGGGTGCGGCGGGCCACGCATGCGCAGGGCGCGGGGGAATCCGGACTGGCCCAGCTCATCGAACTGCACGCGGTGAACGCGGCGGGCGACATGATGATCACGGTCGCGCTGGCCTCGACGGTGTTCTTCTCGGTGCCGACGCACGAGGCGCGCGGACGGGTGGCGCTGTACCTGCTGGTCACCATGGCGCCGTTCGCGCTGCTGGCGCCGGTGGTGGGGCCGCTGCTGGACCTTCTGCCGCACGGCCGCCGGGCGGCGATGGCCGGCTCGATGCTGGCCCGTGCGCTGCTGGCGCTGTCGATGTCGGGGACGGTGGCCGACGGCGGGCCGGGGCTGTATCCGGCGGCGCTGGGGGTGCTGGTGTCGTCGAAGGCGTACGGGGTGGTGCGCAGCGCGGTGGTGCCGCGGCTGCTGCCGCCGCGGGTCTCGCTGGTGAAGGCCAATTCCCGGGTGACGCTGGCGGGACTGCTGGCGACCGGGGTGGCGGCGCCGCTGGGCGCGGGGCTGCATCTGATCGGGCCGGCCTGGCCGCTGTACGGGGCGTGCGCGGTGTTCCTGGCCGGGGCGTTCCTGTCGTTCTCGCTGCCGCACGCGGTGGATTCGGGGAAGGGCGAGGCCCGGGCCCGGCTGGCGTCCCGGGACGGCGCGGGGCACGCCGGGGCGGGCGGGCGGCGGCCGCGACTGCGGACCGTCGGCCCGTCCGTGCTGCACGGCCTCCAGGCGAACGCGGCACTGCGCTCGCTCTCCGGCTTCCTCACCTTCTTCCTGGCGTTCCTGCTGCGCGAGCACCCGCTGGGCGGGCTGGGGCCGGCGGTGTCGCTGGGACTCGTGGCGGTGGCGGCCGGGGCCGGGAACGCGCTGGGCACGGCGGTCGGCGCCTGGCTGAGGGCGCGCGGCCCGGAGCCGATCATCGCGGCGGTGCTGGGGCTGGCGCTGGCCGCCACGGTGCTGGCGGCGCTCTGCTACGAGGTACTGGCGGTCGTGGTGGTGCCCGCGGCGGCCGCCACCGCGGGGCTGTGCCAGGCGCTGGCGAAGCTGTCGCTGGACGCGATGATCCAGCGCGATGTGCCGGAGGCGGTGCGGACCTCGGCGTTCGCCCGGTCCGAGACGGTGCTCCAGCTGTCGTGGGTGGTGGGCGGCGCGCTCGGGATCGCGCTGCCGCTGATCGGCACACTGGGCATGGTGGTGGCCGCGGGCCTGGTGGCGCTGGGTGCGGCGCTGGCCGTGCGGGGCCTGCTGGGCGCGGCCCGCCGGGGCGGCCGGCCGGCCCCGCGGGTGGTGTGACGCCGCCGCCCGGAGCACCCCGTGCGGCGGGCCGCGGTGCGGCGCGCCGCACCCGCGCGTGGCGCGCGCCGGGACGCCCGATAGCCTGCCCCGTATGACCGCTGCGTTGATCTCCCGGGGCAAGGGCCGCCGCGCCGCCGCTGCCCTCGGTGCCGTGACCCTGGGCCTGCTCACCCTCTCCGCCTGTCAGCAGCCGACCTCGTTGGCGACCGTGACCGTCGGCACGAAGACGGTCACGGCGGAGGTGACCCCCGGCTGCGACGGCGACGGCAAGTCCCTCGACAAGCAGGCCGTGCAGAGCTGCATCGCCAAGAAGGGCGGCGACACCATCACGGTGCGCCCGGGCGAGCGGGTCCGCGTGGGTGTCGACCCGAAGGTGGCCAAGTCCGGCTGGTTCGTGGTCGGCGGCGGGCCGGTGATGTCCGCGCCCAGCACCGACACGTACCGCACCTTCAGCACCGACGAGCTGTTCAAGGCGATGAACCCGGCGACGGGCCAGAGCGAGTCCCTGCCCGAGGTCACCCTGATGGTCGCCGAGGCCGGCAAGTCCCAGGGCGCGGGCCCGATGGCCCTGTGGCACTTCAACCTGAAGCTGAAGGACTGAGCGCACTGAGCGCGGGGGCCGGGGACCGGTGGCACACGGTGCGGGGCGCCTGATGCGGGCGCTGGTCGTCACCGCGGTGGCCGCCGAGCGTGACGCGGTGTGCGCCGCGCTGGACGCCGGGGACGGCACGGACGGCCATCGGCCCGAGGTGCTGCCCGGCGGCTACGCGCTGCACCGTGCGCCCGCCGGGTCGCCGGCCCCGGACGTGCTGGCCGCCGGCGTCGGCCCGGCCGCCGCGGCCGCCGGCACCGCCACCGCGCTGACCGCCGCCGCCCTGGCCGGCGCCCCGTACGACCTGGTGGTCTCGGCCGGCATCGGCGGAGGTTTTCCGCCCGCCGCGCCACTGGGCTCGGTGGTCGTCGCGGACGCGATCGTCGCCGCCGACCTGGGTGCCCAGACCCCCGACGGCTTCGTCCCGGTCACCGAGCTCGGCTTCGGGACCGTGGCGCACCTGCCCGACCCGGTGCTGGTGGCGGCCCTGGCGGCGGCGACCGGCGGGGCGGCCGGACCGGTCGTCACGGTCTCCACGGTCACCGGGAGCGCCGCCCGCGCCGCCGAGCTGGCCGCGCTTCACCCCGGGGTGCTGGTCGAGGCGATGGAGGGGTTCGGCGTCGCCGAGGCGGCCGCCGCGCACGGCCTACCAGTGCTGGAGATCCGCACGGTCTCCAACGCGGTCGGCCCCCGGGACCGCGCCGCCTGGCGGATCGGCCCCGCCCTCGCCGCGCTGACCGGCGCCTTCCGCACGTTCCCCGGAGCCCTGGCGGGCGCCCCCGCTGCGGCACTCCCCTCCGGCCCCTCCGGCGCTCCGGCATCCCCGCCCCACACTCCCCGGAGGACCCCGTGACCCGGCCGCTGTCCATCGCCTACTCCCCGTGCCCGAACGACACGTTCGTCTTCGACGCCCTGGCGCACGGCCGGGTCCCGGGCGCGCCGGAACTCGCGGTCACCTTCGCCGACATCGACATCACCAACGGCCTGGCCGAGCGCGGCGAGCTGGACGTGCTGAAGGTGTCGTACGCGGTGCTGCCGTGGGTGCTGGAGGAGTACGCGCTGCTGCCCTGCGGCGGGGCGCTGGGGCGCGGCTGCGGCCCGCTGGTGCTGACCCGCGAGCCGGGCGGTACGGCGGACCTGGCGGGGAAGACTGTCGCGGTGCCCAGCGAGCGGTCCACCGCGTACCTGCTGTTCCGGCTGTGGGTGGCGGCCGAGGTGCCCGGCGGGGTCGGCGAGGTCGTGGTGCTGCCGTTCCACGAGATCATGCCGGCCGTGCGGGACGGCAAGGTCGACGCCGGCCTGGTGATCCACGAGGCCCGCTTCACGTACCAGGACTACGGGCTGCACTGCCTCGCGGACATGGGCGAGCACTGGGAGTCGACCACCGGCCTGCCGATTCCGCTGGGGGCGATCATCGCCAAGCGGTCGCTGGGCGAGCCGGTGCTGCGCGGGCTGGCGGAGGCGATCCGCACGTCGGTCCGGATGGCCTGGGACGACCCCGAGGCGTCCCGGCCGTACGTCCTGGAGCACGCCCAGGAGATGGACCCGAAGGTGACCGACCAGCACATCGGGCTGTACGTCAACGAGTTCACCGCCGATCTCGGCGAGGACGGCTATGCCGCGGTGCGCGGGCTGCTCACCCGCGCCGCGGCCGAGGGGCTCGTTCCGCCCCTCGGCCGCGATGCGTTGACGTTCGTCTGAGCGGTCGGGCTCAGACGTCGAGTTGGTCGGCGACCGCCCGCAGCATGCCGGCGATCTTGGCGCCGTGCGCCTTGTCGGGGTAACGCCCGCGCTCCAGCTGCTGGGTGACGTTCTCCAGCAGCGTGGTGAGGTCCTGGACGATCGAGGCGAGTTCGTCGGGCTTGCGGCGCTGGGCGGCGGCGACCGAGGGGGTCGGATCGAGGAGGATGACGCTCAGTGCCTGGTCACCGCGCTGGCCTGCGACGACTCCGAATTCGACGCGCTGGCCGGGCTTGAGCGCCTCCACGTCGTCGGGCAGCACCGACGAATGTACGAAGACGTCACCGCCGTCGTCGCGGGAGAGAAAGCCGAAGCCCTTCTCGCTGTTGAACCACTTGACCTTGCCGGTAGGCACGTCTGTCCTCGTCCTCGTACTCGTCGGGAAATGCGGGCTGGTCCACCGCGGGCACACTGGGGAGCCGCGGCGCGGAAAATGGGTCTGGATAGCAGTGCAGCGGGCCACCGAGCCCGCCTCCCCCAAGGCTAATGGTCCGGGGCCCGGTGACAAGACGTCGCCAGGGGGATCCTCGGCGCTCCTGGCCCCGACTTACCCTGGTCAGGTGTCTCATGAAACGCCCCAGGCCGGGGATCTGCTTGTCCGAATCGGCGCGATCGTGTTCCTAGTTGGCGCACTGGGCACTCTCGTCACAGTGCTCCCACTGTTCCTGGGTACGCACCCGCTGCCGTGGGAGTTCTACTGGGTTTCCATGCTGATGGGCGCCGGTTTCCTGATCGCGGGTGCCGGAGTGGTCCGCTCCGTGGGCGCGCAGCGCCGTCAGGCGGAGGCGGCCCTCGCCCCGTCCCCGTCGGCGCCACCCGCCGGGTAGCGATCCGGATCCGCTACGTAACGATCCAGCCACGACGGGAAGTCGGTCAGGTCGTCGAGCAGCACCTGGGCGCCGGCCGCGCGGAGTTCGCCCGCGTCGCACGGTCCGGTGGCGACCGCGACGGACAGCGCGCCGGCGGTCCGGGCGCCGCGCACGTCACCGGTGTGGTCGCCGACGTAGACCCGCGCACCGTGTTCGCGCAGCGCCTCGGCCTTGGCCTCGGCCCACAGTGAGCCGATGACCGCGTCCGCGGCGATGCCCAGGTGGGTCAGGTGCAGCTTGGCGTTGGGCTCGTACTTGGCGGTGACGACGACGGCCCGGCCGCCGGCCGCGTGCACCGCCTCGACCGCCTCCCGCGCGCCCGGCATCGCCAGGGTGCCGGTGACCGCGTGCGCCGGGTACAGCTCGCGGTACACGTGGCTGATCTCCGCCACCCGCTCCGCCGGGAACCACCGGCGGATCTCCTCCTCCAGCGGCGGCCCGAGCCGGGTGACCGCGGCGGCCGCGTCGATGTACGTGCCGGTGCGGGCGGCGAGCGCCTCGTAGGCGGCCTTGATGCCGGGGCGGGAGTCGATCAGCGTCATGTCGAGGTCGAACCCGACGGTCAGGGGATGCGGAGCCATGCCTGCCATTGTGCCTGCGCCCCTGCGGACGGAACCGGCCAGGACGTACCGTTAGCCTTGCCTTACCTAACCCGTGGCTGCCGTGCGGTGACCACGGGTCCGTACCGACAGCTCCAGATCGCGCGAAATGGACCCGACACCCGTGATGCCATGCCCGTGACGCACCGGAAGCGGAGCCGACGGCTCGGCCTGACCGCGCTGGCGGTGCTGGCGCTGCTGCTCGCGGTGGTCCTCTCGCTCGCCGTCGGCAGCCGCGCGTTCCCGCCGTCTGCGGTGCTCGACGCCCTCGTCCACGGCGGCACCGACGACGCCGCGCAGGTCGTGCGGTACCTGCGGCTGCCGCGCACCCTGATCGGCCTGATGGTCGGCGCCGCGCTGGCGATGGCCGGCACCGTCATGCAGGGCATCACCCGCAACCCGATCGCCGACCCCGGCATCCTCGGCATCAGCCAGGGGGCCGCGGCCGCCGTCGTGGCCGCCATCGCCTTCGCCGGGGTGCACACCCTGACCGGCTACGTCTGGTTCGCGTTCGCCGGCGCGGGAGTCGCCGCCGTCGTCGTCTACGGCATCGCCACCCGCGGCCGGGGCGGCGCCACCCCGGTCAAACTGGCGCTCTCCGGCGCCGCGATCAATGCGCTGCTGGTGTCGGTGTCGATGGCGATCCTGACCACCAAGGCCGCGGCGCTGGACGAGTTCCGGTTCTGGCAGGTGGGTTCGCTCACCGGCCGGGACGCCGCGGTGGCCGCCCAGATCTGGCCGTTCCTGCTGGTCGGCGCGGTGCTGGTGCTGTCGGTTGCGCGCGGGCTGGACGCCCTGGCGCTCGGCGAGGACGTCGCCCGGGGCCTGGGCCAGAAGGTCGCCACGGTGCGGATCGTGGGCGGTCTCGGGGCGACCGTGCTGACCGGCGCGGGCGTGGCGGCGGCCGGTCCGATCGCCTTCGTCGGCCTCGCCGTCCCGCACCTCGCCCGGGCGCTGGTCGGCGGGCAGCACCGCTGGGCGCTGCCGATGGCCGCACTGCTCGGCCCGGTCGTGGTGCTGGTCTCGGACACCGTCGGGCGGGTGCTGTTCCCGCCGTCGGAGGTCCCGGCGGGCGTGATGACCGCGCTGATCGGCGTGCCGTTCCTGGTCACCCTGGTCCGGCGACGGGCGGTGGCGGCATGACGGCCCCCGGGTTCTCCCCCGCCGCCCGCCCGGGCGCGGTCCGCCCCGCCGGGTACGCACTGGTCCGGGCCGGCCGCGGCTCCTTCCTGCTGCACCGCCGCGCCACCCTGGTCGCCGCCGAGCTCGCCGTCCTCCTGGCCGTGGTCTGCGTGGCGTACCTGTGCGCCGGCGAGAGCTGGGTGGCGCCCTCCGAGGTGCTCAAGGTCCTGGCGGGCGAACCGTCCCCGCAGGAACTCGTCGTCGGCACGCTGCGGCTGCCCCGGATGGTGGTCGGGCTGCTGGTCGGCGCGGCCTTCGGGGTGTCCGGCGGGCTGATCCAGACGGTGGCCCGCAACCCGCTGGCCAGCCCCGACATCATCGGCGTCACCCAGGGCGCGGGGGCGGTGACGGTCGGGGCGATGACCTTCGGCGTCACTTCGTTCGCGGTCCTGCCGTACGTCTCGGTGGCCGGCGGGCTGCTGGCGGCGCTGCTGGTCTACGTCTTCGCCTGGCGCGGCGGGCTGCACGCCACCCGCTTCGTGCTGATCGGCATCGGCTTCGCGGTGGCGCTGCGCTCGGTCACCCAGCTGTTCCTCACCAAGGGCGACTACCTCGTCGCCCAGCAGGCCCAGGTGTGGATGACCGGCTCCCTCAACGGGCGCGGCTGGCCGGAGGCGGCGCCCCTGGGGTGGGCGCTGCTGGTCCTGCTGCCGGCCGTCCTGTGGGCGGCGCGCGCCCAGCGGACCGTGTCCCTGGACGACGACACCGCCACCGCACTCGGCATCCGACTGGGACGCACCCGGCTGGGACTGGTGGCGGTCGGGGTGGTGCTGGCGTCGATGGCGACCGGTGCGGCCGGGCCGGTCGACTTCGTGGCGCTGCTCGCCCCGCAGATCGCCCGCCGGCTGACCCGGACCGCGCAGATCCCGCTGCTCTGCTCGGCGCTGCTGGGCTCCGTCATCGTCGTCCTCGGCGACCTGCTCGCCCGCAAACTGCTCGCGCCGACCGAACTGCCCGTGGGCGTGCTGACCGCCGCCGTCGGCGCCCCGTATCTGATCTGGCTGATCGTCAGGGGCCACCGGGCCCGTGGCCGGGCCACAGGAGGAAAAGCGTGACCGGTACCGGCACACCCCGGCCGGCGGCCGCGGCGGCCACCGCCGCCCAGGAGTCCGCCGCGGCCCGCCTGACCGCCCGCGACCTCACCCTCTCCTACGAGGAACGCACCGTCGTCGAGGGCCTGGACCTGGACGTGCCGGACGGTGCGGTCACCGTCGTCGTCGGCCCCAACGCCTGCGGCAAGTCGACGCTGCTGCGCGCCCTGGGGCGGCTGCTCCGGCCGCGCCGCGGCGCGGTCCTGCTGGACGGGACGGACCTGGCCAGGATCCCCACCCGGAAGATCGCCCAGTCGCTCGGACTGCTGCCGCAGACCCCGGTCGCACCGGAGGCGATCACCGTCGCCGACCTGGTGGCCCGCGGCCGGCAGCCGCACCAGCACTGGTGGCAGCAGTGGTCGGCGGCGGACGAACGGGCGGTCGCCGAGGCGATGGCGCGGACGGACGTGGCCGCACTGGCCGACCGCCCGGTCGACGAGCTCTCCGGCGGCCAGCGGCAGCGGGTCTGGATCGCCATGGCGCTGGCCCAGGAGACCGACCTGCTGCTCCTGGACGAGCCGACCACCTACCTGGACATCGCCCACCAGGTGGAGGTCCTGGACCTGGTGCGCCAGCTCAACCACGAACGCGGCCGGACCGTCGTCGCCGTCCTGCACGACCTCAACCAGGCCGCCCGCTACGCCGATCACCTGGTGGCCATGAAGGCGGGCCGGGTCGTCGCCCAGGGACACCCCGGGGAAGTCGTCACGGCCGACCTGGTCCGGGAGGTCTTCGGCCTGGACTCGGTGGTCGTCCCGGACCCGGTGACCGGCTCGCCCCTGGTGGTGCCGGGCCGTCCCTGGGAAGGGGAACCCCGGCAGTGACGACCGCTCCCCGGGGCACCCGCCCCGCCGACCTCCCCGCCGCCGAGCCGAAAGGGCTGTTATGACCCGCCCCACCCACCCGGCGAAGACCCGCTCCCCCCGCCCGGCCCGGTCCCGCGCCACCGGCCGGGCCGCCGCGGCCGCCGTCGCCGCCGGCGCACTGCTCCTCACCGCCTGCGGCAGCGGCGACTCCGGCGCCTCCGCCACCGGCCCCGACGGCACCTTCAAAGCGGCGAAATGCCCCGCGCAGCCCACCACCACCTGGCCCGAGCCGGCCCCCAAGGGCGGCGGCAGCCACCCGGTCCGCACCGCGATGGGCGAGGTGACCGTCCCCGACGCCCCGCGGCGGGTCGTCGTACTGGACACCGCCGAACTGGACTCCGCCCTCACCCTCGGCGTCACCCCCGTCGGCGCCACCCGCTCCGACGTCGCCTCCGGCTTCCTCGACTACCTGCCCAAGGACAAACTCGCCGGCATCAAGGACGTCGGCAAGATCGGCACCCCCAACCTGGAGGCGGTCGCCGCCCTCAAGCCCGACCTGATCCTCACCAACAAGGTCCGCGACGGCCAGCGCTACGCCGAACTCACGAAGATCGCGCCGACCGTCATGACCGAGACCACCGGCTACCCGTGGAAGCAGAACTTCGCCGTCCACGCCGCCGCGCTGAACCGGATCCCCGAGGCCGAACGCGCCGTCGCCGCCTACCGGACGCACGCCGAACGCGTCACCCGGGCCCTCGGCGGCCCCGCCAAGGCCCGCGGCCTGCGCACCAACGTCGTCCGCTTCGTCGAGGGCGCCGACACCCGCATCTACGGCTGCCAGAGCTACATCGGCACCGTCCTCGACGACCTCGGCACCGGCCCCACCGCGGTCGTCGACGGCGCGCAGAACGGCCTGATGGTCGAGGTCGGCCCCGAACAGATCGCCAAGGCCGACGCCGACGCGGTCTTCTACTCCACCTACGGCAGCCCCGAGAAGTCCAAGGAGGCCCAGATCACCGCCGGCCCCCTCTGGAAGAACCTCCGGGCCGTCAAGAACGGCAGGTCGCTCCGCGTCGACGACCAGCTGTGGATCCAGGGCATCGGCTACACCGCGGCCGACAAGATCCTGGACGAGATCCAGCAGCGGCTGGCCAAGAAGTGAGGCGGCGCGGGCGGCGCTCCGGTGCGCCGCCCGCACCTCAACGCGCCGTCCGCCGCATCCGCCAGAGCAGGAACAGCGCCGAGGCGACCGCGGCCACCCGTACCACGCCCGGCAGGCCGTCGAGCAGCTCCTGCCCCAGGTGCCCGGGGGCGATCGGCGCGCCCCAGCGGCCGTCGTAGCGGCCCCAGACCCAGACCACCAGGCCGCCGACGACGATCCCGGGCACACCCAGCGCCGCGAACTTCGTCTCCGTACGGCTGAGCCGGCGCGAGACGTAGGCGATCCCCCAGCCGCCGGCCAGCGCCAGCCAGGAGCCGGCCACCGCACCGGCCACCAGCAGCAGCACGGCCAGCGTCGGCACCGGGCTGAGCCACGCCCGCAAGGGAACCGGAGCGGGCCCCTCCGCACCGCCCGCGGCACCGTCCCCCGCGCCGCCCGAGCCCCCCGCCGCGGCCGCGGGTTCGGCCGCGGCCTCCTTGGCCGGCCGCCCGAGGGTCCGCCGCAACAGGGCCGGCAGCACCCGCCCCCGCCCCTTGCCGCCGCCCCGCTCCGCCGGCGGCACACCCTTGGCGTCCTTGGCCGCGCCGTCCTTGGCCTCCTCCTCCGGCCGCTCCCAGACCTCCGGCAGCTCGATACCGCCGACGAACCCGGGCACGGAGTCCTCCGCCCCGGGGGGCGCGGCCGCCGTCCCGAAGGGCATGGCCTCCGTCCCGAAGGGCATGGCCTCCGTTCCGTAGGGCGCAGCGTCCACCCGCCACCAGTCGGGCGGGGACTCCCCGTCCCCCAGTTCGTCGGCGCCGGCCAGATGGGGCGGCGCACCGCCCGACGGGACCTCGGGGACGGCCGGCCGAGCGGCGCGCTTCTTGAGGAAGCCCGGCCGGCGGCCGTCCTCGTCCGGCGCGTCCGCGTCGCGCGGCCCGGGGACCTTGCCGATCAGCCCGCCGAGCTTCTCCCGCGCACCGGACCACGGTGCGGGGCGGACCGGTTCCGCGGGCCCGGCCACCGGCCCGGCCGCCCGGACACCGGTCCCACCGGCGCCCTCCGCGGCGGGCCCGCCCGCCCCGTCGGCCGCGGCCTTCACCACCGCCTCCGGCGTCCCCAGCTGGGCCAGCATCCGCTTCACCCCGGGCACCGAATCGGCCTTCGGGTCGGTCTTCCGGGCGTCGATCTCGGCCCGCAGCGAGGCCACCAGCCGCATCCGGGTGCCGGACGGCAGCCCCCGCTGCTGGGCCAGGTCGCCCACCCGGCTCAGATAGTCAAAGACGAGCTGCTCGCTCTCGATCCCCACGAAATCCCCTGCGGCGTCCGCTGGTTGCTGCCCCGACGGTACCCCGTGGGCCCGCACCGCCACCTCGGCCCGCCCACGGAACGGCACACGGGACGACGCGCGGGACGGCGCGCACCCCTGCGGACGGGCAGCCGGTCCGCGCCCGCCGCCTGCTCCCGCCGTCCCGCCCGCCCGGCTAACGTAAGACGAATGACCACCGCTACCCCCCGCACCCTCGCCGAGGAGCTCAGGACCCGTTCGGACCGCGGGCTCGCCGGCCTGCTGCGGGCCCGGCCCGACCTGCTCAACCCGGTGCCGGGTGATCTGACGCAGCTGGCCACCCGGGCCGGGACCCGGGCGTCGGTGGTCCGGGCGGTGGAGCGGCTGGACGCCTTCGCCCTCCAGACCGCCGAGGCGCTGGCGGTCGCGCCGGACCCCTGCCCGTACGGGACGCTGGCGGCGCTGATGGCCGGGGACGCCGGGGACGAGGCGGTCGCCGCCGCCCTGCCCGGGGCGGTGGCGGCACTGCGCGCCCAGGCGCTGGTGTGGGGCCCGGACGACCGGCTGCGGCTGGTGCGCACCGCCCGGGAACTGCTCACCCCGAGCCCCACCCGCCCCTCGCCGACCGGTCTGGGCCCGACCGTCGCCGAGGCCGCCTCCGGGATGTCGCCGGGCCGGCTCCAGGACATCCTGGCCGCGGCCGGCCTGCCCGCCACCCATGACCCGGTGTCCGCGGTCGCCGCCCTCACCGCCCTCTTCTCCGACCGCGCCCGGACGGCCGCCCTCCTGGACACCGCGCCCGCCGAGGCCGTGGCCGTCCTGGACAAGCTGCTGTGGGGCCCGCCCTACGGAGCGGTCACCGACCGGCCGGCCCCGCACCTGCAGTGGCTGCTGGACCGCGGGCTGCTGCTGCCGGCGGGCGCCCGCAACGTCGTGCTGCCCAGGGAGGCCGCGCTGCACCTGCGCGCCGGGCGCGCCCACCGCGTCCCCGAGCCGGCGCCGCCCGCCCTCGCCCCGGCCACCGCACGCGATCCACAGCTTGTGGACAACGCCGCCGCGAGCCAGGCGTTCACCGCGCTGGCCACCGTCGAGGAGCTGCTCAAGGAGTGGGACCTCGGCGGCCCGCCCGTGCTGCGCGCCGGCGGCCTGAGCGTCCGCGACCTCAAGCGGACCGCGACCGCCCTGGACACCACCGAGCAGCTCGCCGCCCTCTGGCTCGAACTCGCCTACGCGGCCGGACTGATCGCCTCCGACGGCGAGGCCGACGAGCGCTACGCCGCCACCCCGGCCGCCGAGGACTGGCTCCAACTGCCCGACCACGAGCGCTGGGCGACCCTGGTCGCCGCCTGGCTGCCCGCCACCCGCACCCCCGGAGTGGTCGGCACCGCCGACGCCAAGGGCCGCGCGCTGGCCGCCCTCGGCCCGCACCTGGACCGCTCCCCGGCCCCCGAGGTCCGCCACCGCGTACTGACCCTGCTGGCCACCCTCCCGCCCGGCACCTCCGTACCGGAGTCGGCGCTGCTGTCCCGACTGCGCTGGGAACGCCCGCTGCGCGCCGCCGCACCGGCCGCCCAGCCCCCGGCGCCGGCACCGGCGGCCCAGGTGCCGGGCCAGGCCCCGTCCCCGGCCGCCGCCCCGGACGGCCCGACCGGGGACCTGCGCTCCCGACTCGCCCAAGAGACGCTCCTCGAAGCCGAGTTGCTGGGCGTGACGGGCCGGGGCGCCCTCGCCGCCCACGGCCGCGCCCTGATCGGCGCCGACCGGGCCGCCGAAACGGTGCCGGGCGCCGCCACGACGCCCCTCACCCCCGCCGAAGCGGCCACCGCCGCCACCCGCGCCGCCGCGCTGCTCACCCCGCTGCTGCCCGAACCGCTCGACCACGTCCTGCTCCAGGCCGACCTGACCGCCGTCGCGCCCGGCCCGCTGCACCGCCCGCTCGCCGAGGCGCTCGGCGTACTCGCCGACATCGAGTCCAAGGGCGGCGCCACGGTCTACCGCTTCACCCCGGCCTCGGTGCGCCGCGCCCTGGACAGCGGCCGGTCCGCCGCCGAGCTCCAGGAGTTCCTGACCACCCACTCCCGCACCCCGGTCCCTCAGCCGCTCGCCTACCTCATCGACGACGTGGCCCGCAAACACGGCCAGTTGCGGGTCGGCGCGGCCACCGCCTACGTCCGCTGCGACGACGACGCGCTGCTCTCCGAGATCCTCGCCGACCGCCGCGCCGCCGCACTGCGCCTGCGCCGGCTGGCCCCGACCGTGCTCGCCACCCAGTCCTCCCCGGAACAACTCCTCGACGGCCTACGGGCGATGGGCTACGCCCCGGCCGCCGAATCCGCCGCCGGCGACGTCCTGGTGGCCCGCGCCGACTCCTACCGCACCCCGCCCCGGACGGCCCCGACCCCGGTCCCGGACGGCCCGCCGCCGCCCGACCGCACCCTGCTGGAGGCGGCGGTCCGCGCCATCCGCGCCGGCGACCTGGCCGCCACCGCCGAACGCAAACCCGCCACCGCGCCCACCGACGCCCCGGCCCCGGGCGCGCTGCCCCGCACCACCTCCGCCGAGACCCTGGCCACCATGCAGGCCGCGGTCCTCACCAGCTCGCCCGTCTGGATCGGCTACGTCAACGCGGACGGCGCCGCCAGCCAGCGGGTGATCGCCCCCGTCCGCGTCGAGGGCGGCTACGTCACGGCCTACGACCACACCTCCGACGAGGTCCGCACCTACCCCCTCCACCGCATCACCGGCGTCAGCGAACTCGCCGACGACACCCTCTGACCTGCGACGGAACCCTCCACCCCGGACACGGGCCCGGCCACGCCCGGCACCCGACCGGGCCGGCTTCCCGGCGGGATGCGGCACACTGGACGTTTGGCACACGGGGCCGCCGGGCGGCCCCGGGCCGACGGTTCACACCGGAATGCGAAAGGCGAGGCGCGTGAACGGACCTCTCATCGTCCAGAGCGACAAGACGCTGCTGCTGGAGGTGGACCACGAGCTGGCGGACGCCTGCCGGCGGGCCATCGCGCCGTTCGCCGAGCTGGAGCGGGCGCCGGAGCACATCCACACCTACCGGGTGACCCCGCTCGGGCTGTGGAACGCGCGGGCCGCCGGCCACGACGCCGAGCAGGTCGTGGACGCGCTGGTGCAGTACTCGCGGTACCCGGTGCCGCACGCGCTGCTCGTCGACGTCGCCGAGACCATGTCGCGCTACGGGCGGCTGACGCTCACCAAGCACCCCGCGCACGGCCTGGTGCTGTCCACGACCGACCGTCCCGTGCTGGAGGAGATCCTCCGCTCGAAGAAGGTGCAGCCGCTGGTCGGCGCGCGGATCGACCCGGACAGCGTCGTGGTGCACCCGTCCGAGCGCGGGCAGATCAAGCAGACGCTGCTGAAGCTGGGCTGGCCCGCCGAGGACCTGGCCGGCTATGTGGACGGCGAGGCGCATCCGATCGAGCTGGCGGAGGACGGCTGGTCGCTCCGCCCGTACCAGGCGCAGGCCGTGGAGGGCTTCTGGCACGGCGGCTCCGGCGTCGTGGTGCTGCCGTGCGGCGCGGGCAAGACGCTGGTCGGCGCGGGGGCGATGGCGCAGGCCAAGGCGACCACGTTGATCCTCGTCACCAACACCGTCTCGGCCCGGCAGTGGAAGCACGAGCTGGTGAAGCGGACGTCGCTGACCGAGGACGAGATCGGCGAGTACAGCGGCACGAAGAAGGAGATCCGGCCGGTCACCATCGCCACGTACCAGGTGCTGACGACCAAGCGGAAGGGCGTCTACCCGCACCTGGAGCTGTTCGACTCCCGGGACTGGGGCCTGATCGTCTACGACGAGGTGCACCTGCTGCCCGCGCCGGTCTTCAAGTTCACCGCCGACCTGCAGGCGCGGCGGCGGCTGGGGCTCACCGCGACGCTGGTGCGCGAGGACGGACGGGAGTCGGACGTCTTCTCGCTGATCGGGCCCAAGCGCTTCGACGCCCCGTGGAAGGAGATCGAGGCGCAGGGGTACATCGCGCCGGCGGACTGCGTCGAGGTGCGGGTGGACCTGACCGACGCGGAGCGGTTGGCGTACGCCACCGCCGAGACGGAGGAGAAGTACCGCTTCTGCGCCACCACGGACAGCAAGCAGCGGGTGACCGAGGCGCTGGTGCGCCGGCACGCGGGCGAGCAGACGCTGGTCATCGGGCAGTACATCGACCAGCTGGACGAGTTGGGCGAGCACCTCGACGCCCCGGTGATCAAGGGCGAGACGTCCAACGCGCAGCGCGAGAAGCTCTTCGACGCGTTCCGGGAGGGCGAGATCTCGGTGCTGGTGGTGTCCAAGGTCGCGAACTTCTCCATCGACCTGCCGGAGGCCACCGTCGCGATCCAGGTGTCCGGCACCTTCGGCTCCCGCCAGGAGGAGGCCCAGCGGCTGGGCCGGGTGCTGCGCCCCAAGGCGGACGGTCACGAGGCCCGCTTCTACTCGGTGGTGGCGCGCGACACCGTCGACCAGGACTTCGCCGCCCACCGCCAGCGCTTCCTGGCCGAACAGGGCTACGCGTACCGGATCATGGACGCGCACGAGGTGCTGACGGCGGGCCGGGACGACGTCGACGACGTCACGGCCGGGGAGGACGACCCCGCTCCGGCGTGATCACGGACGGCGGCCCGCCGGGGCCGGAAGTGGCGGCCGTCGGCCCGCCGGCGCCCTTGGAGTGACGGCCGTCAGCTCGCCGGGGCCCCGGTGGGACGGCGGCCGCCGGCGCGGGGCGCGGGGACCCGGCGGGTGTCCGGGAGGGCGCCGGGGCGGCCGGGCGTCGGGCGCGTCCACCAGGCCAGCCCGGCCAGCAGGGCGAGGCCGAGCACCGGGTAGGGGGAGGCCAACGGCTGCTGCCACCAGGAGAAGTGCAGGGCCAGGGTGCCCTTGTGGTGCAGCGCCCACATCGAGCGGGCCGTGAAGGCGACCGCGACGGCGGCCACCAGCGCCCAGCGCCGGACGTCGCGGCGGGCATGGGCGATCAGCGCGGCCAGCAGGGGCACGCACCAGACCCAGTGGTGCGACCAGCTGATCGGCGAGACCAGCAGTGCCGTGACGGCCGTGGCCAGGACGCCCCAGTGGTCCAGGCCGCGGTGGACGTGGCACCGGCGGGCGATCCAGAGTCCGGCCGCGCCGGTGACCGCGGCCGCCGCCAGCCACCACGCCCCCGGCTCGGTGGTGTGCAGGAGCCGGGCGAGCAGTCCTTGGAGCGACTGGTTGTCGACGATCCACACCTTGCCGACCCGCTGCGTCTCGAACATCCGCCGCGTCCAGAACTCCAGGCTGGCCGCGGGCAGCACCAGCGCGCCGAGCAGCACCGACACCCCGAATCCGGCGAAGGCGGTGAAGGCGGCCTTCACCCTGCCGGTGATCAGCAGGTAGACGGCGAAGATCGCGGGGGTGAGCTTGATGCCCGCCGCGAGGCCGGTCGCGAAGCCCTTGAGGCGGGCGCCGTCCGGACGCGAGAGGTCCCAGAGGACCAGGCAGGTCAGGGCGAGGTTGACCTGCCCGAAGACCAGGGTCTGGAAGACCGGTTCGAGCCAGAGGCCGAGGGCGGTGGTGCCGAGGACCAGCGGCGCGGAGTACGCGGCCCGGCGCAGGCCGGCGGTCTTGCAGGAGAGGTGGATCAGCAGCGCCAGGAGGGCGGCGTTGGCCATCACACAAGTGATCTTGAGGGTGGTGAGCGAGATCCAGGTGGTGGGGACGAACAGCAGGGCGGCGAACGGCGGGTACGTCGCCGGCAGCGCCCACTTCGTGACCGTGAAGCCGTAGAGGTCACCGCCGGTCGCGGCGGCCTGGCCCTCGGCGCGGTAGACCTCTATGTCGGACATCGGGAGCTGCACGGCCAGGGAGAGCGCATACAGCCCGGCGCAGGACAGGCCCAGCAGCAGCACGCCTATCGCCAGCCGGCCGGGGCTGGCGATGCTCTGCGCCCAGGTGCGTCTCCACGTCCACGTCCCCGTCCCGTCGGCGGCAGACACCTGTTGACCCCTCCTCGTCGCCCTGAGCGCGCTCTCTGCGGCGACGCTAGTCGTTCGAGACCGACCGTCCGTAACGCTTTCCGGTCAACCGGATGTCCATGCGGAATCGGCTGTCACACGCACGAAAGGTGCGTGATCCGGCCGAACCGCGCAGCGTCGGCCGCCGGCGGTGCCGTCCGCGCGTGCGGTGCATGCGGGGTGTGCGGTACTCGTGCTTGCTCGGTACTCGTGCTTGCTCGGGCTCGTACGTGCTCGGACTTGCGATGGTTCTGACTTGCGATGGTTCTGACTTGTGGTCGCTCGGACCTGTGAGAGTCCGGTCCCGTGAGGGTCCGGTCCTGTGAGAGTCCGGTCCTGTGAGAGTCCGTTCCCGTGAAGGTCCGGTCCTGTCGTGGTGCGGACCTCGGTGTGCGTTCGCTGTGCGCTCGCGGTGCGCCTCGCCTCATCCGTCGGCGTACTCCCCCATCACCACGACGCTGAACGCGGCCGCGGCGAAGACCTTCACCGCGCGGACGGTGTTGCCCAGCAGGTGGCGCTGCTCGTGGGCGGCCGCCGAGTCGGTCGTCGGGTCGGCGCCGAGGGCCGTGGCGCCCTTGGCCGAGCGTCGGGGGACGGCGTGGACAGAGGCTGAGGAGATCGTCGCGCTGCTCATGTCTCCATCATCGTTTTCACGCGAATGGCGCACATCGCCCCACGGTTCCATCTCTCCACGCCCCGGCATCAGCCTCTGGGCCCATGCCATCCCCTACGGGAGGTCTAGGGACCTCAGGGTTACCCCTCCCGAGGACGGCATCGCGCGCCCGCACCCCGCGCCCGGCACCGGCCCGGCACCGGAAAATCCGTTGGCGCCCGGGATAGGTGGTGGCTACAATCGCGCGCCTGCCTGTCTCCCGTTCAGGGGAGCGCCACCGTCCGGTCGGAAACCGGGCGGCCCGTCGCATCATGCCGTCGCACGCCGTCGCGCCGTCGCGCCGCATACCGAGGATTGACCCGTTACCGGAGGCAAGCCGTGCCCTCGCACGCCCACCCGACACCCGACCAGCTCCCCGCAACGCCAGCGCCCCCCGCCGCCGACCCGCTCCAGCGGGAGCGCGCGCACCTCGCGGCCTCCCGGGCCGCCCTCCGCGCCATGCGCGAGGACGCCGAGGCCCTGAACATCGCGGACGTCACCGCGAACTGGGTCAACGCCGAGGTCCTCCAGGGCGAGATCGACGCCCGCATCAAGGCCCTCGCCGACCTCTCCGGCACCCCGCTCTTCTTCGGCCGGCTCGACTACCTCCACGCCCCCGGCGTCGACCTCGCCGAGGGTGCCGCCGGCGAGAACTTCTACGTGGGCCGCCGCCACGTCCACGACGCCGACGGCGACCCCATGGTCATCGACTGGCGCGCGCCCGTCTCCCAGCCGTTCTACCGGGCCTCCAAGAAGGACCCGATGGACCTCAAGCTGCGCCGCCGCTTCGGTTACACGGGCGGCGAGCTGACCGCCTACGAGGACGAGCACCTCACCGACCCGGCCGAGGCCGAGACCACCAGCGCCCTCCTCCAGGCGGAGATCGAGCGCCCGCGCGTCGGCCCGATGCGGGACATCGTCGCCACCATCCAGCCCGAGCAGGACGAGATCGTCCGGGCCGGCATCGGCGGCACGGTCTGCGTCCAGGGGGCGCCCGGCACGGGCAAGACGGCAGTGGGCCTGCACCGGGTCGCGTACCTGCTGTACGCCCACCGGGAGCGGCTGGCCCGTTCCGGCACCCTGGTCATCGGCCCGAACCGCTCCTTCCTCCAGTACATCGAGCAGGTGCTGCCCGCCCTGGGGGAGTTGGAGGTCAAGCAGGCCACGATCGACGACCTGGTGGGCCATGTGGAGGTGCGCGGCGCGGACGACGCGGCCGCGGCCATGGTCAAGGGCGACGCGCGGATGGCCGAGGTGCTGCGCCGGGCGGTGCGCTCGCATGTGACGATGCCGCAGGAGCCCTGCATGGTGGTCCGCGGCTCCCGCCGCTGGCGCATCCCGGCGTACGAACTCGAAGAGATCGTGCAGGAGTTGCGGGACCGCGACATCCGGTACGGCGCGGCCCGCGAGGCGCTGCCGCAGCGGATCGCGCACGCCGTCCTGGTGCGGATGGAGCAGGCGGGCGAGGCGCCCGACGACCGGGTGCAGGACGCGGTGGCGCGCAACGCCGCGGTGAAGGCGGCGGTCAAGGCGATCTGGCCGCCGGTCGATCCGGCGAAGCTGGTGCTGCGGCTGCTGAGCGACGCCGACTTCCTCGCCGAGCACGCGGACGGGCTGCTCACCGACGAGGAGCAGAAGACGATCCTTTGGGCGCTGCCCGGGTCGGGCAGGAAGGCGCCGCGCAGCGTGAAGAGCGCCAAGTGGTCGTCCGCGGACGCGGTGTTGATCGACGAGGCGACGGACCTGGTGGCTCGGACGCACTCGCTGGGCCACGTGGTGCTGGACGAGGCGCAGGACCTCTCCCCCATGCAGTACCGGGCGGTGGGCCGCCGCTGCACCACCGGCTCGGCGACGATCCTGGGCGACATCGCGCAGGGCACCACCCCGTGGGCGACCGACACCTGGCAGCAGGCGCTGGCCCACCTGGGCAAGCCCGGTTCCGTCGTCGAGGAGCTGACCCAGGGCTTCCGTGTGCCGCGCGAGGTCATCGCGTACGCGTCCCGGCTGCTGCCGGCGATCGCGCCCGACCTGAAGGAGGCCACCTCCATCCGCGAGTCGGCGGGCGACTTCGCGATCCGCGCGGTGCGGTCCGAGGAGCTGGACGCGGCCGTGCTGGCGGCCTGCCGTGACGCGCTGGCCAAGGAGGGCTCGATCGGCCTGATCGCGGCGGATGCCCGCATTCCGGTGCTGCGCGCGGCCCTTGAGGAGGCCGGTGTCGGCTGTCTGCCTCCGGGTGCGGAGACCTCGGCCGAGGCCCGGCTGACGCTGGTGCCGGCGACCCTGGCCAAGGGTCTGGAGTACGACTACGTGGTGCTGGACGAGCCGGCGGCGATCGTGGACGGCGAACCGGACGAGCGGACCGGCCTGCGCCGCCTGTACGTGTGCCTGACCCGGCCGGTCTCCGGTCTGACGATCGTCCACGCGACGGAGCTGCCGGAGCAGCTCGGCACCGACTGACGGCGGCCACCGGGCGGGGCGCGTCCCTCGGCCGCCCGGTGACCGGGTGACCCGTTCCCCCGTCAGGCGAGTTCGTCGCTCCGGCTCTTGTGGACGCCGGTCAGCTCGCGCGGGGCGAACGGCGCCTTCCAGTTGCCGGTGCCGTGGTAGACGTACACCTGGTCGTCCGATGTGACCACGAGGTCGGCCTTGCCGTCGGCGTCGGCGTCACCGACGCCGACCATCTGGGAGTAGGCGCCCCAGCCCGCGCCGATCCGCACCGGGCGGTCGAAGGTGCCGTCCCCCTTGCCGAGGTACGACCACAGCACCCCGTTCTTGTCCCGCGCGACCACGTCGCCCGCGGGTCCGCCGGCGACGTCGCCGACCGAGGTGATCCGGTCGTAGATGTTCCAGCCGGCGCCGATCCGCACCCGGGGGGCGAACGGCGCCTTCCAGTTGCCCGTGCCCTTGTAGAGCCAGAGCACCCCGGCGGAGTCACGGGCCAGCAGGTCGCCGCGGCCGTCGCCGTCGACGTCGCCGCCGCCGGTGAGCCGGGTGTAGTCGCCCCAGCCGGCGCCGATCCGCACCGGGCCGTCGAAGGTGCCGTCCCCCTTGCCGAGGTACAGCCACAGCACCCCGTCCCGGTCCCGCGCGACCACGTCGCCGTGGTCCGCGCCGGCGACGTTGCCGACGGCCGTGACCTGGTTGTAGATGTCCCAGCCCCAGCCGGCCTTCTCCGCGTCGCGGGTCTTCAGCCGCCCGTTCTCCGGGTCGCGGTAGGTGTCGGTGCGCGTCAGGTCGCCGCCGCTCCTGATGAGCAGGTCCGGCGAGCCGTTGTCGGTGTAGTCGTGCGGGGCGGGCTTGCGCGCGACCTTGAAGGTGCCGCTCGCGCTCAGGTCCGGGCCGACGCCGTTGGTGGGCTTGGCGGTCAGCCGCCAGGTGTAGTCGCCGTTGGGGGCGGCCCGGTCGGGGGCGTAGGAGGGGCCGAGCAGGCCGTCCCAATCGAGCTCGATCCAGGTGGGCTTGCCGGACGTCGACACCTCGGAGTCGATCGGGATCTCGACCTCGCGCTCGACGCCGGAGGCGGTGTGGCGCAGAGTGACGGCCACCTCCTCGACGTTGGGGCGGGAGAGCCGCCAGCGCGCCTTCCAGCGGCCCTTGTCCATCTCGGCCACGGCCGGGACCTCGGAGTCGAGGACGGTGACCTTGGTGGGCTCGCCGGTGCCGGCGATCAGCTTGGCGACCGGCTCGGCGAAGGCCCCGACGGAGACCCGGTAGAGACCTTCGCCGTGTTCGGTCGTGCCGCCCATCACCAGCAGGTCGCCGTCCGGTGTGGGCGTGACGGAGGTGGCGTGGTCCATCACCTTGTGGGCGGCGTACCCGTCGGCGGGCATCGCGTAGAGCCCCTGGGGAAAGTTGGCCCAGCCCTCGTGGACCTTGCGCTTGGTGCCGTACAGCACCCAGTTGCCGACCAGGCCCACCATCGGGTCGTACATGCGGCCGGGCGAGTGGGTCGTCCGCTGCTGGTTGTCGCCGCGCTTCTCCACTTCCAGCTTCATGTCGTCGCGGTTGTTGTTCTCGTGGCCCATGACGGCCACGTGGGTGCCGGACAGTGCGACGCGCGAGAAGTCGGCGCCCAGCGTGTGGTGCGTGACCTTGGCCGAGGCCAGGTCGACCACGATGTACTCGCTGAACAGTGAGCCGATGACGTCGTCCGGCTCGTACCGCAGCACGACCGCGCCCGGTTCGCCCGCCACCGCCGCCATGTCCCGTGCCGGGAAGCGCAGGCCGGTGACCGCCCGGTCGGTCACCTTTCCGCCCACGTTCTCCAGGATGTGGGCTTCCCGGGTCTTCCCGGAGTCCTTCAGCGCGATCACCGACGTGCCGACGGCGCCCGCGTACGAGTAGCCGTACGGCGTGAGGTCGATGACGGTGGACGACCCCGTGGCCATGTCGCGCAGCGTGATCTTCTTGGAGCTGGGCAGATACGGCGCGTCGCCCAGCGCCACGACGTCGGACGCGGTGCCGTGCATCGTGGAGTCCGTGAACGTGCCGTCGTCCCGGGCGAGTTCGGTCGTCTCGCCGTCCGCGTAACGCGTCCACGACACGGTCTCGTCCGCGGCGACGGAGAGGAAGCCGGTGCGTCCCGCACTCAGGATCTCGGAGCCGGGAGCGATCTTCAGCTGCTGCGCGGGGGCGGCCGTGGCCCCGGCGGCGGCCGGGGTGGCGGCGACGGCGGGCGCGACGAGCGGGCCGGCGGTGACCGCGAGGGTCAGCGCGACGGCTCCGGTCAGCAGGCGTCGCGAACGCGCGGAGCGGCCCGGCGTCCAAGGCCGCCGGGATATGACGGGATGGGTCATCTGCCCTCCAGGCGATGGGTCGTGCGGGCCGGAGGGCGCCAGGAGAGAGCGAATCCCCCCAAGCCGTTGGAATTCACTCCCTCTTGCCGATTCCCGTAAATCCTAACAATGGGAGGTCTGACCGTTTTCGGCCGGTTGGGCGGTGGTTGGCCGGTCGACCGCCCGACGGACCGCCAGGCCGGTCGGCCACCCGGCCGTCGAGAGGTCGCCGACCGGGTGGCCGACGCCCGCGAACGGCCCGGCACCTCCTACGACTTGACGTGCCCTCAGGCCGTGGAAGCCACCGGCGCGTCCAGCGCCGCCCGCCACTCCCGCACGGCGGCCGCGTCCACCGGCGCGGCCCATCCTCCGGGGCGGGCCGCGCCGCCGATGTGGAACGCGTCGAGCCCGGCCGCCCGCAGCTCCGGCAGGTGGTCCAGCCGGAGCCCGCCGCCCACCAGGATCCGCGGCGCGTACCCGGGCTCGCCCGCCGCGGTGCGCGCCTGCTCGGCAATCAGCACCGCCAGCCCCGCGTCGACGCCGTCCGCGGAACCGGCGCTCAGGTAGGTGTCGAGCCCGGCCGAGCCTGCCAGCTCCTTGCGGAGCGCATCCCGGTCGACGGCCCGGTCGACGGCCCGGTGGAACGTCCACCGGCAGCCGTCGATCACCTCGGCCAACGCCTTCACCGCCACCAGGTCCGGCCGTCCGTCCGGCATCAGGAACCCCAGGACGAACTCCTCGGCCCCCTCCGCCCGCAGCGCCGCCGCCTCCGCGCACAGCGCGTCCACGTCGCCCGCCGCGAAGCCGTCGGCGGCGCGCAGCATGACCCGCAGCGGAATGCCGACGGCGGCGCGGATCGCGGCGAACGTGGCGCGCGGCGGTGTCAGCCCGTCCGCCGCCATGTCCGCGACCAGTTCCAGACGGTCGGCACCGCCGGCCTGCGCGGCGACCGCATCCTCGGGACCGAGCGCGATCACCTCCAGGAGCGCGCGCTGATTCATACGACCCAACCTTCCGATGACGACCGACGCGGCCAGAGCCCTTGGGGCGGGCGGCCGGGGCGACGCCGCACGCGCTTGCCGCGGCCCGTCGTCCCGACCCCCGCCCCCAACAGGTCTAGTCCAATACCCAGCCTAAGCGCTCCTTGACCACGGCGCCGCCATCCGTCCCGCGACGCGGCCGAAATCCACCCGCCCCCTCCACTCTCGCCACCCCGAAAACCACCCAATGGCACGAGTGTGGATCAGCCCTCGCTTGGGTAACACGCCTTTCCCATAAGGGCGTTGCGTTGACACCTCGCTCACCCATGGCTTCGAGCACGGAGAACCCAGATGTCCGACCTTGCGACCGTATCCGCCGAAATAGCCCCATATCTGGCCTTAGCTGCCAACAGCCTGGGCACCTCCGTCCTCACCGCCGCCCAGGACCGGCTCGCCGAACACACCGTGACCGCCGGCGAGGGCTTCTTCCGCCGCCTGCTGCACCGCCGCGACCACACCACCACCCTCGGCGACGACGACACCACCGCGCCGCGCCTCGACACCGACCGCGCCGACGCCCTGGACGCACTGCTGGCCACCCTCGACGCCGACGACCGCCGACTGCTCGCCGACGCCCTCGCCACCTGGCTGGACTCCCCCGCAGGCGACCGCGACGCCGCCGGCTTCCGCGACCACGTCACCCGGCTCGCCGCCTCCACCGGCCCGCGGACCGTCCACCACCACGTCACCGCCACCGGCGACCACTCCCTCGCCGCCGGGGAGATCCACGGCACCATCAACATGGGAGGCACCCCACGCCCCCAGGGCAACGAATGACCCCCCGCAGACCGCCGCGGCCGGACCCCGAGCACATCCACCACGACACCACCGCCACCGGTGACCACGCGATCGCCGCCGGCAGCATCCGGAACGTCATCATCCGCTGGGTCCTGCAGCACCCCAGCGCCCGCTGGCTGCCGCTGCTCCTGACCTGCGCCGCCCTGATCGTCTCGGGCAGCACCTGGCCGGACGGCCCGGCCTCCCAGTACGTCCTGTGGGGCATCCTGGCCGCCGTCTCCCTCGGCACCGCAACCGGCCGCGTCCTCGTCCAGCGCCCCGCCGACGCCCGCATCGTCGCCGCGCTCTCCCTGGTCTCCGTCCTGGCCACCGTCGGCGGCTACCTGGCCTTCCGGAACGTCGTCACCCACGGCGAGATCGACGTCACGGGGCAGATCACCCCGCCGGTGAAGCGCGCCCTGTCCAACGGCACCCACTTCACCCTGAGCCTGGACGTCGCCACCCCCGAGGAGTCCCGCAACGCCCTCCGCCTCACCCTGGCCATCAACGACAACGACACCGCCGGCCCGACCTGCCGCCCCGGCTCCTCCGCCGACCTCACCCTGCTCGGCTCCGGCAGCACGGCCCAGCCGACGACCGTCCGCCACGGCGGCACCGCCGACTTCCTCCTCGGCGGGCAGGTCCGCACCGTACGGATCGACGTCGAGCTCAAGGCGGGCCAGGGCTGCCTCCTGGACATCCGCACCACACAGGCCACGCTCCACGACACGTGACCGCTCCACACCCGCCACACACACCGGCCACACCGGCCACACCGGCGACACCCGCCACGACATGTGACCGCGCCGCGCCCCTCACCGCAGGTGACCGCGCCGACGCACGTCCAGTACAACGCACGGAAGAAACGGGGACCCCATGACGATCCGCCGCACCACGCTGGCGCCCCTCCTCGTCCTCGCCGCCCTCGCCGCGACCGCCACCGCCTGCGGCTCCTCGGAATCCCTCTTCGACTCCGGCAGGGTCGCGGTGGGTATGAAGGACGACCAGCCCGGCACCAGCTCGATCGAGCACTACCACCCCCTCGGATTCGACGTCGACGTCGCCAACCACGTACTCAAAACACTCAACGTGGAACCGGATTTCGGCGCGGTCCCCTCGGAACTCCGCGGCACCGTACTGAAGAACAAGAAAAAGGACCTGGTCGTCGCGACCTTCTCCATCACCGCCGACCGCATGAAAGACCTCGACTTCGTCGGCCCGTACGCCTCCACCCTCCAGGGCTTCATGATCCGCGCGGACGATCACAGCATCCAGAAGATCTCCGACCTCGACGGCAAACGCGTCTGCACCTGGACGGGCACCACCTCCGTCGACACCCTGAAGAAATACACCGGCAGCAAGTGGTACGAGGCGCCCGACGCCTCCAGCTGCATCGACGACCTCAATACGAAATACGCCAGCGCAGTCTCCACCGACCAGATGATCCTTTATGGATTCACCGAACGGCACAAGAACCTGAAGGTCATCCCCAAACTCACCATCGGTTCCGCGAACCGCTACGGAATCGCCATGGCAAAAGGCCACCGCGCCGACTGCTACAAACTCCGCGACGCACTGCGCGCCTACGTCACCACCAGCGACTGGGACCAGGACTTCAAGTCCTCGCTCCACTCCATCACCGATGCCGACGTCGACTGGCAAGCCCACTACAAACCCACCGCGGACGAGATCGAGCTCTATTCCTGCCGCGACGAACCCGCCCCCTGACCGGGCACAATGGCCGACATGACCGAGTCCCGCCCCGACCTGGCCGCCCGCTGGGCGGCCACCGTGGCCCAGGCCCGCGACACCCGGGCCCACGGCACCCAGCAGCACCCCGACCCCGCCCCGTACGCGGCCAACCTCCTCCGCCGCTGGGCCGAACCGCAGCGCCGCTACCACACCACCGACCACCTCACCACCGTCCTGGACCGGGTCGACGAACTCGCCGCGTACGCCGACGACTTGCCGGCCGTCCAGCTGGCGGCGTGGTTCCACGACGCCGTCTACCGGCCCGACCGCTCCGAGAACGAGGAACGCAGCGCCGCCCTCGCCGAGCGCGCCCTCCCCGAACTCGGCATCGCCCCCGCCCGCACGGCCGAGGCCGCCCGCCTCGTCCGCCTCACCGTCACCCACGACCCGGCCCCCGACGACCACAACGGCGCCGTCCTCTGCGACGCCGACCTGGCCGTCCTGGCCGGCTCCCCCGACGCGTACGCCGCCTACGCCGCCGCGGTCCGCGCCGAGTACGACTTCGTCCCCGACCCGGACTTCCGGGCCGGTCGCGCCGCCGTTCTCCGCCAACTCCTCGCGCTGCCCCGCCTGTTCGCGACCCCCCAGGGACACGACCGCTGGGAGCGGCCGGCCCGCCACAACCTGTCGACCGAACTCGCCCTCCTGGAGAGCGGCACGGGCACCGCCTCCGGCTGATCGCTCCGACCGAGCAACCGGCGGCGGGCTCCGACCGGCCGCTGCGGCCACTCCAACCGCGCCGACCGAGCTCCCAGCGCCGGCCGACCGCTCCGACCGTGCCGGCCGAGCACCGGGCACCGCCTCCGGCTGATCGCTCCGACCGAGCCGGTCGAGCACCGGGCACCGCCTCCGGCCGACCGCTGCGGCTGCGCCGGCCGAGCACCCGCCACGGACTCCGCGTGGCGGACACCACCCCCCGACCGGGAATGCCAGCACCCATTCCCCGGTTGGTACCTGTCATGCCAGCACCAGCCGCCGCCCCTCCCCGCGCCCGCCTCCCCCTCGCCGTCTACGTCCTCGGCCTGTCCGTATTCGCGCTGGGCACCAGCGAGTTCATGCTTTCCGGCATCCTCCAGCCGCTCGCCCGCGATCTCCAGGTCTCCATCCCGCAGGCCGGACTGCTGGTCTCCGCGTTCGCCATCGGCATGGTGGTCGGCGCCCCCGTACTGGCCGCCGCGACGCTCCGCCTCCCCCGCCGCACCACCCTCATCACCCTGCTCGCGCTCTTCGGCCTCGGCCAGGTAGCGGGCGCGCTGGCACCCTCCTACGCCGTCCTCTTCGTGTCCCGGGTGGTCAGCGCCCTGGCCTGCGCCGGATTCTGGGCGGTGGGCGCGGCCGTGGCCGTCTCACTGGTCCCGGTCAACGCCCGGGCCCGCGCCATGGCCGTCATGGTCGGCGGCCTGAGCATCGCCAACATCGCCGGTGTCCCCGCCGGTGCGCTGCTCGGCCAGCACGCCGGCTGGCGCGCCGCCTTCTGGGCGGTGGCGGGGCTCTCCGTGATCGGCCTCATCGGCGTCGTCGCCCTCGTGCCCCACACCGAGGTGCCCACCGGCGAGGACCGCCCCCAGCTCCGCCGCGAGCTGACCATCTACAAGGACAAGCAGGTCTGGCTGGCGCTGATCGCCACCGCCATGAACGGCGCCGCGGTCTTCGCCCTCTTCTCGTACCTCTCCCCGCTCCTGACCGACACCGCCGGACTCGCCGAGAGCTGGGTCCCGACGGTGCTCGCCCTCTTCGGCGTCAGCGCGCTGATCGGTACGTTCATCGGCGGCCGGATCGCCGACGCCCACCTCTTCGGCACGCTCTTCGGCGGAATATCGGCCTCCACCGCCGTCCTCGCCGTCCTCGCGCTGACCGCGCACAGCCCGATCGCCGCCGTGGCCCTCTCCCTCATGCTCGGCGTCACGGCCTTCACCACCGCCCCGGCCCTCAACGCCCGGATGTTCAACGTGGCGAACGCGGCCCCGACCCTCGCCGGCGCCACCACCACCGCCGCCTTCAACATCGGCAACACCCTCGGCCCCTGGCTGGGCGGCCTGACCATCAGCGCCGGCTGGGGCTACCCGTCCGTCGCCTGGACCGGCGCGGCCCTCGCCGCCGTCGCCGTCCTCACCACGGGCCTCGCCTTCCGCCTCCACCGCGCCTCGGCCCCCTCCCGCGTGGTCGCGTCCTCGGCACCCGGACCCGGCGCCGCTTCCGGCACGGACCACAGCACCGGTGCCGACGACGTATCCACCTCGGCATCCGCCCTCCTCTCCGCGGAGACCGCAGAACGCCCCTGACGGCCGCACGGACAACCAGCCGGCCCGCACGAACACCGGCTGATCACGCGCCTGCTCCGCGGACCGACACCCGTACGGAGCGTCGGCGGCGGGGAACCGGGCCGCACCTCCGCCCCGACACGCCCCGACACACCCGGCCCACCGACGGACGGACGGGCGTGGTCTGGTCTGGTCTGGTGACACTGCGAGCGTGCCGGGGGGGTGCGCTGGCCGGAGGCTGCTGGCCGGGTCACCCTCACCCCACCTGGGGGGCCTCCCCCTCCCCCCGCCCACCCCCAGCCCCACCCTCACCCCGCCCCTCACCTCCCCTTAGGCCGCCGCAGTCCTGCCTCCGTGAGGCGGCGCACCAGTTCCTTGGAGCCGACCTCCACCGCCCCCGCCCGCACGGCGTCGGCATAGCGCTCGGCCGGCAGGTCGTAGTGGTCGCGCTCGAAGGCCCGCCGGGGCGCGCCCAGGGCCGCCGCGAAGTGATGCAGTTCCTCGAACGAGTCGTCACTCACGAGGTGCGACCACATGCGACCGTGCCCTGGCCAGTCGGGCGGGTCGATGTAGACCGTCACGTCAGCCCTCCGCCGGCGCGCGCAGCTGCCCGACGGGGGCGACGGCGACCGCTGTCTTCGGGCACACCCAGTGCGGATCCGGGCCCAACTCCGGCTCCACATCGAGCGCGTGCGGGTCTCCGGACTCCGTGCACACCGGGCACAACGGCCAGCGGCCGTACCGCTCCAGCAGTGCGTCCTGTACGTCCTGCGCTATCAGTCCCGCGACGAACGAGGCGCCCTCAGGCCACTGCTCCACCCACCATCGACGATGCGTGACCGCATCCTCGACGAGCGAGACGATCTCGGCGTCCGCTACGTCGTCCGCCATCAGGTCGGCGAGCACCAGTGCTCGCGCGGTGTGCAATGCCTGTTCAAGCTCCATGACCTCATTCTTGCGCGAGGCGGGCGGGCGGCTGAAGTTATCCACAGGCGGGCCGGGTGGCATCGGCGGTCCGTCCACAGGCTTCACGGTCGGTATTGACGCGTCACCGGAGCTGAAAATATCTTTCAGCCATGAGTAGCGGAGTGAAGGAAACTTTCATCGGCGCCCGGCCGGCCTCGGCTCCGGCGCCACCGGCCCCCGCGGCACTGGCCGCCAAGGTCCGCACGCTCGCGCCGACGATGACCCGCTCCATGCAGCGGGTCGCGGAGACCGTCGCAAGCGATCCGGCCGGCTGCGCCGCCCTCACCGTCACCGGCCTGGCCGAGCGCACGGGCACCAGCGAAGCCACCGTCGTGCGCACCTCCCGCCTGCTCGGCTACCCGGGCTACCGCGACCTGCGCCTCGCCCTCGCCGCGCTCGCCGCACAGCAGGCGACCGGCAGCGCGCCCGCCGTCACGGCGGACATAGCGGTCGACGATTCCCTGATCGACGTCGTCGCCAAGCTCGCGCAGGAAGAGCAGCAGTGCCTCGCCGACACCGCCGCCGCGCTGGACGTCACCCAGCTGGAAGCGGCCGTCGCCGCCCTCGCCTCCGCCCGCCGGATCGACGTCTACGGAATAGGCGCCTCCAACCTCGTCGCCCAGGACCTGGTCCAGAAGCTGCTGCGCATCGGGCTGATCGCCCATGCCCACTCCGACCCGCATCTCGCGGTGACCAACGCCGTGCAGATGCGGGCCCGTGACGTGGCCATCGCGATCACCCATTCCGGCCGGACGACGGACGTCATAGAGCCGCTGCGGGTCGCCTTCGACCACGGCGCGACGACGATCGCCATCACCGGCCGCCCGGACGGCGAGATCGCCGCCTACGCCGACCACATCCTGACGACGTCCACCGCCCGCGAGAGCGAGCTGCGCCCCGCGGCCATGTCCTCCCGCACCAGCCAACTCCTCGTCGTCGACTGCCTCTTCATAGGCGTCGCCCAGCGCACCTACGAAACCGCCGCCCCCGCCCTCTCCGCCTCCTACGAAGCCCTGGCTCACCGCCACAACCCCCGCCACTGACCACACCCCACACCGCGGCATCCCGTCACACCGCGGCCGGACCCCGCCGAGGGCGGCCGCGCCACACCCCGCCGCGGCCGGCCGCACCTGCCGCGACGCCCCGTTGCGGGCCGTCGTGCCGCCGGGGCGCGAGTGGGCACAGCGGCACCCACCCGCGGGCAGCCGGAAATAAAGCGGCGCGCCCCGCCCGGCAGCCGCAACCGAGCCCACGCCACCCCAAGGCCCCCGCACCCCAAGGAGCCCGCCCCATGCCACCCACCGACCCCAACTACACAGCGCTCCGCTCCCAGTTGGCCTCCCTCACCACCGAGGCGTACCGCCCCGACCTCGCCGACATCGACCGCCGCCCCACCCTTGACATCGCCCGCCTGATGAACGGGGAGGACACCACCGTCCCCACCGCAGTCGCCGAGCGCCTCCCCGAGATCGCCGCCGCCATCGACGCCACCGCCGCCCGCATGGCCCGCGGCGGCCGCCTGATCTACGCCGGCGCCGGTACGGCCGGCCGCCTCGGCGTCCTGGACGCCAGCGAGTGCCCGCCGACCTTCAACACCGACCCCTCCGAGGTCCGCGGCCTGATCGCGGGCGGCCCGTCCGCGATGGTCACCGCCGTCGAGGGCGCCGAGGACAGCAAGGAGCTGGCGGCCGCCGACCTGACCGCGCTCGCCGTCGCCGACCGCGACGTCGTCGTCGGAATCTCCGCCTCCGGCCGCACGCCGTACGCCGTCGGCGCGGTCGAGCACGCCCGAACGATCGGCGCCCTGACCATCGGCCTGTCCTGCAACGCCGATTCCGCGCTCGCCGCGGCCGCCGAGCACGGCATCGAGGTCGTCGTCGGCCCCGAGCTGATCACCGGCTCCACCCGCCTCAAGGCGGGCACCGCCCAGAAGCTCGTCCTCAACATGATCTCGACGATCACCATGATCCGCCTGGGCAAGACCTTCGGGAATCTGATGGTCGACGTCCGGGCCTCCAACGACAAACTACGGGCCCGCTCGCGCCGCATCGTCGCGCTCGCCACCGGCGCCTCCGACCCGGAGATCGAGGCCGCCCTCACCGAGACCGACGGCGAGGTGAAGAACGCCATCCTCGTCCTGCTCGGCGGCGTCGACGGCCACGAAGCCGCCCGCCTCCTCAACGCCTCCAAGGGCCATCTCCGCGCCGCCCTCCAGTCCGCCACCGGTCACGCCCACCCGAACTGACTTACCGTCAGTCATCCGACAGCAAGGCGCCACACATGACCGAAGACAAGAACCGCGCCATCGCCGCCGCGCTCCTCCCCCTCGTCGGCGGCGCCGACAACGTCACCTCCGTCGCCCACTGCATGACCCGCCTCCGCCTGGGCATCCAGGACCGCACCCTCGTCCAGGACGACGCCCTCAAGGCACTGCCCGCCGTCTTGGGCGTGGTGGAGGACGACACCTACCAGATCGTCCTGGGTCCCGGCACGGTCGCCCGCGTCACCCCGGAGTTCGAACGCCTGGCAGCCGAAACCGCCACCTTCGGTGACACTCAGCAGGAACAATTCACTCTCAGTAATCATTGCCGTAAAAAGGAAGGAAGCGGCGCCCCAGCGGCCCCCACAAAAACCACCCCCCAGCACCCCCGCCCACACAACGCCACCCCCACAAACACCCTCACCCCGACAGCCGCCGCCTCCCCCACCACCGCAGACGCCACCCCCACCGCCACAGCCACCGCCGTCGACCTCGCCGCCCAAGGCGCAGCCCTCAAGGCCCGCCAGAAGGCCCGCAACGCCACCCCCGTCAAACTCTTCCTCCGCCGCATCGCCAACATCTTCGTGCCGCTCATCCCCGCCCTGATCGGCTGCGGCATCATCGCCGGCCTCAACGGCCTGCTCACCAACGCCGGTTGGCTCCCCGCCCTGGTGCCCGCCCTGACCGCCATCGCCTCCGGCTTCATGTCCCTGATCGCGGTCTTCGTCGGCTACAACACCGCGAAGGAATTCGGCGGCACCCCCGTCCTCGGCGGCGCGGTCGCCGCGGTGATCGTCTTCCCCGGCATCGCCAACGTCACCGCCTTCGGCCAGAAGCTCGCCCCCGGCCAGGGCGGCGTCCTCGGGGCCCTCGCTGCCGCCCTCCTCGCCGCCCAGTTGGAGAAGCAGCTCCGCAGACGCATCCCCGAGGCCCTGGACGTCCTCCTCACGCCCACCCTCACCGTTCTGCTGACCGGCCTGGTCACCGTCTTCGGCCTGATGTACGTCGCCGGTGAGGTCTCCACCGCCATCGGCACCACCGCCGACTGGCTGCTCGCCAACGGCGGCGCCCTCGCCGGCTTCCTCCTCGGCGGCCTCTTCCTTCCCCTCGTCATGCTGGGCCTCCACCAGGCCCTCATCCCCATCCACACCACCCTGATCCAGCAGCAGGGCTATACGACCCTCCTCCCGATCCTCGCCATGGCCGGCGCGGGCCAGGTGGGCGCCGCCCTCGCCGTCTACCTCCGCCTCCCTCGCAACCGCGCGATCCGCACGACGATCCGTTCCGCCCTCCCCGCGGGCTTCCTGGGCGTCGGGGAGCCCCTGATCTACGGTGTCTCCCTCCCCCTCGGCCGCCCCTTCGTCACCGCCTGCGTCGGCGGCGCATTCGGCGGGGGCTTCGTCGGCCTGTTCAACCAACTCGGCGACGCCGTCGGCTCCACCGCCATCGGACCCTCCGGCTGGGCCCTCTTCCCCCTGGTCAAGGGCAACCACCCACTCGCCACGACGATCACCGTCTACGCCCTCGGCCTCCTCATCGGCTACGCGGTCGGCTTCGCCGCCACCTACCTCTTCGGCCTCAGCAAGCAGCAACGCGCGGACCTGAACACGACCCCCGAGGCACCGCACACCGTACGGAAAGGCGAAGCCGACGCGGCACCCCCGACACCCCCCGACACCCCCCGGCGAACGGACCCGGACCCCCGGAACACCGCCCTCGAAGGAATCGGGTAAGCAGCCACCCCGGGGTCCGGGTCCGTTCGCTGATACGACGGAGTCGGACAACCGCCTGGAAGTCTCCGACGACCACGCCGTCGTCGCCCCCGTTCGCGGCTCCAAGGATCCGCGCGGCCCGGCGCTCGTGTTTCGGGCGGCGGCATGGTCCACGTTCATCGACGGCATCAAGGTGAGCCACCCAACTCCGGCCGCCCCCGCAGCCCCGGACCGCCCCCGGGGCTCAAGCCTCGTAATCCGAGCCCTCTTTCCAAGGAACGGGCGGACGGGTCAGTCCCCCCCACCCTCCCCCGCGCCCCAACTCCCGCTCACACCAGGTCAGATGACGTTCCGTAGCGGGCTTGCCACGCGGCGTCCCACCCGTCTGGCGCGCGCAGCAACAAAACAACCCCGGCAGGTGCGCCAACACCTCGCCGGGGTCTCACCATCAAGATCGATGCAAGAGGAAACCGATCTCGTGGCTGACGAAAACTCTAGCCTTCCCACGGCCGCATACGCAGCCCCCCACCCCCTCGCCAAACCAGGTTTCGGCAAACGCGGCGCCCCGGACCAACACCCCCGCCGCGCCACCGACTTCGATCACTTCCCCCGCCGCGAGGCGTCCATCGCCGCATACCTCGACCGGCTCCCCGAAGGGGCCGACGTCTCGGTGAAGACGTTGGCCAAGGTGCTGCCGGACTACGGGCAGTGCGCCCTCCGCACCGCCCTGCGCCGGTTGTCGGACGCCGGTCACCTGCGGCGGTTCACCGAGACGTTCATCGGCAGCGGCGGCAGCCCGCAGTGGGTGACCCGGACCTACTTCTCCCGTACGGCGCGGGACGACTCCTGGTGGGCGGCCTTACCCGCCGGGAACGTGCCGCAGGCCGAACCAGACGAGCACCAACCAGCGGACCCCGCCCCCTCCGCCCGCACAACCCCGCCTACGCGCTTCTCGCGGGCCTCGGCCGGGCCGAACCCCGCCTGACGCTCTCGGCGGCCGACTGCACCTCGCTGGCGCCGTACGTCGCGGAATGGCTGGCCAGGGGCGCTTCACCGGACCAAGTCCTGGCCACGTTGACGGCCGGGCTCCCCACCCCCGTCCATCACCCGGCCCGGTTCGTCCTGTCCCGGCTGACGGCCAAGTTGCCGCCCGTCGTCATCACCCAGGCCCCCACCGCACCGGCAACCACGCCCGCCACGCCGGCCGCCGCACCCACCACACCGCTCCGCATCATGGAGTGCACCGTCTGCCGCGCGCCGGGACGCCCGGCGGCACTCCCCGGCGGCATCTGCCGCGACTGCCGGAGCGAAACCGGCGCGACCGCCGAGACCGCCGAGACCGGCCAACCCAACGGGACCACCGCGACCAACACCACCACCAGCCCCACCCGCCCCACCAAGACCACCGCCCCCAACCCCCCCCATCCAGCCCCACCCACCCCGAACCACCCCACTCCGACCCAACCCACCCCCACCCAACTCACCCCCGCCCGGCTTACTCCGACCCACCTAGCTCCGGACCGGCCTTCCCCTGCCCGACCTGCCCCGGACCGACCTACCCCGGACCGGCCGTCTCCTGACCGCCTCGCTCCGGACCGTCCAGCTCCGCCCCGCTTCGCTCCGGACCGCCTCGCTCCGGACCGCCTCGCTCCGGACCGGGTCCGTTCCCGCGCCCGGCAGGTTCGGTCCGCCATACGCGCCTGAGTCCTTCCACGTACCGCTCCCAGGGGCCGTCCCAGTGGCCGGCCCAGCGTCGCCGTCGGCGGGCCGAGCGGCCCAACTCCCAGGCCAGCAGGGCGAACCACACGCCCACCAGCGTCAGGTGGGCGCGCTGCGGGATGCCGTGCCAGCCGGGGTGGCCGATGAGCGGGCCGATGGTCAGGATCGCGGCGGGCATGGCCACGGCCAGGACGCGCGGGCCCCAGCGGCGGACCAGTGGCATGGGGGGACGCTGTACGGCGGCGGCGCGGCTGAGGGTGGCCATCGAGGCGAAGAGGAAGAAGTGGGCGAAGGCGCTGGTGGCGGTGTGCCAGGGATGGACCGCCACGCAGCCGGGCTCCACCGAGGGGGCGCAGGTCATGGGGAGGATGACGTCGGCCAGTGAGGAGAGGCCGAGGCCGACCAGTGCGAGCCAGCCGGTGCGGGCCCAGCGCCCGTGGCCGGCGGGTGTGCTGCGTGCCAGGAGGGCGCCGGTGATGACCAGGAGTGCGCAGCCGCTCTCCAGGCCGCCGAAGAGGTGGCGCAGTGGCTGGTCGGCGGCGTAGAGCTCGCTGACGTAGGAGTGGCGGGGGTCCAGGCCGGTGCGGAGGCGGAATTCCAGCAGCCACCAGTTGTAGAGCAGGGCGGCGACGGCGAAGAGGAAGGCCGCCGTCGCCTCTCGGCCTGCGTAGCGGGTGGTGGGGGTGACCACGGGCTCGTAGACGGTGCGGGCACCGGTCCGCGTGGGGTTCGGGACGTTCGGCACGGGCGGGTCCTGTTCCGGGTGGGGGCGGGGGCCTAGTGCGAAGGTTCTCCCTGGCAAAGCCCTCTCCATTGGCGCGCCGGTCGGAGGCGCGCCGAGCCTTCACCCGTCAGGCCCAGCCAATCCCTTGATCACATGATCCAGCCAATTGCGGCATCGGGTTTGAGGCTCTGTCGGGGCGCCGGACGATCACTGGGCGACCGGTTTCCGAGCGTTCCTGATCAAGGGAACACGCGTTCGCGTGAGCAATGCATCATTCTCGATCGATCGCCGATCACGCTTCCGTATAGCGGCGATCATGACTATCCACTTACGACCTGGTGCGGAGAGTGACGGACCCGCTGTCATTGCCTCGCCGGGATACGGATGCGAACCACAACGGCTTCGCCCCGGCACCTGACCCGCGGGGAGGAACCACAGCAATGGTCCAGACACAGAGCACCGCGCACCGGCGCAACGGGCACGGGGAGAGCGGCCGCCGCATCAGCGCGGCGGTGGCCTGCGCGGCGGTGGTCGGCTCGGTGGTGTTCGTCGGCGCCCCGGCGGCCCAGGCCGCCACGCCCACGGTGCTCACCATGAACGGCTCCACGGTCACGGGCGCGGCGTACGCCGGTACGCAGGCGCAGAGTTTCCACCTGGTCAAGCAGGGCGACGGCAGTTGGGGCGTCCGCAACAGCTACTCCGGCAAAGTCCTGAACATGAACGGCTCGACCGTCACCGGCCAGACCTACAACGGCACCCAGCCGCAGAGTTTCAACCTCGTCAAGCAGGGCGACGGCAGCTGGGGCATCCGCAACAGCTACTCCGGCAAAGTCCTGAACATGAACGGCTCGACCGTCACCGGCCAGACCTACAACGGCACCCAGCCGCAGAGCTGGCAGCTGGTCAAGCAGGGCGACGGGAGCTGGGGCATCCGCGCCTTCTACGGCGGCGACCGGCTGCCGCAGGAGCCGAAGGCGGAGAACGACGCGGCGGTCGCCGAGCCGGGCAGGGAGACCACCGTCAACGTCCTCGCCAACGACCGGGGGACGGGCACCACCACCTCCGCCGGCCTGCGCGTGACCGCCGTCGCCAAGCCCGAGCACGGCACCGCCGAACTGCGCGACGGCAAGGTCGTCTACAGCCCGGACCCGGGCCACACCGGCTGCGACAGCTTCGCCTACACCGTCACCGACGAGCTGGGCCAGCGGTCCACCGCGACCGTCCACATGGCGACGGGTGCGGTGAACGACTCCTCGCCGGGCGCGATCTCCGGCACGGCGGTCGCCGTCGACGGCTCCTCGGTCGGCACCGCGCCCTACCAGGACGGGGCCGGTGCGCAGTCCTTCACCCTGGTCCGGCAGGGCGACGGGAGCTGGGGTCTGCGGCACCGGGGCACCGAGGGCGTGCTGACCGTCCGCGGCCCGGGTCAGGTCTCCGTCGAGCCCTACGCGGGCAACGCCAACCAGAGTTTCGACCTCGTCGCCCAGGGCGACGGCAGCACCGGCATCCGCAACACCTACTCCGGTCTGGCGCTCACCGTCGCCGGGTCGTCGGTCACCGCGCGGCCGTTCAACGGCACTCAGCCGCAGAGCCTCCAGCTCGTGGACCGCGGCGACGGCACGTACGCGATCCTCACCTACTACGGCAGCACCCGTGTCGCGCAGAACCCGGTCGCCCGGGACGACGCGGCGCAGGCCCGCCCGGGTGCCCCGGTGACGATCGACGTCCTCGCCAACGACACCGACGGCGGCTCCACCACGGCCGGCGGCCTGACCGTCAGCGGTGTGGACGCCCCCGCCAACGGCACCGCCACCGTCCGGGACGGCAAGGTCGTCTACACGCCCAACTCCGGCTTCTCCGGCTGCGACGCGTTCACCTACACGGTCACCGACAGGCGCGGCCAGACGTCCACCGCCACGGTCTCCGTCGTCACGCCCGCGAAGTGACCAGCGCGCACCGGCTCCCCCCTCCCGCACGGAAGGAACGCCCATGAGCACCACGGAAGAACAGGCCGCCGCGGCACTGAAGGCCGCCGACCCGGTCCTCCTCGCCACCGGTGCCAGGACCGCCACCGCTCCGGCCCCCGCCCCCGACGAGACCTGGCAGCTGCCCGGCGGCACCGCCTGGGTCTACTACGGCGAGGGCCACCAGGGCCTGGTCCGGCCGGTCCTGATGGCCGACGGGTTCAACACCGGCCCCAGCGACCTCGACCTGTCCTGGGAGCACCTCAACCGGCGCGGATTCCCGCTCCTGGACGAGCTCCGCCGCCGTCGCCGGGACGTCGTCCTGGTCGGCTACGACGAGCGCAGCGCCTCGATCCTCGACAACGCCCGGGTCGCCACGGCCGCCATCGACCGGGCGCTCGCCCAACGCCTCGGCGGCGAGCGGCTGGTCGTCGGCGGTTTCAGCATGGGCGGCCTGGTCACCCGCTACGCCCTCGCCAAGCTGGAGGACGAGGGCATCGACCACCAGACGGCCGTCTACTTCTCCTGGGACAGCCCGCACACCGGCGCCTGGATCCCGCTCTCCCTGCAGGCGTTCGCGCACTACATCAGGAAGTTGGACAGCCGCTTCTCCGACCAGATCAACAGCCCGGCCGCGCAGCAGCTGCTGTGGCGCCACCTCTCCCACTGGGAGGACAAACCGGGCCCCAGCCCGCTGCGCACCGACTTCCTCGACCGGCTCCAGGAGGTGGGCAACTGGCCGCGGCTGCCCCGCCTCCTCGCCCTCTCCAACGGGCCGGGCGACGGCTCCGGCAACGGCATCCGGCCGGGCGTCGAGGCGGTCGTCGGCAAGGGCCACGCCGTCTACGGGACGGAGTTGCGCACCCAGTCCGAGGGCGACGACGAGCTGGTGGCCAAGCTCCGGGTGGTCACCGTCCCGACCCGCGAGGTCCGTACCAGCGGGCTGCCCGACATCGACGGCGCCCCCGGCGGCACTCTCGACGGCTTCGGCATCCTCGCCGACGAGCTCGACAAGCTGGCCCCCATCCTGGGGTTCGCCGTGGAGAACCCGGTCCGGGCGCACTGCTTCGTCCCGGCGGTGAGCGCCGTCGCCGTTCGGGAGCCGGGCAACCACGCCGACCTGTACCTCCCGATCGACGAACTCGCCCCGGACGAGAGCCCCCTGGACGACTTCGTCCTGGCCTCGCGGAACGAGGAGCACACCCTGATCACCGAGGAGCTGTCCAGCTGGCTCCTCGACCGCCTGCCGTAACACCGGCCGTGGCACGGGCCGTGGTATCGGCCGCAACAAGGGCCCGACCATCGGCCGTAGGCCCGTAGGCCCATAGGGCGAGGGGCCCGGAGAGAAAACGCCGCCGGGGCGGTACCCCCTGGGAGAGGGGGTACCGCCCCGGCGAACGAGCGGACGTTGATCGACCGGCGGCCGGAGCCGCGGTGGATCAGAAGTCCATGTCACCGCCCGGCATGCCGCCCGGAGCGGCCGCGGCGGCCTTCTCCGGCTTGTCGGCGATGACGGCCTCGGTGGTGAGGAACAGCGCCGCGATGGAGGCGGCGTTCTGCAGCGCGGAGCGCGTGACCTTGGCGGGGTCGATGATGCCCTCGCCGATCATGTCGACGTACTCGCCGGTCGCGGCGTTCAGGCCGTGACCCGGAGTCAGGTTGCGCACCTTCTCCACGATGACGCCACCCTCAAGGCCGGCGTTCACGGAGATCTGCTTGAGCGGGGCCTCCAGGGCCAGCTTCACGGCGGCGGCACCAGTGGCCTCGTCGCCGTCCAGCTCCAGCTTCTCGAAGACCGAGGAAGCCTGCAGCAGGGCCACGCCGCCACCGGCGACGATGCCCTCCTCGACGGCCGCCTTCGCGTTGCGAACGGCGTCCTCGATGCGGTGCTTGCGCTCCTTGAGCTCGACCTCGGTCGCGGCACCGGCCTTGATGACGGCCACGCCGCCGGCCAGCTTCGCGAGGCGCTCCTGGAGCTTCTCGCGGTCGTAGTCCGAGTCGCTGTTCTCGATCTCGGCGCGGATCTGGTTGACCCGGCCCTGGACCTGCTCGCTGTCGCCGGCACCGTCGACGATGGTGGTCTCGTCCTTGGTGATGACGACCTTGCGGGCGCGGCCGAGCAGGTCGAGACCGGCGTTCTCCAGCTTGAGGCCGACCTCCTCGGAGATGACGGTGCCACCGGTGAGGATGGCGATGTCGCCGAGCATGGCCTTGCGGCGGTCACCGAAGCCGGGCGCCTTGACCGCGACGGACTTGAAGGTGCCGCGGATCTTGTTGACGACCAGGGTCGACAGGGCCTCGCCCTCGACGTCCTCGGCGATGATCAGCAGCGGCTTGCCGGACTGCATGACCTTCTCCAGGAGAGGCAGCAGGTCCTTCACGTTGCCGATCTTGGAGTTGACGATGAGGATGTAGGGGTCCTCGAGCGCCGCCTCCATGCGCTCCATGTCGGTCGCGAAGTACGCCGAGATGTAGCCCTTGTCGAAGCGCATGCCCTCGGTGAGTTCCAGCTCCAGACCGAAGGTCTGGGACTCCTCGACGGTGATGACGCCTTCCTTGCCGACCTTGTCCATCGCCTCGGCGATCAGCTCGCCGATCTGCGGGTCGGCGGCGGAGATGGACGCGGTGGAGGCGATCTGCTCCTTGGTCTCGATCTCCTTGGCCTGGTCGAGCAGCGCACCGGAGACGGCCTCGACGGCCTTCTCGATGCCGCGCTTCAGGGCCATCGGGTTGGCGCCGGCGGCGACGTTGCGCAGGCCCTCGCGAACCAGCGCCTGGGCCAGGACGGTCGCGGTCGTCGTGCCGTCACCGGCGACGTCGTCCGTCTTCTTCGCGACCTCCTTGACCAGCTCGGCGCCGATCTTCTCGTACGGGTCCTCCAGCTCGATCTCCTTGGCGATGGAAACACCATCGTTGGTGATCGTGGGGGCGCCCCACTTCTTCTCAAGGACGACGTTGCGGCCCTTGGGGCCGAGGGTGACCTTGACGGCGTCGGCGAGCTGGTTCATACCGCGCTCAAGGCCGCGCCGCGCCTCCTCGTCGAACGCGATGATCTTGGCCATGTGAAGTGGTCCCTCCGGACTGGGGGTGGAAATACCGGACCGTGTTGGCGCCCGCGACGGACGGCCTGCATACCGTGTGGTTCCTTGCCCCACCTGGCGTGCGGGCCTCACCGACCCGGTCCACATTCAGCACTCTCACGGGGAGAGTGCTAACGCAATGATTAGCACTCGCACCCATCGAGTGCAAGCGCTTGACGGCCGGACCCCTCGTCCGTGAGACGGTCGGGCCCCCGCCCGCGAGACGATCGGACCCCGCCCCCGAGAGGATCTGGCCCCGCCCCCGAGGCAGCTATCTCCGCCCGCGCGCCCGCGTACCATCCCCGCGGGGCACCTGTGACGTCCGGGAACGACAGAAGGCCCGCAACCCCGTGTTCGGGGATGCGGGCCTTCTTGCAACGATGCAGTCGGCCGCCGCCTCAGGCGGTGACCCGGACCATGTCCGCCTGTGGTCCCTTCTGGCCCTGCGAGATCTCGAACTCGACTCGCTGACCCTCCTCCAGGGTGCGGTACCCGTCCATCTGGATCGCGCTGTAGTGGACGAAAACATCCGCACCACCGTCGACCGCGATGAAGCCGTACCCCTTCTCCGCGTTGAACCACTTGACGGTGCCCTGAGCCATGCCTAACTCCCCTATTACTGGCCCTTGCGCAGGACCGCACTCCGCGGACCCGGGTCAGACCTCACCCCACCGGAAATGGTCCGTGGGATGTGCGCCGGAACGCGTCGACCGCCGCTGAATGTATCCGGACCAATGCCCAGCGCAACAGGTCAATCGGACGAGAATTCTGGCGCCGGAGAATCGGCCGTATGCGCTCAAATCCCTTTATCTCAGGCCAAGTCGGGCCAGGAATAAGCCGCGCAAACGACAAAACGCGCACACAACTTGCGCACAAGTCACCGCGATCTCATATGCGTTCGGCATGCACGCGGAGATAACCGGAGGGGGATCACCCCAATGGTATCCCCTTTCACAACACGGAATTGCCCCGTCCGTTTCGTACGGACGGGGCAATTTCCGGTCACTACCGGCAAAGAGTTGGCGCAAATTCGATCGGCGCGTTCAATGCCCGGAACGGCGGGAGCACCGGCGCCGGCCGCGGGGTCAGCAGCCGCCCGCCACCGCAGGAATGATCGAGACGCCCGCACCGTCCGGGGTCGGCGTCTGCAGGCCCTGCTCGAAGCGGACGTCGTCGTCGTTGACGTAGACGTTCACGAAGCGGCGCAGCTTGCCCGCGTCGTCGAGCACTCGGGCCGCGATGCCCTGGTGGTTCTTCTCCAGGTCGGCGATGACCTCGGAGAGGGTCGCGCCCTCGGCGGCCACCTCGGCCTCGCCGCCGGTGTACGTGCGCAGGATGGTGGGGATGCGGACCTTGACGCTCATGGTTCTGCCTTCCGGGAAGTACGGGTGCGGGATCGGGGCGGGGGACCGGCTCAGTCGGCCAGGCCGGCCGCGCGGAACGCGTCCAGGTCGGGCCGGATGGTGGCGGTGGGCCCGGAGGCGACGGCGTCGAGGGTCTTCAGGCCGTCACCGGTGTTCAGCACGACGGTGGTCAGCGACGGGTCCAGGATGCCGTTCTCGATGAGCTTCCTGGTCACTCCGACGGTCACGCCGCCCGCGGTCTCCGCGAAGATTCCCTCCGTACGGGCCAGCAGCTTGATCGCGTCCACGATCTGCGGGTCGGTGACGTCCTCGACCGCACCGCCGGTGCGGCGCGCGATGTCGAGCACGTACGGGCCGTCCGCCGGGTTGCCGATCGCCAGCGACTTGGCGATGGTGTTCGGCTTCTGCGGCTTGACGACCTCGTGTCCGGCCTTGAAGGCCGCGGACACCGGGGAGCAGCCCTCGGCCTGGGCGCCGAAGATCTTGTACGGCTTGTCCTCGACCAGGCCGAGGGCGATCAGCTCCTTCAGCCCCTTGTCGATCTTGGTGAGCTGGGAGCCGGACGCGATCGGGATGACGAGCTGGTCCGGCAGCTGCCAGCCGAGCTGCTCGCAGATCTCGTACGCCAGCGTCTTGGAGCCCTCGCCGTAGTAGGGGCGGAGGTTGACGTTGACGAAGCCCCAGCCCTCGCCCAGCGGGTCGCCGATGAGCTCGGAGCAGAAGCGGTTCACGTCGTCGTAGTTGCCCTCGATGGCGACCAGGTCGCCGCCGTAGACCGCGGCCATCACGACCTTGCCGGGCTCCAGGTCGTGCGGGATGAAGACGCAGGACTTGAAGCCCGCGCGGCGCGCCGCGGCGCCGACCGCACCGGCGAGGTTGCCGGTCGAGGAGCAGGACAGGGTGGTGAAGCCGAAGGCGCGGGCGGCCTCGACGGCGATCGCGACGACCCGGTCCTTGAAGGAGTGGGTGGGGTTGCCGGAGTCGTCCTTGACGTACAGGGCGCCGGTGACGCCGAGCTCGGCGGCGAGCCGGTCGGCCTTGACGAGCTTGGTGAAACCGGGGTTGAGGTTGGGCTTGTCGGCCACGTCGGCGGGGACGGGCAGCAGCGGGGCGTAGCGCCAGATGTTGGCGGGACCGGCCTCGATCCGCTTCTTCAGTTCCTCGGGGTCGCCGTCGGGGAGTTCGTAGGCGACTTCCAGCGGGCCGAAACACTCCTGGCACGCGAAGATCGGGCCGAGCGGAAAGCGCTGCCCGCATTCGCGGCAGGACAGCGCGACGGCGGGGCCGAGGGGGACGGCGGGAGCGGATTCGGTGACTTGCACAGCCATGGAGGCGAGGCCCTTTCTCCTCATCTTCCTCACGACGCATCTCGCCGTGAGACGGATTTGGCACCTTCCCTAGCCGGGAGCCTCGCGCGCACTGTGCTGGCGTGCGGCGGAGACCGACTGGAGGGTTGCCGGGGCTTCAACGGGCCGTATCCCTCTGCCCCTCTGGATGAGCGGTATGGCGCTGGGACGGAGCCCAGGCGTTTGTTGCGCGGCGACCCCGACATGCGAGGGGCATCCGCGTTGTTCAAGACTGTAACCGAAGGCACTCGCCGTTGAGATAGTCGTCCGGTCCGCGAGATGGATCACATAACGGGCTTCCGTTCGGGGGCCACCGAGGAGAGTCGTAGACGTGCTGGAAGAAGTGGAGCGCTGGCTGGCCGGCCGCTCCTGGTCGGCCGCGGACCGCCCGCTGGAGCGGTTGGTGGAGGCCAAGCGCCAGACGGGCCGGACGGTCAGCGTGGTGCTGCCCGCGCTCGACGAGGAGGCGACGGTCGGCGCGATCGTCGCGGCGATCCGCGCCGACCTCATGACCGAGGAGGTGCCGCTGGTCGACGAGCTGGTGGTGCTGGACTCGGGCTCCACCGACCGCACCGCGGAGGTCGCCGCGGCGGCCGGCGCCCGGGTCGTCCACCGGGACAGCGTGCTGCCCCGGCTTCCGGCGCTGCCCGGCAAGGGCGAGGTGCTGTGGCGCTCCCTGCTGGTGACCAGCGGCGACATCGTCTGTTTCGTCGACGCGGACCTGCGGGAGTTCTCGTCCACCTTCGTCTCGGGGATCGTCGGGCCGCTGCTGACCGACCCGGAGGTCCACTTCGTCAAGGCGATGTACGACCGGCCGCTGGAGACCGGGGCGGGCTCGGCGCCCGCGGCCGGGGGCGAGCAGGGCGGCAGGGTCACCGAGCTGGTCGCCCGGCCGCTGCTCAACCTCCACTGGCCGCAGCTGGCCGGGTTCGTGCAGCCGCTGGGCGGGGAGTACGCGGCCCGCCGCTCGCTGCTGGAGCGGCTGCCGTTCCCGGTCGGTTACGGGGTGGAGCTGGGGCTGCTGGTGGACGCCCTGCACACGGTCGGGCTGGACGCGCTGGCCCAGGTGGACGTGGGGGTGCGCAAGCACCGCCACCAGGGCGGCCAGGCGCTCGGCCGGATGGCCGCCGCGATCTACCGCACCGCCCAACTCCGGCTGGCACGCGGCCACTTGGTGCGGCCCCGGCTGACCCAGTTCGACCGCGGGGAGAACGGCTTCGTGCCGCGGACGACGGCGGTGGACACCGAGGAGCGGCCGCCGATGGCCGGAATACCGGAGTACGCGGAACGGCGGGCGGCCTGAGGGGCGATCGTACGTTTGCGCGGATCCCCTGCGGGTTAATGTCGCGACATGGTCTCCGAGCGCAGTGCGGTCCAGCCAGGTGCCGAGGTCCTCGTCGCGTCCAACCGCGGGCCGGTTTCGTATGTCCGGACAGCGGGCGGTGAGCTGACCGCCAGGCGCGGCGGCGGGGGGCTGGTGTCCGGGCTCTCGGCGATCGGGCCCGAGACGGACGCGGTGTGGGTGTGTGCGGCGCTCGGTGACGGGGACCGGGAGGCGGTGCGGCGGACCGGTGGCCTGCTGGACACCGCGGACACCGGCGGACAGCGCGTCCGGATGCTGGACATCCCGGCGGATGTGCACGCCGCGGCCTACAACGGCGTCGCCAACTCCGTGCTGTGGTTCGTCCACCACATGCTGTACCAGACGCCGCTGGAGCCGGTCTTCGACGCGGACTTCCGGGGCCAGTGGGCGGCCTACGAGGCGTACAACGCGGCGTTCGCCAGCGCGCTGGCGGACTCCGCGAGCCCCGGTGCGGCGGTGCTGGTGCAGGACTACCACCTGGCGCTGGTGCCGGGGATGCTGCGCGAGGTGCGGCCGGACGTACGGATCGCGCACTTCTCGCACACCCCGTGGGCGCCGCCGGAGTACTTCGCGATGCTGCCCGACGACATCCAGCGGCAGCTGGTGCTGGGCATCCTCGGCGCCGACCGGGCGAACTTCCTGACCCAGCGGTGGGCGCGGGCGTTCGCGGCGTGCTGCGAGCGGGCGCTGGGGCCGGACTGCACGGCGCACTGGCCGCGGCACGAGGCGCCCAGTGTGGTCGCCGTGCCGCCGGACCACACGGCGCGCCGGACCCGGATCGGGGTCCACGGGCTGGGGGCGGACGCGGAGTTCCTGCGGGAGCGGTCGCGGCGGCCGGACGTCGAGGAGCGGATGGCGGCGCTGCGCGAGCAGATCGGCGGCACCGGCCGGAAGACCGTCGTCCGGGTGGACCGGACGGAGCTGTCCAAGAACATCGTGCGCGGGCTGCTGGCGTTCCGGCGGCTGCTGGCCGACCGGCCGGAGTGGCGCGAGCGGGTGGTGCACCTGGCGTTCGCCTACCCCTCGCGGCAGGACCTGCCCGTCTACCGCGACTACACCGCGCAGGTCGGCAGGCTCGCCGAGGAGATCAACGCGGAGTACGGGACGGCCGCCTGGCAGCCGGTCCTGCTGCACGTCGAGGACGACTTCGCGCGGTCGCTGGCCGCGTACCGGCTGGCCGACGTGGCGCTGGTCAACCCGATCCGGGACGGGATGAACCTCGTCGCGAAGGAGGTGCCGGTGGTCTCCGACGCGGGGTGCGCGCTGGTCCTCTCGCGGGAGGCCGGGGCGTGGGAGGAGCTCGGCGCCGACGCGCTGACGGTCAATCCCTACGACGTCGGGCAGACCGCCGAGGCGCTGCACACCGCGCTGACCATGCCGGCCGACGAGCGGGCCGCCCGCACCGCCCGGCTGGCCGCGGCGGCGACCGCGCTGCCGCCGGCGCGGTGGTTCCTGGAGCAGCTGCGGGCCCTGGGCGAGTGACCGGCCGCGGGCGCGGCGGGGGGTCCTGCCGCTCCGTGAGGGCGTGGGGGGTGCCCCGCCGGTAGATCGTCAGCGGGCGGGGCTAGCGTGGTGGGCCGTGACAGTGACAACGCTTGCATCGACGACGGTCGCGTCGGGTCTGCCGGAGCTGACCGCCGGGCGGCTGCTCGACAGCTGGCGGCTCGACCCGTACGCCCTGGTCCTGATCCTCGTCCTGGGCGGCCTCTACGCCTGGGGTGTGGTGCGGCTGGCGCGGCGCGGGGAGCGCTGGCCGGTGGCCCGGGTGGTGGCGTTCGCCGGCCTGGGGCTGGGGGCGATCGCGGTGGCGACGATGTCGGGCCTGGCGGTCTACGACCACGAGCTGTTCTGGCCGGCCGCGGTGCAGAACATCGTGCTGGACCTGATCGCGCCGCTGGGGCTGGCGCTGGGCGACCCGCTGGCGCTGGCGCTCAAGGCGCTGCCGCAGGAGCGGTGGGCGGCCCGTCGGTTGCGCGCGGCGGTCTCCGGCCGGGTCGTCCGCTTCCTGACGTTCCCGCTGGTCAGTACGGTGCTGGTGCTCTCCTCCGAGCTGGCGATCTACTTCACGCCGTACTTTCCGACGGCGCTGCGGCACGGTCCGCTGCACGAGCTGATGTATCTGCAACTGCTGGTCGTCGGCAGTCTCTTCGTGCTGCCGATGCTCACCCGGGAGGAGCTGCTGCCGTCGTGGTGCAGCCATCCGGTGCGGGCGCTGCTGGTCCTGCTGGACGGACTGGTGGACGCGGTGCCGGGGATCGTGGTGATGACCAGCGGGACGCTGATCGCGGGCGGTTGGTACGCGTCTCGGCACCAGCCGTGGGATCCGAGCCTCCAGCAGGACCAGATGATCGGCGGCGGGCTGATGCTGACCATCGCCGAGCTGGTCGGACTGCCGTTCCTGATCGCGGTGTTCGCGGAGTGGGTGCGGGACGAGCGGCGGCGGACGCGGGCGCTGGACGACCGGCTGGACCGGGAGATGGCGGTGGCCGCCGCGGCACCGGCGCAGTCGGCGGCACCGGCGGCACCGGCACGTTCGGCGGCGGCACCGGCGGCGGCTCCGGAGCCGGAGTTGACGCGGCCGTGGTGGGAGACCGACCAGGGCGAGGTCGGCGAGCGGTTCCGACGGGGGCGCTAGGGCCCGTCCGGTCCTGGTCCGGCGGACCGGCCCTCGGGTCCGCCGGACCGGCCCCGTCCGCCCCCCGTCCGCCCCTTCGGTGCTCCCCGGTGCACCCCCGCGCCGCGGTCCCGCGGCTGCGGCGGCCCGGAGTGGGGTAGTCCTTTTCCATGCCAATCAGCGCACGGTCACATTCCGCACGGTGGGCCGCGGTTGCGGCCGTCACCGTTCTGGCTACCACGGTCGCCGGCTGTTCGTCGGGGAAGGGCGGCGCCGACCCCAAGGGCGCTGCGTCACCGTCCGGTTCGGTGTCCGCCTCCGCGCCGTCCGGGTCGATACCGGTCGGCCCCGGCCCGCAGTCGGCGTACACGGTGCAGCAGCAGCCCGCCCCCGGCTCCTGCCACGTCCACTACACCGCGGACAAGCAGCCGCTGCCCGACCCCAAGTGCACCCCCGGGGCCACCAACCCCAAGGTCACCCCGCAGACGCTGAAGACCACGATCTGCCAGAGCGGGTACACCAAGGGCATCCGGCCGCCGGTGAGCATCACCGGCCGGGAGAAGACCGCCAACGCCAAGTCGTACGGCTACACCGGCCCGCTGCACGACGCCGAGTACGACCACCTCATCAGCCTCCAGCTGGGCGGCGACCCCAACGATCCGCGCAACCTCTGGGTCGAGCCGCCGTCCCCGGGGCACAAGCCGGGCGCCGGGCCCAACAACCCCAAGGACGGCGTGGAGAACAAGCTCAAGGCCGCCATCTGCTCCGGCAAGGCCGACCTGGCGAAGGCGCAGCAGGCCATCGCGTACGACTGGACGACGGCACTGCCCTCGCTGGGCCTCAAGGAGTAGCCGGGCCGTCCCCGGTCCCGCTGTCCCCGGTCCCGCCCGGGGCGTCGCCCCCCGCCGCCGGCGGGTGCTCGATCCGGTCGGCGAGGGCGTCGAGCAGGGCCACCACGCCCGTCGGGCCGTCGACGACCAGGTCGGCGCGGTCGGCGAGTTCGGTGACCTCGCTGCTGCCGCTGCACACCAGGACGCCGCCGGTCCCGTCGGAGCGCAGCTTCTCGACGGCGGCGAAGGCGGCCAGGTCGCCGAGGTCGTCGCCGGCGTAGAGGACGGTGGCGGCCCCGGTCTCCTCGACCCACTCGGCGAGCGCGACGCCCTTGTCCATACCGGGCGGGCGCAGCTCCAGCACCAGCCGGCCCGGTTCGACGATCAGGCCGTGGCGTTCGGCGAGTGCGGTGAGCGGTTCCCGCAGCCGGTCGAAGGCGCGCTGCGGGTCGGCGGCGCGGCGGGTGTGCACGGCGATGGCGCGGCCGCCCTTGCGCTCGATGGCGGTCTCGACCCAGGTGCCGTGCCAGACCCCGGAGCGGTCCAGTACGCCGGGGAGTTCGGCCTGTACGGCGGCGATGCCCGGGTGCGGGGCGGGCGCGTGCAGGGCGCCGGTGGCGGCGTCCCAGCGCTCGGCGCCGTAGTGGCCGAGGACGACGAGGTGGGGCAGAACCGGCAGGGTGTCGAGGCCGCCGAGGCGGACCGCGACGCCGGCCGGGCGGCCGGTGATCACCGCGAGTGCGCGCAGGTGCGGGGCGAGGCGGGCGAGGGCGGCGCGGGCGCCGGGGTGGGCGCGGGCCTTGGCCGGGTCGGGGACGATGTCGGCGAGCGTGCCGTCGAAGTCGAGGGCGACGACGGCGCGTTCGGGGTGGGCCAGCAGGGCGGCGAGGCCCTCGCGGCCGGCGGGGGTGTCCGGAGTCGGGACGGCGGGCGGCGCCGGCACGGGGTCCGGTGCCGGTTCGGGAGATGGCGCGGCGTTCGGGGTGCCCATGACGCCGACCCTACCGGCGGGACGTGGGCGCACGCCGGGTGTACGGGCGCATCGGAACGGCGGGGTGGCGCGCGGCGCCGTCGTCCGGGGACGGCGGCGGGGTGCCGGGCGGGTCGGCGCGCCGCGGGGCGGCGGGGGTGCGGGCCAGGGGGCGCGGGCCCCGGGCGGGCGGGCCGGGGCGGCTCAGCGGCGCGCCCGCCGCGCGTCCCGTACGCGGCGCAGTCGGTTGACGGTCACCGGGTCGTGCGCGAGGGCGCGGGGGTCGTCGAGGAGTGCGTTGAGGAGTTGGTAGTAGCGGGTCGGGGAGATGCCGAGCTGTTCGCGGATGGCGCGTTCCTTGGCGCCGGGGCCGGTCCAGGAGCGGCGTTCGACGGCGAGCAGCGCCTCGTCGCGGGTGGAGAGCCCGCGCGCGGTGCCCTCGTCGGTGCCGTCCGTCATTCCACTCCGCCGTCCGTCGTCTCGTTCCCACGATAAGCCCACCGCGCGGGGCGTTGCCGGGGCGGGCCCGGGGTGGTCCACCGGGCCCGCGGGCGGCGCTATTCGCCGGTGTTGTCGGCGGTCTCTGCGATGTTCTGGATGTCGGTGAGGGTCGCGGAGGGGTTGCCGTGCGGGCCGACCGTGGCGCCCATCCGGGACTTGATGGTCTTGGAGACCAGCGGCCAGGACGTCTTGTCGGACGGGTAGAAGTGGGCGTTGGGCAGCTGGGTGAGGAAGCCGTGCAGCTTGCTGAACTTGTCGTCGGCGAGCATCGCCTGGGAGGCGGAGGTGGTGACCGGCAGCAGGTTGTAGTCGGCGGAGAACTTCAGGACGTTCTTCTGGCTGTAGACGAAGTCCAGGAACTTGCCGACCTCGGTGCGGTGGCCGTTCTGCTTGAACGCCATCATCCAGTCGGCGACGCCCATGGTGGCCTTGGCCTTGCCGGTGGTGCCGGGGAGTTCGACGGTGCCGTAGTCGATGCCCTTGGCCTCGGCCTGCTTCATCAGGGTGGGGTGGCCGTTGAGCATGCCGACGTCGCCGTTCGCGAAGTCGGCGAAGGCGTCCTCGCGGTTGAGCTTGGCGGGGTCGGTGCCGGTGAGGCCCTTGCCGACGAGGTCCTTCTGGAGCCACTCGAAGGTCTTGATGTTCTCGGGCGAGTTGATGGTGTATTTACCGATGTTGTCGGTGTAGTCGCCGCCCCCGGCGAGCAGCCACTCCAGCGTCTCGGCCTGGGTCTCCTCCGGGCCGAGCGGCAGCGCGAAGGGGATCTTCACGCCGTGCGCCTTGAGCGCCCGGGCGTCGCTGGCGATGTCGGCCCAGGTCTGCGGCGGGGTGGTGATGCCCGCCTCGGTGAACAGCTTCTTGTTGTAGAAGAGGCGCCGGGTGCTGGCCCCGAAGGGCATGCCGTACTGCCTCCGCTGGTATTCGCCGGCCCCCGCGAGGGAGGGTGCGAAGTCGGCCTGGACGGGGATGGAGAGCAGGTCGTCGGCGCTGTAGAGCTTGCCGTGGGCGGCGTAGTCGGCGTACGCGCCGATCTGTGCCATGTCGGGGGCCTTGCCGGCGTTGACCAGGTCCTCGACCTTCTTGTCGACGTCGGTCCAGTTGTAGACCTTGACGTCGACCTTGATGCCCGGGTTCTGCTCCTCGAAGGCGTGGACGAGTGCGTCCCAGTAGTGCTGGGAGCTGTTGGCCTTGCTGTCGCCGTAGTCCGCGGCGATCAGCGTGAGGGCGACGCCGTTGCCCCCTGAGCCGCTGCCGCAGCCGGTAAGAGTCAGTGTCATGGTGGCGGCGAGTCCCGCCGCCGCCAGGCTCACGTACCGCCGTCGCACCGCTGTTACCGCCCCTTTTGTCCCGTAAATTCCGTGCTTGCGGGTATTGCCTGCGTCGTCTTGGGGATCGCCCGCGATCGACGTGGAACAGCGAGTCTCTCCACTGTCCCCCACAAGGTCTACACCACCCCCTATTCGCTTTCCGTATCGCCCTGCCTCTTGCGCAGGTCAGGGGCCCTGTGGGATGGCGCGAAAGGAAGGCTACCGGCGCGTACGCGCTGCCCGGATCCGGGCAGCGGCACCGGTTGACGATCATCGCGTGGCGATCAGCACGGTGAGTGGACTAGACCTTTCTTGGCAGGTCGCGCGACACTGTTCCCCGTGAAACACGTCATCGCCCTTGATGTGGGCGGCACCGGAATGAAGGCCGCCCTCGCCGGGGCGGACGGCACCCTCCTGTACGAGGCCCGGCTGCCCACCGGGCGCGACCGCGGCCCCGAGGCGGTCGTCGAGACGATCCTCGGCTTCGCCACCGAGCTGCGCGACATCGGCCGGGAGCGGTTCGGCGGTACCGCGCTGGCCGCCGGCGTCGCCGTCCCCGGCATCGTCGACGAGGCCGCCGGCACCGCCGTCTACGCCGCCAACCTCGGCTGGCGGGACGTCCCCCTGCGGGCCCTGCTCTCCGAACGGCTCGGCGGGGTCCCGGTCGCGCTCGGCCACGACGTCCGCACCGGCGGGCTGGCCGAGGGCCGGATCGGTGCCGGCCGGGACGCCGACCGGTTCCTGTTCGTACCCCTGGGCACCGGCATCGCCGGCGCCATCGGCATCGACGGCCGCATCGAGGCCGGCGCCCACGGGAGCGCCGGCGAAATCGGCCACATCGTCGTCCGGCCCGGCGGCCCCGCGTGCGGCTGCGGACAGCGCGGCTGCCTGGAGACGCTGGCCTCGGCCGCCGCGGTGGGCCGCGACTGGGCGGCGGCCTGCGGCGATCCGCAGGCCGCCGCCGCCGACTGCGCCAAGGCCGTGGAGTCCGGCGACCCGCGGGCCCGGGAGGTCTGGCAGAGCGCCGTGGACGCGCTCGCCGACGGCCTGGTCACCGGGCTGACCCTGCTCGACCCGCGGACGCTGATCATCGGCGGCGGGCTCGCGGAGGCCGGCGACACGCTGTTCGCACCGCTGCGGGAGGCGGTCCGTCGGCGCGTTACCTTCCAGCGACTCCCCACGATCGTCCCGGCGGCCCTCGGGGACGCCGCCGGCTGCCTGGGCGCAGGACTGCTCGCCTGGGATCTTCTCTCCACGGAGGTAACCGCCTGATGGCACAGCAACAGTCCGCGGGACGGCCCTCGGACGCCGGGCGCACCGTCCTGGCCGGCGCCCGGATCGCCCGGCCCTCCGGCGTCACCGACAACGGCCGGATCACCGTCGAGGGCACCCGGATCACCGCGGTCCGCAGCCGGGGCAGGGACCGCGGCCGGTCGCCGGACACGGCAGCCGACCAGGACCTCGACGAGGCCGCGGCGACCGTCCTCGACCTGACCGGGCATCTGATCGTCCCCGGCTTCGTCGACATGCACGTCCACGGCGGGGGCGGCGGCTCCTTCTCCTCCGCCGACCCCGAGGAGTGCCTGACCGTCATCGGCACCCACCGCCGGCACGGCACGACCTCGATGGTGGCCTCCACCGTCACCGGCGACCTGGACGACCTGACCCGGCAGGCCGCCGTGCTGGCCGAGTTGGTGCAGCAGGGCGACCTGGCCGGCATCCACTTCGAGGGCCCGTTCATCTCCCCGCACCGCTGCGGCGCCCACCAGCCCGAGCTGCTGCGCGACCCCGACCCCGCCGAGGTCCGCCGACTGGTCGACGCCGCCCGCGGCACCGCCGCCATGATGACCGTCGCCCCCGAACTGCCCGGCGGCCTGGACTCCGTACGGCTGCTCGCCGACGCCGGGGTGATCGCCGCCATCGGCCACACCGACTCCACCTACGACGCCACCCGGCAGGCCGTCGACGTCGGCGCCACCGTCGCCACCCACCTCTTCAACGCGATGCCGGCGCTCGGCCACCGCGCCCCCGGCCCGGTCGCCGCGCTCCTGGAGGACGAGCGGGTCACCGTCGAGCTGATCAACGACGGCACCCATCTGCACCCGGCGATCCTCCAGATGGCGTTCCGCGAGGCGGGCGCCGGACGGGTCGCCTTCATCACCGACGCGATGGGCGCGGCCGGGATGAACGACGGGATGTATCCGCTCGGCCCCATGCGGGTCGAGGTCAGGGACGGCGTCGCCCGGATCAGCGACGGCCCCACCGCCGGCTCCATCGCGGGCTCCACGCTCACCCTGGACCGGGCCTTCAAGCGGGCCGTCACGCTCGACGGCCTCACCGTCGAGCAGGCCGTGCAGGCGCTCTCCGCCACCCCCGCCCGGCTGTTGGGCATCGCCGACCGGACCGGCTCCCTGGAGCCCGGCAAGGACGCCGACCTGGTGGTGCTGGACGCCGGATACGACGTCGTGGGTGTGCTGCGGCAGGGTGCCTGGCTGCTCCGCCCGCCGGGCGTCTGACCGTCCGGACCGGCTCTCCCCCGGCGATCGCCGGGAGGTACCCCGGCCCGGCCGCCGCACCGGCGGCCGGGCCCAGGGTGGCCGACCCGGGTCTGGGCCTACGGCCGTCCGCGATGGCATGATCGCTCGCGCACTTGTCCGTATGCCACCGCGGAACGCGGTGTCTTCACCCACGGCCGTCCGGCCGGCCTCCTCCTGGAGGGGAGACCATGATCCTCACGGTCACGCTGAACGCCGCCCTGGACATCACCTACCGCGTCCCCCGGCTCCACCCGCACACCACCCACCGCGTCACCGAGGTCGCCGAACGCCCCGGCGGCAAGGGCCTCAACGTCGCCCGCGTGCTCGCCGCGCTCGGCCACCGCACGGTCGCCACCGGCTTCGCGGGCGGCGGCACCGGCGAGGCGCTGCGCGCCCTGCTCGCCCAGGAGACCGACGTGACCGACGCGCTGGTCCCGGTCGGCGGCGCCACCCGCCGCACCGTCGCCGTGGTCGACGGAAGCACCGGCGACACCACCCAGCTCAACGAGCCCGGCCCGACCGTCTCCCCCGCCGAGTGGGCAGCCTTCCTCGGCACCTACCGCGAACTGCTGGGCGAGGCACGGGCGGTGGCGCTCTGCGGCAGCCTGCCGCCCGGCGTCCCGGTGGACGTCTACGCCCGGCTCATCCGCACCGCCCGCACGGCCGGCGTCCCCGTCCTGCTCGACACCAGCGGCGAACCGCTCCGCCGCGGCCTGGCCGCCCGCCCCGACCTGGCCAAGCCCAACGCCGACGAACTGGCCGCCCTCACCGGCAGCACCGAACCGCTGCGCGCCGCCCGCGACGCCCGCCGCCGCGGCGCCCACGCGGTGGCCGCCTCGCTCGGCCCGGACGGGATGCTCGCGGTGACCGCCGACGGCGCCTGGCAGGCCGCCCCGCCCCGCCGGTACGCCGGGAACCCGACCGGGGCCGGCGACTCCGCGGTGGCCGGTCTGCTGTCCGGACTGGTCGAGGAGTTGCCCTGGCCGGACCGGCTGAGCCGCGCGGTGGCGCTCTCCGCCGCGACCGTACGGGCCACCGCTGCGGGCGAGTTCGACGCCGCGACCTACGAAGAGCTGCTGCCCCACGTGGTGGTGACGGACCGTCCCACGGCGGCCTGAACGGCCCTCAGGCCGCGCCCTGGGAACGTGCTCCCCGGGCCCGCCGGCGCAGGGCTCGGCGGCACAGGGCGTGACGGCTCAGGGCGTGGCGAGCCAGACCTGGTCGAGGTTGACCTCGCACTGGTTGCCGTTCTCGCAGGAGAGCTTGATGACGTTGGTGCCCTTGTTGAGCTGGATGTACGACCAGGACTTGGTCCAGCCCTTGTCCCACGCGCCCTCGGGGGCGCCGGCGAAGTTCTTGAGGCTTATCGGCCGGGTCAGCGCCTGGCCGTTCACGTTGAGCGTGAGGTTGGCGTCCTTGCCGGGCACGCCGTAGCCGACCCAGAGCTTGTACTTGCCGGCGGCTTCCACGTCGAGCGTCCAAGTGGCCGCCGCGCCCTGGTTGTTCATGTTGGTGACGTACGAGCCGCTGGCGGTCCGGGCGCCGGGGATGTCCTTGGCGGTGGTGGCGCCGCCGTCGAGGCGCAGCGCGCCCGCGTCGTCCTTGGGGAGCTGGGCCGCGCTGGGCTTGGTGGACGGCTGGTTGCTGGGCTGGACCGACTCGGCGGCGGTGGGGTCCGGCTTGCCGCCGGCGTCGTTCTTGGTGCTGTCGGAGTTGGTCAGCATGGCCGCGCCGATGCCTATGCAGACCACCGCGACCACCGCGACCGCGCCGATCAGCAGGCCGTTGCGGCCCTTCCGGGGCTCCGGGGCGGATATCGGGCGGGTGCGCTCGCCGGCGCCGCCGCCGGGCAGCGTCTCGGGGGCCGCGTAGTGCGGGGTCGGGTTCTGCCGGCCGTACGGCTGCTGGCCCTGCGGGTTGCCGTACTGCCGCTCGCCGACCGCGCGCACCTGGTTGTAGGAGGTCCGCGGAACGCCTGGCTGCCGCGAGATGCCGGCGCCCGACGTGCCCGAACCGCCCTCGCCGCCGTCCGAGCGGTACAGGTGGGCGAAGGGGTCGTCGTTCTCCGGCGTGTCCGCGCCGTTGTTGCCGGCCGTCATTCCGTGTCACTCCCAAGCGGTCTCTGCGCGTCTGTGCGCGGCGGTACGCGTTCGCGGGGCTGCGTGCGCACTGCCTCTTCCGGGCCACCCGACGCCCCCGCGCCGCATCGGCGCAGCCTACCCCGTCGGAACCCGGCCACGCCGGTCCCCGACGTTCACAAGATCACTACGGATCGGTGAACGGGCGGTGCCCAGGCAGGACACCGCGGATGTGAGATGCGCGGCACCGGGTCGGGATCCGGTGCCGCGGCCGTTCGGGGCGGCTCAGCCGGCCGCCCGCCGGTTGCTCTTCGACCGCCGCTTCTCGACGTACATCCGCTGGTCGGCCGATTCCAGCACCTCTTCGGCGGTCATCCCGCAGCTCGCCCAGCCGATGCCGAAGCTGGCGCCGACCCGGACGGCCCGGCCCTCGACCCGGATCGGCGGGATGATCGCGTTCCGCAGCCGGACCGCGAGGTCCTGGGCGTCGGCCGTGCCGAGCCCGTCGGCGAGCACCACGAACTCGTCGCCGCCGAGCCGGGCCACGGTGTCGCCGTCCCGGACGCCGCTGGTCAGCCGGCGGGCGACCTCGATCAGCACCGCGTCGCCGGTGTTGTGCCCGAAGCGGTCGTTGATCGACTTGAAGCCGTCCAGGTCGCAGAAGAGCACCGCCAGCCCCTTCGCGCCGTCGTCCTCGACGCCGTCGGCGGGCGCCGAGAGGTGGACGTGGTGGTCGAAGGGGAGCTCACCGGCCGGCACCGCCCGCGGCTTCTCGCCCTCGAAGCCGTCGAGCCCGTCGAACGGCTCCGGCCCGTCCCCCGCGAAGCCGTGCGGGGCCCGCGGATCGGCCCCGGCGCCCGAGGAGGCGTAGGCGTCGGCGAGCGCGCTCGGCGGGCGGGAGCACAGCCGGGCCGAGAGCCGGGCCCGCAGCTCGGCGCTGTTGGGCAGGCCGGTCAGCGAGTCGTGGCTGGCCCGGTGCGCGAGCTGGAGCTCGTGCCGCTTGCGCTCCTCGATGTCCTCGACGTGGGTGAGGAGGAAGCGGGGGCCGTCGGCGGTGTCGGCGACCACCGAGTTGCGCAGCGAGACCCACACATAGGTGCCGTCCCGGCGCAGCAGGCGCAGTTCGGCCCGGCCGCCCTCGGCGGAGGTGCGCAGCAGCGTGCCGATGTCCTCGGGGTGGCAGATGTCGGAGAACGACAGCCGCCGCATCCCGGAGGCCGGGCGGCCCAGCAGCCGGCACAGCGCGTCGTTGGTGCGCAGCAGCCGGCCGTGCTGGTCGCCGCCCATCTCGGCGACGGCCATCCCGCTCGGCGCGTACTCGAACGCCTGCCGGAAGCTCTCCTCGCTCGCCCGCAGCGCCTGCTGTTCGCGCTCCAAGCGGACCAGTGCCCGCTGCATGTTGGCCCGCAGCCGGGCGTTGCTGATCGCGATGGCGGACTGGAACGCGTACATCTGGAGCGCTTCCTGGCCCCAGGGGCCGGGGCGCCGGCCGTTGCGCGGCCGGTCCACGGAGATCACGCCGAGCAGTTCGCCGTTGCCGTTGGCGGCGGTGTACATGGGCGCGAAGAGGCGGTCCATCGGGTGCCACTCGTCGGGGAAGCGCGGCGCGGGCCCGGCGGTGTGCCACTGCGGCACGTCGTCGTCGTCCAGCACCCAGCCCTCGGTGTACGGGATGAAGCACAGTTCGCCCCAGTGCTCCCCCATGGACAGTCGGCGCTCCCACGAGGCGCGTGAGCCCACCCGCCCGGCCATCAGCGCCTCCGCGCCCGCGCTGCCGGCCACCGCGGCGACCACGAGATCGCCGTCCTGCCGTACGAGGTTGACCGCGGCGAGCTCAAAGCCGAGCCCGACGATCGCCCCGTCGGCGACGGACTGCAAGGTGTCCGCAAGGCTGCGTGCGGTGTTCAGTTCGGCGACCACTCGGTGCAGCTGCCGCAGGGTCGCAAGACGGACATAGGGCTCCGACTCGGTCTCCATCGCTCGCTCTCCCTGAGACCTCGACAGCAACTCCACCGATTTCTTTGTCGTCCGATTCCACGCTCACTGAATCACAGTGAGCTGTTCACCCGGTACACAGGGTCAACAATTAGGGGCCCATGTGACTCAAGTCACAATCCGTGACAGGTCGTTACGGATCGCCGACCAGGGACTCGTCCGCGCACGTGGACGCCGTCCGGGCGCCCGATGAAAACTTCCTGAACGCAAATTCCAGCCAACTTCGACCCCAGGTCCGGACCATTGCCGCACCCCTCGCCGGCCGCCGCCTCCGCCGCGGGACCTAGGGCGCGGATGGTTCCGGGGCCCGATGCGCGAGCGGACCTGACGACGTTAGCGTTCATGGCGTGTTCACGAAGACTCCTGCCGCCGCCCCGTCCCACGGCTCCACCGCCACCGCCGCACCCACCGTCGCCCTCACCTCCGTGCCGGGCGACGGGCCGATCGCGCATGCTGTGGGGGTGAGTGACGACGAGTTCCGTGCCGCCCTGTCCCGTCTCGCCGCCGGCGTGGTGCTGATCACCGCCCACGATCCGGACGCCGGGCCGCGCGGCGAGGACGTCGGCATGACCGCCACGGCATTCCTCTCCGTGTCCCTCGACCCACCCTTGGTGATGGTGAGCGTTCGCAACGACTCACGGATGGACGACCTGCTGGCGCAGCAGCCGCTGTGGGCGGTTTCGGTGCTGTCGGGCCACCAGCGGCACGTAGCGGGGCGATTCGCCATGAAGGGCCGGATCAGCGACCGTCTGCTCTTCCAGGACATCCCCTCCGTACGGGGCGAAGCATCCGGTGCGCCGCTCATCGGGGGCGCACTGGCGACGCTGGAGTGCCGGACCGAGCAGCGGGTGGTGGCCGGGGACCACACCCTCGTCATCGGCCGCGTGCTGGCCGCGACCGCGCCCGCCGGGGACGACGGGCCGCTGACGTACTTCCGGGGGAAGTACCGGCAGCTGGGGTGAGCGGGCCCGGGCGCGAGGCGGGGCGGGTCCGAGCGCGGTCCGCGGCGGGTCCGGCCCTCAGTCCCAAGCGCGGCCGGAGCGGCCGCGCTTGGTGTCGCCGCGCTGCTTCTTCTCGCGCAGCCGCCGCTCGTTGATGCCGCGCGGGATCCGCGACTTCTTGCGTGTCTTGGGCGGCGGCGCGGTGGCCTCGGCGAGCAGGGCGGCGAGGCGGACGGCCGCGGTCTCGCGGTTGCGCCACTGGGAGCGGTGGTCGGAGGCCCGCACGGTCAGTACGCCGTCGACCAGCCGGCCCGCCAGCCGCTCCAGTGCCCGCTCCTGCCACACCGGGGGCAGCGCCTTCGTCCGCGCCAGGTCGAAGCGCAACTCGACCTGGCTGTCGCTGGTGTTGACGTGCTGGCCGCCCGGACCGGAGGAGCGCGAGAACCGCCAGACCAGCTCGGCCTCCGGGAGGACGACCGCACCGCGGATGACATGGGGTCCGGACATGCCCCCCATAATCCCGCGCCGGCGGCCGCCCGTCACCTCGGTTTTCCCGGCCGGAGCGGCCCGCCGCCTTCAGGAGCGCGGGCCGGGCCGGGCATCAGAATCAGGCAAAGAAAGTAAAGAGGGCTGGAACCACCTGGGCTCCCCGCCACGTTGAGGTGGGTGACGGCGGCTCCGCTCCCGGGCGGGTCCACCGTGGTATCACCGACACCACACACCAGCGGCACCACCGACCCCAGGTCGGCGCGACTCCACGAGGAAAGGGACTTCCCATGGCTGTAAGCCTGTCCAAGGGCGGCAACGTCTCGCTCACCAAGGAGGCGCCGGGCCTGACCGCCGTCACGGTCGGCCTCGGCTGGGACGTCCGCACGACCACGGGCACGGACTTCGACCTCGACGCCAGCGCCATCGCGGTCAACCCGACCGGCAAGGTCTACTCCGACCAGCACTTCATCTTCTTCAACAACAAGGCGACGCCGGACCAGTCCATCGTCCACACCGGCGACAACACCACCGGCCAGGGCGAGGGCGACGACGAGTCGATCAACGTCAACCTCGGCGCGCTGCCGGCCGACATCGACAAGATCGTCTTCCCGGTCTCGATCTACGACGCCGAGAACCGCAGCCAGAACTTCGGCCAGGTGCGGAACGCCTTCATCCGCATCGTCAACCAGGCCGGCGGCGCCGAGATCGCGCGCTACGACCTGAGCGAGGACGCCGCCACCGAGACCGCCATGGTCTTCGGCGAGCTGTACCGCAACGGCGCGGAGTGGAAGTTCCGCGCGGTGGGCCAGGGTTACGCGTCCGGCCTGCGCGGCATCGCCCAGGACTTCGGCGTCAACGTCTGAGCCACGGCACCGGCGGAGCACCGCCGGACGCACCCGGCAGCGAGGGCCGGCTCCCGAAAGGGGGCCGGCCCTCGGCCTTTGCACCCCGGGCCTTTGTGTCCTGGGGCTTTGCGCCCCCGGCCGTTGCGCTCTAGGCCGCCGCGCTGCCGTGCGGGGCCGCCGCGGGCTCCGCCGCCGGCGGTACGGCCAGCACGGCCACCTCGTCCAGCGACAGCCCGAGCGTCCCGGCGAGCGCGGCGACCGTGAAGAACGCCGGGGTCGGCGCCCGGCCGGTCTCGATCTTCCGCAGCGTCTCCGCGGACAGTCCGGCCGCCGCGGCGACCTCGACCATGCTCCGCTCGCCGCGCGCCACCCGCAGCAGCGCGCCCAGCCGCTCGCCGCGTTCGCGTTCCCAAGGGGTCAGTGGAGTCCGCACCATGCTCGTGATACTAATACCGGTAAAGAAATACCGGTAAAGAAATACCGGTCCGGTCGACGGAACGCCATGTTCCGGCGGCCGGTGGCGAAACATCACACCGCTCGCGCAGCGCAACGCGCCGGGCGGCGGATTGGAGAGGCGTACCGATGGTGGAGATCAAGACCGACGCGTCACTGGACGCGATGCGGGTGGCCGGCCGGGTGGTCGCGGACGCGCTGGCCGCGGCCCGCGCCGCGGCCGCCCCCGGGGTGCGCCTGACCGACCTGGACGAGGTGGCCCGCGCCGTGCTGCGCGAGGCCGGCGCCACCTCGCCGTTCCTCGGCTATCGCCCGTCCTTCGCCCCCACCCCCTTCCCCGCGGTCATCTGCGCGTCCGTCAACGACGCGATCGTGCACGGCATCCCGGACGGCTACCTGCTGCGCGACGGCGACCTGGTGAGCCTCGACTGCGGCGCGGTCGTCGACGGCTGGGCCGGCGACGCGGCCACCAGCTTCACCGTCGGCACGGAACGCGCCGAGGACCGCCGACTGATGGAGACCACCCAGCAGGCCCTGGCGGCGGGCATCGCGGCCGCCGTGGTCGGCGCCCGGATCGGCGACGTCTCGCACGCCATCGGCAGCGTCGGCCGCGCGGCCGGCTACGGCATCCCCCAGGACTTCGGCGGCCACGGCATCGGCCGGGCGATGCACGAGGACCCGGCGGTCCCCAACGACGGCCGGCCGGGCCGCGGTTTCGTGCTCCGGCACGGCCTGGTCATCGCCATCGAGCCGATGTTCCTGGCCGGCGGCAGCCACCGCTACGAGACCGACCCCGACGGCTGGACCCTGCGCACCGCCGACGGCAGCCGCGCGGCCCACTTCGAACACACCGTCGCGGTGACGGACGAGGGGCCGCGCGTCCTCACCCTGCCGTAAGGGCACGAGACGGGCAGGGCGGGACCGGACGGGACGGGACGCGCGGAACCGTGCACGCGGAGCGGGGCTCGGTGCGGGTGGCGGCGTTCGGCGCGGTGTTCGGCGCGGCCCGGGGCTCGGTGCGGGCAGTGACGCGCGACGCGGCCCGCACCGCCGGGCCCCGGCTCAGATCGCGTCGAGGTCGATCGCCTCGGCCATCGCGCGGTAGCCGGCGTCGTTCGGGTGCAGATGGTCCCCGCTGTCGTACGCGGCGGCCAGTCGCCCCCGGTCGGCGGGGTCGGACAGCGCCCGGTCCAGGTCGACCACCCCGTCGAACTCGCCGGAGGTCCGTATCCAGCGGTTGAGCGCCACCCGCTTGGTCTCACCGCGCTCGGTGTAGTACCCCGCCCCCTTGAACGGCGTCAGCGTCGCCCCGATCACCTTGACGCCCTTGCGGTGCGCCTGGCGTATCAACTCCCGCTGGGCGGACATGAGTTGGTGGACCGACACGTCGGGGGTCGGCTTGTTCGACCCGCCCGTCGGCACGCTCATGCCGATGTCGTTGATGCCCTCCAGCAGGATCACGGTGCGGACGTTCGGCTCGTTCAGCGCGTCCTTGGGGAAGCGCGCCACCGCCTTCTCCCCGAAGTCGGCCGTGCTGTTGGTGAGTTGGTTGCCGCTGATGCCTTCGTTGAGGATGCTGCGCGGCCGCCCCGCGGCGGCGAACCGCTCGGCCAGGGCGTCCGGATAGCGGTGGTCGGCGTCGATCGTGGAGCCGTAGCCGTCGGTTATGGAGTCCCCGAAGGTGACGACGCCGTCCCGCCGGGCGGCCGCACCGCCGGCCACCTCGACGCCCGAGAGGTAGTACCAGGACTGCGTGGTCTCCGCGAACGCCGCCGCCCCGGCGTCGGCCCGGTGATCACCGGCCGCGCGGTAGCTGGTGGCGGTGGACTTCGCGTGGAAGGTGGTCGGGCCGGTCGGCGCGTCGAAGTACAGCGTCACGGTGACCGGCTCCAGGGCGCGCACCGTCAGTCCCGCCCCGTCGCTGAGCAGCTCGCCGCCGGCCGCCACGGTCGCCGACCTCCGCTTCCCGAAGGTCAGTTGGCGCACCGAACCGGCCTGCACCGCGGCGCCGCGGTCGGTCCGCGCGACGGTCGCCCCGGCGATCTTCAGCGGCGCCGTGCCGTAGCGGTTCGACAGCTTGATGCGGATCTGCGCGCCGCCCGTGCTGACCCGGACGACCTGCCGGACGGTCTGCCGCGCGAACCCGCTCACGGACCAGTTCTTCCCGAACACCTCGGTCGGCTGCTGCGGCGCGGCGGCCCAGCCACCGTGCCAGGACCCCTGCGCGGCCGCCGCGTACGCCGCGGCCGGCGCGCCCGTGCCGTCCGGCGGCACCGGCGCCGCCACTCCGGTCGCCGGCGCCATCAGCACGGCCGCCGACACCAGCGCGACCCCCGAACGTCTCACCAAGGAACCAGACACGATCATTACCCCACCCTCTGACTGCCTGCCGTTGTGTGACTCCCGTGCACCGCCGCCGCGGAGGGCCCGGCCGTCCGGCCCCTCCGCCGCGCCGGTCCGACTCCGCGCGTGACACCATCAAGAGGTGATCGACCTCGGCTATTCCCTCTCCCGTCGCTTCCCGGACCCTCCGCAGACCGACTACCGGACCGCGGACGTGCACGCCCTGCGCCACGACCTCTTCTGCGGCGACGTCTACCTCGCGGACACCGAGTCCGACCGCGAGGTGTCCACGGCCTGGGGCTGGGTGCCGGTGCTCGATTTCGCCTGGGCGCTGTGCGACATCGTCGAGCAGCTCGACACCGACCCCCGGGGCAGCCGCTCCGCCCGCCCCGTCCACGCCGAGCTGGACTTCACCGAATCCACCGACCGGATGCTCTTCGAGCGGCGCTTCGGCTGGGTCGACGTCGCCGCCGACTGGATGCCGGTCGAGGAGGCCCCGCTCACCTTCAACCACGCCGCACTGCGCCGCGAGGCCCGCGACTTCCTGCACGACCTGATCGCCGACCTCGCCGATATGCACGAGGGCCTCGCCGACAACCCCGGCATCTGGGCACTCCAGGCCCGCTTCCCCCGCATCTGAACCATCCCCGCCCTCCCCTGCCTCACTCCACCCGCACGCCCACCTGGGCCGCGAACGCCGGTGCCAGATCCATCAGTTGGGCTGTGCTGATCACCGCACCGCCCAGGCAGTCGATGCCCCGCGCGATGTCGAGCCCGGCCGCACCGCGCAGATCGACGTCCTTCATCCGTACCGCCGAGAAGTCCACCCGCGCCAGGGTGCAGTCGTCGAACGACACCCGCTCCAGCTCCGCACCCCCGAAGTCGGCCTCGACCAGCACGCACCCCTCGAAGGCGACGTCCCGCAGCTTGGCCCGGCGCAGATTGGCGAAGTCGATCTTCCCGCCGCGCACCACCACCCGCTCCAGCACCGCTCCGTGGAGCTGGACCCCGCCGAGCCGGGCATCGACCACCTCCACGTCACGCAACGACGCCTGCGACAGATCCGTACCCACCCCGCGCACCCCGCTGAACACGCTGTCGATGACGCGCGCCCGGCTCAGCACCGTCTCGTCCAGCGCGCACCGGCGCAGCGCACAGTCCATGAACCGGGCGCCCCGGGCCGACTGCCCCGCGCAGTCCACCTCGGTGAACTCCAGCCCGTCGTTATCCCCTTCGGGCTCCAGCTCCCGGCCGTCGTACGCCTGGAGCTCCGGCAGCCGCACCTCCGGGCGCCGCACCGCCCGCACCGTCTCCTTGCCGCGCCCTGCCACGCGCTCACCGCCCATGCGCTCACCGCCTCCGTCCGTCCGGGTCCGGGCCCGGTCCCTCGCCCTGCCGCGGACCGGCTCGGCGCCGCACCCGGCGGACCGCTCCACGCCCACACCCCCATGCTGGACCACCCCACTGACAATCCCCGCTGACCTGCGAAAACCTTCGTTCCCGCGCGGGTATGTCACATCTCCGGCCCCCTCGCCCGTCCCCTCCGTGAACGCCCGCCGACACCGCGGACGCCACCACCGGCGCCACCGCAGACGCACCATCCGCGACCGAAGGAGCTGCCATGACCCGCCGCCCGCTCACCGTCATCGGAGGCGGCTTCGCCGGCCTCACCGCGGCCATCTCCGCCGCCGAGGCCGGCGCCACCGTCACCCTCCACGAGGCCCACCGCACGCTCGGCGGCCGCGCCCGCACCGCCGACGGCCCCTACCGCACCAACGACGGCCCGCACGCCCTCTACCGCCGCGGCCCGCACTGGTCCTGGCTCCGGCAGCGCGGCCTGCTCCGGCCGCTCGCCGCGCTGCCCCTCCGGGACGCCGCCGGGCTGCGCTTCTTCCACCGCGGCGGTCTGCACCGGATGCCCCCGCTCGGCCTGCTGAAGCTGCGCGCCCACCGCACCGCCCCCGTCGAGCGGGACTTCCTCACCTGGGCGCGGACCCGTACCGACGACGCCACCGCCCGCGCCGCGGCCCACTACGTCGGCGTGGCCACCTTCCACCACGACCCCGGCAGCCTCTCCGCCGCCTTCGTCCAGGAACGGCTCCGCCGCTCCACCCACCTGCCGCCGGAGGCCCACTACCCCGCCGGCGGCTGGGGCACGCTCATCGAACGGATGGCGCGGCACGCCCGCGACCTGGGTGTACGCATCGAGACCGGGTCCCGCGTCGACGCCCTCCCGGAGGACCGCCCGGTCGTCGTCGCCACCCATCTCGACTCCGCCCGCAGCCTCCTCGGCGACGACCGGCTGCACTGGACCGGCACCCGCACGGTCCTGCTCGACCTCGCCGTCCGGACCCGGCGCGGCGACCCGTTCGCGCTCTCCGGGCTCGACTTCCCCGGCTGGATCGAGCGGTTCACCTGCCAGGACCCGACTCTCGCCCCGCGCGGCGAACAACTCCTCCAGGGGCAGATCGGCATCGCCCCGGACGAGGCCCGCGCCGACGGCGAGGCCCGCGCCGAACGCCTCCTGGACGCCGGCTTCCCCGACTGGCGCGACCGCACCGCCTGGCGCCGCACCTCGCTGGCCACCGGCCGTACGGGGGCGGTGGACCTCCCCGGCACCTCCTGGCGCGACCGCCCGGCGATCGACCGCGGCAACGGCGTCTACCTGGCGGGCGACCAGGTCGCGGCGCCCGGCGTGCTGTGCGAGGTGTCGTTCACCAGCGCCTTGGAGGCGGTCTCCCTCGCCCTGCGCACCCGCCTCCACCACCCGGCGGTCACCCCCCTGGGCCGCGCCCGCTGACCGCATCCACCGACGACGACCGACGGCGGCGCCCGCCGACCACCCAACCGAGGCGCGGCGCCCGCCAGTTGCCCACCCCCGGCCCCCTCCGGCGCATCCTTGACCTCAACCCGACTTGAGGTACCAGAGTGGCGGCAGCTGACCATCCCCACCGGCAGAGGCGGCCGCCCGTCACGGCGCCCCGCCCTGCCCGCCCTCCCCAGAGGAGACCACTCCGCCATGCGCGCAATACGGCTGCACACCTTCGGTCCCGCGGAAAACCTCGTCTACGAGACGGTCGACGACCCCACACCGGGGCCGGGCGAGGTCCGTATCGCCGTGGCCGCGGCGGGCGTCCACCTCCTGGACACCGCCCTCCGCGCGGGCCAGGAGGGCGGCCCCGCACCGCTGCCCGACCTGCCGACCGTGCCGGGCCGGGAGGTCGCCGGCACCGTGGACGCCCTCGGCCCCGGCACCGACCCCAGCTGGCTCGGCCGGCCCGTCGTCGCCCACCTCGGCATGGTCCCGGGCGGCTACGCCGAACTGGCCGTCACCAGCACCGACCGGCTGCACGCCCTCCCCGACGGCCTGGACCCGGCCCAGGCCGTCGCCATGATCGGCACCGGCCGCACCACCATGGGCATCCTGCTCTGCGCCGCCCTCACCGCCGACGACATCGCGCTCGTCCCGGCGGCCGCCGGCGGCATCGGCTCCCTGCTCGTCCAGTACGCCAGGAACACCGGCGCCACGGTCATCGGCCTGGCCGGCGGCCCGCGCAAGGTGGCCCACGTCCGCGAGCTGGGCGCCGACCTCGCCCTCGACTACACCGACGCCGACTGGCCGGTCCTCGCCCGCGGCTTCCTCGACGAACGCGGCGCCTCCGGGGCCACCCTCGTCTTCGACTCGGTCGGCGGCGACCCGGGCCGGGCGGCCGTGGACCTCCTCGCCCCCGGCGGCCGCCACCTGGTCTTCGGCTGGTCCTCCGGCGGCCCGCTCACCGGCGGCCCGCTGGAGCTCACCGAAGCCGAACTCACGGAGCGCGGCATCACCTCGGAATCCGTTCTCGGCCCCCCGATGCTGGCCCGGGTCGGCGGCATCAACCCGATCCGCACCCTGGAGATCGCCGCCCTCGCCGAAGCCGCCGCCGGCCGCCTCGTGCCCACCGTCCAGCGCTTCCCCCTCGCCGAGGCCGCAACCGCCCACCGCGCCCTGGAATCCCGCGGCACGATGGGCAAGGTCGTCCTGGAGCCGTAAGGGCCGTCCGGTGACCGGCGGCCGGGTCCGCGGCACCCGGCACGGCCCCTCCCGGCCGCGTCGACCCGGCCGCGTCGGCCCGGCCCGACGGCCTCCCCCGCCCGGGACCAAAGTCACCCCCCGCCCCGGCCCTTCGCCCCCACCGCCTTGCGCACCCGCCCCTACGCCACCACCGCCAACTCCCGCCCCGTCACGTTCAACCGCCGCCCACCGGTCTCCGTGCAGACCACGATGTCCTCGATCCGCACCCCGAACCGCCCCGGCAGATAGATCCCCGGCTCGATCGAGAAGCACATCCCCGGCACCAGCGGCAGATGCTCGCCCTCCACCATGTACGGCGGCTCGTGCGTGGTGACCCCGATACCGTGCCCGGTGCGGTGGATGAAGTACTCGCCGTAGCCCGCCGCCTTGATCACCCGCCGGGCGACCCGGTCGATCTCCTGGCACGCGACGCCGGGCCGCACCGCCTCGAACGCCGCCTGCTGGGCCTCCCGCACGATCTCGTGCACCTTCCGCTCCTCGGCACCCGGCTCCCCGACGTGCACGGTCCGCGAGGTGTCCGAGCCGTACCCGTCCTTCAACCCGCCGAAGTCGAGCACGACCATGTCGCCGTCCTCGATGACCCGCTCCCCCGCCTCGTGGTGCGGATTGGCCCCGTTGGGACCGGACCCGACGACCGTGAAGTCCACCTGGCTGTGCCCGTGCTCGGTCAGCAGCCGCGCCAGGTCCCCCGCGACGTCGCACTCCCGCCGCCCGGCGAACCGCACCCCCAGGATGTCCTGGTACGTCGCGTCCGCGGCCGCCCCCGCCGCCGCCAGCCGCTCCACCTCGTAGGCGTCCTTGACGGCCCGCAGCATCGGCAGCGCCTCGGTCAGCGCCGCGTAACCGCCCCCCGGGACCGAGCGCTGCAACCCGAGCAGATGCAGCGCCCACATCCCGTCCGACACCCCGTAACGCCGCTGCGGCGCCAGCCACTTGCCCAGCTCCGCACAGGGATCCGAGCCGTCGGACCACCCCACCACCTCCAGCGCCCCGGCCCCCGCGGCACGCTCCGCGTCCGGCCGCTCCAGTACGGGCACCAGCAGCCGCGGCGCCCGCCCCGGCTCGATCACCAGCGCCGTCAGCCGCTCGGTGACGGCCGTCGGCCGGTACCCGCACAGCCACACCAGATCCGGCCCCGGCGTGACGATCAGCCCGGCCAGCCCGGCCTCCTCGGCGGCCCGCCCGGCCCGCGCCATCCGCCGCTCGTACTCGTCCCGCGTCATCGAAGTCACCATGCCGCGAATGTACGCCGCCGCCCCCTCGCCCACCCGGCAAAACCCCTCCCCCGCAAGCCGGTACGCGGCCCGGGCAGACCGATCGCCCCTAGCCGCCCGAAGGGCCCGGACCGACCGGATCGACCGCTTCGACCGACCCGACCGACCCGACCGACCCGACCGGATCGATAGGAGCGAACACCCCCAACCGCTCCTCGATCCGCTGCGCCGCGTCCAGACACAGGTCCTCGCGGTACATCCCCGCCATGATCTGCACACCCTGCGGCAGCCCGTCCGCGACCCCGGTGGGCACGGCCACGGCCGGCACGCCCACATAGGTCGACGCGGTCAGCAGCCGCATCGGCGCCATCAACGCGTCGTGCTCCTCCACGGTCCTCGGCACCACGGGCTCCGGCACCGGCTGCGTGGACACCGGCCCGAGCAGCAGCGGACAGCGCTCGAAGAGGGCCGCCCACGCCCGCTGGACGCCGAGCCGCACCCCGGCCTGGCTGACGTACCCCTCCAGGCCGACGGCCGGGTGGCGTTGCGTGAACAGCTCGATGAAACGGGCGCTGTCGTCGGTGAGCAGCCCCCTGAGCTTGGGCCAGGCCAGCGCGAACTCGGTTCGCAGGAGCGCGCCGTAGCCGTCCAGGGCGTCCTGGAGCCGCGGCACCTCCACCTCCTCGATGGGGTGCCCGGCGTCCTGAAGGGCGGCGGCCGCCGCCTCGATCGCCGCGCGCACCTGCGGGTGGACGTCGCCCCGGCCGCCGGGGTCGGTCACCACGCCGACCCGTACCGGCGCGTCCGGCCGCGGCCCGTACAGCGGCACCGGAACCGCCCGCGGGTCCTGCGGATCGGCCCCCGCCAGCGCCTCGTAGGCCGCGCGCAGGTCCGCCACCGTACGGGCCAACGGCCCGTCCACCGGGAAGAGTTGGTGCCCGAGGACCGGGTCCTGGTCGCCCATCCGGTGGTCGGCCGGGAACCGCCCGTAGCTCGGCTTCAGCGCCGCGACGCCGTTGAAGGCCGCCGGGTTGCGCACCGACCCGCCGGAGTCGTTGCCCAGGCCCAGCGGCGCCATACCGGTCGCCACCGCGACCGCGTCGCCGCCGCTGGTGCCGCCGGGGGTGCGCCCCGGGTCCCACGGGTTGACGGTGTCCCCGAACAGCTGGCTGACCGTGTGCACCCCGGCGATCGCCAGGTCCGGCATGTTGGTGCGGCCGATCGGGATCGCCCCGGCCGCCCGCAGCCGCCGCACCGGGGGCGCGTCCGCCTCCGCCACCCGGTCCCGGAAGTACGGCACACCGTGGGTGGTCGCCGACCCGGCGACGTGGATGTTCTCCTTCACCGTGAACGGCACCCCGGCCAACGGGCCCAGCCGCTCCCCGGCGGCCCGCCGCCGGTCGACCTCCTGCGCCGCCTGCCGCGCACTGTCCCCCATCAGCCTGGTCACCGCGTTCACCTGCGGATTCACCACGGCGATCCGCTCCAGCTGCGCCGCCACGACCTCCGCCGCCGACACCTCACCGGCCGCCACCAGCGCCGCCAGCTCCACGGCCCCCAGCGCCCACACCTCACCGGCCCCCATCTGGCTCTCCCTTCACCCGGACCATCCCGACCGCCCCGATCGCCCTCGACCGTCCCGACCGTCCTGATCACATCAATCACGTCGATCGATCACGTCGATCGATCACTCCGACAGGCAAGATACACACCCGTATCTGAATACAGAACTGAATATTCCCACCGGGTGGCGCCGTAGGATGCCGCCGTGACACCCGAACTCGAACGCAAGCGCCTGACCCGCGAAGAGAGCCGGCAGCAGACCCGCAGCCGCCTCCTGGCCGCCGCCGCCGAACTGTTCACCGAACGCGGCGTCAACGGCACCTCCGTCGAGCAGATCGCCGAACGCGCCGGCTACAGCCGCGGCGCCTTCTACGGGAACTTCGAGGGCAAGAACGCCCTGGTCGCCGAGTTGCTCCAGCGCCGCACCGACCGCGAACTGGAGGAGGTCCGCACCCTCACCCAGGACGCCGACTCCGGCGCCGACGCCCTCGACCGGCTCCGCACCTGGAACCGCGCCCGCGCCCCGCACCTGCCCGAATGGCTCGCCCTGCGCATGGAACTCGTCCTGCACGCCCTGCGGAACGAGGAACTGCGCCCACTGCTCGGCGCACGCGAACGCCTCGTCCGGGATGCCCACACCACCGGCCTGGAGCAGGCGCTCGCCGCCCACGGCGTCACCCCGCCCGCGGACCCCGCGCTCCTCGGCCTGATCGTCCACGCCCTGGAGGACGGGCTACTGATCCAGCGCCTGCTGACCCCGGACGGCATCCCGGACGACGTGGCCGTCGACGCCTACGCCCTGCTCCTGCGCTCCTGGACCGCCCTCGCCCAGCACCCGCCCGGCGCGGACAGCACCCAAACCCGACCGCCCCGGCCCTCCTGAAACGCGCCGCACCTCGCCCCGCCGGGACCGATCTCCGCATTCACCGAAAAATTCCTGCGGGTCAGCGAAAACCACATACCGCGGTTCCCACTGACCCACAGGAATTCCCAAGCCTTTTCACATCACCCGCGCCCCGCCACACCAGGCACGGATGCGCCCGACGCACACCGCCCAGGAACCGTGATCAGTTCCGACGGCGACGCCGTTGGCCATATGGACCATGACTATCGTGGGCGCGCCATTCCTCGTCGCAGATGTCCCGGTCCCCGCTCTCCTGCTTCCCTCCGGGCGCGGCGATCTTCTCGCCTCGTTCCACTTTCTCCAGCATGGAGTCAAGCGGATCGGGCTGCTCATCCCCGCCGCGTCGGGGCTCACTCCCGGGGAGCGGCCCGGGAGCCGGCGGCTTGAGCGCAATCCGCTTCACTTTTGAACGCTCCGGTGCGCAACTACGCGGCCCCACCGGCTCACGGCCCTTCGCCGGCCGGCTCGACCGTCTTTGCCGCCCTGCCTCGGAATCAGAATTCCCACCCGCGGCGCTCTTCGAATGCGGCGATGACGAATCACTCACGCACTGGCCCCCACCTCGTCGAGTCAACTCAACGCACAGCAGAATTCTACCGGAAATAGCCCCAAAACAGCAGTCCCCAAACGGAGTTGACGCCCCCTCCCCTCTCGCAAACCACACCAGGAAGGCGAGGACGAACACCCCTTCAACGATCAAGGACAGGAGCCCGTACGGCGGCTCCCGGCCGGGCTCGCAGTAGCCGTCGGGCAGCCCCACCGTGCGCGACAGCCCAAAGCCGGTGATCATGCCCACTCACGAGGCTCCCGATCAGCCACACGACCGCGGGGCGCCACCTGGCGACCAGGCCGGCCGCCACGGCCGGCATCACGGCTCTGCCCGCAGCGAAGAGAACACCGACGTAGACCTACCTTCCCCTCAGGGTGGCCGGGGACCAGCAGAGCACCGGCACCCCATCCACGCACGCAAACGGCCCCGGACGAAAAGCCCGAGGCCGAGCAAGACGCCTACCCGGGGAAACCCCAAGTCAGCGGCTTGGCGCACAGAGCCCCCTGTCGGATTCGAACCGACGACCTTCGCTTTACAAGTTCGATCCAGGCCTGCTCCGGCTGCTGCCGTCGACTGGTGCGACGGCCGGACAGAGCCGCTGGTGTACGCCTCTGTCCGGCGTCGTTGATGTCAGCCGTGGATGTCAGAAGCCTTCTGATCCGTAGCTCTACAGAGATCAGCCAACGAGGCGCATAGAAGCCGCCGCTCGGTCCCTCAGGGGCGTTGTCGCTCGCGGGCGGTGCTTTGGTTGCTGTACTTCGCCGCTGCACGACAACGGCTCCGGAGGCCCGATCGCCAAGCTTCCGCGGATCGTCTCACGGTTCTACGGGGAGCTGCTGGATGTGGTGGGCGCGGTGATAGGCGAGATATTCGCGGCCGATCTGGTGGGTGGCGACCTCCCGGAGTCGTTCTCGATGGGGTGCGCCAGCGCGACTAGTGATGGTCAAGTCGTCGGCAATGGTCAGCATGCCGAGATCAAAGAGCACGTGGTGGTTGGGACACAGGCACAAGACGTTGGCAGCGACGTCAGGGCCGGCGTGGGGGCGACCAAGGGGCTTGACATGGGCGGCTTCGGCGTAGGCCCCGGTCGGGGTGGTCAGGCGCGTGTCGCAGACTTGGCAGGTGTAGTCATGGGCACGCTTGACGAAGTCTGCGACCGCGGTGCTGCGTACGACGCGCTGCGTGGTAACCGTGGCACGTCCAGGGGTCTGCTGTCCCTTCGGTCGACGCGGGGCGGGGAGGGCCTGCTGCTCAATCGCTGCTGATTGTGGAAGCTGGGTGAGCCGGTAGCGCCACACCAGATAGCCGGAGCGGCCACGCTCGGACCAGTGGTCCTCTACGCGGAACAGTCCGTCGTAACGCAGTCCGGTCCCTGGCGAGTACTGCCGCTCACCGCCGGATCCGCGCACCACGCGGACCGGTGCGCCAGTGGTCAGGCTGGTGACCAAGGCGGCGTTGCCTCGGGTGAGTTCCTGGTCGCGTATCTGTCTGCCAGTTTCGGGGTCGCGGCCGCCTTGACCGGTGTAGACGATCACATCACCGTAGTCTTCATCGTCCTCGTAACCGCCCGAGACCACGATGGATTCGGCGCCTTGCTCCGCGGTGCCACAGATACCCGCCTGTAGCGGGCGATGAATGCGCGCGGCTGCCAACGCTCGACGGTCTATATAGACCTGGCCTACCGCGATGCCGGGCACAGCTCCGAATCCGTCAAATAGCTCCTCGGCCAGCTGGCAGTCCTGCAACAGCCTGGAGGGATCTTCGCCATCGAAGAAGCGGTGCAAGAGTGCGTCAACCACTCGCTGGCGCGCAGCCGGGTTCGTAGCCATGAGGGTGTACACCTCGTCACGCAGGCCACCGCGTGGGTTCTGCGCATTGAGCCATGGCCGTAGCCCTGAGCCACGCGCCTGTGGCAACTCGCCGGCCACACCGTCAAGCTCCCACAGTCGGGTTCGCCCCAGGGCCACGAACGGATACTCCGGCGAGGGGTCCGAACCCGGGCGCCCGTACTTGCTCAGAAGGCGGCGCAGCTCGGTGCGCGCATTGGTCCATGGCACCAACCGTGGTTGTCCGGCCGCGGCACGCCCCAGCCCCCACAACAGCGTGACCGGCTGATGCCGCGCCGGCAGCCCCGTGGATTGATCCACCCGCAGCGTCTCGACCGCCGCACAGAGCTCCTCAACGCTTTCTTGCCGCAGCACAATGCCCCCGTCTGACCGTGATCGAACAACGTCGCACTCGACTGTAGAGGGCGTCAGGGATACGACGAACCATCGAGCGCCCGGCCTATATGTCACGACGGGCGACTCCGTGCTCAAGCCCGGGCTTCTGCCTTGTGAGCACCGCATTAGGAGAGAGACTGGGTGATCACGCGCCTGAACTGCGACATCGGCGGCCGAGGAAGCGGGCGGCCACTCCACCGAAGGGCACCGGTGTTGACCGTGGCTGACCCCTGGATCTGGCACGATTGTGGCACGAACCTCAGCCGACGACAGTCAGCTACGACGGCGGGTGCGCCGGCCGACTAGGCGCGCGTATGCCTCGCCGCACCACAACCGGCATCAGCCACGCCGCCGCTCTTGTCGGGAGTAGGCGTGCACCGGCAGCAGTGAACGTGCGCACCTCGCGGCTAGACGCGCATGGCTGGCTGACTGATCCTCGTTACTTGCGGCCACTGAGTGCTTCGATGTGGGCCTTCAGTTCCTGTCCCCATGAACTTGTTCGAAGGTGGTCTGACCCACCCAAGCGAAGAGAGCCTTCCAGGATATCCGGTTCTACGCTCTGAGCTCTTTTTGTCCCACAGTAGCCGCACAGAGAGGCACTCAGAAAGGCCAGGAAATCTCGACCGCGGAAGTAGGGGGTAGTACCGCGCGGACACGATGGTGACTTTTTGAGCGGCGTTTCGCCTGTCGCGTACTGAACCAGCACCTTCTGTCCGGGGGCATTGTCTGAGGTCTCATTTAGGGCCGCGCAATACCCTTGGACCTTGAACTCCAAGTTCTTCTTGTCGACTTTTGATCGCAGATCGACGGCGTCGAACGCGAGACCCCAGGAGTTCTCAACGTTTGCTCGACGGAGAAGCGTTACAGGTTCTACGAGATGGTGGAGTTTCTCAAGGATATGAGCGACACCCCCCTTAGCCTCTATTTTGCCCGCGCTGCCGAATTCGGCGATTAGCGCGGCAGCGGCGCCCGAAATGGTAAGCATTGCCTCCAGGTCGGCGTTTCCGTAAGCGTGTATTGGAATTTGCCGGGCTTCATACTCTGCTACTGTGTCGTCGAAGTCTCGATCGACGACACACGTGAAGAAGTCTTGTTTCCATTCATGCAGAGCCCGAGATTCCTCCAAGGCCGAGTTGCGTGTGCCAGCGGAGAAGTAGTTAACGCTTTCTCCAAAAGCTCGACCGAGGATTCTTTCGTCTGATGGACCTTCCACGATGATAACTGGCCGCTTGTCCACCTGCCGGTGCAAGCGAATCCGATCAGCAAGCCTGTCGTAGTCTCTTAGGGATCCACCTTTCACGCGACGACCTCCGAGTCGAGTCCGTCAAATTGATCGTCCTCGTCACTGTCACCTGGAGGTGGAGTTGTCTCGGGAACCTCAATTTCCCTCACAATGTCCCACCTTCCCTTAATGATCGAGCTTGAGTGAGTCGCCAGGACAATTTGCAGGTCCGAGACTCGCGCCACTTCCTCGATGTCTTCTAGAAAGGCGTGCTTCCATGCCGCATGCATGGAGATTTCAGGCTCATCGATAAGCACGAGTGTTCCGTGACGAGCGGAAAAGAGAAGGAGCGCAAACACGGCGAACAGGTGCTGCTCGCCTGAAGACAGCGACCTCATAAGCAGGGGCTTTCCGTTGTGTTTGGATTTAAAACGGATGTGCCCGCGCGCAGTCAAGTCTAGCGTTTTACCGGTGAACTTTGAATCAACAATGGAGCGCAGCAGCTTCAGCTTTTCGTGGATTGGTAGAAGTGGTTGAAGTTTACGCTCCCAGTCATCAAGGAAAACGTTGAGAATCCTTCTTGTGGTCGGATTTGTCTTTTGTGCAGGGAAGGCCACATCTACTGGGATTACACTAATTCCGCTCGCATGCAGTTCTGCATGTTGGTCGGCAATGCGCTGGTAGCGCTCCTTGAGTTCTCGTTCTTTTACGCTGGTGTGTGCGGCTTGAAGCATCCTTGCAGCGAAGCTCTGGTCAGCATCCAGCGATTCATTGAGCGATTTCCGCCGAGCCTCCGAAATCTGGGCGGCGACCTGGGCGCTATACTGTTGTACCCGGTTTTGAAGATGCCGAGAGGTACTACGGGTGTAACTGCCGGGCCCAGAGCCAGTGCTGTCCAGGCGTTTGGTATCAATGAATACCGCACTCGCATCATCGTAATACGAAGCCAGCCATGAACCTCGGACCGCCTTAATCCCAGCTAGTCGATCCGGTGTGTTGTAACGACGTTTTGCCATGTCCGTTGGAATGATTCGCTCAGTGCGCGTGTCGTACCATTCCCCGTTGGGGAGTTGTACAACCCATGAAGGAATATCAGGAGTGTCTTCATCCTCTGGCGAGTACTCTAGAGTCAGAGTTTTCCAGTTGCGGGCAGGTGGTGTCCTGCCGAAAAACTTGAAGACTTCGCCTGGGTGATCTTCTTCCTGTCGAACTACGCGGAGAATTCTTTTATCCTGAAAGGTAATTTTTACTTCTTGGAAATCGACTGAAGCTAGTTCTGCAAGGTTCAAGACGGAAATGGCATGCAGTAGTTTCAGGAGATGAGTTTTTCCACTTCCGTTGGGGCCAGAAATGATAGTAATGGGTGAGTCAGTTGAGAAGTCGAGGCAGTGATTCATGTAGCCGAACAAGCCTTTGACGTCCACCTGGTGAATCTTGTGCATCTGTGCCCCCTCGCGATCTTCGGGTTGGCTTGTGCTGACTCTACTGATGGGCCCTCAAGTTGGCATGGAGATCGCGGGTGTTGGTCGTCGGCATAGGGCGTCGCTTCGGATGGCGGCGCCACGCTGCGTGAACCCGGCCGGAGAGGTGGCTTCAGACCTGGAGCCGGCCGACGGATTCTTCGCTGACGTCAGGCGGCTGCATGCTGTGAGCGCGGCACGGGCGCCGGCCGGGCTGGAGCGGGGCGGAGACAGGAGCGCAGGCCCGGCCGGGGGCCGGGCCGCGCGCGGCGAGCGGAGCGAGCCGCCTTGAACCCGTAGAGAAGATTGTTACTCAGTAGGGCGTGGGGGCTTTCGGTCGCGGTGTGAACTTCTCGGCACAGGCTGGGAGTTCGGTTGCCTCGCGGTGGGCCAGGCCGACGAAGAGCACGGGACGGGCGGTCCACTCGATGTGGGTGTCGCGGTGGCTGACGGTGATCTCGTAGGGCGTGGTGTAGGCGAGGGTCTCGATGGCGTTCACGTAACCGCCGGCCAGCCAACTCCGGGCGCATGCGGCTGCTTCGGCTTCGAGGGCTGAGGTGATGGTGCGGAGTGCGACGCGGATCCAGCGGACGGCTTGGACGGCGTTGTCGGCCTGGCAGGAGGCGAGGAGGACGGGGGCCTCACCGGTCGCCGGGCTCTGGGTCCAGCACTCGCACCAGTAACCGGGGCGAAGGGCAGGCATGACTGCGGGGGTCATTTGGTGCTCCATGCGGGGCTCGCTGACAGCGTGTAGCGGGTGGCTTCCTCGAAGATCGTGAGGAGGTAGGAGTCGCCCCGGGCGAGGGTGAAGAGTGCGTACTCGTGGGCGGCGTGATCACTGAGCCAGTGGCGGATCGGTCGGGCCGCCGCGGCGTCGAGCTGGTCCGCGATGTCGATGGCTCGGCTGCGGAGCCACCGCAGTGCCAGGCGTGGAGTGGCCACCGAGCCCGAGCCGAGCGGAACGGAACCGCCTTCAGGGAACGAGTGGGCAACGGCTTCGCACCGGTAGCCGGCAGCAGCACCGACCGCTTGATCGCGGGCAATGTCGCGCAGCGTCCACCTGCCGCCGACATCGGCACCTTCCTCCAGCGAAGTTGGGCGTTCGCCTCCAACAGCTAGGCGACTGCTCGTATACTCGTGCATACAAGTTCCTTTGTGCTGGTGGGCCGCTATGGGTAGTGGGTTCGAGCTAGATGAGTTTCACGCCGTCGTGCGCTCGCACGGCGGGTGGCGAAGTCGCGTCAAGGGCGTCCAGGACGCGGATCGCGTACGCCTCGTCGGCGAGTTTCGTAACTTCCTCGCGGGTTGCCCAGCGCAGGGCGCGGGTTTCCTCGCCGGTCGTGGGGGTGCCGTCGATCTCTTCGCAGCGGAAGACCATCGAGACGATCAAGCCGGTCATGTTCTTGTAGATGCCGGTCAGGGTCGCCGGGAGGGCAATCTTGATGCCGGTCTCTTCCAGGACTTCGCGCTGGAGCGCTTGGGGGATGGTCTCGCCTGGTTCGAGCACGCCGCCGGGCGGTTCCCACTGGCCGTTGTCCCGGCGCTGGATGAGCAGGGCCCGGCCCCGGTCGTCGACGATGACTCCGGCGACGCTCACAGAGTGCGGACGCTCGGCGCTCACGGAACTTCCATCCCCTTCGGCTGGCTAGGCTTCCCACCGTAGCAACAAGTGTCAGCCGCTCGTCTAGATACCTAAAGGAGTCAAAATGCCCGCTCAGGGTACTGCCCTGCTCGGTGCACTGGACCCCACCAGTGACCGTGCGGTGTTCCGGCAGATCGCCGATCAGCTCCGTGAGGCGATCGACAAGGGCCGGTTCAAGGAGGGCGACAAGCTCCCGTCCGAGACTGAGCTGGTCGAGCACTACGGCGTATCGCGGATGACCGTCCGCAACTCCTTGTCCGTCCTCCAGGGCGAGGGCCTGGTGGTCTCGGAGCACGGCAAGGGGGTCTTCGTCCGGCCGCGTCCGCCGGTCCGGCGACTGGCCTCGGACCGCTTCGCCCGGCGGCACCGGGAGCAGGGCAAGTCCGCGTTCACCGTGGAGGCCGAAGCCGCGGGCAGCCGGCCGGAGGTGGACAGCCTGGAGGTGAAGGAGGAGCGCCCCTCACAGGACATCGCCACGCGCCTGGGTGGGCCGCGCCGCGTGCTGGCTCGTCGCCGCCGCTACCTGCTCGACGGCCGGCCGGTGGAGTTCGCCACCTCGTACATCCCGCTGGACCTGGCGACCGGCACTCCGATCGCCGAGCCGAATCCCGGCCCCGGCGGCATCTACGCCCGGCTGGAAGAGCTGGGGCACCGTCTCGACCACTTCGACGAGGAGATCCGTGCCCGGATGCCCTCGCCCCAGGAGGTCAAGACGCTCCGCCTGGCCTCCGGAGTGCCGGTGATCCACCTGATCCGCACCGCGCACGACAGCGAAGGACGCGCGGTCGAGGTCTGCGACACGGTGATGGCCGCTGACGCCTACGTCCTGAACTACCAGCTCCCCGCCACCTGATGACGGGGCGGATGGAACGCGATGCGCTTCCGCCCTCCCCTCCGTCGACTCGTACACACAAGACAGCCAACATGTATAGACGAGTAGCTGTCTCTATGTCATAGTGATGCGCACGCCCCCGGATTGCGGGGCGACGGCGGCAGCTTGTCTAGATGACTAGCTGTCATGGAGGAGGAGAAAGCATTGCGTTCCATCCGCGTGGAGACCTCGGCGGCCACGATCCTGCTGACCGAGGCTCCGGAGAAGAAGTTGAAGGACCGGCGGACCGGCGAGGTCGCCACCGACGCCAACACCGGTGACGTGCTGTGGACGGTAGGGGTCGTCTACATCGAGGGCGGCGAATCGGCGCTCCTCAAGGTCACCGTGCCGGAGAACGGGCTGACCGAGGGCCTGACGGTCGGGGCGCCGGTTTCGCTGGCCGGGCTGGTGGCTCGCCCCTGGGAGTCCACCTTCAACGGCCAGGAGCGCCACGGCATCGCCTTCCGCGCCACCGCCGTGATGCCCGGCGAGTTCCCCGTTCCGGCTGCGGTGGCGGCCTGATCGCCATGTCTGATCTGCTGACGTTGCTGGAGGTGGGTGCTCCGGTCGCCGCACTCGGTGGCGTGGGTGCCTACCTCCGGGCGAAGCATCCGGCCGCATTCTGGTGCACGGCCGGCCTGCCGATCTCCACCGCCCGCCTGCTCGGCACGTACGGCTCGACCATGGAGTCGTGCGGACTGACCGTCCAGCCGTCCCGCCTCCGCGCTCTGCTCGTCCAGGCGACGACTCGGCGCGAGGTACGGCCGGTTCCGCCGCGCCGGGGCCTGATCCGCCCGACCTCGACAGGCATGCGGCTCCGGCTACGGCTGGCTCCGGGACAGGAACCGGCCGACGTGGCGGCCTCCGCTGAACGGCTGCGGCATGCCTGGGGCGTTCACGCCGTGTACGTCACCGAGGTCAAGCCGGGCGTGGTCGAACTGCGGCTCGTCGGCTTCGACGTGCTCCGCAAGGTCCGGATGCCGCGCAAGGTCGAGGGCGGGTTGCTGAAGGTCCCGGTGGCGCTGCGGGAGGACGCGACCGCATACGTCCGCGACTACCGCACCGTCCCGCATCAACTCACCCTGGGCGCCACGCTGTCGGGCAAGTCGATGTTCCTGCGCCACCTGGTCGCCGGGCTGGCCCGGCAGCCGGTCGCCCTGGCCGGGATCGACTGCAAGCGCGGCGTAGAGCTGGCACCGTTCGCCCCTCGGCTGTCGGCGCTGGCCACGGACCCCGGGCAGGTGGCTGAACTGCTGCCCGTACTGGTGCGGTTGATGGAGGACCGGTACGACCTGATCAAGGCCAGGCAGGGCATCGCCCCGGGCACCCCGGACGAGGAGATCACCTCCGACATCTGGGGCCTGCCGGAGTCCGAACGCCCGGTGCCGGTGGTGGTCGTCGTCGACGAGGTGGCCGAGCTGTTCATGGTCGCCACCCGCAAGGACGAGGAACGGCGGGACGAGATGGTCACCCAGCTCATCCGCCTCGCCCAACTCGGCCGCGCCGCCGGCATCTACCTCGAAGTGTGCGGCCAGCGCTTCGGCGCCGAGTTGGGCAAGGGTGCCACCATGCTCCGCGCCCAGCTCACCGGCCGCGTCTGCCACCGGGTCAACGACGAAGCCTCGGCGAAGATGGCGCTGGGGGACATCGCCCCTGAGGCGGTCATCGCCGCCTGCGGCATCGCGCCCGAACGCCCTGGCCTGGCCGTCGCCGGGGACACCTCCGGCGGCTGGTCCCGTATCCGCACCCCGTACTTGTCGCTCGCCGATGCCGCCGCCGTCTGTGCCGCCTCGGCCGACCTGGTCCCGGACGTTCCGGCGCTCGATCGCTTCCGGCCCGTCGTGCCGGCCGAGCCTTCTGACTCGGCGATTCCGCTGGTCAAGCCGCTGCCAGCGACCGGCTGACCCACACCCTCAACGGTCGGCGCGACCGCTTCGCGCCAGGTCCCTACCCACTCCATGCCTGAAACCGGAAGGAGGTCCACCCATGCGCGATCAGACACGCGAATCCGTCCGCCGCATCGAGAAGGCCGTACGGGCCGGCGACTACGCAACCGCGCTGGCGGACGCCCGTCGCCTGTACCGGGATGCCACCGCCGAAGCCGAACGCGCCGAACTGCTGGCCGTTCTCGGCCCGCGGGCCGTCCCGCCCACCACACCGACAAGGGGCTAAGCCAGTGCCTGCGTACCTCGCCCGCGTCGACGCGGTGCTCGTCCAGGCCGTCATCGCCGCCGCACTGTCCTTCGCCCACCTCCACGACATCGCCGTGGCAGCCGGGCAGGACGGTTGGAAGGCATGGGCCTACCCGGTGTCGGTGGACCTGCTCCTCATGGCGGCCTGGCGGCGGCTGCGGTCCGGGACGGACAAGCGGAGCGGGTGGTGCTGGTTCGTCATCGCGTTGACGGCCTCACTCGGCGCCAACGTGGCCACCGCCGGCCTCCTCGACCTGCACGCCGTCCCGGCCTGGCTCCGCATCCTCGTCGCCGGTTGGCCCGCGGTCGCCTTCCTCGGCGGATCGCTGCTCGCGCACTCCGCCCCACAGCAGACAACGCCTGAGAAAGCACCCGAACGGAAACCGGAAGAGCTCAACACCTCCGCACCCGTACCGCCGCCCACCGAGTCGGCCACGCCGACCAGCCCCGCCCCCTCGGCCCCGCCCGTCCCGTCCGTCCCGGCCGCCCTGGTCCACCACGCCCGCCAGGTCGCCGCCGACCACCACGCCCGTACCGGCGCTCCCATCGACACCACAACCCTCCGCGCCCGCCTCGGCATCCCCGCACAGCTCGCCGAAGCCATCGCCGCCCGACTCTGACAGGAGAAGACCCGATGCGTCCGTCCACCCTGCACGCCTTACAGCACGCCGCCGAACTCACCCGTGCTGGCCGCTTCGTTGAGGCCATGGCCACCGCCGAGCCCGTCATCCTCGCCGCCGATCCGGACGAGAGCCAAGAGATCGCGCAGTGGCTCACCGAGCACGCCGACGACTTCGTCCGTAAGCCGGAGGGGCGCTGATGGTCGCCAACCGCCGCTTCCGCAACGTCGCCCGCATCGGCCCCGTCCAGATTGGCACTGCCTACGACATGCGGGGCCGGGAGAAGCACACCGCGGCGTGCACCGCCCCGCGCTGCGGCTTCTCCGCCGACTACGACAGCCGCGCCGCCGCCGAGCTGGCGGCCCGCACCCACCGTTGCCCCGTCCGCTGAAAGGCCCGCCCGTGACCGTCACCCTGCCCCTGGTCCTCGTCCTCGGCGTCGTCGCCTGGGCCGCGATCAAGTTCCTCGGCATCCGCATGTGGGCGGCCGTCGCCATCGCCCTCTTCGGCTTCTGGCTCGCCCACACCTTCCTCGCCCCCGCCGTGGAGTCCGGCACCCGCACCGGAGTCCACATCGTCAACGGCACACACATCTAGACGACTAGCCAACCAAGGAGAAATCACCCGATGCCCGCCCGCACCACGCCGCCGATCACGCACCTGGCTGCGCTGGCCTCACTGGGCACCATGCCCGCCCTGCTCCGGCAACTCCGGGGCCTGGGCGGGTGCGGCCAACCCATCCGCCTCGACGGCCACCGCACCGAGATCCACCCCACCACCGGCCAGATCCTCTCCGAGTTGCATGCCAGCGACCTGCCCGCCGGTCACCTCTTGGTCCGCTGCAACAACCGCCGCACCACCCGCTGTCCCGCCTGCGCCGAGACCTACCGCCGCGACACCTACCAACTGATCACCACCGGCCTCCGCGGCGGCAAAGGCACCCCCGAACAAGTCGCCACCCACCCCCGCGTCTTCGCCACCTTCACCGCCCCCTCCTTCGGCCCCGTCCACAACCGCCCCACGGGAAAGGGCGGAACGGCCCGCCCTTGCCGCTGCGGAACCCGCCACCCCGACGACGCCCCCGCGCTGGGCACCGCGCTCAACCCGGATACGTACGACTACGAGTCAGCAGTGCTGTGGAACGCCCACGCCGGCGCCCTGTGGCGACGCTTCTCCATCTACCTCCGCCGAGAGATCGCCAAGCGAGCCGGCCTCACCCAACGAGCCTTCCGCCACCACGCCCGCGTCTCCTTCGCCAAGGTCGCCGAGTACCAAAAACGCGGCGCGGTCCACTTCCACGCCGTCATCCGCCTCGACGGCCCCGCCGGCAGCAATACCCCACCCCCGACCTGGGCCACCACCGACCTGCTGACCGACGCCATCCAGGCCGCCACCACCAAAGCCACCGCGCCCGGCCCAACCATCGACGGCAGGCCCCACACCTTCACCTTCGGCAAGCAACTCGACATCCGCCCCATCCGCTCCGCCGACCTCGACGGCGGCGCCGAACTAACCGAACGCGCGGTCGCCGCCTACATCGCCAAGTACGCCACCAAGGGCGCCGAGACAGCCACCGGCACCCTCGACCGCCCGCTCAAGTTCCTCGCCGAACTCGCCCAACTCGACATCAACGACCACGCCCGCCGCATGATCCGCACCGCCTGGACCCTCGGCGGACGCCGCGACCTCGAAGACCTCCGGCTACGCGCCTGGGCGCACATGCTCGGCTTCCGCGGCCACTTCTCCACCAAGACCCGCCACTACTCCACCACCCTCGGCGCCCTCCGCACCGCCCGCGCCGAATGGCAACGCCTCCAAGCCCAGCCCAACACCCCGGAGCCGACCCCCGCCGCCACCGCCGAAACCACCCTCGTCCTCTCCCACTGGACCTTCGCCGGCACCGGCTTCACCCCCGGCGAATCCTGGCTCGCCACCACCATCCATCGCGAACACCCGCACCCCGAAGTCGAAGGAGACAACCAGCCATGACCACCGCCACCGGGCAACTACTCACCGTGCCGGAGGTCATGACCCGGCTGAAGTACGGACGCTCCAAGGTCTACGACCTCATCCGCTCCAAGCGCCTCATCTCGATCACCGAGGGCCGATCCCGCCGCATCCCCGAAAACGCCCTGGCCGACTACATCCGCGACCGCATCGAGGAGGCCGCCTGATGTCCAAGCCCCGCAAACGCAATCCCAACGGCGCCGGCACCATCACCCAGCGCAAGGACGGCCGCTATCAAGCCGCCGTCTACGTCCTCCAGCCCGACGGCACCCGCGCCCGCAAGTACGCCTACGGCAAGACCTGGACCGAATGTGACACCAAGCGCCGCGAACTCCTCGCCAAGGTCGACGAAGGAATCCCCGTGCCCACCCGCTCCGCCAAGCTCGCCGAATGGCTGCCGTACTGGCTCGACAACGTCATCAAGCCGAACCGGAAGCGCAGCACGTACAGCAAGTACGCCATGCACATGCGGCTTTACCTCGTTCCCCTACTGGGGACGAAGCGGCTGGAGACCCTCGGCCCCCGTCACGTCCGGGTATTCCTCGCTGATGTCACTCGCAAGTCCTCCCCCGCCACGGCCAAGGAAGCTCACCGCGTGCTCCGTACAGCCCTGACCGCCGCCACCCGCGAGGAGTTGGTGACCCGCAACGTCGCCTCGCTCGTCGAAGCCCCCAAGGTCGTCAGCCGCGAGACGACGCCCTGGACGCTGGACGAGACGTTGACGTTCCTCGAAGAAGCCCGCCGTGATCCGCTCTACGCAGCGTTCGTGCTCGCCATCGCGATGGGTCTGCGGCGCGGTGAGGTCCTGGGCCTGCGGTGGTCGGACGTGGACCTGGACGACCGGGTGATCCGCGTCAGCAACCAGGTGCAACGCATCGGCGGCGAGCTGTACCAGGACACCACCAAGACCGGGAAGATCCGCCCCGTGCCGCTGCCCCTGATCTGTCTGGCCGCACTCCGCTGGCACCGGCTCCGCCAGAGCCACGAGGCAGCGAAGCAGGGCGCCGAGCTGGATGCGGCCGGGCTCGTGTTCACCACCCGCTCCGGCCGCCCGATCGAGCCCCGGAACCTCAACCGCTCGTTCTCCCGCCTCACGGCCTCGGTCGGCCTCCGCCCCATCCGTCTGCACGACACCCGCCACGGCTGCGCCACCCTGCTCACCGCGGCCGGTGTGCCCCCGCGCGTCCTGATGGAGATCCTCGGCCACAGCCAGATCAGCATGACCATGGACGTGTACACCCACGTCGCCCAGGACACACAGCGGGAAGCCATCAGCAACATGGACCGGCTACTGAGACGACGGATCGACCGGGACTGACCGCCCCCGTTGATGTCACCCATAGATGTCAGAAGCCCCAGGCCACCACCGGCCCGGGGCTTCTTCCCTGTTCAGCGTCAGAGCCCCCTGTCGGATTCGAACCGACGACCTTCGCTTTACAAGAGCGGTGCTCTGGCCAGCTGAGCTAAGGAGGCGTGCCGGATGAAGTGTACCTAGGCGCGCCCGATGCCCGTTGCCTTATTCGACGACCGCCCCGCAGTCGCCCCTCCTGGCCCCGCCCCCCACTTCCCCGTAGCCCCGCCACCACCCCGCCGCAGCCACCCCCCTGGGGAGGTGACAGGGGTGGCCCCACCCAACGACCGCATTTCGTGACCGCGCACCTACTGACACCCGGCTCCGGCGCCGGTAGCGTCACCAGCGGTTTGCCGCTGTGGACTACACCACTTCGCGTGGTGTGCCTCCCGTGCGGCAGGCCGTCCACTCCTTTACTCGGATCGTCCGGCACGTTCCTGCCGGTGAAGGGACACACCATGGCAACGGTCACGTACGACCAGGCAACCCGGATCTACCCGGGTTCCGACAAGCCCGCCGTCGACAAGCTCGACATCGCCATCGAGGACGGCGAGTTCCTCGTACTCGTCGGGCCCTCCGGATGCGGCAAATCCACCTCGCTGCGGATGCTCGCGGGGCTGGAGGACGTCGACGAGGGGGCCATCCGCATCGGCGACCGGGACGTCACGCACCTGCCGCCCAAGGACCGGGACATCGCCATGGTGTTCCAGAACTACGCGCTGTACCCGCACATGACGGTCGCCGACAACATGGGCTTCGCCCTCAAGATCGCCGGCGTGCCGAAGGCCGAGATCCGGCAGAAGGTCGAGGACGCGGCGAAGATCCTGGACCTGACCGAATACCTCGGGCGCAAGCCGAAGGCGCTCTCCGGCGGCCAGCGGCAGCGGGTCGCGATGGGCCGTGCCATCGTCCGCGAACCGCAGGTGTTCCTCATGGACGAGCCGCTGTCCAACCTGGACGCCAAGCTGCGGGTGCAGACCCGCACCCAGATCGCCGGGCTCCAGCGCCGCCTCGGCATCACCACCGTCTACGTCACCCACGACCAGGTCGAGGCCATGACCATGGGCGACCGGGTCGCGGTCCTCAAGGACGGGCTGCTCCAGCAGGTCGACTCGCCGCGCAACATGTACGACCGCCCGGCCAACCTCTTCGTGGCCGGCTTCATCGGCTCGCCCGCCATGAACCTCATCGAGGTGCCGATCACCGACGGCGGCGTGAAGTTCGGCAACAGCGTGGTGCCGGTCAGCCGGGAGGCGCTGGCCGGCGCCGAGGGCGACAAGACCGTGACGGTCGGCATCCGGCCCGAGCACTTCACCGTCGTCGAGCAGAACGGCGCGGCCGCCGAGTCGCTGTCCAAGGAGGCCGGCGACGCCCCGGCCGGCCTGCCGGTGACGGTCAACGTCGTCGAGGAACTGGGCGCCGACGGCTACGTCTACGGAACGGCCGAGGTCGGCGGGACGGTCAAGGACCTGGTCGTACGGGTCAACGGCCGCCAGGTCCCGGCCAAGGGGGCGCGGCTGCACGTGGTCCCGCAGCCGGGCGAGACCCATGTCTTCTCCACCTCGACGGGGAAGCGGCTGACCGACTGACCCGACAGCCGACCGGCCGGGCCGGCGGGCCGGGCGGGGCCACCGGGCCCGCCCGGGACGGGTTTACCGCGGTGGCGGTGTGGGGTATTGCGCGTCCCCCGCACCGCCGCCGCGGCGCGTCCGGACCGCTTGCGGACCCGCGCCCGCAAGCCCGCGGCGGCATGCCGCACACCCCTCCACACCCCTCAAAATCCGCCCCGGAGGCGGCTTTTCGTACCAGTGCGTCAACCCAACAACCGCACCGACGAGCCATTCCGTCCCCCGATAAGGTGACCGAATGTCGCCAAATCATCACCCCTCGCTACCATCACGACCGTGAACTCCGCAGCCCGCCGTATCGGCCGAACTCTCGCCCTCGTCCTGCCCGTCGTCCTCGTGCTCTCCGGGACCCTCGCGGTCACCCGCGTCCCGTGGGCGTCGAAGACCTCCGAGTCGCAGGTACTCGCCGCCTCCTCCGGGAAGGCCTCCACCCAGGCCGGCCCCCGCGCCGCCCAGGACGTCCTCCGGGACCGCCTCCTGGTGGAACTCCAGGAGAAGGACCCCGGCGTCGCCCTGACGCACCTCCAGGAGGCCACCACCGCCCGGCCCTCGCTGGCCAAGCACTGCGCCTCCATCGCCCGCGCCCTCGGCCGCGCCGCGGTCGCCAAGTACGGTGCCGCGCACCGCGCCCAGGCGTTCTCCCGCCCGGTCTGCGACACCTCCTTCGCCACCGGCGTGGCCGCCGCCCAGTGACCACTGCTCGCACCGCATAGGGTGCGAACCATGACAGGCGCCCCGTATCCGTACCCCACGCAGGCCGTGGTCCTGGCCGGTGGCCAGGGCTCCCGTCTCCGCCCGTACACCGACGACCGCCCCAAGCCGATGGTCGAGATTCCCGGCACCGGGACCCCGATCATCGGCCATCAGCTGAACTGGCTCGCCGAGGAGGGCGTCACCGACGCCGTCGTCTCCTGCGGGCACCTCGCCGAGGTCCTCCAGGACTGGCTGGACCGGACCCGACTCCCCTTGCGCGTCACGACCGTTGTCGAGACCGAGCCCCTGGGCCGCGGCGGCGGCCTGAAGCACGCCGCCGGTTCCCTGCCCCGCCCGGACGAGCCCTGGTACGCCACCAACGGCGACGTCTGGACCCGCTTCCCGCTCCGCGAGATGGCCGCCTTCCACCACGAGCGCGACGCCGCCGCCACCCTGGCGCTGGCCCGCCCGCGCATCCCCTGGGGCGCCGTCGAAACCGACGCCTTCGGGCACGTCCTGGACTTCATCGAGGCCCCGCCCTCCCCGTATCTGATCAACGCGGGCGTCTACGTCTTCTCCTCGGCCTTCACCGCGTTGCTGCCCACCCAGGGCGACCACGAGCGCACCACCTTCCCGCGCCTCGCCCGGGAACGCCGACTGGCCGGCTATCCGCTCCCCCAGGGCGCCTACTGGCGTGCCATCGACACCGCCAAGGACCTCACCGAGGCCGCCAAGGAGTTCGCCGCACAGGCCCGTTGAGCCCCGGGACGGCGAACGCTCCCCGCGGCCGCCGTACCGCCCCCTGCGCGCCCGAGGCGCCCCCGGACGCCCACCGACGCCGCACCCCGCCCGGCGCGCCGCGGCCGCCGCCCCCGCGACACGGTCGCCCCGACCGACGCGGTCCCCCGGTCAACGCACTCGTCCCCGACCGCCCGCCACCCCCTGGCCCTGGGGCCATGAGGGATCGGAGCGATCGGGGACGCGTCGTACGGACCGGCTGCCGGTCCCGTGCGGGGTCAGCCCAGCAGTCCGCCGAGGGTGCTGCCGCGGCCGGAGTCGCCGCCGGGGGTGCCGCTGCTGGAGCTGCCGGTCGTACCGCCACCGGTGCCCGGCGTCTGCGTACGGGCCGGGGCGTGGGCCGGGGCCGAGTGCTGCGGGGCGCTGGTGGTCGCGCCGGGCCGGTGGGTCGAGCTGCCGGTGCGGCCGGCGGCCGAGGGGGTGCCGGGGGCCGAGGCCGACGGCAGGCCCGGCTGGTGGGCCTTGCGGGAGGCGCCCGTGGAGGGCGCGCCGGGGTGGTGGGGGGTGTGATGGCCGGAGTGGGAGGCGCCGTGGCCGGGTCGCGGCAGGGGCGAGCCGGGAAGGTTGTTGATCGCGGGCTCCCCGGGCCGCGGCACGGTCGGCACCCGCGCGGTCCGTACGGCACCGCCCAGCAGGGAGCCGACGAGCAGGGTCAGGCCGGCCACCACCGCGGTCATCACGGCGCCGCGGCGCAGCACCCGGCGGCGCAGTGCCCCGACATCGACGCGCGGGCCGAGCCGCCGCCATGCCTCACCGGCGAGCCGGGCGTCCATGGAGTAGACCGGGGCACCCGCGATGATCAGCGGGCTCCAGGCGGCGAGGTAGATGATGTCGGGGGCGTCGTAGGCGGGCAGGGTGCGCCAGCTGACGGTCATCAGCAGCGCCGCGGAGAGCAGCGCGCCGAACGAGGCGGCGACCCGCTGCCACAGTCCGCAGATGGTCAGCACGCCCACCACGACCTGGAGGAAGGCCACCGTCAGCCCGGCGCCGACCGGGTGCGCGACCGCGAAGTCCCGCAGCGGGACGGCCAGTTCCCAGGGGTGGAGGGAGAGCAGCCAGGTGACCATCGAGCCGCGCTGGCCGCCGTCGAAGTAGACGGGGTCGCAGAGCTTGCCCATACCGGCGTAGACGGAGATCAGGCCGAGGAAGATCCGCAGCGGCAGCAGGACGACGCCGAGGTTCATCCGGCGGCCGGGGTAGTACGCGTGCCGCACGCTGTCGCCGCCGCGCCGTCTGGCCCCGGTGTCGTGGAAATCGCGCGCCTCGAACCGCTCGTCGTCGGCGTCGTCCGCGCCGCCGTCGCCGTACCGCGGTCCGGGGAACGGTCCGGGCAGCGCGCGGGTGCCGCGCGGCAGGGTGTCCTCGTCGTCGACGGGGCCGCGCTGGCCGATGACGGTGGAGGCGGGGGTGTCGCCGAGCCGGACCCGGGGGAGCACCTGGGTGGTGCCGATGTCCTCGGCCGGGCCGGAGTCCAGGCCGACGCCCGCGTCGCGTACCGCGTGCAGGAGCTGGGTGGTGGCGCCGGCCGCGCTGCCCGGTTCGGTGCGGCCGCTCCAGACCACGGGCGTGCGGCGTCTGGGCGGCGATCCCCGGAGAGCGGGGACGCGCGCAGTCTCGGCCAGGGCGCCGGCGACCACGGGAGCGGCGAGCTGTACGCGGAAGCTGGCGTGGTTGACGATGACCTGCGCGGGATCGCACGGCACCTTGACCGAGCTCAGGACCGGCTCGTCGTCGAAGCTCGACGACGAGCGTCCCCCCGTAGGCGTGCGGGGTGTTCTGGTGTCCACGCTCATCTAACCGAGTGACCCGCGGTTAAGACACTGCCTTGACCGGCCCGATCTGTCCGAGACCCGTCAAAAGATCACGTGATACGGCGAGGACGCACGGAGCGTCATGTTGTGCCCCGGGCCGGGCGGCGGTGCGGCGCCACCCGGCCCGGGGCACAGCCGGGAACACCCGGCGACGGCCACGGTCAGCCGCGGCGGCGCGCCGCCTCCCAGAGCACCACACCGGCCGCGACACCGGCGTTCAGCGACTCCGCGCCACCCGGCATCGGAATCCGCACGCGCACGTCGCAGGTCTCGCCGACGAGCCGCGACAGGCCCTTGCCCTCGCTGCCGACGACGATGACGACCGGGCCGTCCAGGACCTCCAGGTCCTGCAGCTCCACGTCCCCGTCCGCGGCCAGGCCGACCACCGTCATACCGGCCTTCTGGTACGACTCCAGAGCGCGGGTCAGGTTGGTGGCCCGGGCCACCGGCGTACGGGCCGCGGTGCCCGCCGAGGTCTTCCAGGCACCGGCGGTCATCCCGGCCGCCCGGCGCTCCGGGACGACCACGCCGTGGCCGCCGAAGGCCGACACGGAGCGGACCACGGCGCCCAGGTTGCGCGGGTCGGTGACGCCGTCCAGCGCGACGATCAGCGGGTCCTCGCCGTCGTCGAAGGCGGCCGCGGCCAGGTCCTCGGGGTGCGCGTACTCGTACGGCGGAATCTGCGCGACCAGGCCCTGGTGGTTGAGGCCGTTCGTCATCCGGTCCAGCTCGGCCCGCGGCGCCTCCAGGAGGTTCAGCCCGAGCTCGTTGGCGAGCTGGAGCGCCTCGCGCACCCGCTCGTCGTTGTCGATGAACTGCTGCACGTACAGGGTGGTGGCGGGCACGCCCTCGCGCAGCGCCTCGACGACCGGGTTGCGGCCCACGACCAGCTCCGCGGTGCCCTTGGGGCCACCGCGCCGCGGGGCCGGCCGGCGCCCGGCGGCGACCTGCTTGGCCTTGGAGTTGGCGATGCGGTTCTTGACGTGCCCCTTGCGCGCGGACGCGGGCGGCGTCGGGCCCTTGCCTTCGAGAGACCGGCGCCGCTTACCGCCACTGCCGACCTGAGCGCCCTTCTTGTTCGACGTGCGGCGGTTCCTGCGCTGGCTGTTGCCGGCCATGGGTCACCTGTTTCTTCACTGCTCTCGACGTCTCGCGACGTGGAGTGGGTACGTACGTATGGATTGAGTGTCGCCCGCGGCCACGAGGAAGGGCGAATCCGGCTGGTGGCCGGGGGTGCGGCCGGCCCCCGGGAGGGTCCCCGGGGATCGGCTCAGGACAGCGACCAGCGCGGACCCGACGGGGTGTCCTCGATGGTCAGACCGGACTGCTGGAGCTGGTCGCGGATGGCGTCGGCGGTGGCGTAGTCCTTGCGGGCCCGGGCGCCCTGCCGCTGTTCCAGGACGAGTCGGACGAGGGAGTCCACGACCCCGTGCAGGTCCTCGCCGCGGTCCGCGCCGCTGCCCGACCAGCGCTCGTCGAGCGGGTCCAGGCCGAGCACCCCGAGCATCGCCCGCACCTCGGCGAGCCGGGCCACCGCGGACTCCTTGTCGTCGGCGGTCAGCGCGGAATTGCCCTGCCGGACGGTGGTGTGCACGATCGCCAGCGCCTGCGGGACGCCCAGGTCGTCGTCCATCGCCTCGGCGAACGCCAACGGCACCTCGGCCGCCGGCTCGACGACCCCGGCCTTCTCCACGACGCGCTGGACGAAGCCCTCGATCCGCGCGAACGCCGACTCGGCCTCGCGCAGCGCCTCCTCGCTGTACTCGATCATCGAGCGGTAGTGCGGGGTGCCGAGGTAGTAGCGCAGCACGATCGGCCGCCAGCGCTTGACCATCTCCGAGACCAGCACGGAGTTGCCCAGCGACTTGGACATCTTCTCGCCGCTCATGGTCACCCAGGCGTTGTGCGACCAGTACGCGGCGAAGTCGTCCCCGTACGCCTTGGCCTGCGCGATCTCGTTCTCGTGGTGCGGGAAGACCAGGTCGACGCCGCCGCCGTGGATGTCGAAGGCCGTGCCGAGGTACTTGTGGGCCATCGCCGAGCACTCCAGGTGCCAGCCCGGCCGGCCGCGGCCCCAGGGGGTCTCCCAGCTGGGCTCGCCCTCCTTGGCCGCCTTCCACATGGCGAAGTCGCGTGCGTCGCGCTTACCGGTCTCGCCCTCGCCGGACGGCTGGAGGAGGTTGTCCAGGTCCTGGTTGGAGAGCTGGAGGTACTCCGGGAAGGACCGCACGTCGAAGTAGACGTTGCCGTCGGCGGCGTAGGCGTGGCCGCGCTCGATCAGGCCCCGCATCATCTCGATCATCTCGGGGATGTGGCCGGTGGCGCGCGGCTCGTAGGTGGGGCGCAGGCAGCCGAGGGTGTCGTAGGCCGTGTTGAAGGCGACCTCGTTCTCGTAGCCGATCGCCCACCACGGGCGGCCCTGCTCGGCCGACTTCTGGATGATCTTGTCGTCGATGTCCGTGACGTTGCGGACGAACGTCACGTCGTAGCCGCGGTGGGCGAACCAGCGGCGCATGATGTCGAAGTTGAGCCCGGACCGGATGTGCCCGATGTGCGGGGCGGCCTGCACGGTCGCACCACAGAGGTAGATCGAGACACAGCCCGGCCGAAGCGGGGTGAAATCGCGAATCTGCCGGGCGCTGGTGTCGTACAGGCGAATCGTCACGGGACCAGGGTAGTCGGAACGCGGGAGTGCCCCGTGCCCTATTGAGCACGGGGACACGGAAGCTTCGCGGCTGTCCGATCCGCCGGTCTTCCCGTACGGAATTCCTCCGGGCGCAGACGCCGCGCCGCCCGGTGGAAACGGCTCAGACGCGCCCGACCACCTTCCGCGGGGTGATCCGGACCACGACCCGCTGGTCGTCGTCCACCGAGGTCGGGTTGAACTCCGCATACGGCTTGCCGGTGTACTTCAACGACAGCTCGTCGATCAGCTCCTGCCCGCCCTCGGTGCTGAGGCTGGCCTCGCCGCGGATCTCGGCGTAGGTGTACGGGGCGTCGAAGGGCTGGAGGACCACCGACACCCGCGGGTCGCGGCGGATGTTGCGCTCCTTCCGGCGGCCGACGGTCGTCGAGATCAGCAGGTCGTCGCCGTCCCGCTTCACCCAGACCGGGGAGAGCTGGGGACTGCCGTCCGGCTGGACCGTCGCCACGGTCACGAAGACCGGGGAGTCCAGCAACTCCTTGAGCTGGTCGGAGAGCGTTGCAGTCACGAAGGATCCTTCCTACGGGCCGAACCGTCGGCTTCCGATGGACACCACTGCCCCGGATTCTTCCCCAACACCCTTTGCGGCGCCGGACATTCCCGCAGCGTGCGGCCCCGATCGGCGGAACGCCGCGGTTCGACCCGAAGAACCCCTCAGCCGGTGCGCACCACCAGGGCGGTGGCGATCGCGGCCAGCCCCTCGGCGCGACCGGTCAGCCCCAGTCCGTCCGTCGTGGTGCCGGAGACCGAGACCGGTGCCCCGACCGCCGCCGACAGCGCCCGCTGCGCCTCGTCCCGGCGCTTGCCGATCTTCGGTCGGACGCCGATGACCTGCACCGCGACATTGCCGATGGCGAACCCCTCGGCCCGCACGATCCGCGCCGCCTCGGCCAGCAGCGTCACCCCGGAGGCACCGGACCACTCCGGGCGGGAGGTGCCGAAGTGCGCGCCGAGGTCGCCGATGCCGGCCGCGGAGAACAGCGCGTCGCAGGCGGCGTGCGCGGCCACGTCGCCGTCGCTGTGCCCGGCCAGGCCGTAGCCGTCGCTCTGCGTGTCGTCCCAGAGCAGCCCGGCGCACCACAGCGGGCGCCCCTGCTCGAAGGCGTGCACATCGGTGCCGACCCCTACGAGGGGCAGCCCGGGCAGTGCGGGAACCTGCGCGGACGCGTCAGCCGACGTCTCAGACATAGCCATCGGTGGCCCTCCTCCGGGCGAGTACGGCCTCGGCCAGGACGAGGTCCAGCGGCCGGGTCACCTTGAACGCTTCTTCGTGGCCCGGGACGAGCACCACCGGCTCCCCGAGCCGTTCCACCAGCCCGGCGTCGTCGGTGGCGCCCTCGCCCTCCACGACGGCCTCGTGCGCCTTGCGCAGCGTCGGCAGGTCGAAGCCCTGCGGGGTCTGCACGGCGCGCAGCAGCGACCGCTCCGGGGTGCCGACCACCGGCTCCGGGGTGCCCTGGGGGCGCGGCTCGACCTGCTTGACGGTGTCGGCCAGCGGCATCGCGGGGACCACGGCCGGGGCGCCGGCGCGGACCGCCTCGATCACCGCGTCCACGGTCTCGACCGGCACCAGCGGACGCGCCGCGTCGTGGACCAGCACCACGTCGATGCCGCCCGGCAGCGCGGCCAGCCCGAGCCGGACGGATTCCTGGCGGGTGGCACCGCCGGGGACCACGGTCAGTTCGGTGCGGTCGGCGAGCGGATGGGCGTCCAGCAGGCGGCGCACCTCCTCGGGGCCGTCCGGTGGGGCGACCACGACGATGTGCGTGACGGCCCGCGAGGCGGCCATCGCGCGGACCGCGTGGACCAGCATCGGGGTGCCGCCGAGGGTGCGCAGCGCCTTGGGTGTGCCGGGACCGAGCCGGACACCGCGGCCGGCGGCAGGGATGACCGCGGCGGTACGGGCCGGGGTGGTACCGGCCGGGGGGGAAGGATCTGACATCGATGGCTCCGAAAGTCCGGGCGAACCCGGAATTGGGGCAGACAGGTTTGTTTCCTCGGGCGAGGTGGGTATGGCCTGGGAGTGCCGGGCGTTATGCCTTGACCGGAACCCTTCCGTGACAGCGGTCGGGGCAGCAGCCCGAGCCCGGCACGCCACCGGACGCACCCCTTGCTCGTGGAGCTCGGGGGAGGGACCGGCGGGCTTCACCGAGGAAGCCGCCGCCGGCTCGGTGTCCGGCCTTCCCATGCACCACCCGCAGATATGCCGTAGATATGCCGCAGCGCCCGGCAACAGACCCTCCGCTTCGGGGGTCGTCACTCGGGCACCGCGGCATTGCTACGTTGCTGCTGTGTTGTCACACCGTGTCGTCGTCACGCCATAGTCGTCACACCGTGTCGGCGTCACACTGTGTCGCCACAGTCAGCCGTGCGCATCGTCAGGACGCGAGGACCTCGTCGAGCAGGGCCTCGGCCTTGTCTTCGTTGGTGTTCTCCGCGAGGGCCAGCTCGCTCACCAGAATCTGGCGGGCCTTGGCGAGCATCCTCTTCTCACCGGCGGAAAGTCCGCGCTCGCGCTCACGCCGCCACAGGTCACGGACGACCTCGGCGACCTTGATCACGTCGCCAGAAGCGAGCTTCTCAAGATTTGCCTTGTAGCGACGGGACCAGTTCGTCGGCTCTTCGGCATACGGTGCACGCAGCACCTCGAAGACCCGATCCAGTCCGTCCTGACCAACCACATCGCGTACGCCGACGAACTCCGCGTTGTCCGCTGGCACACGAACAGTCAAGTCGCCCTGGGCGACCTTCAGCACCAAGTAGGTCTTGTCCACGCCTTTGATCTGGCGAGTTTCGATGGCCTCGATCAGCGCGGCCCCGTGATGGGGATAGACCACGGTGTCGCCAACCTTGAACGTCATGTGACAGGTACCCCTTCCGTGGCTATCCATGCTAACACGGGAACGGACCGTTCTGAATGGCGTTTTCGCAGGTCAGGGCATATCTCGGGGCTTGACAACAGCGACCGGAACGTGCTGCGAGGGGGCTCCTGGTGCAGGTATTCGCAGGTCGGAGGGGCTTCCCGGGGGCACGGAATGCCACCCGCGGCACACCGGAAACACAATGATCAACGGGGTAAAAGTCACAGTTTGCACCGATCCGCATGAGCGAGTTCCGCTACTCCGTTCGGATGCTTGCCGGTGACCCGGGCGGGATTCCCTGAATTGATCAACGATCCCGCACGGTGGTGTGTGATCAATTTCGGGCGGCATGTGCATTCCTTGTGAATACCTCTTTTCGCCGAGGGAAACACCGCGGCGGCCACTCGAACAGCCGCCTGCTGAATATGCCAGCCAGTTCTGCGGAGATCGCCACCGAGATCGGTCCGAGAACGCGTTCCGGAAATCCCGGCCCGGGGCCTTCGGACGGTTCGCCCGGCACCGCCGCGGCGGGTGGACCGGACCGGCCGGGAGGCGCGTGATCGCGTAGGAGGCGGGTCGGGTGCGGCGCCGCGAGAGCGGCTCGGTAACCTAGCGGCGCTGACCCACCCTTAGGGCGGCTTTACGTGCCCGTCGCCATGACGTGTGCGCAAGGTCGTCCCAGCCGTCCATCCGCGACCGGGCACGAACGTTCGGCCGCCGTAGCTCGTCAAGGAGATGCCGCCGCCGTGAGCCGCAGCCTTCGACGCGGCGTCCTCGCCGCCACCGTCCTCTCGCTCTCCATCGCCACCCTTTCCGCGTGCGGTGCCGGGAACGACGCCCAGACGCTGGAGGTCAAGCCGGACAACGCCGAGACCAGCGTCGGTGACATCAAGATCCAGAACGTCAACGTCGTCACCCAGCCCGACGCCAACGCCAAGGGCCCGGCCGCGATCACCGCGACGGTGTTCAACAGCGGCACCAAGGACCAACAGCTGACCGGGATCACGGTCGACGGCACCGGCCAGTCGGCCAAGCTGTCCTCCGTCAAGATCGACGTGCCGGCCGGCGGCTCCGCCGTGATCGGCGGCAAGGGCAACCCCAGCGCCCTCCTGGAGAGCGGCCGGGAGGCCGTCCAGGACGGCAACCTCCAGCCGCTGACCTTCAGCTTCAGCGCCGCCGGCCAGGTGAAGATCGGCGCCTACGTCGTCCCGGCGAAGAGCATCTTCGAGAACTACGGCCCGTCGGTGTCGCCGCAGCCGTCCACCTCCGCGAGCGGCAAGCCCTCGGAGTCGGGCGCCCCGACCAGCCCGAGCGGCTCCGGCAAGCCCTCGGAGTCGGCGCACGCCGGCCACTGAGGCCCGCGGCGCGCAAAGCCATGTGAAGGGGCGCCCCTCCCGTCCGGAGGGGCGCCCCTTCACGCGCGTCTGCCGCCGGTGCGGCCTACGGCTCGAACTTGTAGCCCAGGCCGCGGACCGTCACCAGATAGCGCGGGGCGCCCGGGTCGGGCTCGATCTTGGCGCGCAGCCGCTTCACGTGGACGTCGAGGGTCTTGGTGTCGCCCACGTAGTCGGCGCCCCAGACGCGGTCGATCAGCTGCATCCGGGTCAGCACCCGGCCGGCGTTGCGCAGCAGCATCTCCAGCAGGTCGAACTCCTTGAGCGGCAGGTCGACCTTGCCGCCGGAGACCGTGACGACGTGCCGGTCCACGTCCATCCGGACCGGGCCGGCCTCCAGCGCCTGCGGGGCGACCTCCTCCGGCTCGCCGCGGCGGCGCAGCACCGCGCGGATCCGGGCGACCAGTTCACGGGACGAGAAGGGCTTGGTGACGTAGTCGTCGGCCCCTATTTCGAGACCGACGACCTTGTCGATCTCGCTGTCCTTGGCGGTCACCATGATGACCGGGACGTTGGAGCGGCCGCGCAGCTGGCGGCACACCTCGGTGCCGGGCAGACCCGGCAGCATCAGATCCAGCAGGACGAGGTCGGCGCCGTTGCGCTCGAACTCGTCCAGGCCGTCGGGGCCGGTGGCCGCCACGGCGACCTCGAAGCCCTCCTTGCGGAGCATGTACGACAGTGCGTCGCTGAACGATTCCTCGTCCTCGACGACAAGCACTCGGGTCACGGAAGGACCTCCGGGGCTGGGTGAGCTGGGAGCGGATCGTTGAAGGTCTCGTACGGGCGGTCCTCGTCGTCGAGGCCCTCCGCAGTGAGGTCCGAGGGCCGCTCGCGATCGCGGACGGCTCCGGCTTCCGGGAGACGCAGGGTGAAGGTGGAGCCCTGTCCCTCAGCGCTCCAGACCGTGACCTCCCCGCCGTGCGAGGCGGCCACGTGTTTGACGATGGCGAGGCCGAGGCCGGTCCCGCCGGTGGCGCGCGAGCGCGCCGGGTCCACGCGGTAGAACCGCTCGAAGATGCGGTCCCGGTCCTTCTCGGATATCCCGATGCCCTGGTCGGTCACCGCGATCTCGATCAGGTCGCCACCGGGTGCGGAGACCCGGCGGCCCGCGATCCCGACGCGGGTGCGCGCCGGGGAGTAGTTGACGGCGTTCTCGACGAGGTTGCCCAGGGCGGCGGCGAGCTGGCCGCGGTTGCCCCAGACCTGCAGGTCGGCGGTGCCGCCGGCGGCGATGGTGATCTGTTTGGTGCCGGCCTGCTGGCGGCAGCGGTCGACCGCCTCGGCGACCAGCTCGTCGACCGGAACGGACTCGGAGTCCTCCAGCGGGTCGTCGTTCTGCACCCGGGAGAGGTCGATGAGCTCCTGGACGAGGTTGGTCAGCCGGGTGGCCTCGTTCTGCATCCGGCCGGCGAAGCGGGTGACCGCTTCCGGGTCGTCGCTGGCGTCCATCACGGCCTCGGAGAGGAGCGAGAGGGCGCCGACGGGCGTCTTGAGCTCATGGCTGACGTTGGCCACGAAGTCGCGGCGGACCGCCTCGATGCGGCGGGCCTCCGTGAGGTCCTCGACCAGCAGCAGGACCAGCCGGGAGCCGAGCGGGGCGACCCGGGCGGAGACCGCGAGGGCGTCCCCGCGGCCGGTGCCGCGGCGCGGCAGGTCCAGCTCCACCTGGCGTATCTCCCCGTCCCGGCGGGTGTCGCGGGCCATCTGGAGCATCGGCTCGACGGCGAGCCGACCGCCGCGGACCAACCCGAGCGCGTACGCGGCCGAGCTGGCCTTGACCACCGTGTCGGCCTCGTCGAGGACGACGGCGGAGGAGCGCAGCACCGACAGGACGGTGTCGACGCCGGGTGGCAGGACCGCCTCGGTGTGCAGCGACGTGCGGGTGGGCTTGGCCTGGTCCCGCTCGCTCCAGCGGAACGCCAGCATGGCGAAGACGCCGGTGCAGAGCCCGGCGATCGCTGCCATCGCGGCGACGGCCGCGTCCACGTTCATGAATCCAGAGTATGTGCCGGGTCCGACACTCCCCCAGCGCCCGGAGCTGCTGCTCGGACACCCTTCGCCCAGAGTTCACCGAGGCGTCGGGGGTGGTTCACCCACCGCGACGGCGGGGCCGCCGGGGCGCCCTCGCGGCCGCGGCGGCGTCTCCCAGAGTTCACCTTCAGGTCGGTGGTGGTTCACCCCCGATGGCCCCGCACGTCGTGATCCGGCCGCACATTGAAGGTGCGGGGACCCGCCGCTGGCCGGTCCGTGGGAGCGTAGGCGCAACGGCCACCTCCCACTCATCACCACGCACCATCCCCCACAATCCCCGGAATCCCCCGGAAGCACGCGGAATCCTCGAAGCGAGAGAAGGTCACTGATGCGGGACGCGTACCACGAGGAGCTGGACTCGATCAGCGAGGGCCTGGTCGAGATGGCCCGGCTCGTCGGCTCCGCGATCGGGCGCGCCACCACGGCGATACTCGATGCGGACCTGAAGCTGGCCGAGAACGTCATCGCCGCCGACGAGAAGGTCGACGACCTCCAGCGCGACCTGGAGGCGCGGGCCATCGCCCTGCTGGCCCGCCAGCAGCCGGTCGCCACCGACCTGCGGATCGTCGTCACCTCCCTGCGGATGAGCGCCGACCTGGAGCGCTCCGGCGACCTGGCCCAGCACGTCGCCAAGCTGGCCCGGCTGCGCTTCCCCCAGCGGGCCGTGCCGCGCGACCTGCACGCCACCATCCTGGAGATGGGGCAGTTGGCGCAGCGCCTGATGGCCAAGGCCGGCGAGGTCATCATCACCAAGGACGTCGACCTCGCGCTCCAGCTGGAGCAGGACGACGACGCCATGGACCTGCTGCACCGCACCCTGTTCCAGCACCTGATGGACGACCGCTGGAAGCACGGCATCGAGACGGCCGTGGACGTGACCCTGCTGGGCCGCTACTACGAGCGCTTCGCGGACCACGCGGTCTCCGTGGCCAAGCGCGTCGTCTACCTCGTGACCGGCGAGCACGCCGACGAGATCGCCTCTCCGACGGCGGTGGAGGGCGCGTAACGTGCGCCCACGCGCCGTTGACGCGCCTGCGCACTCGGGCTTGCAATAAGCACCAGGTGACCCCAAGGAGGCGAATACATGGCACTCACGGCGGACTCCCCGATCCCCGCGTCCCAGGACGAGCCGACGGCCGTCGACCGGCCGCTGCTGCCGCTGCTCGGCGCGTGCGGTTGCGGGCCCGGTTGCGGTTGCGGCTGCCAGTCCGGTGGCCCGTGCCAATGCGGCGGCAACTGCTGACGAGCGGCTGCCGCCACGGCACGACAACGGCACGGTGACAACGCGGCCCCGGTCCGCCCGATCTCCCTGATCGGCCGGACCGGGGCCGCGACCGTGTTGCGGCGTCGCCGGGCCGGTGTGCCGCCGGGCCGGGCGCGTATCCGGGCCGCGGTACGCGGAACCCCCGCCGGCGGCCGGGGCCGCGGGCGGGGGTTCGGGCGGGCGAGGGCCTACTTCTTCTTGCCCTGGTTCTTCACGGCCTCGATGGCGGCCTTGGCGGCCTCCGGGTCGAGGTAGGTGCCGCCGGGGGTGAGCGGGCGGAAGTCGGCGTCGAGCTCGTAGGAGAGCGGGATGCCGGTGGGGATGTTCAGGCCGGCGATGTCCGCGTCGGAGATCTGGTCGAGGTGCTTGACCAGGGCGCGGAGGCTGTTGCCGTGGGCGGCGACCAGCACCGTGCGGCCGGCGAGCAGGTCCGGGACGATGCCGTCGTACCAGTACGGCAGCATGCGGGTGACGACGTCCTTGAGGCACTCCGTCTTCGGGCGCAGCTCCGGCGGGATCGACGCGTAGCGCGGGTCGCCCGACTGGGAGAACTCGGCGCCGTCTTCCAGCGCGGGCGGCGGGGTGTCGTACGAGCGGCGCCAGAGCATGAACTGCTCCTCGCCGAACTCGGCCAGGGTCTGCGCCTTGTCCTTGCCCTGCAGCGCGCCGTAGTGGCGCTCGTTCAGCCGCCAGCTGCGGTGGACCGGGATCCAGTGGCGGTCGGCGGACTCCAGGGCCATCTGCGCGGTGCGGATGGCGCGCTTCTGGAGGGAGGTGTGGACGACGTCGGGGAGCAGGCCGGCCTCCTTGAGCAGCTCTCCGCCGCGGACCGCCTCCTTCTCGCCCTTCTCGTTGAGGTTGACGTCCACCCAGCCGGTGAACAGGTTCTTCGCGTTCCACTCGCTCTCGCCGTGGCGGAGCAGGATCAGCTTGTACGGTGCGGTGGCCATGCGGTCGAGCGTAATCGACGCCGGGGAGTGGGCCGGCGCGCGGCTGTCACCTGCGCGGACCCGGGGCGGGGCGCCCTGTGACGTTTGACGCTTCCGGTCAATTGAGTGGCTGCCCGACCCTCCGGTTTGTAGTTTGCGCATAGCACTTGCGCCACTTACCGCATCGCGTCCGACCCGCCGTCCGGCAGCGGGCAGCACACCAGGGGGAACTGTCATGCCCACGCCCATAATCGAGCCCCGACCCAGGGGCCTGTCCCGGGTCCGGCGGGCCGCCGTGGAGAGCGTCTCCGGTCTGCCCCGGCAGTTCTGGTGGCTCTGGACCAGCACGCTGGTCAACCGGCTCGGTTCGTTCGTCGCGACGTTCCTGGCGCTCTACCTCACCGTCGAGCGCGGCTACTCGGCCTCGTACGCGGGGCTGGTCGGCGCGGTGTACGGGCTGGGCGGGGTGATCTCGTCGGTGGGCGCCGGGGTGCTCACCGACCGGCTCGGACGGCGGCCGACGATGCTGGCCGCGCAGCTGGCCACGGCGGCTTCCGTGGCGCTGCTGGGGTTCATGACCGATCCGGTGGCGATCGCCGCGGTGGCCGGCCTGGTCGGCATGGCGTCCAACGCCTCCCGGCCCGCGGTCCAGGCGATGATGGCGGACATCGTCGCCCCGAAGGACCGGGTCCGCGCGTTCTCCCTCAACTACTGGGCGATCAACCTCGGTTTCGCGATCTCCTCCACCGCCGCCGGGCTGATCGCCGAACACGGCTATCTGGCCCTCTTCCTGGGCGAGGCCACCCTCGTACTGGCCTGCGCGCTGGTGGTCTTCTGCAAGCTCCCGGAGTCCCGCCCGGAGGTGGGCGGGGCCGCGGACGCACCGGCGGACGCGGCCGGCGCCGAGCGCGTCTCGATGCTGACCGTGCTGCGCGACGGCCGTTTCATGACCGTCGTCGGACTGAACCTCCTCCTGGCGTCGCTGTTCCAGCAGGCGTACGTCTCGATGCCGGTGTCGATGGGCCGGGCCGGCTTCTCCAGCGCCGACTTCGGGCTGGTCATCGCGGTGAACGGGGTGCTGATCGTGCTGCTGCAGATCCCGGTCACCCGCTTCATCGAGCACCGCAGCCCGGCGATGCTGCTCATCGGTTCGGCGCTGCTCGCCGGCTACGGCTTCGGACTGACGGCGCTGGCCGGCTCGGTGGCCATGTACGCGGTCGCGGTCGCCGTCTGGACCCTCGGCGAAATCATCAACTCGCCCACCCAGATGGGCCTGGTGGTCCGCCTCTCACCGCTCCACGGACGCGGCCGCTACCAGGGGATGTACGCGCTGTCCTGGTCCGTCGCCTCGCTGACCGCGCCACTGCTGGGCGGCACGGTCATCGACCACTACGGCGCCGACGTGCTCTGGGCCGGCTGCGCGGCGGTCGGCACGGTGGCCGCGCTGGGGTACGGGCTGCTGCTGCGCAATCTGCCGGAACGGGCGGCCGGTTCGGGTGCCGCGGCGGCGGACACCGGGAAGGCGGACACCACGACGGCCGGTGCCGCGGCGGCCGGTGCCGCGGACGCAGATGGCGCGGACACAGATGTCGCGGACGCGGGTACGGCGGACGGGTGCGTCGGGACCGGGCGGGGCGAGATGCCGTCGAACCGCTAGGGCGGGCCCGGCCCGCGGGAAGCGGGGCCGGCGGTGACCGGGGCGACGCCCGCCTTCCAGGACCACGCGGATGTTCGTGGTGGCCACACCCCCAAGACGGGTGGCGGCACGGTCGATCAGGGCGGCCGGAGACGGGATTCTGCTGCACACGGGCGGTGAACCGCGCGTCGGGCGCACGCCGCGCCCGGGGACCGAGTGCACGGGGAGAAGCGATGGGCAGCAGGACGCGAGGCGGGTCGTCCCGCGCCGTTCGGGCGTGGCGGAGGACCGCGGGCGCCGGGGCGCTGGCGGCGCTCGCGGTGGCGGTCGCGGCGACGGCCGGGGCCGGGGCGGAAGAGGCGGCGCCAGGGCGGGCGCCCGGGGGCGGGGCCGCGGTGACCGCGCGGCCGCTGGCCCTCCCGGCGCCCACCGGGCGGTATCCCGTCGGCACCACCGCGCTGCATCTGACGGACCGCCATCGGCGGGATCCCTGGGTCGCGGGGCAGCCGCACCGGGAGTTGATGGTGAACGTGCGGTACCCGGCCGCGCCGGGCGCCGGGCGGTTCCCGCGGGCGCCGCAGCTGACGGCGGGCGAGGCGGCCGCGTTCGACACGTCGAACTCGCTCTCCGACCGCATCCCGGCCGGGAAGGTGGCCTGGGGCGCCACCCTCACCCACGCCCACCAGGGCGCCCCGGTGGCCCGGCCGCGCGGGCGCCGGCTGCCGGTGGTCCTCTACTCCCCCGGCGCCGGCGACCCCCGCGCGCTCGGCAGCACCCTCTGCGACGAACTGGCCTCCCGGGGCTATGTCGTGGTGACCGTCGACCACACCTACGAGGCGCCCGCGGTGCAGTTCCCGGACGGCCGGGTGGCCCACAGCGTGCTGCCCGCGGAGGCGGCGAAGGCGCAGCGGGCCGGCCGGATCACCGAGCTGCTGGAGAAGGTGAGCGCGGTGCGGGTGGCCGACACCCGGTTCGTCCTGGACGAGTTGGCCCGGACCGGGCCCGGGTCGGTGCTGCCGCAGGGGCTGCGCGGGGTGCTGGACCTGGCCGCGGCGGGGATGTTCGGGCAGTCGGCGGGCGGGTTCACCGCGGTGCAGACGATGCACGACGACCCGCGGATCAAGGCGGCGGTGAACATGGACGGGGTGATGGGCTACACCCAGCGCGATGACGATCCGTCACATCCGTCCACCGCGGGGCGGGACGGGGTGGACCGGCCGCTGCTGCTCATGGGCATGGCCGGGGACGACCACCACTCGGTCGCGTCCTGGGACGCGGTGTGGCGGCACAGCGCGGCGCGCGGGGCCTGGCTGCGGGACCTGACGCTGCGCGGCGGCCGGCACGCAAGCTTCACCGATGCGGAATCGCTTGTCCCGCAGATCGCCCGGCAGTTGGGGCTGGCGCGCAAGGACGTGACCGAGATGATCGGGACGGTCCGGCCGGAGCGCGCGGTCGCCGCCGAGCGCGCGTACGTCACCGCGTTCTTCGACCGGTGGCTGCGCGGTGCGGACGGCGCCCTGCTGGACGGGCCGTCCGCCCGCTACCCGGAGGTGCGGTTCGTGCGGTGAGCCGCCGCCGGGGCGGCTACTCCTCGGTGTCGCCCCGGGTCAGCCGCTCGAAGGCCGCGAGGTTGCGGGTGGACTCGCCGCGCGCCACCCGCCAGGCGTACTCCTTGCGGATCGCCGAGGCGAAGCCCATCTCCAGGAGGGTGTTGAAGCTGCCGTCGGCGTTCTCCAGGACGGTGCCCAGGATCCGGTCCAGCTCGGCGGGGGTGACGGCGGCCAGCGGGAGCTTGCCGACGAGGTAGATGTCGCCGAGCTTGTCGATCGCGTAACCGACGCCGTAGAGGCGGGTGTTGCGTTCGAGGAGCCAGCGGTGGACCGCCTCGTGGTTCTCGTCCGGCCGGCGGACGACGAAGGCGTTGATGGAGAGCGAGTGGCGGCCCACGATCAGCGAACAGGTCGTGGCGAGCTTGCGGGTGCCGGGCAGCTTGACGACGTAGTTGCCCGCGGCGGGCGACTCCCACTCCAGCTCGGCGTCCTTGAGGGTGCGCTCGATCACCGCACCGGCATCCGTCGCCTGCCGCTCGCCCGCGGAGGGCTCCCGTTCCTCACCCATGCAGCGATCGTAGGTGACGGCGGCGCTCCTGCATCGCGGCGGTGTAGACGTCGGCGGTCGCGGCGGCGGCGGTGTCCCAGCCGAAGGACTGGGCGTGCCGGGCCGCGGCGCTGCCCATCCGGTCGGCCAGCGACGGGTCGTCGAGGAAGCGGCGCAGCGTCCGGGCGTAGTCGGCCGGGTCGTGGCCGGCGACCAGGAAGCCGCTGACGCCGTCCCGCACCGCCACCGGCAGCCCGCCGACCGAGGCCGCCACGACCGGGGTGCCGCACGCCTGGGCCTCGATCGCCACCAGCCCGAACGATTCGCTGTACGAGGGCATGACCAGCACGGACGCGGCGCGGTACCAGTCGGCGAGCTGTTCCTGGCCGACCGGCGGACGGAACCGCACCAGATCGGCGATGCCCAGCCGGGCCGCCAGCTTCTGCAGTCCCTCGGGCTTGGCCAGGCCGCTGCCGCTGGGCCCGCCGACCACCGGGACCACCAGCCGGGAACGCAGCGAGGGATCCTCGTCGACCAGCACCGCGGCGGCGCGCAGCAGGATGTCCGGCGCCTTCAGCGGCTGTATGCGGCCGGCGAAGAGCGGGATGACCGCGTCCTGCGGCAGCCCGAGGCGGGCCCGGGCGGCGGCCCGACTGGCCGCGACGTCGCCGGCGCCGTCGTCCGCCAGCGGCCGGAAGCGGTCGAGGTTGACGCCGGGGTGGACCACCGCGACCTTGCCGGGCTCGGCGTCGTAGTGCCGGACCAGCTCGTCCGCCTCCTCGGCGGTGTTGGCTATCAGGCGGTCGGCGGCCTCGACGATCTGGGTCTCGCCGATCACCCGGGCGGGCGGCTCGGGGGTGTCGCCGACGGCCAGCGCGGCGTTCTTGACCTTCGCCATGGTGTGCATGGCGTGCACGAGGGGGACCCGCCATCGGTCCGCGGCCAGCCAGCCGACGTGGCCGGAGAGCCAGTAGTGGGAGTGGACCAGGTCGTAGTAGCCGGGGCGGTGGCCCGCCCACGCCTGCATCACGCCGTGGGTGAAGGCGCACAGCTGGGCCGGCAGCTCCTCCTTGGCCAACCCCTCGTACGGGCCCGCGTCGACGTGCCGGACGAGCACGCCGGGGGCCAGCTCGACGGCGGGCGGCAGGGCCGCGGTGGTGGCCCGGGTGAAGATCTCCACCTCGATGCCGTGCGCGGCGAGCTTCCGGGCCAGCTCGACGATGTAGACGTTCATCCCGCCGGCGTCGCCGGTGCCGGGCTGGTGGAGCGGGGAGGTGTGCACGCTGAGCATCGCCACCCGGCGGGGGCGCCGGGCCCCTCCGGGCAGGCGCAGCCGCGGCGGGCCCGCGAACTGGCTGTGGGGACGGCTGCGGAGCCTGGACACATATTGGCTCACTGCGAGCTACCTCCTAGGCGAGGCGGGTGGCGCGCCTCCGCCCCCCTGCAACAACGCCGGACCACCATCCATTTCCGTCCGGCCCGTCCTCTTCGAACTTTCTTCGTACTTTGCCAAAGCATGACCGCGGATCGGCCCGCGGCCCAGGTCAGGGCACCCGGCCGACCTCCCGCCGCGACCCCATACCCTCGATGCATGGCCCGCCGCTCGCCCGTTTCCGCCTCCCGCACCGCCGCCGTACCGGCCCCCGCGCCGTCCCGGCCGGTCGGAAGCGCCACCCGCGGCACCACCAACCCCAACCGGCTCCGCCGCATGGACCGCTGGATCGCCGCCGAGCACGGCGCCGAACTGCGCCGCACCGCCGACCCGGTCGCGGTCGACCTAGGCTATGGCGCCGCCCCTTGGACCGCGCTGGAGCTGCTCGGGAGGCTGCGTACGGTCCGGCCGGACGCCCAGGTCGTCGGCGTCGAGATCGACCCGGCCCGGGTCGCCGCCGCCCTGCCGTACGCCCGCTCCGGGCTGGACTTCGTCCACGGCGGCTTCGAGGTGCCGCTGCCCGGCGGGCCCGGCCGCGCCCCGGTCCTCATCCGGGCCGCGAACGTGCTGCGCCAGTACGACGAGGACGAGGTCGCCGCCGTCTGGGCGCGGCTGCGGGCCCGGCTGGCGCCCGACGGGCTCCTGGTCGAGGGCACCTGCGACGAGATCGGGCGGCGTCACGTCTGGGTCGCGCTGGGCCCCGAGGGCCCCCGCACGGTCACCTTCGCAACCCGGCTCGGCTCCCTCGACACCCCATCCGACCTGGCCGAACGCCTCCCCAAGGCGCTGATCCACCGCAATGTTCCGGGCGAACCGGTGCATGCCTTCCTGCGCGACTTCGACCGCGCCTGGGCGAGCGCCGCCCCGCTCGGCGCGCTGGGCGCCCGGCAGCGGTGGCGCGCCGCGGTCGCCTCCCTGGCGGCGGACTGGCCGCTGGCCGGGGACCCCCGCCGGCGGCGCCAGGGCGAGGTCACGGTGCGGTGGGAGGCGCTGGCCCCGCGCGGCGGCTGACCGGAGGGCGGCCGGGCTGCGGAAGCGTCCGCAGCCCCTCTAGGAAGCGCTCCCCGCCGGGACCGCCGCGCCGGTCGCCAGCCCGCGCAGCCGGGCCTCGGACTCCGACCCGGGCGGCGCGGTGTACGTCACCAGCACCTGGTCCGGGTCCGCGCCCAGCCGGAAGCTCTCGAAGGTGACGGTCAGCTCCCCGGCCTCCGGGTGCCGGATCCGCTTGGTGCCGCGCAGGCACTCGTGCACCCCCTGCGCCGCCCACATCCGGCGGAACTCCGCGCTGCGGTCGAGGAGTTCACCCACCACCTCGCAGATCCGCGGATCGTCCGGGTGCCGGCCGCTGTCGGCGCGCAGGTTGCCGACGACCTCCTCGGCCTTGCCGTCCCAGTCCGGGTACCGCTCCCGGGCGGACTGTTCGAGGAAGACCAGCAGTGCGGTGTTCCGCCGGTCGGGCGCCAGCTCCGCGAGGTCGCAGGAGAGCCGGCCGCCGGATTCGTTCCACGCCAGGATGTCCAGCCCGCGGCCCAGCACCACGGCGGCGACCGTGCGGTCCATGGCGTCCAGCAGCTGCCGGATCTCCGGCCGCACGGTCTGCGCCGGTCCGGGCACGCAGCCGGCGGCCCCGTCGGCGGGGCGGCGGCGCGGCACCGCGACGTTCCGCAGGTACGTCACCTCGCCGTCCGAGAGCCGCAGCGCCCGCGCGATGGCGTCCAGGACGGAGTCGGAGACGGCGGGCGCCCGGCCCTGCTCGATCCGGATGTAGTAGTCCACGCTGATCCCGGCGAGCTGGGCGACCTCCTCGCGCCGCAGCCCCCGCACCCGGCGCCGGCCGTACCCATCGGGCAGACCTACCTCGGCCGGGTCGAGCGCGGCACGGCGCGCCTTGAGGAAGGCGCTGATCTCGATTTCCCCGTGCAGCATCACTCCAGTATGCGCCGGTCGGCGCGACGGGTGACGCCGCGGCGCCGCTCAGCCGCTCCCGCCCGGCACCCGCAGCGCGGCCAGCAGGGCCGCCACCAGGTCCTTGTCGCGGTCCTGGGTGAGCAGGTCCCGGGCCACGTCCGGCGCCACCCACAGCAGGCGGTCCACCTCCTTGTTGGGGATGAACCCGCCGCCGGTGGCCTCGGCCGCCCAGTAGCGGACCTCCTTGGGGCGGCCGCCGACCCGATAGCGGACGGTGGGGAGCTCCGGGCCGGGCGCGCAGGTCGCCCCGGTCTCCTCCAGCACCTCGCGCAGCGCGCCCCGCAGCGGGTCCTCCCCCGGCTTCAGCTTGCCCTTGGGGTACGACCAGTCGTCCCACTTCGGCCGGTGCACCAGGGCCAGCACGATCCCGTCGCCGCCCGGCGCCGGGCGCCACAGCACACAGCCCGCCGCCCGGATCGGCTCGGCCACCGGTGTCCGCGCGCCGGCCGCTCCGCCGCCCTTGTGGCCCGCCGTCCTGCCCATCGGTCCCCTTTCCCCCTTTTCCCCGTTTCTCGTTTTCCCGGTTCCCGTTTTCCCGTTCCGTCTTCCCGCCCGCTCAGGTGGTGCGCTCGGCGCTCGGGCCGGGCAGCCACACCAGGCCGAAGGCGTACCGCGCCGCCTCGACCTCGTGGCGCTGGTCGGCGTGGAGCACGCCCAGCGCGTACGCGGTGGCCGGCGCGATCCGCGGGGTACGGGCCGCGGCGGCGGCCGCGGCGGCCGCCTCGGCGGCGTCGCGGTGGTGCTCCAGGGCCCGGCCGGACGCGGTCAGCCGGGGGTCGACCGTCTCGGGGGCGACCACCTCCTGGGCGTAGTGGCTCAGCCGGACCAGCAGCCGCGCCTGGTGCCAGGGCGCGTCCTGGAGGTGGTCGGCGGCGAGCGCGGCGGCGTTGTACGGGTGGCCGGCGCGGGCCAGCGGCAGGGTGGCGACCGCCTCGGCGAGCCGCCGGTGCGCCTGCTCCGCGAGCGGCGGCAGGGCCTCCGCGGCGGACACCTCGGCGGCCCGGCGGGCCAGCGGCGCCTCCGAGGCGAGCACCGCGACCGCGTCCGCGACGGCGTGGAAACGGGACGAGCCGAGCGCCTGGAGGGCCGCGGAGTGGGCCCGCGTACGGGCCAGGGTGAGCTGCCGGTCGAGCAGTGCCCCGGCCCGGGCGGCCCCGGCGGCGAGCGCGCTCTCCCGGTCCGGGTCGGTGGCGGCGGCCGGGACGGTGGCCGTGGCGGCGCTGCCGGACGCGGCCGGGCGGCCGTCCCGGGCGCTCCGGCTCCCCCGTCCGCCCCGCTCCGCAGGCCGTTCGATCCGCTCGGCCCGCCCGGTGAGTCGCTGCAACGCCGCCATGAGCCGGTCGCGGCGTGCCGTGCACGCCTGCTCACGGGCCAGCGTGCCGCTCAACCAGCCGAGTTCGGCGCGGAGTTGATCGGCCCAGAGCTCTTCGGTCAGCGGCCGGAAGGTGTGCAGCGTGGCGCTGATCCGGCGGGCGGCGCGGCGCAGCTGCCGGGCCGCCTCGCCGGCGCCCGCCGCGTCCGGGCCGGCCTCCCCGTGGAGCCGCAGACTGCGCAGGAACTCCGCGGCGTGCCAGTGGAGGTAGCCGGCCAGTGCCTCCTCGGCCGTGCGCCCGGCGAGTCCGGGCCCGGCCCCGGGGGCGTCCTCGGGCCCGTACGGCACCCCGGCGGCGTAGCTCCCGACCTCCCCCCGGTGGTTCCCGCCCGCCGCCCCGTGCGGACCGTCGTCCGCCCCGTGCCGCACCGTCTCCCCGTACGCCCTGTCCCCGTACACACCGTCCCCCGGCCCGTCCACTACCGCTGCACGGGCCCCCGGCGTCCGGCCGGGCTCGTATCCGATTCTGCTTCCGATTGCGCTGCTGATCCCCGTGCCGGTACCGAGGAGACCGGGCCGCGGCCCCCCGGCCGGCTGGTCATGTCGCTGGGCCACGCCGGCGCCTCCGGGCGTCGATGAGCATTTCCTGTACGTTCCGCAGCGGGGTGCCGTCCGCGTCCACCGCGTGCCGGGTCCAGTTGCCGTCCGGGCCCAGGTGCCAGGACGACGTCGTGTCCGACATCCCGGTCTCCAGCAGCCGGTTGAGGGCCGCCCGGTGGGCCGGGTCGGTGACCCGCACCAGCGCCTCGATCCGCCGGTCGAGGTTGCGGTGCATCATGTCGGCGCTGCCCAGCCACACCTCGGGCTCGCCGCCGTTGCCGAAGGCGAAGACCCGGGAGTGCTCCAGGAAGCGGCCGAGGATGCTGCGGACCCGGATGTTCTCGCTCAGCCCGGGGACCCCGGGGCGCAGCGCGCAGATGCCGCGCACCCAGACGTCGACCGGGACCCCGGCCTGGGAGGCCCGGTAGAGCGCGTCGATGACCGCCTCGTCGACCATCGAGTTGACCTTGATGCGGACGTAGGCGGGACGGCCCGCCCGGTGGTGCGCGGCCTCCTTGTTGATCCGCTGGATCAGCCCGTCGCGCAGCGAGGTGGGCGCCACCAGCAGCCGGCGGTAGGTCTCCCGCCGGGAGTAGCCGCTGAGCCGGTTGAAGAGGTCGGAGAGGTCGGCTCCCACCTGGGGGTCCGCGGTCAGCAGCCCCAGGTCCTCGTACAGCCTGGCCGTCTTGGGGTGGTAGTTGCCGGTCCCCACGTGGGAGTACCGGCGCAGGGTCTCGCCCTCCTGGCGGACCACCAGGGACAGCTTGCAGTGCGTCTTCAGCCCCACCAGGCCGTAGACGACGTGGCAGCCGGCCTCCTCCAGCTTCCGGGCCCACTTGATGTTGGCCTGCTCGTCGAAGCGCGCCTTGATCTCCACGAGGACCAGCACCTGCTTGCCGGACTCGGCGGCGTCTATCAGGGCGTCGACGATCGGGGAGTGGTCGGAGGTGCGGTAGAGGGTCTGCTTGATGGCGAGCACGTTCGGGTCGGCCGCGGCCTGCTCCAGGAACGCCTGCACGGAGGTGGAGAACGAGTCGTAGGGGTGGTGCAGCAGCACGTCGCGGGCGCGCAGCGCGGCGAAGACGTCGGGTGCGGACGCCGATTCCACCTCCGCCAGGTCACGGTGGGTGCCCGCCACGAACTTGGGGTACTTCAGCTCCGGCCGGTCCAGCGCCCCTATGCCGAACAGTCCGGTCAGGTCGAGCGGGCCGGGCAGCGGGTAGACCTCGGCCTCGGAGACCTTCAGCTCCTGGACCAGCAGGTCCAGGACGGCCGGGTCGATGGACTCCTCGACCTCCAGGCGGACGGGCGGCCCGAAGCGCCGCCGCATCAGCTCCTTCTCCAGGGCCTGGAGGAGGTTCTCGGCGTCGTCCTCCTCCACCTCCAGGTCCTCGTTGCGGGTCACCCGGAACATGTGGTGCGCCCGCACCTCCATCCCCGGGAACAGCTCCTCCAGGTGGGCGGCGATCACGTCCTCGATGGGCACGTACCGCTGCGGGGACGCCTCCAGGAAGCGGGAGAGCAGCGGCGGAACCTTCACTCGCGCAAAGTGATCGTGGCCGCTGACCGGATTGCGGACGACCACGGCCAGATTCAGCGACAGCCCGGAGATGTACGGGAAGGGGTGCGCCGGGTCGACCGCCAGCGGCGTGAGCACCGGGAAGATCTGCTGCCGGAACAGCGTGAACAGCCGGGCCTGCTCCTTCTCCGTCAGCTCGGGCCAGCGGATCAGGTGAATGCCCTGGTCGGCGAGTTCCGGGGCGACGTCCTGCTGGAAGCAGGCGGCGTGCCGCGCCATCAGCTCCCGGGACCGGGTCCAGATCTGGTCCAGCACCTCCCGGGGCTGGAGCCCGGAGGCGGAGCGGGTGGCGACCCCGGTCGCGATCCGCCGCTTGAGGCCGGCGACCCGGACCATGAAGAACTCGTCCAGATTGCTGGCGAAAATCGCAAGGAAGTTAGCCCGTTCGAGGAGCGGGGTGGCCGGGTCCTCGGCCAGCTCCAGCACCCGCTCGTTGAACGCCAGCCAGCTGCGCTCCCGGTCCAGGAAGCGCCCGCTGGGCAGCTCCTCGCCGTTCGCACCCGGGACGCCGCGGTCCTCGTAGGCGTCCGGATCGGCGTCCAGGTCGGGCTCCAGCCCGGAGATGGCACGGCGGACCGCGTTCGGGCGGTGCGCGGCGATCGAGCCCACCGACGGCTGCACCGAGGGCTGCTGCACCGAGGAGTCTGCCACCCTCGGCGATTCCTGGGACGGCATCTCGGGCTGGGCCGGGGCCTGAGCGCTGCGCTGCTGGTTCATGTCCTTATTCTTCCGCGCTCGGGCACTTCCAGGCGCGCCAGGAGGCGGCGGCACGACTTCGAGCCGCGGGTTCGGGACGTTCGGCACAGCGGGCTGCATTCAGTGATGCTTGCAAGCGATATTGAATCGCCGGTAACGCGGACATGGCGACCAGGCAAGCGGGAAACCACCCCCGGGTATTTCCCGGTCGGCGACCCGCCTCGTGATCTTCACTTCCGCCAATCCGGGCGAAGCGCCGGAAGCCGGGACGCCGCCGCACACGCATCCGGAAAAGTCCCGGGCGCCGCCCGCCCCCGCTCCCTAGGCTGAGCGCGTGCTCAGACCTTCCACACCACCCATACCGCCGCTGCCCCCGCTCCCGTTCACCCCCGACTACCCACTGCGGACCGAGCGGCTGGACCTCCGCCCGGTGCGCCACGACGACTTCGACGCCATCTACGCCTACCAGCGCCTCCCGGAGGTCTGCCGTTACCTCTACTGGGGTCCGCACGACGAGGCCGGCTCCCGCGCCTCCGTCGCCGACAAGGTGACCCGCACGGCGCTGCGGGAGTCCGGCGACTTCCTCCAGCTCGCCGTCGTCGTCCACGAGACGGGCACCCTGGTCGGCGACGTCACCTTCGTCTACACCCGCCGCGAGCACCGCCAGGGCGGCATCGGCTACGTCTTCCACCCCGACCACGCCGGCCACGGCTACGCCACCGAAGCCTCCCGCGCCCTGCTGAAGCTGGGCTTCGAGGAGCTCGGACTGCACCGCATCCAGGCCGAGTTGGACGGCCGCAACACCGCCTCCGCCAAGCTGCTGGAGCGCCTGGGGATGCGCCGCGAGGGCCATCTGCGGGAGAACGAGTTCCTCGACGGCGAGTGGAGCGACGAGGTGATCTACGCGATCCTGGCGCGCGAGTGGCGCGCGCAGCAGGAGCGGCAACCGGAGTCGTGACGACAGCGGCGGGGCGGGCCCTCAGGCCCGCCCCGCCGCTCACCGCTCACCGCTCACCGCTCACCGCTCAGCGACCGCATGCCACCCGCGGACCGCCGACCGCTCGCGTCACACCGGTCACACCGGTCACACCGGTCACGTCTCCGACCGGTACATCAGGTCCGTCTCGTGCGTGACGAAGCCCAGCCGCTCGTACACCGTCACCGCGGCCACGTTGTCCGCGTCCACGTAGAGCATCGCGGTCGCCAGCCCCTGCGCCGCCAGGTGCCGCAGCCCGATCGCGGTGAGCGCCTTGCCCAGGCCGCCGCCCTGCGCGCCCGGCCGCACCCCGAGGACGTAGACCTCGCCCAGGCCCTCCTCGGCGTGCACCTTCGTCCAGTGGAAGCCGACCAGCCGGTCGTCCTGCTCCGCGAGGAAGAAGCCCTTGGGGTCGAACCACGGCTCGCGCTTGCGGTCGTCCAGGTCGCGCTGGGTCAGCGAGCCCTGCTCGGGGTGGTGCGCGAAGGCCGCCGCGTTGACCTCCAGCCAGGCCGCGTCGTCGGTGTCCGGCTGGAAGGTCCGCACCGTCACCCCCTCCGCGAGCACCGGCTCCGGCAGGTCCAGGTCGGCCAGCGCCCGCCGCATCTGCCGGAGCTCCCGGAACATCGTCAGCCCCAGCGTCTGCGCCAGGTGCCGGGCGGCCGGGTGCCCGCCGTGCGCCCACACCCGCAGCCGGCGCCCGGACTGGACGAGGAGTTCACCGCCCAGCGCCCGGCCGTGGCCGCGGCCGCGGTAGCCCGGGTGGACGACCAGCTCGGCGGCCGGCGCCTCCACCGGGTCGGTGTCCTCCAGTTGCCCGTACCCGACCAGCTCCTCGCCGTCCTCCCCCGGCGCGAACACCAGCACATGCCGGACGCCGTCCCGCCGGCCGCCCCGCAGCTGGAGCCGCCCCTGCTCGGACACGGCCGGCTGCCCGTCCGTCCGCGCGGCCCGTTCGATCAGCTCAAGGACGGCCGCGGCCGCTTCCGGCGCGAGCTCGTCGACCACCTGGATCCTGCGGCCGGTCCGGCCCATCTCCTGTGCAGCGTCAGTCATGCCTGAAGCGTACGACGCTGCCGCGACGTCACGCGGGTGCCGCGGACGCCGCCGCGATCCGTCCGGTCATCGCACGGCCACCGAGCCGTAAGCCGCCGACCCCTATCCCTCTACGCGCGTCGACAATATGCTGCGGTCCGCTCAGCACCATCCACGGAGGGGAACCATGCCACCGACACCTCAACGGCGCCGTCTCGCCCGCAGATTGGCGGCCGGCGCCGCCGTGCTCGCCACCGCCGCGGGCGTCGCGCTGACCGCCACCGCGCCGCCCGCCGGCGCCGACAGCGGCAGCGCCCACCGCCCCGCCGGCACGGTCGACGTCCAGTTGCTCTCCTTCAACGACTTCCACGGCAACCTCGAACCGCCGCAGGGCTCCTCCGGCACCGTCGAGGAGCTCCAGCCCGACGGCAGCAGGAAAACCGTCCCGGCCGGCGGCGTCGCGTACCTGGCGCAGTCCCTCCGCACCGCCCGCAAGGGCCACCCGTACTCCGTCACCGCGGCGGCCGGCGACATGATCGGCGCCAGCCCGCTGCTGTCCGGCCTCTTCCACGACGAGCCGACCATCGAGGCGATGAACAAGCTCGGCCTCGACGTCACCTCGGTCGGCAACCACGAATTCGACGAGGGCCGCGCCGAGTTGACGCGGATGCAGCGCGGCGGCTGCCACCCCAAGGACGGCTGCTACGAGAAGGGCAAGACCTTCCGGGGCGCCGACTTCCCCTACCTCGCCGCCAACGTCACCGACGACAGGACCGGCAAGCCGATCCTCAAGCCGTACACCGTCTGGCAGCACAAGGGCGTCAAGATCGGCTTCATCGGTGTGACGCTCAAGGGCACCCCGGACATCGTCAACGCCGACGGCGTCAAGGGCCTGACGTTCCACGACGAGGTCACCACGATCAACAAGTACGCACGGGTCCTCGACCGCCAGGGCGTCAAGGCGATCGTCGCGCTCATCCACGAGGGCGGCCTGCCCGCCTCCACCTCGTACAACTACGACTGCGACAGCCCCGGGCCGGGATGGGGGTCCCCCCGGTCGAGCGGAGCCGAGACCGGGGGAGGGATCTCCGGGCCGATCGTGGACATCGCCAAGCACGTCAGCCCCCAGGTGGACGCGCTGGTCACCGGCCACACCCACCAGTCCTACACCTGCACCGTCCCCGACCCGGCCGGCCACCCCCGCACGGTCACCTCGGCCGCGTCCTACGGCCGCCTCTACACCGACACCACGCTCACCTACGACCGCCGGACCCACGACATCGTGCGCACCGCGGTCCACGGCCCGCACGCCGCCAACCACGTCGTGAACCGCACCCAGCCGCCGGCGCCGGACATGACGTCCCTGATCACCCGCTGGAACAAGCTCGCCGCGCCCGTCGCCGAGAAGCCCGTCGGCTACCTCTCCGCCGACATCAACGGCCGCGGCGCCGGCACCCCCGAAGAACCCCTGGGCGATCTGATCGCCGACGCCCAGCTGGCGGCCACCCGGGACGCCGGCAAGGGCGGCGCCCAGCTCGCGCTGATGAACCCCGGCGGCATCCGCTCCGACCTCGCCTACAAGGCGTCGGGCAAGGAGGGCGACGGCGTCGTCACCTACGCCGAGGCGTTCACCGTCCAGCCGTTCACCAACATGACCAACGTCGTGAACCTGACCGGCGCGCAGCTCCTGGCCGCCCTCCAGCAGCAGGTCAGCGGCCCCAACGAGGCGTCCCCCAAGATCCTTCAGATCTCCGAGGGCCTGGCCTACACCCTCGACATGACCAAGCAGGGCGCCGCCCGCGTCGTCGCCGACTCGGTCAGGGTGAGCGGCTCCCCGCTCGACCCCGCCAAGACCTACCGCGTCGCGATGAACGAGTTCCTGGCCGGCGGCGGCGACGGCTTCCCCGCCCTGAAGCAGGGCACCGACAAGTACGTCGGCCCGTCGGACCTGGACGCCCTCACCGCCTATCTGACGGCGCACTCCACCCCGACCGCCCCGCTCGCCCCGCCCAAGGCGGACCGCATCACGGTCGTGAAGTGAGGCCGGGGGACTGACACCCCGACCGGAGCACGCCCCCTGTACCGCGTACAGGGGGCGTCGCCGTCAGGAGAAGTCCCCGGCGTGCTCCCGCGCCCACTGGGCGAAGGTGCGGGCCGGGTGGCCGGTGACGCGTTCGACGGTGTCCGTCCGCGCGAAGGCCGGCGCGTCCACCGACTGGCCGAAGAGGCGGACGAGTTGGCGGGCCGCCGCCAGTGGGAAGTGCGGGCCGGCCATCGCCTCGGCGGCCTCGTCCTCCGAGATCTGCTCGATGCGCGTCGGGCGGCCGACGGCCTCGCCGATGGCGGCGACCTGCTGGGCGTTGGTCAGCACCTCCGGGCCGGTGAGCCGGTGGACCTGGCCGGCGTGGGCACCGGTGCGGTCCAGGAGCGCGAGAGCGGCGACGTCCGCGAGGTCGGCCTCGTGGACGGGCACGCTCCGGGCGCCCGGGTGCGGGTCGCGGACCACGCCGCTCTCGCGGATCGCCGGGGCCCAGTTGAGTGCGTTCGTCGCGTAGTTGCCGCCCCGGAGGAAGGTCCACTCCAGGCCGGAGTCGCGGACCGCGCGCTCCAGGAGGGCGTGCGAGCGGGCGATGAAGTTGGTCTCGTCGGCGGGCGTTCCGGTCACCGCGAGGGAGGAGTTGAGGACGATCCGGGAGACGCCCGCCTTCACGGCGGCGTCGATCAGCCGTTCCACGGAGTCGCCGCCGCCGGCCGCGAGGTTGAGGAAGAGGGCGTCGGCGCCGGCGAGGAGCGGGGCGGGGTCGGTGTCCTCGGTGAGGTCCGCGCGCACCACCTCGACCTGGGCGGGAAGTCCGGCGCGGGCCGGGTCGCGGGTCAGCGCACGAACCGGAACACCTTCCTCCACAAGGCGGTCGACAAGTCGGCGGCCGATGTTGCCGGTTGCTCCGGTTACCACGATCATGGGGGTTCCTCCCGAGGGACGCGGCGGCGGAAGCGCGCCGGGGAAGCTGACGGTAGTTCAGGCCGCCCCACGGATGCGGCAAGATTTTGCCAAGGAGGGCCGGACAACTTTCGCGTATCTCACATTACGCGAGGACGACTTGCACTTCCGGGTCCCGCTCGTGGTGGGATGTGCGGATGCGAACCCCCACACGCATAGCTTCACCCTCGTCCCCCTCTCCCCACCCGGCCGCCGCTTCCGGTTCCGCTTCCGAAGCCGGCGACCCGCCCCACATAGCCGGGCGCCCGGACGACCCGCAGGGTGACACCAGAAAGCTCCAGCCGGTCAATCCGTACACGGACCTGGCCGATCTCGCCGATCTGGAACCGGGCCCGGACGCCGGAACCGCCTCGGGAGCACGGCCCCAGGCGCGGTCCGGAGCACAGCCGTACGGCCCCGGGGACGGCCCGGAGTTCGAGCCGGAGTACGCGCCCTCGCCCCGGCAGCGCAGCTATCTCAACGAGCGGGACGACGACGCCGACGATCCGCTGGGCCTGGGCCTGCGCTCGGACGAGGACGACGAGGACGCCTGGTCGCCCCCGAACCACCGGAAGCTGAAGCGGGGCATCAGCCGCTTCGCGGCCGTCCCGCGCACGCTCAAGGCGCTGGTCGCGCTGGCGGCCTGCGCGGGGATACTGGCGCTCGCCGACCGGTTCGCCGTGCTGTACGCGCAGAACAAGGCCGAGGAGCAGGTCAAGACCGCCCTGAACCTGCACGCCCGGCCCGAGGTGGACATCCACGGCTTCCCCTTCCTCACCCAGGTCTTCGACAAGCAGCTCGACCAGGTCGACGTGGTGATCCCGGACGTCGCCGCGGACCGGGTCTCGCTGGCGAAGGTGGAGGCGACCGCCCGGAACATCCGGCTCGACGGCGATCTGCCGACCGCCATCAAGGGCGCCACCATCGGCGAGATGCACGGCAGCGTGCTGCTCGCCTTCGACGACATGAACCGCGAACTGGGCGCCTCCCAGGTGAAGTTCAGCGGAGCGGGGCGCAACGGGGTGCGCGCCGTCGGCGAACTGCCGATCGCCGGGCACACCCTGCGCGTACGGGCCGAGGCGCGTATCCAGCGCAACGGCGAACGGGGGATCTCCACCGAGATCGGGCAGATGCGGCTGGACATCGGCGACGTGGCGGTCTACCGCCCGGGCACCGGCAAGGAGGAGGGCCTGCGGCTGACCCAGAAGGGCGCCGTCGAACTCAGCCGGCAGGCCGCCAAGGTCAAGGCGATGCTCAGCATCCCGGCCATCGCCGAGCGGATCGGCATCCCCCGGGAGTACATCGACGACGCCCTGCGCAGCGACGACAAGCTGCACGACCTGATCGGCACGCCGCGCTTCGTGCACCAGCTGATGAACGTCAACCTCGTCGACGTGGTGATGGAGCACCCCTGGCTGCTCCAGAAGGTCGGCATCGACGCGAAGATGCTGGGCGCCCTGACCGATCTGACGAAGCCTCAGCTCGCCGACCGCCTGTCGCTCTCCTTCCAGCTCCCCAAGACCCCCGGCGATGTGCGGCTGCGCAACATCACCGTGGAGAGCGACGGCATCCACGCCGATCTCACCGGCTCGAACCTGCCCTTCGGCGACGCCGCGAAGGGGAAGTAGCCCCGGGGAAGCAGCCCCGGGAGGGGCACTGCGGGCCGGGCCTACGCCCGAGGCGCCCCCTGCTCCCCCGGACCGGTCTGCTCCCCGGGAGCGCCCTGCTCCCCCGGCGCCGCCGCCCGGCCCGGCGCGGCGCCCGCGCTCCCCGGTGCGTCCGGGGGCGGGGTGGTCGCGCCCGGCAGGGTCAGCAGGGCCTGCGTGCCGCCGCCGGGGGCGTTCCGCAGGCGTACGCCGCCGCCGGACTGCTCCGCCGTGCGGGCCACGATGGACAGGCCCAGACCGCTGCCGGGGAGGCTGCGGGCGGAAGGGGAGCGCCAGAAGCGTTCGAAGACGTGTGGGAGTTCGTCGGGCGGGATGCCGGGGCCGTGGTCCCGGACGGTCAGCGCACCGCCGGCCAGCCGGACCTCGACCGTGCCGCCGGACGGGCTGAACTTCACGGCGTTGTCCAGGAGGTTGACCACCGCGCGCTCCAGCGCGGTCGGCTCGGCGCGGACGTACCAGGGGTCGAGGTCGGCGGTGATGGTGAGCGACGGGCCGCGCAACCTGGCCCGTTCGAGGGCGGTGCCGACGATGTCGTGGAGGGCGACCACCCGCAGGGCCGACGCGCCGCCGGCGCCCGTCTCCGAGGGGCGGGAGAGCACCTGGAGGTCGCCGATCAGCGCTGCCAGCTCACCCATCTGGGCCTTCACCGACACGAGCAGGGCCTCCTTGTCCGCGGCCGGGATCGGGCGGCCGGAGCGCTCGCTGCGCTCCAGGAGGTCGATGTTGGTCCGCAGCGACGTCAGGGGGGTGCGGAGCTCGTGGCCGGCGTCGGCGATCAGCTGCTGCTGGAGGTCGCGGGAGGCGGCCAGCGCGGCGGTCATCGCGTTGAACGACCGGGACAGCCGGGCGATTTCGTCCTCGCCGTCGGTGGGGATCCGGATGGTGAGGTCCTGGGTGCGGGCGACGTGCTCGACGGCGGCGGTCAACCGGTCGACGGGCTTGAGGGCCGCCCGGGCCACCCACAGGCCGGCGGTCGCCGCGCCCAGCACTCCGACGCCGGCGACGACCAGCAGCACCAGCGCGAGGTGGTTGAGCGGGTCGGTGACCTGGTCCATCGGCGCGGCCACCGAGATGGCCAGGCGGTTGCCCTGGGCGTCGGCGATCGGGCCGCGGTACGGGACGGTCGAGACCCGCATCTCGGCGCCGTTCTCGTCCTTGGTGGTGTGGACGGCGCCGGCCAGCCGCCCGTCGGCGACCGCCTGGTCCACGCGCTGCGCGGGGATGGGCGCCTTGTTGGGCGAGGTGCAGACGTAGCCGCTCGCGGAGACCAGCTGGATGGTGTACGGCGTGGGTTGGAAGCGGACGTTCAGCGGGCTGCCGGCGCAGCGGGCGCTGATCGCCTGGACGTAGTCGGAGTTCACCTCGACCGTGCTCAGGCTGGTGTCGAGCTGCTCGGTGAGCCGGTCCCGGGTGATCAGCCAGCAGGCGGCGGCCGACAGCGCCACCGCGAAGGCCACCGCGACCGCGATCAGCAGTGCCAGCCGGGAGCGCAGCGGCAACTGGTGGAACCTGGTCAGGCCGAAGGAGCCGCCGGACGGGGCCGCGCCGCCCGGGCCCCCGGCGTCCGGGCCGCCGGCGTCCGGGCCGCCGACGCCGGCGTGGCCGCCGCCGGAGCGGGCCGCGCCGCCCTGGGGGCCCGCCGTGCCTTGCGCCTCGGGAGCGGGTGTCTCGTGGACGTCGCCGGTGCCGCTCATTCCGCGCCGCCCTCCAACCGCAGCACATAGCCCACCCCGCGCACGGTGTGGACCAGCCGCGGTTCGCCGCCCGCCTCGGTCTTGCGGCGCAGGTACATCACGTACACGTCCAGGGAGTTGGAGGTGGGCTCGAAGTCGAAGCCCCAGACGGCCTTGAGGATCTGCTCGCGGGTGAGCACCTGCCGCGGATGGGCCAGGAACATCTCCAGGAGCGTGAACTCCGTGCGGGTCAGCTCGACGGGGCGGTTGCCGCGGGTGACCTCGCGGGTGGCGAGATTCATCCGCAGGTCGGCGAAGGTCAGCAGCTCGCTCTCGTCGGGCCGGGCGGTACCGGCCGCCGTGGCGTACGAGCTGCGGCGGAGCAGGGCGCGGATCCGGGCCAGCAGCTCGTCCAGCTCGAAGGGCTTGACGAGGTAGTCGTCGGCGCCGGCGTCCAGGCCGGTGACCCGGTCGCCGACGGTGTCCCGGGCGGTCAGCATCAGGATCGGGACGGTCACCCCGCCCGCCCGCAGTCGGCGGGCGGCGGTCAGGCCGTCCATCCGGGGCATCAGCACGTCCAGCACGATGAGTTCGGGGTCGTAGGCGGCGACCTTCTCCACCGCGTCCAGACCGTCGACGGCCTGCTCGGTCCCGTACCCCTCGAAGGCGAGCGAGCGCTGGAGCGCCTCGCGGACCGCGGGCTCGTCGTCGACGATCAGGATGCGGGCGGGGTGATCACCGTGCTCGGCGGGGCTCATGTGCGCGACTACCTCGGATTGCGTGACGAACGACCGACTGGACCTTTCCTGGCTTCAGCCTGACACGGATACCGCACCGGCGGACGCCCTGTGGACAACCGCCTGTGGACAACCGCCGCCCGAGCGGCGGCCCCGCCCGGAGGCCGCCCGGGAGACTGCCCGGGAACCGCTCAGACCCCGCTGTTCCCGCCTCCGCTGCCCCCGCCGCGCAGCGCGTCGAGGTCGGCCTTGACGGTGTTGATCGGTATCGCGAAGCCGAGGCCGACGCTGCCCGCCTGGCTGCTGTCCGACGAACTGGGCGAGTACATCGCCGAGTTGATGCCGATGATCTGGCCCTGCATGTTGATCAGGGCGCCGCCGGAGTTGCCCGGGTTGAGCGCGGCGTCGGTCTGTATCGCCTTGTAGGTCGTCTTGGACGAGCCGGTGTCGCCGTTGTACTGGTTGCCGCCGAACTCGAACGGCCAGCCACCGCCGCCGCCCCCGAAGAAGCCGCGGCCCTGGCCCTGATCCTGGCCCTGCCCCTGGTCCTGTCCCTGGCCCTGCCCCTGGCCGCCCTCCTTGGGGACCGAGACATCGCGGTTGAGCGCCGAGACGATGCCGCTGGTCACCGAGCCGGTGAGGCCCTCCGGCGAGCCGATCGCGACGACCGGGTCGCCGACCACGAGCTTGCTGGAGTCGCCCAGCACCGCGTGCGTCAGCCCCTTGCCGCCGTCGACCTTGATCAGTGCCAGGTCCTTGTCCGGGTCGGTGCCGACGACCGTCGCGGTCTTCTTGCTGCCGTCGCTGAAGGTGACGCTCACCGTGCGCGCGCCGGCCACCACGTGGTTGTTGGTGACGATCTCGCCGCTGCTGGTGATCACCACGCCGGAGCCGGTGGACTGGCCGCCGGACGTCCGCGCCTGGATCTCCACGATGGCCGGGCTGACCGCCTTGGCCACCCCGGCGACGCCGCTGCCGCCGCCGGAGTTCTGGCCGGCGTTGACGAGCGGGGTGGAGATGCCACCGGACGTGGTGTTCTGCTGCGTGGCGCCGGCGATCAGCGCCGCGCTGCCGCCGCCGATCAGACCCGAGGCCAGTGCCACCGCCGCGATCAGCGCGATCGGCCGCCGGGCCCGGCGCCGCGGCTCCGGCGCACCGGCTCCGCCCGCGTCCGGCATCCCCGGCGTGTACGGGGGCGGCGGCGGTACCTCGCCGTGCGCCCGGTCCGCGCCGTGGTCGCTGCTGTGGCCGGTGCCGTATTCGGTGCCGTAGGCGTACGGCCGGTCCTGGGGCATCTCATCGCCGCTGCGGCGGTAGCTCTCGGTCATACGGATGACTCTGCGGCCGCTGCATGAGAACCGTCTGAGAAGGCCCTGAGAGACCCGACAGAAGTGGGTATGCCCGGTATAAGGAAGCCCTCGTTCCGGTGCCCGGTCCGGCGCCGTTCGGCGGTCGGCCCGCTCAGCCCCCGCACCCGCACGACCGCCGCACCACCAGCCGCGACGGGAACTGCCGCAGCCGCTCGCGGCGCGAGCCGACCACCCGCAGCCCGTCGTCCAGCACCAGGTCGACCGCCGCCCGGGCCATCGCCTGCCGGTCCGAGGCCACCGTCGTCAGCGGCGGATCGGTGAGCCCGGCCTCCTTCACGTCGTCGAAGCCGGCCACCGCCAGCTCGCCCGGGACGTCGATCCGCAGCTCGCGGGCGGCCCGCAGCACGCCGATCGCCTGGTCGTCGGTGGCGCACATGATGGCCGGCGGCCGGTCCGGCCCGGCCAGCAGCCCGAGCGCGACCTGGTAGGCGTCGTAGCGGTTGTAGGGCGCCTGGAAGTAGCGCCCCTCCGTCGACCGCCCGGACTCCAGCATGGCCCGCCGCCAGCCCTCGACGTGGTCGGTGACCGGGTCGCCGGACTTCGGGGTCTCCTCGGTGCCGCCCAGGAAGGCGACGTACTCGTGGCCGTGCTCCAGGAGGTGCCGGGTCGCCAGCTGCGCGCCCCAGATGTCGTCGGTCATCACCGCGACGTCGTCGATGGCGTCCGGCCGGCGGTGCAGCAGCACCACCCGGGCGTCCCAGGCGTCGATCTCCGCGGCGGCGTGCTCACTGGGGCCCTGGCTGATCAGGATCAGCCCGGCCACCCGCATCCCGAGGAACGCGCGGAGGTAGTGGACCTCGCGCTCGTCGATGTAGTTGGCGTTGCCGACCAGCACCATCTTGCCGCGCTCGGAGGCGGCCTGTTCGACGGCGTGCGCCATCTCCGCGAAGAACGGCTGCCTGGTGTCCGGGACGATCAGACCTATGAGGTCGGTACGGCGGGACGCCATGGCCTGCGCGACCCGGTCGGGTCGGTAGCCGAGCTCCTTGATGGCGGCGAGCACCCGCTCGCGCGTGGCCGGGGCGACCGGCCTCGGTCCGTTGTTGATGACGTAACTGACGACGGCGGTGGATGTCCCCGCCAGTTTTGCCACATCATCCCGCGTCACCTTGGCCACGCGCGGCAGTCTACGCGGGTGGTCCTACCGGCGGGCAGGCTGTGTGGACGAGGATCCGGCGCCCGACGAGGACGAACGCGCGGGCGCCCGCCCGTCGGCCCGCTTGCCTCCGTCACCGGCCTTCGCGCCGCCGTCCTGGGCCTTGGCCTCCGCGGCCGCCCGCTCCACCTTCTCCGGCACCACGAAGCGGTAGCCGACGTTCCGGACGGTGCCGATCAGCGACTCGTGCTCGGGGCCGAGCTTGGCGCGCAGGCGCCGGACGTGCACGTCCACCGTCCGCGTACCGCCGAAGTAGTCGTAGCCCCACACTTCCTGGAGGAGCTGGGCGCGGGTGAAGACCCGGCCCGGGTGCTGCGCCAGGTACTTCAGCAGCTCGAACTCCTTGAAGGTCAGGTCCAGGACCCGGCCCTTCAGCTTGGCGCTGTACGTGGCCTCGTCCACCGAGAGATCACCGGTGCGGATCTCCATGGGGCCGTTGTCGGTGGTGATCTGCTGGCGGCCCATCGCCAGCCGCAGCCGCGCCTCCACCTCGGCCGGCCCGGCGGTGTCCAGCATGACGTCGTCGACGCCCCAGTCGGCGGTGACGGCGGCCAGCCCGCCCTCGGTGACCACCAGCACCAGCGGGCAGCCGGGTCCGGTGGACCGCAGCAGCTGGCACAGGGACCGCACGTGCGGAAGGTCGCGGCGGCCGTCGATCAGTATGACGTCGGCCCCGGGGGTGTCGATCAGGGCCGGACCCTCGGCGGGGGCCACCCGGACGCTGTGCAGCAGCAAGCCGAGCGCCGGAAGCACCTCCGTCGACGGTTGGAGAGCATTGGTCAGCAGCAGAAGTGAACTCACTTCCGACCACCTACCCGGTTTCCGGCGAGCTTCGTCCTGTGCGGCTCGCTGTCCTGCACGCTTCGCTTGCCCATGACGTCTGGTTCCTCCTCGGTCCCTGCGACGGGGGCACCACCCGGCCAGGCCGGGGGAGTCTGCGGCACTGCTTCGTACGGAGTGCTTCCGCTCACATCTCTTTGCGTGCGTGAAAGCACAAAAGGATCCGGGGGCGACGCTGCCCGGATCCTTCTTGCCCAGCAGAATAGCTCACATGAGTTGCGGACCCGAGGCCGATTTTGCACGTTCTTGTGTTCCGTCGATCACTTCGAGTGGTCACCGGGCGACCCTGTTGACGGACGACGGCGTCCGTATCGAGGCCGCCCGCACCCCCCGGAACCCGCTTCCCGAAGCGCTTTCCGCACCCTCGTCCGGGCCCTTTCCCGCCCCCGCGACCGACCTCGCCATCGTCCTCGCCCACGGCTTCACCGGCTCCCTCGAACGGCCCGCGCTCCGCCGTGCGGCCGCCGCGTTGTCCCAGCATGCGGACGTGATCACGTTCTCGTTCCGGGGGCACGGCGGCTCCGGCGGGCGCTCCACGGTCGGCGACCGGGAGATCCACGACCTGACCGCCGCCGTCCGCTGGGCCCGCTCCCTGGGGCACCGCCGGATCGCCACCGTCGGCTTCTCCATGGGCGGCTCGGTGGTCCTCCGGCAGGCCGCCCTGCACGGCCGGCGGCGGGCGGGCGGCGGGTGGGGGGAGCACGGGGAGCGCACGGATGCGTCCCCCGATGTCGTGGTCGCGGTCAGTGCTCCCGCCCGGTGGTACTACCGGGGCACGGCGTCGATGCGGCGCCTCCACTGGGCCGTCACGCGCCCCACCGGGCGCCTGGTCTCCCGCGTCGGTCTGCGCACCCGCGTCCACCCCGAGGAGTGGGACCCGGTCCCCCTCTCCCCCACCGAGGCGGTCCCCCTGATCACCCCGACCCCGCTGCTCCTCGTCCACGGCGACCGCGACCCCTACTTCCCGCTCGACCACCCGCGCATGCTGATGGCCGCCGCCGACCCCGCCACCACCGCACTCTGGATCGAACCGGGCTTCGGCCACGCGGAGAACGCCGCGGGCCCGGAGCTGCTGCGGCGGATCGGGGCGTGGGCGGTGGCGCGGGCGGCCTGACCTCACCCGGCGTCGGCGTCCTCGGCGGGCTCGTCCTCCTCCTCGTCGGCCACCGGCGGCTTGTGGGCGTGGATCCGGTTCTGGACGCGGATGGCGGTTTCGCGCAGCTCCTGCCACTGGTCGAGGTCGTCGAAGACCGGGGCGGTGATGCCCTGGCGCCGCGAGGCGTGGCAGGCACCCTCTCGTCACCACGCACAGGCTCCGCCCGGCGGTCGTACGGGAACGCCGCACTGCGGAGGATCAGCCCTCGTGCGAGGCGCACACTCACCGCAAGCGACACGCCGCTCGTCAACTCCCTTGCGGGCAGCGGCTTCCAGGCCATCCTGAAACCCTCACGTCACGGTGCCGTCGGAGGCACGGTGCCGTCGTGCGTCACATGCGTCACATGCGTCACACACCCTAGTGGCACGACGGTGCGATTTTCGCAGGAATCTCCCACCAGGGGAGTCCCCGCAACAGGGCGGTGGGCGGCGGGGGTTGGGGACCGCTCCGCCGCCCCGTGCCCTACTCGGCCTCCACCACCGCGTCGGCGAACTGGGCCGCGTACAGGCGGGCGTAGGCGCCGTCGGCGGCCAGCAGCGTTTCGTGGGTGCCCTGTTCGACGATCGAGCCGTTCTCCATCACCAGGATGACGTCGGCGTCGCGGATGGTGGAGAGGCGGTGGGCGATGACGAAGCTGGTGCGGCCGGTGCGGAGTTGGGCCATGGCGTGCTGGATGAGGACCTCGGTGCGGGTGTCCACCGAGCTGGTGGCCTCGTCCAGGACCAGGATGGCCGGTTCCGCGAGGAAGGCGCGGGCGATGGTGATGAGCTGCTTCTCGCCCACCGAGACGTTGCCGCCCTCCTCGTCGATGACGGTGTCGTAGCCGTCCGGGAGGGTGCGGACGAAGCGGTCGACGTGGGTGGCCCTGGCCGCCGCGACGACCTTGTCGCGGGTGGTGCCCTCGGGGGCGCCGTAGGCGATGTTCTCGGCGATGGTGCCGCCGAAGAGCCAGGTGTCCTGGAGGACCATGCCGATGTTGCCGCGCAGCTCCTCGCGGGACATCCGGGCGATGTCCACGCCGTCGAGGGTGATCCGGCCCCCGCGCACCTCGTAGAACCGCATCAGGAGGTTGACCAGGGTGGTCTTGCCGGCGCCGGTGGGGCCGACGATGGCGACGGTCTGGCCGGGGCGGACGGTGAGCGAGAGGCCGTCGATGAGCGGCTTGTTCTCCTCGTAGCGGAAGGCGACGTCCTCGAAGGCGACCCGGCCGGTGACCTGCTCCGGGCGGGCGGGCCGCGCCGGGTCCGGGTCCTGCTCCGCGGCGTCGAGGAGTTCGAAGACCCGCTCGGCGGAGGCGACGCCGGACTGGACGAGGTTGGCCATCGAGGCGACCTGGGTCAGCGGCTGGCTGAACTGGCGGCTGTACTGGATGAACGCCTGGACGTCGCCGATGGACAGTGCGCCGGAGGCGACGCGCAGACCGCCGACCACGGCCACCAGGACATAGTTGAGGTTGCCGATGAACATCATCGCGGGCTGGATGATGCCGGAGATGAACTGGGCCCTGAAGCCCGCGGAGTAGAGCGCCTCGTTCTGCTCGCGGAAGAGCTCGGCGGACTCCTTCTGCCGGCCGAAGACCTTGATCAGGGAGTGGCCGGTGTACATCTCCTCGATGTGCGCGTTGAGCTTGCCGGTGGTCTTCCACTGCTGGACGAACTGCGGCTGGGCGCGCTTGCCGACCTTGGTGGCGACCACGACCGAGACCGGCACGGTGACCAGCGCGACCAGCGCCAGCAGCCACGAGATCCAGAACATCATGGCCAGCACGCCGACGATGGTCAGCAGCGAGGACACGATCTGGCTGAGGGTCTGCTGGAGGGTCTGCTGGATGTTGTCGATGTCGTTGGTGGCGCGGGAGAGCACCTCGCCGCGCTGCTGCTTGTCGAAGTAGCTCAGCGGCAGCCGCGCCAGCTTCTCCTCGACCTGCTCGCGCATCCGGAAGACGGTGCGCTGGACGACCCGGGTGGCGATCCGGGCCTGGACGAAGCCGAAGACGGCGGAGCCCGCGTAGATCAGGGTGACCCAGAGCAGGACCGTGCCGACCGCGCCGAAGTCGATGTGCGGGCTGGGGGCCACCGGCATGCTGGCGACCAGGTCCGCCAGCCCGCCCTGGCCGTGCGCCCGCAGCTGCTCGGCGGCCTGCGCCTTGGTCAGGCCCGCGGGCAGGTGGCGGCCGACGATACCGGCCATGATCAGGTCGGTGGCCCGGCCCAGCACCTTGGGTCCGACGACGGTCAGCGCCACGCTCAGCACGCCCAGCAGCAGCGCGACCGCGATGATGCCGCGCTCCGGCCGCATCTGGGCCAGCAGCCGCTTGCCGGAGCTCTTGAAGTGCAGGGACTTGTCGATCGGGCCGCCCATCATGCGGGCCATCGGGCCGGCGCTGGGGGCCGGGCCGCGGCGGGGCGCCGAGGCGGGGGCCTCCCCGGCGGGCGCCTCCTCGGGGGCCCGGTCGGCGGCCGGGCCCTGCTTGTCCGCGGTGGTCATGCCGCCTCCTGCTCGGTGAGCTGGGAGAGCACGATCTCCCGGTAGGTCTCGTTGCCGGCCATCAGCTCGCGGTGGGTGCCGGTGCCCACGATCCGGCCCTCGTCGAGGACCACGATCCGGTCGGCGCCGCGGATCGTGGACACCCGCTGGGCGACGATCACCACGGTGGCCCGGTCGGTCTCCTGGGCCAGCGCGGCGCGCAGGGCCGCGTCGGTGGCGTAGTCCAGGGCGGAGAAGGAGTCGTCGAAGAGGTAGATCTCCGGCTTGCGGACCAGCGCGCGGGCGATCGCCAGCCGCTGCCGCTGGCCGCCGGAGACGTTGGAGCCGCCCTGCGCGATCGGCGCCGCCAGGCCGCCCTCCATCCGCGCCACGAAGCCCTCGGCCTGGGCGGTCCGCAGCGCCTGCCACAGCTCCTCGTCGGTGGCGTCCGGATTGCCGTACCGCAGGTTGCTGGCGACCGTCCCGGAGAAGAGGTACGGCTTCTGCGGCACCAGGCCGATGACGGAGGCCAGCGTCTCCGGGTCGAGGGTGCGCACGTCCACGCCGTCGACCAGGACGGTGCCGCCGGTGGCGTCGAAGAGCCGGGGCACCAGCCCGAGGAGGGTGGACTTGCCGGCGCCGGTGGAGCCGATGACGGCGGTGGTCTCGCCGGGGCGGGCGACCAGGGAGATGTCCTTGAGGACCGGCTGCTCGGCGCCGGGGAAACGGAACTCGACGTTCTGGAGCTCCAGTTCGCCGTGCCGCCGCAGTGCGGTGACCGGCTCGGCGGGCGGGGAGACGCTGGACTCGGTCGTCAGCACCTCCTGAATGCGCTCGGCGCAGACCTCGGCGCGCGGCAGCATCATCACCATGAAGGTCGCCATCATGATCGACATCAGGATGTACATCAGGTAGCTGAGGAAGGCCGTCAGCGCCCCGATCTGCATCTGCTCGCTGTCGATGCGCAGCCCGCCGAACCAGACCACGGCCACGCTGGAGAGGTTCACGATCAGCATGACCAGCGGGAACATCATCGTCATCAGCCGGCCGGCGCGGATCGAGATGTCGTACAGGTCGGTGTTGGCCTCGGCGAACCGCTCGCGCTCGTGCCGGTCCCGGACGAAGGCGCGGATGACGCGGATACCGGCGATCTGCTCGCGCAGCACGCGGTTGACGGTGTCGATGCGCTCCTGCACCCCGCGGAACAGCGGACGCATCCGGCGCACGATGAGGGAGACGAGGATCGCCAGGACCGGGACGATGACCAGGAGGAGCGCCGACAGCGGCACGTCCTGGTTGAGCGCCATGACGACGCCGCCGACGCACATGATCGGCGCCGAGACCATCATCGTGAACGTCATCAGGACCAGCATCTGGACCTGCTGGACGTCGTTGGTGGTCCGGGTGATCAGCGAGGGCGCGCCGAAGCCGCCCATCTCCCGGGCGGAGAACGCCTGCACCCGGTCGAAGACCGCGGCCCGGACGTCCCGGCCGAGCGCCATGGCCGTACGGGCGCCGAAGTAGACCGCGCCGATCGCGCAGACGATCTGCAGCAGCGTCACCGCGACCATGAAGCCGCCGACGCGGAAGATGTAACCGGTGTCCCCCGGCACGACACCGCTGTCGATGATGTCCGCGTTGAGGTTCGGCAGATAGAGCGTCGCCAGCGTCTGGATCAGCTGGAGCAGGACGATCAGATATATGGAGCGCCTGTAGGGCCGCAGATGCGCCCGCGCGAGTCGGACCAACACAGGCGGAGCCTATGCGAACACTTGCCTTCGGCAATCGAATTTCTCCGAACCGTGCAGGAATCGGCCCGGACCGCCACAAGTCTTTACCCGAACTTGCCCGGATTCGGCCCGGCCGCCGCGTACGCCATCATGGAGGCGGCAAGAGCCCCCCGACATGAAGAGGCCGCCGTGACAACAACTGGCACCGTGCGCTACTGGGCCGCGGCCAAGGCCGCCGCCGGCGCGGCAGAGGAGCCGTACGCGGCGGCCACGCTCGCCGAGGCGCTGGACGTGGCGCGCACCACGCACGCCGCGAACCCGGAGTTCGCCCGCGTCCTGCTGCGCTGCTCCTTCCTGGTGGACGGCGTCCAGGTCGGCTCCCGCGATCATGCGGAGGTGCCGCTGTCCCAGGGCGGCACCGTCGAGGTCCTGCCGCCGTTCGCCGGAGGATGAGCAGAGGGTCATGAGCGACAACCAGCCGGAGCACCCCCACCAGAACCCGTACGACCCGTACACCCACCCGTCACCCGACCACCACCCCCCAACGGCGCCGCTGCGCGACGACACCTCCCGCTACGCTCCCCCGTCCCCGCACCCCGGGTACGACCCGCAGGCGGCCTACGGCACCCCGTACGGGCAGCAGCCCTACGACCCCTATATGCAGCAACCGCACCAGCAGCCCGCGCAGCCCCAGCAGCCGCAGCAGCCCCAGCAGCCCCACGGGTACGAGGCGTACGGGCAGCCGCAGCACCAGCCCACCGCTTCCTACGGGCAGCACGGCTACGGCCAGGACGGCGGCTACGGCCAGGACGCCTACGGGCAGGACGGCCACGCCGCCCCGGTCCCGGCGCAGCACCAGAGCGCGTACTCGGCCCCGCACCAGGACGCCCACCAGGGCGCCCCCCACCAGGGCACCCACCAGGGCGCCTACGGCACCGCGCACGGGACCACCGCCACCGCCGAGCCGGTGCCGGCCGGTCCCCCGGCCGCCGACGCCGCCGCGTCCGGTCCGGCCGCCGCGCCGGCCCCCGCCGCGCCGCTCAAGCCCAACCAGATCGCCCGTGCCGAGGGCCGCTCGCCGATCATTCCGCCCGGGATCCAGCCGGCCGCGCTGACCGCGCTGCTCGCCCTGCTGCTGGCGCTGGCCGCGCCGGTCGCCCACCTGGTCCTGGCGGTCCCGGTGGTGCTGCTCCAGGCCGTCACCGCCGCCGGCTGGTTCCGGCTGAACGGCATGTGGCCGGCCCGGCAGGGCATCGCCCTGGCCTTCCTGGGCGGTCTGGCCACCGACGCCGGACTGCTCGCCACCGCACGCGAGGACGCGCCGCTGGTCGCCATCGGCACGCTCGGCGTGTGGTGCCTGCTGGTGCTCGTCCTCCAGCTGCGCAACCGCAGCAGCGCGGACGAGCGGATGTACGCGCTCACCGCGGGCCTGACCTCGTCCGCGCTGGCGGTGCTCGCCTCCGGCCACCTGGCCGCCGACCCGGACGCGGTGGTGGTCGGCGCGACCGCGGTCGCCCTGGCGACCCTGGCCCGGGCGCTGCCGCTGCCCGGCCCGGTCTCCCTGGTGCTCGGCCTCCTGGCGGGCGCCGGCGGCGGCATCGCGGCCGGCCAGCTGACCGGCATGGGGACCACCGGCGCGCTGCTGGGCCTGGCCGCCGGTGGCTGCGCCCTGATCGGCCTGCGGGTGGCCAGCTACGACTACCCCTCCCGCTTCGTGCACATGACCGCGGGCGTCGCCCTGCCGCTGGCCCTCGCGGGCCCGGCGGTCTACGTCCTGGGCCGGGCCCTGGGGTAGCCCCGGGCCCCGGGTCGCCACTCCACGCCGCGGCGGCCGTACGGAGCGCAGGGTTCTGCGCTCCGTACGGCCGCCGCTCCCGTTCCGCCGACCGGGTCGTCTAGGGTTCCCGGAGCGCGGGCTGGGGGCCCGCGGGTACCGGATTGGACGAAACCGGCCGGGCGGACCTCGACCCGGCCGTGACAAGTGGGGGTAGTGGTTCGATGCGCGCACTCAAGGTGCTGCTGGTGCTCGTCGTCATATTCGGCGGGCTGTTCGTGGCAGCGGACCGCGTCGCGGTCAATCTCGCCGAGAGCAAGGCCGCGGACAAGCTCCGCAGCATGCAGGGGGTCACCTCGACCCCGGAGGTCTCCATCAAGGGCTTCCCGTTCCTGACCCAGGTCGCCGGGCGGAACCTCGACGAGGTCGACGCCGACCTCGACCACGTGTCGGCCCGTTCCGAGGGCCGCACGCTGACCCTCAAGCACCTCTCGGCGCAGTTCCGCGACGTCACGCTGACCAACGACTTCACCTCCATCGAGAGCGCCGCCTCGGCCTCCGCCACCGCCGAGATCAGCTACCCGGACATGACCAACGCGGCCGGCGGCGGCGTCAAGATCACCTACGGCGGCGAGAAGAACGGCCGCTCCCAGGTCAAGATCTCCCCGAACGTCCCGCTGCTCAGCTCGTTCGACGTCACCGGCACCATCGAGATCGTGCACGGCGACACCGTCCAGGTGCGGGCCGACAGCATCCCCGCGATGTGCCGGGCGCTCCCCGGCTGCGAGAGCAAGGTGCGGAGCCAGACCGACCACGGCTGGAAGCTGGACCAGCTGCCGGGCAGCCTGAAGCTGGAGAAGGTCACCACGACCGCGCAGGGCATCACGGTCACCGCGTCCGGCACCGACGTGAAGCTCACCGGCTGACCTGCCCCGACGGGTGGCGGACCGCCCCACCGGACCACCACCCGTCCACTCCCTGAGACACCCCGGTCCGTACGCCAGACCCCCCACCTGCGACGGCACCCCGGCGAGGGGTGCGCGCCCGTGTTCCTGGGCCACGTATCCCACATCGCGGACAATCACATCTCGGCATTTGACACACCGGTGACATGCCGCGCTCTCCGTCCCTACGATCGGAGCCATGCAGAGCGCATTGAGCGGTCTCCGTCCACGGGGACAGGCGGTACTGACGAAGCGGCGGGCAGTCGACCTGTGCCGTGTCGCCGCCATGCTCTGTCGCCCTGCCTGACGGGCCTTCGCTCCCGTCGCCCCGGCCGGCCGCCCCTCAAGGCCGCCCCCTCACGAGTCCCCGCCCAGCGCCGCGCGCCCTCACCGCGCCGCGCCGTCCGGCGTACCCGTGGGACCCCTCACAACCGCCCCCCGCAACTGCCCCGGAGGAGAGAAGAACATGAGCCGTAGCGACGTCCTGGTAGACGCCGACTGGGTCGAGGCCCACCTGGACGACCCGAAGGTCGTCATCGTCGAGGTCGACGAGGACACCTCGGCGTACGACAAGAACCACATCAAGAACGCCGTCCGGATCGACTGGAAGCAGGACCTCCAGGACCCGGTCCGCCGCGACTTCGTCGACCAGGAGGGCTTCGAGAAGCTGCTCTCCGCGAAGGGCATCGCCAACGACGACACCGTCGTCCTCTACGGCGGCAACAACAACTGGTTCGCGTCCTACGCCTACTGGTACTTCAAGCTCTACGGCCACGGCAGCGTCAAGCTCCTCGACGGCGGCCGCAAGAAGTGGGAGCTGGACTCCCGCGACCTGGTCGACGGCTCCGAGGTCCCGGCCCGCCCGGCCACCGAGTACCAGGCCAAGGCCCAGGACGCCTCGATCCGCGCCTTCCGTGACGACGTCATCGCCGCGATCGGCACCAAGAACCTGGTCGACGTCCGCTCCCCCGACGAGTTCAGCGGCAAGCTGCTGGCCCCCGCCCACCTCCCGCAGGAGCAGTCGCAGCGCCCCGGCCACGTGCCCAGCGCCCGCAACATCCCGTGGTCGAAGAACGCCAACGACGACGGCACGTTCAAGTCGGACGACGAGCTGACCGCCCTCTACGAGCAGGAGGCCGTCGACCTGGCGAAGGACACCATCGCCTACTGCCGGATCGGTGAGCGCTCCGCGCTGACCTGGTTCGTGCTGCACGAGCTGCTCGGCCAGACCAACGTCAAGAACTACGACGGCTCCTGGACCGAGTACGGCTCGCTGGTCGGCGTCCCGATCGAGCTCGGCGCCAACAAGTAACCCCCGAGAGCCCCCTCTCTACCCCTCAAGGAAGTACCCCTATGTGTGGAGCACAGGCCGGCGGCCCGGACGCCTCGACCATCAAGCCCGGTGAGACCACCATCCAGGGCAGCGTGACCCGCGACGGCCAGCCCGTCACCGGTTACGTCCGCCTGCTGGACAGCACCGGCGAATTCACCGCCGAGGTTCCCACCTCCGCGACCGGACAGTTCCGCTTCTACGCGGCCGAGGGCACCTGGACCGTGCGTGCGCTCGTGCCGGGCGGCACCGCGGACCGTACGGTCGTCGCCCAACAGGGCGGGCTGGCGGAGGTCGCCATCGCCGTCTGACGGCACGCGTGACACGGACCCGCGACCCGGGTCCGTCCGGCCGGAGGGCCGCACCCCAGGGGTTTGGACGCCTTGGCTTAAGGGGTGCGGCCCTCCGCGCCGTCCCGGGTGCCCAGGGCCCCGTACGGGCCGCCCCGCCGGACTTCTTTCCGGGGCGCCGCGGACTTACCGTGGACTTATGTACGCGCATGCGCACCGTCCGCCCACCCCGCCGCAGCGCCGCCACCGCCGGTACTTCGTGCTGATGGGCGTGTGCCTGGTGCTGTTCGTGCTGGCGTGGAGCGTGGTGCGGCTGTGGTCCGTACCGGCCGCGGTCGCGATGTGCCTCGTCGCCATGGTCATCCCGCCCGTCGCGGCGGTCGTCGGCAACCGCCGGGAGCCGGGCGAGCGCTGGTGGGACGAGTCCGGCGACCCGGAGTCCGACCGCTGGTGGCGCGAGCTGGACGACCGCGACGACGACGACCGCCGCCGGAGCTAGGAGTGCCGGCCCGCGCCCACCGGCCTAGTAGACGAGCGCCTGCACGCCGTCCGGCATGATCTCGCTGACGAACAGCTGGGAACCGGCGATGCCCGCCCCCTCGATCAGGTCCTTCTCCTCGATACCGCGCCGTGCCGCGCACTGCGTGCAGACCGTGATCGCCCCGCCGCCCGCGCGGATCCCGTCGATCAGGTCCGGCAGCGGCGCCGCGTGCGGCAGCTCGAACTCCGCCGCCCGCCCCGGCAGCGCGAACCACACCGACTCCCCGGTCAGCCACAGCGACACCTCGACGCCGCTGGCCACCGCCACCGCCGCCACCGTGAACGCCTGCGAGCACCGTTCGGGCGCGTCCGCGCCCGCCGTCACCTTGATCACCAGCTTCTTGGCCATGAGCCAAGCGTAGGCGCCATCGAGCCGCCGGGCCGCGCACGCCCTGCGGGAGTCCGGCGACCGGACGCAGCCCCGCGGCGGACCTCACAGCGCCGCCGCCGAACGCGCCGACTAGACTCTCAGGCGGTCCGTAACACCTCACCCTCCGCCCAAGGAGCGCGCTCGTGCTTGAGGCATTCTTCACCACCCTGCTGGTCCTGGTCGCCGTCGGCGTGATCGCGTTCGCCGGGCTGACCTGGAAGAAGCTGTACCAGGGCCAGCGCTGACCGCCTTCCCGTCCCCCACTACAGATCGCCTGAGCTCATGATCGAGATCCCGTCCGACCTGAACCCGTCGCTGGTGCCGCTCGCCTTCCTCCTCGGCCGCTGGGAGGGCGCGGGCGTCTTCGACTTCCCCGGCGCCGAGAAGTGCAACTTCGGCCAGGAAGTCGTCTTCAGCCACGACGGCCGCGACTTCCTCGAATACACCTCGCACACCTGGGTGCTCGACAGCGAGGGCAAGCAGGTCCGCCCGCTGGAGACGGAGACCGGCTTCTGGCGGGTCGACGGGGACCGCAAGGTCGAGGTCGTGATGACCCGCGACCAGGGCGTCGTCGAGATCTGGTACGGCGAGCTGGCCGACAAGAAGCCGCAGATCGACCTGGCCACCGACGCCATCGCGCGGACCGCCGCGGCCGGCGCGTACAGCGGCGGCAAGCGGCTCTACGGCTACGTCAAGGGCGACCTGATGTGGGTCGGCGAGAAGTCCACCCCCCAGGTCCCGCTGCGCCCCTACATGTCCGCGCAGCTGAAGAAGGTCGCCGACCTCAAGGAGTGGGCCGAGAGCCTGCCCGACGACATGCCGGACGGCGTCTCCTTCTTCCGCCCGGACGGCACGCCGTACGAGGGCTGAGCTCCTCCCCCGGCTGCCGCCGGGGCCCCGGCGGGCCGCCCGGCCCGCTCCACAACTCCATGACGCGCCCCGCGGGGGAAGTCCGGTGAGAGTCCGGCGCTGACCCGCAACGGTAAGCGGACGCCCCGCCAGGGGACCCGTTCCGCAAGCCCGATCACCCGCGGCGGCGCCGGACCCCCACCAACTCGCCGTGGACTGCGAGGGGACGCCGCCGGTGCCAGGCGCACCCGGGCCGCCGCTCCTTCCCGTACGCACGCGGCCCGAGCCGAAGGTCTGACCACCCTTGGCACGTCCCGCCCGCCCTCTCCCCCTGGCCGTCACGCTCGCCACCGTCCTACTGGGCTCCCTGCTGTGCGGGACCGCCCTCGGCGCCGCCGGGATCGGCTGGCCGCAGGTGCTGCGCTATCTGGGCGCCGGACTGACCGGCGGCACCATCCGGCCCGACGAGGTCGCCGCGTACACCATCGTCTGGGAGCTGCGGTTCCCCCGCGCGGTGCTCGCCGCCGTCGTCGGCGCCGGGCTCTCCGCGATCGGCGTCGCCGTCCAGGCCCTGGTCCGCAACGCCCTCGCCGACCCCTTCGTGCTCGGCATATCCTCCGGCGCGGCGGTCGGCGCCAACGCCGTCCTGCTCTTCGGGGCGCTCGGCGCGCTCGGCGTCTGGGCGCTGTCCGCCTCGGCCTTCCTCTCCGCGCTGCTCGCCATGGCCCTGGTCTACGCGGCCGCCCGGACCGCGCACGGGCTCACCCCGATGCGGCTGGTGCTGACCGGCACCGCGATGTACTACGGCTTCTCCGCGGTCACCACCCTGATGGTGTTCACCGCCGACCGCGGCGAGGCGGCCCGCTCGGCGATGATGTGGCTGCTCGGCAGCCTCAGCGGGGCCGGCTGGGGCTCGGTCCCCATCGCCGCCTGTGCCGTCGTCGCGGCCCTCGCCCATCTCCTGCTCTCCGCCGGCCGGTTGAACGCCCTGGCCATGGGCGACGAGACCGCCGCCGCGCTGGGCGTGGACCCCGAGCGGCTGCGCCGCGAACTGTTCGTGGTGGCCGCCGCGACCACCGGCGCGGTGGTCGCGGTCAGCGGCGCGATCGGCTTCGTCGGGCTGATGGTGCCGCACGCCACCCGGATGCTGGTCGGCGCCGACCACCGCCGGGTGCTGGCCGTCGCCCCGCTGCTGGGCGCGGTGCTGCTGGTCTGGGTCGACCTGCTCTCCCGGGTGCTGCTGGCGCCCGTGGAACTGCCCGTCGGAGTGATCACCGCGGTGCTCGGCGTGCCCTGCTTCGTGCTGCTGATGCGGCGGCGCGGCTACACCTTCGGAGGCGGTGCCTGATGCGGCTCGACATCACCGGGCTGTCGGTGGAGGTGGCCGGGCGGCGGCTCGTCCACGACGTCACCCTGACCGCCGGCAGCGGACGGCTCATCGGGCTCGTCGGCCCCAACGGCAGCGGCAAGTCGACCCTGCTGCGCTGCGTCTACCGCGCCCTGCGGCCGGCCGTCGGCACCGTCCGGCTGGACGGCACCGACCTGCACGCGCTGACCTCCCGGGAGGCCGCCCGGCTGCTGGCCGCGCTGCCCCAGGAGGCCGGCACCGACTTCGACTTCACCGCCGCCGAGGTGGTCGCGATGGGGCGGCTGCCGCACCAGCGCGGCTCCGGGCGGCCCAGCGCCGCGGACCGCGAGATCTGCGACCGGGCACTGGCCCGGGTCGGCGCCGCCCACCTGGCCGAGCGCGGCTTCCTGCGCCTCTCCGGCGGCGAGAAGCAGCGGGTCCTGATCGCCCGCGCACTGGCCCAGGAGCCGCGGGTACTGGTCCTCGACGAACCCACCAACCACCTCGACATCGCCCAGCAGTTGGAGGTCCTGGCGCTGGTCCGGGACAGCCGCCTGACGGTCCTGGCCGCGCTGCACGACCTCAACCTGGCCGCCGTGCACTGCGACGAGCTGCACGTCATCGCCGACGGCCGGATCGTCGCCTCCGGCCCGCCGCACGACGTCCTCACCGCCGAACTGCTCGCCGAGGTCTTCGGTGTCCGCGCGCACCGCGTACGGCACCCCGAAACCGGCGCCGTCCAGCTGCTGTTCGACCGCCTGCCCACCACCTGAGGACCCCGGGGACCCATGACGCACGCACCGCGCACCGCCCGCCGCCGCACCCGCCCCGCCGCCCTGCTCGCCGCCCTGGCCCTGGCCCTCACCGGCTGCGGCGCCCAGGTGGCAAAGGAGCCGGCCCCCGCCGGCGACCGCGCCGCCGGGCAGCACCCCGTCACCGTCACCAACTGCGGCACCCGGACCACCTATCCGCGGGTCCCGCGCCGCGTGGTCACCAACGACGTCGGCATCACCGAGATCATGTTCGCGCTGGGCCTGGAGGACCGGATGGCCGGTTACGTCATGCCCGACGACAAGGGCGATCTCACCAAGGTCCCCTGGAAGGCCGCCTACGACAAGGTCCCCTGGCTGTCCAAGAAGGCCATCACCAAGGAGATCGCGCTGGACGCCAAGGCCGACCTGGTCTTCGCCGGCTGGAACTACGGCTTCGGCGAGGGCAGCGGCGTCACCCCCGCCTCCCTCAAGAAGCTCGGCATCGACGCGTACGTCCTGACCGAGTCCTGCCACAACGGCACCGGCGCCGGCGCCCGCGGCGTGATGCCGCCGCTGGAGGCGCTCTACACCGACCTCGCCGCCCTCGGGAAGCTCTTCGGCGTCGAGGACCGCGCCCAGGCCCTGATCCGCACCTACCAGAAGCAGGTCGCCGACGCCGCCGACCGGGCCCCGGCCCACCGCCCCACCGTCTTCCTCTACGACGACGGCCGCGACAAGCCGCTGACCGCCGGCAGGTACGCCGGCCCGCACGACATCATCACCAAGGCCGGCGGCGACCACGTCATGAAGGACCTCCAGGACTCGTGGACCACCGTCGGCTGGGAGACCGTCGTCGCCCGCGACCCGGAGGTCATCGTCATCAACAACTACGGCGACACCTCCGCCGCCCAGAAGAAGGCGTTCCTTACGTCCTACGCCCCGCTCGCGGGCGTCTCCGCGATCAAACACCACCGCATCTACGTGATGGACTACGCCGAACTCGTCGAAAGCCCCCGCAACCCCACGGCCGTCAGCGACCTCGCCCGCTATCTGCGGGGCGTGCGCTCGGCCTGACCGCCCTCCTACACTGGCCTCGTGGTGACCACCGACTGGCAGAGCGACCTCCGCAGGCGCGGGTACCGGCTGACGCCGCAGCGGCAACTGGTGCTGGAGGCGGTGGACAGGCTTGAGCACGCCACCCCGGACGACATCCTCACCGAGGTGCGGAAGACCGCCGGCGGCATCAACATCTCCACCGTCTACCGCACCCTTGAGCTGCTGGAGGAGCTGGAGCTGGTCAGCCACGCCCACCTCGGGCACGGCGCGCCCACCTACCACCTCGCCGACCGCCACCACCACATCCACCTGGTGTGCCGGGACTGCACCGACGTCATCGAGGCGGACCTGTCGGTCGCCGAGCCGTTCGTGGCCACCCTCCGCGAGAAGTTCGCCTTCGACACCGACATGAAGCACTTCGCGATCTTCGGCCGGTGCGCCTCCTGCACGGACCGCGCCGCGCAGGACGACGGGACCGCCAAGGGCCAGGGGTAGCACCACCGCCCCTGGTCGTAGGCTGGCCCCATGCTGCGACATTCATCCGCCAGCCCCCTGCTGTCGCTGCCCGGCGCCGTCCCCGCCGAGGCCCCCGACGAAGGCGTCGCCGCGCACTACGGCGACCTGTTCCGGGAGCAACGCGCCCTCGCCGACGGCTCCGGCTTCGTGGACCTCTCGCACCGCGGCGTGGTCACCGTCAGCGGCCCCGAGCGGCTGAGCTGGCTCCACCTGCTGCTCACTCAACACGTCAGCGAACTCCCGCCCGGCCAGGCCACCGAGGCGCTGATCCTCTCCGCGAACGGCCACGTCGAGCACGCGGTCTACCTGGTCGACGACGGCGAGACGACCTGGATGCACACCGAGCCCGGCAAACAGGAGGCGCTGATCGCCTACCTGGAGAGCATGAAGTTCTTCTACCGGGTCGAGGCCGCCGACCGCACCGCCGACTTCGCCGTCGTCCACCTCCCGGCCGGCTCCATCACCGAGGCGCCCGAGGGCAGCGTCGTGCGGGAGACCCCGCACGGCCGCGACCTCTTCCTGCCCCGCGCCGCGCTCACGTCCTTCGCCGCGGCCCACGGCCCCGCGATCGGCGTCCTGGCCCTGGAGGCGCTGCGCGTCGAGGCGCACCGCCCGCGGCTCGGCCTGGAGACCGACCACCGCACCATCCCGCACGAGGTCGGCTGGATCGGCGGCGCGGTCCACCTCCAGAAGGGCTGCTACCGCGGCCAGGAGACCGTCGCCCGGGTCCAGAACCTCGGCAAGCCGCCGCGCCGCCTGGTCTTCCTCCACCTCGACGGCAGCGAGGTCCACCTCCCGCCGCACGGGACGCCGGTCCGCCTGGCCGCGGACGGCGAGGAGGGCCGCCAGCTGGGCTTCGTCACCACCTCGGCCCGCCACCACGAGCTCGGCCCGATCGCCCTGGCCCTGGTCAAGCGCAACGTGCCGACCGACGCCCCCCTGATCGCGGGCGGCACCGCGGCGGCCCAGGAGGTCGTCGTCGAGCCGTAGGCCGTGCCTGGCGCCCGGCGCGCGTCGCGCCGTGGCGGCGTGGCGGCGTGCGTCGCGCCGTGGCGGCCCTGGTCGGGCTGCTGCGGCGCGACTCCGGCTGTTGCGGCGTGAGTCGGGCTGCTACGGCTCGATTCGGGCTGCGGCAGCGTGAGTCGAGCTCCGCGGAGCGACCGGGCCCCCTCCGCCGAGTGCCCGGGAACACCCGCCGCCCCGACCGCGTTGTGGCCCCGCAGGGGGCGTCCGCATCCCCTAGGGAATCCGTTCCCCTCCCCCTGGAGGCCGTTCAGACCTCCAGCAGCACCGTGAACGGCCCGTCGTTCGTCAGCGACACCTTCATGTCCGCGCCGAACCGCCCGGTCTCCACCCGCGCGCCCAGCGCCCGCAGCTGGGCGACCACCTCGTCGACCAGCGGTTCGGCGACCGGGCCGGGCGCGGCGGCGTTCCACGTGGGGCGGCGGCCCTTGCGCGCGTCACCGTAGAGGGTGAACTGGCTGATCACCAGAAGCGGCGCCCCGTTGTCCGAACAGGACTTCTCGCCCTGGAGGATCCGCACCGACCACAGCTTCCGGGCGAGCTGCGCGGCCTTCTCCGGGGTGTCGTCGTGCGTGACGCCGACCAGCGCGCACAGCCCCTCCCCGACGATCTCCCCGACCGTCTCGCCCGCCACCTCGACGCGTGCGCCGTTCACTCTCTGCACCACAGCTCGCATACCCGCCATCATGCCGACCGCCCCGCCGCCTCGCCGTGGGTACCCCCACAAGGGCCGTTCGAGTGCCATGGCCCTGCACACGGACCGCACAGAGTGGCACGATGCGTGCACGCGGTGCGTTTCACGGACAACATGCCCTGGATGCGGCACCGGACGAGGGGACGGAACGATTCATGACGACACTCGGCGCCGGACAGACACCCGGCCCCGTGCCACCCGCCCGTACGGCACCGGCCGGCAGCTCGTCGCCGGCCCACCCCACCCCGCCGTCCGGCCGTACGAGACCGGCCGCCCCGGAGACCCCGACCGCCCCGGAGGCCCCGCACGCCCTGACGACCACCACCCCGGCGCCGGCTCCCGGCGAGCCCGCCCGTACCGAGGACGACCCCATGCTCAAGGCAGGCCAGGCACAGACCGCCCGCCCCCCGCAGCAGCGCGACCGCTTCCGCCCCGCCGGGCCCCCCGAGGTGTCCGGCCTGAGCCTGCCCGAGCTGCGCGTGGTGCGCCGCGACTGCCAGCAGGAGGAGGCCGACCTCAGCTATCTGCGGCGACTGCTCCAGGGCCGGATCGACATCCTGCGCGCCGAGATCGCCCGCCGCACCGGGTCGCACTCGCCGCTGCTGGACCGGCTGCCCGAGATCCTCACCGACCTGCCGTCGCGCCAGCGCTCGTCCGCCCGCCATGTGACGCTCGGCACCCCGCACAGCGAGGAGTACCGCAGGCTCGCCGACGAGATGCTCGGCGAGGTCGAGCTCTCCGACCTCACGGCCCGTACGGACGAGGAGCTGCACGACGGGATGGGCCGGCTGATCCGCTACGAGCGGCAGATCTCGCAGCGCCGCCACTCCCTCCAGCGCACGACCGACGATTGCAGTGCGGAAATCGCCCGCAGGTACCGTGAAGGCGAAGCACAAGTAGACGACCTGCTGTCCTGAACGGCCACAAGCCGCCTCCGGGGCGCGGGTCCCGTCCCCCGGAAGGCCGGCCGTGACCTCGTCGAAGACCTCGTCCTCGTCCTCGTCCACCCCGATACCCGAGCAGTCGCCGTCCGCGGCGGCCGCGCCGTCGAGCCCGTCGGCGGCGTCGCCGGTGCTCGCCGAGGTCGTCCGCTCCGGCTTCGTCGAGGGGCGGCACCGTGGCTCGCTGGTGGTGCTGGCGGCCGACGGCAGCGTCGAGCAGGCCCTGGGCGACGTCGACGCGCCGGTCTTCCCGCGCTCGACGAACAAGCCGATGCAGGCCGCGGCGATCCTGCGGGCGGGGCTGGACCTCTCCGGGGAGCGGCTGGCGCTGGCCGCGGCGAGCCACTCCGGCGAGGCGTTCCACCTCGACCTGGTGCGGACCATGCTCGCCGAGCACGGGCTCGCCGCCGAGCAGCTCCAGACGCCGCCCGACCTGCCGCTGGACCCGGAGGAGGCGGAGCACTACCTCGCCGCCGGCAACATCCGGGACCGGCTCACCATGAACTGCTCCGGCAAGCACACCGCGATGCTCGCGGTCTGCGCGCTCAACGGCTGGCCGCTGGAGACGTACCTGGAGCAGGGCCACCCGCTCCAGCAGCTGATCCTGGACGTCGTCCGGACGGCGGGCGGCGAGGAGGTCGCCCACATCGGCACCGACGGCTGCGGCGCGCCGCTGATGTCGCTGTCGCTGACGGGGCTGGCGCGGGCCTACCGGTACTTCGTCCTCGCGGAGCCGGGGACGCCGGAGCGGCGGGTGGCCGACGCGATGCGGGCGCACCCCGAGTACGTCGCGGGCACCCGGCGGCCGGACACCTGGCTGATGCGGGCGCTGCCCGGCACGCTCTCCAAGATGGGCGCCGAGGCGGTGCAGGCCCTGGCCCTGCCCGACGGCCGGGCCCTGGCGTTCAAGATCGACGACGGTGCGACCCGCACGCTGGGGCCCATCCTGGCCCGGGTCCTGCGGGGGCTCGGGGTCGACGACCCGGTTCTGGCGCGCATCGAGGATGTGCCGCTGCACGGGGGCGCGAGTCGGGTGGGGTCGATTCGCGCGGCGTTCTGAGGCTGGTCCGAGGGGCATCGGGTGGAGCCCTGCCCGGGTCTTCGGGCCCGGGTCCGTCGACGGGCCTCCTTCGGCGGCGTCCGCCGGCGGGGTGTCCGCCGGTCGGGAGTCCGCAGGTGGGCGGTGCTCCGCGGTTCGGCGGAATCCGCGCCCCGCATCCGTAACGCGGGGGGCCGGAAAAATCTAGAGTGGCGGTGCACCCGGAACACACACTCATCACCACAGCAGGAGGCCGGCGACCATGAGCGACGCGAATTCCGAGCCGCAGGGACCCGAGGCGATCGAGCACGCGCACGACCCCGAGGTGCTACAGCTCGCGGCCAAGGTGTTCGACCTGGCGCGGCATGGTGACACCGACACCGTCGCCGCCTACGTGGACGCGGGCGTGCCCGCCAACCTGACGAACGACAAGGGCGACTCCCTCGTGATGCTCGCCGCCTATCACGGCCACCCGGACACCGTGGAGGCCCTGTTGCAGCGGGGCGGCGACGCCGACCGCGCCAACGACCGGGGGCAGACCCCCCTCGCCGGCGCGGTGTTCAAGGGCGCGGACGAGGTGGTGAAGGTCCTCGTGGCGCACGGTGCCGATCCGGCGGCCGGGGCGCCGTCGGCGATCGAGACGGCCCGGATGTTCCAGAAGACGGAGTTGCTGAAGCTGTTCGGCGCGGAGTGACGCCCGGCGGCGCGTAACGGCCGGAACGGGGGCGAGTTGCCTTTCCTCGCCCCCGCCCGCTTGACCTCAAGTTTAATTGGGGTTCTAGCCTCAGGGCTGTCGCATTCACTCCGCCACGAAGGGCCTCGCATGTCCGCAGAGCGCTACACCCTCGCCGTCATCGTCGGCAGCACCCGGGAGGGCCGGTTCGCCCCGGTCATCACCGAGTGGTTCACCCGGCACCTCAGCGCCTCCCACCCGCACGTCACCGTCGACGTGATCGACCTGGACGCCGTCCGGCCGTACGAACTCCGCTACGGCAGCGAGGAGTTCATCGCGTACGCCAAGCGCGTGGAACAGGCGGACGCGTTCGTGGTGGTCACGCCGGAGTACAACCACTCCTTCCCGGCGCCGCTCAAGCACGCCGTCGACCTGCTGCGCGCCGAGTGGCAGGCCAAGCCGGTCGGCTTCGTCTCGTACGGCGGAATCTCCGGCGGCCTTCGCGCGGTCGAGCAACTGCGGCTGGTTTTCGCCGAGTTGCACGCCACGACGGTGCGCGAGACGGTCAGCTTCGCGCTCACCACCGGCCCGTTCGACGAGGACGGCCAGCTGCACGACCCGGCTCCGCCCGCCCAGGCCGCGGACGCCCTGCTGAACCAGCTGGAGTGGTGGGCCGTGGCCCTGCGGGAGGCGCGCACGGCCCGCCCGTACGGCAACTGACCCGGCCCCGTCGCGCCGGGCGTCCGTACGGGCGCCCGGCGTCGCCCCCCGGCCCCGGTCGTCGGCGATCGTCGATACTGGACGCGGAGAGGCGCACCCGGGCGACCCGTGTGCGGGGGACGTGAGGGGGGTCGGTGTGAGCGGGCGCAAGGGCCCCTACGAATGCGGGCTGGACGCCGCCGTGGACATCATCGGCGGCAAGTGGAAGGTCCTGCTCCTGTGGGCGCTGGCCCAAGGGCCCCGGCGGTTCGGCCAGTTGCGCCGGGAGCTGCCGAAGATCAGTGAGAAGGTGCTCGCCCAGCAGCTCCGGGAGCTGGAGGCCGACGGCATCGTCCACCGCGAGGTGTTCGACCAGGTTCCGCCGAAGGTCGAGTACTCGCTGACCGGCCTCGGCGCCTCCCTCAACGAGGCCCTGGCCCCACTGGGCGCCTGGGGGCGCCTGCACATGGCCTCTCTGGAGGCCACGTATCCGCGGCGCCATCCGGAGGCGCAGCACCCTCCGGACGCGGTGTGATCCGGGGCGGGCAGCGGCGGTGGCCGGCGGCCGGGCGGCTAAGCGGCCGGGGGGCCAAACAGCCGGGGCGGTCGGGGTGGTCGGGGTGTCCCGGTCATCCCTGGTCCGCCGGGTCCGTCGGCCCCTGCTGGACGGCCCAGCCGTTGCCGTCCGGGTCGTTGAAGTAGACGAACGAGTTCCAGACGCCGCCGGGGCCGTCGGCCAGCGCGCCGTTCTCCACGTGCTGCACGGGGCCGACCGGCACCCCGCGGGCGAGCAACTCGCCGCGGGCCGCGGCCACATCGGGCACCACCAGCTGCACCCCCTGCATCGAACCGGGCCGTACCGGCGTCACGCCGCCGCCCGCGCCCAGGACGATCGAGCAGCCCGAGCCGGGCGGGGTCAGCTGGACGATCCGGCCGCCGTCGTCGAGCCGGATGTCGAGATCGACGGCGAAGCCCACCCGCTCGCTGTAGAACCGCTTGGCGCGCTCCACGTCGCTCACCGGGATCGGCACCAGTTCGAGCTTCCATTCCATGGTGCGCCGCCCCTCGGGGTCTCGCCTGCCTCGTGTCCCGTCCGCCTCTGAAGAAGTCTAGGGACGGCGCTTCGGGCGCGCCTCCCGCGCCTACTCCATTGACGGAGTGAGTACTCACTCCGTACCGTTGTGCCATGACATCGCCGACACCTCCCGCAGCGAACCGGCCGCCCCGCCGCCGGGCCCCCGGTATGAGCGTCGAACAGCGCCGCGCCATGATCGTCGCGGCCGCCCTGCCACTGATCGCGGAGCACGGGGCCGCCGTCACCACCAGCCGGATCGCCCGCGCCGCCGGGATCGGCGAGGCCACGATCTTCCGCGCGTTCAAGGACAAGGAGGAGTTGCTGGACGCCTGCGCGGCCGAGGCGGTGGGCGTCGAGCACGTACTGCGCGAACTCGCCTCCGTCCCCCTGGACGAACCGCTGGCCGCACGCCTCACCGAGGCCGCCGAGGCGCTCTGCGCCCACCTGGAGCGGATGGGCACCGTCATCGGCAGCCTCTACGCCTCCGGGCACCGCCGCGACCAGCTGCGCCCCCCGGAGGCGGGGGCGGACGGCGAGCCCCCGCAGGACGGGCGGACCCGGTCCTTCCACGCCCTCCAGGAGGCCGTGGTCGAACTGATCGAACCGGACCGGGAGCGGCTGCGGCTGAGCCCCGAGCGGGTCGCCGCCGCCTTCCTGGGCCTGCTCTTCAGCCGGCTGCCCGCACCGGGCGGCCCGGCCCACACGGCACTCACCCCCGCGGAACTCATCTCCGTGCTGCTCCACGGCACCCTCACCGACCCAGGGAGCGCCTGATGCCCGTCACCCTCAACCACACCATCGTCCCGGCCGTCGACCACCGGGCCGCGGCGCACTTCTTCGCCTCGGTGATGGGCCTGGCGGAACTCCCGCCGGCCGGCCGCGACGGGCACTTCGCCCCGGTCCGGGTGAACGGGACGCTCACCCTCGACTTCATGGCCGTCCCGGAACCCCCGGGCCATCACCTGGCCTTCGACGTCGATCCCGAGACCTTCGACGAGATCCTCACCCGCCTCCGGTCGGCCGGCATCCCCTACGGCAACGAACCGGGCCACCCGGACAACGGCCGGACCGACCACCCCCTGTGCGCCCGCGGCCTGTTCTTCAGCGACGCCGACCGCAATCTGTACGAGGTGATGTCGCCGGCGTGAGGCCGGGGAACGGCGGCCGGTGGGCGCGCGGGTACTCGCGCGCCCACCGGCCGCCGCCCGCGCGGGCCCGCGCCGGGGGTGCTCACTTGTTGACGAAGGCCATGCTCGACGCGTCGTAGCGGGTGCCGGCGACCTGGCCGGCGGGGGCCGCGGCATCGATGGCGGCGAGCTCCTCGGCGGAGAGCCGCACCGCGAGCGCCCCGAGGTTCTCCTCCAGGTACTTCTGGCGGCGGGTGCCCGGGATCGGCACGACGTCGTCGCCCCGGTGCTGCACCCAGGCCAGCGCCAACTGCCCGGCGGTGACGCCCTTTTCGGCGGCGAGTTCGTCGAGCTTCGCCACGATGGCGAGGTTCTGCTCCAGATTGCCGTCGGCGAAGCGCGGCTGGGTGCGCCGCAGATCGGTCTCCGGCAGGCCCTCGACGGAGGTGTAGCGCCCCGTCAGGAAGCCGCGGCCGAGCGGCGAGAACGGCACCAGGCCGATGCCGAGTTCGCGGCAGACCGGCGCGATCTCCTGCTCCAGATCGCGGGTCCACAGCGACCACTCGCTCTGCAGCGCGGCGATCGGGTGGACCGCGTGGGCCCGCCGGACGGTCTCCGCGCTCGCCTCGGACAGGCCGAGGTGGCGCACCTTGCCCGCGGCGACCAGCTCCGCCATCGCGCCGACGGTCTCCTCGATCGGCACGTCGGGGTCGACGCGGTGCTGGTAGTAGAGGTCGATGTGGTCGACGCCGAGCCGGCGCAGCGAGGCGTCGCACGCCTCGCGGACGTAGGCGGCGTCGCCGCGGATCGCGGTCGGCTCGCCGAGCCGGTTGGCGAAGCCGAACTTGGTGGCCAGCACCGCCTCGTCGCGCCGGCCGGCGATCGCCCGGCCGATCAACTCCTCGTTGTGGCCCGCCCCGTAGAAATCGGAGGTGTCCAGCAGGCTGACGCCGAGGTCGAGCGCGCGGTGGATGGTCGCGATCGACTGGTCGTCGTCCGAGGCGCCGTAACCGTGGCTCATCCCCATGCACCCGAGCCCCTGCGCGGACACCGCGAGTCCCCCAAGGCGGCGGGTGGGAATCTCCGTCATGCTGCTACCTCCTGGCACGTGCTGCGAACCGGATCGGGCACCCCTGAGCCGGGGCGTCACCCTGGTCCGGGGCGGCGCTCCGCCGCCCCTCGACCCGCTGACGACAGTAGGAGTTGGAGCGCGCTCCAAGTCAACCGATCACCGCGGGCCGGGCCCCAACGGCACCGCACGCACCCCGGCGGCTGCCGTCACCGCGCCGAGGCCGCGCCTGCGGCCGGGTCAGGCGTCGCCGCCCGCTATGGCCCGCAGGGCCCGGCAGTGTGCGGCGAAGACGGCCCGGCCGCCGGCCGTGAGGGCGAGCCAGGTGCGCGGCCGCTTGCCGACGTACCCCTTGGTGACGGCGACATAGCCCGCCTTCTCCAGGGTGGCGATCTGCCGCGACAGGACCGAGTCGCTCACCTCGACGGTGTCCCGGACGAAGCCGAACTCGGCCTTGTCGGCGGCCGCCAGGGTCGCCACGATGGAGAACCGGACCGGGGCGTGGATGACGTCGTCCAGCCCGTGGCGCGGATGGCTTCCGGCGCGCGGGGCGGCCCCGTCCTCCGGGCCGGGGTCCGCGGCGGCCGAAGTCGCCGCGGCCGCCGCGGTCTTCTCGTGCGGCTCCTTCACTGCCGGGCCTCCAGGTATCCGCCTATCAGGCCGGGCAGGGCGACCACCACGGCACCGGGCACCCACCAGGCAGGGGCGCCCCGGAAGAAGATATCCCCGGGCACCAGCACCGCCGCGTAGAGCACCCCCCAGGCGCCGATCAGGATGCCGTGCCGCACCCCGAACCCCCGCCGGGCGACGCGCTGTCGGGCGGCGTAGACGGACAGCCCGGAGATCGCGGCGACCCACAGCACACCGCCGATCACCGGCCCGTACGGCGCCTCCACCAGTCCGATCAGGAGCACGAACAGCCCGGCCGCGCAGCCGTACAGGACTTGGTAACGCACGTACCACTTGGTGCTCTTGCGGACCGTCGACCCCAGCGCCTCCGCCTGGGCCAGCGCGGCCGCGGCATCCCCGGCAGCGAACTCCCCCATGCCATCCCCCTCATCGATCAGATCGCTCACGCTTTCGACACCCACCATGCTGACAAGAACTTTCCAAACTGACAAGTACTTTCCGGAAGTTCGTCCGGGCGCGGGCGGCGCGGGGCGATCCGACCTCCGGGACGGGGGCCGCGGGCCGGTTCCACGGGGGCAGTCGGCGGCCGGGCTCCTTCTGACTGCTGATCACCGCGTCGGGTACTGTGGCCCCGGCCGCCGGCGCGTACCGTGCGCCGGCCCGCACCCGTTCGTGTACGCACCCGCCCCAAGGAGGTGAGACCGATTCCCCGCCAGACCAGGCAGGTGCTCCCGTCTCACGTCCGTGCGTCCACCCGTTCCAGGTGACCGCCAGACATCCGTGACCCGGGAAGCGCCCCTCGGCATCCCGAAAGGCTCACCAGCATGTCGTCGTCCCACCCGTCACCCCAGCCGTCCCCCCTCTCCTCCCCCGCGTCCGGCGCCGCCGTCCCGCGCCCGGCGGCCGAGCCGCCCCGGTCCGCCGTCGTCACCAGACTCCGCGCCGCCGGCTGCGTCTTCGCCGAGGACGAGGCCGCGCTCCTCATCGCCGCGGCCCGCACCCCGGACGACCTCGCCGCCATGGTGGAGCGGCGGGCGACCGGCCATCCTCTGGAACACGTCCTCGGCTGGGCCGAGTTCGGGGGTCTGCGGGTCTCCGTGGACCCGGGGGTCTTCGTACCGCGGCGGCGCACCGAGTTCCTGCTCGGCCGGGCCGTCGCCCTCGGCCGCCGGGCCGCCGAACGGACCGGCCGGCCGACCGTGGCGGTCGACCTGTGCTGCGGCTCGGGCGCGGTGGGGGCGGCCCTGGCCTCCGCGCTGGACGCCGTCGAACTGCACGCCTCCGACATCGAACCGGCCGCGGTGCGCTGCGCCCGCCGCAACGTGGCCGCCGTCGGCGGCCGGGTCTACGAGGGCGACCTGTTCGACCCGCTGCCCGGCCACCTCCGGGGACGGATCGACGTCCTGACGGCCAACGTCCCCTACGTGCCCTCCGAAGAGGTCGGCCTGCTGCCGCCGGAGGCCCGCGAGTTCGAACCGCTGGTGGCGCTCGACGGCGGCGCGGACGGGCTCGACGTACTGCGGCGGGTGACGGCGGCGGCGCCGCGGTGGCTGGCGCCGGGCGGCCACCTCCTGGTCGAGACCGGTGAGCGCCAGGCGCCCCGGGCCGTCGAGACCTTCCGGCGCAGCGGACTGCGCCCCGAGGTGGCCACCTCCGACGAGCTGTACGCCACCGTCGTGATCGGCACGCTGCCCGCCGACCCGGCCGCGGCTCCCTAGGAGGGGCCGCGGCACGGCGGGCCCGCAGGGGCATCCGGCCCAGGGCAGGCCGCGCCCGGCTCGGAGGCAGGCCCCGCCCGGGTCAGGCGGCCGCCCACAGCGCGTCGCCGCGCCCGGCCACCACCGCCGCGATGCGGGCCAGCGCCTCGGCGGCGGGGAGCGGCGCCGGGCGGCGGCCGTCGCGCAACCGGAGGGCGACGAGGTCCCCGGGGACCTCGCGGGGGCCGATGACGGCCTGGTAGGGGACGTGGCGGGCGGCGCGGATCCGGGCGCCGAGGGTGCCCTGTGCGAGGTCGGCGAGTTCCGCGCGCAGCCCCTGGTCGACGCAGCGCCGCACCAGCGCGGCGGCGTGCGGGAGTTCGGCCTCGGAGACCGGGAGCACCGCGAGCTGGACGGGGGCGAGCCAGGCGGGGAAGGCTCCGCCGTGCTCCTCGATGAGGTGGGCGACGGCGCGTTCGACGCTGCCGATGACGGCGCGGTGGACCATCACGGGCCGGTGCCGGGCGCCGTCGGGGCCCACGTAGGACAGGTCGAAGCGGCGCGGCTGGTGGAGGTCGACCTGCACGGTGGACAGGGTGGATTCGCGTCCGGCGCGGTCGGCGATCTGCACGTCGATCTTGGGTCCGTAGAAGGCCGCCTCGCCCTCGGCGGCCTCGTAGGCCACGCCGGAGCCGTCGAGGACCTCGGTCAGCAGGGCCGCGGCGCGGCGCCACATCGCGGGGTCGGCCACGTACTTGCCGCCCTCCCCCGGGAGCGAGAGGCGGTAGCGGGCGGCGCGGATGCCGAGGTCGGCGTAGGCGCGGCGGATCAGGTCGAGGGCGGCGCTGGCCTCGTCCGCGACCTGGTCGAGGGTGCAGAAGATGTGCGCGTCGTTGAGCTGGATGGCCCGTACGCGGGTGAGTCCGCCGAGCACCCCGGAGAGTTCCGAGCGGTACATCCCGCCCAACTCGGCGAGCCGGAGCGGGAGTTCGCGGTAGCTGCGGGAGCGGGAGCGGTAGATGAGGGCGTGGTGGGGGCACAGACTGGGGCGCAGCACGACCTGTTCGCCGCCGAGGTCCATCGGCGGGAACATGTCCTCGCTGTAGTGGTCCCAGTGCCCGGAGATCTCGTACAGCTCGCGTTTGCCGAGTACGGGCGAGTAGACGTGCCGGTAGCCGGCGCGGCGCTCGGTCTCGCGGACGTACTCCTCCAGGGCGTGCCGCACCGCCGCGCCGTCCGGCAGCCAGTAGGGCAGCCCGGCGCCCATCAGCGGGTCGGTGTCGAACAGGTCCAGCTCGCGGCCGAGCCGGCGGTGGTCGTGGACCGGGGTGGCGTTCATCGTGGTCTCCTCGCGGGTCGCCCGGAGCGGCGAGCGACCACACGGCGAAGCCCCGGGGTACTCGCCCCGGGGCTTGACGACTCAACGGTCAGCGGTCAGCGCGCCGGGACTCTCTCCGGCGTCGTCGTGACGAACAGGTCAGCGCGCTGCATGGGGCCGACCGTAACAGGGCGCCCCGGCGGCCGCACCGGGTTTCTCATGCGATGAGGTGCGGCAGGAACCGCGCGTACTCGTCGGTGACCAGACCGGCCGATTCGCGGATGCCGAGCCCGGCCGCCTCGTCCGCCACGACCCAGGCGCCGAGCACCACCCGGTTGCCGTCGAAGTCCGGCAGTGGCGCCAACTCCTGGTAGCAGCACGGTTCCTCGCGCGGGTCGGCGGCGGATCCCGGTGGGTGGACGGTGACGCCTTCGCCCTCCCTGCCCAGCAGCGGTTTGGCTACGTAACCGGGGCCGGCGGGCAGGTCGCGGGGGCCGTCCAGGTAGGCGGGGAGGAGGTTGGGGTGGCCGGGGTAGAGCTCCCAGAGGACCGCCAGCAGCGCCTTGTTGGAGAGCAGCATCTTCCAGGCGGGCTCGATCCACAGGGTGGTGCCGGTGGCGCCGCCGTTGTCGAGGGTGTCCAGGACGTGCGGGCCGAAGGCGTCGGCGGCCAGCCACTCCCAGGGATAGAGCTTGAAGCAGGCCCGGATGAAGCGCAGCCGCTGGTCGACGAAGCGGCCGGAGAGCCGGTCCCAGCCGATCTCCTCCACGGCGATCGCCTCGGTCGCCAGGCCGGCCTGTTCGGCCGTTTCGCGCAGGTAGGCGACGGTCATCAGGTCCTCGCCGAGCTCGTCGGCGGACGAGTGCGCGAAGTGCAGCGGGGCGCCGGGCGGCAGCAGGGCGGCCTGCCGCTTCCAGGCGTCGACCAGCCGCTCGTGCAGCGAGTTCCACTGGTCGGCGGCCGGGAACCGGTCCTCCATCCAGAACCACTGCGGGCTGGCGGCCTCCACCAGGGAGGTGGGGGTGTCGGCGTTGTACTCCAGCATCTTGGCCGGGCCGGTGCCGTCGTAGCGGAGGTCGAACCGGCCGTAGACGGAGGGCAGTTCGGCGCGGCGGCGCCATGCCTCGGCGACCCGGGCGGCCAGCTGCGGATCGGTGAGGCCGAGGTCGGCGAACCGGTCGTGGGTGACGATGTGCTCGGCGGCGGCCAGGCACATGCCGTGCAGCTCCTCGACGACCTCCTCCAGCTCCTCGATCTCGTCCGCCGAGAAGGAGTAGTACGCGCTCTCGTCCCAGTAGGGGCGCAGCGAGTCGTCGGGGTACCGGGTGAGCGGGTAGACCAGGCCCTGGGCCTCGACGAGGGTCTGCCAGTCGGGGCGGGGCTCGATGGTGTGTCGGCGCATCTCGCGGTCAGCCGCCCGAGGAACCGTGCCCGGAGCCGTGACCGGACCCGTGCCCGGAACCGAAGCCCCCGCGTTCCACGGCCGCGCTCTTGCTGAAGCTGCCGTCCTTGACGTAGCGGCCGGAGCTGCCGGAGCCGTAGTACCAGCGGCCGGTGGTGGTCGTCCCCTTCGTCGACGAGCACTGGGACGCGCTGAGCACCCGGTACCCCAGGGTGCTGTCGTAGCTCTTGGGATCCACGCAGCGTCTGTCCGGCTCCGACCCGCAGGAGGTGAGGGCCGCGGCGAGCGCGCCCATACCGCCGAGGACGACGGTGCCGGAGCGCAGCCGCCGCCGTATCCGATCCGTTTGTGCCTTTCCTGCCATGGTGGCCTCCCCCGTATGTCCTCAACCGAACAAGCTGTGTCGCCCGCCCACCCTAGGCGGCCGCGCCGTCCGGGCAATACGGCGGGCGGGTACCCGTCCGCCGTATCCGTATTGCCCGGTGCTATCCGAGGACGGTGCCGGGATCGACCCCGGTCAGCTCGCGGCTGGCCGCCCACAGCCGGTCGGCGACGGCGGCGTCGGCCAGGTGGTGCCACACCGGTTCCCGGCGCGGGGCGCCGCGCAGCCCGAGGACGCGGGGCCCCCACAACTGCCCACCGGACACGGCCGGGTCGAGCACCGCGCGGACCGCGGGCCACGCCCCGGCGTCCTTGCCCTGGAGGACGACGGCCGCGGGCAGACCGCGCAGCCACCCGCCGGCGGTCCGTACGTGCACCGGCGGGCGGGCCGGGGTGCGGGAGTCCAGGGCCCCGCCGGGGTGGACGACCACACTGGCCACCGTGCTGCCGGCGGCGCGCAGGCGGCGGTCGAGTTCGAGCCCGGCGTGCATCTGCGCCAGTTTGGACCGGCCGTAGGAGCGCTTCGGGCGGTAGTCGTGCCGGGACTGGAGGTCGGCGAGGTCCAGCCGCTCGGTCTTGGCCGCGAAGCTCCCCATGGTGACCACGCGGCCCGCCGGCGCGGCGGCCAGCAGCGGCAGCAGCCACCGGGTCAGTGCGAAGTGCCCGAGGTGGTTGGTGCCGAACATCAGCTCGTGGCCGTCCGCGGTCTCCCGGCGCGGCGGGTGGTCGAGGGCGACACCGGCGTTGTGGACCACCGCGTCGAGGCGCGGCCCCAGGGACGCCGCCGCGGTCCTGAGGGACGCGAGGTCGGCGAGGTCCAGCCGCAGGGCCCGCACCCGCGCGCCGGGGACCCGGGCGCGGAGCACGGCCAGGGCGGCCGCGGCCTTCGCCGGGTCCCGGCTGCCCAGCACGACGGCGGCCCCGGTCGCGGCGAGCTGCTCGGCGATGAAGTACCCGATGCCCGCGTTGCCACCGGTGACCAGGACGGTACGTCCCTCGGCACGCGGCAGCCTGCGGACATCCCAGGGCGGGGCGGACGGCACGGACGACATGGGGCAGGCTCCCTTGCGGTGGGGCGGACCGGACGGCCTGGAACGACCGGACGGCTGCGACTGGACGGACCGGATGGCCCGCCTCCAAGGTCACAGCGGCCGCCGACAGCTCGCCTACGGATCGTCGACAACCCCGCCGACGCCCCGACACTCCGCCGACACGCGTACCGCGCACGCTCACGGATGCGCCGGCGGAAAGGGGTTGACCTTGACCCTGCGTCAGGGTTGGAGCCTGGTCGCATGACGGACAACAGCACTTCCCCGGCCCGGCTCGCCCCGCCGGTCGGAGGGTTCCAGGAGATCGACGGCCGCCGCGTTTTCGTGCACCGGTCGGGCAGCGGCGGACCGGCCGTGGTGTTCCTGCCGGGCGCCGGCGCGGTCGGCCTGGACTATTTCGGTGTGCAGCAGGCGGTTTCGCAGTTCACCACCGCCGTGGTCTACGACCGCGGCGGCACGGGCTACAGCGATCCCCTCCCGCTGCCGCGCAGCGCGGCGGCGGTCGCCACGGAACTGCGCGAGCTGCTGCGCGCCCAGGACATCGCCGCCCCCTACATCCTGGTGCCGCACTCCCTCGGCGGCCTCTACGCGCACCGGTTCGCGCAGCTGTACCCGCAGGACGTGGCCGGGCTGGTCTGGTTGGACGCCCTGCACCGCGACTGGGACGACTTCATGCCGCCCGCGGCGAGCCTGGCCGCGGTCGAGCGGATGGCGCCCGGCCGGGAGCAGTTGGAGAAGCTGCGGCCGGCCCTGCGCGAGATGTACGTCGAGCTGCTCGCGGACTACCCCGAGCACATACGGCAGGCGCTGATCGACGCCAAGGTCGGCGGCGAATGGACCGACGCAGGCATGGCCGAGCGCACCGGGCTGGCCGAACTCGCCACCGAACTGCGGGCCGGACCGGACCTTCCCGACGTCCCGTTGATCGCTCTCACCGTGGTCGGCACCGACCCCGCCCAGCAGACGCTGACGTCGGAGCGGACGCTGCGGGAGATGCACGACGGCCACGCGAGAATGGACGCGGCCCTGGTGGGCGCGGTCTCGCACGGGGAGCACCGGGTCCTCTCCGACACCGTCCACCACCGGCTCTGCTTCGACCGCCCCGATGCCGTGGTCCAGGCGGTCCGCGACGTCGCCGACCGGGCCCGCCCCTCCTTCGCGGACCCGGCCTAGACTCGGCGGGACCGCGTTGCACGAAGATCCGAGGGGGACGGTGCTCACGATCAGCCAGCTCGCGGCAACCGCCGGCGTGACCGTGCGCACCGTTCGCCACTACCACCACGTCGGCCTGCTGCCCGAGCCCGAGCGCGACGCCTCCGGCTACCGCCGCTACGGCGCGCAGGCGGCGGTGGATCTCATCCGGATCAGGACCCTCGCCGACGCGGGGGTCCCGCTGGCCCGTATCGACGCGCTGCTGCACGCGCAGCCGGCCGAGTTCGCCGCGGCCGTCACCGACATCGACGCCGCGTTGCAGCGCAAGATCGACCAGCTCACCGAGTACCGCCGCAGGATCGCCCAACTGGCCGGCGGCGAAAGCCTCGTCCTGCCCCCCGAGGTGGTCGCCCTCCTGAACCGGATGCGCGGCCTCGGGGTCAGCGAACTGCGGGTACGGCTCGAACGCGACGCGTGGATCCTGATGCAGGCGCTGGACCCGCAGGCCATGCCGCAGCGGATACGGGACAAGAACGCCGGCTTCGACGACCCCGAGACGACGCGCCTGTATCTCGCCTGCGACCGGTCGGTCGACTGGGATCCGCACGATCCGCGCCTGGACCGGCTCATCGACGACCTGGACGCGTGGGAGGTCGAGAACGAACGGGACAGCGGCCGGGCCGGCTATCTGCGGCTGGTCTCCTCCCGGATCTCCGAGGCGTCACCGGCATGGCAACGCGTCCTCGACGCGCTCGCCCACCGCGCCGAGCGGCGCCGCACCGCCGGCCACGACGGCTGAACGGGTCCGCCGGGGCGCTCGGGCCCGCTCGCCGACGGAGCCGAACCCCGAAATCGGCCCGGCGCCTCAGAGGCTGGTGGCTGCGTGGACCTGGTTGAGGTGGATCAGGATGTCGTATGCCGGGGTGATGGCGAGAGTGGGCAGCGGGTCCTTCTTGAAGGACGAGCCGGCATCGTAGGTGGGGCGGGCGGTGTTCAGCCAGGTGCGGCCCGCGGCGGGCAGGGTGCGCAGGTCGAGGTAGTAGTCGCGGTAGCGCACCTTGTCCAGGGTGTACTCCTGCATGTCGGGGGTGGCGGCGGGGACCGTGACCTTGTTCCAGGGGCTGCCGAGGGTGGTCGCGGTGAGGAAGGAGCCGCGGTCGAAGGTGAAGCCGATGGCGGCGTAGTCCCGGCCGAGGGCCTTGCGCAGGTAGACGCCCTGGGTCGTCGGGTACGTCACCGGGTCGCTGGACAGGTAGCCCACGTGGCCGTTGTGCGCCGAGAGCAGCATCTTGTCGCCGGTGCGGCGGTGCCACCAGGCGGTGTTGTCGGCCATGGCCCGGTCACGGAAGTGCTCCGCTTTGGAGACCGACGCCGGGTCGGAGAGGTCGAGCGCGGCGAACTCGAAGGTCTGGGCGATGCTCCGGGCGTGCTGCTCGGCCCATTCGTAGGCGTCGCCGCCGGCCCCCTTGTTCGCGGTGACCAGGTCGAACGCCTGCTGGGCGGTGGCGGCGTTCTGGCGGCGTTCGGCAACGGGCTTGCGCAGGTACGCGAAGACGTCGTCCAGGGGCCGCAGGCCCGCGTACAGCTCTTCGAGGCGCGCGACGTCCTGGGGGCGGTTCGCGCGGACGTACGAGAGCACCCGGTCGAAGACGGCGTCGCCGAGCTTGGGCGCCCCGATGTCGTTCCCCATGAAGTGGACCTTGCGGTCGGGGTGGCGGTCGTTGTACTGCCGCATCCAGCTGATGAGGCTGACGAACTCCTCGCGCTCCCAGGGCGATCCGGCCAGAGTCTCCTTGGCCACCTGCCGGGCGTCGCCCGGGCCGCCCTGGACGTACTCGTCGATCCGCAGACCGGCCGTCCAGCTCATCTCCAGGGCGAAGGTGGTGAAGCCCTTCTCCTCGACGAGGTGGCTGAAGACGCGCTGCTTCATGGCGAAGAACTCGTGCGAGCCGTGGGTCGCCTCGCCCAGCCCGACCACCTTGGTGTCGCCGATCATGGCGTCCAGCGCCCGCAGGTCGGAGGTGCTGCCGCCCGGTTCCGTCGAGCGCAGGGGGTGGGCGGCGCGGTCCAGCGCGCGGACCGCGGCGGCCTGCTGGTCCTCCGCCCCCGTGAGGGCGGGTGCGGCGGGTGCGGCGGGTGCGCTGATCGAGGCGCAGGCGGTCGGCGCCAGCAGGGCCACGGCTGTGAGGCCGACCGTTGCTGCGAGCAGCAGCCTCCGTCGGCCTCTCCCCTGGTGGTGCACGGCCATGATGAACTCCTCGGCTCGGTCTCGTTTTCCGGACGGCGAAACGATCATGGCCTGGGCGAGGGTGGACCACACTGGCGCCTTCCTCCGGGTTCGACCGGGGGATATCCCCCCTGGGGTGGCGCCGCCGCAGGGGGGACGGCGTGCTGCCCCGCATGGCACACGCCACTATTGCTAGCACTTGCTTGCAATAGTTAGCAGCGCCGTGCACTATCGAGGCATGGCATCTCTCAATGTCGGCAATCTCGGCGAGTTCCTGCGGGAGCAGCGGCGCACCGCGCAGCTGAGCCTGCGGCAGCTGGCGGATGCCGCAGGGGTGTCCAACCCGTACCTCAGCCAGATCGAGCGCGGTCTGCGCAAGCCGAGCGCGGAGATCCTCCAGCAGCTGGCCAAGGCGCTGCGGATATCCGCCGAGACGCTGTACGTCCAGGCCGGGATCCTGGACGAGCGGCGCGGCCCGGACGGCGCCGGGGTGCAGACCGCGATACTCACCGACCCGTCGCTGAACGAGCGGCAGAAGCAGGTCCTGCTGCAGATCTACGAGTCCTTCCGCAAGGAGAACGGGCTCGGCACCGGCGACGCGGACGACGGCACGGCGCACCGGTCCGGCGACGGACCCGAGGACGGGGGCCACCCCCATGAGGCAGGGGCCGACGGCGGCCCGCACGCCACCTGAGCAACCCCATCGTTTCCAGGAGGAACCACGTCATGGCCATCACCACCGATGACCTCCGCAAGGCCCTGACCGACACCACCCCGCTCTACGCCCTGGCCGGTACCGCCGACCTGGCCGCCGAGAAGCTGAGCGAGGTGCCGCAGCTGGTCGAGAAGATCAAGGCCGAGGCGCCCAAGCGTTTCGAGTCGGTCCGCAGCACCGACCCCAAGGACATCCAGGCCCTGGTCACCAAGCAGGCCAAGGAGGCCCAGGACAAGCTGACCGACCTGCTGGGCTCGCTCGACGGGGACCTGAAGAAGTTCCGCGACCAGGCGCAGGAGCTGGCGCTGCGCGGCGTCGGCCGGGCCGCCGAGGTCGCCGTGCAGGCCCGTGAGACCTACGACGAGCTGGCCGAGCGCGGCCGCGGCGCGGTGCAGAACTGGCGCGGCGGCGCCGCCGAGCAGGTCGAGGAGCTGGCGGTGGCGATCGAGCCGGAGTCGGCGCCGAAGACCGAGGCCAGGAACGGCACGGAGACCGGCAGCCGCGCCAGGACCGTGCCGGCCAACGGCACCCGCCCCGAGGCGAAGGCCACCGCCTCGACCGAGCCGAAGACCGCCTCGGCGAAGAAGCCGGCCGCGCAGCGCAAGCCCGCGGCGGGCCCGGCGAAGAAGAGCACCCCGCCGCCGTCCGCGAAGTGAGCCGCCGGTGAGCGGTGGTCATCGCACGGGCCGGGCACTCCGCACGTGTCCGGCCCGTTGTCCGGGTACGGTGGGGCCCACAGGGGCCACACGGACCGAGATGACAGACCGAGTTTCCTGGCGAACGGCTAACGGGCGGTGGACGGCGTGCTGATTTACGGATTCCAGAGCATTCTGAGCTGGGTTCAGCTCGCCCTCGGCATCTATTCCGCCGTGATGCTGATCGACGCGGCCGTCCGCCGCGATGACGCCTACCGCGCGGCCGACAAGCACAACAAGGCCATGTGGCTGATCTTCCTCGGCGCCGCCACGGCGCTGCTGTTCCTGCTGCCGCTGCTGTCGTTCCTGCCGATCATCGGCCTGATCGCGGTGATCGTCTACACCGTCGACGTCCGGCCGGCGCTGCGCGCGGTGGCCGGCGGCGGACGCGGTCCCCGCCGGGGCTCCAGCTCGGACGGCCCCTACGGGCCGTACAACGGCGGCCGCTGAGGCCGGGCAGGGCCCGTCTCCGCCCCGGGCCCGGCCCTGAGCCACCGGACCGGCGCTACCGCCGGTCCAGCAGCAGGACCGCCACGTCGTCCGTGAGCTCCCCGCCGTTCAGGGCCCGGACCTCCCGCACCGACGCCTCCAGAAGCTCCTCGCCCGTCAGGCCGCTCGCCATCTGGCGGGTGACCAGCTCGGTCATCCCCTCCTGGCCCAGCCGCTGGGTGCCCTCGCCGATACGGCCCTCGATGAGGCCGTCGGTGTACATCATCAGGCTCCAGGCCGCGCCCAGCTCGACCTGGCGGCGCGGCCAGCGGGCCTCCGGCAGCAGACCGAGCGCCGGGCCGCCGAATTCGTAGGGCAGCAGTTCCGGCTGCTCGCCGGCGCGGGCCAGCAGCGGTGCGGGGTGGCCGGCCAGGCACACCCCGGCCCGGTGGCCGTCCTCGGAGATGTCGACGGTGCACAGCGTCGCGAAGATCTCGTCGTCGGAGCGCTCGTTCTCCAGCACCTTCTGGAGGGTGGCCAGCAGTTCGTCGCCGTACAGTCCGGCGAAGGTCAACGCGCGCCAGGCGATGCGGAGTTCGACGCCGAGCGCGGCCTCGTCGGGGCCGTGGCCGCAGACGTCGCCGATCATGGCGTGCACGGTGCCGTCCGGGGTGCGGACGGTGTCGTAGAAGTCGCCGCCCAGCAGGGCGCGGCTGCGGCCGGGCCGGTAGCAGGCCGCGAAGCGCAGTTCCGAGCCGTCGAGCAGCGGCGTGGGCAGCAGGCCGCGCTCCAGGCGGGCGTTCTCCTGGGCGCGCAGCCGGGACTCGGTGAGCTGGCGCTGGGCGAGGTCGGCGCGCTTGCGTTCCACGGCGTAGCGCACCGCGCGGCTGAGCACCTTGCCGTCCAGCTCGTCGCGGAAGAGGTAGTCCTGGGCGCCCACCCGCACCGCGTCGGCGGCCCGCTCGGCGTCCGTCTCGCAGGTGAGGACGAGGACGGCCTGCGAGGGCGCCATGCGCAGTACGGCGTGCAGGGCGGCCAGCTCGTCGCCGGGGGTGCCGCCGGCGTCGGCCCGGGCGGGCTCGCGCTCCTCGCGGCCGGCCGGCTCGGCCGGGGTGAGGTCGAGCAGGATGCAGTGCACGTCGTCGGTGAGCAGCCGCTCGGCCTCGGTGAGGTTGCGGGCGGTGCGCAGCCGGACCTTGCGGCCGGCCCAGTCCCACATCTCCGGGACGTGGTTGTTCGGGTCCTCGCCGATGAGGAGGAGCGTCAGCCCCTGGGCGGGCGGCTCCGGTGCCGGCTCGGCTGCGGCGGAGGCGGCGGCCGCGGGGTCCTCGACCTCGGGCGTCTCGGGTGTGACGGAGGTCACCGGCTCGGTCGTGGTGGCGGGCACATGGGCGGCCTCCGCGCGGGCAGCAGTCCGTCCGGCCGGAATTCGCCGGTCCGCGGCCGGCCTCGGCAGGTCGGCCGCCGGCAGGTCCCGGGACAGCGGGGCGGGCCCGAGGGGCGCCTCCGGCGCACCCTGCGGCGTACGGGAAGCTCCGGAGCAGCCCCCGTGCGCGGGCATGCCGACGGCGGCGGCGCGGGCGGTTTCCGCGCAGCCGGGGTCCACCGGTCCTGCCTGGTGCGGCAGCACGACCGTCCGCTTGTGCGGTACGGGTACGGGCATGGGTCTGCTTCCTTCCCTCCCCCCGAGGGGTACGGCGATGCACCGACCGGTACGCCACCGTGCCCGGTCCGACCCCTTCTCGTCGGTCAGCCGAGCGGGGCGCTACCGGGCATCGAATGGCGACCATAGCGCCCGGACCACTGCACACGGAATGCCCTTTGGCACGCGGCCTTCGTCATATGCCAGGGCTGATAAGCCATTTCACCTGCGGCGGCCGGGAAGGGGAATGACGAACATCACCCCGGGCGAGCGCATTCAGCTACCGGATCGCTACGGATGGACGGCCGTCGATCATCCTCGGCCCGTCGCGCCGGAGGAAACAAAGGAGTCGCGGCGGTGCCGTCCGGCACCGCCGACATTCCGCCCGCACGGTACGGAATGAATGCCGGGAAAATGTCCGGAATCACTCCGTACCGCCATTGACGGCGCCCCCGCGCCCGCTCAGTCGGAAGGACTCCCGTCCGGCCGGACGACGCCCAGGATCGGCATCGAGCCGGCACCGGTGATCGTCACCTGCCGGCCCGGACGAGGCGCGTGCACGATCGCGCCATCGCCGAGGTACATCCCGACGTGGCTGGCGTCCGAGAAATAGATGATGAGGTCGCCCGGGCGCATATCCTTGAGCGCCACCCTGGGCAGCTGCCGCCACTGCTCCTGCGAGGTGCGCGGAATCGTCCGGCCCGCGGCCTGCCAGGACCGCAGGGTCAGCCCGGAGCAGTCGAAGGTGTCCGGCCCCACCGCGCCCCAGACGTAATTCTTGCCGATCTGCGAAGTGGCGTACGAAATCGCCTTCTTGCCCTGGTCAGACGCTTTGCCGCTGATGTCTTTGAGCGCGCCGGAGTCGAGCCATTTCTGCTGGGCCAGCAGCGCCTGGTCGTCCTCCAGTTTCCGCAGGCGTTCCTTTTCCTTGGCGGCCAGTCGGGATTCCAGTTCTTTCGCCGCGTCGATCTTGTCGTTGATCTCCTTACGGGCGGCGTCCTTCTTCTTGCGGTTGGCTTCCAACTCCTCCCAGCGGCGACTGGCGTCCTGCGCGTAATCCTCCAAGTCGCTCTTGAGATGCGTGAGTTGACTGATCACGCCCTTGACCGCCTGCTGCCCCTTACGCGCCAGATCGGCATTGGCGAGAAAGATCTCCGGGTCGGCACTGAGCATCAGCTTCGCCTCGGGGGGAATTCCGCCGGTGCGGTACTGGGCGCTGGCCAGTGCCCCGGCCCGGCGCTTGAGGACGGCCAGCCGGCCCTGTGCGGTGTCGATGGTGCGGGCCAGCTCGACGATCTTCTTCTGCTGGAGCTGGACCTGCTCCTCGGCGGCGTTGTAGTCCTCGGTGGCCTGCTCCGCCGTGCGGTAGAGGCCCTCGATCTCCTTGCGCACCTCGTCGAGGTGGCGGGCGTCGCCCCCGGGCGACGGCGTCGGGGCCGGAGTGCGCTGCGCCGCCGTCGCCGTCCCGCCGAGCAGTCCCGTCGCGCAGAGCACGACCGCGGTGCACACCGCCAGCCGGCCACCCCGCACACCCCGCCCCCCACTCGTGTCCCGAACGCCCTGTTGTGCCCCCTGGCTCCCCACCAGTCACCTCCGGTCGTTCCGCACCGATTCGTGTGCCCGCCTTCGGCGCGGATGCTGCCATACCGGCCAGTAATTCAACAGGGCGACGGGCCGTTTTCCGGAAGGAAACGGGCGCTCGGGCCCGGAATCGCGCGCTCCCGGGCGGCGCCGCATACGGGAACCGTGCGCTCCAGGGCGGCGCCCCGGACCGCGCCCGCCGCCCCCGGCCGTGGCCCCAGGGGCGGCCTCCCGCACCCCTCCGGGCCGCACACAGCCGACGGCCGAGGTTCACCGTGCGTTCACTCCGCCCCATCGGCCGCTTCACCTGATCTGCCTAATTTCGGCCGTACCGAGTGCGCGGCACGCCGGAAGGCAACGCGACACCGCCCCGTCCCGTCACCACCCGCACGCCGAGGAAACGGCGCGCACCAGGAAGGAACTCTCGACAGTGAAGCTTCAGCGCAAGAACCGGGTTCGCGCCCTCGCCGTTGGCGCTCTCGCCGTCTCCGGTGCCCTGGCCCTGACCGCGTGCGGCTCCGACAACACCAGCGGAAGCAGTGGCGGCAGCGGCAGCTCCGCCAAGGCGGCCAACATCAAGTGCGACGGCAAGGGCAAGCTGCTCGCCTCCGGCTCGTCGGCGCAGAAGAACGCCATGGACGTCTGGGTGCAGAACTACTCGGGCGCCTGCCAGGGCACCGAGATCAACTACCAGCCGACCGGCTCCGGTGCCGGTGTCACCACCTTCCTCCAGGGCCAGACCGCCTTCGCCGGCTCGGACTCGGCGCTCAAGCCCGAGGAGATCACCAAGTCGAAGACGCTCTGCAAGGGCGGCCAGGCGATCGACCTGCCGATGGTCGGCGGCCCGATCGCGGTCGGCTACAACGTCCCCGGCGTCGACAACCTCGTCCTGGACGCGCCGACCCTGGCGAAGATCTTCGACTCGCAGATCACCAACTGGAACGACCCCGCGATCAAGAAGCTCAACCCGGGCGCCAAGCTCCCCGACCTCAAGATCCAGGCGTTCCACCGCTCCGACGACTCGGGCACCACCGACAACTTCACCAAGTACCTCAAGGCCGCCTCCGGCGGTGCCTGGAAGCACGAGCCGGCGAAGAAGTGGGAGGGCACCGGCGGCCAGGCGGCGTCCGGCTCGGCCGGCGTCTCCTCGCAGGTCAAGCAGACCAGCGGCGCGATCTCCTACTTCGAGCTGTCCTACGCCACGGCCAGCAAGATCCCGACGGTCAAGATCAACACCGGCGCCAAGGCCCCGGTCGAGGCCACCGTCGACAACGCCTCCAAGGCGATCGCCGAGGCCCAGCCGGCCGGCCAGGGCAACGACCTGGCGCTGAAGCTGAACTACACCACCAAGGCCGAGGGCGCGTACCCGATCACCCTCGTGACCTACGAGATCGCCTGCGACAAGGGCAACAAGGCCGAGACCCTGCCGGCCACCAAGTCCTTCCTCACCTACGTCTCCAGCACGGACGGCCAGGCCGCCCTCAAGGCCCTCGGCTACGCCCCGCTGCCCACCGAGATCGCCGACAAGGTCCGCAAGACCGTCGCCACGCTCTCCTGACCCGCCGGGCGGCGGTCCCGGTGACCACGGGACCGCCGCCCATCCGGTGCACCGCCGCGCAGGAGCCCCCGCAGGGCTCCGCAGACCGGAGAAACCCATGGACTACTCACCACACCCGACCACCGCAACGCCCCCACCGCCACCGGCCACCGGATCGGTGTCCGGCAAGGCGGTCCGCCCCGGCGACCGGATCTTCCTCGGCCTCTCCCGGGGCTCCGGGATCGTCCTCCTGGTGATCATGGCCGCCATCGCGGCCTTCCTCACCTACCGCTCGGTCCTCGCCATCTCCGGGGACAAGAGCAACTTCTTCACCACCCTCGACTGGAACGCCGTCGGCACCGAGCCCAAGTTCGGCATCGCGGTGCTCGCCTTCGGCACCATCGCCAGCTCGTTGATCGCGATGCTCATCGCGGTGCCGGTCGCGGTCGGCATCGCGCTGTTCATCTCGCACTACGCGCCCCGCAGACTGGCCTCGCCGCTGGGCTACGTCATCGACCTGCTCGCCGCGGTCCCCAGCATCGTCTACGGCCTGTGGGGCGCGCTCTTCCTCGTCCCACACCTGGGCGGCCTGTACGGCTGGATGAACGACTACCTCGGCTGGACCGGGATCTTCAGCTACAGCGACGGGGCCGCCCGTTCGCTGTTCACCGTCGGCATCCTGCTCGCCATCATGATCCTGCCGATCGTGACCAGCGTCAGCCGGGAGGTCTTCCTCCAGGTCCCGCGGATCCACGAGGAGGCCGCGCTGGCCCTCGGCGCCACCCGCTGGGAAGTCATCCGGATGTCGGTGCTCCCCTTCGGCCGCTCCGGCGTCATCAGCGCCTCCATGCTCGGCCTGGGCCGGGCGCTGGGCGAGACGATGGCGGTCGCCACGGTCCTCTCCCCGAGCTTCCTGATCAACGCCAGCCTGCTGGACCCGGGCGGCGGCACCTTCGCCCAGAACATCGCCAGCAAGTTCAACGAGGCCGACACCTTCGGCCAGGACGCCCTGATCGCCTCCGGCCTCGTCCTCTTCGTGATCACCCTGCTCGTCAACGGCGCGGCGCGGCTGATCATCGCCCGCCGCAAGGAGTACTCGGGGGCCTCCTCATGACCGTCGCCACCAGCCACCGCCACCGCAAGGCCACCGAGCCCCGCACCCCGCTCGCGCTCAAGCAGTCCCGGCTGCCCCGCTGGACCCTGCCGGTCCTCGCCCTGGTCGCCGTCGCCGCCGGCTGCGGCATCGGGCTGGCCGCCGGCCTGGACTCCACCGTCCAGTGGGGCCTGATCGCCGCGCTGCTCTTCATCCTCGGGACGTATCTGCTGACCGCGGCCGTCGAGGGCGGCCGCCAGGCCAAGAACCGGCTCGCCACCACCGTCGTGTGGACCGCCTTCCTGCTCGCCGTGGTCCCGCTCGCCTCGCTGCTGTGGGAGACCGTCGCCCGCGGCACCAAGGTCCTGGACGGCTACTTCCTGTCCCACTCGATGGGCACGCTGCCCGACGCGATGCCCGGCGGCGGCGTCTACCACGCGATCATCGGCACCCTGGAGCAGGTCGGCCTGGCGACCCTGATCGCCGCCCCGCTCGGCCTGCTGACCGCGATCTACCTCGTCGAGTACGGCCGCGGCACGCTCGCCAAGGTCGTCACCTTCTTCGTCGACGTGATGACCGGCATCCCCTCGATCGTCGCCGGCCTGTTCGTCCTCTCCGTGTGGATCCTGATCCTCGGCTTCGGCCCGTCCGGCTTCGCCGGCTCGATGGCGCTGGCGATCCTGATGATGCCGGTCGTGGTCCGCTCCACCGAGGAGATGCTCAAGCTCGTCCCGAACGAGCTGCGCGAGGCGTCGCTGGCCCTCGGCGTCCCGAAGTGGCGCACGATCCTGAAGGTCGTCCTGCCGACCTCGATCGGCGGCATCACCACCGGCGTGGTCCTCGCCATCGCCCGCATCACCGGCGAGACCGCCCCGGTGCTGCTGCTGGTGTGGGGCGCCAAGACGATCAACAACAACCCCTTCGCCGGCGCCCAGCAGTCCCTGCCGCTCTACGTCTTCCAGCAGTGGCAGCAGGGCTCCGACGCCTCCTACGACCGGGCCTGGGCCGCGGCACTCGTGCTGATCGCCTTCGTCATGGTCCTCAACCTGGTGGCCCGCGGCATCGCCCGCTGGAAGGCCCCGCGGAGGACGAACTGAGCTGCAGCGGAGGCCGGGGGGCGCGCCCGAGGAACGAGGGCGTGGCACCCGGCCGGAGCGGAAGCGAAGTGCAGTCCGACCATCCCGGTCAGCCCGGCCGCTGACCAGCCCCACCACGAAAGAAGCAGTGATTTCCATGGCCAAGCGAATCGACGTCAGCGGCCTGAACGCGTACTACGGCGCCCACAAGGCCATCGACGACATCTCCATGACCGTCGAGCCGCGCTCGGTGACCGCCTTCATCGGCCCCTCCGGCTGCGGCAAGTCGACCTTCCTGCGCACCCTGAACCGCATGCACGAGGTCACCCCCGGCGGCCGCGTCGAGGGCAAGGTGATGCTGGACGACGAGAACCTCTACGGCTCCGGCGTCGACCCGGTCGCCGTCCGCCGCACCGTCGGCATGGTCTTCCAGCGCCCCAACCCGTTCCCCACCATGTCGATCTTCGACAACGTGGCGGCCGGCCTCCGGCTCAACGGCAAGTACCGCAAGAGCGAGCTCAAGGACATCGTCGAGCGCTCCCTCAAGGGCGCCAACCTCTGGAACGAGGTCAAGGACCGCCTGAACAAGCCCGGCTCGGGCCTCTCCGGCGGCCAGCAGCAGCGGCTGTGCATCGCCCGCGCCATCGCGGTCGAGCCGCAGGTGCTGCTGATGGACGAGCCCTGCTCGGCGCTCGACCCGATCTCCACCCTCGCCATCGAGGACCTGATCGGCGAGCTGAAGGAGCGCTTCACGATCGTCATCGTGACGCACAACATGCAGCAGGCCGCGCGGGTCTCGGACCGCACCGCGTTCTTCAACCTGGCGGCCGTCGGCAAGCCCGGCAAGCTGATCGAGATCGACGAGACCGAGCGGATCTTCTCCAACCCGTCGGTCCAGGCCACGGAGGACTACATCTCCGGACGGTTCGGCTAGGCCGCCGCACTCCCGTCGGCCGCCCCCGGTGTCCTGCGGTGCTGCATGGCGGTGCCACCACAGGACGAAGGGCCCGCTCCCCTTCCGGGGGGCGGGCCCTTTGGCGTCGAAGCGCACCGTCCGCGGGGACGGCACCGGGTACGTCAGCCGAACGCGAGCTTGATCAGCCAGAGCGCCAGGGCGGCGACCAGCGCCGCGGCCGGCATGGTGATGAACCAGCCCATCACGATGTTCTTGGCCACGCCCCAGCGCACCGCACGCGGCCGCTTCGTCGAACCGACGCCCATGATCGAGGCGGTGATGACGTGCGTGGTGGAGATCGGCGCGTGGAACATGAAGGACGCCACGTACATCACCGAGGCGGACGTGGTCTCCGCGGCGAAGCCCTGCGGCGGGTCCAGCTCGATGATCCGCCGGCCCAGCGTCCGCATGATCCGCCAGCCGCCCGCGTAGGTGCCCAGCGACATGGTGATCGCGCAGGCCAGCTTGACCCACAGCGGAATGGCGTCGTCGGCCTTCTCGACATCGGCGATGACCAGGGCCATCACCACGATGCCCATGGTCTTCTGGGCGTCCTGGAGGCCGTGCCCGAGCGCCATGCCCGCCGCCGAGACGGTCTGCGCTATGCGGAAACCGCGCTTGGCCTTGTGCGGATTGGCCTTACGGAACAGCCACAGGATCAGCACCATCACGAAGTAGCCGAGCACCAGCCCTATCACCGGCGAGATGAACATCGGCAGGACGACCTTCGAGATCACCCCGGACCAGATCACCGTCGTGCCGCCGGCCAGCGCGGCACCGACCATGCCGCCGAACAGCGCGTGCGAGGACGACGAGGGCAACCCGAAGTACCAGGTGACGAGGTTCCAGACGACCGCGCCGAGCAGCGCGGCGAAGAGGATGCCCATCCCCTTGGCACCGTGGGGAGTGGCGATCAGCCCTTCACTGACCGTCTTGGCGACGCCGCTGCCCAGGAAGGCACCGGCGAGGTTCATCACGGCCGCCATCGCCAGCGCGGCCCTCGGGGTCAGCGCCCGCGTCGAGACCGAGGTCGCGATCGCGTTCGCCGAGTCGTGGAAGCCGTTGGTATAGGTGAAACCGAGCGCGACCGCAATGGTCACGACAAGCGCGAAGGTGTCCATGGCCGGGGCTCAGGACTCCTTGACCGCAATGGTCTCGACCGTGTTGGCGACGTGCTCGAACGCGTCCGCCGCCTCCTCCAGGATGTCCACGATCTGCTTGAGCTTGAGCACCTCGATGGCGTCGTACTTGCCGTTGAAGAGGTGGGCCAGCAGCTTGCGGTGGATCTGGTCGGCCTGGTTCTCCAGACGGTTGACCTCGATCCAGTACTCGGTGAGGTTCGACATCGTGCGGAGGTTCGGCATCGCCTCGGCGGTCAGCTCGGCCGCCCGCGCCAGCACCTCGATCTGCTGCTCGACTCCCTTGGGGAGCTCCTCGACCTTGTAGAGGACGACCAGATCGACGGCCTCCTCCATGAAGTCCATGATGTCGTCGAGCGACGAGGCGAGGGCGTAGATGTCCTCGCGGTCGAACGGCGTGATGAACGAGGAGTTCAGCTGGTGGAAGATCGCGTGGGTCGCGTCGTCCCCCGCGTGCTCTGCCGCCCGCATGCGTTCGGCGATCTCGGCCCGTGCGGAGGCGTCCGCCCCGAGCATTTCCATCAGGAGTTTGGAGCCGGTGACGATGTTGTCCGCGGAAGCGGCGAACATGTCGTAGAAGCTCGTCTCCCTGGGGGTCAGACGAAAGCGCACGTGAAATCCTCGGGGTGCATCGGATTCGGTCGAGTTGATGCTAGGCGCATCATCCAGCCACAGCTAACCGGCATTCCTTCAGTGTCGCCCATCGGGCAGCATGCTCTGCACGGGGTACCGCGGGTGCCCGCAAACTTCGGTACGATATACCCGCCGGGGGTATACGGATCGCCTCAATACCACGGGAGATGGCCATGACGACCACGGACGCGGGCACCAGCGGCGGCACCGCAGCCGCCGCGGCCTGCCACGGCCCCCAGCCGGAATCCGACCCCCGCACCGGGCCCGGATCTGTGACCGATACCGCTGTGGAAAATCCGGCGCCGGGCGGTCACGGCTACGCCAAGCAAAAGGACGCGCACATCAAGCGACTGCGCCGCATCGAGGGCCAGATCCGCGGCCTCCAGCGCATGCTCGAAGAAGACGTCTACTGCATCGACATACTCACCCAGGTCTCGGCGAGCACGAAGGGCCTGCAGTCCTTCGGCCTCCAACTGCTGGAGGAGCACCTGCGGCACTGCGTCGCCGACGCCGCCACCAAGGGCCCGGACGCCATCGACGCCAAGGTCCAGGAGGCGACCAAGGCGATCGAGCGGATGCTGCGGAGCTGACCGCCGCGGAGCCGGGCGCGTCAGGGCGTGTCCGGCACCCCCCGGTCGGACCCGTCCCGGCGCGGCACCCCGGCCACGTGCAGGAGTTCGTCGATCCGGTCGTTGCTGAGCCGGTCCTCGCTCGCGGCCGCCGCCGCGATCATCAACTCACCGGTGAGGTCGATCTCGGTGAGGGCGACCTGGTCCTGAACGGTCGGATGGCGATGGGCGGGCACGTCCGACACCTCCTCCCTTCGAGCGCCTTCCCACGCCTCGGTGGTTACCGCCAGCGTAGGGATCCCGCCCGTCCCGCACATGACACGGAAGGACCATTTCCGCTCCCGCCGGCCACCGGGGACCCCGCCTCCGGAGACCCGGCCCCCGAGGGCGCGATCCGCGAGCACGCCCGCTACGACGACGCCGAAGCGATCTTGCCGGTGAAGATGTCCCGCCGGTCCGGCAGCCGTACCGCGACCTCGGTGCCGAACCCGTACAGCACGGTCGTGGAGGTCACCGCCGCCCCCGCCGGCGCGCCGTTGGCGAACCGGAACCGCTCGCGGACCTTGCGCAGCCGTCCGGCGTCGTCCAGGTACGCGTCGAACGGCACCACGACGGTGGTGAACCCTTTTTCCGCCGCCACCAGCGCCGGCCTGGTCCGCGCCGACGCCCGCCCGGCGGCCGCGGCCAGATCGGTCGTCCCGCGGTAGTGCCGCACCACCACCCCGCCCAGCCGCTCCTCCCCCTGGAACGTCACCTCCCGCGCGCCGCGCAGCAGTTCGGCGGCGGCCAGCGGGTCGGTCGCCCCGCCGGTGACCAGGTTCCCGTCGGACAGCGCCGCGGTGTCCACCCGCACCCACTTGTCGACCGGCACCCCCGCCCCCCGGTTCTTCATGAACAGCGCGCCGGGCGCCAGGATCTCGGTGATCGGCTGGTGGCCGCCGCCGGGCTTGCCCTTCAGGTCCGGCAGCACCACCCGCAGCTGCCCGCTGGCGGCCGCGAAGTCGTAGCCCCCGGTCCCCCGGATCGCCACCAGCGTCCCGCCGCTGACCGTCTCCATCGCCGTCCGCACCTTGGCGGTGCCGGCCCGCACCAGCGCCTCGGCGCTGCGCCGCAGGTCCACCGCGGCCGCCGCCCGCTTGGGCGCCGCCTGGTCGTCCGCCGCGGCACCCTCCGGCGAGCAGCCCGTCGCCAGCAGCCCCGCCATCAGCCCCGTCCCGCACGCCACGGCCGCGGCGACCGCGCCGCCTCGCCTGTCCTGCACCACCATGCGTACGAGCCCCCTCGGCCGCTGTGCTCGGGACCGCCTGGGCCGGCCGGTCCGCTCGGGACGGTCGGACGTTCCGCCCCCGGCTCGTCTGACGGTGCGTCGACCGATCCGTTCAACGACCGTTCCGGGGCCTCGTCACGCAACGGCACCCGGGGCGCCGCCCCCGCCGGCGGCCCCGCCGTCCGCCCCGCAGCCCGCCCCGCAGTCCGCCCCGCGGGACGGAGTGCACCGACAGGGGCTAGCGTGGCCGGGTGCCCGAATCCGCCCCGCACCGCGCCTTCACCACCGAGCGCGGTTCCTTCTGCCTGGCTCGTTGCGACTGCGGTTGGACCGGGATGGCCCGCCGCGCCCGCTCCCAGGCGCGGACCGATGCCGAGCGTCACCAGGCCGCTGCGCAGAGCGGCCCCGGCACCGCCCCGGGACGCCCGGTGGAATGACCCGGTCCGTTCCGGGAACCCGCCACCCCCCGCGCCGCATCTGGGTAGTGAGGACACAACAGCACCGCGCGGCAACGGACTTCACTCGCGTTACCGGACGGAACGGCACAACGGGGATGTGCCCGGCCGCCCCCGCCGGTGCGGTGTCCCGGCACACACCCCGCGACCACCCGCCGGACGACCGGCGGGCCGGGGCCGGACCGTACGACAACCAAGGGGGATTCATCCCAGTGAAGCGGCGCACACTCCTGACGGCCGGCGGCGGACTCGCGGCCACCTCCCTCGCCCTGGCCACCGGCTGCGACGCCCCGGGCGGCCCCGCCGCGGCGGCCTCCGGCAGCGGGATCGGAGGCGCCATGAACACCGCGGCCGCCGCCAAGACCACCGCCACCCAGACGGCCTGGAGCGCACTCGGCAAGAGCCTCGACGGCGACCTGATACGTGCCTCCGACGCCTCCTACGCCTCCGCCCGACGCCTCTACAACACCCGCTTCGACACCCTGAAGCCATCCGCCATCGCCTACGTCAAGCACCCCGGCGACATAGCCGAATGCCTGGGCTTCGCCCGCCGCTACAACGCCCCGGTCGCCATCCGCAGCGGCGGCCACTCCTACGCCGGCTTCTCCAGCGGCGACGGAAAGCTCGTCATCGACGTCTCGGCGCTCGACAAGGTCGGCGCGCCGTCCGGCGGCATCACCCGGATCGGCGCCGGCGCCAAACTCATCGACGTCTACGAGGGCCTGGGCGCGCACGGCGTCACGGTCCCCGGCGGCTCCTGCCCCACCGTCGGCATATCCGGCCTGACCCTCGGCGGCGGCCACGGCGTGGTGTCCCGGGCGTACGGCCTGACCTGCGACAGCCTGGTCGGCGCCACCGTCGTCACGGCCGACGGCAAGACCGTCGACTGCGACAAGGACCACCACCCCGACCTCTTCTGGGCGCTGCGCGGCGCCGGCAACGGCAACTTCGGCGTGGTCACCGAACTCCGCTTCCGCACCCACCCGGCGCCCCGCGCGGTGATGGGGTACATGACCTGGCCGTGGGCGAAGGCCGCGGCGGTGCTGGGCTCCTGGCAGAAGTGGGGCCCGGACCAGGCCGACGAGATATGGTCCACCGCCCACTTCGACGCCCGCCCCGGCAACACCCCGGCCGTCTCCGTCGCGGCCTTCTCCCTCGGCAGCTACCGGGACCTCCAGAACGCCGTCGACAAGCTCGCCGACCAGCCCGGCGGCCCCGGCCCGGCCACCCACGTCAGCCTCACCCCGATCGGCTACCTGGACGCGATGGAGGCGTACGCGGGCTGCTCCTCCAAGTCCACCGCCCAGTGCCACATGCCCGGCACCCTCCCCGGCCACACCGGGGAGGGGAAGCTGGGCCGGGAGACCTACGCGGCCCGCTCGCACTTCTTCGACCGCTCGCTGTCCGCGGCGGGCATACAGGCCCTTCTGACGCAGATCGAGAGCGGCGGCCGCAAGGGCGTCACCGGCAACGTCGCGCTGACCGCGCTGGGCGGCGCCATCAACCGCGTGGGCACCGGCGACACCGCCTTCGTCCACCGCCGCTCCCGCTTCCTCGCCCAGTACCTGGCGTCCTGGCCGGCCGGCGGCTCCGGTGCCGCCGGCACCGCCTGGCTGGACGCCTTCCACGGCGCGATGCGGCGCCACTCCTCGGGCGCGGCGTACCAGAACTACACCGACGCCGGCCTGTCCGACTGGAAGTCCGCCTACTACGGGACGGCCGCCGCCCGCCTCGACAAGGTCAAGCAGACCTACGACCCGCAGCGGCTGTTCAGCACCTTCGCCCAGGCCCTCTGACCCGCCCCGGGCGCGTACCGAACGCCGATGGCCCGGCCCCCTTCCATGGGGACCGGGCCATCGCCCTACGCTCCGTCAGACGCCCCGCGCCGGGCGCCCGGACCGCCGGGGCCGTACCGGGGGTGTCAGGCCGCCAGGTCCTTGTCCCGCTCGTCCTGATGGCGCAGCGCCGGCTCCGCGGCCACCACCGGTCCGGGCTCCGCGCCCCGGCCGGCCGCCACCGGCTCCGCCGGCCGCCCTCCGGCCCGGACCAGCCAGGCCAGCGGCGACCGCTCGACCGCCGTCATCATCGGCACCAGCACCGCCTGCGCGAGCGGCGCCAGCAGCAGGGCGACGGCCGTGCCGAGGGCGAACCCGCCGACCACGTCGGTCGGGTAGTGGACGCCCATGTAGACCCGGCAGAACCCTTCGAGCAGCGCCAGCCCGATCCCGATCAGGCCGAACCGGCGGTGCGCGATGAACAGGCCGACGCCGACGGCCATGGTGAGCGTGGCGTGGTCGCTGACGAACGAGAAGTCGCTCTTGCCGGGGATCAGCACCGTCAGGCCGGCGTGGTCCTTGAACGGCCGCGGCCGCTGGACGAATCCGCGGATCGGGACGTTGGCCAACAGCGCCAGTCCGGCGGCCAGCGGTGCCCAGACCAGCCCGGCGATCGCGGCCGGCCCCTCCGGACGGCGGCGGGCGGACCACCAGGCGATCAGACACAGCACTCCGAGGGCGGCGATGATGCCGTACTCACCGATGAACTCCATCGCGCGGTTCACCCCTTGCGGGGCGTGCTTCGCGAGGCCGTTGATGCCGTCGAGCACGTCGACGTCGGGGTTCGGCCCCTCGAATGCGAGTCCAGCCATCTACCGTGGCCCCTTATCTTCCGCGCGCCGTGCGAGCGCCGCCCAGTGCTACCAACCCCCGTTGCCGATCCGTGTGGCCGTCGAGCTTGTACTGCCTACTGCCTACCCGCCGCGAGCGTTGCCGTGCCCCCTACGCCAGGGGAACGTGGCGCTCACCCCCGGCGTTCCACTCTCCACGGGATGATCACCAGGACGTTATCGAAGCTTGGTCGGTCACCGCAGTCCAGGACTCATGTTCACCCGCCGTTCGCGACGGGGAGCGCTTTCGCGCCATCCGACGTCACGCGGGTGGCGCCGATGTAGTCCGGCGTATCGATCTTGTCGAACCGGATCACCGCGCCGGTGTAGGGCGCGTTGATCATGTACCCGCCGCCCACGTACATGCCCACGTGGTGGATGGACCGCGGGTCGTTCAGGTCGTAGGCGAAGAACACCAGGTCGCCCGGGAGCAACTCGTTCCGCTTCGGGTGCGGGCCGGCGTTCCACTGGTCGTTCGCCACCCGCGGCAGTTCGATGCCCACCGAGTGGTAGGCGGCCTTGGTCAGCCCCGAGCAGTCGAACCGCCCGCCCTGGTCGGCCGTTCCGTTGCCGCCCCACAGATAGGGCGTGCCGAGCTTGCCCTGGGCGTAGTAGATGGCGGCCGCGGCCTGCCGGGAGGACGCCACCGGGCCGACCGGGGCCTCGAAGCTCTTGGCCAGGGTCGTGATGGTCTTCACGTAGTTCTGCGTCTCGCGGTACGGCGGCACGCCGTTGTACTGGATGACCCGGTACGCGCCCGCGTTGTACGCGGCGAGCATGTTCTCGGTGGCGCTGCCCGCCGCGCCCTTCACATAACCGGCCAGTTCGCAGTCGTACGAGGCGGCCGACGGAATGGCGTCCTCCGGGTCCCAGATGTCCTTCTTGCCGTCGCCGTTGCCGTCGATGCCGTGGGTGGCCCACGTCCCCGGGATGAACTGCGCTATGCCACGGGCGTCCGCCGGGCTCTGCGCATGCGGGTTCCAGCCGCTCTCCTGGTAGAGCTGCGCCGCCAGCAGAGCCGGGTTGATGGCCGGGCAGAGCGTCCCCCACTTCTGCACCAGCGACTGGTATGCGGCCGGCACCGCCCCCTTGGCGAGCCCGACCGCCCGGCCCGCGGCCCCCGCCAGCCCGGCCGCCGCCCCATACGTACCGATCACGAGCAGGGCGACCAGGCAGAGCATCAGCCCCACCCCGAGCCCGCTGGCCATCCAGAATTTCCGCACCCCACAACCCTCCCCCATTCAGGCCCGGTTCACAGCCCTTTCGCCGGCCACCGCGCGCCTTGCCGCCGCACCACGGTGCACGATCCGGCGCACGGGGCGCTTCGAACGGTGTGCGATTCCCGTCACATCCGCCCGCCGCCACCGCGGACCGGCCGAACCGCCCTCCCCACCCCGCCCCTTGGGCCGCACCTCGGCGGACACCGCCCCGACCCGACAGTCATTGCTCAGCGTTATCGCGCGTGATACACACGGTGAGACAAGGGGAGGCGGCGGGCGACGGACGGGGCCGCACACACGACACCCGCACCGGATCCGTCGAAGAAAGCCGCCAAGTCGACATCTGATGGCGTCTTCGTCAGCGAAGATGGAGACTGGACCCGTGCCGAACGGCACGGACTGGCAACTACCCATGAAGGGGCGGTGAGTTCACACATGTTCATTGCGGCCGAAAAAGGCGACATCACCACCATCATCGGCGGAATCGCCCCCGACTGGGGACCGTTCGGCACCCTGGGCAACGAGGCCCGCGTGATGGTGCAGGTCATCATGGCGGTGGCGATCCTGATCTGCCTCGGCATCGCCATCTGGGGCGCCGCCAAGCAGCGCATCGGCGCCACCGCACTCCGCGACACCTTCAGCGCCGAGCAGGGCAAGGGCCTGATCGTGGCCGGCCTCACCGGCGTCTTCATCATCGGTTCCCTCGGCACGCTGTTCACCATCGTCTACGGCATGGCCGTCTAGCCGCCGCGCACCGGCGGCCCGACGGCGGGCCGCCGGACGCCCGGGCGCCCCGGCGGGACGGGCACCACCCCTTCGCCCTGCCCGCCGCCACCGGCCACCGCACCGCGCACGTCGGCACGCACCCGTCCCGGCGCCGCCCCCCGTGCGCCCCCGCCCGACCCCTCTCCGCCGTCCCGTGCCCCCACATGTCCCACCCCCCTGCCCGAGGCCCCATGCTGACGCCCACTCACCCCGGACCGCGGGGCCCTGAGCCGCGCCGTGACCACACCCGCCACCAGCGGGCCGATTGGGCCGCCCGTGTCGCGGGGACGGTTGGTTCCGGAGACAAGCAGGCCGCGGCGGGCGTTCGGCGGACGACGGGGACAAACCTCCCAGAGTCCCCCATTCGCCTCTGCCGCCCAGCAACTGAGGAACCGTCACGGTGAGATGTACTCGTACCACTTCACCCGAGCCGCCGCCCGCGCAGCTACGGTCATATGAAGGCGGCACACCAACGGCACGGACGGCGAGGGCGGCAACGGCGATGGCGGCAGAGGGGGCACAGGCGCGATGAGTATCGGCGACGACGGAGGCTACGGCGACAGCCGCGGCTCCGGCACGGGTCAGACCAGGACCAGACTTCCCGACGGCGAGACCGACACCTACGGCACGCCCCGCCGCGCCCGGGCCGGCCTCTCCAGCCGCAACCTCATCACGGTCGTCGGCGTGGTCGTCCTGCTGCTCGCGGCCATCGCCTTCGCGAACCGGGGCGGCAGCGGCAACAGCGAGACCGACTCCGGCTCCACCGGCTCCGCCAAGGACCAGGCCGCGGCCCAGCCGACCGCCCCCACGGGCACCAAGCCGGTCACCGGCAAGACCGGCGGCATCGCCTCGGGCTTCCCGCAGACGGAACAGGGGGCGCAGTCGGCGGCGGCGAATTATGTGGTGGCGCTCTCCGGGGACGGGATGTACCAGTCCGGCCGCCGGGACGCACTCGTGGACGCCGTCTACACCCCTTCCGCCGCCACGGCCCGCAAAGCGAGCCTGGGCAAGACCTACACCGACCCGAAATTCCTCGCGCAGGTCGGCCTCAAGGCCGACGGCAGCGTCCCCCAGGGCATGACCTTCGTCTCCAGGGCCAACCCGGCCGGGACGAAGACCGAGGCGTTCGGGGGCACCACCGCCAAGGTCTCGGTCTGGTACTCCCTCCTCTTCGGCGTCGCGGGCCAGGGATCCCAGAATCCGGTCTCGGAGAACTGGTACACGGCCACGATGCAACTGCAGTGGGTGAACGGCGACTGGAAGGTCGCCGGGTTCACGACGAGCGCCGGGCCGGCTCCGATCGGCGGAGACCAGACCGCCGCCACGGCCGACGCCATTTCCAAGGCCGTTCAAGGGTTCGGAGGGTTGACCTATGCGAGGTGACAACCGGCGTCGGCTCCTTGGGGTCACCGCGGCGCTGACCGGTGTGCAGACCACGCTCGTGGTCCTGTCGGCACGCGCGTTCGCCGCGCCCTCACCCTCACCGAACCCCTCCGACGGTGCCTGCGCCCTCCTCACGGACAAGGCCAAAGAGCTCTGCGAGCAGCGCAGCTCGGGCGGCGGGACCGGGACAGCCGATCCGGGCGGCGGCGGTCTCTCCACCAACAACCCCCTAGACCCCCTCGGTTCCCTCGCGCAGGGATGTGCCAAAGCCGCGGCCTGGATTGTCGATAAATTGTCGGGGGCCGTGAAGGCCACCTCGCAGGTGGACTTCACGAATGCGGCGTTCCTGCGGCAGTACGCGGTGGTCTTCGCCGCGTCCACCGTGCTCACGCTGGTGCTGTGGCTGCTGGCCGTCGCCAAGCGGGCCGTGCGGGGGGTGCGGCTGACGGAGGCGATCAGCGAGGCGGTCGGGTTCCTCTGGCTGACGGTGCTGGCGTCCGCGTTCACGCCGTTGATCCTCTACACGGTGGTGTCGGCGACCGACGCCGTCACCGAGATCATCGCGAAGGGGACGGGGGCGCAGACCGACACGTTCTTCGGGGCGTTCTCGCAGGCGCTGACCAAGGGGACGGACATCGGCGGCGGCCCGATCATGCTGATCGTGGTGTCGCTGGTGTCGGTGCTGGCCGCCGGTGTGCTCTGGCTGGAGCTGGTGATCCGGGCCGCGCTGCTGTACGTCGGGGCGCTGCTGGGGACCGTGGTGTACGCCGGGCTGGTCGACAAGAACATGTGGGGGCACGTCCGGCGCTGGGCGGGGATCATGATCGCGGTGATCATGGTGAAACCGGTGATCGTGATCGTGCTGGGGATCGCCGGGGCGCTCTCCGGGGACAAGGGGCCGAACGCCTTCTCGGCCGTGGTGTCCGGGCTCGCCATCATCATCCTGGCGATCTTCGCGAGTGCGGTGATCTACCGGTTCGTACCGGGCTTCGGCGACGAGATGGTGTCGGCGCGGTCCAGCAAGGGGCGGGCCACCGACGGCAGCCAGGCGGCCGCCATGATCTCCTCGCCCGCGGCGCTGGTGTCGCAGGGCATCAAGACGCACAGTTCCCGCCGGTCGGGCGGGGACGGCGGCGGCGCGCAGGGCGGGCAGTCCCGCCCGGCCGACGCGGTGTCCGGCGGGGTCGCCGCGCACGGTTCCCGTTCGTCCTCGACGGCGCCGGCTCCCCGGGCGAACCCCGGTGCCGGCGGCCCCCGCACCGGCAAGACACCTGGAGGTGAGGGGCGTTGAGCACGCCGTCCCAGCCGATCGCGCCACGGCGCACGTATCTGATCGGCCGTGCCCGGCCCAACGCCGTCGTCGGCAAGAACCGGGAGACCGGCGAGATCACCCTGATCATCGCCGGTGCGTTCCTGGGGATGGTGTGCGGGCTGCTGGTGCCGTCGCTGCCGCTGCGGATCGCCAGCCTGACCGGTTTCCCGGTGCTGGGGCTGGCCCTGGTCTACGTGCCGTACAAGGGGCGCACGTACTACAAGTGGTTCGAGATCCGGCGGAGTTTCCGCCGTTCCGTGCGCAAGGGAGGGGCGGTGTACCGCTCCGCTGCCGCGGAAGCCGGCGTACGGCTGGACGGGAGTGAAGTGGAGATCGGGCCGCCGCCCGGCATCGGGCGGATCAGTTGGCTGTCGGCGCCGTTCGGGCCGGACGAGATCGCGGTGCTGCTGCACGCCGACCGGCGGACGGTGACCGCGGCGATCGAGATCGAGGGGCCGGGCGTCGGCCTGCGGGACAGCGAGGACCAGGAGGCCCTGGTCGACCGGTTCGGGACGCTGCTGAAGCACGTGGCCAACGGGGACGGGTTCGTGACCCGGTTGCAGATGCTGGCGCGGACGCTGCCCGCCGATCCGGACGCGCACGCCAAGGACGTCGCCCAGCGGGGCGACGCCGACTCCCCGGAGTGGTTGCGCGAGTCGTACGAGCAGCTGCAGTCGATGGTGTCCACCTCGTCCGAGCAGCACCGGGCCTATCTGGTGGCCTGCATGCACTTCACCCGTGAACTGGCCGCCGAGGCGGTCACCATGGCCCGGGCCGCGGCCACCCAGCGCACCGGCCTGCTGCGCCGGAAGCTGGACCGGGACGCCGGGCTGGCGGTGGTGATGGCGCGTGAGCTGACCGACATCTGCGCCCGGTTGACGGAGGCGGACATCCGGGTGCGCCAGCCGCTCGGGCAGGCGCGCCTGGCGTCGCTGGTGCACTCCATGTACGACCCGGACCACCCGATCGACCACATCCAGGCGATGAGCAAGCGCAACGCCTGGCCGGCCGAGCTGGACGCGACCGAGCCGACGTACCTCCAGGCCAAGACCCGGGAGTCGTCGACGCGGGCGCCCTGGTGCCACGCCACCGCCTGGGTCAAGGAGTGGCCGCTGACGCCGGTGGGCGTCAACTTCCTCGCGCCGCTGCTGGTCCACACCCCGGACGTGATCCGGACGGTCGCGGTCTGCATGGACCTGGAGCCCACCGAGGTGGCCATCGAGCGGATGCTGACGGAGAAGACCAACGACGACGCCGAGGCGAGCCGGGCGGCGAAGATGAACCGGGTGGTGGACCCGCGGGACGTGGCGCACCACGGGCGGGTGGACCAGCGCGGCGAGGACCTGGCGTCCGGCGCGGCCGGGGTCAACCTCGTCGGCTACCTCACCGTCTCGTCCCGGTCGCCGGAGGCGCTGGCCCGCGACAAGCGGACCATCCGCGCTTCGGCGGGCAAGTCCTACCTCAAGCTGGAGTGGTGCGACCGTGAGCACCACCGGGCCTTCGTGAACACCCTGCCGTTCGCGACCGGTATCCGCCGTTAACGCCGCCAACGCCGCTTAAGCCCTGGGAGGCGCGTACGCCATGGCCATGTTCGATCCGCTCGGTGCCTTCACCGAAGCCTTCACCAGCTTCCTGTTCGGGAAGGTGGAGACGACACGGCTGCCCGTACGCACCTCCACCGGCCAGGCGCAGGCGGTCTACCTGCCGACGGCGGCGCCGGGGCTCGGCGACTCGGGCGTGATCATCGGGCGCGAGGTGTACTCCGGCAAGGGGTACATCTACGACCCGTTCCAGCTGTACGGGCAGCAGCTGCCGGCGCCGCACTGGCTGGTGCTCGGGGAGTCCGGCAACGGCAAGTCCGCGCTGGAGAAGACCTATGTGCTGCGGCAGCTGCGGTTCCGCGACCGGCAGGTCGTGGTGCTGGACGCGCAGGGCGAGGACGGCGTCGGCGAGTGGAACCTCATCGCCCAGGAGCTGGGGATAACCCCCATCCGGCTGGACCCCACCGCCGCCCTCAACGGCGGCATCCGCCTCAACCCGCTCGACCCCTCGATCACCACCACCGGCCAGCTGGCCCTGCTCCGGACGATCATCGAGGTCGCCATGGGGCACGGTCTGGACGAACGTTCCGGCTTCGCCTTGAAGGTCGCGCACGCGGCGGTGCTCGGCGGACACGAGGACGAGACGGACGGGATCGACGAGACCGACGGGGCGGACGGGGCGGATGCGGCGGATGGGGCGACCCGCGCCGGCCGGCAGCCGGTGCTCTCCGACATCGTCGAGCAGCTGCGGCACCCCGAGCCGTCGTCCGCGGAGGCGATGAACGTCGACATAGACGACGTCCGCGCCTGGGGCCTGGACGTGGCGCTGGTGCTGGACCGGCTGGTCGACGGTGACCTGCGCGGCATGTTCGACGGCCCGACGACGGCGGGCATCGACCTGGACGCGCCGCTGATCGTCTTCGACCTCTCGCACATCGACCGGAACTCGATCGCGATGCCGATCCTGATGGCGATCGTCGGGGTGTGGCTGGAGCACACCTGGATCCGCCCGGACCGGAAGAAGCGGATCTTCCTGGTCGAGGAGGCCTGGCACATCATCAACTCGCCGTTCGTGGCCCAGCTCTTCCAGCGGCTGCTGAAGTTCGGCCGCCGGCTGGGCCTGTCGTTCGTGGCCGTCGTCCACCACCTCAGCGACGTGGTGGACGGCGCGGCGGCGCGGGAGGCCGCGGCGATCCTCAAGATGGCGTCCACCCGCACCATCTACGCCCAGAAGGCCGACGAGGCGCGGGCCACCGGGCGGGTGCTCGGACTGCCGCGCTGGGCGGTGGAGATCATTCCGACCCTGACCCCCGGCATCGCCGTCTGGGACGTCAACGGCAACGTGCAGGTCGTCAAGCACCTCATCACCGAGGCCGAGCGGCCGTTGGTCTACACCGACCGGGCGATGACCGAGTCGGCCCCGCTGCCGACCGACGAGGCCCGCGCGCTCGCGCTGGCCGCGGACGCCGAGGCGGAGGCGCGCGCCGAGGCCATCGCGATGGAACGGCAGTTGCGGAACGAGTCGAGCGAGACGGTGGCGTGAGGCGCGGATACGACGACGGCCGCCACGGCTACGACGGCTATGACGGCCACGACGGCGGTGGTGGCCACGACGGCCCGTACGACCGCGGGGACGGCCGGGGCGGCGGCCGTCCCAGAAACCGCGGCGTGCCCGACACGCTGCTGGTGGGGCTGATCGGCTTCCTGCTCGGCCTGACCCTGGTGGTGTGGACGGCGACCGGCCTGGCCGGGCTGCTCGCGCACGGCGGCTGGCCGTCGGGGGTGACGTACACCGGTACGCCGACCGCGCTGCGGCACCTGGTCGCCGCGCCGCACGACATCGCGGCGGCCTGGCCGGGCACCCCGAAGGACCAGCTGTCGGGCTACGGCCTGTTCTGGGGGCTGTTCGTCGGCGAGTTGATGGTGCTGCTGGTGCTGGCGATCTTCACGCTGGGGACGGTCACGCGGTACCGGGCCGTCCGGGCGACGCGGCGGGCCCAGCAGCGGACCCAGCAGCGGGCGCAGGCGGCACGGGGCCGGCGCACCGAGCCGGTCGTTCCCACGGGGGCGGAGACGGCCGCACCGGCCGCACCGGCCGCTCCACAACCCGCGGCGGCCCCGGTGCCCGCCGTCCCGCAGGCGCCCGCCGTCCCCCAGGTGCCGGCCGCGGCACCGCCGCCGGAGCCCGGCTCGCTCCCCGAGCAGCGCGGCACCATCCCCGTGCCCGCGCCCGCCCCGGTCGCCGCACCGGAACCGACGCTTCCGCGCGTCCAGTTCGGCAGCGACCGGGCCGTCGCCCGGGCCGCGGCGCTGGCCGCCGCCACCGCCGCCACCGGCCCGCTGGTCGTCGCCACCACCGACCCCGACCTCTGGGCCGAGACCAAGGACGCCCGCGCCAAACTGGGCCCGCTGCTGGCCTACGACCCCACGCACCGCCTCGACACCCCGGCCCGGCTGCGCTGGTCGCCCACCGCGGGCTGCGAGGAGATCGGCACCGCCGCGGCCCGCGCCACCGCGCTGCTGGCCCCGGTCCGCCCGGCCAGCGCCCTGGACTCGGCCGTCGCGGACGCCGCGCGGACCCTGCTGCGCTGCTGGCTGCACGCCGCCGCGCTGGACGGCCGCCCGTTCCGCCAGCTGCACCGCTGGGCGCACGCCGCGGGCGGCGCCCAGGAGCCGGTCCGGATCCTGCGCACCAACGCCAAGGCGTCCGCGGGGCAGGCCGGCGAGCTGGAGTCGGTGCTCACCGCGCACGCCGAACGCCGGGAGATGGCGAAGGAGCTGGTCGGCCGGGCGCTGACCGCGCTCTCCTCGGTCCATATCCGCGACGCCAGCAATCCGCTGCGATCGGATGCGCTGGTTCTCGAATCTTTCCTCGCCGAGGGGGGAACGCTGTACCTGGTGGGCGAGTCCATCGAGGACCCGCGCACCGACCCGGGTGCGATGCCGCTGATCACCGCACTCCTCTCGCACGTGGTCGAGCACGGCCGCCGCATGGCCGAACGGTCATCCGCCGGTCGGCTCGACCCACCACTCACCCTCGTCCTGGACGACATCGCCGCGCTCGCCCCGCTGCCCGCCCTGCCGGGCCTGCTGGAGACGGGCCGGGAGCGCGGCCTGCTGACGCTGGCCACCATGCGCTCCCGGGAGCAGGCCCGGGCCCGTTGGCCGCAGGACTTCGCACCGGCCTGACGCGCCCCGCCCGGCCGGTGCCCCCACCGGACCTACCCGGCCGCCGCCACCACCGGGCGCGGCGGCGCCGAGACCAGGTGGTCCGCCAGCTCCGCCCAGTGCCCGGACAGGTAGAAGTGGTCGCCGCCGGGGAAGACCCGCAGCCGGAAGCCGCCGGTGGTGTGCCGCTCCCAGGCGGCCGCCTCCCCGACGGCGACCAGCGGGTCCCGGTCGCCGGTCAGCGCGGTGACCGGGGTGGTCAGCGGCGGGCCGGGCCGGTGCCGGTAGGTCTCCACGGCCTTGTAGTCGCTGCGGACCACCGGCAGGGCCATCGCCAGGACGTCCCGGTTGTCCAGCAGCCGCGGGTCGGTGCCCCGGGTCCGCCGGATCTCGTCGATCAGCCCGTCGTCGCCCTGGAGGTGGACCGTGCCGCCGCGGACCTCGGACGGCGCCCAGGCGCTGGAGGCGATCAGGTGCGCCGGGGCGGCCCCGGCGCGCTCCAGGAGGCGGGCCGCCTCGTACGCCACCAGGGCGCCCATGCTGTGGCCCAACAGGACCAGCGGGCGGTCGGTCAGGGCGGCCAGCGCCCGGTGCACGCCGGCCGCCAGCGTCGCCAGGTCCTCGACGCGGGCCTCCCGGATCCGGTCGTTGCGGCCCGGGTACTGGACCGCCAGCACCTCGTACGGGCGGCCGCCGGCGGTGCGGGCGGCGACGGCGGTGGCCAGCGGCCGGTAGGTGCCGGCGCCGGCGCCCGCGTGCGGGAAGCAGACGACCCGGGCGGCCCCGGCGGCGGACCCGGCCGGCCCCGGGCGCAGCCGCCGCAGCCACGGGTCCGCGGCGGGCGCCGGCCGGGGCCGCGGGAGGGTGGCCGTCTCGGCGTCACATGCCACGGGTGTAGCCCCCGTCGACCGTGAGGGACTGCGCGGTGACGGCGGCCGCCCGGTCGGACACCAGGAAGCCGATCAGCTCGGCGGCCTCCCGTGCCTCGACCAGCCGCCGCAGCGGGATGGACTTGCGCGCCTGCCGCAGCATCCGCGCCGGGTCGGCGCCGATCTCCTCCGCGGAGGCGGCGATCTCGCGGCGCAGCATCGGGGTGTCGATCCAGCCCGGCAGCACGGCGTTGACGGTGATGCCGCGGGACGCCAGGTCCAGGGCGAGGCCCTTGGTGTAGCCGATCAGGCCGTGCTTGGAGGCGCAGTAGGCGGTGTTCCGCATCTTGCCGGCCTTGCCGAGGATCGACGAGACGTTGACGATCCGGCCCTTGTCGACGAGGTACTCCAGGCAGGCGGCGGTGACCGCGAAGGTGCCGTGCAGGTTGATGTCCAGCACCCGCAGCCAGGTCTCCTCGTCGTCCGGGCCGTTCTCGTCGGCGACGCCGGCGTTGTTGACCAGGATGTGGAGGTGTCCGGCGGCGCGGAGCGCGGTGCGCAGTCCGCTGCGGACCGCCTCCCGCTCGCGCAGGTCCGCGGCGAGCGCGGTGGCCTCCGCGCCCAGGTCGCGGACTTCCTTGGCGACGGTCTCCAGCTGGGCGGCGTCCCGGTCGAGGAGGATCAGGCGGGCGGCGCCGGACTCGGCCAGCAGCAGGGCCACCTCGCGGCCGATGCCCTGGGCGGCGCCGGTGACCACGGCGGTCCGGCCGGCCAGTTCGCCCGGTACGGAGCCGGGTACGAGGCCGGGTACGGAGCCCGGTACGGGGGTGTCGAGTGCGCTCATGGCCAGCCCCTCACGCCATCTTCAGGCCGCCGTCGACGTGCAGTACCTCGCCCGTGGTGTACGTGTTGCGCGGGCTGGCGAGGTACGCCACGGCGTCGGCGATCGTCTCGGGTCCGGCGTACTTCTTCAGCAGCAGCCGGCTCATGATCTCGTCCTCGCCGTGGGCGCGGATGGTGTCGGTCATGTCGGTGCTGACGACGCCCGGGGCGACCGCGTTGACGAGGATGCCGCGGGAGGCCAGCTCCACCGCCATCGCCTTGGTGAAGGACTCCAGACCGCCCTTGGCCGCCGCGTAGTTCGACTGGCCGCGGCCGGGCTTGGAGGCGGCGGCGGAGGAGATGTTGACGATCCGGCCGTAGCGCTGCCGCAGCATTGCGGGCGCCGCCGCCTGGAGGGTGAGCATCGGGGCGACGAGGTTGGTGCGCAGTACGTCCTCGATGTCCGCGAGGCTCTGGTTGACCAGCAGTTCGTCGCGGGTGATCCCGGCGTTGTTCACCAGGACGTCGATCCGTCCGAAGGAGGCCCGGACGGCGGAGACCACCGTGTGCGGCACCTCGGGGTCGGAGAGGTCCCCCTGGAACAGCTCGACCCTGCGGCCCAGCTTGGCGATCTGCTCGGCGACCTGCTCCGCCTCGGCCGTCGCGCTGCGGTAGTTGAGGGCGATGTCGCAGCCCTCCTCCGCCAGCCGGACGGCGACGGCCCGGCCGATGCCCCGGCTGCCGCCGGTCACCAGTCCTACCTGACCTGCGAATTCCATGAGCTGACGTGTCCTCTCGAATGAAGTCGGTTGACCGGCTCGGCGGTTGGGGCCGGGCGCCGCACGCGGGGCTGCCCGCGACGGGTCGCGTGCGGCGCCCGAGGGTCCCCCCAGCGGTGGCTGGGGGGAGGCTCACACCGAGTGCGCGCTCTTGTAGTCGGCCAGCCGCAGCCCGTGCGCGTCGGCCAGTGCGGCGATGTCGATGACCTGCCGGCGGCTGATGTTCCCGTAGGAGTAGTGCCGGTCGATGCCGGCCAGGCCCATCAGCGCGGTCTCCGCCATGCAGGCGAAGAGCTGGCCGGCCTCCAGGAAGGCCCGCGCCGAGGGGTGCAGGCTCTCGCCGTGGGGCGTGGCGACGATGCCGCCGAGCATGTACGCCAGGTCGGGGCGCTGTGCGGCCAGGTCCGGCACCGCGTTGTTGGGGACGGCGATGTCGCAGACCACCGCGTCCGGCGCGAAGTGCTCCCCGGTAAGGAACGGCTCGGGGCTGTTGGAGGCGCACAGCACCAGCTGCGCCTCGCGGAGCGCGTCGGTGTCCTGGGTGACGGTCAGGAACGGGTCCTGGCCGTAGCGCTCCTCCAGGTACGCGGCGATCGCCTTGCCGCGCTCGGCGTCGTCCGCGGTCGGGTCGCCGGCCAGCCATTTGGCGATCAGCGGTTCCTCGGCCAGCCGGGCCGGGATGCCGGTCAGCTCGCCGCCGGCCGCGATCCGCGCCCAGCTCTCCTGGTAGATGCCGTGCACGGTGTTCCGCAGCCGCCGCGCCGAGCCGTCCCGGCGGCTGCCGACCAGCACGATCCTGCTGAGCTGCTCGGCGAACAGCTGGCTGTAGACGGAGGCGATGTTGCCGGCCGCGCCGACCACCGCCAGCGTGGCGTCGGCGACCGCGAAGCCGCGGTCGCGGGCGCCGCGCTCCATGGCCCGTACGCCCATCGCGACGGTCAGGGCGTTGCCGGAGGTCAGCGCGATGCCGGGGACGTTCAGCGCGGTGCAGTTGTTGGTGACGATCGAGGTGTACATGCCGAGCCCGGCGACCTCGCAGCCGTCCTCGCGGGCCGCCTGCACCCGCTCCTGGACGTCCGCCCGGATCCCGGCGACGTCCCCGGCCGCCAGGTAGCGGCCCATCTGCTCGGACCCGACCATCAGCGGGTAGAGCGCGAACTCCACGGCACTGCCCAGCGGCGAGTCGATCCGCACGCCCGGGTAGGGCGCCGCCTTCTTCACCGGGTCCATGCCCAGCACGAAGGAGCGCAGCGCGGCGTCGCCGAAGTCGGCCAGCGCCGGGTCCACCTGCCGCAGATGGGCCGGGGTGATCAGGTGGTTGACGAACGCCACCTTGCGGACCGGGCCGGTGACCGGCCGCGGCTCGCCCTGCTCGTAGCCCTCGACGGCGCCGCGGAAGTCGCGGATCTCCGCCCGCGGCTTGGGGATGGTCCGGTCGCTGGCCGGGTGGACCAGGTGCAGGGTGTCCTCGTAGCGCAGGATGCGGCAGAGCCGGTCCAGTGCGCCGCGCAGCCGCTCGATCTCCTCGTCGGTGAGGTACACGGACGGCTGGATGCGCAGCACGTTGCCGGCGCTGCCGGTCGGCGCGATCCGGATCCGCTCCTGGCGCAGCAGGTAGCCGGAGAGGAGGTAGCCCAGCGCCCCGTTGTAGGCGCTGCCGCGCAGCACCATGGAGCGGGCCTCGCCCTGGTCGCGCAGCTGCACACCGAGGAACAGGCCCTTGCCGCGGATGTCCTCGATGACGTCCGGGTAGGCCGACTTGAGGTCGGCCAGCATCTCGACCAGCCGCTCGCCGCGCTCGGTGACCTGGCGGTACACCTGTCCGCCGGCGTCCTCCAGCATGTCGACGACCTTGCGGGCGATGGACGAGGAGAAGTCGTCCATGGCGAACGTCGAGCTGTGGATCAGGTCGAACTCGCCCTGGTACAGCGACCGGCGGACCAGCATCGCGGAGACCTTGGCCAGGCCGCCGCCCAGCGACTTGGACAGCGCGTAGTAGTCGCCGCGCAGCCCGATCAGCGAGCTGGCCAGGAAGGCGCCGCAGCGGCCCGTGCCGCTCTGCACCTCGTCGAGGATCAGTGCGGTGCCGACCTTGTTGCAGAACAGCCGGATGGCGCGGCCCTGTTCGGTGGTGAGCGCGTGGATGCCGCCCTCGCCCTGCACCGGCTCGACCAGGAAGGCGGTGATGGCCGGGAAGTCCCGTTCGACGACCCGCACCCGGCCGTCGGCCAGTTCGGTGTCGAGCAGCACCACCCGCTCGTCCTCGGCGATCCGGTCCAGCAGCTCCGGCTGGTCCATGGGGACGAAGCGGACCCGCGTGCCCAGGTTCTGGAACGGGGTGCGGAAGCCGGCGTTGTAGGTGAGCTGGACACTGCCGACGAGCTTGCCGTGGAAGGACCGCTCCAGCGCCAGGAAGAGGGGTCGGGTGGCGAGCGCCGCCGCGTTGTGCGCGCCGATCGCGGCCAGCAGCCCCTCGATGCCGTCGGCCGGGGCGGTCTGCCCCTGGAGGGCGGGCAGCCGGTAGGCGTCCGGGTCGACGGCGGCCGCGCCGCGGCGGACCGCGTCCCGGGCCGCCTCCAGGTGCGCGGCGGTCTCCTCGGCCAGTGCCGCCGCCTTGGTCACCCGGACCAGCTCGGCGTGCTTGACGGCCGCCTCGATGGCCTCGGCGCCGCTGTTGCCGAAGGTGGCCAGGTACGGCTCCTTGATGCCGGTCTCCCGGCGGACGACGTCGCTGAGCGCGGCGCCGAGCCGGCCGGCCTCGCCGCGCAGCGAGAACTGGGCGTGCACGGCGCGGTTCTGGTCCAGCAGCCCCTTGGCGTGCGCGACGATCTCCGGGTGGTTGTGTCCGAGGATCAGCGAGCCGTAACCGCCCATCAGGTCCAGGACCGGCACCAGTTCGCCCTGGTCGTCGCGGTGGTAGAGGGTGTTGCCCTCGGCCCGCTCGTACTCGACGTCCAGCCCCAGGGCGGTGAAGACCCGGCCCATCTGGGGCTGCACGAATTCGGTGAACGCTGACGTAGCTGACGTAGCTGACATTGGCTGGTGGTCTCCTAGGCGAGGTGCGGCCGCTTGGCGAGCAGTGCTCCCGCGAACCCGTTGAAACTGCTGTGCAGGCTGAGGACGGAGTCGATCCGGCGCTTCCGGGCCGATCCGGTGACGAAGTCGGTGCCATCGTCCGGCGGCGTCGTCAGGTGCGCGATCGGCGGCAGCTCACCGGTGGCGAACAGGCTCGGCGCCAGCGCCAGTTCGGCCAGCGGGCCGGCGGCCCCCAGGGTGCCGGTGACCGGCCGTACGGAGCTGACCGGGACGCCGCTGTCCTTGAGCAGCGCGCGCAGCAGCTCGGCCTCGGCGGCGTCGTGCCGGACGGTGCCCTTGCCGTCGGCCAGGACGGCGCCGAGGGTGTCCGGCGTCATCCCGTGCGCGGCCATCAGGCCGCGGACGCTCTCGGCCAGCGCGGCCGGGCCGACGCCGCTGTCCACGGCGGGCCGCAGCGCCGCGCCCGCCACCGTGACCAGCGGACGGGCCCCGCGCGCCGCGGCGTCCCCGGCCCGTTCCAGGACCAGCGCCACCGCGCCCTCGGCCAGCACCGTGCCGTCCCGCTCGGCGTCGAAGCTGCGCAGCGAGGCGGTGCCGCGGCCGCCGGCGGTGAGGTGGCCGGCGCGGTACTGCGCGGCCAGCTTCAGCGGCTCGTTGTAGCTGCCGGCGCCGACGACCAGCGCGGTGTCGCAGTCGCCCCGGCGGAGGCTGAACGCGGCCCGCTGGAGGGCGCCGAGTGCGGCCCCGGCGTCCTGGACGAAGGCCGCGCAGTCCCCGCGGAACCGCTGGGCGATGCTGACCAGCGCCAGGGTGTTGTTGTTCAGCGCCCGGATGACGGTGAACGGGTTGAAGGTCGCGGCGTTGCCGAACGCCTCCGCCACCACCCGCGTGAGGTCCGCGCCGACCTGCGGCGAGGTGTCGGTACGGGCCTGGGCGAGCGCCTTGTGGAAGGCGGCCGCGCTCAGTTCGGTGGAGTCGTCCTGGGCGACGTAGAGCCCGCGCCGCTCCTCGGGGATGGTCTGCCAGCTGTCGCCGGCCTGCCGCATGGCGTCCTCGGAGGCCAGCACGGCGTTGAAGGTGAAGGCGGTGCCGAACTTCCGCAGCTTGTGGGGGACGCTGTCCCGGCCGGCCTGCTGGAGGTCGGCGGGGACGTGCCCGAAGTGGGTGATCCGCTGCGTCCGGACGTAGGGGTCCCGGTAGGGCGCGAGCGCGGTCCGCGCCTCGCGCCAGGCCGTCCACAGGGCCTCGGGCCCGCGCCCGGTGGGCAGCACGGCGCCGATGCCGGTGACGACGATCGCGTCGGGGTCGAAGGAGGCGTCGGCGGCCGGGGCGGACCCGGCGCCGGGAAGGATGTCGTCGCTCGAAACGATGTCAGTGCTCATAACCACGCACCACCAGACTGGCGTTGAGTCCGCCGAAGCCGAAGGAATTGCTCACAGCCACCGACACCTCCCGGTACCGCGCCTTCTCCGGCACGTAGTCCAGGTCGCAGGCCGGATCCGGGTTCTCCAGATTCAGCGTCGGGGGCACGATGCCGTCCCGTACGGACAGCACGGTGGCGATCAGCTCGGGTGCGCCGGCGGCGGCGATCAGGTGCCCGAGCATGGTCTTGTTGGCGGTGACCGCCAGCTTCCGGTAGTGCTCGCCGGCCGCGAACACGTCCTTGATCGCCCGGGTCTCGATCGGGTCGTTCAGGGGGGTGGAGGTGCCGTGCGCGTTGATGGAGTCCACCGCGTCCGGCGCCACCCGGCCGTCGGCCAGCGCCCGGCTCATCGCCAGCGCGGCCCCGTGCCCCTCGGGGTGCGGGGCGGTGACCTGGTAGGCGTCCAACGAGCTGCCGAAACCCGCCAGTTCGGCGTAGACGGTCGCGCCGCGCCGCCGGGCGCTCTCCTCGCTCTCCAGCACCACCATGGCCGCGCCCTCGGCGGCCACCAGCCCGCTGCGGTCCCGGTCGAAGGCCCGGCACAGCCGGTCCCCGAACAGCGTGGACGTGGACGGCGCGCCCAGCAGGTGCAGCCCGGTCATGGTCGGCAGGTTGAGCACCGAGTCGGCGCCGCCCACCACCATCGCGTCCACCTCCCCGCGGCGGATCATCTTCAAGCCGTGGCCGACGGCGTGGGTGGCCCCGGCGCAGGCGGTGGAGAAGTTCAGCGCCGGGCCGCGCAGCCGGTGGCGGGCCGCGATCCCGGCGGCCAGCGCGTCGTTGGTGCAGAACAGGCCGCTGGCCCGGTCCAGTCGGTCGCGCCGCCCGAAGAGCGTCTGCCAGCTGGGCTGCCCGTCCTCGCCGACCGCGTGCAGCAGCTCGTAGGGGTCCCGCTCCGGCACGCCCGAGCCGACCGCGGTGCCGATCCGGCCCACCGGGCCCGGCCCGTCGATACCGGCGTCGGCCAGCGCCTGCGCGGCGGCCGCCAGTCCGAACCGGGTGCGCCGCTCCAGCGGCCGGTCCGGGTCCGCTTCGGCGCCGTACCGCGCGGCGAACGCGGCGTCGTCGACCGGCGCGGCGTACCGCACCGGGAAGTCCTCGACGCCGGGCAGCCGCCAGGCGCGGATCGCCGACCGGCCCGCGGTCAGGCCCTCCCACATGGTCTGCCAGTCGAGCCCCAGTCCGCAGACGGCGCCCAGTCCGGTCACCACTACGCGGCGGCTCATTTCCCGGCTCCTTCCAGTACGACGGCGCACACCTGGCCGCGTGCGCCGCAGGCCAGCACCAGGGCCCGCGGGACGGGCAGCGCCTCCTCGCGCACCGCGTCACCGTCGGCGGCCAGCCGCCGCCCGGACGCCAGGCCATGCAGCGCCAGCAGCGTGTGCGCCAGCGGGTGGGCGGGGCCCAGTACCCCGGTGGCCCGTTCGCCGGTGAACTGGGCGGGCCGGTCCGCGGTGCCCGCGAAGACCCGTTCCAGCGCGGCGCTCTGGGCCCGTGCGGCGTCCGCCGACCAGGCGGCGTCGGGCAGCACCCAGCCGATCCCCCCGGCGTCCGTACCGGCCGCCTCCAGGGCCGCGTGGACGGCCTCGACGACCGCCTCGGTACGGTCCCCGGCCCCCGCGCCGAAGGCCCGGCCGTAACCGGCCAGCCGCGCACCGGGAGCCCCGGCACCGGCCACGGATCCGCCGGAACCACCGGAACCACCGGATCCAGCAGCGTCACCGGCCCGCTCGGCGACCAGGAAGGCCGCGCCCTCCCCCGGCACCGCGCCGTTCCACCCCAGCTCCTCGTACTGCGCGAAGAGCAGCGGATGCACCTTGGGGCTCACCGCCCCGACCAGCGCCGCCTCGTTCTCCCCCTCCGCGACCGACAGTGCCCCGTCGATCAGCGCCGTGAGGCCCGCGTCGGAGAACGGCGAGTACGCGGCCATCGCCCCGGTCAGCCCGAAGACCGCCGAGATGTGCGCCGCCGCGGTGCTGTTGAGGTGGGACAGTCCGCTGAACGGCGGGACCTCCCGCCCGTAGAGCGCGGCGACCTCGCCCGGCGAACCGGCGGCCTTGTGCAGCCGGTCCAGGGCGCCGAACCGCAGCAACTCCTCGTCCACGGTGGGCAGTCCGAGGTAGAGCCCCCAGCCGGGGCCGCCCACCGGGCCGCGCTCCGCCGGGCCGGCCAGGGCCAGTCGCGCCCCGTAGAGCGCCATCCGGGCCTGCTTCTCCGAGGTGCGCAGCACCCTGCGGTGCACCCCGAGGGTGGCCGCGTCCAGGTCGTCCACCAGGAAGGCGGTGTCGCATTCCGGCCACGGTCCGGCCAGGGCCTCGGTCGGCCGGCGGGTGTCCTTCCCGGCGACCAGGGTCTCCCACAGGGCGTCCGGATCGGTGCCGGCCGCGGTGTACAGGCCGGGCGCGGTCAGTCGTACGTCATACGTCGCCATGGCCCCGCTCACCCCGCCTCGGCCAGGATCAGCGAGCAGTTCTGGCCGCCGAAGCCGAAGGAGTTGGACAGCACCGCGGTCACCCGCGCCGGGCGCCGCTCGGTGACGATGTCCAGTCCGCCGGTGACCTCGTCCGGTTCGGCGAAGTTCAGCGTCGGCAGCAGCGTCTGCCGCTCCAGGCTGAGCACCGACAGCACCGCCTCGGCCGCCCCGCTGTTCGCCAACGAGTGCCCCATGGCGGACTTGTTGCCGGTGATCGGGAGCGTCGCGGCGCGCGCCCCGAAGACGGTGTGCAGCGCCGCCGCCTCACAGGTGTCGTTGGCCTCGGTCGAGGTGCCGTGCGCGTTGACGTGGTCGATGTCCTCCGGGGCGAGCCCGGCGTCGGCGAGCGCGGCCCGTATGCACTCCGCGTAGTCCGAGCCGTCCCGCGAACTGGACGTCATCTTCACCGCCTCGGTCACCCCGGCGTACCCGGCGACCTCGGCCAGGATGCGGGCGCCGCGCGCCTCGGCGTGCGCCCGGGACTCCAGGACGAGGAAGGCCGCGCCGTCCCCGATGACGAAACCGGACCGGTCCTTGTCGAAGGGGCGGCTGATCCGCGCCGGGTCCCGCCCCTCGGCCGGGGCGAGCGCGCCCACCCCGTAGAAGGCGGTGACCGCGGTCAGCGTGGTCAGGCTCTCGGCGCCGCCGGCGAGCGCCACGTCGAGCGTGCCGCTGCGGATGTAGCGGTAGGCGCTGCCGATCGCCATGCCGCCGGCGGCGCAGGCGTCCGCGTGGGTCTCCAGGACGCCGGCCGCGCCGAAGTAGTCGGCGAGCGCGGCGGTGGCGGAGTCCGGCTGGATCTTTTCGTACCGCTGCGGGTCGAGCCCGCCGTCCGCGTCGGACGCCGCCGGGCCGTCGAGGTGCTCCAGGTAGCCGTCCAGGTCCAGGGCCCCCGCCTCGTGGTCCACGTGGGCTGCCAGCCAGGTGAGTTCGGCCGGTTCCATGACCATGCGGTTGCAGGCGAGGAAGACGCCGCCGCGCTCGGTGTCCAGCCGCCGCGGCAGTCCGCTGCGCTCCCATGCCTGGGCGGCGGCGTGCCAGGCGAGGACGCCGGCCGGCCCCAGCGGCCCGGCTTCTTCGGGCGCCGCGTCGGCGAGCGCCTGCCACACCTGGGGGTCGATGTGCGCCGAGACGGCGCAGGGGACGCCCCACTCCTTGTGGAGGGGGTGCTCGGTGATGAGCGTGCGTCCTTCCGCGAGGTGGTCGAACAGCGCCTCCGGGTCGGTGAGTTGCCCGGCGACCAGACCGATCCCGGTCACCACGACCTCGTGTTCGGCCCCGTTGGGTATATGGGGTGTCACTTGCTTTCCTTTCGCACGACTCGCACGACGAGCGACGCCTTCCGCACCGGCCGCGGGACGGTCAGCCGACGGGCTGGGCGTGCCCGATGGCGGCGAGCGCCGCCCGGACGCCCTCGGCCATCACCTCGTCGCCGGTGGCCGCCTCCAGCGCGGCGCCGCAGCCGGCGCAGATCGCCTTGCCGGACGCGGCGAGTTCGGCCTTGTCGGCGCCGCATTCGGTGCAGGTCTCGGGCAGGTGGTCGAAGATCGCGTGGGTGAAGGCGGCCCAGTGCGCGCTGGTGGCCGCCGCGGCGACCTCGTAGGGCCGCTGGCCGGCGTGCACCTGCTCCGCGGAGTAGCCGAACGCGCTGCGGCGCAGCACCTCGGCGGCCAGTTCGGTGATTCCGCCGCGCTCGTCGTAAAGCCGCTCGGAGCCGCCGAGGGCGGTGGCGAGCTGGTCCAGAACATTCGACTTCGGCAGTGCCACGCCGAGCTTGGTCTCCATCTCGAAGCGGAATTCGACCAGGTCCAGGGATTCCGCGCCCAGGTCGGCGACCAGGGTGGCGTCCGCGGTGATCTCGTCCGCACCGGTGCCCAGGACCTGCGCCAGGCCCTCCCGCACGATGTCCTGGATCTGCTCGGCCTCGTAGGGGTTCTGCATTCTTCTCTCCTCGTTTCTGAGCACTCTGAACACCGTCGTCGCCCCGTCATGGCAATTTCCGGAAAACGGCAGCAGAAATTACCCGACGGCGCATTTACGACCGCCCACCACCGCCCCGTAAGAACACCGGGCACGATAAATGCGCGATACCAGAAGTCCGCTTCGCAAGCCGTTCGCGAAGTCGTTCGGAATTTCCGGAGACGACCGCGGCAACCGGCTGCCACTCGGTGAAAAATGTTGATGGATTACCCGCTCAGGGCATGACGACTCGTCGCGGAAACGACTGGTTCACCCTGCGGACACAAGAGAAAGGGAACGCTTCCGAAATTCAGGAAGTCCCAGCTTCAGACGCCTGCGTAGGCGCTACACATGGCTATCCCCCGTAGCAAATGATCCCCCGACACCTGCTTGCAAAAAGAGCAGGCTTTTATTGGCGGCGATCACCTCGTCGTGACGCACTCGCAAAGCCCGCCCCGCCTCTCCTGGAGGCGCGATAAAAACGTTACCAGAGTCACCCAGGGCCGTCACTCGTTTGTGCGATAGGTCACGTGACCCAAAGTGCCCCTGAAGAGGTAAACCATAAATGTTCCGTGGTAATGGAAAACTTAACGCGCCATTCACGCAGGCCGGTTTCACTGCTCGCCACCGGCGATATGGCGGGTTACCCCGCGTAAACTTACCCGCCAGTCATGCGCTTTCCGGCCACCACACCGAATTCCGGCCACCGGCCGAGCGCCACCTCACCCACCGGCCCCACCGGCCGACCCCCCACCGGACACCCCGGACACCCCAGAAGCCCCGGGCACCCCGGACACCCCGGACCCCCCGGCCGCCTCCCCCGCCACCGGTCCCCCCTCCTCCTGGAGCCGCCGCGCATACCCCGCCAGCCGCTTCCCCAGATTCACACTCACCGCACCGACCAACCGCCCCTCCCGGTAGTGCGCCTCCAGCACCTTCCCCGCACCCGGGTCGCCCTCCTCGACGACCACCCGGTCCCCGGTCCCCGGCAGCCCCACCGACCTGATCCGCAGCCCGAACGCCGACGTCCAGAACGACGGCACATGCACATACGGCGCGGCCGCCGCCGGCCCCGCCAGCAGATTCCGCGCCGCCAACTCCCCCTGCGCCGCCGCATTGCTCCAGTGCTCCAACGGAACCGGCCCGTCCGCACCCCGCACCGCATCGCACCGGGCCACGTCCCCGGCCACCACGATCCGCGGATCGGCCACCCCGGCCACCCCCGCGGTCCGCGCGAACAACCGCTCGTCGCAGTGGACCCGCCCGGACGGCAACGCCAGCCCCGCCCCCCGCAACCACCCGGTCGCCGGCACCATCCCGATCGCCACCACCGCCACCTCGGCCGGCAGCACCCTCCCATCGGCCAACTCGACCCCGCCGACCCGATCCCCGGCCACCCGGAAACCCGTCACCCCGGTGCCCAGCCGCAGCACGACCCCGGCCCGGCGCGCCGCCTCCGCCACCACCTCCGGCGCCGTCCCGCCCAGCACCCGCAACGGCCGCCCGAACGGCTCCACCAACGTCACCCGCACCCCGAGCCCCAGCCCGACCAGCGACGACGCCAGCTCCACCCCGACGAAACCCCCCCCCGACGACCACCACCTCACGGGCCCCGCCGTCGATCTCCGCCCGCAGCGCCCGGACGTCGTCCAGCCCCCGCACGGTCAGCACCCCGGCCGGCACCTCCCCGGGCCAGGGCCGCGCCTGCGCCCCGGTCGCCGCCACCAGCCCGTCGTACGGCACCTGGGTGCCGTCCGCCAGCCGCACCCGACGCCGCTCCCGGTCCAACCCGACGGCCGCGGTCCCCCGGATCCACCGGGCCCCGAAGTCCTCGGCGCCCGCCAGCCGGATGTCGTCGGCGGTGAGCGTCCCGGCCATCACCTGCTTGGTCAACGGCGGCCGGTCATAAGGGAGTTCACTCTCGTCCGACACCACGGTCAGCGCTCCGGAAAACCCCCGCGCCCGCAGCGACTCACCGGCCCGGACCGCCGCCAGGCCCCCGCCCACCACGACGACCTCACGCAAGGTTCAGGCCCCCTCGACCGAGATCGCCCGCACCGGGCACGCCCGCGCCGCGGCCACCACCCGGTCCGCGAGCTCCGGCGCCGGGTCCGGCGCGACCACCAACTGCTCATCGTCGTCCAACTCGAAGACCTCGGGCGCCACCAGGGCACACTGCCCCAGCCCGTCACACAGCGCGTAATCGACCGTGATCCGCATACCTGCCTCCCCCAACTCCGCGACACATCACGTCAGTTGCAGGGCGGAGAGCTCCCCCCGCCCCACCCGCCCGGCACCGGCGCCACCACCCCGCAGGGCCCGCACCGCCGGCCACCGCAACGCCCCTACACCGTCTCCCGCGCATACCGCAGCGGCAGCGCCTCCAGCCCCCGGATCGCGTCCGAGGCCAGCCACCGCACCTCCCCCGCCGGCACGCCCAACTCCAACGTCGGGAACCGGTCCAGGATCTCGGTCAGCGCGATCGTCGCCTCCTGGCGGGCCAGCCGCTGCCCCAGGCAGAAGTGCGGCCCCATCCCGAACGCGACGTGCTGCGCGGTGGCCCGCCCGATGTCGAAGCGGTGCCCGTCCGCCCGCACCTCCGCGTCCCGGTTGGCCGCGTTCAGCAGGAACCGCACCAGCTCGCCCTTGCGGAGGGTGACCCCGCCGGCCTCGATGTCCGTCAGAGCCACCCGGTTGACCGTGGTCATCGCCGACCCGCGGAACCGCAGCGCCTCCTCCACCGCCCCGCCCACCAGCGACCGGTCGGCACGCAGCGCGGCCAGCTGCTCCGGATGCGTCAACAGCTCGTGCAACGCGTTGGCCAGCAGGTTCGTCACCGTGTCGTGGCCCGCGATCAGCAGCACCGCGGCGAACGACGACAGCTCCTCGTCCGACAGCCCGGTCCCGTCCTCGAACCGCGCCGCGATCAGCTCACCGAGCAGGTCCTCCGTAGGCCGCTCCCGCTTGGCCCCGATCAGCCCGATGCAGTACGCGAACAGCTCGCCCGCCGACGCCTGCATCGCCTCCGGCGACGGCGCCGCGGAGAGGTCCATCGCCCACTTCCGGAACGGCTCCCGGTCCTCACCCGGCACACCCAGCAGATCGCAGATCACCTCCAACGGCATCGGATAGGTGAACGCGTCGATGAAGTCCACCGTCCCGCTGTCGCCCAGCTTGTCCAGCAACTGCCGGGTGATCTCCACGATGCGCGGCTCCAGCTGCCGCACCGCCTTCGACGCGAACGCCGCGGTCACCAGCCGGCGGTAGCGGGCATGCCCCGGGTCGTCCTGCTCCAGCAGCATCACCCGCAGCCCCGGGACCAGCGCCCCGTGCGGCGCATGCGCGTGCACGTCGTTCGACAGCCGCGGATCGCCCAGCAGCTCCCGGGTCAGCGCCGCACCCAGCACCGTCCAGGTCTCCTGCCCGTTCGGCTGCCGCGTACGGATGATGTCGTGCCGCGCGGCCAGCGACGCAAGCTCCCGCTCCAGCCCCGCCGTAGCCGCCAGCTCGGCCAGATCGACTACCTCGGACATGACGAACTCCCCCCTGTGCCACGAATGACGGGCCGCCGGCCCATGCCGCGGCCCGCACGCCACGCCATGGGCCGACCGGCCCTGAGAAAGCCACCCCGGACGTCGACGGCCGGCGGATGGCACGCCCCGGACTCAGTCCCGGAGCAACTGCACGGCCTGCTGCGCGAGTTGGGTATCCATCGCGCCCGACCGGCTCCCGGCGATCCCTGAACGCATCAGGGCCGCCCCCTCGACCAACGCCACGAACGTCTCGGCCCGCGCCCGGCAGAACTCGGCGGACCACTCCGGCCGCCCCTGCTGCACGAACGCCTCCACATGGGCCACGTACTTCTGGTAGAACTCCCGGACCACCGCGGCGATCTCGTCGTCCCGCGCCGCCAGCGCCCACACCTCGACGTACAGCCGGACCAGCTGCGGGTCCTCCTGCTCGGCCAGCACCACGGCCACCACCCGGTCGGGTTCCGCCCGCCCGCCCTCCGGCACCTCGATGACCGACGGGTCCTCCCGGCTCATCCGCAGCCCGGTGGTCTCCGCCAGCCGCTCCAGCGACCGGTCCAACGCCCGCTCCAGCACGGCCTTGATCAGGTCCGCCCGGGTCGGGAAGTAGTGCTGCAGATGCCCGACCCGCACGCCCGCCTCACCGGCGATGGCCCGCAGCGACGCGTCCGCGTTGCCCTTGGCGACCAGTACGGACTCGGCGGCATCCAGCAGACTGGTCCGCCGCAGGCTCCCCTGCCGCGTCAGCTGCGGCTTGCCGCCGCCTTTCTCCTCGCTCATGACACCGTGACCTCGACCCCTGCCTTCTCCAGCACGGAGACGACGTCCTGCGGCACCGGCGTCATCTCGGGGAACACCACCCCGGTGGGCGCCTTCGCGCCATCCGCACCCAACACCCGACGCAACCCCAACAGCCCGCCCAGCGCGGTCAGATGCGCCTGCCCGGCAGCATCCTCGACCACCGCGCTGCGAAGCTCCCCGCCCCGCCCGCGGACATCGATCCGCAGCAGCGCGCTGCCGCCCTCACCCGGCGAGTACAGCATCGACCGGCGGGTCTTCTCGAACGAGTCGCCCCGCCCCCACCGGAAGAACCCGGTCTTCTTCAACGCCAGCAGCGTGGACGTCGACGAGTTCGCACTGAACCCGATCCGCGTGATCGCGGTGTCCAGCCCCAGCACCAGCGGCAGCGTGAACTGCTCCGGCGTGTCGATCCGCGCCACCTTCGTCCGGTGCTCACCGATCTGCACGAACCCGGCATCGCTCAACGGCATGATCATCCGCCGCCCGCCGTTCTCGGTGACCTCGTAGTCCAGCCCCAGCCGGTCCATGAACTCCACCGAGTCCGTACCGGCCCGGTCCTTCAGGTCGTACCGGATGGCGATCTGCACCCCGGACGCACCGCCCAGCTCCGCCGCCAGTGCCGCGGTGACCAGCGCGCTGACCCCGCCCATCCAACTCGACGAGAGCAGCACCGGCGCCGTCGGCGGATTGACCGCCGCAACCGCCGTGGCCCGCTGCAACCGCGCCGTCCACCGCGTGATGTCCACATACGGCACCCCGCCCCGGATGGCGGCCAGCATCACCCGGTCGTCCGGGTCGTTCACCGTACTGATCACGGCCCGGACCCGCGCCGAGAACGGCTCCGGATCACCCAGGTCCCAGCGCCGCACCTCCGCCCCGACCTCCTCGGCCAGCGCCTGCCCCTTCTCGGGCGTACGCCCGGTGAGCAGTAACGACCAAGAGGGGGCGGCGAGCCGGGCCAGATCGCCACCGACGGTCCCATAACCGCCGACCACGAGCACCGGACCATTCACATCAAGCTGGAGGTCATCGTCCACAGCGCAGACATTAGGTCACCCGACCTAGAATCTCAACGCCCGCCGTTGTCGCCCCCGTCACATAGAGTCGTCACCCGACAAACCGTCTACTACCGCCCATCCCCGAGGAGTTGAGCCCCCACATGCTCATCGAGCACGTCCTCCCCCCGCACGCCGTAGGCGAGGACGCCCTCGGTGACCCGCCTCCCACCGCCCCCACCGGTCTCTTCCCGATCGAGGAACGCGAGATCGCCCACGCCGGCGAGAAGCGCCGCCGCGAATTCACCACCGCCCGCCATTGCGCCCACCGCGCCCTGACCCGCCTGGGCCTCCCCCCGACACCGGTACCCCCCGGCCCCACCGGCGCCCCCACCTGGCCCCCCGGCATCACCGGCAGCATCACCCACTGCGACGGCTACCGCGCCGCCGCCGTGGCCCGCACCGCCGACCTCCCCCACCTCGGCATCGACGCCGAACCCCACGCCCCCCTGCCGCCCCTCGTCCGCGACGGCATCACCACCCCCACCGAACGCACCCACCTCCAGGACCTCACCACCACCCACCCGGACATCCCCTGGGACCGCCTCCTCTTCAGCGCCAAGGAATCCGTCTACAAGACCTGCGCCCCGCTCTCCCCCCGCCCCCTCCAATTCGACGACGCCGAAATCACCTTCACCCCCACCACCCGCACCTTCACCGCCCGCCTGCTGCTCCCCTGGCCGGCCGGCGTCCCCGCACCCGTCCTCCCCGGCCGCTGGCACACCGCCCACGGCATCCTCCTCACCGCCACCGCCCTCCCCCGCCCGTCCTGACGCCCAGGCGCACCGCACTTCCGGCACAACTTCCGGCACAACGCAAAAAAGCCTCGTTCCCCGAGTCGAAACTCGGGGAACGAGGCTTCATCAAAAACAGACAGGCCCCGCACC
>NZ_NNBP01000029.1 GCF_002803155.1 Streptomyces sp. CB02959
AACTCGCGAACCGCCCACTTAGACGTCACGGTCCGGTGCTCGAACGCCCCGAGAAGCCGCTGCCCCTACGGAACGTCGCTAACAACAGATTAGGTCTCGGTGAGGTGGACTTTGCATCCGTCCCACTTGGTGTCGCGTTTGACCCCGACACGGGCGTCGGGGTCATAGGGGGTGGCCAGGCGCATCGCGCCCGGCGGCCGGTCTTTTGGGTCCCGGCGCGTCACCTCGCCGTCCACCAGGTGGAAGTGCTGGCCCCACACCCGGCGCAGGAGCTCCACTTCCTCCAGCGCGTGCAGACCCGCCGGGGCGGCGGCGGCGCGGACCGCCTTCAGCAGGCCCATGCCGTCCCGGCCGATCCGTGCTCCCGTCTCGTCCCGGTTCGCACGGGCTTTGGGAAACCTGGAGTCCTCGGCCCGAGTGGCGTAGTGCCGAAACCAGTCCGGCTCCGCCACCTGCGTCAGCCAGTCGGGAGCGGCCTGGGCGAGCGTGTTCAGCGCCACCCGCGCCGTCCCCGCCGGAATCTCCCCCGGACCCTTCGGCTGCATCGACATCGACACCCCACCCATACGAAAACGTCGGTCCCCACGACCACAACCGGGTCATGGGCACCGACGTCACGCGAGGGGCCGAATTAGCCAACAGCGTCAGCAGACACAGCGCGGCCCCTCCGCACCTGCACCCGCCCTACGCCGCCGCGGCGACCTTGGACTGTTTCAACCGCCCGACGCAGCTGTCACGTAGGAACGGGTGCTCAGAGCCGCTGGAGGCGGAACTTCTGTGAGAAGAGGTCCACGCACCGGAACTGGTCGATCCGAACGCTTTCCGCGGTGCTCTCCCCCCGGACGGTGAAGCACTTGTCCACAAACGTGTGGATCTCGACCCGCCCGTCCCCGAGCGGGAGGATGCGGAACTTCTGTGAGAAGAGGTCCACGCACCGGAATTGGTCGATCCGAGCGCTGTCCGAGGTGCTCTCCTCCCGGACCGTCAGGCACTTGTTCGCGAACGTTCTGATCTCGAACCGCCCGTCACCGACCGGGACGAAGGTGAACCTCTGCGAGAAGAGGCCCTCGCACGTGAACTGGACGATCGGGGTACTGTCCGTGGCGCTATTATTATGGACCGTCAGGCACTTGTCCGCGAAGGTCAAGATCCGGTAACTCTCCACTTGTGAGATGGAAGCCCCGGATGCTGCGGCGGCCTGCGGAACCCCCATCAGGGGGCACAGGACTGCCACAGTTGCGGCTGCCGTGACCACGAACCGCCATGGAACCTTACTCACCTTGCCGATCACTTGGTTCCCTCCCTCGTTCACGGCGGGACATCTCCCGCGCTGACAGCTGGCGCCGGACCTGGACGGCCGAGCCGTTCTGGTCATCGGACGGGCAACGCTGAGGAGATGAGCCAAACCACCCGTGTCGGGGGCGCAGGAAGCACCGCAAGAAGCGTCAGAGCCCTTCCGCCCGCCGTCGTGCGCCTGTCATGCCCGCACGAGGATCCCTGTCTCACCGGCGATGGCGAAGGCTTATCTTGCCGAGGTGGGCAAGGTATTTTGAGGAGATGATTGACACCTGGCAGCAAGCCGTTGCACTGAAGTGAACGAACGACGACTGATGCCCGCTCCGACTCCCGACGACGGAATCGAGCCCGTAGCCGGTGACAGGTGGGGTGGTCGCTTTAGCCTCGCGCTTTTACGAGGTGGCCTGTCCATAGGCTGATCAGAAACACGGAAGGTGCCCTTGACCTGCAACGATAGGACTTGCTGAGGGTCCTGTTGGGTGGGAGGGGAAGAGCACTCTCCAGGTGGGAGAGCCTATCGCGTCGTACCCGCGTGTCCGTGTCCGGGGAGACGGCCGTCAGGTGGTCTCGCAGGCCGGCTCGGTCCTGCTAATGGAGACGGTCCGCAAGGTTGGCCTTGACCGGGCGATATCGGCGGCACTCACTCCGTGGCGCAAGCCGCGGGCTGTGCACGATCCGGGCAAGATCCTGCTGGATGTGGCTCTGGCCGTCGCGCTCGGCGGTGACTGTCTGGCCGACGTCGGCATGCTGCGGGCCGAGTCGGCTGTGTTCGGTCCGGTGGCTTCCGATCCGACCGTCTCCCGCCTGGTCGACGTGCTCGCCGCGTCCGGCCCGAAGGCTCTTGCGGCGATCCGGGGCGCACGTTCCGAAGTGCGTCAGCGGGTCTGGGAGTTGGCCAGGGCAAGCAGTCCGGCCGCCGAAGGCCAGGTGATCGTGGACATCGACGGGGTGCTGGTGATCGCGCACTCGGACAAGGAGGACGCCGCTGCGACCTGGAAGCGAACCTACGGCCACCATCCGTTGATGGGGTTCGTCGACCACGGACCGGGCGGCACCGGGGAGCCGGTGGCGGCCCTGCTCAGACCAGGGAACGCGGGCTCGAACACAGCCGCCGACACCAGCGCCAGCCCGGCGGGAGACCAGGCCGGCCGGCCCGGCGCAGCGAATAGGTCCACGAAGTCCTCGTCACGGAACAGCGGTCCCAGCTCGTCCCGCATCCGGATCGCCAGGCTCCCCTTCGGGATCGCCGCCCGAGCCACCCGCGCCGTCCCCGCCGGAATCTCCCCCGGACCCTTCGGCTGCATCGACATCGACACCCCACCCATACGAAAACGTCGGTGCCCACGACCACAACCGGGTCATGGGCACCGACGTCACGCGAGGGGCCTAATTGGCCAACAGCATCGCCAGACACAGCGCGGCCCCTCCGCACCTGCACCCGTCCTACGCCGCCGCGGCGACCTTGGACTGTTTCAACCGCCCGACGCAGCTGACACGTAGGAACGGGTGCTCAGAGCGCCTGGATGCGGAACTTCTGTTGGATGGCGTTCACGCACGAGTACTGGTCGATCAGAGTGCCATTGGCGGTGCCCCCCGCCCGGACGGTGAAGCACTTGTCCGCAAACGTGTGGATCTCGACCCGCCCGTCCCCGAGCCAGAGGATGCGGAACTTCTGTGCGGCGAGGCCCTCGCATGGGTCCTGTACGATCAGAGCGCTGTTCGCGATGCTCTCATTCCAGACCGTCAGGCACCTGTTCGCGAACGTTTTGATCTCGTACCGCCCTTCACTGACCTGGACGAAGGTGAACCTCTGCTCGTTGAGGCCCGCGCACGTGTACTGTTCGATCGGAGCGCCGTTCGCGCTCCTCTCATTCCGGACCGTCAGGCACTTGTCCACGAAGGTCACGATCCGCAGAGGCTCCTCTTGTGAGGTGGAAGCCCCGGATGCTGCGGCGGCCTGCGGAACCCCCATCAGGGGGGACAAGACTGCCGCCGTCGCGGCTGCCGTGACCACCGACCGCCATGGAACCTTACTCACCTTGCCGATCACTTGGTTCCCTCCCTCGTTCACGGCGGGACATCTCCCGCGCTGACAGCTGGCGCCGGACCTGGAGCCGAGCCGTTCTGGTTATCGGACGGGCAACGCTGAGGAGATGAGCCAAACCACCCGTGTCGGGGGCGCAGGAAGCACCGCAAGAAGCGTCAGAGCCCTTCCGCCCGCCGTCGTGCGCCTGTCATGCCCGCACGAGGATCCCTGTCTCACCGGCGATGGCGATGGCGTGCGGGAGTGCCCGGGACCTCCACCCTGGCCTGCTGTCGGAGTACGACCTTGGGCCCCCAGTTGTCGGGCGCAGGGTTGATGTCAGCGGGATGCGCAGGATTATGTCAGTGGCGGCGCAGAGTCCGTGTCAGTGGCCGGTGGGCGGTTCGGAGAGCATCCGCAGTTGCGGACTTCATCGCCGACCAGAGGACCAGCCACCAGGTGCCGCACGCCGTTTCCTGCCGGGCCCTTGAGGTCTCGCAGTCCTGGTTGTATAAGTGGCTCCGTCGTCCGCCCACTGCGCGTGATGAGCGCCGGGCCGAGCTCGTGGCAGCCGTGCGTGAGGTCTTCGATCGCTCCGGTGGCACCTACGGATCCCCGCGCGTCCACGCCGAACTGCGCGAACGTGGGTGGCGGGTGTCGAAGAACACGATCGCGAAGCTGATGGCCGAGCTCGGTCTGGCCGGTCGCGTCAAGCGACGCCGCAGGTCGCTGACCCGGCAGGGCAAACGCCCTGTCGCCCCGGATCTGGTCCAGCGTGACTTCACCGCCCAGGTTCCAGACGTCCGCTGGTGCGGCGACATGACCGAGATCGACACTGGCGAGGGCAAGCTCTACCTCGCCACCGTCATCGACCTGCACTCCCGGAGACTCCTCGGCTATGCAATGGACGCTCACCTGACACCGAACTCGTGGTCGCCGCGCTGCGGATGGCTGCCACAACCCGCGGCGGCACCGTCGCTGACGTGGTGTTTCACTCGGACCGCGGCAGTGAGGGCGGATTCAACTGATCGTCGCAACACCGGCTTGCGCTGATCGTAGATGATCGTCGAGGGCTTCGGCGGGTGTCTTCCAGTCGAGGGTCTTGCGTGGGCGGGAGTTGAGGACGGTGGCGATGGCTGTTAGCTCGTCGGTGTTCCATCGGGACGGGTCGGTGCCCTTGGGGAAGTACTGGCGCAGCAGTCCGTTGGTGTTTTCGTTCGTGGCGCGCTGCCAGGGAGAGTGCGGGTCAGCGAAGTAGACCGGTAGTCCGGTTTCGACCGTGAGTTGGGCGTGAGCGGAGAGCTCCTTCCCGCGGTCCCAGGTGAGGGATCGGCGGAGTTGCCCGGGCAGGGTGGCCATGGTGGTGGCCAGGGCGTCCTTCATGGCAACGGCACCGTAGCCGGCCAGCGCGGGCCCGTTCTTCGTGCGTGGGATCGTGCCGTAGCCCTCGGCCCGTGGCAGGTGGACCAACATCGTGTAGCGGGTCGCGCGTTCGACGAGCGTGCCGATCGCCGACCGGTTCAGCCCGATGATCAAGTCCCCTTCCCGGTGACCGGGAACAGCGCGGTCGGCGGCTTCGACGGGTCGCTGGCTGATCATCACCTCCGGGGTGACGTGACCGCCCGGCTTCTTGCGGGCCCGTGCGCGCGGAACACGCAGGGCGCGCCCCGTGCGCAGGCAGGCCACGAGCTCACGCTTGAGAGCGCCGCGGCTCTCGACGTAGAGGGCCTGGTAGATCGCCTCGTGGCTGATACGCATGGACTTGTCCTCGGGAAAGTCGATCTTCAGTCGGGCCGAGATCTGTTCCGGGCTCCACCCGTTCGCCCACCGGCGATCATTGCGATGCGGCTTGTTGCGCCCCTTCCACTCGGGAACCTGCGGCCCGGTAAGCACCGTGCCGTCCGGAGCGCGGATCACGCCCAGCAAACGGTCCTGGACGTACTCCCGCAGCCGGTGGTTCACAACCAGTTTCGCTTCCTTCGGTCGCTGTGCCACCAGGTCGGCCTTCCACTGCGCGACCGAGGCCCGGTACTCGAGCTTGCCGCCGCGGGTAGCTGCGTTGCGGCGCAGTTCCCGCGAGATGGTCGACGGTGACCGGTCCAGCCGCCTGGCGATCTCCCGCACTCCGGCACCCTGTACGCGGAGCAGAGCGATCTCCTCCCGCTCGGCGAACGAGAGGTAGCGGCCCGAGACAGTCAGGCTGATCTGCGGCATCCCGCCAGCATGCCGGAACCACCGGGTTCCCACCGCGGGGGCCGCTCCAACAGTGACCGCCGCGTCCTCACTGGTCAGCCCCTTGGCGATCTCACCCCAGAACAGCCGCTCGATCTCCCGCCGGGTCGAGGGCCGCCCCGGCGACTTCATCGGCGACCGTCCCGTCAACTCCGTCATCCAACTCGCTGGTCGTCCCACAACACACCCCTCTGATCAGGCATGTTGCTACGACTCGTCCGCCCTGGACAACGCGGTCGCGGAGGCGACCAACTCGACGCTCAAGGTCGAGTACGTCCACCGGCAGCGGTTCCGCACCCGTGCTGAGGCCCGCATCAAGATCGCCACCTGGATCACTGNAGTGGGCGGTTCGTGAGCCTTTGAGTCATTCTGTGGTCGCCTGATGGTGTGGGGTGGGGGCGAAATCCGCGGGTTCGCGGTGCGGGGTCTGCTGGGGTTGGCGGGGTGAGTGAACGCAAGCTGTATCCCAGCGACTTATCGGACGAGCAGTGGTCGTTGATCGAGCCGGTGATCACCGCGTGGAAGGACCGGCACCGCTCGGTCAGCGGCCATCAGGGCGCCTACGACATGCGGGAGATCGTGAACGCGATCCTCTACCAGGGGCGGACCGGCTGCCAATGGGCCTACCTCCCGCACGACCTGCCGCAGAAAAGCGCGACGTACTACTACTTCGCCGCCTGGCGGGACGACGGAACCGACCAGGTCATCCATGAACTCCTGCGCTGCCAGGTCCGTGAACGCTCCCGCCGATTAGAGGACCCGACCCTGGTGGTGCTGGACACCCAGAGCGTCCACGCGGCCGTCGGGGTCCCCGCCGCCACGACCGGCTACGATCCGGCCAAGCGGGTGCCGGGCCGCAAGCGCGGCCTGGCCGTGGACGTCCTCGGCCTGGTCATCGCAGTCATCGTCCTCGCCGCGAACACGCACGACAACACCGCGGGCATGGTCCTGCTGGACCAGGTCGCCGAGCAGACTGGCGGCACCGTCCGCAAAGCCCTGGTCGACCAGGGCTTCAAGAACCAGGTCGTCGAACACGGCACCGGCCTGGGCATCGACGTCGAGATCGTCGAACGCGACCCCGCTCACCGGGGGTTCCTGCCGCAGCCGAAGCGGTGGAGGGTCGAGCAGACCTACGGGATCCTGATACTGCACCGGCGCCTGGTCCGTGACTACGAGCACCGCACCGCCTCGTCCGCCTCCCGCGTCTACTGGGCGATGTCCCATGTCATGATCCGCCGCCTCGCCGGCACGAACACTCCCACCTGGCGCGAAGTGGCGGTGCGCGCATGAACATCCGTCCCCTCCTGGACGCACTGGACCTCCAGAAGGACGCCGCCCAGGCCCTGGCCGACGACCTTCGCGCGCAGATCGACGACCTGCAGACCCGACTGCAGGAGGCCGAGACACACCTCGAGCACCTCGCGATCACCCGCAGGACCGTCACCGGCCTCGCCGACCGGCTCCCCGCATCCCCACCCGAGCTGCCCGAGCACCCGGACTACCCGCGCATCCTCGCCGCCTTCAACGAGTCGACCGGCCCCCTCCGCGCCAAGGACGTCTGCCAGGCCCTCGGCCACGAACTGCTGCCGAACAACATCGAAGGCACCCGGGCCAAGCTGAAGCGCCTGGTCAAACTCGGCATCCTCACCGAAGCCGACACCGGCTGCTTTGCCCGGCAGCAGTAGCCGGCACCACAGCCAGCACCCCTGCCCCAAGCCTCACTCCGAAACGGACATCAACTCGCGAACCGCCCACTTAAACACCTCGATTGGATGACAGCGGACATTCGCCCACGGCAGACGCGAATGAGGCCCCAAGGACTGGAACCTCCTTCGGGACCATGTCAACGTACAACACCCCGGAAAACACCAGGTCAGCACGGGATACAGACTCCTGTGGTGTACGGCGCACCATCCGGCCCCACGACAGTCCGCACCCCGCCCTACTCGGTCTCGCGGTCGAGCCCTCGGCCCCAAGGAGGTCCACCTGTCGAACCCCGCTATCCGATCCCCCCGCTTCACTGCCCCAGTCTTTTTGGCGCTTGGCGTCCTGAACGCGTGGACGTCGCAGGAGGCGGAGGACTATGGCGCTCTGTCTACGGCGCCGTGTCTCTGTGTCTGCGCGGCCGGGCTGCTCTGTGAGGATCTGCTGCTACATGGCTACCGCAGTGACCGCGAAGTCCTCGCGCACATCGCGGCGCATCCGGGAGCCGCGACTCGCCGCGTTGCCCGAGTCGTTGGCGTCTCCGAGCGCGTCGTTGCCCCGGAACCTCGACCGCCCTACCGACGGCGGGCCGCTGGTACTCGTCACTGACGGTGCGCCCCCTGTGCTCAGGTCCTACCGACTGGCTTCCTGGCCGGCGGTGGATCGAGCAATGAAAGTCCCGCACTCGCGGTGCAGCGCGATACGTAGCAGACGATCCCCGGTTACCGAAACCGGGGATCGTGCAGAGGATTGATGGTGTTCGCACACGGCTGTGCTTGGCGGTGGAGCCGCGGCGAATGCAGTTGACCGTGCCGCAAAAACAGAGGGAGGTATGAGCGGCTCTCGTCGGCTGCTTGCATGAAGTCTGTAGCGCCTGTTCGCTGGAAGACAGCGATGCCCCGCAGAGTTAGCGGAGAAGCCGGCGTTGCCGATTCCGCTATGTCGCCCCATGCGCTTCTACACGAGGAACCACGATTCATGTTTCGATCTGCAATACCCCCTGCCCTCTTTTGCTCAGAAATCGCCTTTTGGGAATTTGTCGGGAGAGCTCCAGGAGGGGGAGTGTTCTGCAATCTGAAGTGGGTGCACGTGCGTGGAGCTAAAGCCGGTATTCGACTTGTAGTCGCCTGTGTGGAGAAGAATTCATCTCCGATGATTGATTCGACCGTGGTGAACAGGTGGGTGGCGCGTTGACCGCCGGGGGGAGCAACCGGCTGCTCACGCCGGAAGAGGTAGCGGCCTGGCTGAAGGTCAGCGAGATCACAGTCAAGAACAAGTACCGGGCATGGGGGATCAAGGCGCAGAAGGTCGGCCGCCTCCTGCGATTCCGTGAGCGCGACATCGCTGCCTACCTCGAAAAGAATTACGGGTAACTGCTACTCGAGCATGCCCCAACCAGTGAAGCTACAAGGAGTGTGATGGCAACCATTTTTCAAAAATGCAAGGCGAAGGGTGACCCTTGCAGGCGGTCGAGGTGCGGCCATTCCTGGACTGTCCGCTACCGCGAGCCGGGCGGAAGATCCGGAAGTCAGCGCGAGAAGAATTTTCCCACGAAGAGGGAGGCGCAAGACTATGGAATCAAAGCAGAAAACGATAAGAGGGAAGGCAAGTATCTGGACCCCAGTGCGGGCAAGATCTTGGTGAGAGATTACGCTCGCGAGTGGCTGTCGCGGCGCTCGATAAAAGAGACAACGCGCAAGAACTATAAGAACTTCTTCGAGAATCACTTGATCCCTAGATTGGGTTCGAAGATGTTGTGTAATGTCATGTCGTCAGACATCGAAAAAATGTGCCAAGGTATGTGTGAAGCTGGTCTATCGCGCCGCACGGTATATCAGTCGAACATGGTGCCATTGCGTTCGCTCTTCAGGTCAGCGGTAGCGGAGAAGCGTATTTCTGAGTCGCCAGTTGCGCTGGCTTCCCTGCCCAGATTGAAGACGAAGCGGGTGGACGATAAGTCGCTTCCTGGCGGTGAGGCGGTGGGCGCGATAGCCAGTGCTATGAGGGGGGATTTGGCTGTCTCTGTGTGGCTCATGGCGGGTTGCGGTCTGCGGATCGGTGAAGTGCTGGCTCTGCGCGACACGGACATAGTGGAAGGCGCGATGCGGCTACGGCGTCAGTTCGTGCGAGTGAAGCGTGATGGAGTGTGGAAAGCGGAACTCTCTCCCCTCAAGGCCCGGGAGGAAGGTGAGTGGCGAGACGTTCCGGTTCCTTCACTCGTGGAGCATGCTCTGCGGCATCACCTGCGCAACCACGGTGTGGGCGCGGATGGCTATATTCTCCACGCTCATCACGGCGGCCATGTTCTGGATTCAAATTACCGGACTGAGTTCAGAAGCGCAGTTATCAAGGCGGGATTCGCAGGCGAGTCATGGACAGCGCATACACTGCGACACTTCTTTGCCAGCAGCGCCATCGCCGGGGGGCTGTCATTGCTTGAGGTCTCTCGCTGGCTGGGGCACGCCACGATTCAGATCACGGCTGATATCTACGGTCACTTGACTCCGGACGCGGGTGCGAGAATGAGGTCCGTGATGGACGGGGTGCTTGCCACGACCAACGTGAGCCGTGATGACTCGTAGACTCGTGCTGACTCGGTGCTGACTCGAAGCCCGTGGAGAGGGAGAACATGCAGGTCGGAGCGGTGTCTTGAGACTTCTGCACACCTCCGACTGGCACCTGGGCCGGTCCTTCCACCGGGTGAACCTGCTCTCCGCCCAGCGCGCGTTCCTCGACCACCTCGTCGAGACGGTCCGCACCCGGGACGTCGAGGCGGTGCTGGTCGCCGGCGACGTCTACGACCGGGCGGTGCCCCCGCTGGCCGCCGTCGAGCTCTTCGACGACGCGCTGCACCGGCTGGCCGCGCTGGACGTGCCCACCGTCATGATCTCCGGGAACCACGACTCCGCCCGCCGCCTCGGGGTCGGCTCCGGACTGATGCGGCAGGCCGGCATCCACCTGCACACCGACCCGGCCGACTGCGGCACCCCGGTCCTCCTGGCCGACGCGCACGGCCCGGTCGCCTGCTACGGCCTGCCGTACCTCGAACCGGCCATGGTCCGCGACACCCTCGGCGCCCCGCGCGCCGACCACGCCGCGGTGCTCGGCGCGGCCATGGACCAGGTCCGCGCCGACCTCGCCACCCGGCCCGCCGGCACCCGCTCGGTGGTACTGGCACACGCCTTCGTCACCGGCGGCACCGCCAGCGACAGCGAACGGGACATCACCGTCGGCGGCGTCGCGTCCGTGCCCGCCGCGGTCTTCGACGGCGTCGACTACGCGGCCCTCGGCCACCTGCACGGCTGCCAGACCCTCACCGAACGGGTCCGCTACTCCGGCTCGCCGCTCGCCTACTCCTTCTCCGAGGCCGCCCACCGCAAGTCGTCCTGGCTGATCGACCTCGACGCGGACGGCGCCGTGCGGGCCGAGCGGGTGGACTGCCCGGTGCCCCGCCCGCTGGCCCGCATCCGGGGCCCGCTGGAGCGGCTGCTGGACGACCCCGAGCTGGCCCGGCACGAGGACTCCTGGGTCGAGGCCACCCTCACCGACAGCTCCCGCCCGGCCGAGCCGATGGCCCGGCTCGCCAAGCGCTTCCCGCACACCCTCAGCCTGGCCTTCGACCCCGACGAGGCCCCGGCCCGGCCCTCGGCCTCGTACGCGCAGCGGCTGCGCGGCCGCAGCGACCAGGAGATCGCCGAGGACTTCGTCGCCCACGTCCGCGCCGGCCGCGGCGCCGACGACGGCGAGCGGGCCGAACTCCGGTCGGCCCTGGACGAGGTACGGACCGCCGACGCGGTGGCGGAGGTGGCGCGATGAGGCTGCACCGGCTGACCCTGACCGCGTTCGGCCCGTTCGCCGCCGGCCACACCGTCGACTTCGACCGGCTGACGCGGGACGGCCTGTTCCTGCTGCACGGCCCGACCGGGGCCGGCAAGACCTCGGTCCTGGACGCGGTCTGCTTCGCGCTCTACGGGTCGGTGCCCGGGGCGCGGCAGAGCGGCCAGGCGCTCCGCAGCGACCTGGCGGACCCGTCCCTCCCCACCGAGGTCGTCCTCGAACTCACCGTCGCCGGACGCCGGTTGGAGATCACCCGGCTGCCCGAGCAGCCCCGCCCCAAGAAGCGCGGCACCGGGACGACGAAGGAGAAGGCGCAGAGCCGGCTGCGGGAGTTCGCCCCCGCCCCGGACGGCGCGCCGGCCGCCGGCGAGTGGCGCGCGCTCAGCCGCTCCCACCAGGAGATCGGCGAGGAGATCGGGCAGCTGCTCGGAATGAGCAAGGAGCAGTTCTGCCAGGTGGTGCTGTTGCCCCAGGGCGACTTCGCACGCTTCCTGCGGGCCGACGCGGAGGCCCGGGCCCGGCTGCTCGGCCGGCTCTTCGACACCCGGCGGTTCGCCGCGCTGGAGGATCAGCTCACCGCCCGCCGCAAGACCGCCGCCGACCGGGTCGCGGCCGGTGACGAGCGCCTCCTCGCCCTGGCCCACCGGATCGCGCAGGCCGCCGGCGACACCCCGGACCTGGCCGACCCCGCCGTCCCGGCGCCGGCCGCCCGGGCCGCCGTGCCCGCCCAGGCCGGGCCCGCCGGACGCGGCGGCCGGACCGCCCGGGGCGCCGCACCGGCCCGCACCGCCGACGAGGACACCGGCACCGCCCCCGGCGAGCCCGGTTTCGCGGACGCGGTGCTGACCCGGGCCGCCGTCGCCCGGGTCGGCGCCCGCGAACGCCTGGACAACGCCCGGACCGCGGTCGCCGCCGCCGAGGCGGCCGAGCACACGGCGGCCGGGCGGCTGGAGGAGGCCCGCGAGCGGGACCGGCTCCAGCGCCGCCACGCCGACGCCCGGCACCGCGCCGACCGGCTCGCCACCGCCGCCGACGAACGCGACCGGATCCGGGCCCGGCTGGCCCGGGCCGGGACCGCCGCCGAGGTGGCCCCCGCGCTCGCCCTCCAGGACGCCGCCTGGCACGAACTGACCGCCGCCCAGGACGCCGAACGGCGCCACCGCGCCCCGCTGCCGCCCGCCCTCGCGGACGCCTCCGGAGACCAACTGGCCGCCGAGGAGCGGGAGTTGCGGGCCACGCTCGGCTCCCTCGCGGCGGCCCGGCGGGCCGAACGGCGGGCCGCCGACCTCGCCCGGGAACGCGCCGGCCTCGACCGCGAGGCCCGCGCCGACGAACAGACGCTGCTGGACGCCGCCGAGTGGCTGGCCGACTGGGACACCGCCCGCCGCGCCCACCAGCGCCGCATCGACGAGGCCCAGGAAGCCGCCCAGCGCGCCGAACACCTCGCCGCACAGCGCGAACCGGCCGCCGAACGACTCGCCGCGGCCCGCCACCGCGACCGCCGCACCGGCGAACTCGCCGAAGCCGAACGGCAGGTGCTGGCCGCCCGGGAGCGCGCGGCGACCGCCCGCGAGCACTGGCTGGACCTCAAGGACCGGCGGCTGCGCGGCATCGCCGCGGAACTCGCCGCCAACCTGACGGGGGGTCAGGCGTGCGCGGTCTGCGGTTCCACCCGCCACCCGGACCCGGCACGGCCCGGCGCCGGCCACGTAGACCGGGCCGCCGAGGAGGCTGCGGAGGCCGACCACCGCGGCGCCGAGGACGCCCGCCGGCACACCGAGGACCGCCGCCAGGCAGTCAAGGAGGCGCTGGCCGCCGCCACCGCCGCGGCCGGCGACACCCCCACCGCCGAACTCGCCGAGCACGTCGAGCGGTTGACGCAGGAGGCGGCCCGCGCCCACACCGCCGGGGCCCGGTTGCACGCCGCCCGCGAGACACTGGCCCGCGCCGAGCGGGAGTACGAGCGCCGGCGCGACGATCAGCAGCAGGCCGAGCGCCGGGCCGCCGCCCGCACCTCGCACCGCGAGGCCCTGGACCGCGAACGGGCCGCACTCGACGCCGAACTGGCCGAGGCCCGCGCCGACTGCGCCAGCGTCGCCGACCGGGCGGCCCGGCTGGACCGGCAGGCGACCTTGCTCGCCGCCGCGGCCGAGGCGTCCCGCACCGCCGCGGCCTGCGCCGAACGCCTCAAGGAGGCCGACGCCCGGCTCTCCGACGCCGCCTACCGCGCGGGCTTCGCCACCCCCCAGGACGCCGCCGAAGCCCTGCTCCCGGACACCGAACGGCAGGCCCTCCAGCAGCGCCAGGACGACTGGCAGGCCGAGGCCGCCGCCGTCGCCGCCGAACTGGACCGGCCCGAACTCCGCGCCGCCGCGGCCCTGCCCGCCGCCGACCCGGACGCCGCCCGCACCGCCCACCAGGCCGCCGCCACCCGGCTGCGCACCGCCACCGCGACGCTGGCCGCCGCCCGGGAGCGCTGCGCCGCCCTCGACCGCCTCTCCGCCGACGCCGCCACCGACGCCCGCGAACTGGCCCCGCTGCGCGCCGCGTACGACCGGATCGCCCGCCTCGCCACGCTCACCGCCGGCACCTCCGCCGAGAACGAGCGCCGGATGCGGCTGGAGTCCTACGTCCTGGCCGCCCGCCTCGAACAGGTCGCGGCCGCCGCCAGCGCCCGCCTGCACCGGATGTCCGCCGGCCGCTACACCCTGGTCCACTCCGACGAACGGGCCGGCGGCGCCCGCCGCTCCGGCCTCGGCCTGCACGTCATCGACGCCTGGACGGGCCAGGAACGGGACACCGCCAGCCTCTCCGGCGGCGAGACCTTCTTCGCCTCGCTCGCCCTGGCCCTCGGCCTCGCCGACGTCGTCACGGACGAGGCGGGCGGCACCCGGCTGGACACCCTCTTCATCGACGAGGGCTTCGGCAGCCTCGACGAGCAGACCCTCGACGAGGTCCTCGACGTCCTCGACGGCCTGCGCGAACGCGACCGCAGCGTCGGCCTCGTCAGCCACGTCGCCGACCTCAGGACCCGCATCCCCGCCCAACTGGAGGTCGTCAAGGACCGCGCCGGGTCCAGCGTGCGGCACCGGGGCCCGGCCGGTCCCTGACCGGGCGTCGGGCAGCTCGGGTGACGACCGGGTGCTGCCCGCCGCCGAGCGGAGGCGGCGGGCAGCACGTCGGCCCCGGTGTGCGTCGCGGTCAGCCGGAGACGGCCGCGTCCCAGCTCTGCGAGATGACGAACTTGGCGCTGCTCTGCTGGGACTCGGTCGGGAACTTCGGCGTGCCGGTGACCTTCGGCAGCTTCGCCGCCGCGGCCGCGTCGAGCGTGCCGGCCTTGTTCATGGCGGTCATCAGGGCCGGGCGGGCGTATCCCTTGAGCCTGAGGTTCTGGCCCTCGGCGCTGTAGAGGTACTCCTGCCACAGGCGTGCGGCCGCGGGGTGCGGCGCGGTCTTGTTGACGGCCTGCGAGTAGTACTGGGAGAACTGCCCGTCCGAGGGGACCGTGACCGTCCAGTCGACGCCCTTGGACTTGAGCTCGTCGGTGTACCCGGCGTTGAGGTAGTCCCAGTCGATGCTGATCGGCGTCCGGCCCTTCTTGATGGTGTCCGGGGTGGACTGTACGGGCGTGTAGTTGCCGTTCTTCTTCAGCTTGGCGAAGAAGTCGATGCCGGGCTGGATGTCGTCGAAGGAGCCGCCGTCGGCGAGGGCGGCCGCGTACACGGCACCGAAGGCCGAACCTGATTTGCCCGGATTGCCGTTGAGCGCTATCTGCCCCTTGTACTGCGGTTTGAGCAGATCCTTGAAACTGGTCGGGCAGGTCTGCACACGCTTGGTGTCGCAGCCGAAGGAGATGTAGCCGCCGTAGTCGTTCGACCAACGGCCGATCGAGTCCTTCTGGTCATCGGGGATGTCGTTGAAACCGGCGGCCATGTACGGCGCGAGCAGCCCCTGCTGGGCGGCGCTCTGGGCGAAGGAGCTGCCGAGGTCGAGGACGTCGGGCGCGTTGTCCTCGCCCTTGCGCGAGGTGACCGCGCTGATCTCGTCCTGGCTGGTGCCGCTCGGGTCCTCGACCGCGACCTTGACGCCGTACTTCTTCTCGAAGCCGTCGATCAGGGCGCCGTAGTTGGCCCAGTCGCGGGGCAGCGCGAACGCGTTCAGCGTGCCCTCCTTCTTCGCCTCCTTGGCCAGGGCGTCGATGCCGCCGAAGGCGTCGGCCGTGGTTGCGGCGGCCGCGCTCTTTCCGCCGGCGTCCGACGTGTCGGAGGCCGCGCCGCAGCCGCTGAGGGCGAGTGCGGCGGCGGTGGTGAGGACGCCGGTGAGGACGGCGGTTCTCGGAAGGGGGACGGTCACTGTTTCTCCAGGGATACGCACAGAGTGCTGAGGGGTTTCCTGTGGGGCCACACAGGTCAAGCGCGTGGGGGGTGAGCTCCTGTCCGACGTCGTAGCGGGACAGGCCGGCGCCTTAGTAGGCCCAACTATGCTGTCCGTCAGGTAAAAATTGGGGAAACAGACGACTCTGTTTCCCTCGCTATCGCAGCTCACAGTAGTCATCACGGCACGCGTCCGGGCTCACTTCGTGCACAACGACGCGTGCGTGGGAAGCATCGCGGAGCGGTGCGGGCAGGGCTTCCCATCGGCCAGGAAGCCATCGCCGGGACTCGGGTGCAGGGCGTGAAGGGCAGCCTCAGGCAGGACCGGCGCCGTGTGAAAGCGGCCGGCCGACGGGCCTACGACGCGAGGGTGGCGTTCGTCGGGCGGCAGGCCGGAGCCGTCCGGACCGGGGGCCGCTCCCGGTCGCCGGACCGCCGGGCGGGGTCAGGTACTGACCGGGCGGCGGGGGAGCGGGGAGGAGTACACCACGCTCGTGGTCACCTCGCCGAGGGCGCCGATCCGGCCCGACACCTCTTCCAAGTGCTTCATCGACCGCGCGGCGACCTTGAGGAACAGCGAGTTCTCGCCCGTGACGTGGTGGGCCTCCAAGATCTCCGGCGTCGCCGCCAGCAGGTCCCGGAACGGCTGGCCGGTCGCCCCGGGCTGCCGCAGCCGGACGAACGCCAGCACCGGCAGCCCGACCCGCTCCGGATCGATCACCGCCGCGTACCCGGAGATCACCCCGGACTCCTCCAGGCGCCGCACCCGCGCGGCGACCGTGCTCGGCGACATGTTCACCGACCGCGCCAGCTCGGCGTGGCCCGCGCGCCCGTCGTGCTGGAGGACGTCGAGGATGCGCCGGTCGGCGTCATCAGGGGTGTATCCGGTCATCCCCGCTGTCTAGCAGGGGAATCACCGGCAGAGCAAGGGCCCGGGGGGACCGGTTGTGAGGACCGCCGCGGCCGGCCGCCAGGCGATCGCCGGTGCCCGGCCCGTCCGGGACCCGCCGCCGGAACGGGCCGGCGGCGGGTCCCGGACAACCCGGTCAGAGCGCCGAGAGCTCGGTCAGCAGATCGTCCAGGCCCAGCGAGCCCTGGGACAGCGCCGCCATGTGCCACGCCTTCAGGTCGAAGTCCGCGCCGTGCCGGGCTTGGGCGGCCTCCCGGCCCTGCAGCCAGACGCGCTCGCCGAGCTTGTAGCCGATCGCCTGGCCGGGGATGCCCTGGTAGCGGATGATCTCGCTCTCGACGAAGTCGGCCGGGCGGCTGCTGTGCTGCGCGAAGAACGCGTGCGCCAGCTGCGGCGTCCAGCGCTCGCCCGGGTGGAACGGGGAGTCGGCCGGGATCTCCAGCTCCAGGTGCATGCCGATGTCGATGATCACGCGGACCGCGCGCATCATCTGCGCGTCGAGGTAGCCCAGCCGCCGTTCCGCGTTGGACAGGAAGCCCAGCTCGTCCATCAGGCGCTCGGCGTACAGCGCCCAGCCCTCGGCATTGGCGCTGACCATGCCGACGGTCGTCTGGTAGCGCGAGAGCCGGTCGGCGACGTGCACCCACTGCGCCAGCTGGAGGTGGTGACCGGGCACCCCCTCGTGGTACCAGGTGGAGACCAGGTCGTACGCCGGGAAGCGGGTCTGGCCCATGGTCGGCAGCCAGGTGCGGCCGGGCCGGGAGAAGTCCAGCGACGGCTGGGTGTAGTACGGCGCCGCGGCGCTGCCCGGCGGGGCGATCTTGGACTCCACGCGGCGGACCCGCTCGGCGAGGTCGAAGTGGGTGCCGTCCAGCGTGTCGATGGCCTCGTCCATCAGCGACTGGAGCCACTCCCGGGTCTCCTCGACGCCCTCGATCGCCTCACCGTGCTCGTCGCACCAGGCCAGCGCCTCCCAGGGCGTCTTGGCGCCGGGCAGCACCTTCTCGGCCTCGGCCTCCATCTCAGCCAGCAGACGGTGGAACTCGGACCAGCCGTAGGCGTACGCCTCTTCGGGGTCGAGGTCGGAGCCGTTGTAGTAGCGGATGAACCGGGCGTACCGCTCGCGGCCCACCACGTCCGACGCGCCTTCGACCGCCGGCGCGTAGACGTCCCGGAACCAGTCGCGCAGCTCCACCAGGGCGCCGGTGGCGGCCGCGGCGGCCTCGTCCAGCTCGGTGCGCAGCGCCTCCGGGCCGGGGGCGGTGAACTCGGCGAACCAGCTGCGGTCGGTGCCGATCCACTCGCCCAGCTGGCCGATGACGGTGGTGACCTGGAGCGGCCCGCCCGGCAACTGCTTGTCCAGACCGGCCTGGAGGGCGGCACGGTACCCCGCCAGCGTGGCCGGGACCGCGCGCAGGCGCTGCGCGATCGCCGCCCAGTCGTCCTCGGTGTCCGCCGGGGTGAGGGTGAAGGCTTCCCGTACCGCGTGCAGCGGCGAACCGAGGTTGCTGACCGCGCGCAGCCCCTCGCCGGCGTCGTGCACCGCGAGCTCCGCGGTGAGCCGTTCGCGCAGCAGCCGTGCGCAGACCTGCTCGGCGGTGCTGTCCGCGCCCGGTCGGGCCTCGGCCTCGGCGAGCTTGTCCAGGGTGGTGCGGGCGAGCTGTGCCACCGCTTCCTGGCCTGTGGGGGAGAGGTCGGGGAGCTTGCCGGAACTCTCGGCGACGCCGAGGAAGGTGCCGATGATCGGGTCCAGTTCGACGAGGGCGTCGACGTAGGCGTCGGCGACCTGGCGGGGCAGCGGACCGCCCGCGGGAGTAGTGGTGTTGGACATACGGGCCATCCTCGTACGGATGGGCCGCCGCGTCACCATCATTCCGGCGAACGATCCTGTCGCGTCCGGTGCCCGGGCGCTCCGCTGCCGGCGACGGGGCCTCAGCGACGAGGGCCTGGAGGGCCCGGAAGGAAGCGTCCGGTTCGGCGAATGGTCACAGTGACCGTTCGCCGAACGCACCCGTATCCCAACTTCGGTCGTAGCCCGGCCCATTGTGGTCGTTCGTGGTGACCACCGGGAGACGCGCTACCGGCGGACCGCCGAGATCAGTCCGCCGGGCCGCTCCTCGCGCTGCGGCGGGGTGCCGATCGGGCGGCCGTAGGCGGCAGCGCGCTCGCGCAGGGTGTGGCTGTCGGCCTCCCAGCCGTGCCCGGCCAGCCAGCCCACCGGGTCGTCGGGCATCTCCGAGACCCACATGGACGCCGCCGATCCCGGCACGGCGTCCGCGCCGAAGCGCTCGATCACGCCGCGCGAGCCCAACGTCAGCCCCATCCGACTGCCTGCCGCCGACTGTGCGCTGATCCGGGCCAGCAGCAGCTCCACCGCGTCCTCGGGCAGATAGATCAGCAGTCCTTCGGCGATCCACACGGTCGGCGCCGCCGGGTCGTGCCCCGCGGCGGCCAGCGCGCCCGGCCAGTCCGCACGCAGATCCTCCGCGACGGTGATCCGCTCGCAGCGTGCGACGGCCCGCTCCTGGCGCAGCACCGATGCCTTGAAGTCCAGCGGCGCGGCGGTGTCGACCTCGAACAGCCGGGTGCCCTCGGGCCAGACCATCCGGAAGGCCCGGCTGTCCATGCCGGCGCCGAGCAGCACGACCTGCCGGACCCCGGCCGCGGCGGCCTGCCGCAACAGGTCGTCGAGGAACTTCGTCCTGATGACGATGGAGAACGACACGGCCAGCCGGCGGCGTCGCGCGGCCTCGTCATCGGGCGGCGGCGAGGAGGGCCACAGGCCGCCGGCGGTGGCGAAGGCCCGTGCCAGCGGGTCGCGGAACAGCGCGTTCTCCCGCTCGGTCTCCAGCGCCCGCACCCGGGCCACCCCCACCGCCGTGGCCCATACTCCCGACGGCCGCACCCGCTCCTGCTCATCAGTCACCGCGCCAGCCTAGATGATCGATTCCAAGGGGGGCCCGGCGAGTGGAGCCCGGCTCATGCGCGGCCAGCCGGTCATGCGCGCACCGACCGCCTACGACCACTGAACCCCTTGGAACCGATCATCTGGATCCGCCGCACCATCGATGACGTCGGCTCAACCAGCGGTTCACCGGCTCGTCACCGGTCCCGGATCGGAGACAGGTGCTCAGCCGTGCCGGGAGCCGTCCCGCAGGCGGAGCGCCGTCCGGTCCTCCCGGTGGGGCGGGGGGCCCGCCGGGCGCGCTGTGATCACCAGCGTGCCCTCCTCGATCTGGTAGTCGAGCGGCAGCTCCAGGCCGCGCATCGCCGCCACCATGCCGGTGTTGGACGCCTGGGTGATGGCGTAGACGCTCTCGCAGCCGGTCTCGGCGGCCATCGCGACCAGTCGCCGCAGCAGCTCCGCGCCGATGCCGCGCTGCTGCCAGGCGTCCTCGACCAGCAGTGCCACTTCGGTCTCGTCGCCGTCCCACAGCAGGTGGCCCAGGGCCACCAGCCGCCCGGAGGCGGTCTCCACGGCCAACGTGCGGCCGAACCGCGGGCTGAGCAGGTGCCCGAGGTAGCGGTCGGCGTCCCCGACCGGGCCGTGGTAGCGCTGCGCCAACGTCCGGTCCGAGCACCGCTCGTGCATCGCGCGGGCGGCGGCCAGATCGCCGGTGCCGGCGCGGCGGACCGTGATCTCGTTGCCCTCGGGCAGCGTGAGCACGTCACGGCGCGGTGGTACGCGCTGGCCGAGCCGGGTGTCCAGCTCGACCAGTGCGCGTACCCGGGCGAACTCGGTGGGGGTGAACGGCACCTGTGGCCTTTCGATGGTGAGCGAGCCCCCGGAAGGGTCGCGGAACTTCATGGTGTGCTCCTCCAACACGCCCTCGGCGGGCACCTCTTCGGCCAGCGGCTGGCCGGTCAGTGACCGTGCGGGCACCGAGTGGATGGTGCAGCGCCCCAGCAACTGCCGGAGTGCCAGGGGGAGTTCTGCGGAGTCCAGAGCGGTGCGGGTGGCCAGGCCGAGCATCCGGGTCGGCGCGTCGACCAGGTCGTGCGCGTCGGCCCGCTCCAGCCAGCTGTGCGTGCCGCCCGCACCGGCGACCGTCCGGGTGAGCTCCGCGGGGCCCAGTCCGGCCGGCGCCCGCAGCAGGAACTCGTCGACCGTCCCCTTGGACAGCGGGTGGGTCTGGAGGCTGAGGATGTCCACGCCCAGGGCGGCCAGTGCCGTGCACAGGGCGGCGAGGCTGCCCGGCTCGTCCTGGACGGTGGTCCGCATCCGCCACAGCACCGTCTCCCGGGCGCCGGCCGCGGGGGCCGGTGGTGCGGCGCCGGCTGCCGCGGTGTCCGTCGGTGGCGGGGCGTGTTCATGGCGGCGTGCCCACCAGACGTGGAAGCCCGCCGTGGCGAGCAGGGCGACCGCGCCGGCGCACAGCAGCACCGGCCCGGACGGGCCATGGGCGATCGTGTTGGCGACGGCGTCGGCCACCGCCACGGCGGTGAACAGGGCGGCGAGCTCGACGACGTCCCGGCGCCAGTGGTGGCGCCGGGCGGAACGGGCGGACGTGGCGTCAGTCATGCAGACAGCCTTGCCGACGGGTGTTGCCTGGTCGCCAACACCTTGTGTCGGACGGGTAAAAGGCGCAATCGACGCATTGGCCTCTACTGCCCTACCCGTCCCGGTTGCAGCGTTTTCACGAACAAGACCTCTCCGCCCTCCTGGCGCAGCCGCACCGTGAGCTCCCCGCTTCCCCCGTCGATCTCGACCTCGCCGAAGTACTGCGGACTCTCCGCCGGGGAGACGTTCGCGCGGTCCGGCGCCTTGATGAACGGCTGCTCGGGCCCGAAGGTTCCGTCCAGTTTCACCGCCGGGAAACCGCCCGCGCCCAGCGGCCCGGACACGAACTCCCAGAACGGCTCGAAGTCCTTGAACGCCGCCCGCTCGGGCGCGTAGTGCTGCGCCGAGGTGTAGTGGACGTCCGCGGTCAGCCAGAGGGTGCCGGTGATCCGCCGGTGCTTGATGTGCCGCAGCAGCTCGGCGATCTGCAACTCCCGTCCCAGCGGCGCGCCCGGATCGCCCTGGGCCACGGCCTCGAAGTTCGCCGGCCCGTCCGTGACCACCAGCCCCAGCGGCATGTCCGAGGCGATCACCTTCCACACCGCCCGCGAGCGGGACAGCTCCCGCTTGAGCCAGCGCAGCTGCTCGGCGCCCAGGATCCCCTGCGGGTCGTCGGTCTGCCGGTCGGGGGAGTTGGCGTCGCGGTAGCGGCGCATGTCCAGCACGAAGACGTCCAGCAGCGGGCCGTGCCGCAGGACGCGGTACACCCGGCCTCCGGCGTCCGGGCGGAGCGTGCGGATCGGGAAGTACTCGCCGAACGCGCGCAGTGCCCGCGCGGCGAGCACGTCGACGTCCTTGACGCGGTACCGGTCGTCGTCCAGCAGCTGGCCCGGATACCAGTTGTTGTGCACCTCGTGGTCGTCCCACTGGGTGATGGTCGGCACCTGGGCGTTGAACCGGCGCAGGTTCTCGTCCAGGAGGTTGTAGCGGAACGCGCCCCGGAACTCCGCCAGCGTCTCGGCGACCTTGGACTTCTCCTCCGTCGTCACGTTCCGCCAGATCCGGCCGTCCGGCAGGGTCACCCGCTCCGGGATCGGGTTGTCGGCGTAGATGTTGTCGCCGCTGCACACGAAGAAGTCCGGGTTCCGGCGCCGCATGTCCTCGAAGACCCGGTAGCCGCCGTGCTCGGGGTTGATGCCCCAGCCCTGCCCGGCCAGATCCCCCGACCACAGGAAGCGGATGTCCCTGCGCCGGTCGGGTGCCGTGCGGAACGTGCCGGTCACCGGCTCGCCGGTGCGCTCCGGGTGGTCGGGGTCGGCCAGCAGCACCCGGTAGTGGACCTGCTCCCCGGCCGGCAGTCCGTGCAGCGCGGTCACCCCGGTGAAGTCCGTACCGGGCCCCAGCAGCGGCCCGTGCCAGGTCCGGGCGTTGCGGAACGACTCGGTGGCGGCGGTCTGCACCACCATCCGGGCCGGCCGGTCGGACCGCGTCCACACCAGGCCGGACGACGCGGTCACGTCACCGGCCTGCACTCCCCAGCCGGCGCGCGGCCGTCCGCCGCGCACCAGGGCCGGTGCGGCGGCCGCCGGCGCGGCCCCGACCGCCGCGGGCAGCGCCAACGCGGCGGAGCCCGCCGCCACGCCCTGAAGGAGCGCCCGCCGTCCGACGCCGCCGCCGGAACCCTGCGCCATCTCGCACCTCCGTGATGCGTCCGATCTCGTCACACCCCGTTCGTATCGCCGCCCGATGCCGGGCGGGCGAACTCCCGGTGAACACCCTCCGGATGGCTCGTGGACCAGGACCAGGACCAGGACCGGGACCGGGACCGGGACCAGGGTCGCAGGACCAAGGACCGATCGCCAGGAACCGGCCCGGACGTCTACGGTCCCGTAACGCGCCGCCGCCCGGCGGCCCCCACGGAAGGCGACACCCATGCCTGCCCTCGGCTCCGCGCCGCTCCGCCTCGCCCGCCCGTCCCGCGACCTGGCCGCCGCCGGCCGTTTCTGGCGGGACGGGCTGGGCCTGCGCGAACTCCACCGCCACACCTCGGAGGCGGGCGAGCACTCCCTCCTGATGCTGGGGTGGCCGGACGCCACCTGGCACCTGGAACTGACCCACGACCCGTCGGGCGCGCTCCGCCCGACCCCCACACCGGACGACCTCCTCGTCGTCTATCTGGGCGAACCGGTCCCCGCCGACCTCGTCGCCGGGCTGGAGCGCTGCGGCGGCTCCCGCGTCCCGGCCCACAACCCCTACTGGGACGAGTGGGGCGTCACCATCGAGGACCCCGACGGCTACCGACTGGTCCTCTGCACCCGCGACTGGAACAACGCGCGGGCCCTGGGGAGTTCCTGAACTCCCGCGTCCGGTAGCTGTGTTGGCGGGATCGGGGCCGGAGCCGAACGCGCCGCAGCCGGGGAACACCTCCGGCCGGCCGCCCCCCCCAGGGCCACGGCCCGTCCCACCGGACGAGACGAAGGCAACACCTCCGGAACGCCCCACCGGTGCCGTTTCCGCTGGACAACGCGGTACGCGCCCGCTGGGATGGGGCGGTGCTGACCGATCCCGCCACCGAGGTCTTCGAGGCCCACCGTCCGCTGCTCCACGGCGTCGCCTACCGCATGCTGGGCCGGGCGGCCGACGCCGAGGACGTGGTCCAGGACGCCTGGCTGCGCTGGTCGGCCGCCGACCTGGCGGAGGTCCGCGAACCGCGCGCCTACCTCGTCCGGATCACCACCCGGCTGGCCATCGACCGGCTCCGGCAGGTCCAGTCGCGCCGCGAGTCCTACGTCGGGCCCTGGCTGCCGGAACCGCTCGCCACCGACGTCCTGGCACCCGGTGGGCCGGCCCCGGACACCGCCGAGCGGACGGTGTTCGCGGAGACCGTCACCCTCGCCGTCCTCGTCGTCATGGAGGCGCTGTCCCCGTTGGAGCGCGCGGTGTTCGTGCTGCGCGAGGCGTTCGGCTACCCGTACGCGGAGATCGCCGCCGGGCTGGAGCGCAGCGAGGCCGCGGTGCGCCAACTGGCGGGCCGGGCCCGGCGCCACGTGGAGGAGCGCCGACCCCGGTTCGACGTCGACCCGGAGCGGCAGCGCGAGTTGACCGAGCGCTTCCTGTCGGCCGCCGCCGGGGGCGACCTGGACGGGCTGCTGAACCTCCTCGCGGCGGACGCCCGGCTGGTCGGGGACAGCGGCGGCAAGGCCAAGGCCCCGCTGCGGATCATCGAGTCCGCCGACAAGGTCGCCCGGTTCCTCATCGGCGTCGTCCGGACCGTCCCGGCCGACACGGAGCTCCGCTTCACCGAACTCAACGGCGGTATCGGGCTGCTGGTCGTCACGGGCGGCACCCCGGACTCGGTCTTCCAACTCGGTATCCGGGAGGGCCGGATCCAGACGGTCTACATCGTCCGCAACCCCGACAAGCTGGTGTCCCTGGTCCCGTAGGGCCTGCCCGTCGGGTCAGCCGCGGACCGGCCCGAGCCGGACCGCGGCCCGCAGGCCGCTCCGCGGGCTCGCCAGCACCGGCACCGCCGAGCCGGTGCCGGACAGCCCGCCGTCCGGGAACCGTTCCGCGGCGGGCGCCATCGACGCCTGCGCCAGAACCAGGGCGTCGGCCCCGCCGGCGTCCCGCTCCCGCCGCACCGCGTCGGTGACCGCCGCCAGACTGCCCTCCTGGTCACCGGCCGCGAACCGCTCCCAGGCGTCCGGAACGAGCACGGTGCGCACCCGAGCGGTACGCCCGGCCCGGCGGGCCTCTTCGGCGATCAGCTCCGTGGTGGGCGCCAGGGTGCTCTCCACCGTGGCGAGGACCGTGATCCGGGGACCGGCGGCGACAGCCTCCGCGGCCATCGGCCGGTCCACCCGCAGCACCGGCACGCCCAGCGCCGGCCCGGCCGCCTCGGCCACCGTGCCCAGCGTCGAGCAGGTGCACAGCACCGCCCGCGCCCCGGCGCGCACCAGCTCGCCGAGCGCCCCGGCGACCTCCTCCGCGATCCCGTCGGGCCCGGCCTCCCGCGCCGCGGCCAGGAGTTCCGGCCGTACCAGATGCCGCAGCGGCAGTCCGGGGGCCTCGGCGTCGCGGAGCGCGTCGAAGACGGGGACGTGGACCGGCGAAGTGTGCAACAGAGCAAGCATGACCGGGAGGCTAACGGTCGCCCCACGGACGGCGGTGGCCGGGTGACGCCGCGGGCGGCGGGCGAAACGGGTGCGGGATTGGTCTTGACCAAGGGTGGGGGTGGTCATATCGTCGGGATACTGCAACAACCTTTAATAAAGAAGCGCTCATTACGAGGGCCCGCCCGGGGCCCGCGGCTTTGGGGGGTGGGGACCACGCAGCTCGAAACGGCTCCGGAGCCCAAGTACTGGCATCTCAGGACCGTGCTCAGTGACGCGCTGGACACCGAGTTCGCGGTCGGCGAGATCCTGCCCAACGAGCGGGATCTGGCGGCGCGGTTCGGCGTCGCCCGGGCCACGCTCCGGCAGGCGCTCGAACAGCTCGAACTGGAGGGCAGGCTCCAGCGCCGCCGCGGTGTCGGCACCACCGTCGCCCCGCCGCGGGTCGGCGTCGCCGTCGACCCCACGTGCCACACCTGGCCCGGCGCCGCCGGCGACGACTGGCAGCCGGTCGCCGCCAACCGGACCGACACGGTCCCCGTCGCGGTGGCCCGCCTGCTGGAGTCCGCCCCCGACGAGACGGTCCACATCGTGCGCCGCAGCCGGGTCTCGGCGGGCCAGCCGGTCGCCGCCGAACTCCTCTACGTCCGGGCCGGCACGGTCCCCGACGACGTCGACGAGGACACCGCCGACCCGGCCGTCCGCGCCCGGGCGGTGCTCCGCGCCCTCCAGGCGCTCGACCTGGACGGCCAGGACCGCACCGTCGAGTTGGGTTCGGCCCGCGCCGAGGACGCCCGGCAACTGGACCGGCTGCCCGGCTCGCCCGTGCTCGTCGTCACCACCCGCTACGTCTCCCAGGGCCGGGCCGCGGCCGTCGCGGTCTCCACCTACCGCGCCGACACCTGCCGGCTCACCTTCGGGGAGCAGCCGGCGGAGCCCGTGCTCGCCGGCTGACGGACGGGCCATCGCGAACGGGCCCGCACCGGGGCGCTCCCGGTGCGGGCCCGTTCGCCGTCGGGACACCCGGCGCGGGGCGTGCGGTTCACCGCCGCCCCGTCACCGTCCCCTCCACCGCGAAGAGTTCGCCCTCCACGTGGTCCAGGGCCAGCCGCAGCGCGCCGGTGGTGATCGCGGCCGGGCCCAGCTGCGACAGCACGACCTCCGGCGGCCGCAGGCAGTACCGCGCCAGCTCCCGGCGCAGCGGCGGGAGAACCCCCGCCAGGCCCGACGCCCAGCCGCCGACCACCACCAGCTCCGGATCGAGGGCCAGCACCAGCGCGGCCACGTCGTGCACCAGCCGCCGGATGAAGCGGTCCATCGCCTCCCGCGCCTGCGCGTCCCCGCCCCGGGCCGCCGCGAACACCGCCGCCACCTGCGCCTCGTCCAGTGGGTGCAGCGGCTCCCCGGTCGTCGACAGGAGCGTCTCCGGCGTCGCCTCCCGGCCCAGCAGGTGCAGGGCGCCGATCTCCCCGGCCGCGCCCCCGAATCCGCGGTGCAGCCGCCCGCCGATCAGCGATCCGGCCCCCGGGCTCAGCCCCGCCAGCACGAACACCACATCGTCGGTGCCGGTCGCCGCGCCCTGCCAGTGCTCGGCCACCGCCGCCGCGTTGGCGTCGTTCTCCACCAGCACCGGGCAGCGGAACGACCGTCGCAGCCGCTTTTCGAGCGGCAGTCCGGTCCAGCCGGGCAGTGCGGTGCTCAGCCGTACGGTGCCGTCCGCCTCCATGATGCCGGGACCGGCCGCCCCGACCGCGCGCAGCGAACTGCGAGCCACGCCCGCCCGGCGCAACAGGTCGGCGACCAGGGCCCGGACCCGCTCCAGTCGTTCGTCGGCCGGCGCGGTCTCCGCCACGGCGCGCTGCGCCGAGTCCAGCACCCGCCCGCTGAGGTCGGACAGCAGTGCCGCGACCCGGTGCGGCCCGATCTCGATGCCCAGCAGGTGCCCGGCCTCGGTACGGAAGCGGAAGCGGCGGGCGGGCCGCCCCTGGCGCCGGGTCTCGCCCTCCTCGGCGGGAGCCTCGGCCACCAGCCCGGTCTCGACGAGCCCCTCGATCACGCCCTCGACGGTCGGCCGGGACAGGCCGGTCACCTGGACGAGATCGGTGAGCGTGGGGGAGTCCGCGGCGCGCAGCGCGTGCAGCACCACCGTGGAGTTGATCCGTCGCAGCAGGGAGGGGTCCCCGCCGGTGAGCCGACCCAACGTCCGTCTCCTCGCCTCGCCTGTCTGGCGGATCGTAGCCGGTCAGCGGGTGTGCGGCGAGTCCCGAGGACCCTGTGGACGGTGGCCCCGGGCGGCCTCGCGGCGGTGCTGCGGACCGCGCGGACGGCCAATTGTCAGACCCCGGCGGTTTACTGACGGTATGACGCCCGAACCGAGCCACCGCAGCCCGCGGACCCCGCCGACGCCCCCGACACCCCTGACGCCCTGGACGATCCGGACGCCTCCGGCCACGCCCGCGCCGCCCGCGCCGCAGGGGCCCGCGCCGCCCGGCGGACCGCCCGCCGCGCTCGCCGTGCTCGACGCCTTACGCGCCCGCCCCTTCCCGGAGCGGAGCGAGCAGACCGCGGCGGGCACCAGCGGGCCGGGCTTCCACGTGGCGCCGCTGTGGGCGGGCGGCCCGCTCTGGGACGCGGATCCGGCGGACGCCGCGGCGGCCCGCGAACAGTGCGTGGACGAACTCGCCGCGCTGGTCGCGGTGGCGTCCTTACGGTGGGGCGAGCCCGTCGTCCACGACCTGGCGGACGCGCTGGACCGGAGTGCACGGGGGCTGCCGGTCGCACCGCCGCTGGACCTGCTCTGCGGGCTGGTGCCGCGGGTGTACGCCTGGTCGGCCGGCGGCCGTTGGATCGCGGTCGGCGCCGGGCCGCTGGACCCCGGGCAGCCGTGCCAGGTGCTGGCGGCCATAGCGCAGGGCCCGCCGCCGGGGGCCGGATAGCCGTGCCGTCGCCGACGGGCCGCCTTTGGGCTCGGGCGCGTCGCCGTCCGCCGGGCCGTTCCGTCCGCCGTCCGTCAGGACTCGGCGAACGCCGCGGTGCGCAGCCGCCCGTACTCCTCCGCCATGGTCGCAAGCGTCCAATGGGCGTTCAGGCCACTGGGGTTGGGCAGCGCCCAGATGCGGGTGGTGCCCAGGGTGCGTTCCTGCGGGCCGATCACGGCGTGCTTGTCGTCGAAGGCGACGCGGTACGCGGTGACGCCCGCGACGGCCAGCCAGTGGGGCCGCAGCCGGGCCACCTTCTCGGCCAGCAGCCGGCCGCCCTCGCGGTACTCCTGTGCGGTGAGCTCGTCGGCCCGGGCGGTCGGTCGGGCCACGACGTTGGTGATGCCCAGCCCGTGGTCGAGCAGTGCGCTCTGCTCGGCGGGGCGGAACTGCCGGGGGGTGAAGCCGGCGGCGTGCAGGACGGGCCAGAAGCGGTTGCCGGGCCGGGCGAAGTGGTGCCCGGTGGCCGCCGTCATCAGTCCGGGGTTGATGCCGCAGAACAGCACCCGCAGCCCGCCCGCGACCACGTCCGGGACGACGCGGTCACGGGCGGCCTCCAGTTCCTCAGGTGTGAGGCGCACGTCAGCCCCGGGTCAGAGGATCGCGCCGGGGGTGTAGGCGGCGGCCTCGGGGTGCTGCTTCGCGATCTCCTCGATCCGGGCGACCACCGCCGCCACCTGGTCGCCGGCCGCGCCGGTGAAGGACAGCTTGTCCGCCATCAGGGCCTCCAGCTGGGCCTTGTCCAGCGGGATGCGGTGGTCGGCGGCCAGCTTGTCCAGCAGCTCGTTGCGCTCCGCGCCCTGCTCGCGCATGGCCAGTGCCGAGGCGACCGCGTTCTCCTTGATCGCCTCGTGCGCCTCCTCGCGGCCCACCCCGGCCCGCACCGCGCCCATCAGCACCTTGGTGGTGGCGAGGAAGGGCAGGTAGCGGTCGAGCTCGCGGGCGACCACGGCGGGGAAGGCGCCGAACTCGTCGAGCACCGTCAGGAAGGTCTCCAGCAGGCCGTCCAGCGCGAAGAACGCGTCCGGCAGCGCGACCCGGCGGACCACCGAGCACGAGACGTCGCCCTCGTTCCACTGGTCGCCGGCCAGCTCGCCGGTCATCGAGGCGTAGCCGCGCAGGATCACCATCAGGCCGTTGACGCGCTCGCAGGAGCGGGTGTTCATCTTGTGCGGCATCGCCGACGAGCCGACCTGGCCGGGCTTGAAGCCCTCGGTGACCAGCTCGTGCCCGGCCATCAGCCGGATCGTCTTGGCCAGCGACGAGGGCGCGGCGGCCAGCTGCACCAGCGCGGTCACGACCTCGTAGTCCAGCGACCGCGGGTAGACCTGGCCGACGGAGGTGAACGCCTGGCCGAAGCCGAGGTGGGCGGCGATCCGCTGCTCCAGCTCGGCGAGCTTCCCGGCGTCCCCGCCGAGCAGGTCGAGCATGTCCTGCGCGGTGCCGACCGGGCCCTTGATGCCGCGCAGCGGGTAGCGGGCGAGCAGTTCCTCGGCCCGTGCGTGGGCGACGAGCAGTTCGTCGGCGGCGGTCGCGAAGCGCTTGCCGAGGGTGGTGGCCTGCGCGGCGACGTTGTGCGAGCGGCCGGCCATGACCAGCTCGGAGTGCTGGGCGGCCAGCGAGCCCAGGCGGGCCAGTACGGCGACCGCGCGGTCCCGCACCAGTTCCAGCGACAGGCGCACCTGCAGCTGCTCGACGTTCTCGGTCAGATCGCGGGAGGTCATGCCCTTGTGGATCTGCTCGTGCCCGGCGAGGGCGTTGAACTCCTCGATCCGGGCCTTGACGTCGTGCCGGGTGACCTTCTCCCGCTCGGCGATCGAGGCCAGGTCGACGGTGTCCAGCACTCGCTCGTAGTCGGCCAGTGCCTGCTCGGGGACGGCCACGCCCAGGTCCTTCTGGGCGCGCAGCACGGCCAGCCACAGCTTCCGCTCCAGCTTGACCTTGTACTCGGGGGACCACAGCACGGCCAGCTCCGCGGAGGCGTAGCGGCCGGCCAGGACATTGGGGATGCGAGGCTTCGCAGACACAGCAGTCACGTGGCCAGAGTCTACTGGCGGTTTGCGCAGGCCAGCGCCTCGGTCCCGGCTGTGCTTTCCTACAGTCGCCGCGGCCGGTGCGGGGGCGTGCCGCCGGGCGCGCTCCGGCCCGCGCCGTCAGTCCTCGTCGTCCTCCGCCCGGCGCTCGCCCTCCGCCTGGGACGGCTGGGTGCGCATCGTCTGGGGGTGCCGCGGCTCGGCCGGGTCCATGTCCTCTTCCAGCCGCTCGCCCTCGGCCTGCGACGGAGTCGTGTACTCGTCGTACTGGCTCATGGCCGCCTCCGCACGATCGGAACGTATGTCGACAAATCGAGCGTAACGCCGGGGCTGGCACCGTCACACCAGCGGCACGAACGGCGGCTCCCATCACCGGATGAAGCCGTGGGAGGTGATCCTCGTGCTCATCGTCTTCGCCGGCTTCTTCGGTTACCTCGGCCACCTCGGCATCAAGAAGGTGCGCAGGCTCTTCGGGTAGGACGCCCGACGGCCCGAGCCGCCCGGCGCGGGGGGCGCGGCCGGGTCGGGGCGAGGATCAGGCCCCCACCGCCCGCCAGTCGGTCACCGGACCGGGGTCGGCGTGGTCCACGGGGCTTATCCAGAAGCCCTTGCCCAGGTCGGCGCTGAACTGCGCGCCCGTCCGGCCGTCCCCCGTGGAGCGTCCGGTGAGCCGGCGGCCGATCCACGGCACCAGGTGTTCGCGGGCGAACCGCAGGTCGGCGGTGCGCCGGTCGGCCCAGCGGGGCGGGACCGCGGGCGGCAGCGGTGCGTCCCAGTCCGCGGCGGCGGGCAGTCCCAGGGTCTGCCAGACCGCCTCGGCGACCCGGCGGTGCCCCTCGGCGTTCAGGTGCAGCCGGTCCTCGGCCCACATCCGCGGATCGGCCAGCGCCTCGGAGGCGTAGAGGTCCACGACCAACGCGCCGTGCCGGGCGGCCAGTTCGTCGATGTGCGCGAAGAGCTGTTCCATCCGCGCCCGGAACCGCTCCAGCACCGGCCCGCGGCGGCCCGGGCTGCGCATCAGCACCAGCTGTCCGCCGCCGCGCGCCAGCAGTTCCGCGCAGTCCGTGAGGCGTGCGCACACCCGCGTCACGTCGCACTTGGGGCGCAGTACGTCGTTGAGCCCGCCGACCAGCGTCACCAGGTCGGCGCCCATCGAGGCGGCCGGGCCGCACTGCTCGTCGGCGATCTGGTCGATGAGCTTGCCGCGCACGGCGAGGTTGGCGTAGCGGAAGCCGGGCGGGCCCGCCGCGGTGGCGGGCTCCCCGGCCGGCTGCGGCGCGAGGGTCGCGAGCCGGGCCGCGAGCAGGTCCGCCCAGCCCCGGTAGGAGCCGTCCGGGAGGCCGTCCGACATGCCTTCGGTGAAGCTGTCGCCGACCGCGACGAAACTGTTGTATCGCACATTGGTCTCCATGGCGCCGTGATCCTATCCCGCGGTGTACGGTCGACAGCGGCCGGAGTGCGGGCCGTGGAGAGGTACGGAAAGACAGAGGTGGGCGTGGGATGAGTCCTCGGCGGAGCACGGATCCCGAGGCGGCGACGTTCACCGAACGGGCCCGTCGGCAGCAGCTGATCGACTGCACCATCGACCTGATCTCCACCCGCGGTTACCCCGCCACCTCGCTGTCCGCGATCGCCGAGCGGGCCGGGGTCTCCAAGGCCGCGGTGCTCTACCACTTCTCCTCGAAGGACAACCTCACCCGCGCCGCGCTGGCCCAGGTGATGGACCAGTTCGGCACCTATGTCCGGGAGCGGGTGGAGCGGGCCCCGGACCCGCTGGCCGCGGTCGTCGCCTACGTGCACGCGATGATCCGCTACCAGGGGGAAAACCGCCGCCAGGTCCGGGTGATCACCGAGATGCTGCTCGACGACGACGGCGGCACCCGCCTGAAGACGCCCGGGTCGCACGACACCTACGACCGCTGGCAGGCCCTCGCCGCCCTCCTGACGGAGGGTCAGCAATCCGGTGTGCTGCGGGAGTTCGACCCGTGCACGGTGGCGCTGGCGATCGGCGGCGCGATCGACGGGGTGATCGGGCACTGGCTGGCCCACCCGGACCTCGATCTGGACGCCGCCGCCGCCGAGCTGGAGACCTTCACCCTCAACGCCGTGGCGCGCCGGGACTGACCTTGGCGAACTCCGGGGTCGGCTCGGGCCGGATGCCGATGCCGCCGAGGTAGCCGGTGACGGTCCGCAGCGCCGGCACCCGCCGCAGCAGCCGCATCGGCACCGGCAGCCGGTCCCCGTGCAGCGTGCCGTCGAGCGCGGAGCGGATCATGGCGTGCTCGCCCTCCTGCGACTTCTGGACCAGCGCCATCGGCCACTCCCGCCGCCGCTGCACCCGGGCCAGCTCGTCGCTGCCGACCGTGCCGCGGCGCAGCGGGCCGGCCAGGAGCCGGGCGGCGGCCACCGCGTCCTGGAGGGCGAGGTTGACGCCGACCCCGCCGACCGGCGACATGGTGTGCGCGGCGTCGCCGAGGCACAGCAGTCCGGGCCGGTGCCAGCGCCGCAGCCGCCCGAACGTGACCTCCAGCAGCTTGACCTCGTCCCAGGAGCCGATGGTGCCGGTGACCTCGTCGTCCCAGCCGAACAGTGCACCCAGCCGGTCCCGCAGCCACTGGATGTCGTGGCGGCGCATGGCGGCGTCCTGGCCCTTGCCGATCAGGTAGGAGGTCTGGAAGTACGTGCCGCGGTCCATGGTGACCGCGGCCTGGCCGCCGCCGAACCGGCCGAAGACCCGGCCGCCCTTGACGGCGTCGGACGGTGCGTCCACCCGGATCTGCCAGACGTCCATCGGCACGTCGAAGTACCGCTGCCGCATCCCGGCCGCCGCGCGGATCGCGGAGTCCCGGCCGTCGCAGGCGACGGTCAGGTCCGCGGCCAGTTCCCCGGGCTCGCCGTGCTCGTCGACGTAGTGCACCCCGGTCACCCGGCCGCCCTCGGTGCGCAGCCCGGTGGCTCGGGTGCGCATGCGCAGGGTGAACGAGGGCTCCTCGGCGGCCGCGCGGGCGATCAGGTCGAGGAAGTCCCACTGCGGGACCATGGCGAAGTACTTGTGCCGGCCGGGGATGCGCCGCATGTCGGCCATCACCACGGTGGTGCCGCCGATCTGGACGCGCATCTCCTCCAGTTTCGGGAACGGCAGCCGGGCGAACTCCTCGCCGAGGCCGAGGTCGTCCAGCAGGTTCAGGGTGGACGGGTGGACGGTGTCGCCGCGGAAGTCGCGCAGGAAGTCCCCGTGCTTCTCCAGGACGGTCACCTCGATGCCGGCCCTGGCCAGCAGGAGCCCGAGCATCATGCCGGCCGGGCCGCCGCCCACCACGCAGCATGTCGTGCGGTCCATGGTGTTGCCCCCTCGTCGCGTGCGCGTACGGATGCGTGACCGGGTCGCCGCGGTGCCGCGCACACGCGACTGACCGATCGGTTAGCAATCTAACCGATCGGTCAGTGAAGGGTTTTCGCGGGGTGCCCACCAGAGGCGACGCGAGGGCGCCACCGGCCCCGGCGGGCGCGACGATCAGCTCGCGGGCTGTTGCAGCACCAGCTCCCGCAGGACGTCCTCCATGGTCACCAGTCCGGCCAGCCGGCCGTCGTCGCCGATCACCGCGGCCAGGTGCGTACGCGAGCCGCGCATCGCGGTCAGCACGTCGTCCAGCGGGGTCGCCGCCCGGACCCGGGCGATCGGGCGCAGCGCCGACACCGGGAACGGCGCGGTGCGCGGGGCGGCGTCCAACGCGTCCTTGACGTGCAGGTAGCCGAGGATGCGCCGGGTGTCGTCGACGACCGGGAACCGCGAGAACCCGGACTCGGCGGCCAGGTGCTCCAGCTCCTCCGGGGTGATCCCCATCCGTGCCGAGACCACCTCGCCCACCGGGAGCACCACGTCCCGCACCGGGCGGCGGCCCAGCTCCAGGGCGTCCCGGAGCCGCTCCTGGGCCCGCTCGTCGAGCAGTCCGGCGGCCCGCGAGTCCTCGACCAGCTGGGCCAGCTGGTCGTCCGAGAAGGCGGCCGCGACCTCGTCCCTGGTCTCCACCCGCAGCAGCTTGAGCAGGCCGTTGGCCAGCGCGTTGATGGCGAAGATCACCGGGCGCAGGGCCCGGGTCAGCGCCACCAGCGGCGGGCCCAGCGCGAGCGCGGTGCGCACCGGTTCGGCCAGCGCCACGTTCTTCGGGACCATCTCGCCGAAGAGCATGTGCAGATAGGTCGCCACGGCCAGCGCGATCACGAACGAGATCGGGTGGATCAGCGCGTGCGGGATCGACACCGCGTCGAACACCGGCTCAAGCAGGTGTGCGATGGCCGGTTCGGCGACCGCGCCCAGCACCAGCGTGCACAGCGTGATGCCCAGCTGCGCCGCGGCCAGCAGCGCCGAGACGTGCTGCAGACCCCACAGCACGCTGCCCGCCCGGCGGTTCCCGGCCTCCGCGTACGGCTCGATCTGGCTGCGGCGCACCGAGATCAGCGCGAACTCGGCGCCCACGAAGAAGGCGTTGACGACCAGGGTCAGCAGGCCCACGAACAACTGGAGCGCGGTCATCGGCCGACCTCCGGGGCGTCCGGGGTGCCGGCCGGCGGGGCGTGCAGCAGCACCCGGGCCGCACGGTGGCCGGAGGCGTCGAGCACGTCCATCGCCCAGCCCGCCACCTCCACGCTGTCGCCGCCCTCGGGGATCCGGCCCAGTTCGGTGGCGATCACCCCGGCCAGGGTCTCGTACGGGCCGTCCGGCAGCCGCAGCCCGATCCGCGCCAGCTGGTCGGCGCGGGCCGCGCCGTCGGCCTGGTAGACGGCCCGGCCGTCCGCGTCGGTGCCGGCCGGGGCCAGGTCCGGGATCTCCAGCGGGTCGTGTTCGTCGCGGACCTCGCCGACCACCTCCTCGACGATGTCCTCCAGCGTGGCGACCCCGGCCGTGCCGCCGTACTCGTCGATGACCACGGCCATCGTCCGCCGGCCGGACAGCCGGTCCAGCAGCCGGTCCACGGTCAGCGTCTCGGGGACCAGCAGCGGTTCGCGCAGCAGCTCGGAGACCGGGCGGCGGGGCCGCAGATGGGCCGGTACGGCCAGCACGTCCTTGATGTGCACCACACCCACGACGCTGTCGAGGTTGCCGCGGTAGACCGGGAACCGGGACAGTCCGGTGGCCCGGGTCGCGTTGGCGACGTCCTCGGCGGTGGACTGCACCTCCAGGGCCATCACCTGCACCCGCGGGGTCATCACGTTCTCCGCGGTCAGATCGGCGAGGTTGAGCGTCCGGACGAACAGCTCGGCGGTGTCGGCCTCCAGGGCGCCCTCCTTGGCGGAGTGCCGGGCCAGCGCCACCAGCTCCTGCGGGCCGCGGGCCGACGCCAGCTCCTCGGCCGGCTCCAGGCCCAACCGGCGCACGGTCCGGTTGGCGGTGTTGTTCAGATGGGTGATCAGCGGTTTGAAGGCGGCGCTGAAGCCGCGCTGGGCGGTGGCGACCCGTTTGGCGACGGCCAGCGGGCTGGAGATCGCCCAGTTCTTGGGGACCAGCTCGCCGATGACCATCAGGACGACGGTGGAGAGCGCGGTCCCCAGGACCAGCGCCACCGAGTCCGCGGCGGACCGCGGCAGTCCGATCGCGGCCAGCGGACCGTCCAGCAGGGTCGCGATGGCCGGCTTCGAGAGCATGCCGATGATCAGGCCCGTCACGGTGATGCCGAGTTGGGCGCCGGACAGCTGGAAGGTCAGGCCGCGGACCGCCTTGAGGGCGCTGTCCGCGCCGCGCTCGCCGCGGGCGGCGGCGCGCTCCAGGTCGCCGCGCTCGACCGTCGTCAGCGAGAACTCGGCCGCGACGAAGATGCCGCAGGCCAGGGTCAGCAGGAGTGCCACGGCCAGCAGGAGCAGGTCGGTCATCGGTTCACCTCCGTCCCATGGTCGGACACGTTCGGGAGGTTCGCGCCCCGTCGACGGGGCGCACGACAACGGCAACTGGGAGGCTCGGCCATGGCCGGACGCTCACACACCTTTCGTAGGGGAAGGGGTTCCGGGGTCCGTCACCCGGCACTCCATGGTAAAGGGTCGGCAAAGTCCTTGGGCTGGGCGTGGAGTGGCGGGGGAGGGGAAGCCGAGGAGCCCGCCCCCTGATGCGGGGACGGGCTCCTCGTGGTCGGACCGAACCTAGGCGTCCAGCGGCTTGACCCAGCGGCTCCACTGCGGCTCCGGCGCGTACCCGGCCGCCCGCCACGCGTGGTGCGCCGACGCGTTGCGGTCCAGCACCATCGCGTCGCCCCGCCGCCCGCCGAGCGCGGAGAACCGCTCCTCGGCCGCCGCCAGCAGCGCACCGCCGATCCCGCGCCGGCGGTGGTCGGGGTGGACCGCCAGTCGGTACAGATGGCACCGCCACCCGTCGAACCCGGCGATCACCGTGCCCACCAGTTCCCCGTCGCGCTCGGCCAGCAGCAGCGCCTCCGGGTCGCGGGACACCAGGCGCGCCACGCCTTCGGTGTCGTCGCTGATGCTGGTGCCCTCCGCGGCCGCCTTCCAGAAGTCCAGGACGGCGTCGAGATCGGCCGGACCCCCGGCCCGGATATGGAGATCAGTCATGATCGGATCCCATCACCGGGCCCGGCGCCCTGTCGATCCCTTTCCCTGCCGCGGACCGGTCCCCGGCCGCCCGGTCAGCTGCCCTTGAGCTCCTCGATCACCGGCGCGAACGCCTCCAGGTACGTGTCCAGGACGCTGACGTACGAGAAGCCGTACCGCTCCCGGCGTTCCCGCAGCTGGTCGGCCATCTGCGCCGGCGTTCCGATCAGCAGCGTCGGCGCCTCCAGCGCCTGGTCCTCGTCCACCCCGACGCCGAGTGCGGCGAACTCCCGGGCCGCGGCCCGCCGGTCGTTCGCCACCAGCACCCGCTGGACGAGGATGTTCAGCTCGGCCGGCTCCGCGCGGTCCGCGGCGTACTCCCGGTACGCGGCCACCGACGCGGCCACCTTCCCGGCCGGCAGCAGCTCCAGCGTGCCCTCCGGCTTGCCCGGTGCCTGTCGCGCGCCGGTGAACGCCATGATGTCCGCGTGCCGCGCCGCCAGCCGCAGCATCCGCGGGCCGTTGCCGCCGATCAGCAGCGGCGGGCGGGGCCGCTGCACGGCCTTCGGCAGGTGCTCGGGGTCGCCGAGCAGCCGGTCCAGCTCGGTGAGCGTGTGCTCCAGGAGGTCCACCCGCCGGCCGGGCGTCCCGAAGGGCAGCCCGGCGGCGTCGTGTTCGGCCTTGACGTACCCGGTGCCCAGGCCCAGCTCCAGCCGTCCGCCGGTGAGCGCGTCGGTGGTGGCCACCTCGCGGGCCAGCAGGGCGGGGTTCCAGAAGCCGGCGTTCAGGACGAAGGTGCCCAGCCGCGGTCGCTCGGTCGCCTCCGCCGCGGCCACCAGCGTGGGGAACGGCGACGGCCACCCCAGGTGGTCCGGGACGAGGATGACGTCGAAGCCCGACTCCTCGGCGCGGCGGCACTTCTCGCGCCAGGCCGTACCGGTGTCGAGGGTGAGCATGGTGATGCCGAAGCGGAACGGACGTGGCATGGAGACCCCCTGTGGCTACAGTCGCCGTTGGCTCGGATGACCGGCAACGGGTATGGAACCACGATCCGTTCGACGCCGTACGCGAGGGAGCCCCGGTCCGCGGCGGGCGGCACCGGGACTCCCTGGCCGGGAGCCGTCGGCCCGGTCAGTCCGAGACGGTCAGCTCCTCGTACGCCAGGGTCACCGATTCCGCGGCGGCGCCGGTCCCGTCCGCCGGGGTCTCCCACGCGATCGGGAGGGCACCCACGAGGTGGTAGCGGCGCAGCGGGGTGCGGTCGACGGCGTAGTGGACCACCGTCACCGCCTGCCGGTGCCGGTCGGCGGCACCCCGCTCGACCAGGCATCTGGTGAGCCAGTCGGTGAAGGCGGCGCTCTGGTCCGGGCCGCGCACGATGGTGATCTCGCCGGGCCGCCCCACCCCTTCGGGGAGCGGGTCCCCGCCGGGCGGCGCGGGGTCGAACGCCGGGCCGGACACCGAGCGGACCGTCTCCACCTGGAACGCACCGAGCTCGACCGTGACGGCCGCCGGGTGCCGGGCGTCGGGAGTCTCTTCGATGGGCATGGGCCTCCTCCGTGCACAAGGGCGGGGCCGGCCGGCCCCGCACCGGTAGCCCGACCGCTGCCCGATCCGGTCCGGGCGCACTCCGGGGCTCGCTCGAACGGCGGCAGGAAGAACGATTCGGCTCGCTCGAACGGCGCTGTGCCCCGCCGGCGCCCCGATAGGAACCGGCTATCGGCCGCATTCGCAAGCCGTGGATGGTGCCCGGCCGCCCCCTGGGCCAGCCTGGCGGCAACCAGACGTGCGACGAAGGGGCAGGACATGACCGACGTTCCGCAGCGGCAACCCGTGGCGGCGCACCATCTGCTGAACTTCATCGACGGCCGGTGGGCCCCCGCCGCATCGGGGCGCACGCGGACCAACCGCAACCCCGCCGATCTCCGCGACCGCATCGGGGAGTTCACCGAGTCCGACGGCGCGGACGCGGAGCGGGCGGTGGCCGCGGCGGCGACCGCACTGCCCGGCTGGCGGGCGCTGGGCCCGATCCGGCGGGCCGCCCACCTCACCGCCCTCGGCCGCCAACTCGCAGATCGGGAGGAGGAGTTCGCCGCCGCCATCACCCGCGAACAGGGCAAGCTGCGGGCCGAGGCGCGGGCCGAGGTGGCGCGCGCCCGCGCGGTGCTGGAGTTCACCGCCGGTCAGGCCCGGCTCCTCGGCGGGGTCACCGCGCCCGCCGAGGAGGACCGCACCTTCGCCTACACCTTCCGCCGTCCCCTGGGCGTCGTCGGACTCGTCTCGCCCTGGAACTTCCCGCTCGCCATCCCGGTCTGGAAGGTCGCCCCGGCCCTGCTCTCCGGCTGCACCGCCGTCCTCAAACCCTCCCCGCTGACCCCGCTGACCGCCGCGCTGCTGACCGACGCGGCACAGCGGGCCGGGGTCCCCGACGGCGTGCTCAACCTCGTCCAGGGGGACGCGGCAGCCGGTGCGGCCCTGGTCGCGCACCCCCAGGTCGCCGGCATCAGCTTCACCGGCTCGCTCGCCGTCGGCACCGCCATCCACACCGCCGGCGCGCCCCGCCTGCTGCGCACCCAGCTCGAACTCGGCGGCTAGAACGCGGTGATCGTGCTGGCCGACGCCGATCTGGACCGGGCCGTGGACGCGGTGCTGCACGGCGCCTTCGGGCAGGCCGGGCAGCGGTGCAGCGCCACCAGCCGCGCGGTGGTCGACCGCCGGGTCCGGGACGCGTTCCTTGCGCGGCTGGTGAAACGCGTCGCGGCGCTGCGGGTCGGCCCCGGTGACGACCCGGACTCCGAGGTCTGCCCGGTCGTCGACCCGGTCCGGATGCGGGCCGCGCTGGACACAGTCGCGGGCGCCCGGCGGGACGGCGGCACGGTCCTGTGCGGCGGCGGCCCGGCCGCCCGGCCCGGCCTGCCGGAGGGCTGCTACGTCCAGCCGACGGTCATCCGCGACGTGCCCTGGGACAGCGAACTGGCCCAGGAGGAGGTCTTCGGCCCGGTCCTCGCGGTGGTGGACGCGGACGGCTTCGACGACGCGATGCGGATCGCCAACTGCCGTGAACGGGGCCCTACCGGCCCAGCACCTCTTCCGCCAGCCCGAACGACAGCGTCATCCCGGCGCCCCCCACGCCGTTGACCACCGTCACCCCGGGCTCCGGATCGGCCACCAGCTCGGTGCGGCCGTCCCGCAGCGACGGGTAGCAGCCGGTCCAGCGCTCGGTGATCCGCGGGTCCGGGATCCGGGCGAACTCCCGCAGCGAGCCGAGGATCGCCTGGTCGATCTCCTCGCTGGCGAACGGGTCGTGGGTGGCCGCGTACGCATGGCTGTCGCCGATCGTCAGCCGGCCGTCCGCGGTCTGGGACAGCAGCACATGGATGCCGTGCTCCCGGTGGAACGGCAGCTCCGCGCGCATCCGGGCGTCCAGCGCCGCGCGGGCCGTGCAGTCCTCGAACGCCGCGTAGTGCAGCAGGGGCAGCCCGCCGCACAGCATCGGCCCGAGCTGCCAGCCGTCCGGCTGCGCCCCCGTCCGCAGCATCTGGAGCTTGCAGCGCACCAGCCCGCTCGCCCGGAACACCTCCGGATAGAGGGTGGCGAAGTCGTTGCCGCTGCACACCACGATCCGGTCGGCCCGCCACTCGCCGTCGGTGGTCGACAGCCGCGGCGCCGCGATGCCGCGCACCGCCGTACCGAAGCGGACGTCCACGCCGTACTCCTCGGCCAGGTGGGCCGCGACCGCCGGTACCGCCCGCCGGGGATCGACATTGACCTCGGTGGGGCTCCACATCGCGCCGAGCAGACCCTCGGCGCGCACCGCGGGTCCGCGCCGCGCCGCCTCCGCCGCGGTGATCATCGTCGTGCCGTGCTCCCGGGCGGCCGGGGTGGTGGCCACGAACTCCTCCAGGACGGCGAGTTCGTCGGGCCGGCGCGCCAGGTGCAGCGAACCGGTCGGCTCCGCCCACATCCCGGTCTTTGCGCCGAGCTCCAGCCAGATCTCCCGGCTGCGCAGCGCCCGTTGGTTGACCGCGCCGCGCTGCTGGCCGATCGCCCAGATCATCCCGAAGTTGCGGATCGAGGCGCCGACCGCGTAGCCGTCCCGTTCGAAGAGGACGACCCGGTCGCCGCGCCGGGCGGCGGCCAGCGCGTGCGCCAGGCCGACGATCCCGCCGCCGACGACCGCGGTGTCGACGGAGCGGACCGGGCCGGTGGCGCGGCCGGTGGCCGGGCCGGTGGTGGGGTCGGGCGTGCGGAGCGTGGGGTGCGTCATGGGAGTGCCTCTCTGGGGACGGGGTGGGTCACGAGGAGGTGCCATGCGGATGCCGGCGCGGCATCGCCGAGGAGCCGTCAGGACGCCGTGGCCGGGCGGCGGTTCCAGTGGGGGAGCAGGAGCAGACCGGCCAGCAGCGCGGCGGCGGCGAAGCCGTGGAAGAGGGTGCTGCCGGAGAGGAAGCCGGGCAGCAGTCCGCCGAGCACCGCGCCGATCGAGCCGCAGCCGTTGACCACGCCGGCCGCGGTGCCGGCGCCGCCGGTGCTGCCGAAGTCGACCGCGGCGACGCACGAGATCATCGCGTCCGCGGCGTAGACGGCCAGCCCGATCACCGCCAGCACGGCGATCATCACGGCCGCGCTGCCGGTCGCGGTCAACGGAACGAACAGCGCCAGCGCCCCGGTCAGCACGGCCGGCGCCAGCACGCAGGGCGGCACCCGGCGGGACCGGAAGACGGTGTCGGACAGCCAGCCGATCAGCATCGGCGCCAGCACCCCGGCCGCCCCGAAGGAGACCGGGATGACGGTGGCGCCGACCTTGCCGACCGCCGGCAGCCGCTGGCTGACGAGCACCGGGCCCCACAGCAGGATCGCGTACCGGGCCGGTTTGAGGAGGAAGTAGGCGGCGCCGAGGGTGAGCACCATCCGGTCCTTGAGCGCGGCGCGGTAGAGCGCGAACGGCGCCCGGCGCGGGGCGGCGACCGGCGGGGCCGCTGCCTGCGCCATGGGCCCGGGGGCGGGTTCGGGGGCGTCCGGCCCGGCACCGTCCGGCGGGGTGTCGCGCTGGAAGACCAGGAACACCACCAGCACCACCGCCAGCGTGGCCGCCCCGGCCACGAAGGCGGCGTGCCAGTCGTCGAAGACCTGGTACGCCCACCAGCCCAGGAAGGGCGGGGCGGCCAGGCTCCCGAAGGCGTAGTTCGTGCTCCACAGGCCGAGCACCCGCCCGCGGGTGCGCACCGGGAAGAAGTTCCCCATGTTCTTGCAGAGCGGCGCCCAGCCGGCCGACTGCGCGAGCCCCTGGACGGCCATCGCCCCACCGAAGACCAGCAGGGCGCTGCTCATCCCCATCGTGCAGGACGCGGCGACGGCGCCGAGCATGCCCACGGTCACCACCACCCGTGGACCGAACCGGTCGGCCCACATCCCCCACAGGAACTGGCCGACGGCGTACGCCGCGAGGTAGACCGCGTCGATCACCCCGAGCGCCTGCTCGGTGAGTACGCCGTGCACCGCCGGGTCGTCCAGGATCCCCAGTTTGGCGACCGCGAAGGCCTGGCGGACGAAGTAGAAGCCCGCGTACGCGAGCCAGGTGACGGCGAAGATCTGCCGTCGCCAGCGGACCGCGGTGCGGAGTGCGGCGCGGGTGGTCACCGGGGGGACCGGCGGCTCGGACGGAACGGACTGCGGTGCGAGGTCGGCCATGGCGGTGTCCTGTCCTCGACGTGAACGGGGAGGTGGGGAGCGGGAGTCGGGGCCGCGGGGAGGGGAGGTGGGGGTGAGCGCGGCAGGGCCCCGGCGCGTGCCTCGGCGGCGCGCCGGGGCCGGGGGAGGGGAAGAGCGGGGAGGAAGAGGGGGAGGGGACGGGGCGGTCAGCCGGTCAGCGGCCGTCCGGCGGCGAGGGCGGTGCCGATCCAGTAGCTGTCGAAGTTCCGCAGCCGGTGCCCGTCCGGCAGCGCTCCGACGGGCGTGTTGACCAGGAACGGGACCCGCTGCTCGGTCAGCCCGCCGTGCGAGCGCAGCGGTTCGGTGAAGCCGCTCAGGTCGTGCCGGGCCGGGGTGGTGCCCAGCGCCGTGTTGCGTTCGGCGAGTACGACCAGCTCACCGATCCGGTCGCCCGGCAACTCGAACCGCTGGCACGCCGCGGCCCGGGTCAGCACCGCGTCCACCCCGTCCAGCGCGGTCAGCCCGGCGGCCAGCGCGGTGGTTTCCGCCGGACCGGCCCCCGGCGGCAGGTGCACCGTGGCGTACGAGCCCAGTGCGCCGTGGTGAACCGTGTACGGATCGGTGATCGGCAGCACCACCCGGGCCCGACCGGCGCCCAGCTCCCGGTCCAACTCGTCCTGGAGGAAGACCACCTGAGCCCGGCCCGCGCCGTCGCTCTTGGCGTTCATCCCGTGGTCGGCGGTGACCACCAGCACCGCGCCGAGCGCGTCCAGCCGCGCGAAGTAGCCGTCGAGCATGGCGTAGAAGCCGTTGGCCGCCGGCGAACCGGGGGTGTGCTTGTGCTGGATGTAGTCGGTCAGCGACAGGTACATCAGCTCCGGGCGCTCCCGTTCCAGCACGTCCACGCCCGCGGCCAGCACCAGTTCGCTCAGCTCGGCGCTGTAGACCGGCGGCAGGGCCATCCCGGTGCGCTCCAGCACCTTGTCTATGCCGTGCTCCGCCACGGTGGCCCGGTCGGCCTGTTCGGCGGAGAAGCAGATGCCGTCGACCAGGCCGTGGCCGAGCAGCCGGCGCAGCTTGTCCTTGGCGGTGATCACCGCGACCCGCGCGCCGCGCGCCGAGAAGGCGGCGAACAGCGTCGGGGCGCGCAGCAGCGCCGGGTCGTTCATCATGACCTCGCTGTCCGAGGCCGGGTCGTAGAAGTAGTTGCCGCAGATCCCGTGCACCGAGGGCGGTGCGCCGGTGGCGATCGAGAGGTTGTTGGGATTGGTGAAGGACGGCATCGTGCAGTCGGCGCGCAGATCGCTGCCGCGCCGCAGCATCCCCGCAAGGAACGGCATCCGGCCGTCGGCGACGGCCCGTTCGTGGTAGGCGTCCTCGCTGCCGTCGATGCACACCACCACGACCGGCCGGGCCGGCCAGGCGTAGTCGCGGCCGTTCACCGTCAGCTGCTGGGCAGCGGCTTCCTTCATCTGCGGATCCACCCCTGAGGTCGGTCGACCGGGACGGCGGTCGGTGCCGCCCCACCCCTCATGGGTAGCACCGCCGTTCAGTGCCGCAGAACCACCGAAAACGCTATGCGCGCCATAGCCCCGCGCACCGCGCCGCCGGTCACCGCCGGGCGGTCCGGGCCGGCGCCCCGTCCCGCGCGGCGCCCGCGCCCGCCGCCTCCTCGGCGGCGGCCTCCGCGTCGAGACCGCCCCAGATCGCGCCGGACAGCGACACCGCGGTCTCGGTGTCGCCGGCCGCGCAGGCGGCGATCAGTGCGTCGTGGCGGGCGGCGGAGGCGCGCGCCGCGGTACTGGAGAAGCGGCGGCGCTCCAGCCGCCGCAGCAGCGGGGTGTACCGGCGCACCGTCTCGGCCAGCGCCTCGTTGCCGCACCTCTCGATCGGTACGGCGTGCAGGGCGTCGTCGGCGGCGACCGCGGCGGCGGGATCCTCGGCGTCCAGGGCCCGGACGAACGCGGCGTTGGCCGCCCGCATCCGCGCTAGGTCCTCCCCGGTCAGGCGGGGGACCGCGGTGCGGACCGCGAGGGCGTGCATCGCCTGCACGACGGCGAGCGCGTCCCGGATCTCCTCGGCCACGACCGGGGCGACCCGGGTGTAGCTCTGCGGTTTGGACACCACCAGCCGTTCGGCGGTGAGGCGGGCCAGCGCCTGCCGTACGGGGGCGCGGGACAGGCCCAGCCGTTCGGCGAGGTCGCCGTCGTGGAGCCGCTGTCCGGGCGGCAGCTCGCCGGAGACGATCGCCTCCAGCAACGCGTCGTACGCCTTGTCGCGCAGCAGCCTTCTCGGCACCGGTTCCAGAGCGGTCACGCCCCGATCCTAAGCGGCCGGACCCGCCCGCCGGCACCGGACTCCCGGCCACTAACATTTCAGATGTCAATTCCCCGATCTGATCCCCTCGGCTCGGGAAACCGCAGGTCAGCTCGGTCGAGCGGGGGCCTGCACCGGTGTCGCCGAGTGGCCTGTAACGGTGTTATGAAAGGGAGAACCGTGCCGATATCCACCCGCGGCGCACGGAGCGGCGTCGTCCTCCCCATGGGCCTCGGCGTCCTCGCCGCCGCCTGCTTCGCCACCACCTTCGTGCTCAACCGCATGATGAGCACGGCCGGCGGCTCCTGGATGTGGAGCGCGAGCCTGCGCTACCTGCTCATGACCGTCCCGCTGCTCGCCCTGGTCGCGGTGCGCGGCGGGCTCCCCGCCGTGCTGCGCAGCCTGCGGGCCCGGCCGGGCGTCTGGCTGCTCTGGTCGACGATCGGCTTCGGGCTCTTCTACGCGCCGCTGACCTGGGCCGGGGAGCACGGCGCCGGTTGGCTGGTGGCCGCCACCTGGCAACTGGTGATCGTCGCCGGCATCGCCCTGGGCGCCTGCGGCGGCGGCCGGGTCCCGCTGCGCACCCTCGGCGTCTCGGTGCTGATCGTGGTCGGGGTCGTCCTCACCCAGTTCGGGCAGGCCGGCGGCATCACGGCCGCGGACACCCTGCGGGTGGTGCTGCCGGTCCTCGTCGCCGCCGTCGCCTACCCCCTCGGCAACCGCCGGCTGCTCGGCCTCGACGGCCTGGACGGGGTGCAGCGGACGCTCGCCATGACGCTGGGCTCGCTGCCGCTCTGGCTGGTACTGGCCGGCACCGCCGCGGCCACCCAGGGTCCGCCGTCCGGCGGCCAGTTGACGCAGTCGCTGATCGTCGCGCTGCTCTCCGGCGTGGTGGCCACCACCCTCTTCTTCCGCGCCACCGACCGGGTGCGGCACCACCCCGCCGCACTCGGCGCGGTCGAGGCGACCCAGGCCGCCGAGGTGCCGTTCACCCTGCTCGGCGAGGCGCTGCTGACCGGCGTCGCGGCGCCCGCGCTATCCGGGTGGACCGGCCTGGCGCTGATCGTCGCCGGGCTGTGCGCGCATGCGCTGGGTCACGTACCCCGCGACGGAGACCGCCAGCAGTAGCCCGACGGTGCCCAGCGTGAACGTCTCGAAGGTGAGCCGGGAGACGCCCCACTCCGCCCGGAAGCGGTACGGGATCCCGACCGCCGCCTCCAGCGTGCCGGGGAACAGCGCCACCCACGAGCCGAGCAGGATCCAGGCGTAGACCAGCAGCGCCGCCACCGTGAAGCCCCGGGTGCCGAACGGGACCTCGTAGGGCCGAGGCACCTCGCGGTGCCGCAGCCGGAGCACCAGCAGTGCGGGGATCACCGCCAGGTACGACAGCAGCAGGGTGGTGATCGCCACCGACAGCACCGCGCCGAAGGCGGCCGCGGCGTCACCGTGCGCCAGGTGCATGGCGGCGACCATGAAGGCGGTGGCGGTCACACCGGAGAGCAGGTTCATCCGGACCGGGGTGCCCAGCCGCGGATGGAAGGCCCCCAGCGCCCGGGTGAAGAAACCGCCGTCGGCCGCCGCCATCGCCTGCATCCGGTCGGCGACGATCATCCAGGCGCTGCCCTGGGTCAGCAGCGCCACCGCGAACAGCACCGCCGCGCAGGTCAGCAGCGGCCCGCGCCAGCTCCCGTAGACCCCGAAGACCAGTTCCGCGGCGTCCATGAAGCCGCCGATCCCGGTGACCCGGCCCGGCGGCGCGGCAGACAGGATCGCCGCCACCGGCAGCAGGTAGCAGCCGGCGGCGATGGCACCGGACACCCCGATCGCCACCGGCACGTCGTGCTGCGGATCGAGCATCTCGTCGCCCGCCGCGTTGGGCGCCTCGAAGCCGACGTAGGCGAAGAGCAGCACCGGCACCAACGCCAGGAACCCGGCGGTGGTGGGCGTGAAGTGCGCCTCCGCCAGCCCGCGGAAGCCGTGCTGGACCCCGTAGGCCACCGCCGTGACCGTGAAGAACGCCAGCGCCAGGACCTTCACCGCGGCACCCGCCGTGGTGATCCACTTGCCGCGGCGCAGCGAGACCACCGCGGTGAGGATGGCGGCCCAGATGAAGACCAGCTTGAAGGCGTAGTCGGCAACGGTCCCGGAACCGAGCGGGAAGACGAAACCGTTCCACGCCTGGGCCGCCAGGAACACCAGTGAACCGCCGAGCCACACCGGATTGGTGACCCAGTAGAACATCGTCGTCAGCACGGCCGGCAGCCGCCCGAACGCCACCTCCACCCACACGTACGGGCCGCCCTCCTGCGGGAAGGCGGCGCCCGTCTCGGCGAACAGCAGGGCGTACGGCAGCAGGAACACCACCGCGAGCACCGTGATCCAGACGACCGCCTGCCCGCCGCCCGCCGCGATCTGCCCGATCACGTCGAACGAGACCACCGCGGCGACGCCCATCGCCATGATGTCGAAGCGGCGCAGACTGCGCCGCAGATGCGGGACGGGGGCGGGGACGGACACGGCGGCGCTCCTCCGGGGCGGGGCGGCCGGCCGGTCCGGCCGGTCCGGAGGAACTCATCGTGCGGTACGCGCCCCGGCGGCCCGGCGGTGGCGCGGCGGGCGGACCGCGCCGGTCGCCCCGATGGCTCGGGCCCAGGGCCCCGGGCCCGGTGGGTGCCCGGCGCCCCTGTCCACGGCGGGCTTCCCCCGCTAGGGTCGACTGCGTAGTCGATCATGGCGCTTCCCCACGGCGCCCGGCGCGCCGTGCGCCAGGACCGAGGGAGGGCCGTGGAACTCAACCTCCACCGACTGTGGATCTTCATGCAGGTGGTCGAGCACCAGGGCTTCTCCGCCGCGGCCCAGAAGCTCTACATGAGCCAGCCCTCGGTCTCCAACCAGGTGCGGCGGCTCGAACAGTCCCTCCGGGTCACCCTCATCGACCGCTCCGGCACCCGCGCCCGCCCCACCGCCGAGGGCGAGGTGCTCGCCGCGTACGGCAAGCGGGTCTTCCTGCTCGCCGAGGAGGCGGTGGCCGCCGTCCAGCAGGTCAGCGGGCTGGTCACCGGGCGCCTCCTGGTCGGCGGCTCGGCGACCGTGGGCACCTACCTGCTGCCCGCCCTCCTCGCCCGCTACCAGCGGCGCCACCCCGCCATCGACTGCGACGTCTTCGTCGGCAACTACGAGGCCGTCCAGGAGCGGCTGCTCGGCGGCGCCATCGGCATCGCCGTGGTGGCCGGCACCCCGCTCGGCGACCGGCTGGTCGTGGAGTCCGTCCTCGACGAGCACCTGGTCCTGATCGCCGCCCCCGGCCACCCGCTGGCCGACCGCGCCACCGTCACCCCGGACGACCTGGCCGCCGACGGCACCCGCTTCCTGCTCCGCGAACCGGGCTCGCAGACCCGCGCGCTCCAGGAACGCGTGCTTGGCGACTGGGGGTTGGGCGGTGCTTCGCGCGCCGACATCTGGGGACCCGAGGCGGTCAAACAGTGCGTCGCGGCCGGCATGGGCCTGGCCCTGATCTCCGAACACGCCGTCGTCGACGAACTGCGCGCCGGCACGCTCGCCGCGCTGCCCGTCACCCCGGCCCCGCAGCCCCGCCCGATCAGCCTCGTGCGCCGCCGGGACCGGCTGCTGTCCCCGGCGGAACGGGCGTTCCTGGAGGTGCTGCGCGGGGTGCGGCACTGGCCGGGTACGCCCGGCGAAGCCCCGGACGGAACCGCCCGGCACACCGGCGACGGCCCTTGCCGGTGCTAGCGGATCCGCGCTAGCTTGGAGGGGTGGCGAAAACCCAGTTGAACGTCCGGGTGGACGAAGCCACCGCCGAAGCGGCGCGGGAGCGCGCCCTCCAGCGGGGAGTCAGCGTGAACCGCTATATCGAGGAACTCGTCCTCAAGGACGCCGGCGAAGTCGGCCAGACCTTCGTCGAGGCCGCCGCGGACTTCATGAAGCAGTACGAGCGGGTCTTCGCCGACGAGTTCGGCCTCGACCCGGGCCCGGACCGCCTCCGCCCCGCCCCCGACCAGGGGAGCGCCCACCACCGGGAAGGGCAGCCGGGCACAACGTGACACTGCGCATCGATCTCGCCTGGCTCCTCCTGATCGCCGAACAGCACACACCCGGAGACCCGCAGGTCACCGACTGGGGCGCCCTGATGGCCGCGGTCGGCCGCCACGAAGCGGAGATATTCGGCGTCCCCGTCTACCCCGAGCCCCAGGACCGCGCCGCCGCCCTGCTCCAACTGCTGCTCCACGTCCCGGCGCTGGAGCGCTCGAACGCCATGTTCGCGACCGCCGTCGCCTACGGCTTCCTCGTCGCCAGCGGCCTGAAGGTCGCCACCTCACCCGAGCAGGTCCGCGATCTGGCCCGCCTGGTCAAGGACGGCACCACCGACGTCCGCGCCATCGCCGACGAACTCCGTACCTGGACGGTCTGACCCGGCCGCCCCTCCCGCGGCCACGCGCCGCGCCGCGGCGGTGGCCTTCGGCGAGGGGACTACGAGGCGGCGGTGGCCGGTTCGCGGACGGCGTCGCGGGGGGCGAAGGTGCCCGAGCCGCCCAGTGCCGGTGCCAGCCAGCCGGAGGCGGCGGCGCGGAAGGCGGACGGCGGCAGGGCGCCGGAGCCCTCCGGGACCATGCCGAGGAGCGGGGCGCCCGCGGCCTCCGGCAGGTCGTCGAGGTTGCAGCGGGCCGCGAGGTCGGGTTCGGCCGGCCAGCTGCCGATCACGACGCCGGGGCAGGCGAGGCCGTGCGAGCGCAGCGCCAGCGCGGTCAGTGCCGTGGTGTTGAGGGTGCCGAGGCCGGCCTGGACGACGACCAGGACCGGGGCGCCGGCCATCCGCGCGGCGTCGGCGAGGGTGTTCCCGTCGTCGTCGAAGCGGACCAGCAGCCCGCCGGCGCCCTCGACCAGCACCAGGTCGTGCGAGGCGGCCAGCTGCGCCGCGGCCTCGGCGATCTCCTGCGGACGCACCGGCGGCAGACCGGCCCGCCGGGCCGCCGTGTCGGGCGCCAACGGCTCGGGGAACCGGGCGAGTTCGGAGACGGTGACCGCACCGGCCAGCCGCCCGACCTCCGCCGCGTCGCCCGGCGCGTCCGCGGTGAGGCCGGTCTGGGCGGCCTTGAGGACCGCCACCGTACGGCCCTGGCGGAGCGACGCCGCGGCGATCGCGGCCGTGGTCACGGTCTTGCCGATCTCGGTACCCGTACCGGTCACGAACAGCACCGACATGTGGTGTGCCTCCGAACTCTTCGCTGGTGGTGGTGATGATGCGGGGCGGGGGCGGACCGGATCACCGGCCGACCGCCCCCGCCCGAGGCGGGGGGCGTTCAGCCCTCGCGGGCGGCCGCGCGCACCGCGGCGCAGATCCGCGCCACGTCCTCGTCGCCGGTGATGTACGGCGGCATGGTGTAGATCAGGTCCCGGAACGGACGCAGCCAGACGCCCTCCCGGACGGCGGCCCGGGTCGCGGCCGCCATGTCCACCGGATGGTCGAGCTGGACCACGCCGATCGCGCCCAGGACACGCACCTCGCGCACCCCGGGGAGCTCCGCGGCGGGCGCCAACCCCGCCCGGAGACCGGCCTCGATCCGTTTGACCTCCCGCGCCCAGTCCTGGGACAGCAGCAGCTCGATGGACGCCTCGGCGACGGCGGTGGCCAGCGGGTTGCCCATGAAGGTGGGCCCGTGCGCCAGCACCGGCAGCTCGCCGCGGGAGATCCCCTCGGCCACCTCCGTGGTGCACAGTGTCGCCGCGAGGGTGAGGTATCCGCCGGTCAGGGCCTTGCCCACGCACATCACGTCCGGTGCGACACCGGCGTGCCCGGCCGCGAACAGGCTGCCGGTGCGGCCGAAGCCGGTGGCGATCTCGTCGAAGACCAGCAGCACGCCGTGCGCGTCGCAGGCTTCCCGCAGCACCCGCAGGTAAGCGGGGGAGTGGAAGGACATCCCGCCCGCGCCCTGCACCACCGGCTCCACGATCACCGCCGCCAACTCGTCGGCGTGCCGGGCGATCAGCTCCCGCAGGTGCGCCGCGTAGGCGGCGTCCGGCGGGGCGTCGAAGCCGGCCGGCGGCGCGTCGGCGAAGATCTGCCGGGGCAGCACGCCCTGCCACAGGTCGTGCATCCCGCCGTCCGGATCGCAGACCGACATGGGCTGCCAGGTGTCGCCGTGGTAGCCGCCGCGCCAGGTCAGCAGGCGCTGTTTGCCGGGCTTGCCTCGCGAACGCCAGTACTGGAGGCACATCTTGACCGCCACCTCGACCGACACCGAACCGGAGTCGGCGAGGAAGACGTGCTGGAGCGGCTCGGGGGTGATGTCCACCAGCCGCTTGGCGAGCCGCACGGCGGGCTCGTGGGTGAGCCCGCCGAACATCACATGGCTCATCCGCTCCAACTGGCCGCGGGCCGCGTCGTTGAGCACCGGGTGGTTGTAGCCGTGCACCGCCGACCACCAGGACGACATCCCGTCCACCAGCTCGGAGCGCCCCTCGGCCGGGCGGCCCAGCCGCAGCCGGACGCCGCCGGCCGACTCGACCAGCAGCGGCTCGCTCCGGCCGGGCATCGGCCCGTACGGGTGCCAGACGTGCTGCCGGTCGAGGGCCAGCAGCTCACCGGGGGTGAGCGGCTCAGGCATTGGGCGGCAGGTCGGTGCCGGCGCCGCGGCGGCGCACCGCGACCAGATCGCGCCGGGCGTCCTCGGAGGGGGCCGGAACGACGGCCTCCGCGGCGGTCCCGGGCTCGGCGTCCGCGGTGTCCGTGGTGTCCGTGGTGTCCGCCGCGTCCCGGCGGTGCGCCGGCAGCGTGGTGGTGTCGGTGCCCTCCACCTCGAACCCGGCGTCCGCGATCATCGCCAGGTCGTCCTTGCCGGCCTGGCCCTCGCTGGTCAGGTAGTCGCCCAGGAAGATGGAGTTGACCAGGTGCAGGGCGAGCGGCTGCAGGCTGCGCAGGTGCACCTCGCGGCCGCCGGCCAGCCGGACCTCCACGTCCGGGCAGACGAACCGGACCATCGCCAGGATGCGCAGGCAGCGCTGCGGGGTGAGGTTCCACTCCTTGGCCAGCGGAGTGCCCTCGAACGGGATCAGGAAGTTGACCGGCACCGAGTCCGGGTCCAGCTCGCGCAGCGCGAAGACCACGTCCACCAGGTCGGCGTCGGTCTCGCCCATACCGGCGATCAGCCCGGAGCAGGCGGACATCCCCGCCGCCTGGGCCTGCTGGACGGTGTCCACCCGGTCGGAGAAGTCGTGCGTGGTGCAGATGCCGCCGTAGGTGGCTTCCGAGGTGTTGAGGTTGTGGTTGTAGGCGTCGGCGCCCGCCGCGCGCAGGCGCTCCGCCTGGCCGTCGTTCAGCAGCCCCAGGCAGGCGCAGACCTCGATGCCCTCGTTCTGCTCCTTGATGGTGGCGATGGTCTCCGAGACCCGGTCCACGTCCTTGTCGGTGGGGCCCCGGCCGCTGGCGACCAGGCAGACCCGCTTGGCGCCGCCGGCCACCCCGGCCGCGGCCGCCTTGGAGGCGTCGTCGGGCTTGATCCAGGTGTACTTGAGGATCTCCGCCTTCGAGCCCAGCCGCTGGGAGCAGTACGAGCAGTCCTCCGGGCACAGGCCCGACTTGAGGTTGACGAGGTAGTTGAGCTTGACCCGCCGCCCGAACCACGTGCGGCGCACCTTCCCCGCCGCGGCCACCACATCGAGCAGTTCGTCGTCGGACGTCGCCAGTACGGCGAGCGCCTCGTCACGGGTCGGCACCTCGCGCCGCAGTCCCTTGTCCACCAGTGTGTTCAGCAGGTCCATGGCGATGATCCTGACGTACGGCCCGGCCCCCGGCCAAGGAGGATTCCCACAATGCCCGGCGATCGGGGTGTGTGCATCACCACACCGTCTCCGTGCGGAACGACCGCTAACGTCTATCGACAGCCCACAATCGAGGCCCCGCAGCCCCGTTGCCGGGACCCGCGCGCCGGGCCCGCGGCCGGGCTCGTTCCCGAAGCCCCCGGACGAAGGACGCCGATGCCGCCGGACCACGCCCCACCGCTGCTGTGCGACGCCCCGGCCGTGCCGCCCGCCGCGGGCCCCCGGCCGGCGTCCGGCGCCGCGTTCGACTGGATCGACGCCGCCCGCGCCGAACGCCACCGCGCGGGACTGGTCCGCACCCTGCGGCCCCGGCCCGCCGACTCCCCGCTGCTCGACCTGGCCGGCAACGACTATCTCGGACTGGCCCGGCACCCCGAGGTGACGCGGGGCGCGGCCGAGGCCGCCGACCGCTGGGGCGCCGGTGCGACCGGCTCGCGACTGGTCACCGGCAGCACCGAACTCCACGCCCAACTGGAGCACGAGCTCGCCGAGTTCTGCGGTTTCGAGGCGGCCCTGGTGCTGTCCTCCGGGTACACCGCCAACCTCGCCGCGGTCACCGCGCTCACCGCCCCCGGCACCCTGGTCGTCTCCGACGCCGGCAACCACGCCTCCCTCATCGACGGCTGCCGGCTCTCCCGGGCCCGCACCGAGGTGGTCCCGCACGCCGATCCGGCGGCCGTCCGCGCCGCGCTGGCCGGGCACCACGGCCGGGCGCTGGCGGTCACCGACTCGGTCTTCTCGGTCGACGGTGACGCCGCGCCGCTGCCCGCGCTCGCCGACGCCTGCCGGACCCGGGACGCCGCACTGCTGGTCGACGACGCGCACGGGCTGGGCGTGCTGGGCGACGGCGGCCGCGGTGCGCTGCGGGCCGCCGGGCTGGCCGGGGACCCCGACGTGGTGGCGACCGTGACGCTCTCCAAGTCCCTCGGCGCGCAGGGCGGCGCGGTGCTCGGCCCGGCCCGGGTCGTCGAGCACCTGGTCAACACCGCCCGCTCGTTCATCTTCGACACCGGGCTGGCCCCGGCGGCGACCGGCGGCGCGCTCGCCGCCCTGCGGCTGCTGCGCCGGGAGCCGCACCGTTCCGAACGGGTCCGGCAGGTGGCGCGGGAACTGCACGCCCGACTGACCGCGGCGGGCCTGACGGCGGTCCGCCCGGACGCCGCCGTGGTCTCCGTGCGCGCGCCCTCGCCGGAGGCGGCGGTCCGCTGGGCCGCGGACTGCCGGGCGGCCGGGCTCGCGGTCGGCTGCTTCCGTCCGCCGTCCGTGCCCGACGGGATCTCCCGGCTGCGGCTCACCGCCCGAGCGGACCTGACGGACGCTCAGATCAGCACCGCGGCCGACATCATCGTGGCGACCGCCCCGGTGGCCTGAAGTCGCCATTCGGCACCGGCGGCGTCGCGGGCACCAGAGCCGCGGCGCCGCAACGGGCGCCCCATACACCCCAAACGCCGTCTGCCGCAGCACTGTTCACCGCATCGAGCGAGAGAATCGCGACAGAACTCCGTATGTGTTGGGCGATCGCTCACCGCACCGGCAGCATGGGTGGCAGTCTGGCGCACGGTACACAACCGAGGCCGCCGGCACCCCGGCCGGCATCCCGGCTGTCCGGCGGGCCGGAGCCGCGCCTCGGCGGGAAAGGGACGGCGTCGTCATGGCAGACCACCAGGAATCCACCCGCACTCTGCCGAGCCTCCCCGACTCGGTCGCCGCGGCCCGCGGACACGTCCGGGACGTCCTCGCCCGATGGGGCCTGCCGCCCGGGTCGGCCGCCGCCGACGACCTCCTGCTGATCGTCTCCGAACTCGCCACCAACGCCGTCCAGCACACCCGCGGCCGCTCCCCGGCCTTCACCGTCGAGCTCCGCCTGGAGTGCGAGGAACAGCTGTGCCTGGGCATCACCGACGGGCATCCGCGCCCGCCGCGCCGGCTGCCCGCCGCGGTGCAGCAGGACAACGGCCGGGGGCTGGTCATCATCCGCTGCCTCGCCGCCGAACGCGGCGGCCGCCTCTGGGTCGAGCCCGTCGCGGCCGGCGGCAAGACGGTCTGGGTCACGGTGCCGTGGCCCCCGTCCGCCCCGTGTCGGGCGGACGGCCCGTAGCGCCTGTCCGGCGATCGCGGGGACGGGCAGCCCCTGGGCCGTGTCCGCAACGTCCCGTCGTTCGCCCGAACGGCAGGCGGGACTCCGCGGTCACGACCTAGCCGCGCTCCCCGGGCGGCACCAGCAGTGCCTCCGCCCCGACCGGCCGGAACCCGGCCGCCAGCAGGGCCCGTACGCTGCGCGCGTTGCCCGGCGCGACCTGGGCCCACAGCAGCTCGCCCGCCGGGACCAGATGCCGTGCGGACCGCGCCAGCTCCCGCCCCAGACCGCGCCCCTGGGCGGCGTCGTCGACCTCCACGGCGAGCTCCCGACGGCCGGCCACCCCGCGGCCGAGCACGACGGTCCCGCCGTCGGCGGTCGTCCAGGCCCGCACCGCGTCGCGGTGGCGCAGGGCCCGCGCGGTGCGGGGGTGGTCGCGGTCCGTGGAGCGGGTCAGCGCCAGGGGCGGCGGCCCGGGGAGCGCCTCGGCGACCGTGAGCAGGTCGATGTTGTTCACCTCGCGGCCGAGCCGGGCGCCCAGCGCGCTCAGGAACGGCGGGTTGAGCGGCGCCGCGAGGTCGCCGGGCGGTATCCGCTCGTGCACCCACGCCGCCGGCACGTCGGCGAACACCACGGCATGGGCGGTGAAGGACACCACCCCGGCATCGCGCGGGGACGGCGCGGGCAGCACCGTCACCGAGCCGTCGGCGGGCGGAAAGCTCCCGCGTGCCGCGGCCGTCAGCAGCTTGCTCAGTCCCGAGGTCACGCCGCCAAGTTACCCAAGGCCACCGACAGTTGGCCGGGCGGCTCGGCGTCGCCGGTCAGCGCACCCGTCCGTACCAGACGGCACGGCTCCAGATCCGCTCCAGCCGCACCACGGCGCCGGCCTTGGGCGCGTGCCAGATCCGGTCGCCGCCCGCGTAGATGCCGACGTGGTAGATCCCGCTGCCGGAGTGGAAGAAGACCAGATCGCCGCTCCTCCGGGAGGAGCGCGCGACATGCTGGGTGCGGCGGTACTGCTGTGCCGCGGTGCGTGGCAGGGCCCGGCCGGCGCGGCGGTACGAGTAGAGCGTCAGTCCCGAGCAGTCGAAGCTGTCCGGTCCCTGCGCCCCCCACTTGTACGGGGAGCCCTGCTTGGAGGCGGCGATCCGCAGGGCCTTGACGGGGATGGACGCTAATTCGGCCTCCGCGGCCGCGCCCGGGGCGGGTGTGGGCCCGCCCAGCGCGACCAGGGTGAGGGCGGAGACGGTGCCGGCGCGCACCAGGAGGTGCGGCATCTGCATGCGCATGGTCATGCGCAACCCTTCGTCAGCCGGTGATCCGGACAACGGCGGGAGCAGCTGCCCGTCCGGACCGCCCCGTCGCTGTGGCGGGGGCTTGTCGTCGAAGGGATCGTCACGCACCGCCCACCCGATTTCCGAGCTGAAATTGCAGTGTGTGACATTGGTCACTTTTGGGCTGAATAGGTTCTTTTGTCCCGTACGTGGCGGTATCGGCCGTGTCGGCGGGGCCGGGACCAGCACCGAAACCCAAGGGGGGCGGGAATCTTCGCCGACCCGCGCAATTCCTCGCCCCCTTACCGCAGCCGCACACATTACGCCGTATGTGCACTCCGGAGTCGTACGTGTCCCGGCGGTGCGCGCCGCCCACCCCCGGAACACGTCCCGAGCCGGGGGCCGTACGGCTCCGTGGGCCCCTCGCGGGAGTCGGGTCAGGCGCCCTCCTGCGGCGGTACGGTCACCCGCCGCGCCCGGCGCTCCCCGTCCAGGACCCGCAGCGCCCGCCCCAGGGTCCCGGCGTGCAGCTCGCTCTCACCGCGGTCGTGCATCAAGGCCAGCGCGTCCCGCAGCTCGGTGGACTTGCGGACCAGGGCCTGGGCCGCGCGCAGTCCGCCGTACGTCCCGGTGGCGCGGGCCGGATTGATCCGGCCCAGCAGGTCCAGGACCTCCAGATAGCTGTCGATCAGCTGCCCCTCGGCCCGGGTCAGGGCGGGCAGCGGCGGCAGTTCGGGCGGCAGCACCGCGCCTCACCGCCCGAGGGGCTGCGCGGAGGCCCGCTTGCGGCCGCGGGTGAGCCCGTCGATCAGGCCGTACTCCTGGGCGGCGGGCGCGTCGAAGAAGGTGTCCCGCTCGATGTCCGCGGCGATCCGCGCCCGCGGCTGCCCGGTGTGCTCGGTCAGCATCTCCTCCAGTCTGTCGCGGGTGCGCAGCAGTTCCTCCGCCCGGATCCGCAGGTCGTCGGCCTGGCCCTGGACCGGTTCGCCGAGCGACGGCTGATGGACCATCACCCGGGCGTGCGGGAGCGCCAGCCGCTTCCCCGGTGCCCCGGCGGCCAGCAGGACGGCGGCCGCCGAGGCCGCCTGGCCCAGGCAGACGGTCTCCACGTCGCACGAGACGTAGCGCATCGTGTCGTAGATCGCGCACATCGCGGTGAACGAGCCGCCGGGCGAGTTGATGTAGAGCGAGATGTCCTGGTCCGGGGCGGCGTGTTCGAGGTGGACGAGCTGCGCCATCACGTCGTTGGCCGAGGCGTCGTCGATGGCCGTCCCCAGGAAGACGATCCGCTCGTCGAGCAGCTTGGAGTACGGGTCGGTCGTCCGGGTCCCGTAGCTGGTGCGCTCGGTGAACTCCGGCAGGACATGGCGCGCCGTCGGCTGCGGCATGGCTGCTCCCTTCCTCTGTAAAAAATGTACAGGACGTACAGGTCGTTAGAATGGGAGCAGATTCTAGTGATCATTTACAAGTCCCAGGCCAGAAGCTGGTTTTGTTTCTCGCTGGAAGCGGATATCTCGCAGTCTGTTTCTGCGGGATCCTGTTCACCGGCTGGGCGGTGAACAGGCGACCTGCCGCAAGTTCGCCCCGACGCCCGGAACTACACCGCGGCGAAGCTGATGTCGCAGGTCGGCCTGCGGGGCGGCGAGGATCGGGATCGCCCCGGAATCTGCCGCCGGTCGACGCCCCGATCGCGGAGTCGTCGGCGGCGAAGAGGCCGAGCGGCGTCAGCGTGGCCGGCCCCGGACCGGCCAGCTCCCCGGGCCCCGGCGGCTGCCGCTCCACCGTGCGTAGCAGCAGCCCGTCGGCCTGAACGGCCTTGCTGGTACCGGCGAGTGCGGTGGCGGCCGGCGCGGGCGCGGCGGTGTCCGCGTCGGACAGCACGGTCGTGGACGCATCGGGCTCGGAGCCGTCCCCGGCCCCACCACCGGTCGTCAACGCGGCGGCTTGGTCCGGGATTTCCTCAACCGCGGCTCCGCCGGTGGCCGCCCGCCGGCCTGCGGCAAGACGGTCTACAGGCAGGGACACTCCGTCGAGTGCGGTGTCAACCGCCTCAGAAGGCACCGTGCGGTCGACGCGAGGTACCACCCGGCCCGGCCCCGACGCCATGCCACCCACAGCAAGATCATTACGTGTCTGGCCAGGTCATACGGGATATCGTCCGGAGAGAACGCTGGCCCGGAATAGGGGATTTCGCGACTTTCGGCATGCAGCATTCAGCTCGGGCGTCCTGCACCGAGGGGGCGCCGTTTGCACCGAGGTGGAGGAGTGTGGGTATGGGCAGTGTGCTTCTCGAACGCGAGGAAGCGCTGGCGGCCGCGGCGAGGGCCGGAGAGTCCGCGCGGTCCGGTGCGGGCCGTTGGCTGGTGTTCGGTGCGGCGGCGGGGATGGGCCGCACCGCCCTGTTGCGGGAGGTGGCGGGGCGGGAGGCGGCGGGCGGGGCGATGCGTGTGCTGCGCGCGGGCTGTTCGCCGGAGGAGTCGGGGTTCCCCTTCGCTCTCGTGCGCCAGCTCTTTCCCGAGGGCGGGGAGGTGCCCTTCGCGGACCTGCGGGCGGCCGAGGAGCAGATGGTCTTCCACCGCCTCGTGACCCGCTTGGCGCGGACCGCCGAACGTCGGCCCGTACTTCTGGCCGTCGACGACCTGCACGATGCCGACATGGCGTCACGCCGTTGGCTCGGCTACCTGGCCCGTCGGCTGGCGGACCTGCCCGTGCTGCTGGTCCTGACCGAGTGCCGGGAGAAGGGCACCGCCGTGCTGCCCAGTGCGACGGGCACGTCCGTGGTGCTCCGCCCGCTGGGCCCGGAGGCCGTGGCCCGTCTGGTGTTCGCCCGCGGACACGGCGCCGACCGGGCCGAGTTGTGTATCCGGGCGTGCGCCGGCAATCCGGTGCTGGTGCACGCGCTCCTCGCCGACCTCCGTGAGGGGCCGCTGCCCCGCAGCCTGTCCGAGCTGGGCGGAAGCCGCTACCGTGACGCGATCGTCCATTGGATACGGGCCCGGGCGACCCCATGGTCGCGCGGCCTCTCCCTGGCGGTCGCCGTGGCCGGGGGCGGCGCCGCGCTGCTCGGCGGGGCCCTGCTCCACGAGGCCGCCGGCCTCTGCCCGGACCACCGCGCCGCGTCCGCGGGCGCGTCCGCCCTCCGCCGCCTCTTCTCCCACCCGCTGGCACGCGAGGCCGCCCTCGCGGCGGTCGATCCGGCCGAACTGGGCGCGCTGCGCGGCCGTATCGCCCGCCTGCTCGACGAGCGCGGCGCGCCCACGGCGGACGTCGCCGCCCAGCTGCTCCACCTCGACCGGCCCGGCGAGGAGTGGATGACGCAGTCCCTGGAGGACGCGGCCGAGGACGCCGTACGCGGCGGCCGGGTCGACGAGGCCACCGCTTTCCTCCGCCACGCCCTCACCGCTCCGCTCGCCCCCGGCCGTCGCGCCGGGCTCACCCTGCGCCTCGGCGCCCTGGAGCTGCCCCACAGCGCGGATGCCGGCATCCGCAGGCTGCGCGCGGCGCTGGAGCTGCACGCCGACCGTCATGAACGCGCCGCTGTCGCACCCGCCCTCGGCGCGGCGCTCGTCGCCCGGGGTCGCACGGACACCGCCATGCGCGTCATGAGCCAGGTGGGCAGCGCCGTGGACGACGGCGAGCTCGTCCGTGTGCTGCAGACCACCGCCGCCGTCATGGCCTCCCACGACGCGGTCGCGTGGCGCAACGCCGTCGCCCGCATGCGGGAACTGACGGCGACGGCCCCCGCCGCCGTCGAGCCGCTCGCCTGCGGCCTGGTCACCGAGTACGAGGTCGGGACCGGCCGGCTGTCGGCGGCCGAGGCCCTCGGCCGTGTGCTGCCGCGGCTGGCCGCACCGGTGGACCCCCGGCTCCGCGACGGCTGGCTGGGAACCGCGGCCACCTTATTGCAGTGGGCCGACCGGCTGGACGAGGCACGCGCCCTCGCCGAAGAGGCCCTCCCCGCCCCGCCCGCGCTCCCGGATCTGACGGACATCGGCCGACAGTGCCTGATCAGCGTGCGGGCCGAAGCGGCCCTGTGGGCCGGTGACTTCCGGCGCGTGATCGCCGAGAACGCCCCGCTCCTCGACGCGTGCGCCGGGCAGGGGATCCGCATGCCCCACCTGGCGTCCATGGTGGCACTCGCCCACTGCGAACTCGGCCACCGTGCCCACGCCCGGCGGTTGCTGGCCGGCCTCGACGAGGAGAGTGCCGACAGCTCCTGGGAATGGAACGAACTGCACTACGCCAGAGCCTTTCTGCACATGGCCGAGGGCAACTGGCAGGCCGCCCTCGACGACTACCTGTCCTGCGGCCGCGGTCAGAGCGCCCGCGACTTCGTCAGCCCGGTGGCCACCCCCTGGCGCTCCGGCGCCGCCCTTGCCCTGGTCGGACTCGGACAGCCGGCGAGAGCCCTGGAGCTCGCCGAGGAGGAACTGAGCTACTCGCGGACCTGGGGGACACCCCGCACGGTGAGCCGGGCCCTGCGGGCCCACGCCGCGGTCGTGGGCGGCCGCCGGGGGCTAGAGTCGCTGAGCGAGGCCGCGGCCGTGCTGAGGACCGCACCGGCCCCCGTCGAACTCGTCGAGACCCTCCTCGACCTGGGCCACGCGCGGATCGACGCCGGGAACAGCCGCAAGGGCCGCGAGGACCTGCACGAGGCCCACGCCCTGGCACTGCGCCTGCTGGCCCCCGACCCCACCGGACACCCGGACGCCCCGGACGCGCCCGCCACCGGACGCCTGCTCCGCGCCACCGGTAACGCCCTGCGGGCCAGCGGCGCCCGCGGGACCCGCCGGGACACGACGGGCAGCGCCGCACTCACCCGGGCAGAGCGGCGCATCGTCGAGCTGGCGGCCCAGGGTCAGACGAACGCCCAGATCGGCGAGGTGCTCCACCTGGCCCGCCGCACCGTGGAGACCCACCTCACCCACGCCTACCGCAAACTTGGCGTGACCCGCCGCACCCAGCTCGCCTCCCGGCTGACCGGGACGGGCACGGCGGCCTCCTCCAGCGCGCGGAGCCTCACCACATCCGGCTGACCAGGGCCGTCGCCCACGCCGGGCGACCACCGGGATCGTGGATCTCCACGATGGCCGTCAAGATCCCCCGCACGGCAGGCTGACCTGAGAACACCAGCCGGACCAGGAGCACCTCCTGATTCCGGCCCGGCCGTAACAAGTCCGTTCTCACGAGGAATGCACGCCTGGCGTGGGTGGATATATGTCGGTATCTGATGTTACTTCGCGTCGCACCGTCCCCGGCGGGGGAGTGGGGGATCCTCATCCGCCGGGCCCGTGCGAAGTGCTGGAGGGGCCGCTCGGCGTCGGCGACCTGCTGGCGGCCGTGCGCGCGGTCCTCGACGGCCACGACGGGGCGCCGGCGCGACCGGAGCTGACCGTGCACGGGCCCGGCCAGTACACGGTGCGGGTGGGCGGCGACCGGCTGGACATCCGCAGCCGGCCGCTGTCCGACCAGCCGCCCGGCACCCTGGACCCCGTCCTCGACGGGCCGGGGGCCCGCCGGATCGTGCTCACCGCCTCCGGCGCCCCCTCGGAGCGAGCCCGTGACCTGTTCACGGCGCTGACCGAGGCGATCGGCCGGCGGGCCCGGTGCTACACCGAGGCCGAGGCCGCCGCCATCGCGGCCGGCATGCCGCTGACGGACCGCTATGCCCAGCCCGAACCGGCGCTCGCCGGATGGGCGTTGATCTTCCGGGACCACTATGTGGAGAACAGCGTCGGCTTCCTGCTGGCCATGGAGCGCGCCGGACTCGACCCCGAGTGGATCTTCGCGCTGTCCAAGGGCGACCGGACGCAGCACCGCGAGCGGGTGCACTCCTGGTTCCTGCGCCGCGGCTACGCCAGCGACACCCTGGACAACTCCGTCATCAACGGCACGGCCGGAGCGGCGGAAGCGGCCCGCGCACGGGCGGTGGACGCCCAGGTGGCCGACTTCATCCGCCGGGCGCACGCCGCCGGCCGCAAGGTCCTGGTCATCGACGACGGCGGCCTGCTCGCCCAGGGCTACGGCGCCGACGGGCCGGGACCGCGGGTGGACGCCGCCATCGAGCTGACCGTCAGCGGGCTCAAGCGCATCACGGCCGCCCCCGGCGAACTGGCCGTCCCCGTGCTGAACATGGCCCGCTCCCAGCTGAAGTCACGGCTGGGCTACAACGAGATAGCCGACTCCTGCGTGCGCCGGCTGCGGGCGATCGTGCCCGGCCAGAAATTCATCGGCCGGCACGTCCTGCTGCTGGGCTACGGCACCCTGGGCGCACGGGCGGCCCGCTCGCTGCGTGCGCTGGGCTGCCGGGTCGCCGTGGTGGACACCGACATCCTGGCGCTGATCACCGCCGCCGAGGACGGCTTCGAGACCCACCGCAGCATCGCCGAGGCCCTCGACCGGCAGCGGCCGTTCCTCATCCTCGGCAGCAGCGGCGGCACCGCCGTCACCGCCGAGGACGTGCCGCTGCTGCCCGACGGCGTGCTGCTGGCCGGCTTCGCCACCAAGGACTTCAGCGTGCTGACCGACGGCTACCCCGGTGCCACCGCGCAGCGCATCCCGCACGTCGGCGTGCGCTACGACCTGCCGCACGCCACCACCGCCACCGTGCTGGGCGACGGCCGCTCGCTGAACCTCTTCGAGTACGAGGGCATCGCCAACCGCGGCTACGACGCCTACCGCGCCGGCACCCTGCTCGCCGCGCTCGCCCTCTGCCGCGATCCGGAGCGGTACCCGCCCGGCCTCCACCTGGAGCCGGTGGACCGGATCATCGACGACGCCGGGCTGTTCGACGCGTACTACACCCAGTACCTGTGCGCGCGGTCCGCCCCGCTGGGCACCGGAGCGTTTTCCGGCACCGCTGAGACCGCCGGTGAGGACGCCCATGCCCGGTAGGCCGCATGTGTGCGTCGTCGGCCACGGCGTGGCCGGCCGGCTGCACCACCAACTGTTCGACGGCATGGGCATGTCCGTGTCCGTCGTCGACCCCACCGCCCCCGGCTGCGGCACCCCCTTCCCCACTGCCGCCACCGTGGGGGAACTGTCCACGGACAGGCCGGTGGACGTCTGGTCGGTCTGCACCCCGACCGCCGGCCACCTACAGGCCGTGGCCGCCGTCCTCGCCCGCGACCCCGAGGCCCGCATCCTGCTGGAGAAGCCGGCCTGCCGGTCCTGGGAGGGCCCCGAACTCACCGCGCTGCTCGGCACGTACGACCGGGCCCGGCTGGTGGTGATGAACCAGTACGCGCACGCCAAGGCTCCCGCCATACTCGAGGCCGTACGCGCCGAGTTCGCCCGCCGGCACCCGGTGACGGCCATCCGCGTCGCCTTCTGCAAGGACCGCCGCGAGGACATCGCGGCCGGCCGCTTCGTCGACCTCGACTACGGCGTCTTCGGCTACGAGTGGCTGCACATGCTCGCCGTCCTCGGCGGCTTCCTGCCCGCCCGGGCCTTCCACCACTATCTGCTGGCCGGGCCCGAGCCACAGGCCGTACGGATCGCCCGTGACCCCCACCTGGTCAGCACCGCGGCCCACGACACCACGACGCTGAGCGCGGGTGTCGGCCCCGCGGGCGAGGTCGAGGTCGAGCTGTACTCCACCATCGTCGGCCACGACGCCCCGCACGCGGCCCCCGCGCCCTCCTGGGCCCGGCGCACCACACCCGCCGCCGACAGCCGGCTGCGGCTGGCCCGGATCGAGGCCGGCCCGGTCCTCCTCACCCTGGAACTCGACCCGGTCTTCCTGCCCAACGGCACCCGGCTGCCCCGCAACACCCACCGGCTGACCATGGACGGGCCGCACGGCCACCGCGAGTGGCTGATCCCCGACTCCCCGATGGACAACGCGCTGCGGCACGGCGTCGCGGCCCTGCTCGGCCCCGGCCCAGGCCCCGCGCTGGACCTGCGGCCCCTCGACCGCATCGGCCGGCTGGCCGAACTGGCCCGTGCCGAACGCCCCGCGCCCTCCGGCCCCCCGACCCCCGCCCCCCTGCCGACCCGACTGTGAGAGTGAAACGCCCATGAGCCGGATCTGCCTCGTCATCCCCAGCAACAAGTTCGACCAGTACTTCATCCAGCTCCCCCTGGACGCCGTCACCGCCGCCGGCCAACTGAGGGCGGAGGGCCACACCGTCACCGTGTGGGACCAGCGGCTCCAGGAGGCGCCCGACGGCGAGAAGTTCGACCTGCTGGTCGTCTTCTCCGCGATCGCCGACCGCGCCCAGTGCTACCCGCTGGAGCTGGACTCCGTACGGGCCGCCATCGAGCGCGCCGCGTCCCGCTACCCCACGGCCCGCACCGTCGCGGTCGGCCCGCACGGCACCCACCTGCCCGCTTCCACCCGCGCCGAGCTGGGCGTGGACCACATCGCCTGCGGCGAGACCGATTCGGCCACCGTCGGCGCGGTCCGCGCCCTGCTGGCCGGCGCCGACGCACCCGTGCTCCCGGGCGCCGCCACCCCGCACAACCTGCTGGACTCACCCGAGCCCCGCCCCCGTCCCTTCCCCAACCTCCCCCTGGAGGAACTCGCCTTCCCCGCCTACGACCTGGTGCCCACCGCCGACTACACGGCCGAGGTCATCTCCGGTGGGCTGCCGCTGCCCGGCCCCTGCGGCATGGTGCTCGCCGCCCGCGGCTGCACCTACGGCTGCACCTTCTGCCACCTGCCGTTCGGCACCAAGATGCGCAACCAGCCGCTGGACCGGGTGGTGCGCGAGATCGAGGCCCAGCAGGCCGCGGGCCTGGAGTTCGTGTTCTTCCTCGACTACGTCTTCGGCATCAACCGCGCCTTCTACAGCGAGCTGTGCGCCCGGCTGGAGGGCCGCGGGGTGGGCTGGGTCGGCCAGACCCGCGCCGAGGTCGTCCTGAAGAACGACGTCACCGCCTGGGCGCGGGCCGGCTGCCAGGGCATGTGGCTGGGCGCCGAATCGCCCGCCATCGCCGACACCGGCGTCCACAAGCGGGTCAGCGAGGCGCAGATCGAGGAGGCCGTCCTCAAGCTGCGGGACGCCGGCATCACCCCCTTCGCCTTCGTCCTGCTGGGGCTGCCGCAGGACCAGGCGTGCATCTCCGGTCGCCTGGTCGACTGGGCCGCGAAGCTGCCCGCCTGGTTCGGCATCAACCAGCTCTACCTGCGGCCCGGCACCACCCTCTACGACCAGCTCGCCCCCCAGTACAACGGCGGGGTGCTGCCCGCCACCTGGCGCGAGGTCCAGGAGGTCACCCGCCGCTACCGCGCCGCCTACCCCACCGACCTGGACCACCAGCAGCAGCGGCTCACCGAACTCCCCAACTACCTGGGCAACGCCATTGCCCCGGTGGCGGGCTGAGGAGGCGGCCGTGCTGCGCTTCGGCATCCTCGGCTGCGGCTCGATCGGTGGCTTCCTCGGCCGCTTGCTGGCCCGGCCCGACGGCCCGCTGCGTGAGCGGGCCCGTCTGGTGGCGGTCGCCGGACGGGACCCGGTACGGGCACACCGGCTCGCCGCCGAACTGGGCTGCGAGGCACTCGCCGTCCCCGAGCTGCTGGCCCGCACGGACATCGACGCCGTCGCCGTGTGCACTCCCTCCGGCACCCACGCCGAACTGGGCACCGCAGCCCTGCGCGCGGGCAAGCACGTCCTGGTCGAAAAGCCCGTCGACGTCACCCCGGAGGCCGCCGACCGGCTGATCGCCGCCGCCCGGCACACCGGCCGCACCCTCGGCGTCATCTCCCAGCACCGCTTCGACCCCGCCGCCGAAGTGGCCAGGGCTGCCATCGAGGACGGCACCCTGGGCCGGGTCACCTCGGTCCTCATCGAGGTCCCCCTGTGGCGGGCGCGGTCCTACTACGCGTCGGGGCAGTGGCGCGGCACCCGCGCCCTGGACGGCGGCGGCGCCCTGATGAACCAGGCCGTGCACGCCGTCGACCTCGCCCAGTGGCTGGCCGGCCCCGTGGTGGAGGCCGCCGCCCACACCGGCCTGCTCGCCCACGACGGCATCGAGGTCGAGGACGTGGCCACCGCCAGCCTGAAGTTCGCCGACGGCGCGCTCGGCGCGCTGCTGGCCACCACCGCCGCCTATCCAGGGCGTACCACCCGGGTCGCGGTCAACGGCGAGCGCGGATCGGTCGTCATCGACAACGACGAGCTGGCCTACTTCCACACCGCCCGCGAGGGCGAGCGGCCCACCGCCTACGGCGCGTACGGCGACGGCAACCAGGCCGCCGACCGGTGCCCGCCGCCGCGGAAGCCCCCGCCGCGCGACCGCATCGGCCTGCTCCACCAGCCCCACCGCGACCAGCTCGCCGACTTCTGCGACGCGGTCCGCACCGGCCGACCACCCCTGGTCGACGGCGCCGCGGGACGGCGGGCGGTGGCGGTGGTGCACGCCGTGTACACCTCCGCCCGCACCGGGCGCACCGTACGGCTCGACGAGAGCGGCAACCTCACACAGGAAAAGGGGAGGACCCCATGAGCGGGACCCTTCGGCACCCGGCGCCGGACGAGCACAAGGAGGCCCTGGCCCGGCTCTTCGACCGCAGCGCCCCGACGTACGAAAAGGTCGGTGTCTCGCACTTCGACGCCCTCGGCCGCCAGTTGGTGGAGGCGGCCCGCGTCCGGGAGGGCGAGCGGGTCCTGGACGTGGGGTGCGGCACCGGCGCCGTGCTCGTTCCCGCGGCGCGGGCCGTCGGGCCGAGCGGCTCGGTGACCGGAATCGACCTGTCCGCGGGCATGGTGGAGCGGTCCCGCGCGGCCATCGCGGAGGAAGGGCTGGGCAACGCCCGCGCCCTCGTCGCCGACGCCGAGACCGCCCACTGGCAGCCCGGACCGCCCGTCGACGGCACCTTCGACGCGGTACTCGCCGGGATCTCGATGTTCTTCTTCCCCCACCCCAGGGCCGCGGCCGCCCGCTACCGCCGACTCCTCGCCGACGGTGGCCGGTTCGCCATCTCCTGGTGGGGCCGCCAGGACGAGCGCTGGAACCCGGTCTTCGCCGCCAGTGCCCCCTACGGCGGCGCCTCCTCCCACCGGCTCCCGCCGGACAGCCCGTTCCGCTCCGTCGAGGACCTGCACGCCATGCTGTCCGAGGAGGGCTTCAGCTCCGTCGACACCGTGGAGCGGACCTGTGTCACCCGCTTCCGCGGCCCCCACCAGTGGTGGCAGTGGGTGTGGTCCACCGCGGGCCGGCAGTTCTGGGAGAGCGTGCCCGAGGACGCGATGGCCGACGCGGTCAAGGCGGTCGAGGCCGAGCTGGCCGAACTGCGCGCCCCCGACGGGAGCCTGACCAGTCGGAACATCGTCCGCTTCACCGTCGCCGAGGTCGCTCGGTGAGCGCCGCCTGCACAGCGCCGCACGGGTCCCGTACGGCGGCACCCGCCGCCCACCCGCTGTTCTCCCGGGAGTGGCTGCGGCACGCCGAAGCCACGGCTGGGCAGCGGCCCGAGGAAGGCGAGGCCCTCCGGCTCGGCCTGCGCCTGACCGATCCGCCTGTCGGGGTGGCCGGGCAGATCCTCGTCCTGACGGATCTGGTCACCGGCGCCCTGTGGTTCCGCGCCGGCGAGTGGGACGAACGGCCCACCCTCGTCCTGACACTCCGACACGAGGAGGCCGCCGTCCTGCTGTTCGGGGACGCCGAGCGGCGGGTGCGGCTCTTCGAGCACGGACGGCTGGTCCTGGAAGGGGTGTTCCTCTTCATCTTCTTCCTGGACCGGCTGCTGCAGCAGGACCCGTCCGGGGCGCTGGCCCGGCTGCGGGGGTTCACCGCCGACGCGCCGCAGGCGGCGGGCCCGTGGCCGGGCGCCGCCGCGGCAGTCACCGCGCCGGACGCCGAGGCCGACGCGGTCCGCGCTGCCACCGAGGCGCTGCCCCGTACGATGGCCGCCCTGCGCGCCGAACTCGGCCGAACCACCCCCGGCGCCCAGCTCCACGTCAGCCACGCTCCGAGCGGCACCACCGTCTCCGCCGCCCTGGGCAGCTGCCGCCCCGGAGTGCCCTTCACCCGGGCCTCCCTGCCCATCTGGTACTGCTGCTCCAAGACGCTGGGCGCGGTGGCGATCGGCCAGTTGTGGGAGCGGGGCCTGCTGGACCCGGCGGCGCCGGTCGCACGCTACCTCCCCTGGTACGACGGAGACGGCCGCGAACGGGTCACCCTCTACCAGCTGCTCACCCACACCTCGGCCGTCCCCATGGGCCTGGACCCGCTGCACGGGGCCATGGCCGCCCCGGTCGCGCTCCGCCGTGAGCAGCTGCGGAACATGACGGTTCCGGCGGGGACGCCCCCCGGCGCGCGGATCAACTACGGGCCGTGGTGGGCGTGGTTCCTGATCGCCGAGGTCGTCCGCGCCGTGGACGGACGCGACTACGAGCGCTATCTCGCCGAGGAGATCCTGGCGCCCTGCGGGATGACCGACACCCGCGTGGTGCTCACCCCGCAGGAGTACCGCGCCGAGGCGGACCGGTTGCCGCTCATCCACATCACCGGCGGCGGCCTCCCGGCCCAGCCCACCCACTGGTACGCCACCGAGCACTCCTGCACCCGGCCCATCCCCGGCTTGAACATCCGCGGGCCGATGTCCGACCTGGCGCTGTTCTTCGCCGCGCTGGCGGACGGCGGCCGGGGGCGCCACGGGCGCATCCTGCTGCCGCAGACCGTCATGGCGCTCACCGCGCACCACCGGGTCGGCCTGGTGGACCCGTTCGGCAACGCCGACTGGGGGCTGGGCTTCCGCGTCGAGTCCCGCCACCTCGGCGACGAGTGCACGGCCTTCAGCCGCCACGCCTCGCCGCGCACCTTCGGCCACTACGGGCTGTGGACCTCGGCGGCCTTCGCCGACCCGGACGCCGGCCTGGTGGTCGCGCTGCACCTCAACGGCAAGACCTGGCAGGAAGAGCACCAGGAACGAATGATCACCATCGGTGACGCCGTTTACCAGGACCTCCGGCTGACCTGATGCCCGGGCCCCTTGAAGCGCCCGCACACACCCGCACCGCAGGAACGGAGAACCGAGCATGACCACCCCGCAACCCGAGGACGCCTTCCCGGCCGACTCACCGCATGCCATCATCGACGTCGCGGTCGCCTTCTGGAAGTCCAAGGCACTGCTGAGCGCGGTCGAACTGGGCGTGTTCGAGGAGCTTGCCGTACGTCCCGCCACCCGCGCCGAACTCACCGGGAGGCTGGGGATCGCCGGCCGCGGCGCCGCCGACTTCCTCGACGCCCTGGTGTCCCTGGGACTGCTGGAGCGCGACGGCGGCGTCTACCGCAACTCCCCGGTCGCCGACCGCTATCTGGACCCTCGCAAGCCCGCCACCGACATCTCCGGCTACCTCTCCTTCCTCAACGCGGGCTTCGGCTGCTGGGCGGGGCTGACCGACGCGCTGCGCAGCGGCGGCCGACTGGACTTCTCCGCGGCGCTGGCCGCCTCGCAGTCCGCGGACCAGGGCGGGCCCGGCGGCCCGAAGCTGGTGGGCGCCGACGCCACGGACGACACCTTCGGAGAGGCGTACGCCGCCCCCGACCAGGTGACCGGATTCCTGCGGGCGATGACCGGCTACAGCATGGGCGCCAACCAGGCCATCGCGGAGCGGTACGACTGGTCGCGGTCGCGGACGGTCGCCGATGTGGGCTGCGCCGAGGGCTCGCTGCTGGCCCAGGTGCTGTCCCGGAACCCACACCTCCAGGGCATCGGCTTCGACCTGCCCGTGGTCGGCCCCGGCTTCGACGCCCACCTCGAACGGGTCGGCCTCACCGACCGGGCGCGCTTCGCCGGCGGCGACTTCTTCACCGACCCGCTGCCGACCGCCGACGCGATCGTGATGGGACACGTCCTGCACGACTGGGACCTGGACACCAAGAAGACCCTCATCGGCAAGGCGTACCAGGCGCTGCCGGAGGACGGCCGGCTGCTGATCTACGAGTCGCTGATCGACGACGACCGCCGCGAACGCACCACGGGCCTGCTGATCAGCCTCAACGTCTCCACGGTCTCGGCCGGCGGACTGGGCTACACCGGTGCCGAGTGCGGCGACTGGATGCGCGCGGCGGGCTTCCGGGACATCGCCGTGAGCCACCTGGACGGCCCGGAGTACCTCGTCGTCGGCGTCAAGTAGCACCGCGTACGCCTCCCGTCACGCCCCCGCGGCGTGCAGCAGCCGGGTGACCGTCGGGGCCCGAGCAGCAGGCGTACCTCGTCGGCGGACCAATACGTGCCGAGGCCGCGGGACAGGAGATTCTGAAGGTTCTCCAGGACGGTGACGACGAACTCGGACTCGGTCTCGTCCTTCAGCAGTTCCTCGACAACCGCCAGCACCTCAGCCGTCGAGCCATGGTCGCGCAGGGCCGCCACTCATCCACGATGCGGTCCTGCGCGACGTCCTTCTCTGGTGGCAGGCGTGGGCGGAACCCGTCCCAGGGGCTCCGTACCTGTGGTGCGCCGGCTTCAGCGCGAGCGTGCCCCACGACCTGGTCGTCGCGTCGCGCCCTGTTTGGGGAGTACGACATCGTCGCTGCCGCCGCACAGAGGCCCGTCCGCTACCGCTGCCGGCCCGACCCGGCCGACCGCGACGACCCTGCTCACCTCGTCTCACACATCGCTCACAAACGAGAGCGCACGGGAGCACGCGAGAGCCTCTGACCTGGACGTTCGCTGTCGCCACGGACCACGGTGGACCTGGTGGACATTACATAGGCTAGGAGCATGGCTTATGAAATTCCGGTGACGCAAGCCCGGGCCGAGCTCGCGGATCTGATCAACCGCGTCGTCTACGGCGGCGAGAGGGTGGTCGTGACCCGCCATGGGAAGCCCCTCGTGGCGCTGGTGTCCGCCGCCGACCTGGAGCGACTCGAAGAACTGGGGCGGCAGGAGGCGGCCGCCGAGCAGGAGCAGGTGATGCGTACGGTCTCCTCCGTGCGGGATCTGCAGTCCGCTCCGGGCGAACGGCAGCGCTTCGGAATCGCCGCGGAACACCGCGACCCGGCCGCCGGGGATCGGCGACCGGGCCGGGAGGGGTGACCGCGAGGAGGCCGACGGCCGCGCGGTGCGGCGGCCGTCAGCGCTCCCGCGCCGTCAGGAGCTGAGCTGCCACACGGCGTTGGCGATGGCGTCGGTGTGGTTGTGCAGTGCGGTGTCGTCGATGTTCTTGGACGTGTCGCAGGAGCGGTGGTAGCAGGCGTCGAACGCCTTGCCCGCGGTGCCGCCCCACGCCTTCGCCTGGGCGTCGGTCTTGATGTAGTCGGCGCCGGAGAAGAGTCCGCCGACCGGGATGCCGGCGTCCTTGAAGGGGGCGTGGTCGGAGCGGCCGTCGCCCTCGGTCTCCGGCTCGGTGGCGATGTTCTTCGCGGCGAACCAGTCCTTGAAGACCTTCTCCAGCTTGGCGTCGTCGTCGTAGACGAAGTAGCCGGGGTTCGGCGAGCCGATCATGTCGAAGTTGAGGTACGCGGAGATCTTCGACCGGTCGGCGCCGAGGGCGTCGATGTAGTGCCGGGAGCCGACCATGCCGTCCTCCTCGTCGCCCCACCAGGCGAACCGCAGGTGCTTGGCGGGCTTGAGGTGCTCCCGGGAGACGGCCAGTGCGACCTCCAGGATGCCGGCCGAACCGGAGCCGTTGTCGTTGATGCCCGGTCCCGCGTCGACCGAGTCCAGGTGCGAGCCGGCCATCACCGTGGAGTCCTCGGCGCCGCCGGGCCAGTCGGCGATCAGGTTGTAGCCCTTCGCGCCGCCGCTGGTGAACTCCTGGAGGGTGGTGGTGAAGCCTGCCGCGTCCAGCTTGCCCTTGATGTAGTCGACCGATGCCTGGTAACCGGCCTGTCCGTGGGCGCGGTTGCCGCCGTTGGCGTCGGCTATGGACTGGAGCTTGTCCAGGTGCGCCTTGACGGCGGCGACCGGGATGTCGGGTGCGGCCTGCGTCCTGGGGGAGGTGGCCTGGGCGGCCGCCGCGGTGCCCAGCAGGGCGGCGACGGCGGTGCAGGCGCCGGCGGCGAGCGCCGCGCGGCGGATACGGGTCGAACGAGTCACGGAGGGCTCCGATGCTGTTGTGGGGGGTTGAAGTGCAGCGGAATTCTTGACGCGTGCATGAGCATTACGAGCCTGTTTGAAATCCGTCAAGAGTGGATACCGGACACCCGTGCTCGGGCATCGGAATGGATGCCTGTTTTGCGGAGATGATGCCGATTGATTACCTGACGCCCTCTCTTTTTTCCGCATTCCGGAAGGGGGTTGGGGTGTGGAATTCGCCACCACGATTCCGTACAACCTTCTGGGCGTGGAGCAGCGGACTCCGTCGTCGAATCCGGTTGCCGACCTGTAACCGGTGGTGATTTCCGCGGTGTTACGGCAGGCGCGGCAAGGGTCGCCAAATGCGCCGCCCGTCGTAACGGCGTCGAAATCTCGCCGAACTAGCCTTCCGCGATGGGGAAGTTGATGGTCAATTACTGGAAGTCGGTTTGCTTCGCCTTTAAACACTGTGTGGTACATCTATCGACACAGGTGTGTCCATGCCTGTGACCTGGGTAAATGCGCCCGGGCGAAAACCTGTGAGGTGGAACGTATGCAACTGACCCCGCATGAGCAGGAACGGTTGTTGATTCATGTGGCGGCAGACGTGGCTGAAAAGCGGCGGGCACGGGGGTTGAAGCTCAACCACCCCGAATCCATCGCCTTGCTGACGGTGCACATCCTTGAAGGGGCGCGGGACGGCCGTACCGTCGCCGAGCTCATGTCCTCCGGGCGCAAGGTGCTCACGCGCGACGACGTCATGGAAGGCGTCCCGGAGATGATCCACGACGTTCAGGTCGAGGCCACCTTCCCCGACGGCACGAAGCTCGTCACCGTTCACGAACCCATCAACTGACCACGGGAGAGCAGACAATGATCCCGGGACAGATCCTCTACGCCGACGAGCCGGTGCGCCTCAACGAAGGCCTCCCCCTCACGCGCATGACAGTCCTCAACTCCGCCGACCGCCCCGTCCAGGTCGGCTCCCACTACCACTTCGCCGAGGCCAATCCCGGTCTCGACTTCGACCGCGCGGCCGCGCACGGCAAGCGGCTGAACGTCGCGGCCGGCTCCGCCGTGCGCTTCGAGCCCGGCATCCCCACCGAGGTCGAGCTGGTCCCCATCGGGGGCAAGCGGATCGTCGTGGGCCTGCGCGGTGAGACCGGAGGTCCCCTCGATGGCTGAACTGACCCGCCAGGAGTACGCCGACCTGTTCGGCCCGACGGCCGGCGACCGGATCCGGCTCGCCGACACCGACCTGGTCATCGAGATCACCGAGGACCGCTCCGGCGGCCCCGGCCGCGCCGGCGACGAGGCGGTCTTCGGCGGCGGCAAGGTGATCCGCGAGTCGATGGGCCAGTCCCGTGTCACCCGCGCCGAGGGCGCCCCCGACACCGTGATCACCGGTGCCGTGGTGCTCGACCACTGGGGCATCGTCAAGACCGACGTCGGCATCCGCGACGGCAGGATCACCGCCCTGGGCAAGGCCGGCAACCCCGACACCATGGACGGCGTCCACCCCGACCTGGTGATCGGCCCGGAGACCGAGATCATCGCCGGCAACGGCAAGATCCTCACCGCCGGCGGCATCGACACCCACGTCCACTTCATCTGCCCCCAGCAGGCGGACGAGGCGCTGGCCGCGGGCATCACCACCATGATCGGCGGTGGCACCGGCCCCGCCGAGGGCAGCAAGGCCACCACCATCACCCCCGGATCCTGGCACGTCGCCCGGCTCTTCGAGGCGATGGACAACCTGCCGGTCAACGTCGGTCTCCTCGGCAAGGGCAACACCATGTCCCTGCCGTCGATGCGCGACCAGCTGCGCGCCGGCATCCTCGGCTTCAAGATCCACGAGGACTGGGGCGCCACCCCCGCCGTCCTCGACGCCTGTCTGCGAGTCTGCGAGGAGAGCGGCGCCCAGCTCGCGATCCACACCGACACCCTCAACGAGGCCGGCTTCCTCAGCGACACCATCGCCGCCATCGCGGGCCGCTCCATCCACGCGTTCCATGTCGAGGGCGCCGGCGGGGGGCACGCCCCCGACATGATCGCGATGGTCTCCGAGCCCAACGTGCTCCCCGCGTCCACCAACCCCACGCGGCCGCACACCGTCAACACCGTCGAGGAGCACCTCGACATGCTGATGGTCTGCCACCACCTCAACCCCGCGGTCCCGGAGGACCTGGCCTTCGCCGAGTCCCGGATCCGGCCCTCCACCATCGCGGCCGAGGACATCCTGCACGACCTCGGCGCCATCTCGATGATGTCGTCCGACGCCCAGGCCATGGGCCGGATCGGCGAGGTCGTGATGCGGACCTGGCAGACCGCGCACGTCATGAAGCGCCGCCGGGGCGCCCTGCCCGGCGACGGCACCGCGGACAACCTCCGCGCCCAGCGCTACGTGGCGAAGTACACGATCAACCCTGCGCTCGCCCAGGGCATCGACCACGTGGTCGGCTCGGTCGAGGGCGGCAAGCTCGCCGACCTCGTCCTGTGGGACCCGGCGTTCTTCGGCGTCAAGCCGCAGCTGGTCATCAAGGGCGGCCAGATCGCCTACGCGCAGATGGGTGACGCCAACGCGTCCATCCCCACTCCGCAGCCGATCCTGCCGCGCCCGATGTTCGGCGCCATGGGCAAGGCCCCGGGCAGCAACTCGCTCAACTTCGTCTCGCAGCAGGCCATCGAGGACAACCTCTCCGAGCGCCTCCCGCTGGACAAGTCCTTCGAGGCCATCCGGTCCACCCGCGGCGTCAAGAAGGCCGACATGCGCAACAACGACGCCCTGCCGCGCGTCCATGTCGACCCCGACACCTTCACGGTGACCATCGACGGCGAGGCGGTCGAACCCGACCCCGCCACCGAACTCCCCATGGCCCAGCGGTACTTCCTCTTCTGACGTACCGTCGATGAAAGATCCGGAGCACCATCGATGAGCCGCGCTGCGCTGCTCGTCCTCGCCGACGGCCGGTTCCCCGCCGGAGGGCACGCCCACTCGGGCGGCGCCGAACCGGCCGTCACCGCGGGGCACATCAAGGACGCCGCCACCCTGGAGAGCTTCTGCCGGGGCCGGCTGCACACCGCGGGCCTGGTCGCCGCGGGCCTCGCCGCCGCGGCCGCGGCCGGCCTGGACCCGCTCGTCCTGGACGACGCCGCGGACGCCCGCACGCCGGTCCCGGCGCTGCGCCAGGTCGCCCGCCGACTCGGCCGGCAGATGATGCGGGCCGCCCGCGCCACCTGGCCGAGCCCCGAACTCGACGCGCTCGCCGCGGCCCGCCCGCGCGGCGCCCACCAGCCCGTCGTCCTGGGCCTGGCCGCCCGGTCCGCCGGTCTGACACCGCTGGACGCCGCCCATGCGATCGCCTACGAGAACATCAGCGGCCCGGCCACCGCCGTGGTCCGCCTGCTCAGCCTGGACCCGTTCGACGCCACCGCCGTCCTCGCCCGCCTCACCGCCGACCTCGAACAGGTCGCGGAAGCGGGCGCGGCCGCCGCGCACCGCGCCGTCACCGAAGGTCCCGACGCCCTGCCCGCCGCCTCCGCGCCGCTGCTCGACATCGCCGCCGAAGCACACGCCGCCTGGCCGGTCCGGCTCTTCGCGTCCTGACCTTCCGTCCACCCACCGTGCCGCGTACCCCGCGGCCGTACGAACCACTGGAGTCACCATGCACCTCGACCACCAGGACGGCTTCCCCGAGCGCCACACCTACAGCGCCGCCGATCCGGTACGCCACGACGGCAGCCGGCGCGCCCTGCGGATCGGCCTGGGCGGCCCGGTCGGCACCGGCAAGACCGCCACCGTCGCGGCCCTGTGCCGCGCGCTGCGCGACGAGCTCTCCATTGCGGTCGTCACCAACGACATCTACACCCGCGAGGACGCGGAGTTCCTGCGGCGCGAGGCGGTGCTGCCCACCGAGCGGATCGCGGCCGTGGAGACCGGCGCCTGCCCGCACACCGCCATCCGCGACGACATCTCCGCCAACCTCGAAGCCGTCGAGGACCTGGAGGAGACCGTCGGCCCGCTCGACCTGATCCTGGTCGAGTCCGGCGGCGACAACCTCACCGCGACGTTCTCCAAGGGCCTGGTCGACGGCCAGATCTTCGTCATCGACGTGGCCGGCGGCGACGACATCCCCCGCAAGGGCGGCCCCGGCGTCACCACCGCCGATCTGCTGGTGATCAACAAGACCGACCTCGCGCCCTACGTCGGTGTCGACCTCGACGGCATGGCCCGCGACGCCAAGGCCCAGCGTGGCGCACTCCCGGTCGCCTTCACCGCCCTCAAGCAGCCCGACGGCGTCAAGCCGGTCGCCGAATGGGTCCGGGCGCAGCTGGCGGACTGGACCGCGGCCCAGGCATGACCCGCGCCCTTACCCACCCCGCGGCTCCGCAGACCACCGCCCTCCCGGCGGGCGGTCTGCGGGCCACCGCCCGCATCGTCGCTCGGGCCGACGCGCACGGGGTCAGTCGGCTGCCGGTCCTGGACGGCGGCGGCCCGTTCGCGATCCGCCGCATCCAGTCGCACGCCGACCAGGCCCGCGTCTGCCTGATCGGGGCCATGAGCGCCCCGCTCGGCGGCGACCGGCTGCGCATCGAGGCCACCGCCGAGGCAGGCACGTCGCTGCGGATCACCGCGGCCGCGGCGACCGTCGCCCTGCCCGGCCGGACCGGTGACCTCGCCACCTACGACGTGCACCTGACGGTCGGCGACGGCGCCCGGCTCGAATGGCTGCCGGAACCGCTGATCTCCGCCGCGGGCAGCGATCTGCGGATGACCACGACCGTGGACCTCGCCCCCACCGCCCGGCTCGTGTTCCGCGAGGAACAGGTGCTGGGCCGCAGCGGCGAGCACACGGGCGCGCTGCGCAGCCGTCTGACGATCCGTCAGGGTGGCCGCACGGTGCTCGACCAGGAGACCGCGTACGGGCCCGGCGCCCCCGGCTGGGACACCTCCGCGGTCCTCGGCGGCCATCGAGCCGTGGGCCAACTCCTGCTTGCCGGGCCGGAGTTCGCCGACGAACCGGCCGAGGTCCGGCTGCTCGGGGGCGCGAACGGCGACGGCCCGGCCCGGGGCCAGGCCGTCCTGGCGCCGCTCGCCGGCCCCGCCGTGCTGGCCACCGCGGTCGCCCCGGACGGACTGTCGCTGCGGCGGCTGCTGGACGAGGCCGCGGCCGGCTGAGGAGGCTCACACCTCCAGTTCGGCCTCCAGACGGGCAAGGCGGTGGCGCGCCAGCGCGAGATTGGCGCGCTTGCGGTCCAACACCAGATAGAGGAAGAGACCGCTGCCGTTCTTGCCCGTCACCGGCCGGATGATGTGGTACTGCGAGGTCAGGGTGATCAGCATGTCCTCGATGGAGCCCTGGAGTTCCAGCATCTCCATCGTGCGCAGTTTGGCGCGCACCACGTCGGTGTTCCCGGCCGCCGCCACGTTGAGGTCGAACGTCTGCGGATCGCCCAGAGTGGCCAGCGCCATTCCGCTGGTGTAATCGACCAGGGCGACACCTATCGCGCCCTCGATCGTCGACATCGCTTCGCCGAGAGCGGTTTCCATCTGTGTCATCAGGGGTCGTGCCTTTCCATGGTGTTCGCTGGATTTCCGTCGTACGGGAGGTGGGACTGCTTGCTGGTGGCCGACGGCCGTCGGTAGGTGACTGTCGACCGGTGAGGGGAGCAGCCGGGCGCTGTCGGCGGGCCCGGTCAGCGGCCCGGCGGCGCGTCGAGCAGGGTCGCGATGCGCGCGGCGGTGCGCCGGGCCTGGAGGTGCAGCCGGCCCACGTTCGTGTCCGGGCCCGCCACGGCGGTGAGCACGGCGCGGTTCCCCGCCGCGTACGCCGCGACGTAGCCGCGGCTGCCGCGCGTCAGGGACTCCTCGAACCCGCCCTGCCCCGTGGCGTCGGTCAGCCGGGTGGCGACGCCGATGGCGGCGGCCGTCAGCGCGGCCAGGCCGTCGGGTTCGATGTCCGGCAGGTCATGGGCGATCACCATGCCGTCCGCACTCGCCACCATGCCGCCGTGCAGATGCCGGATGTGCGCGCGCAGTGCGCGCAGTTCTTCCCGGATCCCGGATGCGATCGCCTCGGTGTCGCTCGTCATCGGTCTTCTGACGCTCCTTCTCCTGACACGCTTTCCGAATACGTGCCTCATGGCCGGGGTTCACAGGGGTTCACAGGTTCTCCTCCAGTGCGGTGCGCAGGCGGACGAGGAGGGCGACGTCCGGGTCGGCGGTCTCCAGCACGCCCGGGTCCGGCAGGTGCCAGACCGGGGCGTCCGGCCCGCGCCGCTCGGGCCGGCAGGCTCCGGGGCGCCGCTTCGGCAACGCCGCGGGCGGCGGCAGCCGCACCCGCCCGGTCGCGGCCAGCCGCCGTATCTCCAGCAGGGTCAGAAACGCCGACTGGCCCAGGGCGTGGGCGAGTTCGCCGGGGGTGCGGACACCGTCGGCGTGCGCGAGCAGCCGCCGCTGCCGGCCGGTGAGGGGCGGGCGGTCCGGGAGTTCCGGCCGGATCGGGACGACCGGCGCGCCGTCGGCCGCCGCCCAGGCCCCCAGCCGGTCGAGCTGCGCCCGCCGACGGGCCACCGCGGCCAGCAGGGCGGTCGTACCGACCGGGCGCACCACGCCCAGCCAGTGCGCGTCGCCGGGGGCGAAGGAGGTGGCGGCGGGCTCCGGCGGGAGGACGAAGCACGCCGCGTCGAGCAGCGCGGTGAGCTGGCACACCTCCAGCTCTCCGCGGGTCAACCAGCCCTGCTGGAGCAGGAACTGCCCGCCGAGGTGGTCGGCTCCCGCCGCGTCCGCCGCGTGCCGCCAGGACTCCGGGGGCAGCCGTCCGGCGGTGGCGAGCCGGGCCCCGACGTCGGGCGCCGCCGGGCACTCGACGCAGTAGACCGCGCCCTCGTGGAGGTAGACGCAGCCGTCCGGGCCGCGCAGGGCACCGGTGGCGCGCTCGGCGGTGTACCGGTCGAGCGGGCCGGGCCGGCCGTCGCCGCTGCGGCCCGGACGGGGGGATGACGTGGTCGCCATGACGGAACGTCAGCCCGCTGCCAGCTCCGCGGCCAGTTCGCGCAGCCGTAACCGGGCGAGGGCGAGATTGGCCTGTGCCCGGTCCAGCCAGAGGTGGAGGCAGGTCTGGCTGTCGAAGGCGGTGGGCACCAGGTGGATCAGGTGGTAGCTGTTCCCCGTGGTGATGATCAGGTCCTCCAGTGCCTCACCGTCCCCGCTCGCGGTGTCGAACGTGGCGTTCCGGGCCACCGCCTGCACCACCTCGGCGGTGTCCGCGGCCGCCGCGTCGCGGTCGCCGTGCGGGGCCCGGCCCGCCGTCCCCAGCGTCAGCCCGCTGGTCCAGTCGGTCAGCCCGGCCCCCAGGACTCCGGGTATCCCCATCGCGCGGGCCAACACCTGGTCGATACCGGGCACTTGACGTCTCCCTCCGGCGAGCGCGCTGCACGACGCAGCACACGGGCACAACGCGGAGGCTCTCCCACGTGGCGGTGTGTGGGAGAGCCTGCACGGAAGGTTACTGAAGGCGGTGCGGCCCGCACCGGCATATGCGGGAGGTGCTTGGCAATTGACCTGTTCTCGTCACTCCGCGGCCCGTTGTCGGCGCCCTGTTGACCGCGGCCCTCCGCCCGGACCGGTGCTCACCCCACCAGGTCCTCTGCCGTCAGGGTCCGGCCGCTGAGCAGCCCCGCCTCCCGGTACGCCGCCTGCTGCGCCATCAACTGCGCGCCGTCCGGCCTGAGTCGGGGATCCCACTGGTACGGCGGGGTGTCGCGCAGCACGCTCGGCCGTTGCCCGGTGGCCTTGGCCAGGATGGCCACGTTCTCGTCCGAGGTCCGGCCCGCCCCCTGGAGGTCGGCGGCGGCCCTGCGCAGTGCGGCCAGGAACTTCCGGGCGGCGGGCTGCCCCGCGAACCGCGCGCCGAGGACCACCCCGGTCGCGACGGTGCCCTTCGGAGGTACGGCCAGCGGCCGGGCGGTACCGGCCTGCTCCATGAGCGTGCTGAAGGGCGCCGGCGGCAGGGCCGCGTCCGCACCGCCGTTGGCCAGCGCGGTGCGCATGTCGGGGATGGCGACGTTGACCACCGTGACGTCCTTGAGCGTCACCCCCGAGCCGCGCAGTATGGCGGCGAGCTGGTAGCCGCCGGCCGCGCCCGGCCCGCCCGAGACGGCGATCCTCCGGCCGCGCAGATCGGCCGGCGTCCGCACCGTCCCGGCGTCCAGCAGGCGGCTGGCCACCTCCAGGGAGGAGGGCGAGGGGCGCGCCCCGGTGGCGGCGCCCATGGACGCGGCGACCTTCACCCCCAGGCCCTTGGCCACGCCGTTGAACAGCCCGGCGGAGAACCCCGCCACCACTGCCTCGACCTGCCCCGCGGCGGCGAGCGGCACCGCGTCCTGGCCGTTCTTCACCGTCTGCAGCGTGACGGTGAGCCCCTCCGCCTTGAAGTAGCCCTTGGCGTCCGCGAGATAGAGCGGGGCGAAGAGCGTGGACGGGACGTGGGCGACCCGGACCGTGGACCCGCCGGGCCCGCCCGGACCGGCCCCACCGCTCTGGCAGGCGGTGACGAGCAGACCGAGGACGGCCACCATCAGGAGCGGCAGGCGGAGACGGCGCATCGCGGAGCGGACCTTCCGGTTGACGGGTCGGAGGGGGCGGAGGGGTCGGAGGGGTCGGGCGGGCCGGAGGTAGCCGGACGGGAGCGTCCGGGAGCGGCGGGGCGGGACGCGGCGGCACCCCGGGCCGCGCCGCGCCGCCGGGAGCGCGGGGCGCACGGCTACCGGGACCGCTGCCAGGGCGTCGCCCACCGCCCCAGCAGCGACACCAGCCCGGAGAACAGCGCGCCCAGCACGGCGACCGCCACCAGGCCCACGTACATCCGGTCGGGCTGGAAGAGCGTCCAGGCATTCCAGATCAGATAGCCCAGACCGCTCTCGGACGCCACGAACTCCACCGCCACCACGACCACCACGCCCAGCCCCGCCGCCGTCCGCAGCCCGGTCAGCACCCCGGGCAGGGCGCCCGGCAGCAGCACGAAGCGCAGCAGCCGCAGTCCGGACGCGCCGTACGAGCGGGCCGACTCCAGCAGCCGGGGATCGATCTGGCGGACCCCCGCGGCGGTGTTGATCTGGAGGACGAAGAAGACCGTGATGGCGACCGAGAGGATCTTCGGGGTCTCGGACAGGCCGAAGAGGAGCAGCAGCAGCGGCAGCACGGCGATCTTCGGGACGGAGTACAGCGCGGAGAACAGCGGGCCCAGGGCGGCCCCGGCGGTCCGCGAGACGCCCATCACGAACCCGGCCAGCGCACCGGCCACCGCGCCGAGCGCGAACCCGGGCAGCAGCCGGCCGAGGGTGGCCGCGGTGTCCGCGCCCAACTCGCCGGAGGCCGCCAGCGCGACGCACCGCACCGCGATCCGGGACGGCGGCGGGAAGAGCAGGGTGTCGATCGCCCCGGCCGCCGCCGCCAGCTCCCAGCCCAGCAGCAGCACCACGGGCACCGCGAGCCCCAGCGCCGCGTGCCACCAGGCGGTCCGCCGGGCCCGTACGGCGACTGCACGGGCCGCCACCGCGGCGTCCGGGGCGGCGGTCTCCACGGGACGCGTCGGGGCGGTCACCGGGCCCCCACCGACAACTCGCCGCGCAGCCGGTCCCAGAGCCGGGCGCGCAGCCGGCCGAACTCCGGGCCGTCCTGGATACCGGGATCGCGGGGTCGCGGGAACGGCACCGTGAGCTCCTCGGTGATCCGGCCCGGCCGCGCCGACATCACCAGCACCCGGTCGCCCAGCAGCAGCGCCTCGTCGAGGGAATGGGTCACCAGCACCACGGTCTTGCGCTCCTCCTGCCACAGGGCGAGCAGTTGCTCCTGCATCAGCCGGCGGGTCTGCGGGTCCAGCGACCCCAGTGGTTCGTCCATCAGCAGCACCGGACTGCCGGTGGTGAACGCGCGGGCGAGCGCCAGCCGTTGGCGCATCCCGCCGGACAGCTGCTCCGGATAGCCGGCGGCGAACTCGGCCAGTTCCATGCGGTGCAGCCAGGCGTCCGCGGCCCGTTCGGCGTCCCGGCGGCGCACCCCGGCCATCCGCAGGCCGAAGGCGGCGTTGGCGCGGACCGTCAGCCAGGGGAGTACGGCGAAGTCCTGGAAGACGAACGCCGCCGCGGGGACCGGTGGCCGGCCCGGATGCCGGGCCACGCTGCCCGCCGACGGTTCGATCAGTCCGCCGAGTATCCGCAGCAGGGTGGACTTCCCGCATCCCGACGGGCCGACGACGCAGACGAACTCGCCTTCGTGCACGGTCAACGAGACCCCGTCGAGGGCCTGTACGACACGGCCGTCGGCGGACCGGAAGAACTTGCCGATGTCCCGGCCGGACACCATGGGGGGCGGCGTGGTCATGCCCGGAGCATTACCCGCTGGCGCGCCCCACGATCCATGCGGTACGCAACCGTGCGATTCCTACAGCTTGGTAAAGAAATTGTGGCCAAATCTGTTCAAGTGTGGCCCGTACACGACAGGATCCCTCCGTAAGTCTGTGAACCCCGCCGCCACAAGCGGCGTACCACGCTGGGGGAACAACCACGTGAATCGAACAGTAGCGCTCGGCGCTGCCGGCACCTTGGTGACCGGCGCGCTCCTCGCCGGCGCGATAGCCACACCGGCCACCGCCGGCGAGCGGCGTCCCGGCGGCACGACCGAGGCGCGCGGTGTCGCGCTCGCCGCCGCCCGGGCCGCCAAGGCGGGCATCAAGTGGCAGGACTGCCCCGCCGACTGGGGCTTGAAGGCCCCGATCCAGTGCGGCTACGTCACCGTCCCGCTCGACTACGCCAAGCCGGACGGCCGGACCATCAAGATCGCCGTCGACCGCGCCGTCGCCACCGGCGGCCCGGAGCAGCGGCAGGGCGCCCTCCTCTACAACCCCGGCGGCCCCGGCGGCTCGGGCATGCGCTTCCCGGCCCGCATCACCAACAAGAGCGCGCTGTGGGCCAAGACCGCCCAGGCGTACGACTTCGTGGGCTTCGACCCCCGGGGCGTGGGCCACTCCGCGCCGATCTCCTGCCAGGACCCGCAGGAGTTCGTCAAGGCCCCCAAGGCCGACCCGGTGCCGGACAGCGCGGCGGACAAGCGCGCCCAGCGCAAGCTCGCCAAGGACTACGCCCAGGGCTGCCTGGCGCGCACCGGCAGTGCGGTCCTGTCGCAGATGACCACCGCGAACACGGCCCGCGACCTGGACGTGGTCCGCGCCGCACTGGGCGAGAAGAAGCTCAACTACCTCGGCGTCTCCTACGGCACCTACCTCGGCGCCGTCTACGCCAGCCTCTTCCCGGACCACGTCCGGCGGATGCTCGTCGACAGCGTCGTCGACCCCTCCCGCGAGAAGGTCTGGTACCAGGCCAACCTCGACCAGGACATCGCCTTCGAGACCCGCTGGGGCGACTGGAAGAAGTGGGTCGCCAAGAACGACGCCACCTACCACATCGGTGACACGCCCGAGAAGGTCCAGGCCGCCTGGGAGAAGCTGCGCGCCGCCGCCAAGCAGCACCCCATCGGCGGTGTGGTCGGCCCCGCCGAGCTCACCGGCTTCTTCCAGAACGCGCCGTACTACGACGACTCGTGGGCCGAGGTCGCCGGCGTCTGGAGCGCGTACCTGGCCGGCAACACCAAGCCGCTGATCGACAACGCCGGTCCGCACCCCGACGACAAGGCCGGCAACATCAAGGCCGAGAACGGCAACGCCGTCTACACCGCCGTCGAGTGCACCGACACCAAGTGGCCCACCAGCTGGGCCAAGTGGGACCGCGACAACACCCGCATCCACCAGCAGGCACCGTTCATGACCTGGTCCAACGCCTGGATGAACCTGCCCTGCGCCACCTGGCCGGTCAAGCAGCAGACCCCGGTCGAGGTCAAGACCGGCAAGGGCCTGCCGCCGGTCCTGATCGTGCAGAGCACCCGTGACGCGGCGACCCCGTACGGCGGCGCCGTCGAGCTGCACAAGCGGCTCGCGGGTTCCCGCCTGATCACCGAGCGGGACGCCGGTTCGCACGGCGTCACCGGTCTGGTCAACCCGTGCATCAACAACCGGGTCGACGCGTACTTCCTGAAGGGCACCACGGACCCGAAGGACGTCACGTGCGCCCCGCACGCCACGCCCGTCCCGGAGAAGCCGACGGCCAAGTCCGCCGGCTGACCCACCGCCGGGGGCGGTCGGGAGGAGCCCTCCCGACCGCCCCCGGTCCTTCGGCGCCCCGCTCGGCTCGCGCGCACCCCGATCGCCGCCTGCGCCCCGGCCACCGCCGGCGGGCGGCCCGGCCGCGCCGCCCGCGGAACCTCGTCGTCAGCCCGGGAACACCGCCGCGAACGCCGCCCTGTTGAGGGAGTCCACCCGGCGGTCCGGCACCGCGAAGACGATACGGGCGAACCACCCCGCGAAGCGGCCGCCGGACAGCAGGAGCCCCGCGAACGCCCCGGCCACCTGGGCCGGATCGTTGCGGAACACCCCGCACCCCCAGGCCCCGAGCACCAGTTGGCGGTACCCGCCCGCCGCCGCGACCTCCAGCACCCGCTCGGCCCGCGCCGCCAGCACCGCCGGCAACCGCCCCACCTCGTCCGGCCGCTGCCGGGCGACCACCCCCGCGTTGGGCGCCGCGGCCGTCAGGAACCCCGCCTCGTAGGGCGCCTCGCGCAGTCGCCCGCGGTCGTCGCGGAACACCGGCACACCGGGGGAGAGGATCACCCGGTCGCTGTAGAACGGACTCGGGTCGGCCCGGTGCGCCGCGTAGAACTCCGGCGCCGCGCGGACACAGGTGTACAGCGCCGAGCCGCGGCACAGCGCCTCCTCCTGCGCCTGCGCGCCCTTGAGGTACCCGCCACCGGGGTTGCGCGCCGACGCGAAGTTCAGCACCGCGACCGGACCGGACCCACCGGCCGCCGCCAGCCGCCCGCCGGCCGTCAGACTGCCCTCCGCCGTCACCTCGAACACCGTCCGCAGACCCGGCGCCGCCCCGGCCACCGCCACCGGCCCCGGCCCGTGCAGCCGGGTCCCGGCCCGCGCCCGTGCCACCGCCGCCGCGAGGTCCACCGCCCGTCCGTCCGGCGTGCGGTAGCCTCCCGCCGCGACGATCCGCTCCGTCTCCTGCGCCATCCCGCGCAGCCGGGCGCTCACCGGCGCCGCCCCCGTATCCGTACGTTCACGGAGCTCACCGTAGGGGCGGCCGCCGCGCTCCGCGAACGGTTATCCCGCCCGCCCCGGCCCGGTCCGGCCCCGCGCATCCGCGGACCCGTCCGGGCGACCGCACGGCGTGGCCGCTTGTGCGCCGGGGCACGGCGGGATGGCCTGGGGCCGCCGGGCGCCGTCCGCAGTCCCCGCCGGGCGCCGGCCCCCGCCCACCGCGTGACCCCACCGGGCCACCGCCCCGAGCGTTCCAGGAGACCCTGATGCCCGTGAGCCGCCGACGCCGAATCCCCCGTACCGCCCTGGCGGCGGGCGTGACCGTGGCGCTGTGCACCGCACTCGGCGCGGCGTCGGCCCGCGCCGCCGCTCCGGACGCCGCCGACGGCCTCTTCCTGACCGTGTCCGGCGCCGGCGACACCTGGATCCACGGGGTACGGCTCAGCTGCCCGGACACCCGCGGCACCCATCCGCACGGCGCCGCCGCCTGCGACGCGCTGGCCTCGGCCCACGGCGATCTGGACGCCCTGCGGGGCGAGCCGCACGTCTGCACCCGGGAGTACGACCCGGTGACCGTCACCGCCTCCGGCAGCTGGCGGGGCGCGCCCGTCCACTGGCACCGGGCGTACCCCAACGCCTGCACCATGGACGCCGCCACCGGCCCGCTGTTCCGCTTCTGACGCCCGCCCCGGCCGCCGACCGGGGGCGGCGGCATCCCGCGCCGCGGCTCAGATCCGCCGCGCGGTCAGCACGCCGACCGTGAGCAGCGCCAGCACCACCCACAGGAACCAGACCCAGCCGTTGCCGCCCAACGCCACGGTGTAGGCGGTCGCCGCCACCAATCCGCACACCGTGCACACGGCCATCGTCCTGGCAGATCCGGGCATACCCGCAACCTCCTCACGGCGGCCGTGGGCACAACGCCGCGGGCCGCGGCCAGGAGACCATCGTCCCCGGCCGCGGCCCGTGCCGCCAGATGACCGACCGGGCGGCGGCGGCCGCTCCGGCCCGCCGCGCCCCGTCGGCGCCCGCTACCGCCCCCGTGCGTTGAGCGACGCCAGATAGGCGTTGTAGTCCGCCAGGTCCTTGTCCCCGTTGCGGTCCGCGGCCCGGTCGGCGCGCTGCGAGGTGCGCTCCTCGGACTTGTACCACTGGAAGACCAGCGCGATCAGCACCACCACCGAGGGGATCTCGCTGAACGCCCAGGCGATCCCGCCGGCCGCCTGCTGGTCGCCCAGCGCGTCGATGCCCAGCGAGGCCGGCGGGTGCAGGAAGGTGTCCACCATCGGCTCGGACGCCATCATCAGCGCGATCCCGAAGAACGCGTGGAACGGCATCCCGGCGAACAGCTCCAGCATCCGCATCACGTACCCCGGCCGGTGCGGGCCCGGGTCCACGCCCATGATCGGCCAGAAGAAGACCAGACCCACCGCCAGGAAGTGCACCATCATCGCGATGTGCCCGGCCCGGGACTGCATCAGGAAGTCGAACAGCGGCGAGAAGTACAGCGCGTAGAGGCTCGCGATGAACAGCGGGATGGTGAACGCCGGGTGCGTGATGATCCGCATGTACCGGCTGTGCAGCAGCGCCACCAGCAACTCGCGCGGCCCCTTGCGGCCCCGTCCGGCGGTCGGCAGGGCGCGCAGCGCCAGCGTCACCGGCGCCCCGAGCAGCAGCAGGATCGGCGAGAGCATGCTGACGATCATGTGCTGGACCATGTGGACGCTGAACATCGCCATGCCGTAGTCGTTCAGCTTGGTGCACATCGACACCGCCACCGTCAGTACGCCCAGCACCCAGGCGACGACCCGGCCCATCGGCCACCCGTCGCCGCGCCGCCGCAGCCGGACCACGGCCCAGCAGTAGAGCGCCAGCCCCAGCAGGCAGCCGACCAGAAAGAACGGATCACCTCCGAACTCCAGGCCCCGCCCCAGCGTGAACGGCGGCAGATCCATGTTCATGCCGTCCATGCCGTGCCCGCTGTGATGCATCCGCTCGCTCCTGATTCGTACCAATGCTCCGGAGGCAAGCGTAGAGGCGCCCCCGGCCGGTGCAGCGGCCGGGGGCGCCCCGAACGGATCCGAACCCCGCGGGTGGGCTATCGGCGGATCACAGCACGCACTCGGCCTCGTCGTAGCGCTCGGCGGGCACCGTCTTCAGGCTCGCCACCGCCTCCGCGAGCGGCACCAACGTGATCTCCGTACCGCGCAGCGCGGTCATCATCCCGAACTCCCCGCGGTGCGCGGCCTCCACCGCGTGCCAGCCGAAGCGGGTGGCCAGCACCCGGTCGTACGCGGTGGGCGTCCCGCCGCGCTGGACATGGCCGAGGATGACCGGACGGGCCTCCTTGCCGAGCCGGCTCTCCAGCTCCAGCGACAACTGCCGGGCCACACCGGCGAACCGCTCGTGGCCGTACACGTCCGTGCCGCCCACGTCGAACGACATGGTGCCCTCGCGCGGCTTGGCGCCCTCCGCGACCACCACGATCGCGAACTTCTTGCCGGCCTCGAACCGCTCCGCGACCCGGGCGGTCAGCTCCTCGATGTCGAACGGCCGCTCCGGCACCACGATCGCGTGCGCACCGGCCGCCATCCCCGAGTGCAGCGCGATCCAGCCGGTGTGCCGCCCCATCACCTCGACGATCATCACCCGCTGGTGCGACTCGGCGGTGGTCTTGAGCCGGTCCAGCGCCTCGGTCGCCACGCCCACCGCGGTGTCGAAGCCGAACGTGACGTCGGTGACGGCGATGTCGTTGTCGATGGTCTTCGGCACGCCGACGATCGGCAGCCCGGCGTCCGACAGCAGCCGGGCCGCCTTCAGCGTGCCCTCACCGCCGATCGGGATGATCGCGTCCAGCCCCAGCTCCGCGACGTGGCCGCGGGCCCGCTCCACGCCGTCCCGCAGGTGGGCGGGCTGCACCCGCGACGAGCCGAGGATGGTCCCGCCGCGCGCCAGGATGCCGCCGACGGCGTCCAGGTCGAGCTTGCGGTAATCGCACTCCAGCAGGCCCTTCCAGCCGTCCTTGAAGCCGATCACCTCATCCCCGTGGTCGGCGGTGGCACGGTGGACGACGGACCGGATGACGGCGTTCAGGCCGGGGCAGTCGCCGCCGGACGTGAGGACACCAATTCGCATTGTTCGTAGTAACCCATCGCAACTCAACCGGACGCCCGGACCCCGTCGTCCGGTTGGATTCCGCTCAGCCTACAAGCGCGCGGCGCCCCGGGGCACGGGCGACCGGAGTGCGGACGCCGGCGTACGGAAAACGGCCGGATCCGGGTCGGCTGACCCGGATCCGGCCGTCGCGGGACCGGTATCCGTCAGGCGGTCTGCGTCGCCGCCGTGATCCGCTCCTGGCGCAGCTCCTCGTACCACCGGTCGTCGGCCGGCGGCAGCGCGTTGACGTCCAGCGCCAGCTTGATCAGCAGGTCCGCGATGTGCGGGTTGCGGGCCATCACCGGGCCGTGCATGTACGTCCCGAAGACGGTGTCGTTCCACGCGCCCTCGTGGCCGTCGCCGACACCGTTGCCGTTGCCGAACCGGACCGTGGCGAACGGCCGGGCGGTCTGCCCCAGGTGCGTCACGCCCTGGTGGTTCTCGAAACCGGTCAGCGGCGGCAGCCCCAGCTGCGGGTCGATGTCGGCGAGTACGTCACCGACGCACCGCTCGCCCTCGCCGCGGGTGCTCACCACGTCCAGCAGCCCCAGTCCCTGCTGCCGCTCACCGAGGTCGTTGATGAACTCGTGGCCCAGGATCTGGTAGCCGGCGCACACCGAGAAGACGATCGCGCCGTTGGAGACCGCGCGGTCCAGGCCGCCGTCGCGGATCAGCCGCTCGGCCGCCAGCCGCTGCGGCCGGTCCTCGCCGCCGCCGATCAGGTAGATGTCCCCGGAAGTGGGGATCTGCTGGTCGGACCGGACGTCGAGGCGCTGGACGTCCAGGCCGCGCTGCCGTGCCCGCCGCTCCACCACCAGGACGTTGCCCTGGTCGCCGTAGGTGCTGAGCAGGTCCGGGTAGATCCACACCACGCGCAGGCTGTTGTCACTCATGCTCGCTCGTCCTTGTCGCTGTTGTCCGTGGGATCGCATTAGTTCCCCACTCGCCGGCGCAGGTCCTGGAAGGCCGTGTAGTTGGCGATGACTTCGATCCGTCCGGGCGGCGCCATCCGGACGGCGTCGTCGAGGGTCTCGCACACCTCGAAGTCGAGCCCGGCGACCTCCAGGCGCACCGCCAGGTCCAGCTTGCGGTCGCCCAGCACGAAGATCGGGTGCCCGGCCAGCCGGGTGTAGTCCACGTCCCACAGCCAGGAGGTGTCGGTGCCGTCCGCCCCGCGGGCGTTCACCGACATGATCACGGGCGTCGGCGGCCCGTCGATCAGCGAGAAGGTCTCCAGCCAGCCGGCCGGGTTCTTCGCCAGCAGCAGCCGCAGCTCCCGCTCCGCGAAGGTGACCACGTCGTAGCGGCCGGCGACGGCCTGCACCGCGAACATCCGCTCCAGGGCGACCTGCGGGGGCACGCCGAAGGCGGCCGCGACGGCGGCGGAGGAGGTGGCGTTCGCCTTGTTGGCGCGGCCCGGCAGCTGGAGCTTGATCGGCCAGGCGCTGCCGTGCGGGTCGAGGACGTGGTCGCCGGAGAGCGCCCAGCTGGGCGTCGGACGGCGGAAGCCGCACTCGGCGCAGAACCAGTCGTCGCCCGGGCGCTGCATGACGCCGCCGCACGAGGGGCACGACCAGGCGTCGTCCTTCCACTCCTGCCCGGCGGCGACCCAGACCACGTTCGCCGACGACGAGGCCGCCCAGACGATCAGCGGGTCGTCGGCGTTGGCGATGATCAGCGCCTTGGAGCCCGACAGGCCCTCGCGCCACTTCTCGGCCAGCATCCGGGTCTCGGCGGCCCGGTCGAGCTGGTCCCGGGAGAGGTTCAGCAGCGCTATGGCCTTCGGAGTGACGTCCCGGGCCACCGTGGCCAGGTACTTCTCGTCGACCTCGATGACGCCGTACTTGGCGTCCGAGCCGCCCGCCAGCGCCGAGGTGATGCCCGCGGGCATGTTGGCGCCCAGCGCGTTGGAGACCACCGGGCCACTGGCCCGCAGCGCCTCGGCGATCAGCCGGGTGGTGGTCGTCTTGCCGTTGGTGGCGGACACCAGGACCACGTCCAGGTGCCTGGCCAGCGCGGCCAGCAGGTCCGGGTCGAGCTTGAGCGCCACCTTGCCGCCGATCACCGACCCGCTGCCGCGGCCCGCCGCGCGCGACACCGCTGCCGCGGCCTTGCCGGCCGTCACGGCCAGCTTGGCCCGCGGCGACAGCGGCTCCGTGTTGCCTGCCATCGTCTCAGATCCTCCTTGCATCCGGCGCACCCCTTGCCCTGAGGCTGCCGGAAGAGTGCGCCTCCTCCGCGACCATCGACCGTCCGGAGGCTGTCGGTCGGGGATCAGCCTATCGAGATCCGGCGGCGGGCCCGAACCCCGCCACCTCCGCGACGTTCTCCGGAATGCCCGGCCCGTACCCTGGGCGCATGCGCCACCGCACCATCCCCGGCAGTTCCGGCCGCCCCCGTCCGCTGCGCCTTTACGGCGATCCCGTCCTCACCCGTCCCTGCGAGGACGTCACCGCCTTCGACGGCGAACTGGCCTCGCTGGTCGAGGACATGTACGCGACGATGTACGCCGCGAACGGGGTGGGCCTGGCCGCCAACCAGGTCGGCGTGCCCCTGCGGGTCTTCGTCTACGACTGCCCCGACGACGAGGACCGCCGGCACCTGGGGCACATCGTCAACCCCCGCCTGGTCGAAGCGGACGGGCCGGTGATCCGGGGGCCGGAGGGCTGTCTGTCGCTGCCCGGTATCGAGGCCGGCACCCCGCGTCACGACCACGCCGTCGTGACCGGCTTCGACGTCACCGGCGCACCGGTGACGGTGACCGGCACCGGATTCTTCGCCCGCTGCCTCCAGCACGAGTGCGACCACCTCGGCGGCGGCCTCTACGTCGACCGGCTCACCGGTCTGCGGCGGCGCCGGGCACTGCGTGCGGCGGCCCGGGCCCCGTGGGCGGCGGCGACGGAGGACCGGGCGGCGGCACCGGCCTGACGCCGGCCGCCCGGAATCTCAGAATCCGGGGCCGTCGGCGAGGTCCTTCACGGTGGCCAGCTGCCCCCACAGCAGGTCGGCGAGGTGGCGCACCAACTGCTCCCGGGAGAAGGGGCGTTCACGCAGCCACCAGTCGCCGGCCGCGTGCATCATGCCGACGATGCCGTGCCCCCACACCCGGGCCCGCTCCTCGCCGTCCGGCCCCAGGTCGAGCCGTTCGGAGACGACCTTGGCGAGTTCCTCGCCGAGCCGGCGCAGCAGGGGGGCGGAGTGCCGGCCCACGTCGAAGCCGGACTCCGAGGGATTGTCCTCGTCGGCCGGGTGCATCAGGAAGCGGTAGACCTGCGGCCGGGTCTCGATGGCGACCAGGTAGGCGTCGAGGGTGGCCTCGACCCGCTCCCGGCGCAGGGCCTGGGCGTCCAGCGCGGCCCGGAGGTTGGCCAGCAGGGCGTCGGTGTGCCGGACGGCGAGGGCGCGGTAGAGGCCGCCCTTGTCGCCGAAGTGCCGGTAGAGGATCGGCTTGGTGATCCCGGCCTCGGCGGCGATGGCGTTCATCGACGCGCCCGGGCCGTCGCGCAGCACGATGCGCTCGGCGGCCTCCAGGAGTTCCCGCCGCCTGCGCTCGGTCGCGGTCCGTTGCCGGTCGCCGCCTTCCGCGCCGGCCTGTGCCGTACCGGTCTGCCCGGTGCTGTCGATGCTGTCCATGGTCGTGCTCCCCACCCTTGTGAATCCGTGGCGCTCGCGCAACGTAACACCCTGGCTCGGCGACCCTCGAACTCCGCGGGCCAAATCGGCGCCCGAGAGGAGTTGACATCCATTACTGACGGGTAACACACTCTGGTTACCAGAAGTAACGGCTGGCTGTACGCACCACTGGAGGGGACATGGCCGAGTTCACCATGGAACTCAACGACGAGCAGAAGGAAGTCCGTGACTGGATTCACGGCTTCGCCGCGGACGTCATGCGCCCCGCCGCCGCCGAGTGGGACGAGCGCGAGGAGACCCCCTGGCCGGTGATCCAGGAGGCCGCCAAGATCGGCCTGTACTCCCTCGACTTCTACGCCCAGCAGTTCTTCGACCCCACCGGCCTCGGCATCCCGATGGCGATGGAGGAGCTGTTCTGGGGCGACGCCGGCATCGCGCTGTCCATCGTGGGCACCGGCCTCGCCGCCGTCGGCGTCCTGGCCAACGGCACCGAGGAGCAGATCGGCACCTGGGTCCCGCAGATGTACGGCGACGCCGACGACGTCAAGGTCGCCGCCTTCTGCTCCTCCGAGCCGGACGCCGGCTCCGACGTCGCCTCGATGCGCACCCGGGCCGTCTACGACGAGGCCAAGGACGAGTGGGTGCTCAACGGCACCAAGACCTGGGCCACCAACGGCGGCATCGCCAACGTCCACGTCGTCGTCGCCGTCGTCGACCCGGATCTGGGCTCCAAGGGGCACGCCTCGTTCATCGTCCCGCCGAACACCCCCGGCCTCTCCCAGGGCCAGAAGTTCAAGAAGCACGGCATCCGCGCCTCGCACACCGCCGAGGTCGTGCTGGAGAACGTCCGGGTCCCCGGTCACTGCCTGCTCGGCGGCAAGGACAAGCTCGACGAGCGACTGGCCCGCGCCCGCGAGCGCGCCAAGGGCGGCGAGCGCGTGAAGAACGCCGCGATGGCCACCTTCGAGGCTTCCCGCCCGGCCGTCGGCGCGATGGCCGTCGGCACCGCCCGTGCGGCGTACGAGGAGGCCCTGGAGTACGCCAGGACCCGCGAGCAGTTCGGCCGCCCGATCATCGACAACCAGGGCGTGGCCTTCCAGCTGGCCGATATGCGCACCCAGATCGACGCCGCCCGCCTCCTGGTCTGGCGGGCCTCCTGGATGGCGGTCACGGGCAAGAAGTTCGAGAGCGCCGAGGGCTCGATGTCGAAGCTCTTCGCCAGCGAGACGGCCAAGAAGGTCACCGCCCAGGCGATCCAGATCCTCGGCGGCAACGGCTTCACCCGCGAATACCCGGTCGAGCGGATGCACCGCGACGCCGCTATCTACACCATTTTCGAGGGCACCAGCGAAATCCAGCGACTGGTCATCGCCCGGACGCTGTCGGGAATGCCGATCCGTTAGGGCAAAACTCCTGCAAGACGCGCATTGATCGGTGCCGTAGCAGAAGGGCCCCACTCCGCCAGGAGCGGGGCCCATTCAGGGCATCCGGATGCCTCAAACGGCTTGTGGGAGATTTTTGGGAGATCGCTTGCAGCGGGGAGACGTGAACTCGGGGAACGGCCCGTATTCGCGACGGTCCAGGACCGGGCGGAGGGAGTCCTCCCACAGGCCCTGCAACTGATCGGCGATCCTCAGCTCCATGGGCAGCGTCACATGCGAATACACACCTTCTACGCCCTGTAGTACATGGCCCATGCGAGCCGCGACGGCGACGCGGGGATGTCCGCCTTCGTCCAGCCAGACCTTGTGGCTGTGCCGAAGCCCGTGCGGCACCATGCCCTCGACGCCCAAGACCGGCCGGATGCCGGTACGCGCCCTGGCTCCTCGCACGACTCCCCGCGGCGCCCGGCCGTGCACGATGGGCCGCCAGGTCTCGGCGTACCAGTCGCCACCACGGATCATCCGGCCGCCCTTAGGGGCAGTGAAGACCCACTCGGAGGGACGGGAGTCCACCAGCTCTTGAAGCACCTCAGCCAGAAACTGAGGGATGATCAAACCGCGCCCGGAGTCGTACTTCGGCTGGATCTCCGTGAACACCCCTCCGACATACTGGCTTTGTTGGATGGCGTGGATACGGGGCCCGTGCTTCTCGTCCTTAAGAGCGAGCTGATCGCGGTGCACGGCCGCCAACTCGCCGATGCGCAGGCCGGTGTAGGCGGATGTGAGGACGATGGCGTACTCGTTGAGGCCGCGCATCTCCAGGGCATTCCTGGCAACCAGGAGGGCCTGCGGGGGCGTTGCAATGATCTTCTTCTCTGGCCGCTGGGACTGGAACCGTCCACGGCGGCCGGACTTCCGCGCAGCGACGGGGTTGTCTCTCCGCAACCCCTCGCTCACGGCATCATCCATCATGGTGCGGAAGATGCCCACCACGCCGTCAGCGTAGTTCTTGCTGATCCGCCCACGTAGCGCCTTCTCCCATGCGGCTACGGCGGTAGGGGAGATGTCGCCGACGGGCACTGAGCCCCACTGGGGAAGGATCTGGTTCTTGAGCCGGCGCCGGTACTCCACGTCGCTGAGAGGCCTGACGTCGATCGACTCGATCCACCCTGAAGCCCAGACGGCCACTGCGACCCGGCCATCGCGCGGATTGATGAACGACTTGCGGCGCACGTCGACTTCCAGGCCGTGCGCGTACTCGCGGGCCGAGCGTTCGGTGTAGAACGGTTGCCCGTTGTCATCTTTGGAGACCGAGCCCCAACTGCCGTCAGGGAGTTTGTGCCGGCCGCGGTAGCGCCATTTGCGGGAAATTATACGAGGCTACCTTGGGTAACATGCCCTCTGTGTGCGGGTGTTGAGGGGCGCGAGGAGGCACTTCAGGGAACGTTATGCGCTACCGAAGCATCAGCCGACTCTCCGCCGACTAGGTCTTGTACGGAGTCGTGATCAGCGTGCCGGTAGAAAACTCGTCTGGCGAGACGTGAACTGAGCGATGGCGACTGGGCGTTGGCGGAGCCGTTGGCGGTCATCCCCGAGAAGATCGACCAGGCCGCTCACCGCAAGAAGAAGAGCCACCGAGGCGGGCGGCCCGTGTCCCACGACGCCGAGTTCTACCGGGATCGCAACACGGTGGAACGCCTGATCAACAAGTTGAAGGCGTGGCGCGGGGTCACCACCCGATATGACAAGGCGCCCGAGAGCTATCTCGCCGCACTCCACCTTCGCGGCGCGGTCATCTGGCTCCGCGGCCTCCGCCGCTCCAATTGATCACGACTCCGCACAGGCCCTAGCCGCAGAGCGGCGGCATGCGCTGCTGCTGCCGCCGCTCTCTGACTGCCATCTCCGGTGACGACGGTCAGGCTCGGGTGTCCGTCAGTCACTTGACGGCGTGGCAGGTTCCGCCGTTGACCGCCTGGAGGTGCTTTGCCACTGTGGGCCGGGCGGCTCGGGCGGTCGCGCGGATCTTGGAGTCCTTACCAGAGGACACTTCCTTGTCGATCAGTGCGAGGGCTTGCCGGTGGCTCGTGTCCTGGCCCCGCAGCCACACCTGCTTGTAGTCCGGCTTACCGTGCAGGGACTTGAGCATGGTGAGCTGTTTCTGCTGGGTGGCTGTCGCCGTGGAGGGCAGGGTGATGCCCTTGCTGCGGGCCAGCGCCACGACCTGCGCATCGAACGTGGTGTGGTCGCGCACGAACATGTCCGCTGCCTGTTTCACACAGGTGCTGGTGGTGTGCTTCTGGGCATCCTTGGCGGTGGCGATCTCGGCGAGATTGCCCTGGTGGATCATCTTGAGGAAGGTGGCGTCGGGTCCGGCGACCGGGGCTGCCGCCGTGGCCGGAACGGTGAGTCCGACCATGGCGAGCACCATGGTTGCGACGGCTGTGCTGCGCGGGCGGTTCATTCGCATGGTGTCCTCCACGTGTCCGTGGAACCGGATGATGAGCCGACCGACGGGCCCGGGCGCCCCGTGCAGCGGACGCGCCGGACCCGCCGTCTCCCGGGCCATGCTGACTGCCTTTGCCACCCGCTCGCTTTTCGAGCCGCCCGACGGAAGTGCCACATCCTCCGGGGAATCCGGGCCTGGCCTGAGCAACGTGACCATGCGCGGTCGCACGACCAGGTGCGCCCGAACGGGTGAAGAGGGGGGCGCAGCCATCTTCAGGCCCCTGGTCCGCACCCGTCAGGGCGCAGGAGCCGCGTGTGCGGTCTGTCAGCCGGACCGAGCGCTGCGGAGGTGAGCCGCCTGCCACACTGAGCCCAGGCCCCGCCGCGCACCCCCCCCGACGCGGCGGGGCCTTCTACTGCGCGCCCCAACTGTGCCGCTCACGACGATCGGGGCGTCTCCGAGCATTCCTCTAGCCTGCGACGGCGTCCTGAGGTCTGCGCGTCAGCCGAGGATGCCGAGCTCGGTGTCCGGCCGGCAGATGGCGCAGGGCTCCAGGCCCTCGGCCAGGGCGCGCATCGCTTGGTCGCGGCTGAGGGGGCGGGTGCGCCGGCCGGCGGTTCGGCAGCCGCCGACGTGCACCGCGATCGGATGGCCTTCCCCGCCGATGCTGAGCTGCACGACCCAGTCCGGTGGTGGGGGAGGGATAGCCCGCTGCTGCTGGGCTTCGCGCTGCTCGGCGATGGCGATGGCCTGCCGGACCCGGTCGAGGGTCATGGTCAGCCAGGTCTCCAGGGTGCGGAGGCGTGGCAGGTCCGGCGGCGGTCATTCATGTGTTCGATTCTGAACCTGGAGTGCCCAGGATTGTCAGTGGCCGGTCTGGGCTTCAGTTGGCGAGTTAGCGCTTGAGTTGGTGAACTGAGCGGCACAGTTGGCGGGCAACCGTTCGGCGCGGATGCGCGAGTGCCTTCGCGGTTTCTGGAGGCTGTCGTCATGAGGGCGCGTGACAGAGGCTGACGCGCCGAGGGCAGGTGATGCGCCCCAGGTGCCGACGGCGCCGACGAACGGTAGAACGTAGGGGTGAGGGACGAGAACATCCCTGATGAGGAAGCACGGTCGCACCGTGTGACGAGGCCGGAGATCGACTACCAGGCGCTGTTCGCGGTCACCCCCAGCCCCTATATGGTGCTGGGCCCGGACCTGGTGATCGCCGACGTCAACGAGGCGGCCTGCCGGGTGACCGGCCGTACTAGGGAGGATCTGCTCGGGCGGTACCTCTTCGACGCCTTCCCTGATGATCCGGCGGACGCGTGTGCTGAAGGGGCGCGGAATCTCCATGTCTCCCTGCACCGGGTCCTGCGCTCGAAGGAGCCGGACACGGTGGCGGTGCAGAAGTACGCCATTCCCGTGGTCGGCCAGCCCGGCGTGTTCGAGGAGCGGTGGTGGTCCGCGATCAACACCCCGGTGCTCGGGCCGGATGGGGAGGTGGCGTGGATCATTCACCGGGGGGAGGACGTGACCGCGTTTCTCCTCTCCCACCCCCGCCCGCGAGAAGGCGGGGCGCTCAGCGACGTGGAGGCTATGGAGGTCGAACTGTACGCGCGGTCGCGCGAGCTCCAGCGACTGAACGAGGAACTGCGCCAAGCCCATGCCCGGGAACGCCAGGTCGCCCTCACTTTGCAGGAGGCTATGCTCCACTCGCCCCACCTGGCCCGGCACCGGGACGCCGTGGTGCGCTACCTGCCCGCTGCCGGGTCACTGAACGTGTGCGGCGACTGGTACGACGTGGTCGACCTGCCCGAGAACAGATGCGCCGTCGCGGTCGGCGACGTCGTCGGCCACGGCCTGGAGGCCGCTGCCGTCATGGGCATGCTCCGCAGCGCGCTGTCCGCCTCCATCCGGGCCGTCGAAGGGCCCGCGCGGGCCCTGGACTGCCTGGGCCTGTACGCACGCTACGTGGAGGGTGCGCTGGCCACCACCGTCGTCCAAGCCGTCATCGACTACCCCGCTCGCCGCATCACGTACAGCAGCGCCGGCCACCCGCCACCCGTCCTGGTCCACCAAGACGGCTGCTGCGACCTTCTCGACCAGGCCACCGACCCCCCGCTGGGGGCCCGCCCCAAACACGTCCCCCGCCCCCAGGCCGACCTTCCCTACACCCCCGGCGACACCTTCGTGCTCTACACCGACGGCCTCATCGAACGCCGCGGCGAGGACATCGACGCGAGCCTGCAACGCCTCACCGACGCGCTAGCCCGCCATGCCCGCCACAAACCCGAACGCCTCGCCGACGCCGTGCTCGCGCACCTCGGCGTCAGTAGCGGCGCCCGCGACGACATCGCCCTGATCGTCATCCGCCTATGACCCGCGCGCCGCCAGCTGAGCGCCACGGGTGGCGAATCCCGCCAGGCTGCGGCGACGCTGCTACCCCGCCCCGCCCGGGACAGCGCCCGGCGCGGGGCGTCGGCATGGTCAGAGGCTGACGCTCCACCGGTCCGCGGGCAGCAGCATGTCCGCAGTCTCGACAACTGCCCCGGATGCGTCCATGCGGGTTCGCTCGACGATCAGGGCAAGCGTGCCGACGCCCAGCCCGAGCAGGTTCGCCTCCATGCGTTCCATAGGTCGCACCGCAACCGTGCACCGGTGGTTCACGTGCTCCCGCCGAGCGTGCCGGGTGAATCGATTGGGTGGCCCCCTCGGTTCCTCGGCACAGGTGAGCCCCCCTCCCGTATATGACGCTCGTCCGTATATGGAGGGGGGCTCACTGATATCTTCCCCCGGCCGTCCAACGCTGGCGCGATGGTCGCCTGGGAGATAGTTGGGAGACACGGTTGCACCTCGGACCCGACTGAAGCCCCAGTGAACCCGACTGAACGCGACGGTATGACGGGAGAACGCCCAGGTCAGACAGGTGAATTGGCAGGCTGCCGGATGATGTCGCTGGTGCCCTCGCCGATCTACACCATTTTCGAGGGCACCAGCGAAATCCAGCGACTGGTCATCGCCCGGACGCTGTCGGGAATGCCGATCCGTTAGACATAGGTGCAGTAAGGCACGCTGGTCCGGTCTTGCGCCGAAGGCCCCGTCCCTCTCCGGGACGGGGTCTTCGCGTTGTGGTGGATCCCGCCCTGGCGCGATTCCGAGTGGGCTTGCGTCCCGACCGTTCCTCCTGGTCAGCGGTGCCCGGTTGGACTTTTTGCTGAGGGAATTCGGTGTCCGTGGTGGGTAAAGCGCATTGTGCGGAGGGGGTTGGCGGATTTGATCGTCGAGTTCGAGGGCCCCGGCCCCGCGGTCGTCGGAATCACCGCTGCCCGGCTGCCCGGACCTCGTCACGGCGCCACACGACCCGCACGGCTCCCGGCTCGGAGAGCGGTACAGAAGGAAGCCAATGACATCCATGCTCGACGGCTGCACGCCCTGGCCCGAGGAGTTCGTCGACCGCTACTGGGCGGCCGGGCACTGGCGCGGCAACACGCTGGACAACCTGCTGCGCGGCTGGGCCCTGGAACACGGTCCGCGGACCGCGCTCGTGCACGGCGACACCCGCATCACATACGCGCACCTGAACCGGCGCGTGGACCGCATGGCCGCCGGATTCCGGCTGCGCGGCCTCCGGCCCGGGCAACGGGTCGTCGTCCAGCTGCCGAACGTCCCCGAGTTCGTCCTCACCGTGTTCGCGCTGATGCGGGCCGGCGCGCTCCCCGTGATCTGCCCGGTCTCGCACCGCACGGCCGAGGTGTCCCGCCTCGTGCAGGTCACCGAGGCCGTCGGCTACGTCGGTCCCGCGACGTACCAGGGCTTCGACCACACGGCGATGGCCGCGGACATCGCGGCCCAAGGGCCCTTCCTGCGGCGGGTGTTCACCCATGAGGAGCCCGGTGCCGCGTCCCCGTACGGCGGCCTGTCGACCGACCGGTCGGGTTGCCACTACTTCCCGCTGGGCTCCATCGACGCCCCGCCCACACCGGCGCGGGCACAGAGCGCCGACCAGGTGGCGTTCTTCCTGCTCTCCGGCGGTACCGCGGCACCCGGACTCGTTCCGCGCACCCACAACGACTACGCCTACCAGGCCGGGGCCGCCGCCGAGCTGGTGTCGCTCACCGGGGACGACGTGTACCTCGCCGCGCAGCCCGCCGGGTCCAACCTCGCCTTCGGCTGCCCCGGCATCGTCGGGACCCTCTCCGTCGGCGGCACCGTCGTCCTGGTCGAGGACCCGGCACCGGCCGTATGCCTTCCGGCCATCGAACGAGAGGGAGTCACCGTCACCTCGGTGGAGCCCGCCGTCGCCCGGCTCTGGCTCGACGCCCTCCCCACGGTCCGGGCCGACTTGAGCAGTCTGCGTCTCGTGCAGATCGGTGGCGCGCCCCTGCCCCGGGCGACCGCCGAACGCATGGGCGCCGCATGGGGCTGCCGCCCGCAGCAGGTCCGCGCCACGGCCGAGGGGCCGCTCACCCTCACCCGGCCCGACGATCCGGACGAGACCGTGCTCACCACGCAGGGCCGCCCGCTCTCGCCCGACGACGAGATCCGCATCGTCGACGCCGACGGCAAGGACGTGCCCGACGGGGAGCCCGGCGAACTCCTCGCCCGCGGTCCCTACACCCCGCGCGGCTACTACCGGGCACCCGACCGCAACGCCCGCTCCTTCACCGCCGACGGCTACCTCCGCACCGGCGACGTCGCCCGGCGCACACCGGACGGCAACCTGGTGGTGACCGGCCGCCGCACGGACGCCCCCATGCGGGCCGACGACGCGGACCCGGCCGGCCCGTGACGGGCCGCGCCGAGTGCCGCGGGACAGGACGCGAGCGACCCGTCAGCGACTCCGGCGGGCGTTGAGCCGGGCGGCCTGGCGCATCAGGTGGTCGCGCTCGGCGAGGTCGGGTGCCTTCCGGGCCGCCTCGGCGTAGAGCCGTGCCGCCGTCGCCGGGTCGCCGTCCCGCTCGTGGAGGTACGCCGCCACCGCGGTGTGCCGGGGCAGCGCGGCGTCCAGCGCCGCGAGCGCCGCCAGCCCGGCGCGCGGCCCGTCGGCCTCACCGACGGCGACTGCGCGGTTGAGCCGGACCACCGGGCTGTCGGTCAGGCCCGCGAGCTCGTCGTACCACTCGACGATCTGCACCCAGTCGGTCTCCTCGGCGGTCGGCGCGTCGGCGTGGAGCGCCGCGATGGCGGCCTGTGCCTGGAACTCGCCCAGCCGGTCGCGGGCGAGGGCCGCCTGCAGGATCGCGACGCCCTCGGCGATCGCCCCGGTGTCCCACCGGCCGCGGTCCTGCTCGGCGAGCGGCACCAGGCTGCCGTCGGGCGCGGTCCGGGCGGCGCGCCGGGCGTGGTGGAGCAGCATGAGGGCGAGCAGCCCCGCCACCTCGGGGTGGTCGATCGAGGCCGCGAGCTGCCGGGTGAGCCGGATGGCCTCGGCGGCCAGGTCGACGTCGCCGGAGTAGCCCTCGTTGAAGACCAGGTAGAGGACGCGGAGCACGGTGGCGACGTCGCCGGGCCGGTCGAACCGCACACCGGAGACGGTGCGCTTGGCGCGGCTGATGCGCTGCGCCATGGTCGCCTCGGGCACGAGGTAGGCCCGGGCGATCTGGCGGGTGGTCAGTCCGCCGACGGCGCGCAGCGTGAGCGCGACCGCGGACGACGGCGTCAGCGACGGGTGGGCGCACAGGAAGTAGAGCTGGAGCGTGTCGTCCACCGCGGGGGCGGGCCCGGGCGCCGGCTCCTCGTCGACGAGGTGCTCACGTCGGCGGCGGGCGGTGTCCGCCCGGGTCGCGTCGAGGAACCTGCGCCAGGCCACGGTGACCAGCCAGCCCTTCGGGTCGCGAACGGGGTCGGCGGGCCAGCCGCGGACCGCCTCGACCAGCGCGTCCTGCACGGCGTCCTCGGCCGCCGCGAAGTCGGCTCCGCGGCGGACGAGGACGGCGAGCACACTCGGGGTGAGGCTCCGGAGCAGGGCCGCGTCCATCGGAGTCACCTGGGAGGTCACTCCGTGATGGTGGGCGGCGCGGACAGGAACGGGCGCAGCTCCAGCCACTCGTGGATCGGCTTCCCACCCGCCCCGGGGGCGGCGGACAGCTCCCCGGCCAGCTCGACGGCGCGCTCGTGGCTGTCGACGTCGATCACCATCCACCCGGCGATGAGGTCCTTGGTCTCGGCGAACGGGCCGTCGGTGACCGGCGGGCGGCCCTCCCCGTCGTACCGGACCCACGTGCCCTCGGGGGCGAGCGCCTGGGCGTCGACGAACTCGCCGGTCTTCTCCAGCCGGTCCGCGAAGTCCCGCATGAACTGCACGTGCGCCGAGATCTCCTCCGGCGTCCACTGGTCCATGGGCACGCAGTCGGCCGGAGCCGGGGCGCCGCGGTAGTGCTTGAGCAGCAGGTACTTGGCCATGGTGGTTCTCCTCGGTACTGGTACGACCCATTGTGGTCGCGTTCACCCCGGGGACGGAGCCGGTCACGGGTTCTCGACATCGCCGTCCGAAGTTTTTTTTTGCGGCAGGGCGGCCGGACGGGGGCCTGCCCTCTCACACGGCGCCGGCCGGTGGCCGGTCGTCATCCGGCACGGCCCTGGGGCGGCGCCAATCGGGGCGGCTCCGGTCCAGGTCGGCCATCCGCTTCCTGGTGTTCTTCCGTTGCATCCAGCCCCATGGCCGTAATTCCCTGCGCATGGCGAGGAGGCACGCGTCCATTGCGGCAATGTTGTCGTAATAGAACCTGGTGGAGCCGGGCATTTCCGGGTCCGTCGCGATGGGCGGGGAATTCCATGCCTGCTTGCGGTATTCGCCGCACTGCTTCCGGGTCTGCGAGAAGAGATTGACGTAGGCGTCGCTGACGACCGGGGAGTCCATGGCCAGCAGTGTCTGGTAGTGGTGCAGTCTCCCGAAGACGTTGCTTACGCGCGCCGCCAGGGCTGATCGGGTCGCCGGGGTCGCGTCGACCCGATGGCGTATCGCATAGGGCAACTCCTGGTATTCGTGGATGACTTGGAGAGCCTGGGCGTACATCTGGCTCTTGGTCTCGCGCCGCTTCATGTGCTGGTTCACCCAGTACCCGGCGAGTGCCACCAGGGCGGTGAGGAGTGCGCTGGCGAGTGCGGCCTTTGTGGCTGTGTCCATGACTGTGGCGCATGAGCAGGTGGTGCGCCGACCTCCCCCTTGTGAGTCTTGCAGGCACCGGATTCGGGAGACTAGACGACGCCGCGCCGTCCGGGCCCACCATTGCCGTTGTCGGCGACGGCCCTCCCGGGCTCGCGGCCGCGGGCGTCCGGGACGTGGCGCTCACCGGCCGGCGGGCCCGGCCGTGGCAGGATGCCCGCGCACCGACCGCCGCGGCCCCTGTCGAACCGGCCGCGGAGACCGCCCGCACCTCAGGCGGCGTCTGGGGTGAGACGAACGAGGGGCCAGCATGATCAGCGGATCGCACGTCATCCTCCACAGCCAGGACGCGCCGGCCGACCGCGCCTTCCTCCGCGACGTCCTCGGCTTCCCCGGCGTCGACGCGGGCGGAGGCTGGCTGATCTTCAAACTGCCTCCGGCCGAGGTCGCCGTCCACCCCACCGACGACGCACCACGGCACGAGCTCTACCTGATGTGCGACGACCTCCACGCCGAGCTGGACCGGCTCCGCGCGCAGGGCGTCGGGGCCACCCGCCCGGTCAGCGAGCAGCGCTGGGGCCTCCTGACCGCCGTCCGCCTCCCCAGCGGCGCCGAGCTCCCCCTCTACCAGCCGCTCCACCCGGTCGCCCACGGCCTGTGAGGAAGGGCGCGCCGGCGCTCCCGGGCCGTGGGCGACCGGAAACCGGCGGCGGACGAGGCATTCGGGGCCCCCTGGTGGGGAACCGATTGATCCGATACGCCCGGTCGCCCCCGATCGGGCCGACTGCTGCGATCACGAGGAGTCCCGCCATGCCCAAGATCCTGCTCATCGCCGGCGACGCCACCGAGGACCTGGAGTTCTTCTACCCGTACCAGCGGCTGCTGGAGGAGGGCTACGAGCTGCGGATCGCCGCCCCGTCGCGCAAGAAGCTGCAGTTCGTCGTGCATGACTTCGTCGACGACTTCGACACCTACGTCGAGCGCCAGGGCCACTCCTGGCCGGCCGATCTCGCGCTGTCCGAGGTCGACCCGGCGGAGTACGCGGCCCTTGTCCTCCCCGGCGGCCGGGCGCCCGAATACCTCCGGCACGACGCCGACTTCCGGCGCGTCGTCACGCACTTCTTCGACACGGACAAGCCGGTCGCGCACATCTGCCACGCGGCCATCGCGCTGGCCCCGCTCGGTGTGCTCAAGGGCCGCCGGACCTCCGCCTACCCCGCCTGCGCGCCGGAGGTGGAACTGGGCGGCGGGGTCTTCGTGGACGGCGCGGCGGTGGTGGACGGCAAGGTCGTCTCGGCCCGTGCCTGGAACGATCAGCCGGAGTGGATGCGGGCGTTCGTGGAGATCCTGCGGGAGCACGCGCCGGCGGGAAGTCCCGCACAGGGCTGAGGGCCGCGCGGGCGGCTGCCGCCGACCAGGCGGGCGGGGCTGTCACGGTCCTGCGATGTGAGCTTTCGTGGCCGATGTGCGCCGGGGCCGGTCTGCCATGCTGGGGCGATGCCGAGTGAAGACGGTTCCGGAGCAAGCGCTTTACCGCGGGTGGTCAATCCGCTGTGGATCATTTCGCTGTTTCTCGGGTTGTCCGAGACGACTGCGGGTGTCGTGGCGGCGTTGGCGAGTGGCTGGGTCCAAGGAGCGCTGACGCTGTTCGCGATCGTCTTTCCCCTCCTCGTTTCCGGGGCGTTTTTCACTGTCCTCTGGCGAAAACCCGAAGTGCTCTACGCGCCCGGCGACTTCCCCGAGCATGTGCCCGTCGGGACCTATGTCGACGGTATGCGACGGGGATCGAGAGGACAGGTCGAACTGCTCGAAGAGGTGGTTCGGGAAACGCTGGAGTCGGTGTTGCCCTCGTTCCTGTCCAGCAAGGCGACACCGGCCGAGGCGATGCAACTCGTGAACGAAGCCATCGAGAGCGCCCATGACGGCATTGCGAGCCGCGTGTTGACCATCGATCTCAGCGGGGTGGACCAGTCCTTCCTCCAGGCGCAATTCCCGCTGTTCGAAGGGGCAACTGTTTCTGATTTCCTGGACAGGCTGTGGGCCATGCTCCGGGATCATGTCAAGCCGTACACCTATGGCACGCACTGGGTGCTGATCGATCGCAAGGGCGGGCATGTGCTGCGCGATATCGGCACCCAGTGGGCCAAGAACAATCTTGGTTCGGCCGATGACGAGAGACTGCTGAAAGACGTGGGAATCCACGCGAACTCGGATCTTGCGGCGGTGCTGCTGCGATAGCGCAATCCGGTGGATATCGCGGGGAACTCCGGTGGCTCGGGGGTCGGTGACCACCTCGTAGGCATGGGTGACCGCCTTGCGCAAACCGGCTGCTTCCGTCGGGTCGCGACAGTACGGAACGGAAGGTAGGGGCCCGGTCGCGCGGCGCGGGGAGCAACGGGTTCCGTGGGGAGTGCCGCCTGCCGACCAGGTGCGGCCGGGCCGCCACCTGCAACTTCCGGTGTCGCCGGCGCCGCTGTTGCGGCCGTAATGCGGTGAAAGCGTCCGCCGCCGTGAAGTTTCGGAGCCTCCGGGGATTGCGGAGAATCCTCCGAAAGGGCGCGGCGTCAAACCTCCGGGCGGGTGAAACGTGGACTGACGGCCTGAGAACGGTGGCATGGATTCCACGTCCTAGCGACCTCAACGACATTTCGGAGCTCACCCATGCGCATGCGCACTGCTCTCACCGCCGCAATCCTGTTTTCGGGCGCCTTCTTCGGGTCCGTCGGCACCGCTGTCGCCGACGAGCACGCGGGAGACGTGATGGGCGTCGGCAACCAGGTCATGCAAGACGTGAACACCGACGATTCACATGCCTGGATCTTCGGCGACGACGGCTCGGAGCACGGCAACAAGGGCAAGGAGGGCAAGGAGGGCAAGGAAGGTAAGGAAGGCAACAAGGGCAAGGAAGGCAAGGAAGGCAAGGAAGGCAAGGAATGCAACGAGGGTAAAGAAGGCAAGAAGGACGGCTCGGAGACTGCTCCGGACGAGGACTAGTAAGGCCCTCGCCACCTTGCTCTGCCCTGCCCCTGCTTCAGCGTCGGCGCCGAAGCGGGGGCGGGTCCTTTTCCGCCCGGATACCGCCGCACATGACGGACCGGCAGGACAATTCGGGATTCTCACATCGGAGCCGGTGCGGGAGCGCGGCAGGCGGCGGATTCCGCGGTGTCCCGGTGGAAAGGCCGCGGTACGGCATCAGGGACGAAGAGCGGTACCGGCGGATGAACGGGGCGGCACCAGGGCCGCGGGGACGGGCCGACCGCGAAGGAGAGCGGAAAGTCCGCTGAGCTACCGGGGTTTTGGTCCGGCGCAGGCCGAAGGGCGGGCCGGGGGTGTGCCCCGGTCCCGCCCTCCGGTGTGGCGTCAGTCCCGGCCGTCGCGCGGGGCGAAGTGCAGCAGCCGGTCAGCCTCCCGCTGGGTCTCCTGCGCGACGCGGCGGCTCTCGGCGACCACATCGCCGTGTTTCGACACGAGGCTCTCGTAGATCGGTGAACCGCTCGCCGGGGCGGGCGCGGGGGCTGGCAGGGGGGCGGGCATGGGTTACTCCTGAGAATTGATCGGGCGGACGGCGGCAGCCGGGCACGGTGCACGCCGCCGGCGCCCCACTACCCAATCACGCCGAACGCACTCCCTGCCGCCTATGTGATCCGTTACACGTCCGGATGGTGAGACGTGAGGGCTGAGGAGCGGTCATGACTCCCGGGCCACCGGGCCCTCCGTCACCGGTTCCGCGTTGCGCCGGGTCTTCGCTCAGCCGGGTGCGCCACCGGCTGCCGGAAGACGTAGAGCGTCTCCGGCACGCCCCGGCACCGGACACCGCCCGGCCCGCCCTCCGGACGAACGACGGGACTTCGCGGACACGGCCTAGGCCGGCTGGACGGTGGGGCGCCGGGCCTTGAGCAGCCGGAGTGCCAGCAACCCGCTTCCCAGCCCGACGACGGCCGCGACCCCGAATACCGCGGACAGTCCGCTCGCGTACGCCGCATGCAGGTCGACGCCGTCCTTGCCGGACGAGAACTGGTGGAATACGGAGCCGAGCACGGCGATGCCCAGCGCCAGGCCGAGCTGGCGCGCACAGTTGGCCGCGGCGGAGGCGACCCCGCTCTGCGACGCGGGCGCGGCGGACATGGCGATGGCGGGCAGCACGGGGGAGACGATGCCCGCGCCGATACCGGTGATGATCAGTCCCGGTACCAGCGCCGCCCAGGACGAGTCGGCGTCGACCGTCAGCATGAGGACGTTGCCCACGCCCACGGCCACCGTGCCGCCGCCGAGCGTCACGTACGAGGGGAGCCGGTGCAGTGCGCTGCCGACCACGGCGGAGGTGGCGAAGAACGCCACCGGCTGCACCGTGATGACCAGGGCCGTGGGAAGGGAGGTGAGCCCCACGCTGTCCTGCAGCCAGATCGACATGACCGGCAGCGCACCGAATCCGGCGAGGTAGTACCCCATCGCCGCGACCAGCGTTCCGTTGAACTCCCGCTTGCGGAACAGCGACAGCGAGATCATCGGGTTGCTGCCGGCCCGCTCGACCAGGACGAACGCGATGAGCATCAGCGCGCCGACGACGAAGCCGAGCACCGCTGAGGTGGCTCCCCACCCCTGCTCGCCGCCGCGGATGATGCCGAAGGTGATGCCGATCGCCGCCAGGGTGAAGGTGCAGATGCCCGGGTAGTCGATGCGGGTCGGGGTACTGGCGTCGTCGATCAGCACCGCGGCGGACAACGCCACCGTGAGCACGCAGACCGGCACCCCGCCGAAGAAGATCCACTGCCAGGACAGGAACTGTGTCAGGACGCCGCCCGCGACATTGCCGATACCGGCGGCGGCGCCGGCGACCGCGCCCCAGACCGCGAAGGCCACGCCCTTGTCGCGTCCGGTGTAGGTGAGTCCGATCAGGGGCAGCAGGGTCGAGAACATCGCGGCACCGGCCAGGCCCTGTACCGCCCGCGCGGCGATCAGTACGGCGACATTGCCGGCTGATCCGCAGACGAGCGTGGAGACGCCGAAGATCCCCAGGCCGGCCAGGTAGAGGCGTTTGCGCCCCAGGTTGTCGCCGAGCGATCCCATGCCGAGCAGCAGTCCTGCGAGGGCGAGGGTGTAGACATCGACGATCCACTGCAGGGAGCCGAAGCTCGCGTGCAGGTCGTGGGCCATGCTGGGGAGCGCCACCGTCACGATCGTCGAGTAGACGAGCAGCATGAACGTTCCCAAGCAGGTGGCGACCAACGGCAGCCATTTGCGCATGGGTGTGCTTCCTTCCGGGGCCTGGAGCCTTCCGGAACAAGCCTGCTGTAATAGGCTTATGCAGCAGAACCCTTACGGGGAAGATCCCGTACGGCTCATCCTGGACCTCGCGGCCGCACCGCCGCGCTCACCCGGGGAGTTCGCCGAACGCTGCGTCGCGGCGGGCATGGCGATCGACCGGCCGGTGGGCGACGAAGACCTGGCGGAGATCCTGGAGTTCATCCCGCGCTGGCTCACGGTGGTCGACGCCGATACCCCCGAGCGGCGGGCCGTGCTGCTCAACGAGCTGCTGACGACCTCGTCCGCGCACCCCCGGCTGACCGACCACGCCGACGGCGGCTGGCACATCCACTACCGCGACGATGGCCTGGGCCTGGCGAGTGTGGTGCGGGCAGTGGTCAGTGTGGGCACCGCCCTGCACCTGACCAGCCGCGGCATGGACCGCCTCGGCCGGTGTGCGCTGGCCGAGTGCGGCCGGGCGTACGGCGACTTCACACGGGGCGGCCGACAGCGCTACTGCTGCCACGCCTGCGCGAACCGCGACGCCGTGCGCCGGTTCCGCACCCGGCAGGCAGCACAGAACCCGTGAGTCCGGCGGCGAGGGGGAGGCATCCCCTCGGGGATCAACGGCCGACGCTCGACGGCCCAGGACTCCCAGCCCCGGGACGGGAAGAAGCTCGGGATCATGAGTGGCGACCGTAGAGACACCACACGCCTCAGCGCAGAACCCGAACACCCAGGCCATCAGCCGAGTTGAGGCCGATCGCCACACGGAAACCGAGCAGAGACCATGACTCGGAAGCCCGCCAGGATCATGTGCAGGCCCGGCTCGTAGTCGCCCAGCAGGGCACCCCGCTTCCAGGGGCGGCGCCCGGTGGCGGCGATCCGGTCGAGGGCGGACGGCCGGGTCGGCGAGGGCGCGCAGAAGCTGAGGACGGAGGTCGGCGGGGTCCGCAGGTTGTGCGCGGCGGAGGCGAGGAACTCGTCGCGCCGGCGGGCGAGTTCGGCGAGCGCCGCGTTGTCGCGGTGCAGCGCGTGCTCGCGGAGCTTGGCCCCGGGGACCGCCGTCCGCCGTCCACAGCGATCCGCAGGGCCGCCCGTCCGCGTCGTACGGCGGCGCCGTCTCGCGCCGGATGATCCGGCCGTCGGCGAGCGGGAACTCGGCGGCGCGGTGCACCCGGCGCGCGGTGCTCTTCCGGCCCGACCGGCGGGTTCCGTTCGGGCCGTCCGTAGGACGCCTCTTGACGCTTTGCACGACTCGCTCTACGTTCTCCTTCCATAAAGCAAAACATTAATTCCATGATGCGGAATTAACCCTCCCGGCCTCTTCGGCCGGACTTGCCCGTGACAGGTCGACGCAGGAGTACTCGATGCCTCGAATGACAGCCGCCCGCGCTGCGGTGGAGATCCTCAAGCGCGAGGGCGTGACCAACGCCTTCGGAGTGCCGGGCGCGGCGATCAACCCCTTCTACGCGGCGCTCAAGGCCGCGGGCGGGATCGACCACACGCTGGCCCGCCACGTCGAGGGTGCCTCGCACATGGCCGAGGGTTACACCCGGACCAACCCGGGCAACATCGGCGTCTGCATCGGCACCTCGGGCCCGGCCGGCACCGACATGATCACCGGTCTCTACTCCGCGACCGGCGACTCCATCCCGATCCTCTGCATCACCGGCCAGGCGCCCGTCGCGGTGATCCAGAAGGAGGACTTCCAGGCCGTCGACATCGCCGCGATCGCCAAGCCGGTCGCCAAGGCCGCGACCACGGTCATGGAGGCCGCCCAGGTCCCCGGCGTCTTCCAGCAGGCGTTCCACCTGATGCGCTCCGGCCGTCCCGGCCCGGTCCTGATCGACCTGCCGATCGACGTCCAGCTCACCGAGATCGACTTCGACCCGGAGACGTACGAGCCGCTGCCCGCCTTCAAGCCGGCCGCGACCCGCGCCCAGATCGAGAAGGCGATCACCCTCCTCAACGAGTCCGAGCGCCCGCTGATCGTCGCCGGCGGCGGCATCATCAACGCGGACGCCGCCGACCTGCTGGTCGAGTTCGCCGAGCTGACCGGCACCCCGGTCATCCCGACCCTGATGGGCTGGGGCATCGTCCCCGACGACCACGAGCTGAACGCCGGCATGGTGGGCCTGCAGACCTCGCACCGCTACGGCAACGCGAACTTCCTGGAGTCCGACTTCGTCCTCGGCATCGGCAACCGCTGGGCCAACCGCCACACCGGCAAGCTGGACCTGTACACCAAGGGCCGCAAGTTCGTCCACGTCGACATCGAGCCGACCCAGATCGGCAAGATCTTCGCCCCGGACTACGGCATCGCCTCCGACGCCAAGGCCGCCCTGGAGCTGTTCGTCGAGGTGGCCAAGGAGCTCAAGGCCGCCGGCAAGCTGCCCGACCGCAGCGACTGGGCCGCCTCCACCCAGGAGCGCAAGGCTCAGCTCCAGCGCCGTACGCACTTCGACAACATCCCGATGAAGCCGCAGCGCGTCTACGAGGAGATGAACAAGGCGTTCGGCCCGGAGACCCGGTACGTCACCACCATCGGCCTCTCCCAGATCGCCGGCGCGCAGATGCTGCACGTCTACAAGCCGCGCCACTGGATCAACTGCGGCCAGGCCGGCCCGCTGGGCTGGACCATCCCGGCCGCGCTGGGTGTCGCCAAGGCCGACCCGGAGACCCCGGTCGTCGCGCTGTCCGGCGACTACGACTTCCAGTTCATGATCGAGGAGCTGGCGGTCGGCGCCCAGCACAAGATCCCCTACATCCACGTCCTGGTGAACAACGCATACCTGGGCCTGATCCGCCAGGCGCAGCGCAACTTCGACATCAACTTCCAGGTCAACCTGGAGTTCGAGAACATCAACTCGCCGGAGCTGGGCGTCTACGGCGTGGACCACGTCAAGGTCGCCGAGGGCCTGGGCTGCAAGGCGATCCGGGTCACCGACCCCAGCGAGCTGGGTGCCGCCCTGGAGGAGGCCAAGAAGCTGGCCGCCGAGCACCGCGTCCCGGTCGTCGTCGAGGCGATCCTGGAGCGGATCACCAACATCTCGATGGCCGCCGCGGAGATCGACAAGGTCAACGAGTGGGAAGAGGTCGCGACCGAGCCCGGTCACGCCCCCACCGCGATCAAGCCGCTCAAGGTCTGACGGGCGAGGTCGGTTTCCGGACCCGATCCGGACGATGTGCCGGGCGCGGCTTGACGGTCGCGCCCGGCGCCCCGCAACATCCCGTAAAGCAGAAATAGAAATCCGCTATCCGGAAGGAGCGCCGGGCCCTATGGGTTTCACGGACACGCGCTTCAACGTCAATCTGTCGATCCTGTTCACCGAGCTTCCGTTGTTGGAGCGGCCGGCTGCCGCGCGGGCGGCGGGCTTCACGGCGGTGGAGCTGTGGTGGCCGTGGGTGGACGCACCGACCCCGGAGCGGTCCGAGCTGGACGCGCTGCGCGATGCCCTGCGGGATGCGGGCACGCAGCTGACGGGGCTGAACTTCTATGCCGGGCAGTTGCCGGGTCCGGACCGCGGTGCGCTGGCGGTTCCGGGGGCGGAGTCGGAGAAGTTCAGGGCGAATGTGCCGGTGGCGATCGAGTTCGCGACGTCGCTGGGGTGCACCACCTTCAACGCCCTGTACGGCAACCGCGTCGAGGGTGTCGGTGCGGCGGAGCAGGACGCGTTGGCGTTGGAGAACCTGGTCTTCGCGGCGCGGGCGGTCGGT
>NZ_NNBP01000003.1 GCF_002803155.1 Streptomyces sp. CB02959
TGCCGCGAAGCGGCGGGATGGTCGCCGCAGAACCGTTCCGGCTCGTTGGCAACTCGGAGAACACTACGGATCGGGGATGGGCGTGTCAAACCCGGTCAGTCGAGGTCGCTCAGGCGGCCTTCGGCGTCCGGCTGGGCGTCCTCGACACGGCGCAGCAGGCGGGTCAACGCGTCGCCGAGGATGCGGCGTTCGTCGCCGGAGAGGTCCTGGAGGAGGTCCTCCTCGAAGACGGATGCCTGGCGCATCGCCTCCAGCCACTTCTCGCGGCCCTCGTGGGTCAGTTCGACGATGACGCGGACGCGGTTGGTCTCGTCGCGCTCGCGGGTCACCAGGCCCTCGTTCGCCATGCGGTCGATGCGGTGGGTCATGGCGGCCGGCGTGAGGCCGAGGCGCTTGGCGAGTTCGCCGGGGCCCATGCGGTAGGGCGCGCCCGAGACGACGAGGGCCTTGAGGACCTCCCATTCGGCGTTGCTCATGCCGAGGGTGGCGGTCTGTCGCCCGTAGGCGACGTTCATTCGCCGGTTGAGGCGCTGAAGTGCGGAGACGACCTTCTCCACCTGAGGGTCGAGGTCCTGGAACTCGCGCTGGTAGGCCGCGATCTGTTCCTCCAGGCTCGGCTCGGTGGCTCCGGCGGCCGCATCTGAGGGATCTGGCATGCGGCGCAGTATGACACGAAAGTCATTGGCGTTGAAGTTCTTCATCGTGTAGTCTTTAGCTTCGAACTTTAGGGTCGAAGTCTTGAGGTTGTGACTGTCCGCTCTTGGACGTCTTGGGCGTCGTGGACGCTGCCTCGACTCGGCTCGGGGGGTTCCTGATTCGTATCCGTCTTTATGACCTGACCTAGGTAGGTGAGTGTGACCACCGCGATGGGCGCCGCGCTGCGCCGGATCCAGCTGGGGAACGCGCTGAGCGCGTTCGGCAGCGGCTTCACCGTGCCGTATCTGTACATCTACGTGGCGAACGTACGGCAGCTCGGTGCCAGTACGGCGGGTGTGGTGCTGGCGATGCTGGCGATCTCCGCGCTGGTCGTGCTGCCGCTGACCGGGCGGGCCATCGATCGGCGGGGGCCGCTGCCGGTGGCCGTCGTCGGTACGGTCTCGGCCGCCGTCGGTTCGCTGGGGATCGGCCTGTCGTCGACCGAGCCGATGGTCATCGCGTCGGCGGTGGCGCTGGGGGCCGGTATAGCGGTGATCCAGCCGGCGCTCGCCACGATGATCGTGTGGTGCTCGACGACGGTGACCCGGTCGCGGGCGTTCGCCACGCAGTTCTTCCTCAACAACCTGGGGCTGGGCATAGGCGGCCTGGTCGGCGGCCAGCTGGTGGACGAGGCGCATGCGTCGAGCTTCGTGCGGCTGTTCGCCATCGAGGCCGTGATGTTCCTGGTGCTGGGCGCGGCGATCGCGACCGTACGGCTGCCGCGGGCGCCGAAGGTGGAGGACGCGGTGCCGACCGAGGAGCGGGCCAAGGGTGCTTGGCGGCGGCTGTTCGGTGACCGGCGGATGGTGTGGCTGTGTGTGCTGGGCTTCGTGCTGTTCTTCGCCTGCTACGGGCAGTTCGAGTCGGGGCTGGCGGCGTATGCCACGGAGGTCACCCGGATCCAGCCGGCGACGCTGGGTATCGCCCTGGCGGCCAACACGGCGGCGATCGTGGCGGCGCAGTTCGTGGTGCTCAAGCTGGTCGAGCGGCGGCGGCGGAGCCGGGTGATGGCGCTGGTGGGCGTGGTGTGGACGGTGGCGTGGATAGCCGCCGGGCTGTCCGGGCTGGTGCACGGTGACCAGGTGGTGGCCACGGTGCTGCTGATCTCCACCTATGCGCTGTTCGGTGTCGGGGAGTCGCTGCTGGCGCCGACGGTGGCGCCGCTGGTGGCGGATCTGGCGCCGGCCTCGCTGATCGGTCAGTACAACTCCGCGTTCGCTCTGGTCAAGCAGTTGGCGCTGGCGATCGGGCCGGCCGTCGGGGCGCTGATGATCGGCCACGGGATGTACGTCGCGTACATCGCGATGCTGGTGGCGTGCGCGGTCGGGATCACGGTGCTGGCGCTGCGGTTGGGGCGGATGCTCAGCCCGGCGCAGGACCAGCCGCACCGGGCGGCCGTGCCCGCCCAGCGGGTGGAGGCCGAGCCGGTGGCCGCGGCAGTCTGAGGTGAAGTCCGGGGGCGGCGCCCGCCGGGGGCGAGGTGTCGCCCCCGGCGGGCGCCGTCGTCGTCGGGGGCCGGGGGCGCGGCTAGCCGCGGGGCAGGGCGAATTCGCACCAGACCGCCTTGCCGCCGCCCGGGGTGCGGCGGGAGCCCCAGGAGGAGGCGATGGTGGCGATGATCGAGATGCCGCGGCCGGTCTCGTCGACGGGCTCGGCCCGTCGGCGGCGGGGCAGGTGGTCGTCGCCGTCGGTGACCTCGATGATCAGGCGGCGGTCGGTGCGGCGCAGTCGTAGCCGCATGGGCGGGGTGCCGTGTTGGAGGGAGTTGGCGACGAGTTCGCTGGCGGCCAGGACGCCGAGGTCGTGGAGTTCCGGGGAGAAGCGCCAGGAGGCGAGGACGCCGGAGGCGAACGCGCGGGCGCGGGGTGCCGCCTCGGTGCCGCCGTGGAGTTCGAGAGCGGCGTTGTGGAACAGCTCGGCGTCGTGCCCCGTACGGACCGGGTTCTGGATGACGAGGATGGCGACGTCGTCGTCGTGGGTGGCGGTGATGCCCAGGGAGCGCAGCAGCCGGTCGCAGACGATGTCGGGGGTGCCGGTGGCGCCGGCGAAGGCGCGCTCCAGGGCGGCGACGCCTTCGTCGATGTCCTTGTCGCGGCGCTCGACGAGGCCGTCTGTATAGAGGACGGCGCTGCTGCCGGAGCTGAGCGGGACGGAGCCGGAGGTGTGCAGCCAGCCGCCGGTGCCCAGGGGCGGGCCGGTGGGTTCGGCGGCGCGGCGGACGGTGCCGTCGGCGTCGCGGACGAGCATCGGGAGGTGGCCGGCCGAGGCGTAGACCAGGCGGCCCTCGTTGGGGTCGTGGACGGCGTAGACGCAGGTGGCGATCTGGCTGGCGTCGATCTCGGCGGCCAGGCCGTCCAGGAGCTGGAGGACCTCGTGGGGCGGGAGGTCGAGGCGGGCGTAGGCGCGGACCGCGGTGCGCAGCTGGCCCATGACGGCGGCGGCCCGCACCCCGCGGCCCATGACGTCGCCGATGACCAGGGCCGTGCGGCCGGCGCCGAGGGTGATCACGTCGTACCAGTCGCCGCCGACCGCGGCGTCCGTGCCGCCGGGCTGGTAGGTGGCGGCGACGCGCAGGTCGTCGGGCTGCTCCAGCTCCTGGGGGAGGAGCGAGCGCTGGAGGGTGACCGCGGCCTCGCGCTGGCGGGCCTCGCTGGCCCGCAGTCGTTCGGCGGACTCGATCTGGTCGGTGACCTCGGCGCCGAAGACCAGGACGCCCTTGTGCGGGGCGACGCAGGCGACCTCCGGGTCGGGCGCCGGGCCGCTGGCGGCGACCTCGATGGGGGTGCAGGTGAAGGTGTAGTAGCCGTCGCGGGTGCGGTCGCCGCCGGCGCCGGCGGGGACCTTGCGGGACTTGACGGTGCGTGGTCTGCCGCTGCGGAGGACCTGGTCCATCAGGGGCAGCAGGCCGAGTTCGGCGAGTTCGGGGAGGGCCTCGCGGGCGGTGCGGCCGGCCGGGCGGGGGCCGAAGACGCCGGCGTACGCGCTGTTGACGTAGGCGATGCGGTGCTCGGGGCCGTAGACGACGGCGACCAGGGCGGGGATGGTGCCGAGGATGTCGTGGACGGAGAGCGCGTCGACGGTGGGCGGCGCGGCGGGCGGCGGTGCGTCGTCGCCGGAGGGGCCCTCGGCGCGGGCGGCGGGTACGGTGCCGGGCTGGCCGGCCGGCGTGTCGCCGGTGGGTGCGGGCGCGGCGGAGTGCGCCGTGGGTCCCGAGGGTGGGGCGGCCGGCGGGGTGGGGCGGTCGGACCGGGCGGCGGTGCGCCGCTGTGTGCCCGGGAATTTGGCGCTCCAGCGCGTGAAGATCACGGAGGGGTACCTCTTACTTCGCGTCGGCGCGCGGGGTCGGGCCATCGGCGTGCGGGAACGCCCCGTGGCATGGCGGGGGGCACGGTCGGCTCCCTCTGGTGGAATGCAGCAAACGTCCTGAATCCTCGTGATTGTCACTCTTCGCAGATACGAGCCCACCCATGGTCACACGTCCAGTGTGGCCGACCGGACGGTCATCCGTCAGATGCCGGGCGTCGGGGCGTAGTTCCCGGCGCCGGGGCGGCCGGTCGGCACCGGTCGGGCGGGTGGCCAACGTCCCTGGTCGAGCGGCCGGTCAACTGGTTTCGTTGTGCCGGCCGGTGCCCGCGGCGAGTTCGAATTCGGCGCGCGGGTTCTCCAGCGAGCCGAGGGAGACGATCTCGCGTTTGAAGAGACCGGCGAGGATCCATTCGGCGAGGATCCTGGCCTTGCGGTTGAAGGTGGGCACCCGGCTGAGGTGGTAGACGCGGTGCATGAACCACGCCGGGTAGCCCTTGAGCTTGCGGCCGTAGACGTGCGCGACGCCCTTGTGCAGGCCGAGCGAGGCCACCGAACCGACGTATTTGTGCGCGTAGTTGCGGACCTCGCCGCCGCGCAGGGTCGCGGTGATGTTCTCGGCGAGCACCTTGGCCTGGCGGACGGCGTGCTGGGCGTTGGGGGCGCATTCGGTGCGCGGCGCGTCGGGCGTGGCGGGCGGCGGGGCGGTCAGGTCCGGGACGGCCGCGGCGTCCCCGGCCGCCCAGACGTGCTCGACGCCGTCCACCCGGAGCGCGGCGGTGCACTTGAGGCGGCCGCGGTCGGTCAGCGGCAGTCTGCTCGCGGCCACGATGGGGTGCGATTTGACGCCGGCGGTCCACACCAGCGTCCTGGAGGGGAGGCAGGAGCCGTCGCTGAGCCGGACCACGCGCTTCTCGCAGGACTCCAGGCGGGTCTCCAGCCGGACGTCGATGTTGCGGGCGCGCAGCTCGCGGACGGTGTAGCGGCCCATGTCGGGCCCGACCTCGGGCAGGATCCGGCCGGTCGCCTCGACCAGGATCCACTTCATGTCCTCGGGCCGGACGTTGTGGTAGTAGCGGACGGCGTAGCGGGCCATGTCCTCCAGTTCGGCCAGGGCTTCCACGCCCGCGTAGCCGCCACCGACGAAGACGAAGGTCAGCGCGGCGTCGCGGACCTCGGGGTCGCGGGTGGAGGAGGCGATGTCGAGCTGTTCGAGGACGTGGTTGCGCAGTCCGATGGCCTCTTCGACGGTCTTGAAGCCGATGCCGATGTCGGCCAGTCCGGGGATGGGGAGGGTGCGCGAGACCGATCCGGGCGCGAGGACCAGTTCGTCGTAGGCCACGATGACGTCGGCGTCGCCGGCCTCCTCGGCGGCCAGGGTGGCGACGGTCGCCTTGCGCTCGTCGTGGTCGATGGCGGTGACCTCGCCGATGACGACCGTGCAGTGCGGCAGGGCGCGGCGCAGCGGGACGACGACGTGGCGCGGCGAGATGGAGCCGGCGGCGGCCTCCGGCAGGAACGGCTGGTACGTCATGTACGGCTCGGGGTCGACGACGACGATCTCGACCTTGCCCTGCCGTAGTTCCTGCTTGAGCGTCCGCTGTAGTCGCAGCGCGGTGTACATGCCCACGTAGCCGCCACCGACCACGAGAATGCGCGCCACGTCGTCCGAAGACACAGTCTTCACAGAGGTTCTCCTCGCGGTGTCGACCAGGCCGGGGCGCCACCGAGCGGGTGGCCGGGCCGGCGGCGCGGCCACCTTCGGGTGCTGTGCCCCCGGAAAGCACAGCACTGTTCCATGACGCACCGCCGGAACGTCTTTGTCCACAGGCCGGTCGAAAAGTATGTCCGGCGCGGGCGGCCGTGCGGAGTGGGACATTCCGGTCGAGCGGCGCGAAGTACGCTGGTCAGGCGGAGATTGGCGCGGGGTGAGAGGAGGGGCGAGCGGGGCGGATCGGGTCCATTGGGCCGATCGGGGGACACGGTGTGCGTAGGGCCCCCTTCAATCTTGACGCGGGCTCAACTATGTTCGTATCTCGTTGGGGTGCACCCTCTCGTCGGGTCACCCCGGCCGTCAGGGCGGGGAGTCTCCGGGGGGAGACGTCATTACCGGGGGATCACTTATGCACATTCAGGGCTCTCAATGGCCGACGGCGGTCGCGATGACCGCTGCTTCCGACGGTGTCAACGGCGCCGCCGGCAACGGAACGGGCGCGATGACCAGCGCCAACGGGCGGAGCACACCCCTGCGGGTGGACGCCCAGCGCAATCTGGAACACGTACTGCGGGCGGCCCGCGAGGTCTTCGGCGAGCTGGGGTACGGCGCGCCGATGGAGGACGTGGCGCGGCGCGCCCGGGTCGGTGTCGGGACGGTCTACCGCCGCTTCCCGAGCAAGGACGTACTGGTCCGGCGGATAGCCGAGGAGGAGACCTCCCGGCTGACCGAGCAGGCACGGGCCGCACTGGGGCAGGAGGAGGACCCGTGGTCGGCGCTGGCGCGGTTCCTGCGGACGTCGGTCGCCTCGGGGGCCGGGCGGCTGCTGCCGCCGAGCATCCTGCGGGTGGGCCCGAGCGAGGAGCCGGTGCCGGACGGCACGGCCGAGCCGCGGGTGCCGGAGGGCGGCACCGAGGCACGGGTGCCGCTGCAGCGGGTGGCGCCGAGCGAGGCGGACGGGCCGAGTCCGGGCGCCGAGACCGAGGAGACGCCGGGCGGACAGGCGCTGCTGGAGGTCGTCGGGCGGCTGGTGGAGCGGGCCCGGGCGGCGGGTGCGCTGCGGGCCGACGTCACCGTCTCCGACGTCCTGCTGGTGATCGCCACGGGTGCGCCGGCGCTGCCCGATCCGGGACAGCAGCAGGCGGCCTCGGCACGGCTGCTGGAGATCCTGCTGGAAGGGCTGCGGTCGCGTCCCACCACGTGAGGGACGGCCGCCGGCTCCGCGGCCGGGGGCCGTGCGGCAAGGAGTACGGCGCCGGTTGCCTTGGTGCCGGTGCGTGCATCGGTTGCTTTGGTGCCGGTGCGTGCACCGGGCGCTCCGGCGGAGTCGGCGCCGGCCACCGGGGGCCCCGGGTGCGGGGCCTGCCGGCGGTTCGGCGGCGGTCGCGCGGCGTGGGCACCCCGGTGGGCGGGCAAGAGCCCATACGGGTGAACGCCAGTGCGGTCGCCCCGGATGAGTGGTTGCCCACCGGAGCCCTGAAGCCTGGGCCACGGGTGTGGCACGCTTGCGCGGTGTTGCGGTGTGACGGCGGGTTCGGGAGCCTCGGCGATGGGTGTTGACGGGCGGGACGAGCGGCGCGGCGAAAGCGCGGGACGCCCGTCGGAGCAGGTGCCGGAGCAGACCGGGCCGCTGGGGGCGACGCCGCCGGCCGGCGGCCTGGCGGGCACCGGGCCCAGCGTGCCGGCGCAGCGTCGGCACTCCCGGCGGCGGGAGCAGCCGTCCGGCGCCGAGGAGGAGCCGGCGGGCGCGGGACAGGAGGCGCATCTGCCGCCGTCCGACGCCGAGTTGGTGGCCGCGATGCGGGCCGGCGACGACAGTGCCTACGAGGAGCTGTACCGCCGGCACGCCGAGGCGGTGCGCCGGTACGCCCGTAGCTGCTGCCGGGACATCCACACCGCCGAGGACCTGACCGGTGAGGTGTTCGCGCGCACCCTGCAGGCGGTGCGCGGCGGCGCGGGGCCGGATTCGGCGGTGCGCGCCTATCTGCTGACGACCGTCCGGCGGGTCGCCGCGGCCTGGGCGAAGACCGCCCGGCGGGAGCAGCTGGTCGAGGACTTCGCGGTGTTCTCGGTGTCGGCGGCCGGCTCGTCCCTGGACCACGACACCCGGGACCTGGGCGCGGACGTGCGGGCGATGCACGAGGCCGAGCAGACCATGGCGGTGCAGGCGTTCCGCAGCCTGCCGGAGCGCTATCAGACGGTGCTGTGGCACACCACCGTCGAGGACGAGTCGCCGAGCGAGGTCGCGCCGCTGCTCGGGCTGACCGCCAACGCCACCGCCGTCCTGGCGCACCGCGCCCGGGAAGGGCTCAAGCAGGCGTATCTGCAGGCGCATGTGAGCCAGTCGCTGACCGCGGGCGGCGACTGCGCGCGCTACGCCGACCGGCTCGGCGCGTACGCCCGGGGCGGGCTGCGGATGCGGGCCGAGCGGGGGCTGCGCAAGCACCTGGACGAGTGCGCCCGGTGCCGCGGGGCGGCGCTGGAGGTCGCGGACGTCAACCAGCGGATCGGGGCGGTGCTGCCGGTCGCGGTCATCGGCTGGTTCGCGGCCGGGTACGCCGTCAAGGGTGCCGCCGCGGTGGCCGGGGTCGCCGGGGCCGGGGCGGCGGCGGGTGCCGGGGTGGCCGCGGCCGCCGCGGGGTCCGGTTCCGGCGCGGCGGGCGGCTCCGGCGGGGCGGCCGTGGGCGAGGGGCTGGCCGCTCCGGTGAAGGTCGGCATCGCGGCCGGGCTGGTGGTCGCCGCGGGCGCGGCGCTGGCGTTCGCGCTGACCGGGTCGCCGGCACCGCAGCCGCGGGCGCAACCGCAGCGTCCGGCGCCGGCCGTGCCCGCCCCGCCGCCGTCGCACACCCCGCGGCCGCCGGTGAGCGCACCGGGGGCGAAGCCGACCCCGGCTCCCCCGTCGGCGCCCACCCCCACACCACCCGAGCCCACACCGACGCCGACCCCGACGCCACCTCCCACACCCACGCCCACACCCACGCCCACCCCGACGCCGCCGGAGCCGACGCCCACGCCCACCCCGACGCCGACGCCGACGCCGACCCCGCCGCCCACCCCCACCCCGCCGTCCCCGCCGCCGACGCCGTACGAGGTCGACGCGCTGGAGTACGACTTCGCGGGTGACGGCACCAAGCCGGAGGTCCGCACCTTCGACAGCAGCTGGATGTGGAAGCGGAAGCAGCCGAGCATCGGCGGGACGGCCTACCCCCATGGGGTGAGCGTGCACGCCTCGTCCTCGGTGGTCATCGACCTCAACCGGCAGTGCACGGCCTACGACGCGGTGGCCGGCGTGGACGACCTCAGCCTGGGGCTGGGCGCGCTGCGCTTCTCCGTGTACGCGGACGGGGTCCGGCTGTGGCGGTCGGCGGTCGTGCACGGTGGGGGGCCCGCGGTGCCGGTGCACGTCCCGTTGGCGGGCCGGAAGACGCTGCGCCTGGTGGTCGAGCCGGAGAGCGCGGGCGACCTGGTGGCGCTGGGGGACTGGGCGCGGTCGCAGATCAGTTGCCGGTGAGCGGGGCGCGGGGGCGGCTCGGGGCGGGGGCGGCTCGCCGCTGGAGTGATGGTGGGCGGCGGGCCGGAAGCGCGGCGGCGATGAAGCCGCGGCGGTGTCGGTAGGGAACGCTGGGGCTCCGTCAGGCAGTGGGTTCTTCAGGGCCCGGGTTCTTCCGGCCCGGGTTCTTCCGGCCCGGGTTCTTCCGGCCCGGGTTCTTCGGGTGGTGGCTTTCTCGGGAACTGGCTTCGCCGGACGCGCTTTCCCGCTGCGTGGGGCCGCCTCGGTGGGATGTCCGCATGGACGCCCGCGTGCGCCACGTTCCTCCGGCGTGCGGGGGTTCCGGTGCGCCGTGGGTCGCGCCGTTCTGCCGGGCGCACCGGGCGGCGGCCGTGCGCCGAACGGCCGCCCCGCGGCGGGGAAGCGGCGGCGGGACCGTCCGCCGTCGGGCCCGGCGACGCTCGGCCCCCGACGCCTCAGGAGAGCCGTGCGCGGGGCACCACGCCCCCGGCGAGCGCCCGTTGCCGCGGGGCCTCCGCGCCCGTCCAGCACGAGCCGCGGCGGGCCAGCAGACGGCGCAACCACAGCTCCGTGGAGACCAGTTCGGCCAGGCCGTCCAGGGGCAGCGGGGCGCCCTCGGCCGCCGCGCGGAGCGCCGTGCGGACCACCCGCGCCTCGATCAGGCCGGCGTCGGCGAGCAGCGGCGCGTCGAAGAGGTGGAGCAGCCGGCCGACCGCGGCGCGCAGGCCGGCGCGGACCGCGGCGGTGTGGGTGTGCTGCGCGGCGGCGCCCCAGCCGGGCGGCAGGTCCCGTACGCCCGCGCCGGCCAGGACCGAGCGCAGGACGGCCGCCCGGGCGCCGGGCTGCACCCGGAGGGTGTCCGGCAGGGCGCGGCAGGCGAGCACCACCTGGTTGTCGAGGAAGGGGGCGTGCAGCCGCTGGTTGCGGACCTCGGCGGCCTGCTCGAAGACCCGGTGGTCGGCGGCCTGGCGGGCCAGGGCGGCGCGGGCCCGCCGTTCGCCGGGGCGGCCGGCGGCGGGCGAGCGCAACGCCGCGTCCCCGAGGCGAACCGATACTTCGGCCAGCGCCTCACCCGTGAGCCAACGTGCCGCGGGCCCCGGGCGGCACCAGGCGAGCGCGGCCAGTGAGGCGTCCACCGCACCGCCGGCCACCGGCTCGTCGGCGAACTGCCGCTCCATCAGGCGGCGCGCGGCCTCGGCGATCCCGGTGGCGTAGGGGGTGCGGGCGAGCTTCCGGGCGGCGCGGTAGACGGTGAACGGGACCAGGACGGAGTGTGCGGACGGGCCGTCGGCCCTGGCCAGCGCGGTGACCGGGCGCAGCAGGTGGCGCCGGCGGCGGTCCATGAGGAGGTCGGCGAGTCGGGCCGGGTGGGCGTCGAGGACCTGGCGGGCGCCGTTGCCGACGAAGTGGTCGGCGCCGCCGGACAGCAGCCGCCTGCGGTTTCGGCCGGCGACGGTCAGCGCGGGTCCGGGCTCGTCCGTGAGCGGGAGGGCGTCCAGGTCGGTGTACGGGAGGGCCTCGTCGCCGGCCGCGACGACGACGTGGTGCAGCCGGGGGTTCTCGGCGATCCCGCGGGCGCGCTCCAGTTCCGCCTCGTGCTGGGCCTGGCCGCCATGGGTGGCGAGGTCGTTGAAGGTGACGGCCAGCAGGCGCTCGCCGTGGCCGTTGATCCGTCCGGGCTGCCCGGGGAGGCCGGCGGCCAGGAGGGCGAGCGTTCCGGACGCGCTGCCTCCGGAGAGGTCGGCGCCGATGCCGGGGGCCGGGCCGCCGCGCGCCGCGCGCCGCTCCGCGGGGCCCATGCCGGGCACCGGGCCGGGGTCGAGCCGGTCGAGCCGGTCCGGGTCGGGGGCGAAGCGGGGGGCCGCCAGCCGGGCCCGGACGGCCTCCACCAGGGCCTCGCGGACGCCGTCCACGGCTTGTTCCGGGGCGAGTTGGGGGGCGGCGACGGCCAGGGACGTGGGCGGCTCGTAGGAGGCGATCTCGCTGCTGCCGGTGCGCAGCACCAGGGCGTGGCCGGGCGGGATCCGGCGGACGCCGTCGTACGGGGTGCCGGCGCCCAGCGCCTCGGGGGCGTCCGGACAGGCCAGCAGCGCGGCCAGGTGGCCGACGTCGAGGCCGGCCTCGACGAGGTCGGCGAGCGGCAGGGCGGCGGTGGCGTACGCGGTGCCGCCGGCCCACTTGGTGTGGAAGACGGGACGGGCGCCGGCCAGGTCTCCGGTGACGGTGATCCGGCGTCCCACCTGGACGACGGCGGTGTAGCTGCCCGGCCAGGCGGTGAGGTGGCGCAGGGCGCCGCCGCGGGCGGCGAACAGGCCCACCTTGAGTTGGTCGTCGGTGGCACCGCAGACCCCGAAGACGGCGAGCCGGGTCTCCGGGTCGGCCTCGACGACGCGCACCTCATGGGGCCGCCAGTCGCCCACCGCCCAGAGGGGGTCGGGGTCGCCCCACAGGAGTTGGGCGCCCACGGGCAGCAGCGTCCGGCACTCCCTGTTGGCGGTCGCGGCACTGCTCCACCCCACCAGCCAGCGCATCGCCGCCTCCACCCGATCCCCGTCCGCCGGGGTGGCCGGCGACCGCCCCGTACAGCGGATTCCCCAGCTGTCGTGCGGTCCATGCTGCCATGGCGGTGGCCTGCGGGAGGTGCTGGAGGAGGCCCCGGATATCGGTGGGCGGCGGGTGCGGCGGCCCACCGTGGGGAGGCGGCGCGGGGGCGGCGCGGTGCCCTTGGTGGTGGACGGGGTGCGCGGCGACGGCCCCGGGTGACCCCCCGTGTGGCCCCCGGGACAGCCGACGGCGTGAAAGCATCACCCGTCGCTTTTCGGCCAAAGTCCGTACCGTGCAATCGAGTTGACGCCTGGACGTCGCCCCGTACGCGGTGCCGTTGCGGCGCGGTGGCCGAACGTCGCCCGGTCCCCGCGACGGTCCGGGAAGCGGGCTGCGCCTCCCGGACCGGACCGCCACCCGCGGGGAATGAGGTGGCGGTGTCCCCCAGCCCACTGGATCCAGTGCAGCGGGCCGACCCACGCAGAACTCATCGAAGCGTGGGGGCCGTTGAGGAGCCAGCGCGCACGCACGGGCGCATGGGCACACGTACCCGGAGCACATGCCAATTCCCGCACCCCCGTTTGAACACGAATCTCGCCATCCAGGACACCGACCCTTAACGGTAGGGATCCGGCGAACTACTCTGGGTGGACGCATGCCCCGGGGTACGGGGCGGCTGTCGCTGTGTCGAGGGGTGCGCATGTCCAGGGATACACGCGGGCCGAACGAAAAGCTCGGCACCGTTCTCGCCCTCGCGGGGATCAGCAATGCCGGACTGGCACGCCGGGTCAACGACCTCGGTGCGCAACGCGGCCTGACGCTTCGCTACGACAAGACGTCCGTGGCCCGTTGGGTCTCCAAGGGCATGGTGCCCCAAGGCGCCGCGCCCCATCTGATCGCGTCGGCGATCGGCAGCAAGCTCGGGCGGCCGGTACCGCTGCACGAGATCGGGCTGGCCGACGCGGATCCGGCGCCCGAAGTGGGGCTCGCCTTCCCTCGCGACGTGGGTGCGGCGGTGCGTTCGGCGACCGAGTTGTACCGTCTCGATCTCGCCGGCCGGCGGGGCGGGGGCGGCGGCATCTGGCAGAGTCTGGCCGGATCCTTCGCCGTCAGCGCGTACGCGACTCCCGCCTCCCGCTGGCTGATATCGCCGGCGGACAGTTCGGTGGCGCGGGAGGCAGCCGAGGCGCGGGACAAGGACGCCGCGGCCGCCGGTGACGCGGGGGCGCCGCAGCACGTCGGCCACAGCGACGTCACCAAGCTGCGCGAGGCGGCCGAGGACGCCCGGCGCTGGGACTCCAAGTACGGCGGCGGCGACTGGCGCTCGTCCATGGTGCCGGAGTGCCTCCGGGTGGACGCGGCACCGCTGCTGCTCGCCTCGTACAGCGACGAGGTGGGGCGCGCGCTCTTCGGGGCGACGTCCGAACTCACCCGCCTGGCGGGCTGGATGGCCTTCGACACCGGCCAGCAGGAGGCCGCCCAGCGGTACTACATCCAGGCGCTGCGGCTGGCCCGGGCCGCCGCCGACGTCCCCCTGGGCGGGTACGTGCTCGCGTCGATGTCCCTCCAGGCGACCTACCGCGGGTTCGCCGACGAGGGCGTCGACCTGGCCCAGGCCGCCCTGGAGCGCAACCGCGGACTGGCCACCGCCCGCACCATGAGCTTCTTCCGCCTGGTGGAGGCGCGGGCCCAGGCCAAGGCCGGGGAGGCGCGCGCCTGCGAGGTGGCGCTGAAGGCGTCCGAGGGCTGGCTGGAGCGGTCCCGCAGCGGCGATCCGGACCCGTCCTGGCTGGACTTCTACTCGTACGAGCGCTTCGCCGCCGACGCCGCCGAGTGCTACCGGGACCTGCGGCTGCCCCGCCAGGTGCGCCGCTTCACCGAGCAGGCGCTGTCCCGGCCCACGGAGGAGTTCGTCCGGTCGCACGGGCTGCGCCTCGTGGTGTCGGCCGTCGCCGAACTGGAGTCCGGCAATCTGGACGCGGCCTGCGCCGCCGGCACCCGTGCCGTCGAGGTCGCGGGCCGGATCTCCTCCGCCCGCACCACCGAGTACGTCCGCGATCTCCTGCACCGCCTGGAGCCGTACGGGGACGAGCCGCGCGTGGTCGAACTCCGCGAGCGGGCCCGGCCGTTGCTGGCGGCCCCGGCGTAGGGCGGGTGGCACGGGCGGAGCAGCGGGGCGGGCGGTGACGGGCCGGCGGACCGGCCGTCGAGGGCACCTCGCCGGCGGATCGTCGCCGCAGGTCAGACAGGTCACTGCGGATTGTCGGTGCCGCGCGTCATGATGGACTACGTCGTCGGCGATGACGCGCGGGCCCGCGGCGACGAGCGGGTCGGCGGTCATGCGGTTGGGGAGGTGCAGTGGCGGCGTACGACTGCGACGTGCTGGTGATCGGTGCCGGGATCGTGGGGCTCTCCACGGCCCGGGCCCTCACCCGCGCCGCGCCCGGCATACGCGTCGTGGTGCTGGAGAAGGAGCCCGGTGCGGCCCGCCACCAGACCGGGCGCAACAGCGGTGTGATCCACAGCGGCATCTACTACCCGCCGGGCTCGCTGAAGGCCCGTTTCGCCCTCCAGGGGTCGGCGGAGATGGTCGGGTTCTGTACCGCACACGACATCCCGCACGAGGTCACCGGCAAGCTGATCGTCGCCACCGACCGCAGCGAGCTGCCCCGGCTGCACGGCCTCATCCAGCGCGGCCGCGAGCACGGCCTGCCGGTGCGGGAGCTGGGTCCCGCCCAGATCGCCGAGTACGAGCCCGAGGTGCGCGGGCTGGCCGCCATCCACGTGGGCTCGACCGGGATCTGCGACTTCGGCGCGGTGGCCCGGCAGCTGGCCCGGCTCGCCCAGGAGGACGGCGCCCGGGTGGTCCTCGGCGAGGAGGTCACCACGATCTCCCGCCGTCCGGGCCGGGTCGCGGTCCGCACGGCCGGCGGCACGGTCTACCGCGCCCGCGCCCTGGTCAACTGCGCCGGGCTGCACTGCGACCGGATCGCGCGGCTGGCGGGCGACGCCCCGGGCATGCGGATCGTCCCGTTTCGCGGCGAGTACTACACGCTCGCCCCGGAGCGCGCCGCCCTGGTCCGCGGCCTGGTCTACCCGGTCCCCGACCCGGCCTTCCCGTTCCTCGGCGTCCACCTCACCCGCGGCATCGACGGCTCCGTCCACATCGGGCCGAACGCCGTCCCCGCGCTGGCCCGCGAGGGCTACGACTGGCGCACCGTGCGTCCCGCCGAGCTCGCCGGGACGCTCGCCTTCCCCGGCTCCTGGCGGATAGCCCGCCGCCACTGGCGCTACGGCGCGGGCGAACTCCAGCGCTCGCTGTCCCGCCGCGCCTTCACGGACGCGGTCCGCCGGCTGCTGCCCGACGCCCGGGAGGAGGACCTGCTGCCCTCCCCGGCCGGTGTCCGGGCGCAGGCCGTCCTCCCCGACGGCACCCTCGTCGACGACTTCCTCTTCGCCGAGTCCCCCGGCATGATCCACGTCCTCAACGCCCCGTCCCCGGCCGCCACCGCCTCCCTGCCGATCGGCCGGGAGGTGGCCCGGCGGGTGACCCGGCTCCTGGGGATCCCGACCCGGGAGGTGGGGGACGAGCGCCTCGCGGGCTGAGCTGAGGGGCGCCGGCGGGTGAGCCCGGCGGCGCGGTCCGGGCAGGGTCCGGGCAGGGTCCGGTCGGATCTGCGGACCTGCCGGATCTGCCGGACCTCCCCCGTCACGTCGCTGACCTGCGGCTCCGTTGGCCGGCGGGGCGCCGGCCGGTGCGGGCCGTCGGCGACGGTCCGGTCCGCGGCGGCGCCATCCGTAGAATCGACACACTGTGTCCGAGAACCCCGCCACCCCCGAATCCGCCACCGTCGCTGCCGACGCCACGGGCGCGGACGCCTCGGTGACCGCCGTCCCGCCCGCCCCGCGCCCCCTCGGCGCCACCGCCGTGTCGGCCGCCGTGCCCCGCCGCGGGAAGCCGATGTTCCCCGACGGGACGGGGCCGGCGGCCGACCCCGCGGGCTCGCACCACGAGCGGCGGATCCGGTCCTTCCAGCCCCGCCGCAGCCGCGTCACCTCGTCCCAGGCCGATGCGCTGCGCCGCCTCTGGCCCACGTGGGGCCTGGACATCGACGGGCTCTCCCGCCTCGACCTCGACGAGTTCTTCGGCGGGTTGCCGGTCGTCCTGGAGATCGGCTTCGGGATGGGCGAGGCCACCGCGCAGATGGCCGCCGCCGACCCGGGCACCGGCATCCTCGGCTGCGATGTGCACACCCCCGGCCAGGGCCATCTGCTCGGTCTCGCGGAGCGGAACGGCCTGTCCAACATCCGGGTGGCCAACGGCGACGCGATCATCCTGCTGCGCGAAATGCTCGCCCCGGGGTCGCTCGCCGGTCTGCGCGTGTACTTCCCGGACCCCTGGCCCAAGAAGCGCCACCACAAGCGCCGGCTGATCCAGCCGGAGTTCGTGGCGCTGGCGACCACCCGGCTCGCGCCGGGCGCCCTGGTGCACTGCGCGACCGACTGGGAGCCGTACGCCGAGCAGATGCTGGAGGTCCTCTCCGCCGAGCCGACGCTGGAGAACCTGCACTCCGGGTACGCGCCCCGGCCGGACTTCCGGCCGCTGACCAGGTTCGAGGGACAGGGCCTGGACAAGGGGCACACCGTGCACGACCTGCTGTTCCGCCGCCGGGGCTGAGGGCCGCGGCCCTCCGGGGGCGGCGGGCCGGCCCGCCCCCTCCCCCGGCACTCCCCACCCACCTGCCCGCACCGCCGCACGCTCGCTAGGGTCGATGGGTGTACCCGTCACCGCCGCCGCTCCCCGAGCACTCAGCCGGCCCGCCGCCGTACACACCCACCGAGGCCCACGACGCGCCCCGGCGCCGGAGCGCGCCCTGGCGCAGCAAGACCGTCCGGGCCGTCGCGCTGGCCGCGCTGCTCGCGCTCTCCGGCGTCCTCATCCTCGGCATCGTCCGGCGGCAGACGGGCACCGAGGGTCTGCTGGTCGGCCTCGGGCTGGCCGTGTTCCCGGTGCCGCTGCTGATCGCGGCGTTCTGCTGGCTGGACCGGATCGAGCCCGAGCCCTGGCGGAATCTGGCGTTCGCCTTCGCCTGGGGGGCGTGCGCCGCCACCTTGGTCGCGGTCCTGGCCAACGGCTTCGCGACCGACTGGCTGGCGAACAACATCGCCTCCGCGTCACCGACCGAGGCCGCGGCATGGGGTTCGACGGTCGTCGCCCCGGTCGTCGAGGAGGTGATGAAGGCCGCCGCCATCGTGCTCCTCTACCGCTTCCGCCGCCGCGACTTCGACGGCATCACGGACGGCATCGTGATCGCCGGCATCACCGCCACCGGCTTCGCCTTCACCGAGAACATCCTCTATCTGGGCAGCGCCTTCGGCGAGGACCAGTCCATGGGGCACACCGGTCTGAGCTCCGTCACCGCCGGCACCTTCTTCGTACGGATCGTGGTCTCCCCGTTCGCGCATCCGCTCTTCACGATCCTCACCGGCCTGGCGCTCGGGATAACCGCCACCCGCTACCCGCGCCGCCGCACCGCCCGCGCCGCGCTCGTCCTCCTCGGCCTGGCCGCCGCGATCCTGCTGCACGGCGTGTGGAACGCCGCCTCCAGCCTCGGCGACGCCGGTTTCCTCACCGTCTACGGCGTGTGCATGGTGCCGGTCCTGCTGACCCTGACCTGGCTGGCGCTGTGGGCCCGCCGGCAGGAGCTGCTGTCGGTCCGGGTGTACCTCGCCCCGTACGCCGCGGCCGGCTGGTTCGCCGCGCCCGAGCCGACCGCGCTCTCCTCGCTCAGGACCCGCGCCCTGGCCCGGGACATCGCCCGCCGCACCCACGGCCCGGCCGCCGCCCGCACCGTCACCGCCTACACCACCCTGGCCACCGCCCTCTCCTTCCACCGCCGCCGCGCCCACCTGGCGGGCCCGTCCCCGGACTTCGCCGCCCGGGAGCGCGAACTCCTGGAGCGGCTGTGGCAGTACCGGCCGTGGGCGGGTCCGGCGCTGCTCCAGGCGTGGGCGTGCGGAGCGGGCACCCCGAACCCGCCGGAGGGGGCGCCGGGTCCCGCCGCCGCGGCGCCCCGCCGCGCCTCGGAGCTGCCGCACGGGGCCCGTTCGCGCGACTGTGACGGGCGCTGATCGGCCGCCCCCGGCCTCCGGCAGGATGACCCGCGCCCCGGGTGGACCGTGCTCCCGCACGGCGCCCGGGCCGCGCGTAGGCTCCTGGGAGTTGTCCGTGAAAGGGAGGGTTCTGCGATGGCTGGGATTCCGACGAGTGTGGTGGCCGCCACGGGGCTGGTGGGCGGTTACGGCGTGGCCCGGTGGACCAAGAAGCGGCCGCTGGGCGGGGTGGCGCTGGCGGCCGCCGGAGCGGTGGCCGCTCGCGGCTGGCAGCAGAAGGCCGGTACGAAGGCGGCTGCGGCGCTGGGCGGTGCCTATGTGGCGGCGTTCGCCGGGTCGCACCCGCTGGCCAAGAAGATCGGGGCGTGGCCCGCGGTGTTCGCGGTGGCGGGCGGCGTCGCGCTGGCCTCGTGGGCGGTGGCGGACCGGCGCGGATGAGGCCGGACCCGCGGGCCGGTCACCGGGGGGCGTCCTGACGCCGTTGCGGTGTGCGGGGACCGTAGGGGCCCCGCACACCGTGCCGTGTCAGGCCGATGCCTGAGTGAGGAGCGCCAGTTCGACGTCGGTGAGGGCGAGGTCGGCGACGGCCAGCAGGGACGGGAGCTGGGCCAGAGTGCGGGCGCTGGCGATGGGGGCCGCCACGGTGGGCTGGGCGGCGAGCCAGGCGAGGGCGACGGTGGGCAATTCGGCGTCGTGGGCCGCGGCGACGGTGTCGAGGGCCTGAAGGACGCGGCGGCCGCGGTCGGTCTCCAGGTACTCGGCGGCCTTCCCGGAGCGGGCGCTGTCGACGCTGCCGCCCGGGCGGTACTTGCCGGTCAGGAAGCCGGAGGCGAGGGCGTAGTACGGGACCGCGGCGATGCCGTTGCGGGCGGCCACGTCGGCGAGTTCGCCCTCGTAGGTGTCGCGGGAGACCAGGTTGTAGTGCGGCTGGAGGGCCACGTAGCGGGCCACGCCCTCGCGGGCGGAGAAGTCCAGCGACTCCTGCAGGCGCTGCGCGGAGATGTTGGACGCGGCGATCTCGCGGACCTTGCCCGCCCGGACGAGGTCGTCGAGGGCGGTCAGGAACTCACCCACCTCGACCGATTCGTCGTCGTAGTGGGTGTAGTAGAGGTCGATGTAGTCCGTGCGGAGACGGCTCAGGGAGAGGTCGACGGCGGTCTTGACGGTGGCGGCGGACAGGCCCTTGTGGTCGGGGTGGGCGCCGACCTTGGTGGCGATCACGACCTCGTCGCGGTTGCCGCGGGCCGCCAGCCAGTTGCCGATGACGGTCTCGGACTCACCGCCCTTGTTGCCGGGCACCCAGGCCGAGTAGACGTCGGCGGTGTCGATGAAGTTTCCGCCGCCGGCCACGTAGGCGTCGAGCACGGCGAAGGACTCGGCCTCGTCGGCGGTCCAGCCGAAGACGTTGCCTCCGAGGCAGAGCGGGGAGACGGACAGCGAACCGAGCGGCTTGGGAGTGGGGGCGGAGCTCTGGGCGTGTGTCACGGTCATGTCGGGTGACAACGTCTGCGCGCGGGGAGTTGTTCCCCGCGGCCGGGCCGGCGGCGCGCCCCGTCGGCTGCCCACGGGGCGCGGGCAGCCGGCCGGTTCCGTCAGACGGTGATCCCGTGGGCGTGCAGCCAGGGCAGCGGATCCGCCGGGGCGCCGCCGTCCGGGCGGACCTCCAGGTGGAGGTGCGGGGCGGTGGCGTTCCCGGTGGCGCCGACGCGGCCGATGACGTCGCCGGTGTGGACCCGGCCCGTCGTCTTGACCATCGAGGACAGGTGGCAGAACCAGAGCTCCGTGCCGTCGTCGAGGGTGAGGACGATGCGGTAGCCGTAGCCGCCGGCCCAGCCCGCCTGGGTGATGGTCCCGTCGTGAACCGCCTTGACCAGCGTGCCGGTCGGGGCCGTGAAGTCCTGTCCGGTGTGGTCCGCGGCCCAGCGGTCGCCGGCCTGACCGAAGCCGGCGGTGAGGGTGTACGAGGAGACCGGGGCGACGAAGGGCCGCGCCGCGTCGGCGGGCCGGTCGGCCTGCGGCGCCGGACGGGCTTCCGGCGCCGTACCGGGCTCGGCCGCCGCCCCTGCCGGAGGCTCGGCCGCCGGTTCGACCGAAGGCCGCGCCGGCTCCGCAGCCGTCTCCGCCTCCGCCGCCGTCTCCGCCTCCGCTGCCGGCTGCGCCGGCTCCTCGTCGCGCGTCGCGGCCCGCTCCACGGCCTCCTGCCGGGCGGCCGTGTCGTGGGCCGTCCGGGGGACGGCGGTCTGCTCCGGAGCGCCCGGACGGCCGTCGGCCTGCTGGAGGATGCGGTTGCGCAGCGCCTCGGCCGCGCCCTGCGCGCCGTCCCCAGGGGCGGCACCGGCCTGGGCGAGGGGCGCGGAGGCGCGGGAGGGGGCGGCGACCGCCGCGGTGGCGTCCGCGACGGCGGCCGCCGGGGCGTGCGTGGCACCGCCGTCGGCCGTCAGGGGGGTGGTGTCGGGGCGGGACGCGGCGTCATCGGCCTGCCCGCCGGGGTCGGGCATCGATATCGGCACCGGCGGCCGGTCCTCGGCGGCGGCCACCCCGCTCGCGCCGACCGCCGCGATCACGCCGACGCCCAGCACCGTTCCGCCGCGCGCCAGGCCGCCGCCGCGCTGCTTGGCCACCCGGTGCTTGCCGCGGACCGGGCGGGCCGACGCGTCGCCGTCGCCCCACTCGTCCACCGGGGAGCCCTCGTCGTCGGCGTCCTCGCCTGCCGGGCCGGGCGACGGCTCGCCACCGGGCAGCGGGCCCGCCACCGGCGCGCCCGGGGACGGCGCCCCTTGGGGCAGCGGGTCCGGGACCAGCAGGTCATGGGAGAACGCGCCCTGGGGCGGCCGCTGATCGGGCGACTCCCCGTAGGACGGCTGGACATGGGCCGGGCCGACGGGAGCGCCGACACCGGCGGGATCACCGGAAGCGGTGGGAACAATGAGGCCGGTGGGACCACCGAGCCCGGTGGGGCCGCCGAAGCCGACCGGGCCACCGAAGTCGGCGGGGCCGCCGAGGCCGTACGCGGACGGAGTATGAGGGGCGGGCCTGTTGGACGCCACGGGGGCGCACTCCTTTCCTTCCTTCTCGCCTACCGGGTTAGCTGACGGGTTCGGAGCAGGAAGGTCTCCTACGAGCGCCCCCTGGCAAGAGGCGCCCGATTCACCCCAAGAGGGTGGTTCCCCGGTTCCCTCGACTCAATTCCCGGCAATTCCAGGCGGATCCGACAGGCCCCTCGGAACCGGTCGATCCGGGCGGCTCGACTCGGGTCGAGGACACGGTTCGAGGACACGGATCGCGCCGCGCGGAAAGCCGGCTCGGGAGGGTGGCTCAAAGGTCGTTCTGGACGTGCGGGAACAGCGCGTACGAGATTCGGCGTCGGCGCACGGTGCCGCCATTGGCGACGGCTGGGACGACCGCGCTCCGTTATCGGACAGTAATAGAGACGACGCGGGAAATCCAAGCGTTCCCACGAATCCACGGGGGTTCCACAAGCCCCCCAAGGAAGCCCTGGCATGGACTTTTACCCCCAGCCCGGCCGCAAACAGGGCGAGTTGGCACCGCCCCGCCAAACGATCTCGCGGTGATTGTGCGTCAGTCGTTATGCGGAGGGACGCCCCGCGATTACGGAGCGTGAGGAGGATAACGTCGCCTCATGGTCGTCAACGTCGCGAACACCGGAAACGCCGGGAACACCGTCAACACCCCACGGGAAGTGGCGGATCGGTACCGGGAGTTCTCCTGGCAACAGGCGCGGGGACAGTCCGACGCGCACGAGGAGCTGTCCGCCCGGATCAGCCAGGACGACGAGTTCTGCGAGCTGCTGGCGGGTTCGCTGCCGGCCGGCACCAAGCAGCAGCCGAACCTGCTGCTCGCCGCGGTCCGCTATCTCGACGGTCCGCACGCGGAGTTGGGGCCGAGCGGCGAGGCGGCGTACGGGCGGTGGCGCGAGTGGACGATCCGGCACTGGGACGAGGTCCGCGCGGTGATCATGCGACGCTCCACCCAGACCAACGAACCGGCCCGCTGCGCCGCGTTGCTGCCGCTGCTGGCCCGTCTGCCGCAGCCGCTGGCCCTCCTGGAGGTCGGGACGTCGGCGGGGCTGTGCCTGCACCCGGACCGGTACCGCTACCGGTACGTCCAGGAGGGGCACCAAGGGGGCCCCGGAAGCCACCCGGCGCCCGTCGAGGGCGGTGCCCCGGACGGCCCGGTCACCTTCACCTGCCGCACCACCGGCGTCGCGCCCGGGGGCGAGGACGGCTCGGCGGCGCTGCCCGGCGAGCTGCCCCGGATCGTCTGGCGCGGCGGCATCGACCTGAATCCGCTCGACCCGGCCGGGGAGCCGGACGACCTCCGCTGGCTGCGCGCCCTCGTGTGGCCCGGTGACGAGGCCCGGGCGGCGCGGCTCTCGGCGGCCGTCGAGGCGGTGCGGACGTCGCCCCGCCCCACTCTGGTGCGCGGCGACCTGATCGACGAGCTGCCGGCGCTGGCCGCCCAGGCGCCGCCCGAGGCGACGCTCGCCGTCTTCCACAGCGCGGTGCTGACCTACCTTCCGCCGGCCCGGCGCGAGGAGTTCGCCCGGCTCGTCCGGTCGCTGCTGGCCGAGCGGGACGGCGGGGGGCACTGGATCTCCCAGGAGCACCACAGCGTGCTGCCGTGGATCACCGCGCCGGAGCACCGGTCCCTCGGGCCGGCGGACTCGATGCTGCTGACCCTCGCCGTGGACGAGCGCCCGGTCGCCCTGACGGGCCCGCACGGCCAGAGCCTGCACTGGCTGCGGCCGCCGCTGCCGTAGCGGGCGCCGGTCGCGCCCCGGCCGGTCCGGGGAGCGACCGGGGCGGCGCGTACCGGGTTGCCGTCCCTACGGGCCGCGGGCCGGCGGACTGCGGGCCGCCGGTCCCCTTCAAGGCCGCCCGCACCTCCTCCCTGAAGCCCGGCCCCGCGCTACGCCTCGAAGGGCCGCTGGACCGCCATCAGGGCCATGTCGTCCGCGGGTCCCCCACCGGTGTGCCGGGCGACGTCCTCGACCACCACGTCCAGCAGGTCGTCGGGCCCGCTGAACCGGCTGCCGCGCAACCGGGCGCCCGCGTCGTAGAACCGCCCGGCCCGGTCGCGGGCCTCGGTCACCCCGTCGGTGAACAGCAGCAGCAGCGCCCCGGCCGGGAAGAACGTCTCGTCCGCGCGGTCCGGCCAGCCCGCCACGTCGCTCAGGCCCAGCGGCAGCGCGGCAACGGACGGGGCCAGCTCCCGTAGGCCGCCGTCCGGGGTGAGCAGCAGCGGGGGCGGGTGGCCCCGGTTCAGGAGGCGGAGCACGGACTGGTTCCCGGCGGGGATCTCCGCCAGGACGGCCGTGGTGAAGCCCTCGTGCTGGTCGAGGCCCGCGCGGCGCCCGCCCTCCCGTTTGATCGCCCGTTCGAGCCGGCCCGCCACCGCCTCCAGGGTGGCCTCCTGCTCCGCCGCCTCCCGAAAGGCACCGATCACCACGACCGCGGCCTCCACGGCCTCCAGCCCCTTGCCCCGTACATCGCCGACGATCATCCGCACGCCGTGCGGGGTGTCCTGGATGGCGTGCAGGTCGCCGCCGATGCGGGCGCCGGCCCGGGCGCCCACGTAGCGCGCGGCGACCGCGAGGCCGGCCAGGGTGGGGGGCGGCGCCGGCAGCACGGCCCGTTGGGCGGCCTCCGAGACGTCCCGTACGGAGGCGAGTCGGGCGTCGCTGCGCCGGACGACCCGGTTGATGCCGAGCGCCAGCAGGGACACCACGATGACCGTGATCGACTCGGTGGCGGACTGGTAGTAGTCCTCGACCCCGTGATACGTGGCGAGCAGGATCTCGGTGACGGAGGCGGCCACGGCCGTACCGGCGGTGGCCCGTAGGGAGTACAGCGGGGCCGCGACCAGAGGGGCGGCGGAGAGGAACGGCGCCGCGGTGTACTGGGGCGGCGTGACGAGGTCGAAGACCGCCCCGACGACGATCAGGACGCCGGGGAGCCAGCGCGCCAGTCGGCGACCGAGCGAGGGCATCGCGGCGCGGCGCGCCCGCCGTTCCTCCTCGCGCGTGCGGTTCCCACCGCCTCGACCCATCCGCACCGGCCTCTTCCCACTCCGCCCGTCCGGGTGGCACCCGGCACGGGTCCCGGCACCGCCGTGCTCCGCCCGCACTGCCCGTTCCGGCACCGGCCGCCGGGCCGTCCTCGCCGGCGCACCGGCCCCGTCGCGTCCGTCGTGCCGCATCCGGCCGCCGTGCGCCACCGGCCGGCGCACCGCACGTGGCCGGCGTGCCACGCGCCCGCGGATGCCCACCGGGGCGGCCTGCCACCGAGGCGGCCTGTCCACCGGCACCGGGTCGGCCCGTCCACCGGGTACGTGTCCGTGCCTGCCCGATGTCCGTGCCTGCCCGATGCCCGTGCCTGCCCGATGCCCGTGCCTGCCCGATGCCCGTGCCGGCCCGGTACGCACCGGTGCCGGCCCGGTACGCCGTGACCGCACGCCGTGCCCGAGCCCTGCCGGTTCAAGGCTTGCCGCCACGGCGCCGCTCGGCGACTCCTCCTGCGCCGAACGGGGTAGGAGCAGGCTGGGGCCACCCCGACCCCTACGGGTTCCCCCCACCGGGCTCCGGCACCGCCCCCCGCCCCTCTCCCTCGCACTGGTGGACGGTGGCCCGCGCGTGGGCGAGGAAGCGCCGGGTCAGCGGATGCCCGTGGTGCCGCGGAAAGACGAGCTGCAGCGGCATCAGGGGCGCGTCGGGGATCGCCACGAAGGAGACGAACGGGTGCACCCGTTGCCGGCCGATGGACTCCGGTACGACCCCGACGCCCCGGTTCCCGGCCACCGCCTCCAGCCACTCGTCGAAGTTCCCGCACCGGGCGGCGATTTCCGGCCGCTCCCCGGCCGGCCAGTCCGACTCGTCCGTCGTCCCTCCGACCTCGTTCAGCACCAACGGCATACGGGCCAGTTCCCGCCAACCGACCTCGTCCCGCGCGGCGAGCGGGGACCGCACCGACACGGCGGCGACCCGCCGCTCGTGCAGCAGCGTCACGGCCGTCAGGCCCGGCACGGCGGTGTTCCCGCGCAGGATCGCGACATCGACCTCGCCGCCGTCCACCCCCGCCAGTGCCGCGTCCCGCCGGAAGACCCGCGCCCCGACCCCGGTCTCCGCCTCGAACCGCTCGATGGCGGCCTGCGGCCAGGTGGCCGGAAATCCCCAGGCGAAGCCGATGCGGAAGAGGGGCACATCCGGCGTCGGCAGGAGGGCCGCCTCCAAACGGGGCAGCAGCCCCCGGAGTTCGCCGTACAGCCGCTCGCCGTCCGGGGTGAGCGTGACCTGCCGGGTGGTGCGCTCCAGGAGGCGGTAGCCGAGCAGTTCCTCCAGGCGGCGGATGGTGCGGCTGACCGTGGGCTGGGAGAGGCCGAGGCGGTCGGCCGCCCGGGTGAAGTGACGTTCCTCGGCGAGGGCCAGGAAGCAGCGGAGGTGATGCAGCTCGATGCCCGGTGTCGCCATGATCGGCATCCTAGGCGGCCCCGCGCCGGCCCCACCGGGACCGGTGAGCACCCGCCCCCACCGCCTCACGCGTCCACCGCGCCCCGCCCTCCTCCTTAAGCACCCCGCCCACCCGACGTCCCGCGCGGCACCCGCATCCCCACCCGGATCATCAGGAACGCGGCCCCGGCCACCCCGCACAGCAGCCACATCGCCGCCTGGTTGCCCCGCAGGAACAGTTCCCCGGACAGCGCCTCGGCGGCGCGCCCGTCCAGCCCGGCGTGCGCGCGCAGCAGCCCGGCCCCGGCCACGGGATCGGCCACCGCCCGCGGCACCCACTCCCCGCCCGGCAGACCGCGTGCGGCGAGCGCCGCGTCCAGCGCCTCCCGCGCCGCCCGGCGGTGGACCGCCATCCCCACCGCCAACCCGATCGCCCCGCCCAGGTTGTGGAAGGTCCACGACGCGCCGACCGCCGTCCCGGCCAGCCGCTCCGGTACGGCCGACAGCGCGGCCACGGTGGCCGGTCCCAGGACGAACGCCCAGCCGATCCCCATCAGCGCGAACGCCGCCACCACGAAGGCGACCGGGCGGTCCCGGGTGAACTGCGCCTGCAACGCCGCCGACAGGGCGAACGCCGCGAAGCCCCCGCACAGCAGCAGCCGCGGCGGGAACCGGTCCGCCAGCCGCCCCACCACGGGCGACAGCACCGCCATCACCGCCGTGCACGGCAGCAGCATCAGTCCGCTCACGGTGGCCCCGTAGTGCCGCACGGACACCAGGTACAGCGGCATCAGGAAGAACGCCAGGCAGTAGAAGAACGCCAGGGAGAAATCGGCGGTGAGCGCGCCGAGGAAAATGCGGTTCCCGAACAGCCGGAAATCGACGAGGGGCGCCGCCACCTTCCGCTCCACTACGCAGAACACCCCGACACCGACCGTTCCCGCGACCAGCAGCCCCACAATGCGACCGGACGTCCACCCCCAGGAATCCCCCAATGTGAGAGCGAGAACGAGCGCGGGCAGCGCGAGGCTGATCAATACCAGCCCCGGCCAGTCCGGCTTTCCGGCGTCCGCGGCCGGGCCCCGCGATTCCCGTACCGCGGATAAGCACACCGCCAGCCCGACAACGGTCAACGGCACGTTCAGCCAGAACACCCAGCGCCAGTTCAGCCCGCCGACGACCAGTCCGCCCAGCACCGGCCCGAGCGCCAGCCCGAGCCCGTTGACGCCGTAGAGCGCCCCGATGGCCCTGCCGCGGTGCGCCGGCGGGAAGGTGTCCGAGACCAGGGCGCCGGTGCTGGTGTAGAGCACGGCGCAGGCGGCCCCCTGGACGAAGCGGCAGACGACCAGCGTCCCTACGTCCGGCGCGCACCCGGCCGCCAGCGAGGCGGCGCCGAAGACCGCGGTCCCGAGGTACAGCACCCGCCGCCGGCCGTGCCGGTCGGCGAGCCGCCCCATGGTCACCATGAACATCGACAGCGCGACGATGAAGACATTGACGATCAGCTGGAGTTCGGTGACCGTGGCCCCCATATCCCGCTGAATGGCCGGCGCCGCGGTATTGACGATGGTGAGGTCGATACAGCCGAGGAAACTGATGAGGCCCAGCCCGGCGAATGCCCGCCACCGGCGGCCCGCCCCGTCCCCGCGCACGGTCCCTTCAATGGCGGGCCGTACGCACCGCCCTCCCCCGCCACTTGCACACTCAGCGGAATGCACGCACTCGGTCGTCAAGATTCCCCCCTCGGGCCGATGGACAGGGTCCACGCCATTCCCCCGTCATTCACCGATGACGCTAGGTACGGCATCCGGCCCGAACAAATAGCCGCCCCGCCCACCCCATACGCACCGCGCATGAATCAGCGGCCGCCGCCCCGGCCCGCACCGCCCGTCACGGGCCGCCCTCCCCCGACGGCTCGACGCTCCGCAGCGGGCGTTAGCGGGGCGTTAGCCGTACGGCGAGGGAGCATCAGCAGCGGCCGACAGTCTTGTTCTCACGCACCCGGCACACCACTCCGAGAAAACGGGGGACCACCATGTCGCACCGCACCGCACTCCACCACGCCCGCAAGGCCGCCGCCGCCGTCGTGATCACCGTCGCCGCGTTCGGGCTCACCGCCTGCCAGGGCGGCGGCACCAGCGCCGCGCCCTCCTCCACCTCGGCGGGCACCCAGCAGTCCGCCACCGCCGCCGCCAAGACCACCCAGGGCTCCGCCGACAAGACCACCCAAGGCTCCGCCGACAAGGCGCCGTCGGCCAACCACAAGAAGTCCGGGCTGCGTTGCACGGACCAGATCAACTACGCCGGGGACCCCCGGTCCAACGCCGACATCAACACCATCGGCGAGAAGACCGGCCACTGCCCCACGCCCGAGAAGGCCGGCGCCCCCGCCAACCCCCCGAAGAAGCCCGGAGTGCGCTGCACCGACCAGATCAACTACGCCGGAGACCCCCGGTCCAACGCCGACATCAACACCATCGGCGAGAAGACCGGCCACTGCCCGGCGGTCCACCACTAGTGGGTCCGTGCGGTCTCCGCCCGCTCCACCAAAAGGCCGGCGGCAGGGCGCGTCCCGCGACCGGCGAACCGCACCACCCGGCCCGCTTCGCGCCCGCACGAGGGCGGAAACAGGGGCAAGAACGACAGAGCGTCCCGCCCGGTAAGCCCGGACGGGACGCTCATGTGCAGTTCGGCGGGGGAACCGCCGGCACTGCTGACGGTGGGCCATCAGGGGCTCGAACCCTGAACCAATGGATTAAAAGTCCACTGCTCTGCCAATTGAGCTAATGGCCCGCACCGAGCAGCATAGCCCGAGGACGCGCCGCACCCCGAAGGCATTAGGGATCTGGCCGATCTACGGCGTGCCGCAGCCGTGCTCCACCGGCCACGATTCCCCGGCCACGGCCGTGCGCCGCGCCCCTGCGAGGCGCCCACGGCCACCACGCCCCCGAGCGCGCACCCGCCCCGCAACGCACCGGCGCGCACCCCGCCGCCCCGCCCGCGACGCCCCAACGCACAGGGCCCGTACGGCACTTGAGTGCGGTACGGGCCCTGTGCAGGTCGGGCGGCCTATCGGCGAGTATCAGCCACGCCGTCGGCCGTCATCGACTCAGCCGTTGCGCTTCCAGCGCGGCTTGTCGTCGCGGCGGCCGAAGCCGGACGCGCTGCCGGAGCCGGACGCGCTGCCGGAGCCGCGGTGGTCGTCCCGCCGGCCGTAGGGACGGTCGCCGGAGGCACGGAAGCCGGAGGCCGGACGGCCGGCGGAGCGGTCGTCACGGTTGAACGGGCGGTCGCCGCCGCCGGAACGGTAGCCACCGGAGGGGCGCCCGCCACGGTCGTCACGGTTGAACGGACGGGCCGGGCGGTCACCGCGGTCCCGGCCGAAGCCGCCACGGTCGTCACGACGCTCGAAGGTACGGCCGCCACGGTCGTCACGACGGTCCCGGTCCCGGTCCCGGCCGAAGCCGCCGCGGTCGTCGCGGCGCTCGTCACGACGCTCGAAGGTACGGCCGCTACGGTCGTCACGACGGTCCCGGTCCCGGTCCCGGCCGAAGCCGCCACGGTCGTCACGACGGTCCCGGCCGAAGCCGCCGCGGTCGTCACGGCGCTCGTCACGACGCTCGAAGGAACGGCCGCCACGGTCGTCACGACGGTCGTCGCGGCGCTCGAAAGAACGGCCACCGCGCTCCTCGCGACGGTCCCGCCGCTCGAAGTTCCCGCGCTCGTCACGACGCTCACCGCGCCGGTCGTCACGGCGGTCGTCACGACGCTCGAAAGAACGGCGGTCGCTCGGCCCGGCCTGCGCCGGCACCACGGCCTCGGCGGTCTGGGCCGCCTCGGCCGCCGCCTCCGCGGTCGCCTGGGCGTTCGCCGCCAGCGCCTCCGCCGGGTCCTCGCCACGCTCGCGGGCGGCCCGCGCGGTCAGCCGGTCGGCGTCCTCGCGCAGCTCGGTGGCGCGGCGCTGCAGCCGCTCCAGTTCCTTGGCGAGGACGCTGACCTCGCGCTCCGCCTGCTTGGCGGTGTTGTTCGCCGACTCGGCCTGGACCTCGGTGAGCGAACGCGCACCGGTGATCCGGGCCAGGTCCTCGTCGAAGGCACCGGCGCCGCCGACGATGTGGCGCGAGGCGTCCACGCCCGCGTCCTCCATCAGGCGGAAGATCTGCCGGCGCTGGTGCGGCAGCGACAGCGAGACGACGGTGCCGGACTGGCCGGCGCGGGCGGTACGGCCCGAGCGGTGCAGGTAGTCCTTGTGGTCACCGGCCGGGTCGACGTTCAGGACCAGGTCGATGCCGTCGACGTGGATACCGCGGGCGGCGACGTCGGTGGCGACCAGCGCGTTGAGGTAGCCGTCCTTGAAGTCCGCGAGCACCCGGGTACGGGCGCCCTGCGTCATGCCGCCGTGCAGCGCGTCCGCCGTCACGCCCGCCTCGATCAGCTGCTCGGCGACCCGCTCGGCGCCCAGCTGGGTGCGGACGAAGATGATGGTGCGGCCCTTGCGGGCGGCGATCGCGGCGGTGACCGGCGCCTTGTCCTTCGGCTTCACGACGAGGACGTGGTGGGTCATGGTCGTGACGTTGCCCTGGGCGCTGTCGACCTCGTGGCTGACCGGGTTGGTCAGGTAGCGCTTGACCAGCGTGGAGATCTCGTTCTCCATCGTGGCCGAGAACAGCATCCGCTGGCCGCCGTCGGGCACCTGGTCCAGCAGCTCGGTGACCTCGGGCAGGAAGCCCAGGTCGGACATCTGGTCGGCCTCGTCGAGGACGGCGACCTGGACGTCCGCCAGGGAGCAGGCGCCGCGGTTGATGATGTCGCGCAGTCGGCCCGGGGTGGCGACGAGGATGTCGACGCCGCGCTCCAGGGCGTAGATCTGGTTGCCCATGGACGTACCGCCGCAGACGACCTTCATCTTCAGGCCGAGCACGTCGCCGTACGGCTGGAGGGCGTCCGCGACCTGCATTGCGAGCTCACGGGTCGGGGTGAGGATGACCGCACGCGGCTTCTTCTTCTCGGTGCGGCCCTCGGCCAGGCGGGCCAGGGTCGGCAGACCGAAGGAGAGGGTCTTGCCGGAGCCGGTGCGGCCGCGGCCCAGGATGTCCTTGCCGGCCAGCGCGTCCGGGATGGTCGCGGCCTGGATCGGGAACGGGGTGGTGACACCGTTCTGCGCGAGCTTGCGGACGACGCCCTCGGGGAGCCCGAGGTCGGCGAAGGTCACGGTCGGCTCGTCGGCGTCCTCGGCGCCGTCGGCGGCGTCCTCGGCCACGGCGGGCTCGGCAACCTCGGCCTCGGTGCCGGCGTCGACCGCCGGGGTCGCCTCTACGGCCTCGACGGTCTCGACGGTCTCGACCGTCTCGGGAGCCGACTGCTCGGACTGCTCGTCGCGTGCGGGCAGGGCGGACTGATCAATGGAAATGGACATGCGAAATGCGAAACCTTCCGGAGTCTCGGCACGCGCCCACAACTCCGTGTGATTTCACAAAGACCGCCTCTATGCGGTCAGCCACGGCAAGGGAGAGAACGCGCCACACGGCGCGCTTTTTTCAGGGCGCCGGGCAAATGGGATCAAACGATCTACCACCATACGCACCCTTCCCCCCACAAGGCAAATGCGCCCCGATCCACCCCGCCCACCCCGGCCCGGGACCACACCTCTCAGACGTCCCACTCCGCCTGGGGCGACAGCTGCGAGGACAGCGCCGATGACCCGTCCCCCGGCGCGGACGAGTGCGCCGGGGACGACGAGGACGACAGGGACGCCGCCGCCGACGACTTCGGGGAGAACCTCGGGCTCAAGGGCGACGGACCGGACGCCTGGGCGCCACCGGCCGGCGACGGGGAACCGCCCGACGGCCCGCTCGGCCGGGCGCTCGGCGAGCCGGAGGCCGGCGCGCTGGGCGGGGACGACGGATGGGCGGGCCGGGACGGCGAGGGCTGCGCGGGCCCCGACGGGCCGACCGGGCCGGCGGTCCCGCCGTGGGCCGGCCCCGGCTCCGGGCCGGACGGCTTGGCCGGCTGCGGGGGCGCCGACGGCACCGACGACGGCTCGGCGCTCGGCGACGCCCCCGCATCGCCCTCCCGGTCCGTCCCGGCGTCCCCGCCCGCCGGCTGCGCGGGGCCGCCGCGGCCCATCCGCCGCGGACCGTCGCCCCGCCCGTCGGCGGTCAGCCCGCCGGGGCGGTGGGCCTTCCCCTTCCCGTCGCCGTGCCGGGTGGCGCTGCCCGACGGCACGGGCTGTCCGGGATCGCTGACGTTCATACAGCCGGCCAGTGAGGCGGCCAGCGCGGAGACGGTCACCGCGGCGGCCGTGACCCGCGCCATCGGGCGCCCGGCCGGCCCGGACGCGGCGGCCCTGGTGGGGGGCGGATCGACGGCGGACTGCGGGCGAGGGGGCATCGGGCACACGGGCGGGACCTCCGGATCCGGAGCGCGGGGACGGCGTCGGACGCCCTGCCCAACTCCCGTCCCCCGCCCGAGGACACGCCAGGGCCGGCACGCGCGCCCCCGCCGCCCGCCGCGCCCCTCAGCCGTAGCCGAGCGCGTGCAGCCGCGCGTCGTCGATCCCGAAGTGATGCGCGATCTCGTGAACGACCGTCACTTCCGTCTCCGCGACCACGTCTTCCTTCGTGTCGCACATGCGCAGCGTCGGCCCGCGGTAGACGGTGATCCGGTCCGGCAGGACACCCGCGTACCACTCGCCGCGGTCGGTCAGCGGCGTCCCCTCGTACAGGCCGAGCAGCTCCGGGTCGTCGGCCGGCGGTTCGTCCTCGACGAAGACCGCCACGTTGTCCATCAGCCGGGTCAGTTCCGGCGGGATCCGGTCCAGCGACTCGGCGACCAGTTCCTCGAACTCCTCGCGCGTCATTTCCAGCACGCCACCATTGTCCGCCACCGCTCCCCGCCGGCGGGTCCCGCGAGCGGAGCCGCGCCGTCCCGCATGACGGACGGCACAGCGGGCATAGGGGACCAATGGCCCGCGCCGCGCGCTCCCGGACACCGCACCCCGACCCGCCAGGCCGCCCGCGTCTCCGCCTCCCCGGTCCCCGCCTCCCCGGCCGCCGGAGGCACCCGGCCGCACCCGACCGGTCCGGTACCGGGCGGGACCGGCCCGCCACCCGCCGTACGGCCCCGGGCGGCACCCTCGCGCCGCCCGCGCACCCGTACGCCCGGGCCCTCGGCCTGCTGGCCGTCAGCGCGCTCGGCGCCTGGCTGGGGCTGCTGGTCCTCGGCGGCGTCCGAGCCCCGGTCGGCCCGATGGACACCAGCATGGCGCTGCGCCCCTCCCTGGCCGGCGGCACCCGGATCACCGTCCCGCCCCTGGGCGACCTGGAACTGGACAGCCACACCGCCCCCGTCCGCCTCGACGTCGACGTGGACCGGCTGGACCCGGCCCGCTCCGCCGAGCTGGTCGACCACCCGGAGCGGTTCGCCGGCCTCCAGAAGCAGGTCACCCACGACGTGCTCCGCGGCGCCGCCGGCCTGGCGGCGGCCTCCTGCGCCGCGGTGGTCAGCGGCGCCACCGCGCTGGGCCTGGTCGTCTACCGCCGCCCGCGCCGCGCCCTGGCCGCCGGCGGACTCGCCCTCACCCTGCTCACCGCCTCCGGGGCCGCCGCCTACGCCACCTGGAACCCGCAGTCCGTCCTGGAGCCGCGGTTCTCCGGACTGCTCTCGTCCGCCCCGTCCGTGGTCGGCACCGCCCGCAACATCGTCAGCGAATTCGACGTCTACCAAAAGGAGTTGGCGCGCCTGGTCACCAACGTCAGCAAGCTCTACGACACCGCCTCGACGCTGCCCGCCTACCAGCCGGACCCGACCACCCTCCGCGTCCTGCACGTCTCCGACATCCACCTCAACCCGGCCGGCTGGCACCTCGTCGCCTCGCTGGTGAAGCAGTACCGGATCGACGTGATCATCGACACCGGCGACACCATGGACCACGGCTCGGCCGCCGAGAACCACTTCCTGGACCCCGTCTCCACCCTGGGCGCGCCGTACGTCTGGGTCCGCGGCAACCACGACTCGCGCGGCACCCAGCGCTACCTGACCGGCCGCAGGCACGTCACCGTCCTCGACGACGGACAGGTCACCCAGGTGGCCGGGGTACGCATCGCGGGCGTCGGCGACCCGCAGTTCACCCCGGACCGCACGGTGGCGGCGGCCGGCGACGCGGCCGAGCGCGCCGCCGGCACCCGGCTCGCCGGCGCGCTGCGCACCCAGCGGCTGGCCGGCACCCCGGTCGACATCGCGCTGGCCCACAACCCCGCCGCGGCGGCCGAGGCGGACGGACTGGTCCCGCTGGCCCTGGCGGGTCACCTCCACCACCGCGAGATCAGCACGCTCCCCCGGGGCACCCGGCTGATGGTCGAGGGCTCCACGGGCGGCGGCGGGCTGCGCGCCGTCCAGAACAAGCAGCCCGCGCCCGTGCAGGCTTCGGTGCTCTACCTGGACCGCACCACCAGACGACTCCAGGCGTGGGACGAGATCACCCTGGGCGGACTGGGCCTGACGCGGGCCGAGGTCAGCCGTCATCTGCCCCGCGAGAACCAGCCCGCGGCACCGGGCGGCACCCCGTCAGCGAGCCCGTCGGCGACGGCTTCCGGCACGGCCGGGTAAACCGTTTTGGCGAACGGTCCTCCCATCCCATATGCTTCTCACGTCCCCGACGGAGCCGGTAGCGGCGCCAAGGCGGGCCATCAGCCCTCATCGTCTAGTGGCCCAGGACGCCGCCCTTTCAAGGCGGTAGCACGGGTTCGAATCCCGTTGGGGGCACGCACCACCGTGTGCGAGACTGGTGCAAGCCACCTCGCACAATGCAAGGTCCTGTGGAGCAGTTTGGAGTGCTCGCCACCCTGTCAAGGTGGAGGCCGCGGGTTCAAATCCCGTCAGGACCGCTGCGGCTGGGTAGCTCAGTTGGTACGAGCGTCCGCCTGAAAAGCGGAAGGTCGCCGGTTCGACCCCGGCCCCAGCCACACCCATTGGGAGAAGGTCCCGGTTCGTTTTCGAACCGGGACCTTCTTCTTTGTCCGGATGTCCTTGGCCGGCCTCTCGTCGGGACTTCGGAAATTTTCTCGTCGGGAATTCCGCCCCGCCGGCGGCCCGCGCGGATACCGGGTCTTCCGGCGTCGGCGCCGGGGGTTCAGGCGTCGGCGGCGTGCGCGGGCGCGGGGGCCGGTTCGCGGCCGCCCGGGTGACGGTGCCGCCAGCCCCAGAAGACCGCGCAGGAGAGCGCCGACCAGCCGGCCAGCACCAGGAACGGGAAGGCATGCTGGTGGCCGCTGAAGTAGACCGCGGTGTGCTGGGCGTTGACCGAGGCGCCGGGCGGCAGCCAGCGGCCGATCTGGCCGAGGACGGACGGGAGCAGCGGCCAGGAGACCGCGCCGCCGGACGAGGGGTTGCCGAGGAGGACCATCAGCCCCCAGGTGGGGATCATCGCCCAGCGGCCCATCAGGGTGTTGAACATCGTGAAGACCATGCCGGACGTGAACATGGTCAGCGCGAGGATCATCCAGGACTCGGCGAACGGCAGCCGGAGCGCGCCCAGCCACCAGTCCGCCACCGCGGCGATGGCGAAGCCGCCGAGCAGGGCGTAGGCCACGGTGAAGGCGACCCGCTCGACCGGGTTGAGGGCGCGGGCGTGCACGCTGAGCTGGATGGCGCCGACGAAGCCGATGATCACGGCCGCCAGGGAGATGTAGAAGAGCGCCAGGCCGCGCGGATCGCCGTGCTGCAGCGGCTTGATGTCGCGGACGGTGACCTGCACGCCGGTGGCCGGGCCGACCTTGGCGGCGGCCTCGGACAGCAGTTGGGCCACCGACGCGCCGGAGGCGCCGGACACGTCCAGTGCCACCCCGCGGCCGCGGGCGCGCAGCACCGCGAACTCGCGCTGCTCGTCGACGGCGTTCCGGGCGTCGGCGTAGGTGGCGTAACCGGTCAGCCGCAGGGAGGCGTCGAGGGCCTGCTCCATACCGGCGACGAAGGTCTTGTACTGCGGGGCGGCGGGGGTGGTGACCACGGCCGTGGGGATGTGGCGCGGGGCCGGGTTGGCCATGGCGTAGGTGTACGAGCCGGCGAAGAGGCCGGCCGCCGCGGCGAGGATGAACATCAGGACGACCGCCGGGAGGAACGGCGATCTCTTGAAGGCCGCCCAGTGCTCCGGCCAGGTCCGGGGCCGGCCGTGTGCGCCATGGGGAACGGCGTCATCTTCATGATCACGCATAGGAAACACGCTAAGGCACCGATGTCGGGCATACCGCCCGGCGAATCCCCTCCCGATCGGCCCGGGGATTCCCCTCGTGAGGGGTCCGGGGCACGGCGCCGGGTCCGGCCCGGGGCGTTCCGCCGGAGTACGCCGGGCCCGGTCGGCGACGATCCGCCCTGGTGGGGGCACCGGTCCGGGCGCCGCCGGCAAATCGTTCGCCAGTCTTTTCCGCGAGGTGAGATCCTGGGGAGCGTATGTCCAGTCAGCCTGCCTCCGCCCTGTCCGACGGTGCCGCCTCCACGCTGCCCTCCCTGCTGAAGCGACTTCCCGAGCTGATGCTGCGCGACCAGCAGCGGCTGGGGCGCCGGCTCGACGGCGCGCGCCGGATCCGCAAGCCCGAGGCCCGGGCCGCGGTGCTCACCGAGATCGCCGCCGGCGTCGACGAGGCCGAGCTCCGCGTGGCGCAGCGGCGCGCCGCGACGCCGGCCGTGAGCTATCCGGCGGAGCTCCCGGTCAGCCAGAAGAAGGACGAGATCCTGGCGGCCGTCCGCGACCACCAGGTGGTGATCGTCGCGGGCGAGACCGGTTCCGGGAAGACCACCCAGATCCCCAAGATCTGCCTGGAGCTCGGGCGCGGCGTCCAGGGGCTGATCGGGCACACCCAGCCGCGCCGGATCGCGGCCCGTACGGTCGCCGAGCGGGTGGCCGAGGAGCTGAAGACCCCGCTGGGCGAGGCGGTCGGCTGGAAGGTCCGCTTCACCGACCAGGTCGGCGACGACACCCTCGTCAAGCTGATGACGGACGGCATCCTGCTCGCCGAGATCCAGACGGACCGGGAGCTGCGCCAGTACGACACGATCATCATCGACGAGGCGCACGAGCGCAGCCTCAACATCGACTTCATCCTGGGCTACCTGGCGCAGCTGCTGCCCAAGCGCCCGGATCTGAAGGTGGTCATCACCTCCGCGACCATCGACCCCGAGCGGTTCTCCCGGCACTTCGGGGACGCGCCGATCGTCGAGGTCTCCGGGCGCACGTATCCGGTGGAGGTGCGGTACCGCCCCCTGCTGGAGGAGGGCGGCCAGACTGCATCTGATTTCAGGGACGCCGACCGCGACCAGATCACGGCGATCTGCGACGCGGTGGACGAGCTCCAGGCCGAGGGCCCCGGCGACGTCCTGGTCTTCCTCTCCGGCGAGCGCGAGATCCGGGACACCGCGGACGCGCTCAACAAGAAGAACCTCCCCGCCACGGAGGTGCTGCCGCTGTACGCCCGGCTCTCGCACGCCGAGCAGCACCGGGTCTTCCAGCGCCACACCGGCCGCCGGATCGTGCTGGCCACCAACGTCGCCGAGACCTCGCTGACGGTCCCCGGCATCAAGTACGTGATCGACCCCGGCATGGCCCGGATCTCCCGCTACAGCTTCCGCACGAAGGTGCAGCGGCTGCCCATCGAGCCGGTGTCGCAGGCCAGCGCCAACCAGCGCAAGGGCCGCTGCGGCCGGACCAGCGACGGCATCTGCATCCGGCTGTACTCCGAGGACGACTTCCTGACCCGCCCGGAGTTCACCGACGCGGAGATCCTGCGGACCAACCTCGCCTCCGTCATCCTCCAGATGACCGCGGCCGGCCTCGGCGACATCGAGAAGTTCCCGTTCATCGACCCGCCGGACCGCCGCAACATCAAGGACGGCGTCGACCTGCTGCGCGAGCTGGGGGCGCTGGACACCGCGCAGAAGTCCGCCCGGCAGGGGCAGGCGGGGCAGCAGCTGACCCCGCTGGGCCGCCAGCTCTCCCAGCTTCCGGTGGACCCGCGGCTGGCCCGCATGGTGCTGGAGGCGGACCGCAACGGCTGTGTCCGCGAGGTCATGGTGATCGCGGCGGCGCTGTCCATCCAGGACCCGCGGGAGCGGCCCTCGGACAAGCAGCAGCAGGCCGACCAGCAGCACGCCCGCTTCAAGGACGAGACGTCGGACTTCCTGGCGTTCCTCAACCTCTGGAGTTACGTCCGCGAGCAGCAGAAGGCGCTCTCCTCGTCCGCGTTCCGCCGGATGTGCCGCTCGGAGTTCCTGAACTATCTGCGGATACGTGAGTGGCAGGACATCTATTCGCAACTGCGGACGGTCGCCAAGGGCATGGGCGTCCACCTCAACGAGACGGACGCGGCTCCGGAGCACATCCACACCTCCCTGCTTTCTGGTTTGCTTTCGCACATCGGACTCAAGGACACGGACGCCAAGAACGAGTACCTGGGCGCCCGCAGTGCGAAATTCGCGGTGTTCCCCGGCTCCGCCCTCTTCAAGAAGCCGCCGCGCTGGGTGATGTCCGCGGAGCTGGTCGAGACCTCCCGGCTGTGGGCGCGGGTGAACGCCCGCGTCGAGCCGGAGTGGATCGAGCCGCTGGCCCAGCACCTCGTGAAGCGGACGTACAGCGAGCCCCACTGGGAACAGAAGATGGCCGCGGTGATGGCGTACGAGCGGGTGACGCTCTACGGCGTCCCGATCGTCGCCCAGCGCAAGGTCAACTACGGACGGATCGACGCCGAGGTCTCCCGCGACCTGTTCATCCGGAACGCCCTGGTGGAGGGCGACTGGCGCACCCACCACCAGTTCTTCCATGACAACCGCAAACTCCTCGGCGAGGTCGAGGAGTTGGAGCACCGCGCCCGGCGCCGCGACATCCTCGTCGACGACGAGACCCTCTTCGACTTCTACGACCAGCGGATCCCGGCGGACGTGGTCTCCGGGGCGCACTTCGACTCCTGGTGGAAGAAGAAGCACCGGGAAGAGCCGGACCTGCTCAACTTCGAGCACTCGATGCTCATCAACGAGTCGGCCGAGGCGGTCACCAAGGACGACTATCCGGACTCCTGGCGGCAGGGGAAGCTGAAGTTCAAGGTCACCTACCAGTTCGAGCCCGGCGCGGACGCGGACGGCGTCACCGTCCACATCCCGCTCCAGGTCCTCAACCAGGTCTCCTCCGAGGGCTTCGACTGGCAGATCCCGGGCCTGCGCGAGCAGCTGGTGACCGAGCTGATCCGCTCGCTGCCCAAGCCGATCCGCCGCAACTACGTACCGGCGCCGAACTTCGCCACCCGCTTCCTGGACACCACCGTCCCCCTCCAGGGCGCCCTGACGGCCTCGCTGGCCGCCGGCCTCCAGCGGATGGTGGGGGTGCCGGTGGACGCCGCGGACTTCGACGTCGCCAAGGTCCCGGACCACCTGAAGATCACCTTCCGGGTGGTCGACGAACGCCGCCGCAAGCTCGCCGAGGCCAAGGACCTGGAGGCGCTGCGGCTCCAGCTGAAGCCCAAGACCCGGGCGGCCATCTCCCGGGCCTTCGAGCAGGCCGCCGAGCGGCCCGGCAAGGGCGGCCGGGGCGAGACCCCGCCGGCCGGCCCGGAGCAGCGCACCGGGCTGACGTCCTGGACGATCGGCACGCTGCCGCGCACCTTCGAGACCCGCCGCGCCGGCCAGCCCGTGAAGGCGTACCCGGCGCTGGTCGACGAGGGCAGCACTGTCGCGGTGCGCCTGTACGACACCGAGGCCGAGCAGCTGGCCGCCATGTGGGCCGGCACCCGCCGCCTCATCCTGCTCAACATCCCCGCCAACCCCGCCAAGTTCGCCCAGGACAAGCTGAGCAACCAGCAGAAGCTGGCGCTCTCCCGCAATCCGCACGGCTCCATCGCGGCGCTCTTCGAGGACTGCGTGACCGCCGCCGCGGACCGGCTGATCGCGGCCCGGGGCGGCCCGGCGTGGGACGAGGAGGCGTTCCGCAAGCTCTTCGACGCGGTGCGGGCCGATCTGGTCGACGCGACGCTGAAGACCATCCAGCAGGCGCAGGAGGTGCTGGCCGCCTGGCAGGCGTGCGAGCGCCGGCTGAAGGCGACCGCGTTCCCCTCCCTGCTGCCGTCGCTGGCGGACGTCAAGGAGCAGCTGGCGGAGCTGATCAAGCCGGGCTTCGTGACCGCGCACGGCGCCAAGCGGCTGCCGGACCTGATGCGCTACCTGGTCGCCGCCGACCGCCGCCTGACGCAGCTGCCCACCAACGCCGAGCGGGACCGCAGCCGGATGGCGAAGGTCAAGGAGATGCAGGACGAATACGCCTGGCTGCTGGAGCAGTTCCCCCAGGGGCGCCCGGTACCGGCCGCGGCCCGGGAGATCCGCTGGATGATCGAGGAGCTGCGGGTGAGCTACTTCGCGCACGCCCTGGGCACCGCGTACCCGGTCTCCGACAAGCGGATCATGAAGGCGGTGGACGCCGCGGCTCCGTAGGCCGGGACCGAGCGCGGGGGCGGCAGCCGGGACCGAGTTCGACCGCACCCCCTGACCTGCTGTACAGTCTTGCTTCGCAGCCCGCCGCAAGCGGAAAGCGAAAAGCAAGGTCCTGTGGAGCAGCTTGGAGTGCTCGCCACCCTGTCAAGGTGGAGGCCGCGGGTTCAAATCCCGTCAGGACCGCATTTCACGGCCCGCACCGTTCTCCGGTGCGGGCCGTTGCGTTGTCCGGCCCGCACCAGGTCTCACCGGTGCGGGCCGTCGTCTCGTCGGGGACGGGCCGCGGGCGCGCGGGGCGGCGGGCCCGGCGCGATGTGGCCCGAAGGCCCCGGTGGGCGCGGGCCGGGCGGGCGGCCGTCTTGACGGCGGCACCTGCCGCCGGTACTCACTCTCTGAGAAGGCGTGGGGCCGGGAGGTGGCGTGTGATGACGACCGCGGTACGGCACGAGACCAGGGCGCTGCTGCGCGCCCACCTGTCGGCGGCGCTGCGCTACGGCTACCGCCATCTGACCCGGCACTGCCCCGTCTGCCATCAGCTGCGGCAGCTCGCCATGGAGCCGTACGGCGCCCGTTCCGGGCCCGGTGCGCCCTCGACCGCCCCGGCCCCCTCCGGGGCCGCCTGCGAGCCGACGACGGAGGACGAAAGTCCCGGCTCCGGGTGACCAAGGACGCCTGCGCCGGCGGCCGCACGGTGAAAGGCTGTTGCGGGGAGAACGACGAAGAGGCGCTATACCGCAGCCCCCGTTCACCGTTCAAGAACCCCACGATGTGACGGGAGTCACCGAACAAGTTTCGCGAGATGGGGAACTTGCCACCCACCCGCAACGAGTCAATTTAATATGTGCAATTGCACCACCCCTCCAATACCTCCAAAGAAGACCGCCAGGTCCGGTCTGACGGGCCCCCTCGGAGCCCCTGAAGAGGGCGTGGCGCCCCTTCCGGAGCCGGCTGGCGCCAGGGCGACCCGACGCCCGCGAGCGGCCCGGGAGCGGCCGCACACAAAAAAGCGATCGCGCCGGACCCGGCGGAGTCCAGCGCGATCAATGACGTACCCGGATGGAGTGGGTGTGGGGCCTGTTGGGGCAGGCACCGCGTCGTGTAGAGCCCTGTTGGAGCGTGGTGAAGCAGGTGGAGCTGTGGCACAAAAACGGGCGTTTCCGGGTTGGGGGGCCCGAAAACAGCCTGGTTATGCGGTTATTCAGGACTCGCTGCGCTGCTGCGGAATGCCCGCGAGCAGTGCGCGGACCTCAGCCTCGCGGTAACGCCGGTGTCCTCCGAGCGTACGGATGGACGTGAGCTTGCCTGCCTTGGCCCAGCGGGTCACCGTCTTCGGGTCCACGCGGAACATCGTGGCGACCTCGGCGGGGGTAAGCAGCGGCTCGGCGTCAGGGGTGCGAGCGGTCATGAGCGGCCTCCTCGGGAGAACCGAACCATCACGGTTCTTTCCTCTAAATTCTGCACCTTGACCCACGTTGCCCGAAATGGCGGACGCGGGCCGAGTCGGTTATAGGACGAACGGCTTGTCCTCGGCACTACAACTACACCATCTGTCCAGCCACGTCGGCCAAACCGATGGAATTGCCCTCTCAGGTGTTCAACCTTGGCGGATGCCGATGGACCGTGCCATAGCGGACAGTCACACCCCCGTGACGATCAGTCACAACGTGACCAGCCGCCATGAGACCCCTCAAGGAGCGCAATACCGATCTATCCGCCCTTAGTTGGACGGAAGGAGCCCAAGTCAGGCTCCTTGTCCTATTTTGGCACGAGGGTGCACCTTGGGAGCAAGACCCGAAGTCAGTGCTTTAGGTCACGCTTGAGGCAATAGCCCGGATCAGGACCTACGTCCCGTACGTCCGATCAGTAGGAACCCCGCACCCGGCAACCCCGCCCCGAACCCCCGGCGTTCAGCTGGAGAACTGGCGTTCGCGCACCATGCGCCACCGCTGCGCGAGCTTCTCGTACGCGGCGTCGGCCCGCTCGCCGTCCCCCTCGCGCAGCGCCGCCATCCCCTCCGCCACTTCCGCGGCGGAACGGTCCTCGACGAGCTGCCCCTCGGGCACCGCGTGCACCAGCCCTCCGTAGTCCAGCTCCACGAGCGAACGCGGGTGGAATTCTTCGAGCCAGCGCCCCACATCTACCAGGCCGTCGATCAGCGGCCCCTCTTCCAGGGCATCCCGAAGCGTACGCAGTCCGCGTGCGACCCTCCGGCGCGCCTGTGCCATCGTCGTCCGGTAACGGAGCGCAGGCGCGGGGTCACCCTTCGCGTACTCGCGCTCGGCGTCGTCGAAGAGGACGAACCAGCGCACCGGGACGTGCCAGGTGGCCGCGCGGATCCAGGGGCGGGCGTCCGGGTTGCGCTCGCGCCACCGCTCGTAGTCGGTGGCGGCCTGCCGGCGCACCACCGGGGGCAGCGCGGCGTCCAGCACCGACGCCGGCAGCAGCTCCTCCAGGGACTCCAGCGCCTGCCAGCCGCGCAGCCGGGTCCGCCAGGGGCAGACGCAGGTCACGTCCTCCACGACGGCCACGAACGCGTCACCGCTCTCGTGGACCGGCACCGCCACCGGCGGGGTCGGCAGCAGGTCGGCCAGCGCCCGGCGCTGCTCGTCCTCGGCCGTGGGGGTGGCGTCGCGGGTGGCGTAGCGCGCCCAGTAGGAGCGCTCCGGCTCGGGGAACGCTGCCAGCGGCTCGTAGACCCGCAGGTACGCCACATACGGGACCCGCACCGACGACGCCAAGGCCACGCCCGCTCCTTCAAAGGAAAGTCCACCGCCCGGAGTTGCCTACCCCCGCCCGGCCCGGATACGGCAGATCGTCCCATGCCCGTCCCCCGGGAGAGGGTGATCCCCCCGACCTGACCGATCAACCCGCCCTCCAGGCTTACTCTCGTCCCAACCGGCCCTCCCCACACGCAGGAGGGCGTCCTCCGCGACTATGGGAGTCACCACCGTGACCGACGTACGTCCTGCCTCGGCAGGCGCCACCGGCGACGTGCTGCAGACCCTGTTCCGCACGGAGCAGGGCGGCCACGAGCAAGTCGTTCTCTGCCAGGACCGGGCCAGCGGCCTCAAGGCCGTGATCGCCCTCCACAACACCGCCCTGGGCCCCGCCCTCGGTGGCACCCGCTTCCACGCGTACGCCTCCGAGGAGGAGGCCGTCCTGGACGCCCTGAACCTCTCGCGCGGCATGTCGTACAAGAACGCGCTGGCCGGGCTGGACCACGGCGGCGGCAAGGCGGTGATCATCGGCGACCCCGAACTGATCAAGACCGATGAACTGCTGCTCGCCTACGGCCGGTTCGTGGCGTCCCTGGGGGGCCGCTACGTCACCGCGTGCGATGTCGGCACCTACGTCGCCGACATGGACGTGGTCGCCCGGACGAACAAGTGGACCACCGGCCGTTCGCCCGAGAACGGCGGCGCCGGCGACTCCTCGGTCCTGACCGCCTACGGCGTCTTCCAGGGCATGCGCGCCTCGGCCCAGCACCTGTGGGGCGACCCCTCCCTGCGTGACCGCAAGGTCGGCATCGCGGGCGTCGGCAAGGTGGGCCGCCACCTGGTCGAGCACCTGCTCAAGGACGGCGCCGAGGTCGTGATCACCGACGTCCGCGCCGAGTCGGTGGACGGGATCCTCGCCCGGCACCCCCAGGTGACCGCCGTCGCCGACACCGACGCGCTGATCCGCACCGCGGGCCTGGACGTCTACGCGCCGTGTGCGCTGGGCGGCGCGCTGGACGAGGTGACGGTGCCGGTGCTGACCGCGAAGGTGGTGTGCGGCGCGGCCAACAACCAGCTCGCCCACCCGGGCGTGGAGAAGGACCTGTCGGACCGCGGCATCCTCTACGCCCCGGACTACGTCGTGAACGCCGGCGGCGTCATCCAGGTGGCCGACGAGCTGCACGGCTTCGACTTCGACCGGTGCAAGGCCAAGGCCGCGAAGATCTTCGACACCACGCTGGCGATATTCGCTCATGCGAAGGCCGATGGCATTCCGCCGGCGGCGGCCGCCGACCGGCTCGCCGAGGCGCGGATGGCGGAGGCCCGCCGGCCCTGACCGCGCCCGGCCCAGGTGGCCGGAAACACACCCTTGTGCGGCCCGCCACGGGCGGTTGGGGAGACATCCCTCACCACCCGTCGGCGGGTCGCCGTACAGGACAGGTTAAAATCGCAGTTGACCAGCGTGGACGGGGCGCCGTGCCGGTCGTGCCGAGCGGTGGGTGATGCGGGCGACGTACCGTATGGCCGCGGAAGCAGGTACCGTTAAAGCCCTACGAGCCGGTCTCTCTATCGAGAGCCCGCTCTGAATCATGAACGCGTGTCAAGACTCTGGGGCCAACGAGCCCCGTCACTGAGGGGGTCGACCCATGGGGCGCGGCCGGGCCAAGGCCAAGCAGACAAAGGTCGCCCGCCAGCTGAAGTACAGCAGCGGTGGGACGGATCTCTCACGACTGGCCGACGAGCTTGCATCGCAGTCGGACCAGCAGCCTCCGAATCGAGAGCCGTTCGAGGGCGAGGACGAGGACGACGACCCGTACGCGCGGTACGCAGAACGGTACAACACCGAGGACGACGGGGAAGAGGGCCATTCCTCGAACCAGCGTCGTCGCGCCTGACACTCTGCGCGCTCGCGGGACTCATAACATCATTACGGACCCGGTCCAGGGAATGCCCCGGACCGGGTTCTGTGCTGCGCGCGGGACCACCGGGCCGGCGGCCCCGCGCGACGGCGTCGTCAGCTCGCGTAGTCACCAGTGAGGGTCACAGCCTCGGCGTGATCGCCGCGCTCGGCGATCTCGCCGCTGACCCAGGCGTCCACGCCGCGGTCGGCGAGGGTCGCCAGGGCGACGTCCACCGACTCCTGGGGGACGACGGCGATCATGCCGACGCCCATGTTCAGGGTCTTCTCCAGCTCCAGGCGCTCCACCGAGCCGGCGGTGCCGACCAGGTCGAAGACGGCGCCCGGGGCCCACGTGGCGCGGTCCACGGTGGCGTGCAGGCCGTCCGGGATCACCCGGGCCAGGTTGCTGGCCAGACCGCCGCCGGTGATGTGCGAGAAGGCGTGCACCTCGCAGGTGCGGGTCAGGGCCAGGCAGTCCAGCGAGTAGATCTTGGTGGGCTCCAGCAGCTCCTCACCGAGCGTGCGGCCGAGCTCCGGGACCTCCTGGTCCAGGGACATGCCCGCGCGGTCGAAGAGGACGTGGCGGACCAGGGAGTACCCGTTCGAGTGAAGTCCGGAGGACGCCATCGAAATCACCACGTCGCCCGTACGGATGCGATCCGCACCCAGCACCCGGTCGGCCTCGACCACGCCGGTACCGGCGCCGGCGACGTCGAACTCGTCCGGACCCAGCAGGCCCGGGTGCTCGGCGGTCTCGCCGCCCACCAGTGCGCAGCCGGCCAGTACGCAGCCCTCGGCGATGCCCTTGACGATCGCCGCGACCCGCTCCGGGTAGACCTTGCCCACGCAGATGTAGTCGGTCATGAACAGCGGCTCGGCGCCGCAGACGACCAGGTCGTCGACGACCATGGCGACCAGGTCGTGGCCGATGGTGTCGTAGACGCCCATCTTGCGGGCGATGTCGACCTTGGTGCCGACGCCGTCGGTCGCCGAGGCCAGCAGCGGACGCTCGTAGCGCTTGAGCGCGGAGGCGTCGAAGAGGCCGGCGAAGCCGCCGAGCCCGCCCACGACCTCCGGGCGGGTGGCCTTCGCCACCCACTTCTTCATGAGGTCCACGGCGCGGTCGCCGGCTTCGATGTCGACACCCGCACTCGCGTAGCTGGCACCGGTGGATTCAGCGGACATGGCTGAGAACTTTCGTTTGGGTGGGTACGAGCTCTACGGGCGACGCAGTGCGTCGGCGCCGCCGACCCCGGCGGTGAGCGTCCGGACACCGTCCACGTCGGACGCGGTCGGGGCCTTGGTCTCGGACTCCAGGAGGTGCTTGCCGAGCAGCTCCGGGTCCGGCAGCTCCATCGGGTACTCGCCGTCGAAGCAGGCGCGGCACAGGTTCGGCTTGGCGATCGTGGTCGCCTCGATCATGCCGTCGGTGGAGATGTACGCCAGTGAATCGGCGCCCAGCGACTTGCCGATCTCCTCGACGCTCAGCCCGTTGGCGATCAGCTCCGCGCGGGTGGCGAAGTCGATGCCGAAGAAGCACGGCCACTTGATCGGCGGGGACGAGATCCGGATGTGGACCTCGGCCGCGCCGGCCTCGCGCAGCATCCGGACGAGGGCGCGCTGGGTGTTGCCGCGGACGATCGAGTCGTCGACGACCACCAGGCGCTTGCCGCGGATGACTTCCTTGAGCGGGTTGAGCTTGAGGCGGATACCGAGCTGGCGGATGGTCTGCGAGGGCTGGATGAAGGTCCGGCCGACGTAGGAGTTCTTGACCAGGCCCGAGCCGTAGGGGATCCCGCTGGCCTCGGCGTACCCGACGGCGGCCGGGGTACCGGACTCCGGGGTCGCTATCACCAGGTCCGCGTCGGCGGGTGCCTCGGCGGCCAGCTTGCGGCCCATCTCCACCCGGGAGAGGTAGACGTTGCGGCCGGCGATGTCGGTGTCCGGCCGGGCGAGGTAGACGTACTCGAAGACGCAGCCCTTGGGGCGGGCCTCGGCGAAGCGCGAGCTGCGCAGGCCGTTCTCGTCGACGGCGATCATCTCGCCGGGCTCGATCTCCCGGATGAAGCTGGCACCGCAGATGTCCAGGGCGGCGGTCTCGGAGGCCACCACCCAGCCACGCTCCAGGCGACCGAGGACCAGCGGGCGGATGCCCTGCGGGTCACGGGCTGCGTAGAGGGTGTGCTCGTCCATGAAGCACAGCGAGAAGGCGCCCTTGACCTTCGGAAGGACGCGCGGCGCGGCCTCCTCGACGGTCAGCGGTTTGCCGTCCTCGTCGACCTGGCCGGCCAGCAGCGCGGTCACCAGGTCGGTGTCGTTGGTCGCCGCGACCTGGGTGGCCCGGCCGCCCTCGCGGGGCAGCGCGGCGACCATCTCGGCCAGTTCGGCGGTGTTGACCAGATTGCCGTTGTGGCCGAGTGCGATCGATCCGTGCGCGGTGGCGCGGAACGTCGGCTGCGCGTTCTCCCACACCGAGGCACCGGTGGTGGAGTAGCGGGCATGGCCCACGGCGATATGGCCCTGGAGGGAACTGAGGGAAGTCTCGTCGAAGACCTGGGAAACCAGGCCCATGTCCTTGAAGACGAGGATTTGGGAGCCGTTGCTCACCGCGATGCCCGCGGACTCCTGTCCACGGTGCTGCAGCGCGTACAGCCCGAAGTAGGTGAGTTTGGCGACCTCTTCTCCCGGGGCCCAGACTCCGAAGACGCCGCAAGCGTCCTGGGGGCCCTTCTCACCGGGGAGCAGGTCGTGGTTGAGTCGTCCGTCACCACGTGGCACGTTCCAGAGTCTAGGGCAGGTCGCGGATTCATCCGAACCGGGGATGCCCGCCGAGCTGGAGGAGTGCATGAACGGGGCGTTAAGCATGCTTGACGTGCCCACGGCCGCACGGCCAGGATTTCGGCCCATGCAGACCCCGCAACCCTTGGCGCGCCTGGCGTGTCACCGGGTGCCCCGCCTCGCGCCGCGCCTCGTGCGGCGCCGCCACGTCGACCTCGGTCGCGTGGCCAGCGCGATCTGTCGCCGCGGGTGACAACGGTGGCCGCGCGCCGCGCCTGAAGCCGCGCCGCCCCCTCTGAGCTGCACTTTCGCGTTTCTCCCCGGTTCCTCGCCGGGGCTTCGCCCCGCACTTGGCGACATATGTCCGCGATGTCCCTTGCATGGCCGGTGTGAGATGCGCGACGTCTCGCCCGCCCGCCCGTCTCCCGCCGTCCCCGGGGGCCGACGCGCGCCGTCACGGCCGTCACGACTTCCCTGGAGCGCCGCACCGATGCCTTCCGTCGACCCTGCCCACGAGACCCCCGACCACGAGTCCGGCGCCCCCCGGCCGCCCGGCCTCTCCCGGCGCGCCTTCGGCGGGCTCGCCGGCGCCGGTGCCGCGACCGCCGTGGGCGGCCTGGGTGCCCTGGCGGGCGCGCCGGCCGCCGCTGCCGCCGCGCCGCCGCAGCCCGCGGAGCGGCCGTTCCGGGCCGCGCCCGGACGGCGCTCGCGGCGGCCCAACATCCTGTTCATCCTCGGCGACGACCTGGGCTGGGCCGACCTCTCCTCGTACGGCGCGTCCGGCATCAGGACGCCGCACCTGGACCGGCTGGCCCGTCAGGGCGTCCGCTTCACCCAGGGGTACTCCGGGTCGGCGACCTGCTCGCCCACCCGCTTCTCGCTCTACACCGGCCGCTATCCGGGCCGGACCGAGGGCGGGCTCGCCGAGCCGATCGCCGACCGCAGCGTGGGGCTGGAGCCCGGGCACCCCACGCTCGCCTCGCTGCTGCGGGGCGCCGGCTACGCCACGGCGCTGATCGGCAAGTGGCACTGCGGCTACCTGCCGGACCACAGCCCCACCAAGTCCGGCTGGGACACCTTCTTCGGGAACTTCGGCGGGGCACTGGAGTACTACTCCAAGCTGGGGCTCGCCGGGGAGTACGACCTCTACGAGGGCGACGCCGAATACCGGGACCTGCGCTACTACACCCGGATCCTCACCGAGCGGGCGGTGGACCACGTCACCGCGGCCGCGAAGCGCTCCGGCGGGCGGGACGCGGACCGGCCCTGGCTGCTGAACCTCAACTACACGACGCCGCACTGGCCGTGGATCGCGGACGGCGACACCGAGGAGAGCGCCGAGATCGTCCGCCGGATCAAGGCGGGTGACCGGAGCGCGCTGTTCCACGAGGACGGCGGTTCGCTGGAGAAGTACCGCGAGATGGTCGAGGACCTGGACCGGTCGGTGGGCGAGGTGCTCGCCGCGCTCCGGCGCTCCGGCCAGGAGGAGGACACCCTCGTCTTCTTCGGCAGCGACAACGGCGGGGAGCGCTGGTCGTACAACTGGCCGCTCTCCGGCAACAAGACGTCGCTCCAGGAGGGCGGGATCCGGGTGCCGACGATCGTGCGCTGGCCGGCGCGGATCGACGCCGGGCAGGTCAGCCACGAGCCGGTGTTCAGCCCGGACTGGACGGCCACCCTGCTGGAGATCGCGGGCGCCCGCCCGGACCGCGCGTATCCCCTGGACGGGACGAGCCTGGCCGGCTATCTGCTGCGCGGGGAGCGCCCGGCCGAACGGGACCTGTTCTGGCGGGTGCGCGGCGAACGGGCGCTGCGCCGCGGCGACTGGAAGTACTACCGCGGCAAGAGCGGCCACGACCAGCTCTTCCACCTCACCGCCGACCCCCGGGAGCAAGCCGACCGGGCGGGGCACGAGCCGGAGCTGCTGGCCCGGCTGCGGACGGCCTGGGAGGGGGTGGACCGCACGCTGCTGCCCTATCCGAAGCGGTGACCGAAGGACGCCGGTCCGGCGGGTGCGGAGCGGGCGCCGGGCGCACGGTCCCGCCCCGCGCCCGGCTCAGCTCATGACGGGCAGCAGGCCGCCGAGGTCGGCCCGTTCGCCGCTGGCGCTGACCGCCGCCGCGTCCACCGCCTCGGCCCAGTCCAGCCGGCCGGTGGCCAGGCGTATCCAGGTCAGCGGGTCGGTCTCGACGACGTTGGGCGGGGTGCCGCGGGTGTGCCGGGGGCCCGCCACGCACTGCACCACGGCGAACGGCGGCACCCGGACCTCGACGGATCCGCCGGGCGCCTTGACGGCCAGCCCGTCGGCCAGCAGCCGGGCGGTGGTGGCCAGGGCGTGCCGGTCGAAGGGGATCTCCCGGCCGAGGGCGACGGCCAGATCGTCACCGTGCACGATGAGTTCGAGGCAGCGGGTGACCAGGTGGTCGCCGAGCAGCATCGCGCCGGGCAGGCACGCGATGACCCGGTCGTCCGGCTCGGTCGGCAGCACCTCGGCGAGCTCCTCGGCGGTGCGCTCCAGCAGCTCCACCGGGTCGTTCCCGGCGGCCAGTTCGTGGACGCGCTCGTCCACGCTGGCGGCGTACCGCGCGGTGGCGGCGGGCCAGTCGAGCAGGGTGAACTCCGGCTCGGCCGGGGCCGGCAGCCGCAGGGCGCGCGCCACACTGCCGACCCCCATGGCCAGGTGCGCCGCCAGCTCCCGCACCGTCCAGTCGCCGAGCCTGGTCGGCAGCGCGAACTGCTCCGGCGTCAGCTCGCCCACGACCCGGCAGACCTGGGCGTACTGGGACGTCACGGCGGCTCGGGTCTTGGCCGGGTCGTACCGGCGGGGGCGCGGTCCACGGGTGGCGGGAGACATGGAGCCAGCCTAGGCCGCACCGCTGACAGCCGGCCCGGGGATTCCCGGGCCGGCTGTCAGCGGTGCCGCCCGGCTCCCGGCCCGGCGGCGTCGGCCGTCAGCTGCTGCTGAGGCGGCGGCCCTGCCATGCGAACGCCCCCACGGCCAGCGCCAGGCCCCACGCCGTGCCGGCGAAGTAGGAGAGCCCGTCGACGTAGGTCTCCTCGTCGGCCGCGTGGAGCTGCACCGCGAAGGTGAACAGCGCGGCACCCAGTGCGGCGAGGGCTATGGCTGCGGGCCAGAGCGAACGGTTCTCGGACAAGTGGACCTCCCCTAGGTCGACCGGGCGTCAGCGCCCGGCGGCAGTCAGCATCACCAGCAGCGGGACGACCCGCTCAACCGGCACTTCGTAACGGCCGCGTACGGCCGTGTGCAACCAGCCGGCAGCGGTCAACTGCCGCAGGTGGTGGTAGATCTGGCCGGTGGTGCCCATGCCGTCGAGCTCGGTGAGTTCGGCGGCGGTGCAGCGACCGCCGAGGATCTCGCGCAGCAGCCGCAGCCGTACAGGCTGGCCGAGCGCCGCGAAGGACTCGGCGGCCGCCGCCCAGTCACCGTCCATGACGGTGTCGGTGGGCAGCCCGTACTGCCACTCGTAGCGCAGACCGGCCGGGGTCCGTACGGCGCCGGTGAAGAGCACTCCCCCGTTGACCGCGCCGAGACCGGCGAGCTGGTCCTTCAACCCGTTCAGGGCCCACAGCGCGTCACCGGGGTCCCGCCGGGACGGGCGGATCGGCGACGGCGCCGCGGGGGCGGCACCGGTCTCCCCGGCCGCCCGTTCCAGCTCGGCCAGGCGGCGCTCCAGCTCGGCCACCCGCTGTTCCAGATCCACGGCACGAGATTACGCAATTACGTAATTACGAGCAAGCCGTTAACGAACGGTGGAAGGCCGCGGCGAGCGCCCCGGAAACGACGGAACGGCCCGCCAGGCACTCCTGGCGGGCCGTTCCGGCCGGAAGGACGACGGGGCGCGCAACCGGCCCCGTCGGCGCGGCGCTAGGCGATCAGCCCCGGGATGGTGGCCTCGTGGGCCGTCCGGAGCTCGTCCAGCGGGATGTCGAACTGCCCCTGGACCGCGAGCGCGTCGCCGTCCACGACGCCGATCCGGGTGGCCGGCAGCCCCCGCGCACCGCACATGTCGGTGAAGCGGAGCTCCTCGCTGCGCGGTACCACGACGACCGCCCGGCCCGCCGACTCGGAGAAGAGGAAGACGAACGGGTCGAGGTCGTCCGGGACGACCAGGCGGGCGCCCTTGCCACCGTGCAGGCACGACTCCACCAGCGCCTGGACCAGGCCGCCGTCGGAGAGGTCGTGCGCGGCGTCGACCATGCCGTCCCGCGAGGCGGAGATCAGGATCTCCGCCAGCAGCCGCTCCCGCTCCAGGTCGACCTGCGGCGGCAGCCCGCCGAGGTGGTCGTGGACCACCTGCGACCAGGCCGAACCGCCCAGCTCCTCGCGGGTGTCGCCGAGGAGGTAGAGCAGCTGCCCCTCCTCCGCGAAACCGACCGGGGTGCGGCGGGTGACGTCGTCGATGACGCCGAGCACCGCGACCACCGGGGTCGGGTGGATCGCGACGTCACCGGTCTGGTTGTACAGCGAGACGTTGCCGCCGGTGACCGGCGTGCCCAGCACCTGGCAGCCGTCCGCGAGACCACGGGTGGCCTCGGCGAACTGCCACATCACCGCCGGGTCCTCGGGCGAGCCGAAGTTCAGGCAGTCGGAGATGGCCAGCGGCCGGGCGCCGGTGGCGGCGACGTTGCGGTACGCCTCGGCCAGCGCCAGCTGCGCGCCCGCGTACGGGTCGAGCTTGGCGTACCGGCCGTTGCCGTCGGTGGCGACCGCGACACCGAGGTTGGTGTCCTCGTCGATCCGGACCATGCCGGAGTCCTCGGGCTGCGCCAGCACGGTGTTGCCCTGGACGAAGCGGTCGTACTGGTCGGTGATCCACGCCTTGGACGCCTGGTTGGGCGAGCCGACCAACCGGAGCACCTGGGAGCGGAGTTCCGCGGCGTCCGCGGGGCGGGGCAGCTTGGCCGCGTCGTCGGCCTGGAGGGCGTCCTGCCAGTCCGGGCGGGCGTACGGCCGGTGGTAGGTCGGGCCCTCGTGGGCGACCGAGCGCGGCGGGACGTCCACGATCTGCTCGCCGTGCCAGAAGATCTCCAGGCGGGAGCCGTCCGTCACCTCACCGATGACGGTGGCGATGACGTCCCACTTCTCGCAGATCTCCAGGAAGCGGTCGACCTTGTCCGGCTCGACGATCGCGCACATCCGCTCCTGCGACTCGCTCATGAGGATCTCCTCGGGCGAGAGCGAGGAGTCGCGCAGCGGAACGGTGTCCAGCTCGACCCGCATACCGCCGGAACCGGCGCTGGCCAGCTCGCTGGTGGCGCAGGACAGCCCGGCGCCACCGAGGTCCTGGATACCGGCGACCAGCTTCTCCCGGAAGATCTCCAGGGTGCACTCGATGAGCAGCTTCTCCTGGAACGGGTCGCCGACCTGGACGGCGGGCCGCTTGGCCGGCTTGCTGTCGTCGAACGTCTCCGAGGCCAGCACGGACACGCCGCCGATGCCGTCGCCGCCGGTCCGGGCCCCGTACAGGATGACCTTGTTGCCGGCACCGGACGCCTTGGCGAGGTGGATGTCCTCGTGCTTCATCACGCCGACGCAGAGCGCGTTGACCAGCGGGTTGCCCTGGTAGCAGGGGTCGAAGACGACCTCACCGCCGATGTTGGGCAGGCCCAGGCAGTTGCCGTAGCCGCCGATGCCCGCGACCACGCCGGGCAGCACCCGCTTGGTGTCGGGGTGGTCGGCGGCGCCGAACCGCAGCGGGTCCATCACCGCGACCGGGCGGGCACCCATGGCGAGGATGTCGCGGACGATGCCGCCGACGCCGGTGGCCGCGCCCTGGTAGGGCTCGATGTACGAGGGGTGGTTGTGCGACTCGACCTTGAAGGTGACCGCGTAGCCCTGGCCGACGTCCACGACGCCGGCGTTCTCCCCGATGCCGACGAGCAGCGCGTCGTTCTCGGGGGCCTTCTCGCCGAACTGCTTCAGGTGGACCTTGCTGCTCTTGTAGGAGCAGTGCTCGGACCACATCACCGAGTACATGGCGAGCTCGGCGCCGGTCGGGCGCCGGTCGAGGATCTCCCGGATCCGCGCGTACTCGTCCTCCTTGAGGCCGAGTTCGGCCCAGGGCTGGTCGGCTTCCGGCGTCTCGGCTGCGTGCTTGACGGTGTCGAGGCTCATGCGTTGACCAGCTTCTTCAGGATCGAGGTGAAGAACCCGAGGCCGTCGGTGCGGCCGGTGCCGATCAGCGGCTCGACGGCGTGCTCGGGGTGCGGCATCAGGCCGACGACATTGCCCGCCTCATTGGTGATGCCGGCGATGTCGCGCAGCGAACCGTTGGGGTTTCCGTATCCGTCGGCGGCCGGGCCGCCGGTGGCGTAGCGGAAGGCCACCCGGCCCTCGGCCTCCAGCATGTCCAGCGTCCGCTCGTCGGCGACATAGCGGCCGTCGATGTTCTTCAGCGGAATGCTGATCTCCTGGCCCTGCGCGTAGTCGGCGGTCCAGGAGGTGGTGGCGTTCTCCACCCGCAGCTTCTGGTCGCGGCAGATGAAATGCAGGTGGTTGTTGCGCAGCATCGCGCCGGGCAGCAGGTGGGTCTCGGTGAGCACCTGGAAGCCGTTGCAGATGCCCAGGACCGGCATCCCGGCCCGAGCCTGTTCGATCACGGTCTCCATCACCGGCGAGAACCGGGAGATCGCTCCGGCCCGCAGGTAATCCCCGTAGGAGAAGCCGCCGGGCAGGACCACGGCGTCGACCTGGTGGAGGTCCTTGTCGCGGTGCCAGAGCGGCACCGCCTCGGCCCCGGCCGCCCGGACCGCGCGCTGGGTGTCGCGGTCGTCGAGCGTGCCGGGAAAGGTGATGACTCCGACGCGAGCTGTCATGACTCGGCTCGCACGGCTTCGTCGACCCGGACGGTGAAGTCCTCGATGACGGTGTTGGCGAGGAAGGTCTCGGCCATCTCATGGATGCGGGCGAGGGCGGCGTCGTCGACCGGACCCTCCACCTCAAGTTCGAAACGCTTGCCCTGACGGACGTCGGCGATCCCCTCGAAGCCCAGGCGTGGCAGTGCGCGCTGCACCGCCTGCCCCTGCGGGTCGAGGATCTCCGGCTTGAGCATGACGTCGACTACGACGCGTGCCACTGGCACTCCCGGTGGTGTGGTGCGTAAGGCGGTGCCCTCACAGTACCGTGTTCGAAAATCTACGCGCATAGATATCCAGAGCGCCCGACCACGGACCGGTATCGACGGGAGTGCACGCCAGGAAAAATCTCCGAAAAGAACGGGGGGCCACATTGCGGCAAGACACGCTGACGAAATTAAATGGGCTTCACAATGCAATGCCCATCGCTGTACAAATGAAAAAGCATTGATCCCAATCAGCCGGATCCGGAGCATCACCCCACGTCAACAAGGGGTCGCTCCACGAAAGGACCGATATCCGTGGCGCAGCGCGTAGTAGTAACGCTCTCCGATGACATCGACGGAGGAGAAGCCGCAGAGACGGTCATCTTCGGTTTGGACGGGAAGTCGTACGAGATCGACCTCAATCCCGCCAATGCGAAGAAACTGCGCGGCGCCCTCGCCCCGTTCGTGGAGGCCGGCCGCAAGCGGGCCAAGTCCGGCAAGACCTTCCACCGGACCGCCGTGAACCCCGACCCGGCGGCCGTGCGCGCCTGGGCCCGCTCCCACCAGATGGACGTCCCGCCGCGCGGCCGGATCCCCAAGAAGGTCTACGAAGCCTTCAACGCGGCCAATCACTAACCGACTTGTCGGCGTCCGCGGGCCGGCACACCACCGACTTGCACAGCACCCCTACTGATCAGCTAGAGTCTGGAGCACGCCGAGGGGCGAGGCCGAAAGGCCGGATCCCGAGGAGTCACGCGGGTGTAGCTCAGTAGTAGAGCGCCCCCTTTCCAAGGGGGAGGCGCAGTGTGCAATCCCTGTCACCCGCTCTGACAGTTCTTCCGGTCCAAAGGATCAGGTAGAGTAGCTGTCGCGCCACTGGGTGAAAGCCGAGTGGATGCCTGCGGACGTAGCTCAGTTGGTAGAGCGCAACCTTGCCAAGGTTGAGGTCGCGAGTTCGAGCCTCGTCGTCCGCTCAGAGAAAAGGCCCCGGTCATCACGACCGGGGCCTTTGTCGTTTTCCCGGTCGAAAACCCACCGGGATCCGGGGATCTTGCCCGCGGCGCCCGGGGCGGTCCGCGTTCGCACTGCGGGGCTTTCGCCGGGGAAAAGCGCGGAGTCGGTGGACGGGCGGGCCGGGGAGCGCGTGTGGCGGTGGACACATCGCCGGGGCCCGAGGGGCGGGGCCCGCGGACGGTGGGCGGGGCGGGCTCAGGAGTCCGGTCGACTGGGTCGGGCCAGAGGGAGGTCGAATGCCCGGGTCCGGGGAAGGAGTTGGACCGGTGGGGCGGGAGCCGGCCGGGCGGAGCGCGGTGGAGCCGGTGCGGGCGGCGGCCGCGGGTCCGCGGCGCGACGGCGGGGCCGGTGGGCACAGACGTGCATCGGGCGCCGGGAAGTTGGCTATAGTGGGGCTCGCACCGCGCAGCGGCGACCAAAACGGACGCCCGGCACGGAGCATGCGGACGTAGCTCAGTTGGTAGAGCGCAACCTTGCCAAGGTTGAGGTCGCGAGTTCGAGCCTCGTCGTCCGCTCAGAGAGAGAAGGCCCCGGTCATCACGACCGGGGCCTTCTTCGTGGCCCGGTGCCGGTGGTCGGCACCGGGCCGGAGCGTCAGGCCCAGGCGCGGCCGGTGAGGCGCTCGTACGCCTCCAGGTACTTGGCGCGGGTGCGGTCGACGATCTCCTGGGGGAGGGCCGGCGGGGGCTGCTCGCCGGTGCGGTCCCAGGCCGCGGCGGGCGAGGTCAGCCAGTCGCGGACGAACTGCTTGTCGAAGGACGGCTGGGGGTGGCCCGGCTGCCACTGGTCGGCGGGCCAGAAGCGCGAGGAGTCGGGGGTGAGGACCTCGTCGGCCAGGGTGAGCCGCTCCTCGTGGAAGCCGAACTCGAACTTGGTGTCGGCGAGGAGCAGGCCGCGCTCGCGGGCGATGTCGCGGGCCCGGCCGTAGACCGCGAGGGTCAGCTGGCGGAGCTGGGCGGCGGTTTCGGCGCCGACCTGGCGGGCGACCTCCTCGTAGGAGACGTTCTCGTCGTGGTCGCCGACGGCGGCCTTGGTGGCCGGGGTGAAGATCGGCGCGGGGAGCTCGGAGCCGTCGGTCAGGCCCTCGGGGAGCGCCACCCCGCAGACCGTGCGGGACTCCCGGTACTCGACGAGGCCGGAGCCGGCGAGGTAGCCGCGGGCGACGCACTCGACCGGGACCATGGCGAGCGAGTGGCAGACCAGGGTGCGGCCGGCCCAGTCGGCGGGGGCGCCCTCGGGGACCTCGGTGGACAGGACGTGGTGCGGGACCAGGTCCGAGAGCTGGTCGAACCACCAGAGGGACAGCTGGGTCAGGACCCGGCCCTTGTCGGGGATCTCGGTGGGGAGCACCCAGTCGTAGGCGGACATGCGGTCGCTGGCGACCATGACCAGGTTGCCGTCGGCGTTCTGGTAGAGGTCCCGCACCTTGCCGGTGTGCAGGTGGGTGAGCCCCGGGACCTGCACGGGCTCGGGCTTTTCTACGAATCCGGACACGCTGCCTCCGCGTAGGTTGATCCAGGAGTCCTGGCGATTCTCCCGTACGCGCGGTGGCGGCTCCGCCGCAGGGTCGCCGTCGGGGGGCGGTGGACCGTTCCTCGGGAGGGTCAAACGGAGGATCTGGCTCCGGGACGCAGCAGGGCGGCGAGGGTGAGCAGGGCCACGACGGCGATCCCGGCGAGGATCGTCGGCGGGGTGAACGCGCAGCCGAGCAGGGTGACCGCGTACGGGGTGCAGAAGCCCAGGTAGCAGACGGCCCAGAAGCGTGCGGTGAGGCGGGCCAGATGGTGCGGGAGCGCCAGGGCGGCGACCTCGGTCAGGCCGTAGGCGACGCACAGTCCGTAGCCGGTGCCGAGCAGGGCGGCGGCGAGCAGGGCCACCGCGGGCTGCGCATGGGCCACCGCGAGGGCTCCGGTCAGCAGGCCGACGGCGGTGACGAGCAGGCCGGTGGCGGCGGTGGCGAGGCGGTGGCGGGCGCTCAGCCGGCGGGCGAGCGGGGCGACGAGGAGGCCGGCGCCGGGGGTGACGGCGGTGATGACCCCCGCGTAGACGGTCTGCCAGCCGTGCAGGCCGGTGTCGACGAGGCCCGGGAGGACGGCGAAGGCGATCGCGGGGGCGGCGAACACCCAGGGGGCCACCGGGACGACGAGGCGGCGGAACGGGGTCCGGTAGGCGGGGACGGCGGGTTCCGGGGCCGTGGTGTCCGGGGGCCGGGGCGGGACGGTTTCGGGGGCGCGGACGGCGCTCAGCGCGGCGGCCGCGACCAGGACCAGGTGCGGGACGTAGGCCAGGACCATGGGGTGCGGGGCCCACTGGGCTATCAGAGAGGCGGCCAGGCCGCCGGTGGCGAAGCCCGCGGAGAGGAAGAGGCCGGAGCGGCGGGCGGCGGCGCCGGCGGAGGGCGCGGTGCCGTACGGCGGGGTGGAGAGCTCCTTGATCCAGACGCTGCCGGCGGTGAGCAGGGTGCCGGCGCCGACGCCGGTGAGGAAGCGGCCGGGCCACAGCAGCGGCGGGGCGGCCGGCCCGGCCATCAGCAGGCTGGTCGCCAGGGCTGAGAGGCCCAGTGCGGTGAAGGCGACCCGTCGGCGGCCGTGGCGGTCGGCCAGCGGGCCGCCCACGAGGAGGCCGGGGATCAGGCCGACGACGTAGACGGCGAAGAGGGCGGTGGTGGTGGCGGCGGTCAGACCGAGGTGAGCGCGGTAGGCGCCGAGGAGGGAGGAGTACTGGTTGGCGCTCCACCCTGAGGCGGTCATCAGCCAGCCGGCGCGGAGCCAGTGGCGGGGCGCCGGGGCCGCCGTGGCGGCCGCGCCGACCCGGGCCGTCGGGGTGTGTGACAGGGGCATGGGAGACGTTGTACGGCGCGGGCGGGCGGGCGCGCCGCCTCCGTTCAGGAAATGTGAACGGCCCGGGGCGGAAGCCTTGGCCCCGGCCTATCGTGGCGCATATGGATCTTCGGCGGCTGTCTTCGTTCCTGGCGGTGGTCGAGGAGCAGCACTTCGGGCGGGCGGCGGCCCGGCTGTTCCTGTCGCCGGCCGCGGTCACCCAGCATGTGCAGCAGTTGGAGCGGGAGTTCGGGACGCGGTTGCTGGACCGCGGCCGGGGCCCGGTGGTGCCGACCGTCGCCGGGCAGCGGCTGGTGTCGCACGCCCGGACGCTGCTGGCCGCCGCGAACGCCGCGGTGGAGGACGTGACCGAGGCCGTCCGGGGCCGCACGGCGCCGGGGCGCGGGCTGCGGGTCGGGGTGATGAGCCACGGGTCGGCGGAGGTGACCCCGGCCGCGGTGAGCGCCTTCCGGCGGGCCCGGCCGGACGTGCCGGTGTCGCTGGTGCAGTTGGACTTCACCGAGCACTGCAGTGCGCTGCGCGAGGACCGGGTGGACGTGGCGTTCGTCCGGCCCCTGGTGCGGGCCGAGGGCATCGAGGTGGACGTCCTGACGACCGAGCAGCGGATCGTGGCGGTCTCCGCGCGGTCGCCGCTGGCGGACGCGGCGCGGGACGGGCTGCGGGTCGCGGACGTCCTCGACCTGCCGTTCCTGCGGCTGCCGGCGCGGACCCCGCGGCCGTTCGTCGACTACCTCTACTTCCAGGAAGGCGAGCGGCGGGCGCCGGACTGCGCGCTGAACCCGCACGACGTGCTGACGAGCGTGGCGGCGGGGCGCGGGGCGGGGTCGGGGCTGAAGTCCTTCGCGCGGTACTACCCCTGGCCGGGGACGGTGTTCGTACCGGTGCTGGACGCGCCGAGCGCGCAGAGCGTGCTGGCGACGCGGTCCGGGGACCCGAATCCGGAGGTGCGGATCTTCCGGGCGCTGACGGTGGCGCTGGCGCGGGAGTTGGGGGAGTACGCGGCGCGGTAGCGCGGGCCGGGTGCAGGGCCGTGCGGTGCGGTCGGGCCGGGCGGCGGGTGCGACGCGGGCTCAGTCGCGTTTGCAGATGCGGTCGAGGAGGTTGGCGGTGGCCCGTTGGACGCGCTGGTCGATGTGGCCGGGGCGGTCGAGGGCGGGCGACCAGGCGAAGGTGCCGGAGGAGAAGACCAGGGCGCCGCTGGGTGCGCGGTACAGGGAGGTCTCCTGGTGCCGGCGGACGCCCTCGCCGTCGCGGTACGGGGAGTGGGAGAGCAGGATGCGGCGGGTGTGCGCGGGGAGGCTGGTGCGCGGGAAGTAGCGGTCGGCCTCGCCGGCGACCAGGCCGGGGAGTTCGTCGCCCTCGTGGGCGCCGGTGGCCTCCCACAGCCAGTGGTCGGCGTTGCGGACGACGAGGGGGGCGGGCTCGGGGACCCGGCCGGCGTACTGGATGCCCATCAACCGCTGCTCGGGGTCGCCGAGTTCGCGCCAGAGGGCGGGGCGGCCGGGGCCCTGGCGTTTGCGGCAGTTGAGCAGGGAGTCGGGGCCGGCCGGCGACGGGGAGAGCTCCACCTGCCAGTACATGGTGTTGGCGGAGAGGAAGACCAGGGAGGTGCCGCCGTCCCGGGCGGCCTCGACCGTGCGGCGCATGGGCACCGACCAGTACTCGTCGTGGCCGGGGAAGACCAGGCCGCGGTAGCGGGTGGGGTCGACCCGGCCGGCGTGCAGGTCGCGGGCGTCGGCGTAGGCGAGGTCGTAGCCGTAGCGCTCGGCCCAGCGGATGAAGTCGTAGGCGTGGCCTACGTGGAGGGGGAGGCCGGCGCCGGCGTAGGGGCGGTCGAAGGAGACGGTGGTGGCGGCGTCCCGTTCGCCGAGGAGGGCGCCCTTCTGGTCCCAGGCGTGGTACAGGCTGGCGCCGGTCCGGCCGTCCTCGGGGTAGAGGTTGTACGCCTGCCAGGTGATGTCGGGGAGCAGCAGCAGGAGGTCGGCGGGCTGGTCGTCGCGGACCGTGAAGGGGATGTGCGAGCGGTAGCGGCCGTCGGCGGTGGTCAGGACGGCGACGTAGGCGCCGAGCCGCCAGTACGTGGGTACCTGGAGGCGCCAGGACAGCCACCAGTGGTGGCAGGAGACGGTGCGGTCGACGAGCAGCGGGGCCGGCTGGACGATGCCGGCGAGGCGCGGGCTGGTGGTGATCTTGGCGGCGCCGGTGCCGGCGTAGTGGCCGATGCGGTAGACGTCGATGCTGAAGGGCTGCGGCGGGTCGACCGAGACCCGGAAGTCGATGGCCTCGCCGGGGGCCACCGCGCCGGGGACCGTGAAGCCCTTGATCTGGCGGTGGACGTCGTCGGCGGTGCGGGGGCCGTTGTGTTTTCGGAGCACGGGCAGCCGCAGGTCCCCGTGGGCGACCGCCGGATCGACGTACCAAGGGATGATCCGGCCGGAGTCGAAGTAGGTCTCGCTGCCGCGCAGCCAGGGCAGCGGGCCCTGGCCGAACGGATCCGTGACCGCGTGGGCGAGCGCCCCCGACTCCCATCGCCTGATCTGTTGCGTCGCCACCTTCCACTCCCCTCCCGCGTCCCCCATGGCCGCGGCCGACCGGGCCTTACCCATCCCCCAGCACATCACATTACGCACTCACTTCGTCACCCTTCGTCGTGAATTTAGGTGCCCTTGCCCCGAAGCGCGAACTGGAAGGGAACATTCAGCCGGTCCGGCGGGCGCCCCGCACGCCGGGGCTCACCCCAGCCGGACCGGCTTCTCCGGGCGCACGCCGACCCGGTGCAGCCAGCCGCGGAGCGGTTCGGCGTCGCCGTCGTCGACCAGGCTGAGCACCGGGCGGCCCAGGTCGGCACGGCGGGTGCCGTCCACCAGGAGGGCCGGGCCGTCGAGCCAGTCCAGGCCCGGGGCGGCACCGGCGGTGTCCACGGCGGCGCAGCAGACCATGGCGGTGACGTGGTCGGCGAGCAACTCGCGGGCCGTGCGCGGCGGTTGCAGCGGGAAGAGCGGGAGGCCGCCGTCGGCCGGGCCGTCGCCCCAGGTGGAGTCGGTGGTGTCGGCCTGCGCGGAGCGGGCCGCCTGGCGGGCGGCCTGCTCGCGCTCCTCGCGGGCGACCTCGGCGCCGAGCCGGGCGGCGACCAGATCGCCGGCGCGGGTGTCGCGGGCCAGCCGGTCGATGACCCGGGCCAGGGTCGGGGCGGCGGAGGCGGCGGGCTCTTCGGCGAGCGGGGCCTCCCCCGCGGACGGGGGTCCGCCCTGCGCGCGGGGGTCCTCGCGGCGCGCACGCAGCTGCGGGCTCGGGGGCGAGGCCGCAGCCGCGGGGGCGGGGTCGAGGGCGTGCGGAAGGCTCGCGGGGTGGGCGGCGGACGTACGGGCGCGGGCGCCGGCGTACGTCAAGGGCTGGGCGGGGGCGGCGCCGGGGGCGTCCGCGGGGGTGGTGGAGCGGTCGGGGGCGCGGGACGGTTCCGGCGCTTCCTGGTCGGGGTCGGCCGGGCCGACCGCCGGCAGCTCGTCGAGGACCCGGTGCAGCCGGGCGGCCTCCAGCCGCCACTTCCGGTCGACGATCTCCTGCGGGTACTGCTGCCAGCCGACCGGCGACCAGTCCGGGCCGGGCTCGGCCGGGCCGCCGTGGAAGAGCCGGGCGGCCAGCAGGGAGGCGGCGCGGTCGATGGTGCCGGGCTCCTCCAGGAGGTCGCAGGCGGGCCGCTCGCCGAGGCGGGAGGCGAACCCCTCGGCGAGGCGGTCGCGGCGGGAGAGCTCGGTGAGCGCGGAGACCACGCCGGCGTCCAGCCGGGAGGGCCAGCGGCCCATCCGCCAGGCGGGCAGCGCGACCCTGGTCAGCAGCCGGTCCCAGCCGGCGTACGCCAGGCCGACCTGTTCCTGGGCGACGATCCGCAGGCCGTAGTCGACTTCCTGGGCGCGCTCGGAGGCGGCGGCCGCGACCCCGCGCTCCATGAGCACGACGTGCTCGCCGACGGCGCGCAGCAGCAGCCGGGCGACCCGGCCGACGAAGCGGAGCGGGAGGGCTCGCAACGGGCCCCGGGCCCGGGCGGCGACCGCGGCGGCCGCGTCCAGCCCGCGGATGAAGCGGCGGGCGGCGGCTATGTCCGGGTGTGCGGACGGGCCGGTGCCGGCGACTACGGGGGCCAGCAGGGCGCGCAGCTCGGCGACCCGCATCCACCACAGGAACGGCGAACCGATGACCAGGACCGGGGCCTCGGGCGCCCGGCGGCCGGCCCGGCGGGCGGGGCGCGGCGGACCGTGGGCGCGGTGCGTGCGGTCCTCCAGCCAGCTGTCGCAGTCCGGGGTGAGGGCTATCGCCGAGGGGGCGGGGACGTCGAGCCGGTCGGCGAGGTCGCGGACCAGGCGGTAGAGGTCCGGGGCGGCCTCCTCGGCGATCGGCACGGAGGGGCTGAGCGCGGGCCGGGCGCGGGCGACGACGACGGAGACCAGCGTCGCCAGGAGGAGGCTCAGCACGGTGAGCCCGCCGATCGTCCAGCGGGCCACCGCCCAGCCGCCTTCGGTGCCGAGCCGACCGGTGGCGCCACCCACGAGGAGGACCACGGCGACCGCGGCCGGCAGCAGGGCCACCGCCAGCGCCGCACCGCGGACGCGGAGCACCGCCAGGGCGCGGCCACGCGCCGCCAGGACGCCTGTTTCCGGACTTGCCACGAGCCTGTACACCCCCTGCGGTCCTGCTGGAGCGGGACGGAGAGAACACGGGACGGACGGTCATGCGGTGTGCGGGCGAGCGAGCGAGCCCACTCCCCACCACTGTGGCACCGGCCACTGACATCGCAATGTCGGTGGGCCAGTTGCCGGACGCCGCCGGGGCGACGGTGCCGAAAATCCGGCACCGCGACCGCAGGACGCTTGCGCCGCACCCTAGTTGGGGGTGCGGGGTTCGTCAGCTGGATACTCGCGTGGTCACTCGATGGAATGGCTTTGGGTAAAGCCGCGGGCCGGAAACGCCCGGTTCTGGGCTGCTTCCCGACGGCGGCATGCCCCACAACGCGACCGAGGCATATGTCAAAGAAATGACGTATGCCTCGGTCGTGCCTCGGTTCCGCGCCGGCCGCGGACGCGGTGGGGAGCCGCCGTGCGCTACTCCCCCGCCGCCGCCTTCGCGGCGATGTCGGTGCGGTGGTGCGAACCGTCCAGCGAGATCCGGCCGACGGCGCGGTAGGCGCGGTCGCGGGCGGTGGCCAGGTCGGCGCCGGTGGCCGTCACGGACAGCACCCGGCCGCCCGCGCTGAGCACCGCGCCGGACGCGTCGCGGCGGGTGCCGGCGTGCAGCACGTAGGCGTCGGGGGCGTCCTGCTCCGCGACCTCGGCCAGGCCCTCGATCGGGTCGCCGGTGCGCGGGGCATCCGGGTAGTTGTGGGACGCGATGACGACGGTGACCGCGGCCCCGTCGCTCCAGCGCAGCGGCGGGAAGGTCGCGAGGGCGCCGGTCGCGGCGGCGTGCAGCAGGCCGGCCAGCGGGGTCTTCAGGCGGGCCAGCACGACCTGGGTCTCCGGGTCGCCGAAGCGCGCGTTGAACTCGATCACGCGGACCCCGCGGGAGGTGATCGCCAGGCCCGCGTAGAGCAGCCCGGAGAAGGGGGTGCCGCGGCGCCGCAGTTCGTCGACGGTGGGCTGCAGGACGGTCCGGAGCACCTCGTCGACCAGCTTGGGGTCGGCCCAGGGCAGCGGGCTGTAGGCGCCCATGCCACCGGTGTTGGGGCCCTGATCGCCGTCGTGGGCGCGCTTGAAGTCCTGGGCGGGCTGGAGCGGGACGACGGTCTCGCCGTCGGTGACGGCGAAGAGGGAGACCTCCGGGCCGTCGAGGAACTCCTCGATGACCACCCGGTCGCAGGCGTTGGCGTGCGCGCGGGCCGCCTCGACGTCCTCGGTGACCACGACGCCCTTGCCGGCCGCCAGACCGTCGTCCTTGACGACGTACGGCGCGCCGAAGGCGTCCAGCGCGGCGTCGGTCTCCTCCGGGGTGGTGCAGACGTAGCTGCGGGCGGTGGGCACGCCCGCGGCGGCCATCACGTCCTTGGCGAACGCCTTGGAGCCCTCCAGTTCGGCGGCCTGCGCCGAGGGGCCGAAGACCGGGATGCCGCGCTCGCGGACCGCGTCCGCGACGCCCGCCACCAGCGGGGCCTCGGGGCCGACGACGACGAGGTCGGCCGCCAGGGCCGTGGCGAGGTCCGCCACCGCCCGGCCGTCGAGGGCGTCGACGCCGTGGAGTTCGGCCACCTCGGCGATGCCGGCGTTGCCGGGGGCGCAGTGCAGCGCACTGACGTCGGGGTCGAGGGACAGAGAGCGGCACAGGGCGTGTTCGCGGGCGCCGCCGCCGATGACGAGGACCTTCACGGGGTGCAGCCTAGACGAATGCACCAAGCGGCCGGTCGCCGGGCATGCCCCGATCGCACAAGGGCCGGGCCCCGGCGGGAACCGCCGGCGCCGTCGTCCGCCCGCGCGGCGGCAACTCTTTCGGGTGAGATGGGCGTGCGTCCTATACCGGATCCCGCACCACTTCCGGGCGGAAAACGGGCGATCTTGGGACAGAGGCCAGCCGTTCGGCGGTAGGAAAGGGGGCGGTGCGCGGCCCTTCCGTAGGCCCTGCGCGCACCCCACGGATCCGCGTACGAGGGAGCACGGGTGAGTCAGCCGGAGATGCAACCCGAGGGGCCCCCTCGGGGCGAGGGCGGGCCCGACCGGGGCCGCGGGCGGTCACCGGACCGCCACCGGGAGCCGGGCCGGCCGGAGCGCCGCCCCGCCGGCCCGCTCCGGGGCCGCGGCGACCTCGTGGGGCGGGCGTTCCCGCACGGCGACTGGGGGGAGCCGGGCAACCGGCTGGACGCGCTGTACCTGTGGAGCGAGGAGGGCGCGCTGCGCACCGCCGACTGGTACCTGCGCGACCGGCTGGCCAAGCGCCGGGGGGCGCGGGCGCTGCGGCTGGGGGCCGCGGCCGGGGTGACCGCGGGCGGGGCGCTGCCGCTGCTCGACCTCGCCGGGGTCTGGGAGCACGGGGCGCCCTGGGGCGCGCTGACGCTGCTGCTGGCCGCGGTGTGCGTGGGCTGCGACCGGTACTTCGGGATGACCGCGGGCTGGATGCGGGACCTGGCCACCGCGCAGGCGATCCACCGGCGGCTGGAGGCGTTGCAGTTCGACTGGGCGGCGGAGAGCGTGCGGGAGGTGCTCGGACCGGCGGAGGGCACCGCGAGCGAGGCCGCGGAGCGCTGCCTGGGCGTGCTGCGGCGGTTCAACGAGGACATCGGGGAGCTGGTCCGCACGGAGACGACGGACTGGATGGTGGAGTTCCGGTCCGCTCCGGTGCCGCAGGCCACCCATGCGGTGCTGCCGTGGGCGGCGCCGCGGCCGGAGGGCCCGGGGCACCCGGGGCGGTTCCTGAGGCCGCCCGGTTCGCGGCCGAACATGCCGCGGCAGCGGCCGCCGGAGGCCCCGCGCTGAGCGTGGACCGGCCGGGAGCCCGGCGGGGCCGGGGGCGGACCTCCCGCCGGTCCGGACCGCTCAGCTGAAGACGATCATGGAGCCCTGGCCCAGGCTCCGGGTGGCGGCCGCGTGCAGCCCGAGCCAGACGTGCCGTTCCCGGGCGAACGGACCGTCCTCCAGGGGGACCCCGGTGGCCCGCTCCTCCAGGGAGGTGGGACCGGCCGGCGGCGCGGGCGCGGCCGGCGGGTTCGCCGGGTCGATGCCCAGGGCCGGGGCGACCAGTTCGAGGTCCCGCAGCAACCCGTGGGAGGAGCCCAGCGGGCCGCCGCCGGCCAGCAGTTCCTCGGTGGCGAGCGGGTGCGGGAAGTCGACCGGGACGTAGGCGCCCGCGTGGTCGTAGTGCCAGACCAGGTGGGACTGCTGCGCGGTGGTCTCGAACATCTCCAGCAACTGCTCGTAGTCGCCGCCGAGTTCGTCGACCGGGGTCACCTCCAGGCCGCACAGCTGCAGGAGGTAGGCGCGGCGCAGGAAGTGCAGCGCGTCGTAGTCGAAGCCGGCGACCGGTGCCACGTCGCCGGAGAGGCCCGGCATGTAGGTGAAGACCGGGACCTCCGGCAGGCCCGCGCCCACCAGGGCGTCGTTGTAGGTGGCGATCTCTTCGGAGAACGGGTTGTCGGGGCTGTGGCACAGCACATCGACGAGGGGTACCAGCCACAGGTCACATGCCACGGGTGGGGGCTCGCTTCCGGTCGGGGACGTAGGGCACCGGCGCACGTACAGCCACGGGTACGGCCCATTACGGCCGATGGTCGGGACAGCGTAGTGCTACCCGGCCGTTCCGACGAGAGCGAGGGAGTGCTCGTTGTAATCCGCGATCAGCCGCTGGGCGTCCGGCAGGTCGTGCCGCAGCAGTGCGTCGGCCAGTTCGCTGTGGCCGTGCCAGAGGCGGCCCGCCAGGCGCGGCTCGCGGCGCAGCAGCGGCACCGCGAACATCCAGGTCTGGACGCGGATCCGGTCCAGGAAGTCGCTGATGTAGGGGTTCTGGACGATACCGCTCAGTTCGCGCCAGAACCGCAGGTCGTAGCCGATGAGGACGTCCAGGTCGCCGGCCCGGGCGGCGCGTTCGGCCTCCTCGGCACGGCGGCGGATGGAGATCAGCACCTCGGCGGGGGTGGCCAGCAGCGCCCGTTCGGCGTTGCTGCGGAAGATGCCCTCGATGATCAGGGTGCGGGCCTCGACCATGGCGCGGAAGTCGCCGGTGGTGAAGGCGTGCACCTTGAAGCCGCGGTGCTGCTCGATGTCGAGCAGGCCCTGGGCGCAGAGGTCGAGCAGCGCCTCGCGCACCGGTGTCGCGGAGACGCCGTACTGGTCGGCGATCTCCTTGACGGTGAAGGGATGGCCGGACGGCAGGCGGCCCGCCAGGATCTCGTCGCGCAGCGCGTCGGCGATCTGCTCGCGCAGGGTGCTGCGCCGTATCACGGAGCTGGAGCTGTCCGAGCCCGGGGCCATTCGGTGCGTCTCCTTCGACGTCCATGACCGCAGGTGGGAGCGGCCCTCCCCCACCATAGGCGAGGGGATGGCCGTGGTTTCACGTGAAACCACGCACGCGGCCGCCGCCCACGAGGGGCGGGGCCGCGCGGAGGTGCTGCCCGGGGGACGCGCTCAGACGGTGTGCGCGTCCGCGACCTTCAGGGCCTCGTCGAGGGCGGCGAGGCCCTCCTTGGCCTCGGCCTCGGTGACGGTGCAGGCCGGGACGACGTGGGTGCGGTTCATGTTCACGAACGGCCACAGGCCGCGGCTCTTGCAGGCCGCGGCGAACTCGGCCATCGGGGCGTTGTCGGCGCCGCCCGCGTTGTAGGGCACCAGCGGCTCGCGGGTCTCCTTGTTGCGGACCAGGTCGAGGGCCCAGAAGACGCCCAGGCCGCGGACCTCGCCGACCGACGGGTGCCGCTCGGCGATCTCGCGCAGCGCGGGGCCGATGACCTTCTCGCCGATCTCCGCGGCGTTCTCCACGATCCGCTCCTCGGCCATCGCGTTGAGGGTGGCGACGGCGGAGGCGCAGGCCAGCGGGTGACCGGAGTAGGTCAGGCCGCCGGGGTAGGGCCGCTGGTCGAAGGTGGCGGCGATCTCGGCGCTGATCGCCACCCCGCCGAGCGGGACGTAGCCGGAGTTGACGCCCTTGGCGAAGGTGAGCAGGTCGGGGGTGACGTCGAAGTGGTCGGCGGCGAACCAGCGGCCGGTGCGGCCGAAGCCCGCCATGACCTCGTCGAGGATGAAGACGATGCCGTAGCGGTCGCAGATCTCGCGGACGCCGGCGAGGTAGCCGGGCGGCGGGACCATGATGCCGGCGGTGCCGGGCACGGTCTCCAGGATGATCGCGGCGATCGACTGGGGGCCCTCGAAGGCGACGGCCTCTTCCAGGTGGGCCAGGGCGCGCTCGCACTCCTGGGCCTCGTTCTCGGCGTGGAACGGCGAGCGGTAGAGGAACGGGCCCCAGAAGTGGACGACGCCGGCCGAGGCGGTGTCGGAGGGCCAGCGGCGCGGGTCGCCGGTGAGGTTGATCGCGGCGGCGGTGGCGCCGTGGTACGAGCGGTAGGTGGACAGCACCTTGGCGCGGCCGGTGTGCAGCCGGGCCATCCGGACGGCGTTCTCCACGGCCTCGGCGCCGCCGTTGGTGAAGAAGATCTTGTCGAGGTCGCCGGGGGTGCGCTCGGCGATCAGCCGGGCGGCCTCGGAGCGGACGTCCACCGCGAAGCCCGGGGCGAGCGTGCACAGCTTGCCGGCCTGCTCCTGGATGGCCGCGACGACCTTGGGGTGCTGGTGGCCGATGTTGGTGTTGACCAGCTGGGAGGAGAAGTCGAGGTAGCGGTTGCCGTCGTAGTCCCAGAAGTACGAGCCCTCGGCACCGGCGACCGGCAGCGGGTCGATCAGGCCCTGCGCGGACCAGGAGTGGAAGACGTGCGCGCGGTCGGCAGCCTTCACAGCGGCGCCGGCGGCGGGGTCGGGGTGCTTCGTGGTCACGGTCACTACCTCGGATCGGTCGCGGGGTCCGCCGCTGGACAGGAACGGCGAACGGCTCCCAGCCTAGGGATCACGATCCGCTGACCGGTACCGACACTGTGTATGGCGCTCACCACGCGCGCGGACAGAATGTCTACGGTCCTGTAGGAAACTCCAGGGATGCCCGGGGGTGGGGGTACCTGCCCCCGGGCATCGTCAGGATCCGCGGCGCTCAGGGCTGGTCGCCCCGCGCACGCGTCAGGCCGCCGCGGCGGTGGGGAAGGCGGTCCGGACCGGCCCGCGCCAGTGGTTGGCGTACAGGTTCGGACGGAGCGCCGACAGCCCGCCGCAGTACTTGGTGAAGTCCGCGGCCGGAACGCCGTATTCGGTCAGCAGCCGGTCGGCCTCGGTGAGCCGGCCGGCGGTCTTGGTCTCGACGACGACCAGCCCGCCGTCGGCCCGTACGGTGCGACCGGTCTCCAGGTCGCGGCAGACCAGCGCGGCGTCGCAGGTGACGCGCTGGCCGTCGGCGACGAAGGTGGCCCGCTGGTAGCCGGTCTCGATGGAGCGGCCCAGTTCGGTGGGGGCCTCGATGCCGTAGGAGCGGTCGAGCACGGTGGCGAGGAAGTCCCGTGGGGCCTCGCCCAGGGCCTGGTCGCCGGGCATCAGCGGCTGGCGGTGCTTGACCGTCCGGCCGTGCTCCCCTTTGAGCTTGATCTCGAACTGCCGCTCGCCGGTGTCCGCGTAGAGCCGCTCGCGGATCTTGAAGCGGAGCAGGCTGTGCTGCCGGTGGTCGTGGAAGGAGCGCAGGTCGGGGGTGTCGTAGTAGACGGACTGGTAGCGGAACCAGCGGCGGCCGTTGATGCACAGCGCCGCGAACGGGCCGCCGGGGCGGCGGCGGTCGGTGAGTTCGGCCGCGAAGGCGGCGAACACGTCGACCGGGACGAGGTAGGTGGTACTGAAGCGAGCCAGGAGTTCGGCGCGGGCCTGGACCTCGGCCAGCGGGACGGGGCGGGCGGCCATGGCTGCCCGCGCAAGGGCTCGTACGGCGGGTATCACACGGTCTCCTTGGAGAATGGGGGACGGGGGATCGTGCGGGTCCTGTCGTCGCTCTCTGCGGTTTTTCTCCTTTCTTTACGATCGATAACCCTGGAAAGTTCCGGGACGCGGAATCAGCCATCCACTGCGTCAGTTCCCGGACAGGGGCACCGCGCTGACGGCACATCAGCCCGTCCGCACACCTCGCCGCCCGGAACCCGGCCCCTCGGTACCGGCGGCGACCCGACCCGCTCCCGCAGGCGCACGGCTTGACCGAATACCGCCCCACCGGCCGGACATCCGGCCTCGATATCCTCACCGCGGACGAGCGACCGCTCCCACAGGGCGGAGGCGGGGGCAATCCGGGGCAAAGGGGCGGCGGATCATGGCACAGCCGGGACGAGCGGGGCAGCGGGGGCAGGCCGGACGGCCCGGCGGGTTGGCACCGCTCGGCGCGCACGACCCCCAGCGGATCGGCGACTACCGCCTGCTGGCACGGCTCGGCGAGGGCGGCATGGGGCGGGTGTTCCTGGCCCGTTCGGACCGCGGCCGGACCGTCGCGGTCAAACTGGTCCGTACGGAACTGGCCCACCAGGAGGAGTTCCGGGCCCGCTTCCGCCAGGAGGTGCGGGCCGCCCGCAAGGTGGGCGGGGAGTGGACCGCGCCCGTCCTGGACGCGGACACCGAGGCCGAGACCCCGTGGGTGGCCACCGGCTACATCGCCGGCCCCTCGCTCCAACAGACCGTCGGCGGCAGTGGTCCGCTGCCGGAGCGCACGGTGCGGATCCTGGCCGCCGGACTGGCCCGCGCGCTGCGCTCCGTCCACACCGCCGGCATCATCCACCGCGACCTCAAACCGTCCAACGTCCTGCTGACCCTCGACGGCCCGCGGGTCATCGACTTCGGCATCGCACGGGCCCTGGAGGGGCTCAGCACGAGCGCGGTGACGCACACCGGCTCCGCGGTCGGCTCCCCCGGCTTCATGGCGCCCGAACAGGTCCGCGGCGAGCCGCTCACACCGGCCTGCGACGTCTTCTGCCTCGGCTCGGTCCTGGTGTACGCGGCCACCGGCCGGCAGCCGTTCGGCTCCGCGACGACGCTGCCGCACGCGATGATGTACCGCATCGCGGAGGAGGAGCCGAACCTGACCGGGCTCCCCCAGGGGCTGCACGACCTGGTCACCGCCTGCCTGGCGAAGGACCCGGCCCGGCGCCCCACGCCCGAGGACCTGGTGGCCCGGCTGGAGGACGGCCCGGACGCCCCCGGCGCGGCCGACGACGAACCGTGGCTCCCCGGGGCGCTGATCGCCCGCCTGGGGCGGCACGCCGTGGAGCTGCTGGAGGCGGAGAACCCGCAGGAGGGCCCGGACCGGGAGCCCGCCGCCACGACCGCCGTCCCCACTCACCGGACGCCCGGCACGGACCCGGCCGCCGCGCCGCCCGCCACCATGGCACCGCCGGCCGCCAAGGCCCCGGCGCGCCGCCGCCGCACCGGCCGGATCCTGCTGGCCGCGGCCGCGCTGCTGCTGCTCGGCGCGGGCACCGCCGCGTACGCGCTGCTGACCGAACCGGAGAGCGGCGCCGTCTCCGCGGGCAAGCCGGACCAGCCTCCCAAGGCCACCGGCGACATACCCGCCGCCTACCTGGGCATCTGGTCGACGACGGTCGGCGACTCCCGACTGGACGTCCGCCGCTTCACCCTCGTCCAGGGCAAGCCCGGCGAGATCGTGCTGCGGATGCAGGCCACCGGGCCCACGTACGACTGCCGGTTCGCGGCCACCCTCAAGAGCGCCGGCCCGCCGGTGCGCCTCGGCCCGTCCACCGTGGTCTCCGGCCCGCCCGACACCTGCCGCGCCGGCTCCCCCAGCACCCTGGAGCTGATGGGCGGCCAGCTGCGGCGCACCTTCGACGACGCGGGCGGCCTGGCGCCGCTGCTGTACGCGAAGACGGGGTGACGGCGAGGGCGTGCTGCCCCCGCCGCCACCCCGGACGGCAGACGGCCCCGGCGGGAGCGAACCGCCGGGGCCGTAGCGAGTTCCCTACGACAGGAACGAGTTGATCTCGATCGTCTCGGTCCGGCCGGGGCCGACGCCGATCGCGGAGATCGGGGCGCCCGACATCTCCTCCAGTGCCTTGACGTACGCCTGGGCGTTCTTCGGCAGGTCGGAGAAGGTCTTGGCCTGGGTGATGTCCTCGGACCAGCCCGGCAGCATCTCGTAGACCGGCTTCGCGTGGTGGAAGTCGCTCTGGCTGTAGGGCAGCTCCTCGACGCGCTTGCCGTCGATCTCGTAGGCCACGCAGACCGGGATCTGCTCCCAGCCGGTGAGGACGTCGAGCTTGGTGAGGAAGAAGTCCGTCAGGCCGTTGACCCGGGTCGCGTAGCGCGCGATGACCGCGTCGAACCAGCCGCAGCGGCGGTCCCGGCCGGTGGTCACACCGCGCTCGCCGCCGATCCGGCGCAGCGCCTCGCCGTCCTCGTCGAACAGCTCGGTCGGGAACGGACCGGCGCCCACGCGGGTGGTGTACGCCTTGAGGATGCCGATGACCCGGCTGATCTTCGTGGGGCCGACGCCCGCGCCCGTGCAGGCACCGCCCGCGGTCGGGTTCGAGGACGTCACGAAGGGGTACGTGCCGTGGTCGATGTCGAGCAGGGTGCCCTGCCCGCCCTCGAAGAGCACGACCTTGTCGTCGTCCAGGGCCTTGTTGAGGATCAGGGTGGTGTCGGCGACGTAGCCCTTGATCTGGTCGGCGTAGCCCAGCAGCTCCTCGACGACCTGCCCGGCCTCGATGGCGCGGCGGTTGTAGAGCTTGGTGAGCAGCTGGTTCTTGACGTCGAGGGCCGCCTCGACCTTCTGGGTCAGGATCGACTCGTCGTAGAGGTCCTGGACCCGGATGCCGGTGCGGTTGATCTTGTCGGCGTAGGTCGGGCCGATGCCCCGGCCGGTGGTGCCGATCTTCCGCTTGCCGAGGAACCGTTCCGTCACCTTGTCGGTGGTGATGTTGTACGGCGTGATCAGATGCGCGTTACCGCTCAACAGCAGCTTGGACGTGTCGACGCCGCGCTCGTTGAGTCCGCTCAGCTCGGAGAGCAGGACCGCCGGGTCGACGACGACACCGTTGCCGATGACCGGGGTGCACCCCGGCGAGAGGATTCCGGAAGGGAGGAGGTGCAGTGCGTACTTCTGGTCACCCACGACAACCGTGTGGCCGGCGTTGTTGCCGCCCTGGTAACGCACCACGTAGTCCACGGACCCACCGAGCAGATCGGTGGCCTTTCCCTTGCCTTCATCACCCCACTGAGCACCGAGCAGCACAAGTGCGGGCACAGGCGTACACCCCTTCCGGGCGGGGCATGTCCAACGTGCGTGGACGGCGCGACGCCCGCGTGTTCACGCGTACGTCGTCGCCGGAGCCGTCGGACCGGTGCCCCGGAATAGACGAAGCCCCTGGCGCAATAGCGCAAGGGGCTCTTGCACCGAGATGCTACCTGAGGAAGGACCGAGGTGTCGGCGCAGTCTTCTGGGCACTCTCCCGCGGACCCCGTTCGGGGGTGCCCCCTGCTTGTGGTCATCGACCCGATCGCCCGCAGGACGGACGGCGAGTCCGTGCGGATCGCGAAGGACGTCCTGTGTGCCGGCGCAGGGGCGAAGATCTGCCTCCCGGAGGGGCCGGAGGAGTTCGCCCAGGCACTGGCCCGGCGCGGCCGGCGCCGCCCGGTGGTGATCGGCGACGACCGGGCGCTGCTGCGGGCGGTGGCCCTGCTCCACAAGGAGCGCGAGCTGGCCGGGGTGCCGCTGTCGATGGTCCCGGTGGGCCCACCGGAAACGGTCGCGCTGAGCCGGACGCTGGGCGTGCCCACGGACGCGGTGGCCGCCGCGCGGACCGTCCTGGACGGCGGGGAGCGGCCGATGGACCTGCTCACCGACGACAGCGACGGCATCGTGCTGGGCGGGCTGCGGATCCCGTGCGGTGACATGGCCGGGGCGCTGCCGGAGTACGGGGCGTACGGCGGTTCCGGGGAGCGCGGCGGGCGCGCCGTCGGCGGGGCGCGGGGGGCCGCCGATCAGCCGGAGCGGGCCGCGGCCCCCGGGGACGCGGGGCCCGGCACGGCGGATCCGGCGAGCGGGCACCGGCCCTGGTGGAAGCCGGCGGCGCGCACCGCCCGTACGGCGCTGTCGCTGCTGGCCACGCCCGCGGCCGGGCGGTGGGGCGCGCCGCGGCCGGGCGCGGCCGAGGTCGGCGGGGGCCGGCGCGGGCGGGTGCCCGCGCAGCGGCTGCGGCTGCGGGTCGAGGCCGACGGGGCGCTGCTGGCGGATCTGGACCGGCCGGTGCGCGGGGTGTCGGTGGTGCCGTGCGCCGGGGACGACGGCGTCGGCGCCGATGGCCCGGTGGGGCGGCCCGGCGGGCTGGTCGAGGTGGTCGTGCACTGGGCGGGCGGGGAGCGGCCCGTCCGGGTCCGGGCGCGGGCGGTGACGGTGTCCGGGGCGGACTTCCACTACCGGGCGGACGTGCTCGTCGGCGGGCCGGTGCGGACCCGGACCTGGACGGTGCAGCCGGGGGCCTGGCGGCTGCAGCTGCCCCGGCAGGGGTGAGCCGGGGCCTTCGGGCCCCGGCCGGGTCGGCGGGGTCCGTGGGTCAGCGGCGCGGGGCCGGGTCGGTCTCCCGGGCCGCCGGGCCGGACTCGTCGTCCGTGCGGAGCTTTTCGAGGTGGTCGCGCCAGCGGTCCATCATGGCCACGAGCTCCTGCTGCATGAACTCCGTGAAGGCCAGCGTCTCGCCGAGTCGGCGGCCGGCGGCGCTGTCCCGGCCGAGGCTCTCCACGCCCTCGCGCAGCACGTCCTCCCAGCGGGTCAGGACGCTGTCCCGGCGGGTCAGGGCCTCGTACCACTGATCGCTGTGGACGCGGTAGCGGTCGCGGCGGGAGCCGGGCTCGCGCTCCCGGCTGACCATGCCGACCTGCGAGAGGTAGCGGATCGCGCCGGAGACGGCCGCCGGGCTGACCTGGAGCCGCTCGCCCAGCTCGGCGGAGGTCAGGACGCCGGAGTCGGACGCCAGCAGGCAGGAGAAGATCCGGGCCGGCATCCGCTGCATCCCCGCGTCGACCATCTGCGCCGCGAACCGCTCGACGAACGTCAGGACCGCCTCGTCGTCGCGGGCCGCCCCACGGCCCGTGTCCTGCTGTCGCTGCTCGCTCATCCCCGCATCATCTCCCCTGTTCAGAGCCGTCCCTCAACTTTATACGGTTTCTTAACTTCACAAATTTATGAAACCAGCGTACCTTCGGAACCATGACGAAGGCGTTCTCCCCCGTCCCCGCAATCCGGGTGGCCGGCCTCCACAAGTCCTTCGGCCGGACCCACGCGCTCACCGGCCTCGACCTCCGCGTCGAGGCCGGTGAGGTGCACGGCTTCCTCGGGCCCAACGGCGCCGGGAAGTCCACCACCATCCGGGTCCTGCTCGGCCTGCTGCGCGCCGACCGCGGCACCACGCAGGTCCTCGGCAAGGACCCCTGGCAGGCCGCCGTCGAGATCCACCGCCGCGTCGCCTACGTCCCCGGCGACGTCACCCTGTGGCGCAACCTCTCCGGCGGCGAGGTCATCGACCTCTACGGACGGCTCCGCGGCGGACTGGACCCCGCCCGGCGGGACGAACTGCTGGAGCGCTTCGAGCTCGACCCCACGAAGAAGGGGCGCACCTACTCCAAGGGCAACCGCCAGAAGGTCGCGCTGGTCGCCGCCTTCGCCTCCGACGTCGATCTGCTGATCCTCGACGAGCCGACCTCCGGACTGGACCCGCTGATGGAGGAGGTCTTCCAGAGCTGCGTCGCCGAGGAGCGCGACCGGGGCCGCACGGTCCTGCTCTCCAGCCACGTGCTGTCCGAGGTCGAGGCGCTCTGCGACCGCGTCAGCATCATCCGCAAGGGCCGCACCGTCGAATCCGGCTCCCTGGGGGAGCTGCGCCACCTGACCCGGACGGCCGTGGTCGCCGAGCTGGCCGGCCCGCCCGCCGGACTCGACGGGCTGCCCGGCGTCCACGGCCTCACCGTCCAGCCGCTCCAGGGCGGCCCGGCCTGCCGCGTCCGGCTCCAGGCCGACACCGACCGGCTCGGCGCGGTGCTCGGCCCGCTCGGCGCGGCCGGCCTGCGCAGCCTCACCAGCACCCCGCCCACCCTGGAGGAGCTCTTCCTCCGCCACTACCAGGACGACCTCCGCCCCGACGCCCGCCGCCGGGACGGCGTCCGGACCGAAGGGGCGGTCTCCCGATGAGCACCCTGGCCGCACCGGCCGCCGCCCGCCCCGCCGGTCCGCGCCACCTGGCCGGCACCGGCACCCTGCTGCGCCTGGCGCTGCGCCGCGACCGGCTGATGATCCCGGTCTGGGTACTGGCCCTCGGGCTGTCCGTGGCCGCCACGGGTTCGTCCTTCGCCTCGCTCTACGGCACCGCCGCCGAACGCGCCCGGCTGGCCGCGTCGATGAACGCCAACGGCTCGCTGCGCGCCCTGTACGGACCGGTCTTCGACGACTCCCTGGGCGGGCTGGTCGCCTGGCGGATGGCCGGGTTCGGGGCGGTGCTGGCGGCCGTGATGAGCCTGCTGATCGTCGTCCGGCACACTCGCGAGGAGGAGGAGACCGGCCGTCAGGAGCTGCTCTCCGCCGCCATGGTGGGCCGGCGGGCGCCGCTGACCGCGGCCCTGCTGGCCGCCCTGATCGCCGATGCGGGGGTCGCCGTGCTGACCGCCGCCGGGCTCGCCGCCGCCGGCCGGCCGGTGGGCGGATCGCTCGCGCTGGGCCTCGCGATCGGCGGCACCGGCCTGCTCTTCGCCGCCCTGGCCGCGATCGCCGCCCAATTCACCGAGAGCGCCCGGCTGGCCAAGGGGCTGACCGGCGCGGCCCTGGGCGCCGCCTTCGCACTGCGCGCCGCCGGCGACGCGTCCGACGGGAGCGGCGCGCCCGGGAGCGGCGCCGGTTCCGCGCTCACCTGGCTCTCCCCCGTCGGCTGGGCGCAGAACCTCCGCGCCTTCGCCGGCGAGCGCTGGTGGGTGGTCCTGCTGTTCGCCGCCGCGACCGCACTGGCGACCGCGGCGGCGTACGCCCTGACCGCCCGCCGCGACCTGGGGATGAGTTTCCTGCCGGCCCGCCCCGGCCCGGCCCGCGCACCCCGCTCGCTCGGCGGCCCCGCCGGCCTGGCCTGGCGGCTCCAGCGGACCACCCTGGCGGGCTGGACGGCCGGGTTCGCGCTCGCCGGGGCGGTGTTCGGCGGGATCGCCAAGGGCGCCGCGAGCATGGTCGGCGGCAATCGGCAGACCCGGGAGATCTTCGAGCGGCTCGGCGGGCAGCAGTCCCTGACCGACGCCTTCCTGGCCTCGATGACCGGCATGCTCGGCATGGTCGCCGCGCTCTACGCCGTGGGGGCGGTGCTCAGGATGCGCACCGAGGAGACCGGCGGCCGCGCGGAACCGGTCCTGGCGGGCGCGGTGGGCCGGCTCCGCTGGGCGGGCGGCCACCTGGTCGTCGCGCTGGTGGGCACGGCCGTGGTGCTGGCCGCCGGCGGTCTGACGCTGGGGATCACCTACGGCGCCTCGGTCGGCGATGTGGCCGGCGGCACCGGCCGGGTGCTGACCGCCGCGCTCGCCCAGGTCCCGGCGGTGTGGACGCTCGCCGCGGTGGCGATGGCCGTCCTCGGCCTGCTGCCCGGGGCGAGCGGTGCGGTCTGGGCGCTGACCGGCGGCTGCCTCGCCCTCGGCTGGCTCGGCCCGGTGCTGCGGCTCCCCCGGTGGGCGATGGACCTCTCGCCGTACGGGCACCTGCCCAAGCTGCCCGGCGGGGCGGCGACGGCCGCGCCGTTCCTCTGGCTGACGGCCCTGACGGTGGTGCTGATATCCGCCGGTCTCGCCGGACTCCGGCGGCGCGACATCGGCTGATCCTTCGGTCGTGCGCCGCCGGAGCCGCAGCGGACTCCGGCGGCGCACTCCGCTCGGCGCGCGACGTTGTCCACAGGGTGTGGACAACCGGGGGCTGATGGCGCCGCGGGTCAGCCGCCCGGCGTCACCAGCCGCGCCTCGTAGGCGAAGACCGCCGCCTGGGTGCGGTCGCGCAGCCCCAGCTTCACCAGGATCCGGCTGACGTGGGTCTTCACCGTCGACTCGGCGACGACGAGATGGGCGGCGATCTCACCGTTGGACAGCCCCTGGGCCACCAGCACCAGGACCTCGGTCTCCCGTTCCGTCAGGTCGCCGATCCGCTCCTGGGCCGGGGCGCGCGGCGAGCCCAGCCGGGAGAACTCGTTGATCAGGCGCTTGGTGACGGTGGGGGCGAGCAGCGCCTCACCGGCGGCGACGATCCGCACGCCCTCGGCGAGCTGGCCGGCCGAGGCGTCCTTGAGCAGGAAGCCGCTGGCCCCGGCCCGCAGCGCCTGGTAGACGTACTCGTCCAGGTCGAAGGTGGTCAGCACCAGCACCTTGGCGTCCGCGTCGGCGGCGACGATCTCGCGGGTCGCCTCCAGGCCGTTCATCTCCGGCATCCGGATGTCCATCAGGACCACGTCCGGCTTGAGGAGCGCGACCTTCTGCACCGCTTGCCGGCCGTCGACGGCCTCCCCGACCACCTCGATGTCCGGCATGGCGTTGAGCAGCACGGAGAAGCCCTCGCGGACCATCACCTGATCGTCGACGATCAACACCCGGATCATGCTGCGCTCCTCCCTTGTGCGGTGTCCCCCGCCGTGTTCGCCACCGGGAGGAAGGCCGCGACCTCGAAGCCGCCGTCCGCGGTGCGGTCGGCCGTCATCTCACCACCGAGCATCTGCACCCGCTCCCGCATGCCGAGCAGCCCGTGGCCGGCGCCCGGCGACGGCTTGGCGAGCCGGCTCGGGGGACCGTTGACGATCCGCAGCCCGATCCCGCCCAGGACGTAGGAGATCTCCACCTGCGCGTCCGCCCCCGGCGAGTGCCGCAGCGCGTTGCTCAGCGCCTCCTGCACGATCCGGTACGCGGACAGTTCCACGCCCTGCGGCAGCGGCCGGACGGATCCGGTGATCACCGACTCGACGGTCAGCCCGGCGCCCCGGACGCTCTCCATGAGCGCGTCGAGGCTGGCCAGGGTCGGCTGCGGGGCCTCCGGATCACGTTCGGCGAACGCCTCGGGGTCCTCGGAGCGGACCACGCCGAGGATGCGGCGGAGTTCGGTGAGTGCGGCGACGGCGTTCTCCCGGATGGTGGCGAAGGACTTGGCGAGCTCGGGCGGCGTATCGGCGACCCGGTAGGGCGCCGCCTCGGCCTGGATGGCGATCACCGACATATGGTGCGCCACCACGTCGTGCAGTTCCCGGGCGATCAGCGCGCGCTCCTCCAGCAGGGTGCGGCGGGACCGCTCCTCGGCGGTGACGCTGCGGGTCACCACGACCTGCCGGCGCTCCTCCCGCCAGGCCCGGACCGCGGCGGCGGAGACCAGTACGACCCCGGAGAAGAACGCCACCGGCGGCATGTCGCTCAGCCCGCCGACGCCGGCGAGCACCGCCACCACCGTCCCCAGCCCGAAGGTGACCACCCACATCTCCACCGCCAGCCGCGGCCGGGTGCGCAGCACCACCAGCGCCATCACGATGAGGTGGACGACGAAGGCGCTGCCCCAGACAGAGGCATAGGGCGAGAGGAACCGGACGCCGACCGTTTCCACGGCGAACGCCAGTACCGACAGCCAGAAGGCGCCCACCGGCCGGAAGAGGACGAGCACCGGCGGCACCGCCATCAGCAGCGCGAGCATGACGTCGAGCATCTGGCGCGCCGAGCTGCCGCCGTTCCCAGGGCCGGCGGACCCCAGGAAGACGCAGGCCGAGAGGAAGGCGACGGCGGAGTGGGGGAGCCAGCGGGCCAACCGCCCGGCCCGGGCGGGCAGCCACGGCAGCCACCGGGAGAGCTTGGCGTCGTCCACCGGCGGCAGCGGGCGGAAGGCGAAGGCACCGACGAACAGGTCCTGGCGCAAGGTGTGCAGCACGCCGTGGACTATCCGCGCCTCCGAGCGCAGGTGGCCCTGCGTCTGGGTCGTCTCGTTCACGCACACCACGGTAAACAGCGACGGCCCCTCCGGGCGTCCTCACCGAAGGGGATCTGCGGGCGTCCGTCTCAAGTACTACGCGGCGCGGCGGGGTGCGTACCGGGCGGTTCCCCGGGCGCCGGTCCGCCGTCCCTCAGCAGCCCCAGCAGGGTGCGGAAGGCCCCGGTGCCGGGTGTCAGTGCCGCGTAATGGCCGGTGCCGGGCAGTTCGTGCAGCGCGGTGGCGGGGTGGGCGGCGGCGTAGCGGCGGGAGAGGTCCGGCGGGACGTCGGGGTCGTCGGTGCCGTGCAGGAGCGTGACGGGGACGCCGGCGGACGGCCGGCGGACCGGGTCGGCGGCGGCCAGCCGGCCGGCGAAGCCGGGCCCGGTGCCGAGCAGCTCCGCGACCGCGCCGTCGCTGAGGCCCAGCGCGTGGGCGCGCGCCAGGTCGGCGACGGGGGCCACCGCGACGACCCGGGTCACCGGCGTGCCGGGGCGGGTGGCGGCGAGCAGCGCGAGGTGGCCGCCCGCGGAGTGCCCGACGAGCACCACCTCGCGGGGCGGGTCCGCGGGACCCGCCCCGGCCGCGGCCGCCGCTTCGACGGCCGCCGGAACGTCCTCGAACGTCTGGGGCGCGCCGCCGCCCGCGCCGACCCGGCGGTACTCGACGAGCGCGACCGGCAGGCCGTGCCGGGCCAGCTCCGCCGCGCACGGCGAGAGGTGGCGCCGGTCGTACGCGGCCCGCCAGAACCCGCCGTGCAGCAGGACGACGAGGGGCCCGGTCCCCGGCCACCGCCCGTACAGGTCCACGACCTGGTCGGGGTGCGGGCCGTAGGGGACCGTGCGGTCCGGCGCCACCGGGGCGAGCCCCAGCAGCGCCGCCTCCTCGTCCGCCGCACTCACCCGGCGGCGCCGTCCGCCGCGGCTCCCGCGCCCGGCCCCGCCGGGTCCGGCGCCGACTCCGCCGCGGCCTGCTCCCGCAGGACCTCGCCGAGCACCCACGCCGCCCGCTCCGCGTCCGCGAAGGTGGTGTACAGCGGGGTGAAGCCGAAGCGCAGCACGTCGGGGTGGCGGAAGTCGCCGACCACTCCGCGCCGGATCAGCTCCGCCATGACCGTGCCGGCCAGCGGGGTGCCGCCCGGCTCGACCGCCGCGGAGCGCTTGCGGGAACAGGCCAGCGACACCTGGCTGCCGCGCCGCCGGTGCTCCTCCGGGGTGACCGAGCGGACCCACCCGGGCGGCGCGTACTCGGCCACGCACTCCAGGAAGAAGTCGGTCAGCGCCAGGCTCTTGGTGCGCACGTCCTCGATGGCGACGCCCTCCCACGCCTCCAACGCCGCCTCCAGGGCCAGCATCGAGAGGATGTCCGGGGTGCCGACACGGCCGCGCAGGACGCCGTCGGCCGGGGCGTAGCCGGGTTCCATGCCGAACGGGTCGGCGTGCGAGTTCCAGCCGGGCAGCGGTGACTCGAACCGCCCCTGGAGGCTCTCGCGGAGGTAGAGGTACGCGGGCGAACCCGGGCCGCCGTTGAGGTACTTGTAGGTGCAGCCCACCGCGAGGTCCACCCCGCAGGCGTCCAGCGCGACCGGCAGCGCCCCGGCACTGTGGCACAGGTCCCAGACCGCCAGCGCGCCCGCGGTGTGCAGCGCGGCGGTGATCTGGGCCATGTCGTTGAGCTCGCCGGTGCGGTAGTCGACGTGGTTGACCAGCGCCAACGCGGTCCGCTCGGTGACCTCGTCGGCGATCCGCGCGGGCTCCACCGGCCGGACCGCGAGACCGGCCATCCGGGCCGCGGAGCGGGCGATGTAGCCGTCGGTGGGGAAGGTCGTGGCGTCGACCAGGATCTCCGTACAGCCCTTTCCGGCCATCCGGATGCCGCCGGTCACCGCCTTGAAGACGTTGATGCTGGTGGAGTCGCCGACCACGACCTGGCCCGGGGCGGCCCCGATGAGCGGGGCGATCTTCTCGCCGATCCGCTCGGGCGCGGTCCACCAGCCGCTCTCGGTCCAGGAGCGGATGCGCAGCTCGCCCCACTCGTGGTTGATCACCTCGGCGATCCGGCCGGGCACCGACCGGGGCAGCGCGCCGAGCGAGTTGCCGTCGAGGTAGACGGTGTCGTCGAGGACGAAGCGGTCACGGGTCGCCGCCAGCGGCCCGACCGCGTCCAGTTCCGCGGCGCGGACCGCCTGCTTGCGCGTCCCGGCGGCGGTCGGACCGGGGCCCTGCGGGGTTTCGCGGCTCTCAGACATGGCTGCGCGCCGTCCACAGCTCGGGGAAGACGTTCTTGCGGGCCCGCTTCTCCAGCCAGGCGACCCCCGCTGATCCGCCGGTACCCATTTTCGCTCCCATCGCCCGTCGGGTCGCCACCAGATGGTCGTTGCGCCAGCGCCAGACCAGTTCCGCGACATCGGTCAACAGCTCGCCGAGCCGCACCAGTTCGGAGTCCTGCGGGCCGGTGAAGACCGCGGCCCAGACCTCCTCGACGGCCGGGTCCGGTTCGTGCCGCCGGGACGGGTCGCGCCGCAGGACGGCCTCCGGTATCGGATGGCCGCGGCGGGCCAGCAGCCGCAGCACCTCGTCGTACAGGCTCGGTTCCTGCAGCGCCTTCTCCAGCGCGGCATGGTCCTCCGGGTTGCCGCGGTGCGGCACCAGCATCGACGCGGACTTCTCGCCGAGCAGGAACTCCAGCCGCCGGTACATCGCGGACTGGAAGCCGCTGCCCTCGCCGAGCGCGTCGCGGTAGGCGTTGAACTGTGCCGGCGTCAGCCGGGCGAGCGGCTTCCACGCGGCGTTCAGCGCCTCCAGCTCCCACGTGGAACGGCGCAGCGCGTCCATCGCCACCGGCAGGTCGTCCCGGCGCAGCGCCTCGGCGGCGGTGTGCCACTCATGGACGATGACCGTGAACCACAGCTCCATCACCTGCGTGGTGACCAGGAAGACCATCTCGCCCGGGTCGTCGGACTGGAGCTGCTGGAGATGGGTGAGGACGCTCGCGCGGACGTAGTCCTCGTACGGGGTGGTGGTGCCGGCGCCGATGCTCAGATCAGGGCCGAACGGCGGGTCCGGCTCGGCGGCCGCAGGGTCCGGCGCGGGGGCGCGGTCCGCGGAATGGGTGGGAGACGGCTGCGACATGAGGGACTCCTCAGGTGCGAACTACCGGGTAGCGGTCCGCCCCTTCCTTGTCGGCTCGGGAGCCCCGGTCCCCTCGGGCGCGGGATGGCCCGGCCCACTGAAATCATCGGTGCTGCACCACGACCGCGCAAGGGCCGGCGGCGATCTTGCGGCCGGCCCTTGCGCCCGCCCCGGGAGACCGGGGCGGGCCGTCGCGGCGGCTCAGCTGAGCGTGTCGGCCGCGGTCGGCGAGGATTCGCGGAGGAAGCTCGCGCAGCGCTCGTACTCCTCCTGCTCGCCGATCGCCTGGGCGGCGCGGGCGAGGGCGTGCAGGGCGCGCAGGAAACCGCGGTTCGGCTCGTGCTCGAACGGCACCGGGCCGTGGCCCTTCCAGCCGGCCCGGCGCAGCGCGTCCAGACCGCGGTGGTAGCCGGTGCGGGCGTAGGCGTAGGACTCCACGACCCGGCCGCCCTCGAAGGCGTCGTCGGCGAGCTGGGCCCAGGCCAGGGAGGACGCCGGGTACTTTGCGGCGACATCGGTCGGCGCGGTGCCCGAGGCGAGCAGCGCACGGGGCTCCGGGTCGTCGGGCAGGTGGGTCGGGGGCGGTCCCCCGAGCAGGTTCTCGTGAATGGGCATGTACCCAGTCTGCCCGTTCGCTGCGCTTGGCTGCGTCCCACGTGGTCGGCTTTCCCGCCGTGGGGGTTCGCTGTTTGCGCCTGCGGCGCGGGGCTGTCGGGTGCGCCCCCTCCCGTTGTGGTGGGGATGGAAGGTGGGTGGGGGCTTGGGGGAGTGGGTCGGTGCGGGTGGTTACGGAGGTGGAGGGGGGTGGTCCGTGGTGTGTTCGCCCGGGTCCAGGGGTGGGGCGGACACGCCGCAGTGGTAGGTGCACTCGGCGTGGCAGGGCTCGGCGGTCTCGGGTTCGGTGGGGTGGAGGACGTCGCTGCGGACGGTCAGCCAGGCGATCAGGGCGCCGAGCAGCAGTACCGCGGCGCACAGGGGCATGGCGCGGTGGAAGGCCGCGGCGAACGCCGGGGCCGAGCGGTACGCCTCCGGGCCCATCCCCGCGAGGAGTGGCAGTGCGGCCACCGCCACCAGTCCGGCGGCCCGGGCCGCCGCGTTGTTGATGCCGCTGGCCAGACCGGCCCGGTCGACGTCCACCGACGCCAGCACGGTGGCGGTGAGCGGGGCGACCAGGGTCACCATTCCGGCGCCCAGCACCACCAGCGCCGGCAGCACGTCGGTGAAGTAGGACGCGCCGGGGCCCACCCGGGTCATCAGCAGCATGCCGACCGCGCAGAGCACCGGGCCGACGGTGAGCGGGATCCGCGGTCCGATCCGCTGGCCCAGTTCGCCGGAGCGGGCCGACAGCAGCAGCATCAGCACGGTCGTGGGCAGCAGCGCGGTGCCGGCCTGGAGCGCCGAGTAGCCGGCGACGACCTGGAGCTGGAGCACGGAGAGGAAGAAGAACCCGCCGAACGCGGCGTAGACGCACACCGTCACCGCGTTGACGGCGCTGAACTGGCGGATCGCGAAGATCTTCGGCGGCAGCATCGGGTCGGCCCGCCGCCGCTCGACATGGAGGAAGACCACCCCGAGCAGCACCCCGGCCACCGCGGGCACGATCACCCCGGGTGCGAGGCCCCGCCCCGGTGCCGCGATCAGCGCGTAGGTGACCCCGGCCAGTGCCAGCGCGCCCAGGACCGCCCCGGCCACGTCGAAGCCGTGCACCCCGCCCGCCCCCCGTTCGCGGGTCTCGGGGACGTGCCGCAGCGCGATCGGCACGCAGGCCGCCGCCACCGGCACGTTCAGGAAGAACACCCAGCGCCACCCGGGGCCGTCCACCAGCCAGCCGCCGACGAACGGGCCGATCGCCGCGGCCACCCCGCCCAGACCCGACCAGGCGCCGACCGCCCGGGCCCGGTCGTCGGGGTGGAACACCGCCTGGATCAGCGCCAGCGAGCCGGGGGTGAGCAGCGCCCCGCCGACGCCCTGGAGCGCACGGGCGGTGATCAGCATCCCGGGGCCCGGCGCCAGCCCGCACAGCAGCGAGGCCACCGCGAACCACACCACGCCGATCACGAACACCCGGCGCCGGCCGAACCGGTCGCCCAGCGCCCCGCCCAGCAGGATCAGCGCGGAGAGCGTGAGCATGTAGGCGGTGACGGTCCACTGGAGCACCGCCAGGTCCGCGTCGAGGTCCGCGCCGATCCTCGGCAGCGCGACATTGACGACCGTGCTGTCCAGCATCGCCATGCCCGAGCCGAGGACGGTGGTGGTCAGCACCCAGCGGCCCTGCGACGAGGCCAGCCGGACCCGGCCCGGCGCGCTGCCGGACACCGCCCCGCCCGGCTCACTCCTGGCCGGATCATCCATACGGTGAGCATGCCCCGTTCCGCGGCCGCCCGCTCCCCGATCGGCGACGACGGCGAACCGGACGCCGAAGGGCCCCGCGACCGGTACGGCTGCGGGGCCCTTCGGAAGCCGCCGAGCGGCCCGGTGCCTACTTGAGCCGGGTGCCCGTGGAGCGCAGGTTGGCGCACGCCTCGGTGACCCGCTTGGCCATGCCGGCCTCGGCCAGCTTGCCCCAGCTGCGCGGGTCGTAGGTCTTCTTGTCGCCGACCTCGCCGTCGACCTTCAGCACACCGTCGTAGTTGCGGAACATGTGGTCCGCGACCGGGCGGGTGAAGGCGTACTGGGTGTCGGTGTCGAGGTTCATCTTGACCACGCCGTTCTCCAGCGCGGTGGCGATCTCCTCCTCGGTGGAGCCGGAGCCGCCGTGGAAGACGAAGTCGAACGGGGCGGCCTTGCCGTACTTGGCGCCGACGCCCTGCTGGAGGTCCTTCAGCAGTTCGGGGCGGAGCACGACGTTGCCCGGCTTGTAGACGCCGTGGACGTTGCCGAAGGAGGCGGCGAGCAGGTAGCGGCCCTGCTCACCCAGGCCCAGTGCCTCGGCGGTGCGCAGCGCGTCCTCGACCGTGGTGTAGAGCTCGTCGTTGATCTCGTGGGTGACGCCGTCCTCCTCGCCACCGGTCGGGGTGATCTCGACCTCAAGGATGATCTTGGCGGCGGCGGCGCGGGGCAGCAGCTCCTGGGCGATGGCCAGGTTGTCGGCGAGGGTCTCGGCCGAGCCGTCCCACATGTGCGACTGGAAGAGCGGGTTGCGGCCGGCCTTGACGCGCTCCTCGGAGACCGCGATCAGCGGGCGGACGTAGCCGTCCAGCTTATCCTTGGGGCAGTGGTCGGTGTGCAGGGCGACGTTGACGCCGTACTTCTCGGCGACCACGTGCGCGAACTCGGCGAGCGCCACCGCACCGGTGACCATGTCCTTGTTGTACTGACCGCCCAGGAACTCCGCACCACCGGTGGAGATCTGGATGATGCCGTCGCTCTCAGCCTCGGCGAAACCGCGCAGCGCCGCGTGCAGCGTCTGCGTGGACGTCACGTTGATGGCCGGGTAGGCGAACTTGCCTGCCTTCGCCCGGTCCAGCATCTCGTTGTAGACCTCAGGGGTTGCGATGGGCATCTGTCCGCTCCTTGTGTGTGCGGGGTGTGCGTTCTTGGCCCTGACCAGGGGGCGACGACTTCGCCGTGGCACATCCTCCCAGACTCACTGGATTGCTCCACATCGCCCGTACGGCCGCTGCCCGCGAAGAGCGCACGGTTTCACGTGAAACCGGGCCCGGTGTTTCACGGGAAAACCTGCCCCAGGTTTCACGTGAAACACCGAGCCCGGGACAACGCCGCAGGTCAGTGAGAACGACCCGATCGGGTCGTCAGCTCAGGCCGAGATCGTCGAGCTGGTAGCCGGTGAGGTACCGCAGCCCGGCGTCGGCGATGGCCGAACCGGCACCCCGGTCGACGATCGTCGCAACCGCAACCACCTCGGCGCCGGCCTCCCGCGCCGCCTCGACGGCGGTCAGCGGCGAGCCACCGGTGGTGGAGGTGTCCTCGACGATCAGGACGCGGCGGCCCGTGATGTCCGGGCCCTCGATCCGGCGCTGCATGCCGTGGGCCTTCTGCGCCTTGCGGACGACGAAGGCGTCCAGCCGGCGGCCGCGGGCGGCGGCGGCGTGCAGCATCGACGTGGCCACCGGGTCGGCGCCGAGCGTCAGCCCGCCGACCGCGTCGAAGTCCAGGTCCGCGGTGAGGTCGAGCATCAGCTGACCGACCAGCGGCGCCGCCTCGCTGTCGAGGGTGATCCGGCGCAGGTCGATGTAGTAGTCGGCTTCCTTGCCGGAGGAGAGCGTCACCTTGCCGTGCACCACGGCCTTGTCCTTGATCTGCTGCAGCAGCTCGCCGCGCACGTCGTCAGTCATGCGCACGAGCTTAGGGCCTGCTCCAAGACAGCCCTCACCACGGCGTCCGCCGGCTACAGGGCGCGCCAGCTCCAGGTCGTCGAGACCTCCAGCGGGTCGATCGGGGTGACCAGGCGGGGGGCGGTGTTCAGACCGTTCGGCGGGCCGGACTGCGGCTCGACGCAGACCGCCTCCTGCTGCTCGTCGTAGACCACGACCCATTCGGCGCGGCTGGCGACCGTCAGCTGGAGCCGTCCCGGCCAGGTGAGCGTCACCTCGACGCCGCGCGGCATGCCGAAGCAGTCGTCCCACGGTCCGGGCCGCGGCGTGATCCGGCGGCCGGTCGGGAGGTGGTCCGGCCCCCGCTCCTCCTGCCACTCGGGGTTGAAGTCGATCCGTACGTCCTCGCCCTCGCCGAGGTTGCGCAGGAACCACGGGTGCCAGCCGGCCTGCGCCGGGAAGGAGTCGCCGACCGCCTCGACGCCCATGGTGAGCGTGAGCGAACCGCCGTCCTCGGCCAGTTCGACGAGCTGGGTGACGGTCCCCGGGTAGGGCCAGGGGGCCGCGGGGTCGGTCAGCTCGTAGGTGAAGGCCGCCGCGGTGCCGCTGGTCCGCGCGGTGCGCCAGCGGAGGTCGCGGCCGGTGCCGTGGATGGCGTGCGGCGGCGAGTTGACCGGCATCTGGTGGAGTTCGCCGCCGTTGCGGAACCGCCCGTGGTCGATCCGGCCGCACCACGGGACCATCGGGAAACAGCCGTACTTAGCGCCCTGCCGCAGCAGTTCCGTGCCGCCGACGCGCAGGCTGCCGAGCCGGCAGCCGTGGTCCGGGTGAACGGTCAGTTCGGTGTCCCCGGCGGACAGCCGTACGCCGTCCGCGCCGCGCTGCCGCGCCGCGCTCTGCGTGGTGTTCTCGGTACTCACGGAAGCGACCCTAACGGTGCGACGGCCCGCACGCCGGGACCCGGGCGCCCGGCGGACCGCGCCGGTGCCCCGGCCGCGCCCGCGGGCCGCCCGGTCACCGGCGTCGCCGCAGCACCCGCCCGACCACCACCGCCGAGGCCAGCACCACCGCGGCGGCGGGCGCCGCCCAGCGCAGCGGCACCGAACTCCCGCCGGGCTCCGGCGCCGGCACCGGCGCGTACCGGCCGCGCGGCGGAGCGTGGTCGACCTCCTCCGCGCTGCGCCCGATCATCGTCCGACGGGCGTGCGCGGCCTCCGCCGGCACCACCCCGGGCACCTCCTCCGGACCGCCCAGGGCACCGAGCCCGTCCTCGTCCTCGTCGTCGGCGTCGGCATCGAAGGGAGCCACCTCGGGGACGTCGTCCGCCGCGAGCTCGGCCGGCTCGTCGGGGTCCGCCACCACGCTGACGTCGTCCTCCGCGTCACTGAGCGGATCGAGCGACGGAGGCGGCACCTCGGTGTCGAAGACGCTCTGCGGCACCGGCCCGGGGGCCTCCTCCGACGCCTCCGCGACCGGCCGGTCCGTCAGATCCGCCGCGAGGTTCTCCGCGAAGCGGTCCAGCAGCCGCCGCCCGGCGGTCGCCACCGACTGGTCGTCGGCGGCGGCCAGCCGGCCCTCGCTGCGCACCGTGCCGGCGCACACCAAGGTCGTGCCGGGGCCGGGCTCGGAGGCCGGGGCGAGCCGCACGGTCAGCGTCAGCGTCACGGTCCCGTCGCCCCGGGTCTCGGTGCCGCTCGCCTCGACGGTCACCGGGGCGGCCTCGTCGCCGGTCGCCGGGGAGCCGTCCCCCGGGCCGTCGGCCGAGCCGCCGGCGACGGTCAGCGTGCCGCGGTAGGTGATGGTGGAGCCTCCGACGCGCAGCCGCAGCCGCCCCTCGGGGCGGTTCGGGGCCGCATCGGCGTCGAGTTGGACTCCTGGGACACAGCGCGCCACGCGCTCCGGTTCGGTGAGCGCCTGCCGCACGGTCCCGACGGGAAACGGAACGTACACCTCATGCTCCATGGCATGGGAGCCTACCCAGCACCCGCGGCGCCCGTGCCCGCCGCGGCGGGAACTTTTCACCGGCGGTCCCGGACCGCACCGCACCCCGGCGCGGTGGGCGCCGCCCCCGCTCACCGGAGATACCGGGGATGCATCAGCGTCGAGGGCGGCAGCCCGGGGATCCACTCCCGCATCTGCCGCCGCCAGCCGGCCCGCAGCTCGCTCAGGGGGACGACGGTGGGCGGGGCGTCCGGGGCGGTGCCGAGCCGCGGCGGTCGCCGGGCGGCCAGGACGAAGCCCCAGTACCGCTCCCCGTCCGACGGGGGGACCTGTGCGACCGAACGGTCTGGGCCGCCGGAGAAGTCCGCCCACCGGCCGGGGATCCGGTACGGCAGGGTCGCCAGGCCCGTCGAGCGCAGCGTCGCCACCACCGTCCAGTACGTCCGCGACCGGGTGCGCAGCGGCCCGGTGTGCACCACCAGCCGGCCGTCGGCGGCCAGCACCCGCGCGGTGAGGCCGTAGAACTCCTGGGAGTACAGCTTGGTGCTGGCGGTGATCCCGGGGTCGGGGAGGTCGGAGACGATCACGTCGTAGGGCGCCGGCCGCCGGCCGCCCGAAGGGCCTTGCCGGCGCAGCCAGTCGAAGGCGTCGGAGGCGACCACCCGCACCCGGGGATCGCTGAACGCGTGCTGGTTGAGGGCGGACAGCCCCGGGTCGGTGCGCGCCAGCCGCGCCACCTCGGGGTCGATCTCGACGACCGTCACCGACCGGACCGTGCGGTAGCGCAGCAGCTCGCGCACGGCCAGGCCGTCGCCGCCGCCCAGGACCAGCACCCGGCCGTGCGGACCGCCGGACATCACGGGGCCGACCAGGGCCTGGTGGTAGACGCGTTCGTTCTCCGAGCTGACCTTCAGCCGTCCGTCGAGGAACAGCTCCAGCGGTCTGCCGGAACCTTTCCTCCCCCGTCCGGAGGCGGCTCCGCCGTCGTGCGCACCGCCCACGCCGCCGCTCAGCACCACCTCCTGGACGCCGGTCTGCTCGGCGACCCGGGCCTGCGCCCCGTACACCGCCCGGCGGGCGGCCTGCTCGAACGGCCCGGCCAGCGCGATCCCCGCGCCCAGCAGCGCGAGCACCAGGGCGTTGACGCCGAACAGCGCCCAGCGGGCCCGGGTGGTCAGATCGCGGCCGAAGAGCCACAGCACCAGCACCGCACCGGCGAGGAGGTTGACCGCCCCGGTGACCAGCGCCCCCGTCAACTGCCCCAAGCCGGGCAGCAGAAGGAAGGGGAAGGCCAGTCCGCCGACCAGCGCGCCGATGTAGTCCGCGGCGAACAGATCGGCCACCGCACCGCCCGCGTCCTGCCGGCGCACCCGCTGGATCAGCGTCATCAGCAGCGGTATCTCGGCGCCGATGAGCACGCCGATGCCCAGCGAGAAGCCGACGAGCGCGATCCGGGACTGGCCGAGCCAGGCGAAGCAGGCGTAGAGCGCCATCGCGGAGCCGCCGCCGACCAGCGCCAGCACCGCCTCGACCGCACCGAAACCGACCGCGGCCCGGCAGCGCAGCCGCTTGGCCAGCAGCGCCCCGACCCCCATCGCGAAGACCATGAAGGACAGCACGACCGACGCCTGGGTGACCGAATCGCCGATCAAGTAGCTGGCCAGGGCGACCAGTTCGAGCTCGTAGACCAGGCCGCAGGCCGCGCAGACGAAGACCGCGGCGAGCACCAGCAGCCGGCCGAGCCCGGACGGCACCGGCAGTCGCGCCGGCGTCAGCGTCCCCGGTGACCCGAGGGCGCCGGCGACGAGAGACTCTGGCGGGTCGATCATGACATGAACGCTACGTGACGTTCCGGTGGCTCTCGGTCACCCACACGAGTGCAGTCTGCGTGCGGTACACACCAGTTGAAACGTCCACGGAGAGGGCGCCCCGCACCCTTCCGAGCCCCGGGTGCCACCGCCGTCAGACGGCGACCGCCGCCCGCACGCCCACCCGCGTACGGGTGACCACCAGCCGCCCTTCCTGGGGATACGCGTGCCAGGTGCGCCACCGCACCTGCCCCTGCTGCCGCTGCGCCAGCATCGCGGTGAAGGCGTGCGGCGAACCGGGGAAGGTGCCGGCGAGGCCGTGCGGATGCTCGGCGACCAGCGCCAGCAACTCCTGTGCCCGGCCGGCGAACGAGCCGCGGGAGAGCGTCTCGACGTGCGCGGCGAACTCGTACTCCCAGTCGCCCAGCCGCTTGGCCACGCCGAGCGGCAGCGGCGTGCTGCTGCCCGGCATACAGGCGACGGTCTCGGAACAATTGCCGTGCTCCTCTTCGAGCAGCACCTGATGCGAAGCCCCGAGCAGTCTCAACTGCACGCGGGCGTCGTCGAGTTGGAGGTCCAGTACGGCCAGCGCCGGCAGGGGCTCCCTGCCCAGCGCCCAGGCCAGGTCGGACGCGCGGGTATCGGTGTACGCCGTTTTCAGAGTGGTGAGCATGGGTCGGCTCCGCAAGCACGCAGTGGATGGTGGGCCAGCCCGCCCGAGATGGGGATCAGGGATGAACGACTGCCTGCCGGCTCGTGCCCACGCGGGGTCCGAGAACTGGGGGATTCTCAAGGGAGAGGGAATCACGGATGGTGTGGCGCCCACAGCGTTTTTACCCATCTTCGCCCTGGTTTCCATCCCCTAGAGGGCCATGCAGTTCACCTGTTCAACACCCCATCGCACAAGGAGCGTTGAATCAATTCACGCCACCCCCCGGACGCATATGCGAGGCCGCATGAGCTGGCCGCATGTGTGCCGGCACAGGGGGCGCACGGCCGTCGCGCGACGGCCGGACGGGGCGCGGAAAGCGGCGTGCCCACGACCGCGGACGGATGCGTTCCGCAGTCGTGGGCACATGCGTGCGAGCGCCTGTCGGGGCGTCTCAGCGCCCCCTGGCGTCCCTCTCAGGAACCGCCGCCGCAGCCACCCCCGCCGCCACAGGAAGAACCCCCGCCGCAGGAGTGTCCGCCGTGATGGCCGCCCCCGCCGCCGCACGAGGAGTGGTGGGAGTGGTGGGAGTGGTGCCCGCCGCTCGAAACGGAGCCCCCGTCGCCACCGCCGGCGACCCACCAACTCCCCCCGGCGCCGCCGCTGTTGCCGACGCGACGGGACGCCTTGTACCCGTTGTACCTGCTGTACGAGCGGCTCCCCTTGCGGGAGCGGCCCCGGCTCCCCTTGCGGGAGCGGCCCCGTACGACCGCGGCCACCACCAGCAGCACGACGACCGCCAGCACCGCGAACACCCCGAATCCCGGCATCTTCGCCCCACTCTCCTTTCGTTCCCCCGAAGCGAGGCATCGCTCGGTCGGCGCCCCGTGCGCCGCCGCGGCGCCGTCCGCGCCGCAAGACCGCCCTGGCCGGCGGCCGCCCTCGTCCTTGGTTCGGGGCTGATGCCCGGCACTCCGGCGGCGCAAAGCACAGTTGAGGAACTCCAGAGGTTCGACGGAGGATGGCGCGCATGGACCGACCGCTGCTCAACCGACGCCTCGCCGCATTCGGCACCACGATCTTCGCCGAGATGTCGGCGCTCGCCCAACGCACCGGCTCCATCAACCTGGGCCAGGGCTTCCCCGACGCCGACGGCCCGGAGGAAGTCCGGGAGGCCGCGGTGCGCGCCCTCCGCGACGGCCGCGGCAACCAGTACCCACCCGGCCCCGGCATCCCCGAGCTGCGCACCGCCGTCGCGGCCCACCAGCAGCGCTTCTACGGGCACCTCGGACTGTCCTACGACCCCGACACCGAGGTCCTGGTCACCGCCGGCGCCACCGAGGCCATCGCCGCCTCGCTCCTCGCCCTCCTCGAACCGGGCGACGAGGTCATCGCGCTGGAGCCGTACTACGACTCGTACGCCGCCTGCATCGCGATGGCCGGCGGCCGCCGCGTGCCGGTGACCCTGCGCCCGTCCGCGGAGACCGGCACGTACCACCTCGACCTCGACGAGCTCCGCGACGCCATCACCGACAGCACCCGCCTCATCCTCCTCAACACACCCCACAACCCCACAGGCACCGTGCTCTCCCGTGACGAGCTCGCCGCCATCGCCGCGCTGGCCGTCGAGCACGACCTCCTCGTCGTCACCGACGAGGTCTACGAGCACCTGGTCTTCGAGGGCGAGCACCTGCCGCTGGCGTCGTTCCCCGGCATGCGCGAGCGCACCGTCACCATCGGCTCGGCCGGCAAGACCTTCTCGTTCACCGGGTGGAAGGTCGGCTGGGTCACCGCCTCCGCCGCGCTGATCACCGCGGTCCGCTCCGCCAAGCAGTTCCTCACCTACGTCTCGGCGGGCCCCTTCCAGTACGCGGTGGCCGAGGCGCTGGCCCTGCCCGACTCCTACTTCACCGGGCTCCGCGACGACCTGCGCGCCAAGCGCGACATCCTCGCCGCCGGCCTCACCGACGCCGGCTTCCAGGTCTTCCGCCCTGCCGGCACCTACTTCATCACCACCGACATCCGCCCGCTCGGCGCTGCGCTGTCCCAAGACGGGGACGGCTTCGCCTTCTGCCGCGCCCTCCCCGAGCGCGCCGGCGTCGTCGCCATCCCCAACGCCGTCTTCTACGACCACCAGGACCAGGGCGCGCCCTTCGTCCGCTTCGCCTTCTGCAAGAGCGTCGCCGTCCTGGAGGAGGCGGCGGGACGACTGAAGCGGCTGTGACCGCCGCCGCTGCCGGCCGCTGACACGACCCGGGCCCCGAACCGATGGTCGGTTCGGGGCCCGGGCAGCCGGGGCACGGACGGGGCTTCAGGCCTCGTCGTCGCCCGGCTTCTCGTCGGAGTCGCCTTCGATCTCGGCCTCCAGGCCGAGCTGCTCGACGATCCACCTGTCGAATTCGATCGAGGCACGTACCCAGCTGACCGTGCTCGACACGAAGTGCTCAAGCGAGACACCGGTGCCGACCAGCATCGATGCCTCACCGATCAGACGGACGCTGCCGTCGTCATGGGTGTGGGTGTACACCTTGGGCCAGAGCGTCCGACGGTTCCAGTCGTCGATCGCCTCCAGCAGCTTCAACTTCTCGTCGATGCCGTGGACGCGGTCGTAGAACGTGCGGACGGAGAAGATCTCCTGCTCTTCCTCACCGCGGAACATGAAGTACGTGCGGAACTGCTCCCACGGGGCGGCGAGGTCACCCTCCTCGTCGACGACGTACTTCAGCTCCATCTGCTCAAGGAGCTGCTTGACCAGGTCCTGGTCGGGGACGACGGGACCATCAGGCCCCGACGGCTGCGGTTCGGGCTGGCCCCCGAAATTCGGAATCGAGGACGGGTCGATGCTCACCGTGGAATTCCCTTCGTATGGTCCTTGCCCATCCTCCCCCATACGCGCCCGGTCCTGGCAACCCCGGACCGGCGGACGGGCGCGTACGGGGGTCGGCGGGCGGACCGCGCGGTGCCGGTCTCTCAGCCGGTGGGGCGGACCGCCTCGACCGTGAGGCTCTCCCCGTCGCCGGCCACGTCCACCCGGACGGTGTCCCCGTCGAGCACGTCGCCGGCCAGGATGGCGCGTGCCAGCTGGTCGCCGATGGCGCTCTGGACCAGGCGGCGCAGCGGACGGGCGCCGTAGGAGAGGTCCGGGGCCGGGGCGTCCGCGGCCGGCTCCTGGCCCAGCCAGGCGAGCCAGGCCAGGGCCCGGTCGGTGACGTCCAGGGTGAGCCGCCGGTCGCTCAGGCGGCTCTGGAGGTGGTCCAGCTGGATCCGGGCGATCCGCTCCAGCTGCTCCGTGCCGAGCGGGTGGAAGACGACCAGGTCGTCGAGGCGGTTGAGGAATTCGGGGCGGAACGCGCTGCGGACCGTCTCCAGCACCTTCTCCTTCTTCTGCTCCTCCTTCAGCAGCGGGTCCATCAGGAAGTTCGAGCCGAGGTTGGAGGTGAGGATGAGGATGGTGTTGCGGAAGTCGACGGTGCGGCCCTGGCCGTCGGTGAGGCGCCCGTCGTCGAGCACCTGCAGGAGGATGTCGAAGACCTCGTGGTGCGCCTTCTCCACCTCGTCCAGCAGGACGACGCTGTACGGGCGGCGGCGGACCGCCTCGGTGAGCTGGCCGCCCTCCTCGTAGCCGACGTAGCCGGGGGGCGCGCCCACCAGCCGGGCCACGCTGTGCTTCTCGCTGTACTCCGACATGTCGATCCGGACCATCGCCCGCTCGTCGTCGAACAGGAAGTCCGCCAGCGCCTTGGCCAGCTCGGTCTTGCCGACGCCGGTCGGGCCGAGGAAGAGGAACGAGCCGGTGGGCCGGTCCGGGTCGGCGATCCCGGCGCGGGTGCGGCGCACCGCGTCGGAGACCGCGCGGACCGCCTCGGTCTGGCCGATCAGCCGCTTGCCGAGCTCCTCCTCCATGCGCAGCAGCTTCTGGGTCTCGCCCTCCAGCAGCCGCCCGGCCGGGATGCCCGTCCAGGCGCCGACCACGTCCGCGATGTCGTCCGGGCCGACCTCCTCCTTGACCATCGACTCCTTGGCGCCGCCGGAGTCCTTGGCCGCCTCCTGCTCGGCCTCCGCCTCCGCGGCCTCCGCCAGCTCCCGCTCCAGGGACGGGATCTCCCCGTACAGCAGCTTGGAGGCGGTGTCGAAGTCGCCGTCGCGCTGGGCGCGCTCGGCCTGGCCGCGCAGGTCGTCCAGGCGCTCCTTGAGCTCACCGACGCGGTTGAGGCTCTGCTTCTCCTTCTCCCAGCGCGCGGTCAGACCGCGCAGCTCCTCCTCCTTGTCGGCGAGGTCCTTGCGCAGCTTCTCCAGCCGCGCCACGGAGCCGGCGTCGGTCTCGTTGCGCAGCGCCAGCTCCTCCATCTTCAGCCGGTCCACGGCGCGCTGGAGCTCGTCGATCTCGACCGGCGAGGAGTCGATCTCCATCCGGAGCCGGGAGGCGGCCTCGTCGACCAGGTCGATGGCCTTGTCGGGGAGGAAGCGGGAGGTGATGTAGCGGTCGGAGAGGGTGGCCGCGGCGACCAGCGCGGAGTCGGCGATCTGGACCTTGTGGTGCGCCTCGTAGCGCCCCTTGAGGCCGCGCAGGATCGCCACCGTGTCCTCGACGGTCGGCTCGGCGACCAGCACCTGCTGGAAGCGCCGCTCCAGCGCCGGGTCCTTCTCGATCCGCTCGCGGTACTCGTCCAGGGTGGTCGCGCCGACCATCCGCAGCTCGCCGCGGGCCAGCATCGGCTTGAGCATGTTGCCCGCGTCCATCGCCGAGTCGCCGCCGGCACCCGCGCCGACGACGGTGTGCAGCTCGTCGATGAAGGTGATGATCTGGCCGTCGCTGGCCTTGATCTCGGCCAGGACGGTCTTCAGCCGCTCCTCGAACTCGCCCCGGTACTTCGCGCCCGCGACCATCGCGCCCAGGTCCAGCGCGACCAGCCGCTTGTTGCGCAGCGACTCGGGCACGTCGCCCTTGACGATGCGCTGGGCCAGCCCCTCGACGACCGCGGTCTTGCCGACGCCCGGCTCGCCGATCAGCACCGGGTTGTTCTTCGTCCGGCGGGAGAGCACCTGCACCACCCGGCGGATCTCCTGGTCCCGGCCGATGACCGGGTCGAGCTTGCCCTCCCGGGCCGCGGCGGTGAAGTCCGTACCGAACTTCTCCAGCGCCTTGTACGTGCCCTCCGGGTCCGGACCGGTCACCCGCTGCCCGCCGCGGCTGGCCTCGAAGGCGGCCAGCAGCTTCTTGGCGGTGGCGCCCTGCTGCTCCAGCAGCTCACCGGTGCGGCCGCCCTTGGCGGCGATGCCGATGAGCAGGTGCTCGGTGGAGATGTAGGCGTCGCCCAGGTCCTTGGCGCGCTGGGCGGCGTCGGCGATGGCGGCGAGCAGCTCGCGGTCCGGCTGCGGCGGGGCCACGGTCGAGCCCTGGACGCTGGGCAGCCCGGCGAGCTGCCGCTCCGCGCCGGAGCGCAGCTGTGCGGCGTCCGCCTCGACGGCCGCCAGCAGATCCATGATGTTCTCGTTGTCCTGCCCCGCGAGCAGTGCGAGCAGGAGATGCGCGGACGTCATGTCCGCGTGCCCGGCGGCGACCGCCCGCTCACTGGCGGCGCTCAGCGCCTCCCGGCTCTTGTTGGTCAGCTCGGCGTCCACGTCTGCCTGGTCCTCCTCGTGCGTTCCGGCGCTCCGCGCGCTCCCCTTATCCAATCCTGCCTTGCTCAACGTGCAATAAGTTGAGTCTACTCCACTCAATGTCCACTCGTGCGAGCGAAACCGGCCGTGAATATGCCCCTGTCATTGGCCGCGCCGACAACGCTGGCCTTCGACCACAAGGAGGTGCAGCATGACGGCTATGGCACACGAGCCGATGCCCACGCAGGACGACTCCCTCCTCAAGGGCTTCCTGGCCCTGGAAACTCCGACCGGCTTCCGGGCCGAGCCCATCGAGGGAGAGATCGTCGTGACACCGCCGACGGATGGCGGCCATGAGGACTACCTGGGCATCGTCGGCAGGCAGGTGACACGAAGGCCCGCGACCGACATGCAGATCTCGGGGTACAAGGGACTCGTCCTTTCCCGTGCGGACGGCCAGCCCGCGGACCACGTGATCCCCGACGCCACCATCGCCCCGTACGCGTTGCGTCTCTTCCGGGGTGCGGAGCCGTGGATGCCCAGCGAGGGCGTCGCCATGGTCGTCGAGGTGACATCGAGCAGGCCCCGCAACGACCGGGTCGCCAAGCGCCACGCCTACGCACGTGCCGCCATCCCCCTCTGTCTTCTCGTCGACCGCGGCAAGTCCGCAGTCACGGCCTTCAGCGAGCCGAAGGGCGACGACTACCTCACCACGCACACCGCCCCCTTCGGCGATCCCCTCCCCCTCCCCGCCCCCTTCTCCTTCGACCTGGAGACCACCGACTTCCTCTGAGCGCCTGCCGGGCCGCGGACCGCGCCAACTACCCTGGCCCCCATGGCCCACGACCTGAGCGCGCTGCCCCCCGAGTACCTCGCCTTCTGGGGCGAGTACCAGATGCCGACCCTCACGACCCTGCGGGCCAACGGCACCCCGCACGTCGTCCCGGTCGGCGTCACCTTCGACGCCGGGCAGCGGATCGCGCGGATCATCACCCGCAAGGACAGCACCAAGGTCAAGAACATCCTCGCCGCCGGCCCCGGCGGGGCGCGGGTGGCGGTGTGCCAGGTGGACCGCGGCCGCTGGGCGACCCTGGAGGGCGTCGCCCGGGTGCGGACGGACGCGGAGACGGTGGCCGACGCGGTGCGCCGGTATGCCGAGCGGTACGGCCGGACCCCGGAGCCCAACCCCGACCGCGTGATGATCGAGATCGCGGTGACCAAGGCCCTCGGCCGGGCCTGAGCGCCCGCCCGCCGACGCCACGCCCGCGCCACCGGCGCCGTACCGCCCGTACCCAGGCCCCGTTCACCGCCCGTACGGCTACCGCCCCCGACAGGTCCGGACCTGGCCGAAACCGCATCCTCCGGATCCGTCATCCGGCGCCCACCTGGTACTCAAGAACGGCAGGAACCGAACACCTCCGCGCATCGGCGAGCGGCATCGGCCCTGTCCCGGGCAAAAAGACGGCAGCTGGAGGCCGCATGGCGTCGGCAATGGGCACCACGACGACCGTTCCGCGCCGCCTGCCCCGGAAACGGACGGCCCGCCCCCGCCCGTCCGCCGAGAACTGCCCGCGGTGCGGAGGCCAGTTGGCCGTGAACCAGGACGGCTGGAAGATCTGCCATGCCTGCGGATATGCGTCGCCGCCCGGCGCAGCCCCTCCTCCCCGGGCCCTTCGCGGGGGTATCGTCGCCCCCACAGTCGCCACGCCCCGGAGGGCACGATGAACCCGGTCCGAGTGACGGCGATCGCCTGCCTGATGCCGCTGTCCGAGCTGGACGAGGATCCGTTCCTGGTCGACGACCGCAGCCAGCACGCCATGTGCAAGCAGTGGGCGGCAGCCCGTGACTACCGCCTGACCTGCCAGCTCAGCCTGCACCAGCTGCGCGCCGACCACAGCGCGCTGTGGCACGACGTCGAAGAGGGCCTGGTCGACGTGTTCGTGACGCCCAACCGCCGGGCACTGGAGTACGCCATCGACGGCGCCGACGAGTTCACCGCGCGGTGCGCGGCGGCGGGCGTCCGGCTGGAGACCGCCGACCTGGACGAGCCGGTCTACACCCTGGCGATGAAGTCGCATGTGCACCGCCGGCTCTCGATGCCGACGGCCGGGTACAACGGCTGCTGACCGCACGCAGCGGGCAACGGCACACGAAGGGCCGGGGTGGTCCGCCCACCCCGGCCCTTCGCCGCGTCCGCTACGGCGTCACTCCGGCGACCGCTTGGGCCGCCAGACCACCAGCGCGCTGGTCTGCTGCACGTCCTGGTACGGCACCAGGTCGCGGCGGTAGGAGGCGTGCACCGCCGCCTCCCGCTGCCGCATCGCGCTGGCCGCGCCCTCCAGGGCGCCCTGGAGCTCGGCGACCCGCTGCTGGAGCGCCGCGACCTGGTTCTCCAGCTCGATGATGCGCTTGATGCCGGCGAGGTTGATGCCCTCCTCCTGCGACAACTGCTGGACGGTGCGCAGCAGTTCGATGTCGCGGGCGGAGTAGCGGCGGCCCCGCCCGGCCGTGCGGTCGGGGGAGACCAGGCCCAGGCGGTCGTACTGCCGCAGGGTCTGCGGGTGCAGGCCGGAGAGTTGGGCCGCGACGGAGATGACGTACACCGGTGATTCGTCGGTCAGTTCATAGGGGTTACGACGCTGCCCGCCCCGGCTGTCCATCTCATGCTCCCTTCGCGGCCTGGAACAGCTCCGCCCGCGGGTCCGGGCCCGCGGTCGCCTCGCGATAGGACTCCAGCGCTTCCTTCGCCTTGTCGCCGAGGTCCCCGGGAACGACCACCTCTATGGTGACCAGCAGGTCACCGCGGGTGCCGTCCTTGCGGGCCGCACCCTTGCCGCGGGCCCGCATCGTGCGTCCGTTGGGTGTGCCGGCCGGCAGCTTCAGCGTGACCGGCGGGCCGCCCAGCGTCGGCACCTTGATCTCGCCGCCGAGCGCGGCCTCCGGGAAGGTGACCGGCACCGTGACGGTGAGGTTGTCGCCCTTGCGGCCGAAGACCGGGTGCTCGTCGACGTGGACGACCACGTACAGGTCGCCGGCCGGGCCGCCGTGCTCGCCCGGGGCGCCCTTGCCGCGCAGCCGGATGCGCTGCCCGTCCGAGACGCCCGCCGGGATGCGGACCTGCATCGTGCGGGCGCTGGACGCGCGCCCGCTGCCCTTGCAGACCTCGCAGGGCTCCTGGGCGATCAGGCCGCGGCCCTTGCAGTCGGCGCACGGGTCGGTGAGCGAGAAGCCGCCGCCCGCGCCCCGGCTGACCTGGCCGGTGCCGACACAGGTCGGGCAGACCCGAGGCGTACCGTTTTTGTCGCCGGTGCCGGAACACGCCTTGCAGGGCGCCTGGCTGGACATCCGCAGCGGGACCGTGGCCCCGTCGACCGCCTCGGTGAAGCTGAGCGTCACCTCGGACTCGATGTCCTGGCCGCGGCGCGGCTGCGTGCGGGTGGTGGCGCCGCCGCGGTTGAAGAGGCCGCCGAAGACGTCCCCGATCCCGCCGCCGAAGCCACCGGACCCGGTGGTTCCGCCCGCGCCCCCGGCGCCCCCGAAGAGGTCGCCGAGGTCGAAGTTGAAGCTTCCCCCGCCGCCGGGGCCGGGCCGGAAGCCGCCGTTGCCGAAAAGTGCGCGGGCGTCGTCGTACTCCTTGCGGCGCTTGGCGTCGCCGAGCACGTCGTTGGCCTCGGAGATCTCCTTGAAGCGCTCCTCGGCCTTGGCGTCGCCCTTGTTGGCGTCCGGGTGGAACTCGCGGGCGAGCTTGCGGTACGCCTTCTTGATCTCCGCCTCGGTGGCGTCCTTGGGGACGCCGAGGACCTTGTAGTAGTCCTTCTCGACGAAGTCCTTGGTGCTCATCCTCGACGTCCCTCCTTCCGGGCGGTTCTCTCGTCGGCCCGTACGTCAGCCCTTGTCCGGGCCACCGCTCTCCTTGTCCGCACCCTTGGCACCCTTGGCTCCCTTGCCGCCCTTGGCGCCCTTGGTCTCCTCCTCGGAGGCGGACTTGGCGTTCTGCGCGCCCGGCTGCGGCTCGGCGACCGCGACCCGCGCGGGGCGGATCGTGCGCTCACCGATGCGATACCCGGGCTGCAGGATGGCGACGCATGTCGTCTCCGTGACATCGGGCGCGTACGAGTGCATCAGCGCTTCGTGGATCGTCGGGTCGAAGGGCTCGCCCTCCTTGCCGAACTGCTGCAGACCGAGCTTGGCGGCCACGGTCTCCAGCGACTCGGCCACCGACTTGAAGCCGCCGACCAACTCGCCGTGCTCCCGGGCCCGACCGATGTCGTCGAGCACGGGCAGGAGCTCGGACAGCAGGTTCGCCGCGGCGAGCTCCTTGACGGTCACGCGGTCGCGCTCCACCCGGCGGCGGTAGTTCTGGTACTCCGCCTGGAGCCGCTGGAGATCAGCGGTGCGCTCGTTGACTGCGGTGCGCGCCTGGTCCAACTGGGCCTGGAGCGCTACGTCCTGGACGTCCCCGGCCGGGGCCGAGCCCGCCTTGTCGGCGGACTCGGCCTGTGCCGCGTCTTCGGAAGCGGCATCGGAAGGGACGTCGGGCTTCTCGTCGAAGCCCGGGGTCTCCTCCGTCACGCCGCACCGTCCTTCTTCGGCTTCTCGTCGTCGACGATCTCGGCGTCGACGACGTCGTCCTCGGCCTTGGCCTGCTGGCCGCCGGCGGCGGCACCCTCGGCACCGGCCGCACCCTGGGCCGCCTGGGCGTCGGCGTACATGGCCTGGCCCAGCTTCTGGGAGACGGCCGCGACCTTCTCCGAGGCGGTCTTGATCTCGGCGGTGTCCTCGCCCTTGAGCTTCTCCTTCAGCTCGGCGACGGAGGACTCGACCTCGGTCTTGACCTCGGCGGGCACCTTGTCCTCGTTGTCCTTGAGGAACTTCTCGGTCTGGTAGACCAGCTGCTCGCCCTGGTTGCGGGTCTCGGCGGCCTCGCGGCGCTTGTGGTCCTCCTCCGCGTACCGCTCGGCCTCCTCACGCATCCGGTTGACCTCGTCCTTCGGCAGCGAGGAGCCGCCGGTGACGGTCATCTTCTGCTCCTTGCCCGTGCCCAGGTCCTTGGCGGTCACGTGCATGATGCCGTTGGCGTCGATGTCGAAGGAGACCTCGATCTGCGGGACGCCGCGCGGGGCCGGCGGCAGACCGGTCAGCTCGAACATCCCGAGCTTCTTGTTGTACGCCGCGATCTCGCGCTCGCCCTGGTAGACCTGGATCTGCACGGACGGCTGGTTGTCCTCGGCCGTGGTGAAGATCTCCGAGCGCTTGGTCGGGATCGTGGTGTTGCGCTCGATCAGCTTGGTCATGATGCCGCCCTTGGTCTCGATACCAAGCGACAGCGGGGTGACGTCCAGCAGGAGGACGTCCTTGACCTCGCCCTTGAGGACACCGGCCTGGAGGCTGGCGCCCATGGCGACAACCTCGTCCGGGTTGACGCCCTTGTTGGCCTCCTTGCCGCCGGTCAGCTCCTTGACGAGCTCGGCGACGGCGGGCATGCGGGTCGAGCCGCCGACCAGGACCACGTGGTCGATCTCGGCCAGCTGGATGCCGGCGTCCTTGATCACGTTGTGGAACGGGGTCTTGCAGCGGTCGAGCAGGTCCGCGGTGAGCTGCTGGAACTGAGAGCGGGTGAGCTTCTCGTCCAGGTGCAGCGGGCCCTCGGCGGAGGCGGTGATGTAGGGCAGGTTGATCGTCGTCTCGCTGGACGACGACAGCTCGATCTTCGCCTTCTCCGCGGCCTCGCGCAGGCGCTGGAGCGCCATCTTGTCCTTGGAGAGGTCCACGCCGTGGCCGCCTGCGAACTGCTTGACCAGGTAGTCGACGACGCGCTGGTCCCAGTCGTCACCACCGAGGTGGTTGTCGCCGTTGGTGGCCTTCACCTCGACGACGCCGTCGCCGATCTCCAGCAGCGACACGTCGAAGGTGCCGCCACCGAGGTCGAAGACGAGAATGGTCTGGTCTTCCTTCTCCAGGCCGTAGGCCAGGGCGGCGGCGGTGGGCTCGTTGACGATGCGCAGGACGTTGAGGCCCGCGATCTCACCGGCCTCCTTGGTGGCCTGGCGCTCGGAGTCGTTGAAGTACGCCGGGACGGTGATGACCGCGTCGGTGACCTTCTCGCCGAGGTAGGACTCCGCATCCCGCTTCAGCTTCTGCAGGATGAACGCAGACATCTGCTGCGGGTTGAAGTCCTTGTCGTCGATGTTGATCTTCCAGTCAGTGCCCATGTGGCGCTTGACCGAACGGATCGTCCGCTCGACGTTGGTCACCGCCTGACGCTTCGCGACCTCGCCGACCAGCACCTCGCCGTTCTTGGCGAAGGCGACGACGGACGGCGTGGTCCTGGCGCCCTCGGCGTTGGTGATGACGGTGGGCTCACCGCCTTCGAGAACACTGACGACGGAGTTAGTCGTGCCCAGGTCGATGCCGACCGCACGTGCCATTTCGATTCCTCCAGCTGACTTGAGTGGAACAGGCTCAAGGGTGCAACACCGATCCGGACCTGTCAACAGACCTGAGTCGGGGCCGCTCAACTTTTATGTCGCCCTTATCGTCACCAGGCCATTCCGGAGGACGCTGGGGACGGGCGGGCGGTTGCCCGCGCGACACAGATCACCGGCCGGGCGCCTTCATGGGGCCCGGAATACTGGGTAACCTCAGCGCAGACCCAAAAAGTTACCGCTTAGTAATTCCGCTCAGATCTCCGCGCCCGGCCGTTCCGATCGCGCGGTTCCCTCCGTCTTTCGCCCGCTCTCGCAGGTCCGAGGAGCCCCCAAATGCAACTCGCCGCGATCATCGTGTCGCTGGTCCTAATCGCGGTCGGCGTCGCGCTGTTCGGCCGTGCCATCCTGCAGATCTTCCGCCAGGTCCGGCTCGGTCAGCCCGTGCCCGCCGGCTCCCGCACCGACGAGCCCGTGCAGCGCACGGTCACCTTGGCCAAGGAGTTCGTCGGCCACACCCGGATGAACCGCTGGGGCGTCGTCGGCGTGGCGCACTGGTTCGTGGCGGTGGGCTTCCTGACGCTGCTGCTGACGATCGTCAACGCCATCGGCCAGCTCTTCAAGGCCGACTGGCTCCTGCCCGTCATCGGCAACTGGCTGCCCTGGGAGCTGTATGTCGAGGGCATGGGCACCCTGACGACCGTCGGCATCGTCGTCCTGATCGTCATCCGGCAGCTGAACCGTCCTGGCGGGGCGGGCCGCAAGTCCCGCTTCTCGGGGTCCAACACCGGCCAGGCGTACTTCGTCGAGACCGTCATCCTGATCGTCGGCATCTGCATCGTCACGCTGCACGCCCTAGAGGGCGCCCAGCACGGCGTCGACCACTACGAGCCCGCGTACTTCCTCTCGTACCCGCTGGTCGCGGCCTTCAAGGGGATGAGCGTCGGCACGCTGCAGAACCTCACCTACTTCTTCGCCGGCCTGAAGATCGCCACCTCGTTCATCTGGATGATCACGGTCGCCCTCAAGACCGACATGGGCGTGGCCTGGCACCGGTTCCTGGCCTTCCCCAACATCTGGTTCAAGCGTGAGGCGGACGGCGGCACGGCGCTGGGCGCGCTCCAGCCGATGACGTCGGCGGGCAAGCCGATCGACTTCGAAGACCCGGGCGAGGACGACCAGTTCGGCGTCTCCCAGGTCGAGCACTTCTCGTGGAAGGGCCTGCTGGACTTCTCCACCTGCACCGAGTGCGGGCGCTGCCAGTCGCAGTGCCCCGCGTGGAACACCGGCAAGCCGCTCTCCCCGAAGCTGCTGATCATGTCGCTGCGCGACCATGCGCACGCCAAGGCCCCGTACCTGCTCGCCGGCGGCGGCAAGGACATGGAGGGCGAGGAGAAGGCGACCGAGGAGCAGCTCAAGGACGTCCCGGCGGCCGCCCTCGCCGAGGCCGAGCGCCCGCTGATCGGCACCCTCGAAGAGAACGGCGTCATCGACCCCGACGTCCTGTGGTCCTGCACCACCTGCGGCGCCTGCGTCGAGCAGTGCCCGGTCGACATCGAGCACGTCGACCACATCGTCGACATGCGCCGCTACCAGGTCATGATCGAGTCCGCGTTCCCGTCCGAGGCGGGCACGATGCTCAAGAACCTGGAGAAGAAGGGCAACCCCTGGGGCCTGGCCAAGAAGCAGCGTCTGGCCTGGACCAAGGAGGTCGACTTCGAGATCCCGGTCGTCGGCAAGGACATCGAGGACCTCACCGAGGTCGACTACCTCTACTGGGTCGGCTGCGCCGGCGCCCTGGAGGACCGCGCCAAGAAGACCACCAAGGCGTTCGCCGAGCTGCTGCACATCGCGGGCGTGAAGTTCGCGATCATGGGCGGCGACGAGGCGTGCACCGGTGACTCCGCCCGCCGCCTGGGCAACGAGTTCCTCTTCCAGCAGCTCGGCCAGCAGAACGTCGAGGCCCTGAACATGGCCTTCGGCGAGGACGGCGAGGACGAGTCGACGAAGAAGCCCAAGGCGTCGAAGAAGATCGTCGCGACCTGCCCGCACTGCCTCAACACGCTCGGCAACGAGTACCCGCAGCTCGGCGGCGACTACGAGGTGATCCACCACACGCAGCTGCTGCAGCACCTGGTCGACGAGGGCAAGCTCATCCCGGTCACCCCGGTCGAGGGCATCATCACGTACCACGACCCGTGCTACCTGGGCCGCCACAACAAGATCTACACGCCGCCGCGCGAGATCATCGAAAAGGTCCCGGGCCTGCGGAACGAGGAGATGCACCGCCACAAGGAGCGCGGCTTCTGCTGCGGCGCCGGCGGCGCCCGGATGTGGATGGAGGAGCGGATCGGCAAGCGCATCAACAACGAGCGCGTCGACGAGGCCCTCTCGCTCAACCCCGACATCGTCTCGACGGCCTGCCCGTTCTGCCTCGTCATGCTGACGGACTCCGTCAACGGCAAGAAGAACGACGGCAAGGCCAAGGAGTCCATCCAGGTCGTCGACGTCGCCCAGCTGCTGCTGGACTCCGTCAAGACCCCGCTGGACCCGCCGGCGGACGAGGAGGAGCCGGCGGACGCACCGGAGCCGGCACCGGTGAAGTAACCCTCGCCACACCAGGAAGACGGCCGGTCCCCTCGGGGACCGGCCGTCTTCGCCTTTTTTCCGGCCATCAACGGGAGGGGCCGGGGCTGCGGGCGCGGATACGGCAACCCCGCGGCGGGACGCCCGGCGACGTGCGAGGACCCCCAGGGGATACCCCCTAGGGGATGTCACAGCTCGGCTCCAAAGGGCCACCACTCCTCCATCGCGGCCCCACCCATGCCACGGGACCAGGTACTTTCGAAAGCGTGGCTGGATTCAGGATGGGTCGCGGACGGGATGCCCGTCCCGCGCAGGACGGACAGCAGGTGGGGCAGCAGGGGCCGCACGGGTACGGGCCGCCCCCGTCGTACGGGCAGCAGCCCCCGCAGGGGCAGTGGCAGCCCGCGCCGCCGGCGTACGGCGCTCCCCAGGGCGGGCCGAGCCCGCAGGGGCAGCCCGAGTACTTCGGCGACGGCGACGGCGGCTACCAGGCGTCCGAGCCCCCGTACGCGCCCTACGACAACCGCAACAACGCACCGGGGCACACCCAGCAGTTCAGCGTCAACGAGGCGGACGCCTACGGCCCGTACGGGGACGGGGCGGGCGACGGCGAGTACGCGCAGGGCGGCACCTACCGCGCCGGCCAGAGCAGCGCGCCCCCGGCCGGTCCGCGGCTGCCGTGGAAGCAGCTGCTGTCCGGCATCGTGCTGCGGCCCACACCCACGTTCTGGCAGATGCGGGACCACGCGCTGTGGGCCCCGGCGCTGATCGTCACCTTCGTCTACGGCCTGCTCGCGGTCTTCGGCTTCGACAAGGCCCGCGAGGACGTGCTCAACCAGACGATCGGCAACAGCATCCCCTGGGTGCTGATCACCTCGGCGATGTTCATCCTGGGCAGCCTGATCCTGGGCGCGGTCACCCACACCATGGCCCGCCAGCTGGGCGGCGACGGTGCCTGGCAGCCGACCATCGGCCTGTCCATGCTGATCATGACGATCCCGGACGCGCCGCGGCTGCTCTTCGCCATCTTCCTGGGCGGCGACAGTCCGCTGGTCCAGGTGCTGGGGTGGGCCACCTGGCTCGCCACCGGCTACCTGCTGACCTCCATGGTCAGCAAGTCGCACGACCTGCCGTGGCCCAAGGCCCTGGGCGCCGCCGCGATCCAACTGGTCGCGCTGCTGGCGCTGGTGAAGCTCGGCACGCTGTAGCCGAGCGCGCGGCGCGGTCCGGCCCACGGAAGAGGGGCCCGTTGCGGGAGACGTCCACGACGTACCTCCCGCAACGGGCCCCTCGCCGTACCGGGGGCGGGCCCGGTCACCGCTTCCGGCGGCCGGTCAGGCGAACCGCTGGCCCGCCGAACCGTCGCACTTCTGGAGCCGCAGCGGGTCCTTCGCCGCGCCCAGCGTCAGGCACAGCGACGGGGCCGCGGTCGGGCGGAGGGTGCCGCCGTCCCGGGCGAACTGCTGGTTGGCCCCGCCCGAGCAGTTCCACAGCACCAGCGCGGCGCCGGCCTCGTAGCGGGCGCCCGGCACGTCCAGGCACCTCGCCTGGCTCAGCTCCACGTGCAGCGACTGCCGGTCCTGGTCGTACCACCAGCCCTGGTTGCGCTGCCCGTTGCAGTCCCAGCCGCCGACCGCGGTGCCGTTGCGGGACAGCCCGCCGGTGGCGTCCACGCAGGTACCGGTCGCGGCGTTCTTCAGCGGCCGGTAGGCGTCGTCCCAGGCGCCCGGGTACAGCTTGGGCTGCCCGGTGTTCGCCGGATCGGCGCAGGACGCCTCCCGCAGTTGCGGCGCCGCGTACAGCTGCGTCAGGCAGGACGCGAACGCGCCGTGCCCGCGGACGTTGGGGTGGAAGGACTGGCGGACCGAATTGGCGTCCGGCGGGAAGGGGTTGGAGACGTTGACGTACAGCCCGCGGGCCCAGGTCTCCGGCATGCACACCTCGTGCCCGTGGAAGAGCCGCGAGGAGTCGAGGTAGGTGACACCGGTGTCCTGCGCGATCTTGCGCACACCGCGTTCGAAGGCCGGCACCGCCGAGTCGCGCCCCCAGCCGGAGTCCGAGGTGTACCCGGTGCACCCGCCCGGGATCTTCCCGGGGAAGTTCGGATTGTCCTCGACGTCCGGGCCGATCGGGCTCGGGTACGACATCACCACGAACCGGTAGTCGCCGTCGGCGTACCCGGCGCCCCGCATCACGGTCCGCAGGTCCCGCACCGTCGCCTCGACCTTCGGCACCAGTCCGTCGACCCGGGACTGCCAGCCCGGCTGGTACTTGGGCTCGCAGGTCCCCTGGAGCAGGAACCAGCGCTCCACGCAGTCGGTTATCACCGGCCCGAACTGGAGGTCGTCGTTGGCCCCGGCGACCAGCAGCACCATTTTCAGCCGGGTGTTGCGCGCCGCGACGGCCAGGCTGTCGCTCTGCACCAGTTCATCGGGGTACTGCTTGCTGCCGCCGATCCGGATGTTGCCGGTGTACGCGCCCGAGCACGCGACGTTGTACGTCACGTCCGCCGCGATACCGGTCCGGTGGATCGCCGAATCCGGCGACCGGTGGCACCAGTTGGTGGGCCCGTCGGTCCCCGCCTCGTACGTCCCGACGCCCTCCCCGGAGATCTCGCTGTCGCCCAGCGAGATCAGCGAGGTCTTCCGCTCGTCGAGCGGCCGCACGGCGGAGTCGCCGTAGAGCTTCGTCGCCTGCTGCGCCCGGATCCGCTCCAGTTCCGGCGACAGCGGCTGGGCGGCCGGCCGCCCGGCCGCCGTTGCGGTTCCCGCCGCCGGACTTCCGACGCCGACGGCGCTCGCACCGGCCGCCGTCACCGTGAAAGCGGCGGTCAGCGCCGCCGCCGACACCGCCACGGCGGCCCGCAACCGCCGCCCTCGTCCACGTCCGCTCCACCGCGGCCCGCGTCTCGCACGCACCATTGGGGCTCCCCTCCGGTCTGCTGTTACCGCCGGTTTCTACTCGGAGGTAGTGACCGGTGGAACACCCGGAACAGAACTGGCCGAAAGGCGTGCCACAAAATGCCGCGAGCCCGCAGAAAGCGCGGGCTCGCGGAAAAGACCGTGGGGCGGTGCCTCAGGCGTCGAGGATCTGGCCCTCGCGCCGGACCACCGGCGGCTCGACGCTCCACGGGAAGTTGATCCAGTCGTCCGTGCGCTTCCAGACGTACTCGCACTTCACCAGCGAGTGCGACTTCTCATAGATCACCGCGCTGCGGACCTCGGCGACGGTGCCCAGGCAGAAGTCGTGCACCAGCTTGAGCGTCTTGCCGGTGTCGGCGACGTCGTCCGCGATCAGCACCTTCTTGTCCGAGAAGTCGATCGCGTTCGGCACCGGCGCGAGCATCACCGGCATCTCCAGGGTGGTGCCCACCCCGGTGTAGAACTCGACATTCACCAGGTGAATGTTCTTGCAGTCCAGCGCGTACGCCAGTCCGCCGGCCACGAACACGCCGCCCCGGGCGATCGACAGCACGATGTCGGGCTCGTACCCGTCATCCGCGATCGTCTGCGCCAGCTCGCGGATGGCTCCGCCGAACCGCTCGTACGTCAGGTTCTCCCGCACGTCACCCACGACTCTCCCAGACCTTCCCTTCGTCTCCGGGCCCGCACCGGCCCTGCCTCACACCTGCGAAAGGTGCCTCACACCTGCGAACGGTGAAAGTTCTTGAACGACCGGGACGGGGTCGGACCGCGCTGCCCCTGGTAGCGCGAGCCGTAGCGCTCGCTGCCGTACGGGTGCTCCGCCGGCGAGGTCAGCCGGAACATGCACAGCTGACCGATCTTCATCCCCGGCCACAGCTTGATCGGCAACGTCGCGACATTGCTCAGCTCCAGCGTCACGTGCCCACTGAACCCCGGGTCGATGAACCCTGCGGTCGAGTGCGTCAGCAGCCCCAGCCGCCCCAGACTGGACTTGCCCTCCAGCCGCGAGGCGATGTCGTCGGGCAGCGAGATGACCTCGTACGTCGAGGCCAGCACGAACTCACCGGGGTGCAGGATGAACGCCTCGTCGCCCTCCGGCACGACCTCGCGGGTCAGGTCGGCCTGCTCGACGGCGGGGTCGATGTGCGGGTAGCGGTGATTCTCGAACACCCGGAAATAGCGATCGAGCCGCACATCGATGCTGGACGGCTGCACCATCGCCGCGTCGTAGGGGTCGATGCGCACCCGACCGGCGTCGATCTCGGCCCGGATGTCCTTGTCTGAGAGAAGCACGCAGACGAGGATACGCGCCCGCACACCCCCCGCCGTACGACGAGGGCCCGGCCCCCATCAGGGACCGGGCCACAACACGCTCACCTCGACGTCGCGTCCGAAGATCACCGCCGACCTTCACCGCGACCTCGCGACCGCCACTACCGCTTGGCGTGCTCCACCGGCACCGAATGCCGCAGCCGAGCACAGCGCGGGCAGCGCAGCAGACGCCCGGGACCGAGCCGGCCGGTGGTCTGCATGGGGAACGAAGCGGTGCTGAAGACGTGCCCCTCAGCACAACGTACGACGGTGCGCTCCATCAAGTCCCTCTCCCAACTGCGTGGACAACAAAAGCCACATTAGGGGATGAACTGGGTGCACTCGCAGGCGGCACTCCGGTGCCCCACCGTACGCCCCAACTCCCGTTCCGCGCACCCGCGTCCCGCCCCGAGGGACACCTCCGCGCGCCCCGCTCGGCGACACCTCAAAAGCACCCCGACCCACCCCCGGACATGCCGAAGACACCGCGACGCGGTGATGGGGTAGAGTGTGCGACGACGCTCCGCCTCCAGATTTGGGGCGGTGTTACGCGGGTGTAGTTTAATGGTAGAACATGAGCTTCCCAAGCTCAGAGCGCGGGTTCGATTCCCGTCACCCGCTCCATAGCGAAGGCCCAGGTCAGAGACTTGGGCCTTCATTGCTGTCTAGACCATTCTCGGGCCAACCAGCCCCCCCACCAGCCCCATCTGCCAGCCGAGGCGTAAGTTTCACCCACTCCCACACCGAGCCAGGCACCTTGAGAGTCGACCTTCTCAAATAGCGAGACGCATTTTCTGTGACTTGGGTCACTCACTCCTGAGGTGTCGCGAGATTACGGATGCAAAATGGGCTCTTGGCAAGGGAGTTCGTCGGGCCCCTGCCCGCGCTCCGGACGGCGAACGCACTCCGCTTAAAACACAGCGCAGTGTAGGCAGGACCGTTCAGCTACTGAACGGTCCTGCCTACACTGCGCATTGCCCTCTGGGTTGGGGAAAACCGACGCCTTAGAGGGTGTCTCACGTGGTGAGTTTCGCAAGCTTCTTGTAGCAGGCCAGGGCAGCCGCGAGGCCGAGGAACGCGAGAAAGTGGTTGCCCTTTCGCTCGTATCGGACGGTGAGCCGGCGGTAGCCGAACAGCCAGGAGATCGACCGCTCGATCTTCCAGCGGTGGCGGCCGAGCCGTTCGCCGGACTCGATGCCCGGGCGCGCGATCCGCGCGACGAGCCGCCTGCCGCGGAGCCATGTGAGGTGATCGGCGGAGTAGTAGGCCTTGTCCGCGCGGATCTTGGCCGGCCGTCTTCGGCGCAGTCCGCGCCTTCTCACCTTCCCAACTTGCCCCACCGGGTGGGTTGGCCGACGGGCGTCAGGTCACCTCATGACCTCAGGTGACAAGGCACCTTCCCCAGCCGCGAGGGATGGGGGCTCTATCGTGCCGTCGGCTGGTGGAGCCAGGGCGCGCTGGTGGCCCAGAAGATGACGTCGGCTCCGAGGGTGTTCGTGCCGAAGTCGGTGAACTCCTTCCGGGTGTACGGCTTCTTCGTCTTGGGGTTCTCGTACTGGAAGTCGGGTTCCTGTACGGCCATGGCCACCATGGGGAGCTGCCCCCGGTACTTCTTGAAGAACGGGTACGAGTTCTCCATCTGCGCCGGGCGGTCCGGCAGGATGTCCGGTCCCCCCAGGCCGATTCCGTGCGCCTTGGCAAACTCGAAGGTGCGGCTCATGTACTTGCGGCTGTTGTTCCATTCACCGGGCCAGAAGTTGACGTACTGGATGAACGGCGTCTTGGTGAAGACCTTCTTGCCGTAGGCCATGTTGTCGAGTTCTGCCTTGAAGTAGGCGTCGTCGCTGTAGCCGGTGTGGTCCTTCTTGGTGTCCACCTCGGTAGCGGTTTCCGGCAGGTTCACCCCAGCGAGGCGACCGTCGAACCGCTGTGACATCGCCTTCAGCAGCTGCTGGAAACGACCCCGCACCTGCGGGTTCCATTGCGCCGCGACCGCCCCGGGCTCACCGGGGCCGAGGCCGTTCTCGTTCTTTGTCGGAGCCGCGCCTCCCTTGTACTCCGGATCCTTCAACAGATAGTCCGGGAGCCTCGCCGGCAGCGCGAAGAACCGGTCCTGGACCTGGATGAACAGCTTCTTGTGGCGGGACTGCAGGACGTCCAGCGCCCGGTCGATCTCAGAGAAGTCGTACTGATTCCTCTCCCGCTCCAGCGCCTTCCACGGCACCACCAGCTGCACGCCGGCGACATCGGGGCGATCGATCAATGGCATCACATTTGCGTCGAAATCACCGATGGAGGCGTAAAGATAGTTCTTCGCCTTCTTTCCGGGCACTGCGGCGGAAGCCTTACCGGACACCGGAGCGGGAGCCCCAGAGGCCACCGCGGCCACGCCCGTCAGGCCCATCGCCACGAGAATTCCGACACCGACAGCAATTCGCTTGGTCGCCATGAACCCCACGGTGCAGCACAGTTGTGAGAAGAATGTAAGAAGGCCGGACATTCCTCCTGACCAAGAGGACGTCTCACGTGGCGAGTTGCTGATGCGGGATGATGCTGCACTGTGGCTGTTGATCTGTCCCGTCGGCTTGTGCCGTACGGGTTGTGGGAGTTGGCGGCACCGCTGCTGCCGAAGTTCACGTCCCGCCCGCAGGGCGGGGGTACGAGTCCGGTGGACGAGCGGGCGCTGTTCACGGCGGTGGTGTACGTGCCGACCAGCGGTTGCGCCTGGCGCCGTCTTCCGCCGACGTTCGACGTCTCCCCGGCAACAGCGCACCGCCGGTTCACGGCGTGGACCGAGGCCGGGCTGTGGCGCCGACTGCACCGGGCAGTCCTGGACGAACTCGGCGCCCGGGGCGAGCTGGACTGGACCTCAGCAATCACCGACGCAGCCTCCGTCCGCGCGAAAAGGGGGGGTGCTGACCAGGCCGAACCCGGTCGATCGCGGCAAGAAGGGCAGCACATTACATGTCCTGTCCGAAGCCCAGGGCGTCCCACGGGCCCTCGCGGTCTCGGGCGCGAACGTGCACGACAGCCAGGCGTTCAAGCCGCTGATCCTCGGCATACCCGCCATCCGCTCAAGGCGCGGACTGCGCCGAAGACGGCCGGCCAAGATCCGCGCGGACAAGGCGTACTACTCCGCCGATCACCTCTGGGCCCAATTCACGGTGCTGCTGCCCGAGCGCCCGACGATCGATCCGTCTCACCCGCTGGGTTGCCACCGGCCCCGCATCAGCGACCGGATCGTGTTCGACAAGCTGCTGCAGCTACTGCGCTTCGGCTGCTCCTACCAGGCGATCGCCGACACGACCTGCTCGGCGACCACCATCCGCAACCGCCGCGACGAGTGGATCCGGCTCGGCCTCTTCGCCCGGGTCAAGCAGATCGCGCTGGAGTCCTAGGACCGGATCATCCTCACCGCCCGCAACCTGCACGGTCGCATCGCGCACAGGGGCGAGAAGGCGCCGATCCAGGCCAGTCAGCGGCGGCACGTCGAACGCACCCACGCCTGGTAGAACGCCTTCCATCGCCTTGCCCGCTGCTACGAGCGCCGTGCGACCGTCATCAACGCCTTCTTCGACCTTGCAGACATGATCATCACCGTCCGAAGCCTGCTGCGCCGAGCCTGGACCACCCACCGCTGGGGTGCCCGTCCCCGACGCTGCCCATGACTGATCACCAGGGCACGGGCGCTCCGTCCCAGGAGAAGAAGCCACCGGTGGGGCCGTCGTCCGGCAGCAGGGCCAGGCGGAGAGCTCCCTGGGCGGCCTCGGCCGGGTCGCCGCCGGCAGCGGCGGCTCGGGGGTTGAGGTCGGTGGCCCGCAGGCCGGGGGCGAGCGCGTTGACCTTGAAGCCCTCCTCGGCCAGCGTCTGAGCGTAGAAGACGGTGAGGGCGTTGAGGGCGGCCTTGGACGACCGGTAGGCGGCGGCGCCACCGCTTCCGGGGGTGAACTGGGGGTTGGGGTTGGTGCTCCAGGTCAGCGATGCGGTGCCGCTGGAGATGTTGACGATGCGGGGGTGCGGGGACCGGCGCAGGGCGGGCAGGAAGGCGTTGGTCACCGCCAGCACCCCGAACACGTTGGTCTCGTACGTGCGCCGGAACTCCTCGACGTCGGTTTCGGCCGGCGGGGCGAGTGACGCTGAGATGCCGGCGTTGTTGACCAGTACGTCCAGGCGGTCCACCTGAGCCGCGGCCTGTGCGATGCCGTCGGGATCCGTCACGTCGAGGACCAGCAGGCGGGCGCCGGCGCCGATCTCCTCGACGGCCCGCTGTCCGCGCCCGGGGTCGCGGGAGCTGGCGCGCCGAACAGGACAACGCCGGCCACCTCCATCCGGCCGAGCAGCTCGCCCTGACCATCGCCCCGCGGCTGGTGGACATCAAGTACACCCTCATGCGCAACAACCAGTGGACCGCCCCGGCACCCAGCGCCGCGTAACCACTGCCGCCTTCACCAACAGCTGCTCTGCTGCCTCTTCTTCCCAGGAGCCCCGCCATGAGTTACTTCGGCTTGCCCTCCGTCGACCTCCTCGGCGAGCAGATCGACGCCCTACTGAGCGACCCCTCCACCACCCACGGCCTGGCCCGAGCACTCCGCACAGCGGCCTGGGAGATCGAACTCCACCGCTATCACCACGCCAGCCAGCGGGCCTGGCCCGACAGCCGCATCGACCAAAAGCCCACCAAGGTCCAGATCGGCGGCGGAACCCACCGCATCGAGGACTTCTTCAACATCGACGCCGTCCCGCCGGCCGACCTGCTCTGGGATGTCCGCGAAGGCATCCCCCTGCACGACGACACCGTCGAGCTGATCTTCTCCGAGCACTTCCTGGAGCACATCGACTACCCCCGCTCGGTCAAGAGCTACGTCCGCGAGGCCCACCGCGCACTCACACCGGCCGGCCAGATCATCACGGGCGTCCCCGACGCCGCCTTCGCCCTCAGCCAGTACCCCGGGCCGCTGAACCCCGCCGACGAGATGGTCGAGCGCTGGTACGCCAAGCGCGACTGCCGCAGTGACATCAACACCCAACTCGACCTCGTCAACCTCGTCTTCCGCGACCAGGACGACGACCCCAAGTACACCCCCCACCTCTGGGCCTACGACTACGAGAAGCTCGTCCAGCTCTTCACCGAGGCCGGCTTCACCACCGTGGAGCCGTGGACCTTCGACGCCAAGATCGCCAATCCGAAGCGTCGCTGGGGAAGCGTCTACGTCGTCGCCACGAAGTAGCGACGACGTAGACCACAGACCACCCGGATAGCGACCTCCCCGGCCGCACTCCCCCCTGAGGGCTGTCATACCGACAACGGTCGGCATGCGGCGCCCACCCACGCACAGCCGTCCCTGCTGAGGGAGGCATCCCCGTGAATCACGTCGGCCTGCCGCTCAGCGATCTCCCCTCGCCTCAAGCCCCGGTCTGAAGTCCGTCGAAGGGTCTCCGGCATGCGCCTCCACAGCCAAAGCTTCCTTCTGGTCCGCGATCCAACCTCTGTGCCGATCAGCCGTCACCGTCTCCAGGGTCTGGCGAAAAAGTGGGGGCTCCGCCTCGACGAGTCCTCCGATACCGCACTGACCGTCATCACCTCGGAACTGGTCACCAACGCGGTGCGGCACGGCACCGGCACGGTGCTCACCATCACGGTGTCCGCCAACCTCAGCCGACGGCGAATCCTCGTCGAGGTCTACGACGGTTCGCTCGTCCTCCCTGTTCCGCACTGGGCGGATTCGGAGGACGAGTCCGGACGCGGGATGGCACTCATCGATCGCCTGTCCCTCTGCCACGGGGCCGAGCACACCACCTGCGGCAAATGCGTCTGGGCCGAGATCGCCATGCCCCCACAGCGAGTCACCCGACAACGGCTCATTCTCCGCCCCCGACGGGCCGCCAGAGCTATCGCCCGCCGTTTGGGCCCAGCCCGCAAGCCCCTGACGACCGTACGCGTAGGAAGCCGTGCTGGTCACGGGCGCCATTCGTCGGCTGTTACGCGCATATCCTCAGCCCTGCGGCCTGATCGCGAGCACCCGGCGCAGATCCGTGACACCCGGGAGGCCCTCCGTGGCAGCTGAAGCTGGGGGCCTCTGGGCGGTGGATAGATGGACTGGGCGTCGCGCCCGCGACGCGGATAGCACCCTATGGCCAAGGGCACGGGACGCGACGCAATCGTGCGTAACCACCTGGCACGATCTCGCAGGCCCCCGGCGGAAGAGCACCACATGGCGATCATGGTTGCTTCCTGACTATGACAAGCAGCTGCCACACCGGCGATGGGCGACGAGAGTCGTATCCCCCTCCGTGGCCTGCACAGGGCGCGTTGGACCTATGTCCTCCCACAGCCCCTTCGCGGGCTGTGGGATCCATCCCCACCCTGCGTCTCGATGGCTCTGCTCCGGATGGTGGTTGCACGCGTCCGGAAGGTGAGCCACCCCGTGTGGAGAGATCAGAACCGAGCCCAACACGACGGCCGCGCCATGGCTGGTGACCAGCGAGTCAGCCGCGCGTGACCGTCCGCATGCGGACGAGGTCCGAGGAAGCCGGGCCTCAGATACGCGGCTGTGACAGAGCCGGCCCCTCTACCGGGCATCCGGCACTCACCTGAGCCAAGCTGGCCCAAGATCTCGCGATCCCGGCAGAGGATCTGGCTGCCGCCTGCACGTATCTGGTGGGCGAGGACCTGATCACGGTCGACTGGACCGCGGGCAATACGCCGGCCATGGCCACGCTGACGCACCAAGGCATCCGGTGTATGGAGGCCGAAGAAGAAGAGCGCAGTTGACGCCCTGCTCAGGCGGCGTCCGAACCGGGAGCACGTGCCCCTATCGGCGGAGGCCCGGAGGAACAACCCATCCGGCCGTTAGTGCTTTTCCTCCGCGAGGGGAACCGGTGAAGCATGGCTGGCACCTTCACCACACGCACCCTCGACATTGCAACCGGCGCCACGGAGACCATGCACGACCTGACGAACGCATGCTCCGCGTTCCTCCGGGAGGTCGCTCACGGGCGAAACGGACTGCTGAACGTCTTCACCCCCGACGCGACGTCCGGCCTGGCCATCATCGAGACCGGCGCGGGCAGTGACGATGACCTGCTGGCGGCGCTTCGCGACATTCTTCCCGCGGACGGCCGTTGGCGGGACCGCCACGGCGGTCCAGGCCACGGCAGCGGCCACGTACTCCCGGCTCTGGTCCCGCCACACGCCACGTTGCCCGTAGTCGACGGTGAGCTGGAGCTGGGGACCTCGCAGTCCGTCGTACTGGTGAACACCGACCGGGACAGCCCCGAACGCCAAGTCCGGCTGTCCTTCCTCGGATGACGGCCCACGCCGTCCCGCGGCTGACAGCCCCCTTTTGGCAGCCGATGTCACACGCCGGCTGCCCGCACGGGAGGCTCTGCCCCTTCGCGGTTCTCGGGCCGACTGCTCCAAGGTCTTCTCTGTCGTGCACCCACGTCGCTCCGCATCGGTCCAGCGGGCCTTACCGGGAGTAAGCTGGAATTACCGAGGGCACTCCGCACACCAGCTCCCATGCTCGTGTCGTTTTCGGCGATTCACGACACCGGGCCGGTCACGGTTGGCCCGGGGCAGGGTCCGCGTCATGACCACGACCATTGCGTATACGCCGGCGGTCGAAGACCGGACCGCTTCGCTGCCCCTGCGACTCGTGCTGGCGCCGGCCGGCAGTGCTCCGGCTCTGCTCGACGGTGCGTGGTGGCCCCGCTCCCGTGACCTCGCGGCGGAACTGCCCGCACTGACGGCCGTCCTCGACCCACTGTGGGGGCGGATCACCCATGCCACGGTGAACCCCACGTTCTGGCCGGTCATCCCACGGAAGGTGCCCGTCGACGGGCATGTGGTGGGTGTCGGCTGGTTCAAGGCCGAGCAAGATCCCCACAAGCTGCTGCTGTTCTCCTACACCGTCGGCCGTTGGGACCTCCTGGTGATCCCTCCGGAGACCAGCCCCGCCACGGCCGCCCGGCTCATGGCCGAGGCCGCCGATCCGCGGTGCACCCTCACCGCGAGCGCCCTGATGGACGAAGCGGAGCAACGCCGGATCGCGGAGGAGATGGAACTGTCCCTGGTCTCGGTCTGGGACTCCGAAGGCGGCCATGGCGCAAGCCTGCCGACCTCACGTTCGCCCGCCCAAGCAGCCATTGCCCAGGTACCAGATGCCACGAAAGGTGCCTGAGCATCGTGTCAGTCATCGGGAGCGCGACGTCGGTCCCGCAGCCTGCTCCGGAGGAAAGCTCCAGGCCAACCAGCCTGGGGCTTATCTCTTATCCGGACCTTTCCACCGCACGCCACGCCATTCAGCCGGCGGCCCTGAAGGAGAGACTGACACGCCGCCACTGGCTCAATGAGCCCTCTGGCCCGGTTGGCCGGGTCACTCTGTGCGAGTCGATCACGGTGGTTTCCGGAGCCCGCGTGCACAGTCGCATGAGGGGGTCTGCCAGTCCTTGCGCGGCCGGCGGCCGCCGAGCAAGGCGTGAACTTGTGCTCCGGCCCCTCACCGAGCGGGAGGAGCCGAAGGGCCGCAACGGACTCGAACACTCCGACCGTGGAGTGCGGCAGGGCCTCGTTGCCTCCCGCCCGCACTCAGTCATTCACGGACCGGCTCACCTTCCCCTCCCCCTCATCCAGACCCGCGCGCAGTGCTACCGGAGCCAAGCCACCGAAGTCGAACGCCAGGCCGCTCGGTGACCGACCCGTTGGAGACGGCCGGCATGGCGGGTGACGTCGCAACGAGGCTGCTTGGTGAAAGGGCATGGGTATGGCGGCAGGTGAGCGGGAGGCGGACACGGGCGCCGTGGACCGGTCGGAAGGGTTCGGCGAGCGACTGCTGGGGGTGCTGCTGGACCGGGCGCACGAGATGCCGCCGCAGTTGATCGCCCCGCTGGTCGTTGAAGAGGTGGCGAGGGTCGGCGGCCGTCACGTCTCGATCCTCCTCCAGGACTATGCGCAGTTGCTGCTGGTGCCGCTGCCAGGTAGGCGGCTGACCGTCGGCCGGCCCGAGCTGATCGATGACTCGCACGCGGGCACGGCCTTCCTGTGCGGGGCCCCTGTCGAGGTATCGCAGGACGACGGCGTTCGGATGTATCTGCCGTTGCTGGACGGCAGCGACCAGGTGGGTGTGCTGGCTCTCACCATGGACACCGTCGATGACGATGACCGGCGCTTGTTGCGCAGACTCACCGGCCTCGTCGCCGACATGCTGGTCACCAAGCACAGCTACACCGACCAGTTCTTCCTCGCCCGGCGCCGCGAACCGATGAGCGTGGCCGCGGAGATCCAGTGGTCCCTGCTGCCGCCGCTGGCGATGTCCGTCCCGCAGGTCGCGGTGGCGGGAATCCTGGAGCCCGCCTACAACGTGGCAGGCGACAGCTTCGACTACGCCCTCAACGAGGACATCCTGCATGTGGCCATGGTCGATGCGATGGGCCACGGCCTGGATGCCGCCACCATGGCGACCGTCGCCATCGGCGCCTACCGGCACGCCAGACGCGCCGAAGTCGGTCTGTCCGAGATCTACGCGTTCATGGACCGGGCCATCGCCGAGCAATTCGGGCCCGACCACTTCGTCACCGCGCAGATGATGCGCCTCAACATCACAACGGGCCACCTGCAATGGGTCAACGCGGGCCACCCCGCACCGCTGCTGATCCGCAACCGCCAGGTCGTCCGGCAACTGGAGAGCCCGACCACCTTGCCGGTCGGCTTCGGTGGTGAAGAGCCCCAGATCAGCGAGCAGATGCTCCAACGCGGCGACCGGGTGCTGTGCTTCACCGACGGCCTGATCGAGGAGCACGAAGCCGGCGAAGAGCAGTTCGGCGAGGAACAACTCATCCACTGGGTCAACCGCATCGAGCACTCAGGGAAGGGTCCGCGGGCGGTGGTGCGCTCGCTCTCACACACCCTGAAACAGGAGCGGGGCGGGAGCACCAGCGACGACGCAACCCTCTTCCTGATCGAGTGGCGCGGGGGCGCCGCCGACCACCTCGCCGTCCTGGAGTGAGCCGACAGCCGCACCACCATGCGATGGCTGTACCGGGCCAGCTCTCCCGCCGCGGCGTCTTGCTGGCCAGACAGGATGCCCCAAAAGCCCACCTGATTCCCAAGCTCAGAGCGCGGGTTCGATTCCCGTCACCCGCTCCATAGTTGAGGCCCAGGTCAGCGACCTGGGCCTTGTTTATTGTCTGGACCTCTCGAAGGCCGCGTGCCCTCCTCGTGCCCCAACTCACGGAAATGGTCCGGCTGGAGGGGATCGGGCCACCTGCGGCACATGCGTCTGGGCGGAGATCGCCATGCCCCCGCAGCGAGCCACCGGCCAGCACATCATCCTCCACCCCCGATGGGCCGCCCGAGCTGTCGCACACCGTTCAGGTCACCGGCACGTCCTGGTCGGCAGGCCGCAAAGCACCGACACAGCCACGGGGAGGTGGCTACACGTGGAAGGGGACCGTGGTGATGACGATCTTCGGCAGTGGGCGCAGGGCGTGCCGCAGCCGTGGGGCGATCCTGCTGTGCAGCAGGCGGTAACGCCGGCGCATGGTGACGATCTCCGGCACGATGACCGTCACGGTGAGGTCCGGGCGCTTCGCGTGCAGGGCTTCGATGTAGTGGACGAGTGGTGCGACGATCGCGCGATAGGGGGAGACCACGACTTCCAGCGGGAGGTGGTCGCCCCACAGGGTCCAGTACTGGCGGAAGCGTTCGGCCTCGTCCTCTTCGGGGCTGACGTGGAGGGCGAGTACGGGCTGGTGGAGCGAGGCGGCGTAGGCCAGTGCGCGCATGCCGGCCAGGTCCATGGCCGCGATGGGGACGACCGACAGGTGGCGGATCTCCTGGGGTGTCTCCTCGTCCTCTTCTTCCGTCCGGGCGTCGGGAAGTGCCGTGGGGGACTGCGGAGTTGTCGCCGCGGACGGTGCCGCGTCGGGACCGGGGCGGGCCGGGAGGGTGGGGGTGGGCAGCTCGATGGCGTGCGGGTGCAGAAGAAGAGCCTTGCCCACGGTCTCGTAGTGGTGCCGGATGCGCATCGTCACCACGAGGAACAGCCCGACGGCGAGCACGGCGACCCATGCGCCCTCGGTGAACTTGGTGAGGCCGGCGGTGAGGAAGACGACGGCCGACAGCAGGGCGCCGGTGGCGTTGAAGAACAGGCTCTTGCGCCAGTGGCGGTCACGCAGGCGCCACCAGTGGACCACCATTCCGGCCTGGGACAGGGTGAAGGCCAGGAAGACGCCGACGGCGTACAGCGGGATCAGGGACGCGGTCGTGCCGTTGAAGGCCACGTAGACCAGCGTCGCCGCGATCGTCAGCAGAATGATCCCGTTGCTGAAGGCGAGGCGGTCGCCCAGGCGCAGAAAGAGCTGTGGGGCGTGTCGGTCGCGGGCGAGCAGGAACAGCACGCGGGGGAAGTCGTTGTAGGCGGTGTTCGCCGCGAGCAGCAGCACCGCGGCCGTGGCGGCCTGTGTGAGGGCGTACAGCGGTCCGGAGCCGAAGCTGTGGTGGGCGAGTTGGGAGAGGACCGTCTCCTGGGTGCCGGGCACGACGCCGTCGAGTCGGACCATGGCGATCGTGCCGGCGAACAGCGCGATGAGCAGGCCGATCATCCAGGTCAGCGTGGTACGGGCGTTGCGCCACTCCACGGGCTTGAATGCCGGCACCGCGTTGGAGATCGCCTCGATACCGGTCATCGCCGTGGCCCCGGAGGCGAAGGCGCGCGTCACCAGCAGTACACCGACGCTCTCCGTGGCGTTCAGGTGCGGAGCCGCAGTGGGGTGGAAACCGCGGCCGGCGGCGTCGACGAGGCCCACGGTGACGAGCGCGAACACCGCGATGATGAAGGCGTAGGTCGGCGCGGCGAACAGTGCGCCGGCCTGCCGGATGCCTCGCAGGTTCCCGGCGAGCAGCAGGGCGATCACACCGACGCCGATCGGGACCGCGTCGGTGGCGAGTGAGGGAACCGCCGAGGTGATCGCCGCCACCCCGGAGGCGATCGACACGGCGACCGTGAGGATGTAATCGGTCATCAGGCCGGCGGCGGCGATCAGTCCGGGAACGCGGCCCAGATTGTCGCTGGCGACGATGTACGAGCCGCCGCCGTACGGATACGCGCGGATCGTCTGGCGGTACGACACCCCCACCGCCAGCATCAGGAAGGCGATCGTGGCGGCGATCGGCACGGAGCAGGCCAGTCCCGCCGCGCCGCCGAGCACGAGGACGGCGAGCATGGCCTCGGGCCCGTAGGCAACCGAGGAGAGCGCGTCGGCGGACAGGACGGGCAACGCCACCAGCTTGCGCATCCGCTCCTGCGCGATCGCCGTGCTTTTCAGGGCGGCCCCCAGGACGACGCGTCGCACGTGGTAGCCGAAGCGGCCCAGTCGGCCGGGCGGCAGCTCTCCCGCGGCCTCGCCGGGGGCGGGCGGCCGCCCGCCGAGAGGCGAGACGCTGACCAGACGACCCCACCCGACAGGCTGGATCTCCGCGGGGGACGGAAAACGGCCCAGATCGGAATCCACGGGCAGCGCCCGGTGCCACGCCTCGGGAGCCGACACCCGCCCCCATTCACGCCCCACCCGACGCAGCAGCCCCAGCTGCTCCTCGTCGAACCCCGGCAAGACGGCCGAAGGGCTCAGCGCACCGGAGTCCCGGCCCTCTCCACCGCCATCACTCTGCACATGCGACATGTGACGTAGTGTCACCTATTGGTGTCCGTCGGAACCGCACCTTCGAGGCGACCTGCGTCCCTGTCGTCAAAGGAGCGTCGAAGCCTCGACGGCTACCTCACCGCTCGCCGGGTTCACGGCCCGTCCGAGGCTCTTCCGCGGGAACCGGGTATGCCCGATGGGTGCCGGTGTCGATGAGAATCTGCTCGGCCTGGGTGAGGTTGCCGTCCTGGACGGCCCTGGCCATGGCGGAGCGGGCGGCTTCAGGTGTCGCGTGCGGCGGGACCACGAGCAGGGAGAAGTAGTCCTGGTCGCCTCGGGTGATGAGGACGGTGTCGCCGCCGACCGGGAAGGAGTCGATGTGCACGACCCGGTCGTCGATGACCAGACGGGTCGGTAGTTCTTCCCGGGCGCCGGCGTCGAGGCCGACACGCAGGACGGGTCCGAGGTGCTCGGTCAGCGCGGCGATCAGGCTGGGGAGCTCGGCGCCGATGTCGCGGGAACGCGGCCACCACGCGCCGTCGAGAACCTGCTCGCGGGATTGCGTGGTGCCAGCCTCAAGAGGGCCGTCCCGGGCCTGACGGCGTGGTGGACCGCGTCCGGCAGAAGCTGCGGGACGCCGGGAGTGTCGGAGTCGGCCATGTGTGCTCGCCCGCCTTCCAGGGCGGTGCGTCCGCCCGGCAGGTGACCTCGTCACTTCACCGTACTCCGCGCGCCGGGGCGCGGACGCGCCGCGGAGCCGGATCCGCGTTCGCCGGGAAACTTCATGGTCACACGTACCTTCACGGACCGCCGGCCGGAGTAGGGTGAAGAGACCGGGAGTACTCCGCACGCCGGCTCCCACGCCGGTGTCGTTCTCGGTGATCAACAACACCGGGGCGTCGAAGACGAGCCCCGGGGACAGGTTCGCGCCATGGCCGCGACCATCGACCGTACGATCGTCAGCGGGCGCGTACTTTCGTCACCGGCCCGCCTCTCCTTTGCTTCGGCAGGATCGCCTCCGGGTCTCCTGGACGGTGCCTGGTGGCCCCGCTCTCGCGATCTCTTCCGTGAACTTCCCGCCCTGATAGCGGTGTTGGATGCGCGCTGGGGCCGGATCACTCATGTCACGGTGAACCCGACCTACTGGCCCGTGGTGCCGCGCAAGGTGCCGGTGGCCGGGCACACGGTGCACGTGGGCTGGTTCGCGGCAGAGCAGGACCCGAACAAGCTGATCCTCCTCTCCTACACCATGGGCCGCTGGGACCTGCTGGTGATCCCGCCGGAGACCGATCCGACTGCCGCGGCCCGGCTGATGTCGGCTGCATCCACCCCGGGCGGCCTCCTGACCGCCAGCGCCCTCATGGCGAGCGAGCACACCACCCATGACGCGCAGGAGGCGCTGTGGCGGGAAGAAGAGTGGGAGAGCGAGGGCGGAGCCGCCTTGGCGCCAGGAATCCCAGGCGGGCTCTCGGCCTCCGCCCGAGGGATGTGAGGGCGTGGGGACGATCATCACCGTGACCATGATCAGCATCGCGATCGTCGCGGGCATGTTCCTGATCCATCGGCTCGACGCGCAGCACGACGAGCGGATCGCCGCCTCCCCCTTCAGCGACGCCCTGCCCGGATCCGGACTGTGGAGCCGCACCAGGGAACGGCCGACCGAGCCCGTTGAACCACCCGCGGCCGACCGCCACGAGCGCCACGCCGGTGGCCGCGGATGACACCGACCTGTTTCTGGCTGGGGGCGGTGGGTGTGAGGCGACGGCATCACACCCACCGACACGTCCTCCTGTCGCCCCCAATGAGCGAGGTCCCCATGAGCGAGGCCAGCATGAAGTCGCCAGAACACCCTTCAGCGGGGCGCGCCGACGTACGCATCGTCGCCGCGTCCCCCGACGCCGCCCGTCAGGTCGCAGACGCCCTCCGTCGTCGCTTCGCCGCCACCGAACAGCGCAGCTACCCCGTCGACGACTCAGGCGGAACCCGCCTCCACCTCACCGTCGACACCACCCACAGGCCAGAGCCGGCGCAGCCCTGGCTGGTATCCAGTCGATCCTCCGGGGACGCCCGCACACAGACAGACGAAATCTGAAGCGCAAGGGCGGTGGGGCAGGCGTACCACCGCCCTGGCCCACAGGCACCGAGTCGGTGCCCGGCACGAGTGAGCGGCAATCATGGCAACACTGCACGAGCGGAAGCACTACCGCGAGACGATCATGAAGTCTCTGTACGAGACCACGGAAGGCAATCGATTCCTTGGCGTCACCGGGGCGAACCTGCGCGACGATCTCCAGATCCCCGAGCAGGACCTGGCCGCCGCCTGCGCATACCTGGTGGGCGAAGGGCTGGTCACCGTCGACTGGGCACAGGGAAACACCCCCGTGATGGTCACGCTGACGCACCAGGGAATCCGGCTCCTGGAAGCCGAAGAGGAGGAAAGGGGCTGACGCGACACGAAGGCTGCTTCCGGGAGCCGAGCCACCCCATTGCCCCGTAATCGCCCTTATGCCGTAAAAGTGCCTCACGCATGGCATGAGAGGTGGGTCCGCGCACTCTCACGTGCAACGACCTGAAAGGGCGACCCCGGCGCGTATATGCCGGGGCCGTTGGCAACACGGATCGAGTGGCCGCCGCCGCCAAAGGTGCGATGCCTATTCGCGGGCAACCGCCTCAAACGGCTGGTCAGCCGTCCGCCATGCGTGAGCGATGCGTGAGCGGACGACGTGGCACGGACTGGCCGGCGGTGGACCCGACGTCGGCCAGATGTCCTCCGGCCTGGCATGAGTGGACTGTGGCCGACTGCGTAGGACCGTCGGTCACGTGCCCGTCGGGACTTTCAATCCAGTAGCCCACCACATTTGCTCATGCACACCTCACCGACGGCGCAGACCCGCCGTACCCCTCCGCACCCGGATCGGGCCCACGCGAGTCGCCTCCACCCCCATCCCATCGCAGGCCAGCCCCGCCCCAGCCCTTTAGCGCGGCACACCAGGGTCAGCGGCGGTCAAACCGGCTGCCTCCGGCAAGGCTCCCGCGCCCAGATAGTCGCAGTTCAGAGCGCCATTGCGCCCCGAGGCGCCCTTGATTCCCAAGCTCAGAGCGCGGGTTCGATTCCCGTCACCCGCTCCAGAGTGAAGGCCCAGGTCGATGACCTGGGCCTTGTTTGTTGTCCGGGCCTCTTGCGGGGCGGCGTGCCCTCCGCGTGCCCCAACTCGCCCGAAGGCCCTGCCGAGTGGGTCACCAGAACGTGAACTCCGGCCCACCCGAGCCGACTTGCCTCGAAAGGCGAGACGCACTCTTCGTGATCTACACCACTCGGCTGCTGCGGGTGCGCAAATGCGCAGACGACAAGTGGCGCTGACGGCCGCGAGTCACCGACCGGAGGGAACTCGGGCCGACGGATTCAACTCGTCGAGGACTTCGCACTTTTCGCCGTCCAGGCGGCCGATCCGACCGGCCAGGCGGGCCTCGTCGGCCCGGGTGCCGAGATGCAGGCCGTGCCGGCCATGCAGCGTTCAGCGTTCGGATGAGGCGGGCGTATCTGCAGGCACACGTTCTCCGCACAGCCGGCCACGAACAGGGACTGCGCCTGTGAGGTTCGCAGGCAAGCGCTCGCCGGCCGGCGAAGCGGATCCGCGTGCCGGCGTCACGATTCCGCGAAGGGGCCGGTGGTGACGAAGCGGTGGAGTTGGCGGGCGAAGGTCTGCACCTCGTCGGGAGACCAGGAGGCGAGGGACGCCTCGATGTGCGCGGCGAGGCGCTGCCGGGTGGTTTCGACCGCCCGCTGTCCGGTTTCGGTCAGAGCGAGCAGGGTGGCGCGGCGGTCGTGGGGGTCGGGTTCGCGGCGCAGCAGGCCGACCTCCTCCAGCCGGGTGGCGCGGCGGGTGACGCCGGAGCGGTCCAGGCCGATCTCACCGGCGAGGTCCGCGGCGCTGCGCGGGCCGGTGCGGGCGAGGCCGCTGAGGACGGGGTACGTGGTCTCGTCCACGGCCTCGCCCACGTTGTCCGTCAGGCGTTGGTACAGCTGCGCCCGGGTGTCGCGCTTGAGCAGCGTTCCCAGGGCATCGGCGATCTCGTGTCCCGCATCGTTCGACATGACTCCAGTTTAGCGTGCGCGGCGCACGCAATCTGTAGTACTGTGCAGATGCGTGCTCAGCGCACGCATATCTTGCTGGAACGTGAATCCCGAGGAGCTCCTCATGACCACCGCCACCACTCGCACCGACGTCGCCGCCGCCCTCACCGACCTGCTCTTCACCCCCGGACTGGAGCTGGCCGAGGCCGTCGACCGGCACTTCGCCCCCGACTACCGCCAGCGCACCGACGGCCGCTGGGACAACCGCGAGGAGTTCACAGCCCACATCGCCCACCTGCGCACGATCATCGCCGGCGGCGAGATCCAGGTCCTGGAGGAGCTCGTGCAGGGCGACCTCTACGCGGACCGCCACATCATCGACGCCCGCAAGACCGACGGCTCCTCCGTGCGCGTGGAGGTCTACCTCTTCGGCGAGTTCGCCCCCGACGGCCGGTTCCGCCGCATCGAGGAGACCACCCTCATGCTCCAGGGCGCCGACGCCGACCGGAACATCGGCAGCGCCCGCTGACCTGACGGACACGCCGTCCGGCCGAGTCGGCTGTCGACGGCCGGCATTGACACCCCGGCCCGCGAGGGCGCCCACGCCGGCTCCGACAGCCGGGCCCACCGCCGGGCACAGGCCCGGTCGGCCAGGACTGCGGCTGGGCGCGTACGCGGGCGCCCGAACGGCCGGGGCACCCGGATTGCAGCCATCACCTACAAGAGAAAGGAAGTGGTCGTCATGCTCGACGTCCTCATCGCCGGGGCCGGCCCGGTGGGACTCTGGCTCGCCGCGGAGTTGCGCCTGCACGGAGCGGAGGTGACCGTCGTGGAACGCCGCGCGGCACCGGACGGACGATCGCGTGCGGTCGGCATGCAGGCCGGCACGCTGGACACCTTCGCCACCCGAGGACTCGCGGAGCGGTTCATCGAACGCGGCACCCCGGTGCCGACCGGCCACTTCGGCGCGGCGACCACCCGGCTGGACTTCTCCACAGCCGGGGCGGTGCACCCGTTCATGCTGGCGCTCGGTCAGTCCGTCACCGAACAGCTCCTGGAGGAGCACGCGGTCGCCGTGGGCGCCCGGGTGCTGCGCGGAGAGGAGGTCGTCTCGCTCACCCAGGGGCCGGACGCCGTCGAGGTGGTGATCCGGGCCGGCGGCACCCACCGGACCGTGCAGGCCCGCTGGGTGGTGGGCTGCGACGGCACCCGCAGCGCGGTGCGCCAGGCGGCCGGCATCGACTTCCCCGGTCAGGACACCACGCTGACCGGGTGGCTCGCCGACGTCGAACTCGACGATCCGCCCACCGCGCCGCTCGCCGCCACCGGGCCGGCCGGTTCGTTCCTGGCGGCCCCGATCGGCGACGGCGTCCACCGGCTGGCGGGCCTCTCCACGGCCACCATGCACCACGGCACCGGCGAACCGCTGACCCTGGACGAGGTGCGCGAGCAGACCCGCACGCTACTGGGACGGGACCTGGGTATGCGCAACCCCCGGTGGCTGTCGCGCTACGGCAATGCCACCCGCCAGGCCGCGCGGTACCGGGCCGGACGGGTACTGCTGGCCGGGGACGCGGCGCACATGTTCTTCCCGGCCGGTGGGCAGGGCATGAACCTCGGCATCCAGGACGCCACCAACCTGGGCTGGAAGCTGGCCGCCACCCTCCAGGGCCGGGCCCCCGACGGACTGCTCGACAGCTACGACACGGAGCGCCGGCCGGCCGCCCGCGCCGTCATCGACAACACCCGCGCTCAACTCGCCCTGTTCGCCGCGGCGAGCCCGGAGCAGATCGCGCTGCGCGAGGTCTGGTCCGCCGCGCTGGCCGAACCGCAGACCAACCGCCAGTGGGCCCGCCGGATCGCCGGCTTCGACGACCCGCTCCCCGCCGACACCGCACCCGGCGCGCACCCACTGAACGGCACGCGGCTGGCCGGCCTCGCCCTGGACGCGGCCGACGCACCCACCGCCCACCCGCTGATGCACCACGGCAGGCCGCTGCTGCTGGACCTCGGCGGGACGCGGACGCCGTGTTCCGCAGGCGGTCTGGAACAGCGGACAGTCACCGTCAACACCAAGGCGGCGGATCCGATCTGGCGGGACGTCACCGCTGTTCTGATCCGACCGGACGCCCGGATCACCTGGGCCACCACCGACACCGACCCGCAGCGCCGGGCCGCGGACTGCCTCACCGCCCTGCGCACGCTGTGCCGCTGAGCGGGGCCCCTCCCTCACCGGGGCGGGCGCCGGGGATCGCTACTTTCCGCATCTGGCCATTACTCTGTGTATAGTTTTCCCATGGCCGCTCCCCGTGCCGTCCGCCGCCTCCTGCTCGCCACCGGCTTTCTGGTGCTTGTGCAGGCGGGGCTCGGCTTGGTCGTCAATCTCTACGTCCTCTATCCGGCTCACCATCCGGGCTCTCCCACGGGGGCCTATCTCTTCGGGGTCTATGAGGGCTTCCTCTGGGCGGTCGGGCACGGCACCGCCGCCCTCGCCGTGCACGTCGTGCTCGGCCTCGCGCTCGTCCTGCTGGCGATCGTCGCGGCGGTGGGCGCCGTGCTGCTCCGTCAGCGTGCGGTCGCGTTCTGGTCCGTGCTCGGGGCGCTCCTCGTCATCGGTTCGGCCGTCAACGGCGGGCGGTTCCTCGCCAGCGGCCAGATCTTCAACTCACTGCTGATGGCCCTGCTCGCGCTCAGCTCCGAGGTGTGTTTCCAGTTCGCCATCCACCTTCTGCCCTCCGAGCGGCACCCCGCCCGCTGACCGCTCGGCGCGCGGGCCGCGGATCGGCTGTCCGGAGCCGGGGTTGGCGGCGCTCAGTCCGGTGGGCCGGACGCGGCACGGTATGCCCGGTCGAGGAGGCTTCGCAGGCGGAGGCCGTCCTGTGCCACGGCGGTGATCAGGACCGCGGGGCCGGCGAGCGGGGCCAGCACGGCCCGGCCCGATTCCGAGGGGGCGGTCAGGAGCAGGGGCGCGACCGGGTTGTGCGCGAAGGCCGGGTCGACGAGGAGGAGTTGGCCGGTGGCCCGGTAGCGGGAGAGGACGGCCGGGCCGTCCCAGCCGGGCGCCCCCGGTCCGTACGCGGCCTGCTGGTCCAGGAGGGTGCGTCCCCCGCGCCGGACGGTGAGGCGGGTGGCCAGGTGGCCCGGGGGTTCTCCGGCGCGTCCCAGGGCCTGCTCCTCGCGCAGGACGAGCCGGGCGGTGGCGGCGAGGTCGACGGTGAGGGTCTGCCGCAGATCGCTGCGGGCGGCGCTGATCAACGGCTGGGGGGACCAGTGCAGTTGGGCCCCCTCTCCGACGGTCAGGTGCACGTCATAGGTGGCGGGTTCGGACGTGGCGCCCTTGAGGGCGAGGGTCGCGGTGGCGGAGGAGATGTGCAGTGCCGCGCCGTGGTCCGCGGTGGCCTCGATCCGGAGCCGGTCGCCGCCCAGGGGCGCGCTCATGGCGCCGACGATGATGACCCGGGCCCAGCCTCCTCGGGGGCGCAGCCGACGGAGTTCGAAGGGGCCGTCGCCGTCGAGCGTGGTGATTCTGGTGGCGCCTTCCGCCGCGGTGGCCGCGATGCGGGCGGTGGCGCGTACGCCCACGGTGTCCGCCGCGGGCGGCGGCGCGGCTTCGTGGAGGGTCGGGGTCATACGGCGCTTCCGGTCCAGTCGGCGAGGCGGTCGCGGACCCATTCAGCGACCGGCTTGACGCCGTCGGGCTGCTTGAGGGCGGTGAAGGCGACCGGGAGTGCGCCGCGCTGGGCCTTGGCGTCGCGGGCCATGCCGTCGAGGTCGACACCGACGTAGGGCGCGAGGTCGGTCTTGTTGATCACCAGCAGGTCGGCGGTGGTGACGCCGGGGCCGCCCTTGCGCGGGATGTCGTCGCCGCCGGCGACGTCGATGACGAAGACCTGGGCGTCGACCAGGCCCTTGGAGAACGTCGCGGTGAGGTTGTCGCCGCCGGACTCGACCAGGATCAGGTCGAGCGGGCCGACGGTCTCCTCCAGGTCCTCGACGGCTTCGAGGTTGGCGGAGATGTCGTCGCGGATGGCGGTGTGCGGGCAGGCGCCGGTCTCCACGGCCGCGATCCGCTCGGTGGGCAGCACCGCCTCGCGCCGCAGGAACTCCGCGTCCTCGCGGGTGTAGATGTCGTTGGTGACGACCGCAATGGAGAGCTCGTCGCGCAGCGCGCGGCACAGGGCCGCGACGGTGGCGGTCTTGCCGGTGCCGACCGGGCCGCCCAGGCCGATCCGCAGGGCGCGCCGGCTGCCGTCGTGGCGTACCGGATCGGCGGCGCTGTAGGTGTGGCGCTCGGGGAAGCCGTCCTGGTGGTCGAGGTGCATGACTGCTCCGTGCTCGGGTGCGGGATGGGCGTGGGTCAGGAGGCGAAGAGCCGGACCGGCCAGGCGGCGTGCTCCTCGGCGGTGATGTCCAGCAGGGGTGCCGAGGCCGCGGGGAGGGTGTCGTACCCCTTGGTGGGGACGCGGTCGGCGGCCCGGGTGGCCGCGGAGGCCACCCGGTCGAGGTCGGCGGCCAGCCGGGCGAGGACGGCGGTGGCGTCGAACGGGTCCAGGCTCAGCAGCCGGACCGCGGCCGTGGCCGGACCGCTGACGCTTTCGTACGCCGCCGCGTGGGCGGCGTCCAGGGGGGCCAGGCCGGCGGACCGGGCGGCCAGGCCCAGGACGACGGGCTGGTGGGCGCCGCGCGGGCGGGCCGCGGCGAGCGCGTCGAGTTCGGCGCTCGGCCAGGTGGCGCGGGCCGCCCGCATCATCTGGCGGCCCAGCTTCCGTGCCGTGGAGCGCAACGCCGGCACCGGGGTCCGGGCGTCGGCCGCGTCGTCCAGCGCCAGTGGGTCCAGGCCGGCCGCGGCCGCGGCCGCGGCGGCGAGGCCCGCGGCGACCAGGCCCGCGGTGTGCAGTCGCCCCCGGCAGAAGTCCGCGAGCGACGCGGTGTCGGTGATACGGCCCGCCCGGACTGCCGGCTCGGCCCCGCCGGAGTGCGCATGCCCTCCGGCAGGGAACCGGCCGTCCACCAGGACGAGCAGCGCGGCGCGTGTCATGGTGCGCAGCCCACCTTCCCCTCCTTTCGCCATGCCCGCGGACCTCAGAAGAGGAAGTACCGCTGGGCCATGGGCAGTTCGGTGGCGTAGTTCCGTTCGACGCCGTGTCCGTCGATCTGCGCGGACACGTCCTCGACCTTCGCTCCGCCGACGATGACCTCGAAGGTGTCGGGGTCGATCTCGACGTCGGGGCAGGCGTCGTTCTCCTTCATGTGTTCTTTGCGGACGTTCCGCGTGTTGCGGATGGCCTTGAACTCCTTGCCCAGCTTGAGGCGTTCGGGCAGGCCGTCCTCGATGGCCTGCTGGGTGACGAAGTTGAACGAGGTGGAGCGGGGCGCCAGTCCGGTGGCGCCCCATACGGCGCGGGGCAGGACCGGCTGCGGGGTGGGAATGGAGGCGTTGGCGTCGCCCACCTGCGCGTAGGCGATCTGGCCGCCCTTGAGGACCATGTGGGGCTTGACCCCGAAGAACTTCGGCTCCCACAGCACCAGGTCGGCGAGCTTGCCCACCTCGACCGAGCCGACCTCCGCGTCGATGCCCTGGGCGATCGCCGGATTGATGGTGTACTTCGCGACGTACCGCCGGGCGCGGTTGTTGTCGGCCCGGTTCGGGGAGGGGTGGTCCCGGCAGACCTCGGAGTCCCGGACGCAGCCGTCGCCGGGCAGGAAGCCGCGGCGCTCCTTCATGACGTGCGCGGTCTGCCAGGTCCGCAGTACCGTCTCGCCGATCCGGCCCATGGCCTGGGCGTCCGAGGACATGATCGAGATGGCGCCGAGGTCGTGCAGGATGTCCTCGGCGGCCATGGTCGAGGGCCGGATGCGGGAATCGGCGAAGGCCAGGTCCTCGGGGACGGCCGGGTTGAGGTGATGGCAGACCATCACCATGTCGAAGTGCTCCTTGACCGTGTTGACGGTCAGCGGCCGGGTGGGGTTGGTGGACGCGGGCAGCACGTTCGGCCTGCCCACCATGGTGATCATGTCCGGGGCGTGCCCGCCGCCCGCGCCCTCGACGTGGAACACGTGCAGGGACTCGTCGCCGATGGCTTCGAGGGTGCTCTCGACGAAGCCCGCCTCGTTCAACGAGTCCGCGTGCAGGGCCAGTTGGACGCCGGTTTCGCGGCACACCCGCAGGCAGGTGCGGAGGGTGGCGGGCGTGGCGCCCCAGTCCTCATGGATCTTGAAGCCGATCACGCCGGCGTTCACCTGGTTGCGGAGCGACTCCTCGGACACGGTGCTGCCCTTGCCGAGCAGTCCGACGTTGACGGGGAAGGAGTCCAGCGCCTCGAAGGTCCGGGCGAGGTGCCAGCGGCCGGGCGTGACCGTGGTGGCGGTGCTGCCCTCGGCCGGCCCGGTGCCCCCGCCGATGAGCGTGGTCACCCCGGCGGCCAGGGCCTCGCCGACCTGCTCGGGGCAGATGAAGTGGACGTGGGTGTCGACCCCGCCCGCGGTGAGGATCTTCCCGTTGCCGGCGATGACCTCGGTCTCGGGACCGATGACGAAGTCCGTGGCGAGCCGATGGCCGTCGTGGATGCGGTCCATGGTCTCGTGGTTGTACGCCTTGCCGAGCGCGGCGATGCGGCCGTCGCGGAGGGCGACGTCAGCCTTCACCACTCCCCAGTGGTCCAGGATCACGACACCGGTGATGACGGTGTCGGGCGGGTTGGGGCACTGCGGATCCGCGGGGTCGCGGGGGACGGCGGACTGCCCCATCGACTCCCGGATCACCTTGCCGCCGCCGAAGACCACCTCGTTGCCGCTGTGGTCCGGTCCGCCCGACCAGTCCTCGGTGATCTCGATCCGCAGCCGGGTGTCCGCGAGACGGACGCAGTCGCCTTCGGTCGGACCGAACAGGTCGGCGTAGTCGGCACGCTCCAGGCCCGCGCCCTCGTCGCCGGGCGGGGTCCCGGGTGCCGGGCGGGTCGTCGGGTCAGTCATCGAGATCGCCTCCGACGCGGCCGCGCAGACCGAGGACGCGGCGTTCGCCCTCGATGCGGACGAGTTCGACGCACTGCGGGATACCGGGCTCGAACCGCACCGAACTGCCGGAGGCGACGTTCAGCCGCTTGCCGTAGGCGGCTCCCCTGAACGTGCGGTCGGACCCGTCCTCCTCGCTCCAGTTCAGGCCGTCGTTGACCTCGGCGAAGTGATAGTGCGAACCGACCTGGACGGGACGGTCGGCCCGGTTGCAGACGGTGAGTTCGGTGGTCTCCTGGCCCTTGTTGAAGAGGATGCGGCCGGCCTCCTCCGGGTGGTCGATCCTCCCCGGATGCACGAGGGACTCGTCGTCGGACTCCGCGCAGCAGTCGCGGCGGGGAACGGGGTCGTGCAGGGTCACCAGCTTCGTGCCGTCCGGGAAGGTCGCCTCCACCTGGACGTACGAGATCATCTCGGGGACGCCCTCCATGACCTCCTCACGGCCGAGCACCTTCGTGCCGGACGCCATGAGTTCGGCAACGGTGCGGCCGTCACGGGCTCCTTCGAGAATGTGCACGGTCAACAGGGCGACGGCCTCGGGATAATTGAGGCGCACCCCGCGGGCCCGGCGCTTTTCGGCGACGTCCGCCGCCACATGGATCATCAAACGCTCTTGCTCATGCGGAGTCAGATGCATAGCATTACCACGTCTTTACATTCCTTCGAGGTCGCTTGTTTCCCTTCGACAGCGCTCCGGACCGGGCACCGTCGGGAAGATTTCGGCAGCACTTACCGGCAGCCCGGATGCAGTGGCAGCCGACCTGCTCGGGGCGTGACGGATTCGCGTGAAAGCAATATCGGGACTTTCGGCGGCGTGAGGGTTCCATCGCCGAAAAGCAGAGAAGAGGTCGGCACCGCATCGATCAGTGCGGTTCGCGCCACTGGGCCGGGAAGCCGTATCGCGCCCGTCGACCTTGTTCGTTGAAGTTCAACGCCCCCTCACTACGCCCCCTCGCATGTCGGTGTCAGCCAAGATCGGGGCTGAGAACCATCACCAGATTCCCGGGTGCGCCCCGCCGGGTAAAGAGACACTTCCGGCCATGCGGCATGGCAACACCCGTTCCCCGCCGGGGAAAACCTTCCCGGCCGAAACGGGAAGACGCCGATCCACGGACATCGGACGTGCTCCGAATCAGCAGGACAGAACAGAACTTCCTGGCAATTCAAGCGGCTTCGCCCTCCCGGCAGAGGACTCATCGGCGCGAGGAAAGCCGGCGTGCCGCACTCCAAATGACAACGGCAAGCCCCATGAAGAGCCTGACCGTTCGCGCTACCCCCCGAACTCGCGTGCCCGGTTTGGAAATAGCCACCAGAGGGCAGCGCTCCACGCGCAAAGTCCGACAGCGCCCGGGCGGCACAGGGTTTTCGCCGCGCACCGGCTCGGCGTGGGCCGACAGAATTCGGCGGCTGTCCGAAATGCAGTGCCTGCGGGTGGACTTCCCGTCATCCGGACCGCAACGGGGAAGGCCCCGGCCGGAGACCGGGGCCTTGCTCGTCGTCCGGACGGCTACCGCTCGGAGACGGCCGGGGCGACGATCGGGAAGGAGGGGTCGGGGGCGGTCAGGTAGCCGAACACCGTGTCCGCGTATTCCTGTTTGCCCTCGGGGATCTGGACGACGCCGTCGCGCACGGCGGCGTCGAAGGCGCCCTTGAAGCCGGCGGGCCCGTACATCAGGCCGTCGAGGGCCTCGCGGGACAGCTTGATCACGGTCTGCGGTGTCCCGGCGAACTGGTCCTTGCCGGGTACGTAGACGAGGACGCCGTTGCGCAGCGTCGTGGTGCAGGTCTCCTCCTCGGCGCCGCCGATCAGCCACTGGAGGACGATCGGGTCGCTCTGCTCGCGGGCGGCGGTGGGGCCGTCGACGGTGCGGGCGAGGGTGGCGAAGTACTGCTCCAGGGTCATGCTGAGGACGAGGTCGCCGGGCTCCTGGTTGGCGGGGCGTTCGATGCCGCGGGCCAGTTCGTCGGCGCCGGTGAGGAAGAAGTTGCGCCAGGTGCCGTTCTCGGAGCCGTAGCCGAGCTGGGTCAGGGCCTTCCGCTGGAGCTCCTTGGCCGAGGCGTTGTCCTCGGGGTGGCCGAAGACGACGTGGTTGAGGAGCTCGGCGGTCCAGCGGTACTCCTGGCGGTCGTACGCCTCCTGTGCCTTCGCCACGACGGCGTCGACGCCGCCCATGGCCTCGACGTAGTGGACGCCCGCCTTGGCCGGGGGGAGGTTCCACAGGTGGGCGGGGTTGCCGTCGAACCAGCCCATGTACCGCTGGTAGACGGCCTTGAGGTCGTGGCTGAGGGAGCCGTAGTAGCCGCGCGTGTACCAGTGGGCCGCGAGGGACTCGGGCAGTTCCAGCTCCTCGGCGATCTCGATGCCCGTCCTGCCCGCGTTGATCAGCCGCAGCGACTGGTCGTTGAGGTAGCCGTAGAGGTCCCGCTGGACGCTCAGGTACTCGACGATCTTCTCCTTGCCCCAGCGCGGCCAGTGGTGCGAGGCGAACTCGACGTCGGTGTGGTCGCCGAAGGTCTGGATCGTCTCGGTGAGGTACTTCGACCAGGCGTGGGCGTCGCGGACCTGGGCGCCGCGCAGGGTGAGGAGGTTGTGCAGGGTGTGGGTGGCGTTCTCCGCGGCGCACAGGGCACGGGCCTGCGGGAGGTAGATGTTCATCTCGGCCGGGGCCTCGGTGCCGGGCGTGAGCTGGAAGACCAGCCGGATCCCGTCGATGAGCTGCCGGTAGAGGCCGGGCCGCCAGGGGATGACGTCCTCGGCGGACCACTGGTCGCGGGGAACGGGGGCGGTGCCGCTGCCGCCGATGCTGACGTTCGGCGGGAGGAGGGTGACCTCGCCGGTGGAGATGGTCAGCCCGAGGCCGGCGCCGATCTGCCCGTGCGGGCCCTTGTCGAGCTTGGCCGCGTACATGTACTCCGAGCGGCGGGCCATGGCCGGGCCGGCGTAGACGTTCTCGCTGACGGCGTGCTCCAGGAAGCCGTCGGGCGCGATGATCGGGATGGCGGTGTCGACCACGTCGTCGCGCTCGTTGAACAGGCCCCGGACGCCGCCGAAGTGGTCGACGTGGCTGTGGGTGTAGATGATGCCGGCGATCGGCCGCCGGCTCCCGGTGGTGTCCCGGTAGAGCTTGAGCGCCCACTGGGCGGTCTCGTAGCTGGCGAGCGGGTCGATGACGACGATCCCCGCATCGCCTTCGATGAGGGTCATGTTGGACAGGTCGTAGCCGCGGACCTGGTAGATCGCGCCGTGCTCGTGGGACGTGACCTGGAAGAGCCCGGCCTGCGCGGTGAGCATGCCCTGGCGCCACAGGCTCGCGTTGACGGACGGCGGGGCGTCGGACACCTCGGAGTCGCTCAGGAAGTCGTAGGCGGCGAAGCTCCACACCGTCCGGTCCCCCTCGCGGCGGGCCGGGATCGCGGGGATCGCGGGCAGTGCGAGCAGCCCCCGCCCGGCGTCCTCGAAGTCCTCGGAGTCCGGCGGGATCGTCTCGGTGATCCTCCGGTTGGCCTCGGCAACGGAAGGTTCGACCTCGATCGGCTCGGAGAACTCGGGCATGCGACAACCTCCTCGGGCACGCGGGACCACCGCGTGCCGGTGGCGTGAACGGGCCGGAACGCGGCCGAGGTTAGGTCGGGCCGCAAATCACCCACAAGGTGCGCGAACCGGCCAGGAGCCGACAATGTGGCCGACTCCCCCTCAGCACTCCGTACGGCCGGACGCGTCGTCGCGCCGGAAGGCCGCCCCTGTCCAGCGCGGATGCCGTTCCGGCGGCGCGCACGGCCCAAACCTCGGGCCGACGGCGGTCCGCGCACACGAGGGGACGCGTTCCGGACGCGGCGGCAGCCCCCGCGTCGGCGAGCGGGCCCGGCCCGCGGCCCGGCTCATGTTCGTGTTCAGGCACTTTCGTCACCGTTCCGCAACAGGCATGAACCGCCCTGGCAGGTGCCCCGTACTGCCGGGTGTGAGCGGCCGAGCGGCCGCGGCGATCCGCAAAGAGAGAAGGAACCGACATGGCCGGCGGCAACATCAAGATCAGCCCGGAGGAGATGCGGGAGGCCTCGACCTGGCTGCAGCACCAGAAGGAACTGATGCAGCAGAGCCTCCACGAGGCCAACACCAAGATGGACGAGATGGTCGAGGCGGCCTACGCCACCCCCGGTTCCGAGTCCAAGTTCCGTCCGTTCTGGGAGGAGTACAAGAACGGCACCGAGAAGGCGATCGAGGGCCTGCAGGGCGTCAGCGAGTTCATCAAGCAGGTCGCCGACGCGTTCGTCGACACCGACGACCAGACGTCCGGCGCCATCGGCTGACGTGGCCCCGTGTCCGGTCCCGCCCTCCGGCCGGAGGGCGGGACCGGACGGTACCGGCCGGAGAGGAGGAGCCGATGACCCGCATCAGCGTCCCCGTCGAGGACCTGAACGAGACGGTCAAGTCGCTTGAGGACATCGGGGAGCGGATCAACAACACCGCGCGGCTCAGCGACGTCGGGTCGAAGAGCGACGTGGGCGATTCGACGCTCGCCGAATCCCTCGCGTACTTCGACTACAAGTGGAGCGAGGGCCACGAGAAGGTGCAGGACAACGTGAAGGTCTTCTCCGAGAACACGAAGAAGATCTCCGACGCCTTCACGCAGACGGACGACGAGACCGTCAAGGCGCTGGACGAGTCCAAGAAGACCTGACGAGAGCCTGTTAGCAGAAGGGACACGCGTCATGACGCATCCGGTCACGGACCGGACTCCGGGGGCACCCGCGCACTACAAGCTGCGCTACCCCGGTTCGTGGTGGTACCTGGACCTCGACCCGAGCACCCGGGACGCGTCCATCCGCCGCCGGATCGAGCACCAGGCGAGGGGAGTTCCGCAGCTCTCCCGCGAGCGGCTCGACGGCCTGATCCGCACCACCCGGCACACGGCCCGCGAGGCCCACGCCCGGGGGGCGCTCCAGGCGGCGGGCATGGTGGCGTTCCCCGGCGGGGACTCGATGCTCAGCGCCACCTCCGTCGTGGTGCGGATGCCCGTGCCGGACGACCAGTCTGCGGACCTGGCCGAGGTGCTGTTCGGGGCCGGTATGCAGGCCGACGGCCCGCAGAGCAGTGGGTACCCGCCGCGCGAGGTGGAGCTGTTGGAGCTTCCGGAGGTCGGGCCGGTCGGGCGGATCGCCTCGATCGAGGACATCGACTACAAGGGCACGCCGGTGCGCACGGCGCTGCTGCACACGCTGTTCCCGATCCCGGGCCGCCGCGAGTACCTGGTGGTCTCCAGCTCCACGCCCAACGTGGAGCTCAAGGACCAGTTCTTCGAGGTGTTCGACGCCATCGCGGGGACGCTGCGCTTCGTGAAGGTGCAGAGCAAGGGCACGGCTGCGCCGGCCGCACAGGGCCCGCAGGGCATGGACGAGAACGGAAAGTGAGGGCGCGGCAATGGCGCGGCCAGCGGTGTCCGAGTGGGAGACGGTCTTCGGGTTCTCGGACGACCCGACGCCGGGCGATGCGGAGATGCTCACGACGCTCGCGGGCCGGTACCGGGCCGTCGCGAACGACGCGGACCAGGCGCTCCCCATCGTCAGCGGCCTGAAGAACAGCCAGCTCGGCGAGGGCAAGGCCATGGACAAGCTCCGGGACAAGCTCGGAGACCTGGCCAACCAGGTGGAGAAGCTGCACAGTTCGTACGACAAGGCGGCCCGTGCGCTGGACACGTACGCCGACCAGCTGGCGGACCATCAGCGCAAGGCGGACAACGCCATGGTCGACGGGCGGGACGCCAAGGAGCGGCTGCGGCGGGCCACCGACGCCGCCGCCGCGGCCGGCTCCGTGATCAGTGGCCTGGACTCGGCCGCCCCGCCACCGCCCGACGACGAGGCGGCCCGGCGCAGTGCGCGGCAGGCCATGGAGAACGCCCGGCACGACCAGTCCGCGGCGCAGGGGGACGCCGACGCCGCCCAGCGGGACCTCGACGCCGCCCGGATGCTCGCCGAGGACGCCCGGGAGCTGCGCGAGTCGGACGCCTCGACGGCGGCCCGTGCCCTGGACGAGGCGTCGGGCGAGGCGGTCGGCGGCAAGAGCCTGTGGGACAAGATCAAGGACGTCTTCAAGAAGGTGCTCGGCTTCATCAGCGCCGCCCTGGGGATCATCGCCATGCTCATCCCCGGACTCCAGGGCCTCGGGCTCATCCTGACGATCGCCAGTCTGGTCACCGCGGCCATCCCGTTCATCATGAATATCGTCGACAGCATCCAGTCAGGCGAGTGGGACATCCTCGACATGGTCCTGAGCGGTCTGGGGCTGGTGCTCGGCGGCATCGGCCTCGTCAAGATCGCCAATTTGGGCGGGATCGCGAACACCCTCAAGACCGTCGGGAACGATCTCAAGACGATCCAGATCAACATCAAGAGCGTGGGCCCGGCCATCAAGGGGTTCACCGGGTTCAAGGATCCGACGGCCTTCGTCGGAAACATCCTGTCGAAGTTCCCCAACGGGACGATGAAGATCCCGGACGTGCTCAAGCAGCTGCCGGGCCTCAACAACATCTGGATCAAGACGGGGACGTGGTTCGACCAGAGCTCGAACCTCATCGGCGTGGCCGGTCTCGGCTGGGCGATCAACGGGGCCGTCCCCGGCGGCACGAAGGGCACGACCGTGCAAGACCCCAGCTACGTGGAGGGATCGACCTGATCCGGGCCGCGTCCCGGAATGCGTGAGGGCTCCCGCCCCGGCCGCCGCCGGGGTGGGAGCCCTCTGCCGTGGGCCTCAGCTGCCGGCCGGCGGGAGCACCGTCTCCGGGACCTGCACGGTGCGCAGCACGCCGTCGCCCAGGTGCAGGATCGCCCGGCCGGGGCGGGTCGCGCCAAGGCGGCTGCGGGGCACCTTGACGCCGATCAGTTCGCCGTCGCTCATGTTCTGCGGCTTCAGCAGCAGGCCGCACCGGTTGCGGCGGGCCTCGGTGTGCCAGCCGGAGAACCCGGAGGAGAGCCGGTCGGTCTGCCCGGCGATCACCAGGCCCCGGCCGGTCTCGGCACCGGACTTGGCGATCGGCGTGAGGACCGGCTCGGCCTTCGACTTCAGCAGCAGGTCGGCGTCGTCCAGGATCACCACGGCCCCCTTCGGCGCGGACGCCAGCGCCTGCTCCAGCGCGGTGGGGTCGATGTCGGCCTCGTCGAAGACCGCGAGGACCCCGGGCCGTCCGGCGAGTCGGCGCAGCGGCGACCGGGCGGGCGCGCCGATGACGACGGACGTCCCGACCGACAGCAGCGACAGGGCCAGCGTCGCCAGGACGGTGCTGCGGCCCGAGCGGGCGGGACCGGCGACGAGGAACGTCGGCGTGATGCTGAAGTCCGGTCCGAACGCGGTGAGTTCGTCGCCGCCGACACCGGACAGCGCCCACCGTGCGGAGGGCAGCGGCTGCGGCAGGTACCGGACCGCCTCCTCCCAGGTGAGCCGGTCCGGCAGGGTGTCGACGCGGAACGGCCGGGTGGCGGCGGGCAGGTGGGCCGCCTGCGCGCGGCAGTACTCGGCGATCTGCTGGAGCGCCGCGGCCTGCGCCTGGCCCTCCGGGTTGTCCGTGAGGAGCGCGATCTGCACCTCCGCCTTGTCGGCGGCGCGGAAGGCGCGGCCCGGCGGGATCTCGTCGGGCACGTTCCGCTGGGTGATGCCGATCATCCCGTACTCGGACTTCTCGTTCAGCTTCAGTACGAGCTTGTCCTCGGTGGAGCCGTTGACCCGGCTGGAGAACAGCGCCCGGTCGCCGGTCATCACCAGGTGGATGCCGACGCTCCCGCCGTCCCGGAGCAGGTTCAGCACGCCGGTCAGCAGGTTCCCGGCGTCGTACTCGCCGAGCTGCTTGTCGAAGACCTCCCACCGGTCGATGAACAGCACGATGTGCGGCGGCCGTTCGGCCTCCGGCAGGCTGCGGCGGAGCTCCGGCAGGTCGGCGCTGCCGTGGGCGGCGAGCAGCTCCTGCCGCCGGGCGAGCTCCGTCGTGAGCCGGGCGAGCAGCCGGGCCACCCGGTCGGGCTGGGTGCGCTGGGTGACGGCGCCGCAGTGCGGCAGCCCCTCCATGGCCAGCAGGGCGCCGTTGCCGCAGTCGATGCCGTACATGTGCAGCCGGTCCGCGGAGTGGGCGAAGGCCAGGGTGCCGGCGATGGTGCGCAGCGTCTGCGACCTGCCCTGCCGGGGCGAGCCGATGATGTGCAGGTGGGTCAGGGTCGCGGGGTCGATCACCAGGGGGAGCCGGGACTGCTGGGCCGGCAGGTCCACCACGCCGTACGCGACGGGCCCGAGGTCGTAGTCCGAGGCCGGGGCCGGCGGCAGTTCGCCGGTCACCAGCTGCTCGGGCAGCGGCGGCAGCCAGGGGCTGTGCTGCGCGGGGATGCCCATCTCCCGGTCCGCCTCGCGGATCGCCCGGACGAGTCCGGCGAGGTCGGTCTCCACCTCGGCGGGGGCGGCCGCGGCGCGGGGCCGCGGCGGCAGCGGTTCGCCGAGCCGCTCCCAGCCGACCGGCACCACCCAGGGCGCCGGCAGCGAGCTCGCCGAGGCACCGGGCCGGCGGCCGCCGACCCGTCCGGACTGGAACGGCACCAGGGAGTTCTGGCCGAGGCGCACATAGGCGCGGCCCGGCGTGCTCTGCGCGATCCCGGCGGCCTCCGGGGAGTTGAGGACGTCCGTGCTCTCGCCGGCGTCCGTCACCCGGAGCGCGATCCGCAGGTTGGTGTTGGCGCGGATCTCCGAGGACACGACGCCGCTGGGGCGCTGCGTCGCCAGGATCAGGTGGATGCCGAGGCTGCGGCCCCGCTGCGCGATGTTGACCAGGCCCTTCACGAAGTCCGGCAGATCGCGCACCATCGAGGCGAACTCGTCGATGACGATGAGCAGCCTCGGCATCGGCTCGCGGCCCGCCGGGTTCCGCTCCAGCAGCTCGACGTAGTCCTCGATGTCCTTGGCGCCGACCGCGGCGAGGATGTGCTCGCGCCGGGTGAGCTCCGCCGTCAGCGACACCAGGGCCCGCTCGACGAGGTGCGCGTCGAGGTCGGTGACCATGCCGACGGTGTGCGGCAGGTCCACGCAGTCCTTGAACGCGGAGCCGCCCTTGTAGTCGACGAGGACGAACGTCATCGCGTCCGGACGGTTCGCCACCGCGAGCGAGGCGACCAGCGTCTGCAGGAGTTCGGACTTGCCGGAGCCGGTGGTGCCGGCGACCAGCCCGTGCGGGCCGTCGCGCTTCAGGTCCAGGTGGAACGGGCCGTCCAGGGAGACGCCGACGGCCGCCCGGGTCGAGCGGCCCCCGGCCGTCCAGCGCGCCCGGATACCGGCGGCCTGCGGCGGGTCGAGGGCGAGCACGTCGAGCAGCCGCGCGGCACCGGGCAGCACCGCGGCCTCCTCGTCGGCCCCGCCCGGATCCCGCATCGGGCCCATCGCCCGGGCCAGCGAACGGCACCAGTCCAGGGACACCGCGTCGGGCCGGATGCCCCCGACGGTGGCCTTCCCGGAGCGTCCCACCCGCACCGTTCCGCCGGGCTCCTCGGCGACGACGGCCTGGCACTCCTCGGGCAGCAGCCGCTCCTCGGCGTCCAGGCAGACCGCGCGGACGCCGACGGCCGGTCCGTCGCGCAGGATCTGCGCCACGCCGGGCAGCGAACGGAGCCTGCGGGCCCCGTCGAGGACGACGAGCACGTCGGGGCCGGCGGGCCGGTTCCGCCGGTCCTCCCGGCCGGCGCGCTCGGCGATCAGCGCGGTCAGTTCGGCGACCCGCCGGGCGCAGGTCTCCGTGCCGTAGCCGATGCTGGCCGGGGTGTCGCCGGACTTCTTCCGCACGTGCGGCAGCCAGCGCAGCCAGGACCAGCCGTCCCGGCCCGGGCCGCCGGTCGTCAGCAGGTGGATCTGGAGGTCGCGGGGGCTGTGCAGGACGGCGGCCTGGGCGACCGCCCACTGCGCCACGGCGCGGGCGACCGGCCCCTCGCCGGCGATACCCAGCACGTCGTGCTGACGCAGCGGAACGGTCACCGGGACGTCGTACGCGGTCCACGGGTCCTGGCGGCGGTGTTCGTCCTTGGTCGGGTCCTGGAGCACCACGTCGGAGGGCAGGTCGGCGGTCCCGATGCGCAGTTCCAGGAAGTCGGCGTCCGAGGTGCGGCGCTCCCACAGGCGGCGCCGGGGGCCGACGGCGGTCAGGACGACCTCGGCCGGGTCCGGGAAGCCGCGGCGCCGGGCGGTGCGTTCGGCCGCCAGGGCCTGCTTCGCGTCGCCCTCGATGCGCGCCTTCTTCTCCTCGTAGGCGGCGACCGAGTCCGTGTGGGACTGGCGTCCGCTGCGGCGGCTCACCAGGTAGTTGCCGACGATCGCGACCGGGGAGAGCAGCCCGAACAGCAGCATCGACATCCGGCCGAAGACCAGCGCGCCGGCCACCGCCATCACCAGCGGGGCGAGCGCGGTGATCCACGGCAGCGGGCGGGCGGCGGGCGACGCGGGCGGGGAGGGCAGCGTGAAGCGGGTGGCGGTCTCGGGCGGCCGCAGCCGCGGCGGCCTGTTGTAGTCCCAGCCGGCGCCGTCCTCCGACGGCTGCACGGCCGCGTCCGGCCGCTGCGGCAGGGCGAGTTCGAGCAGGCGGCCGCCGACGAGGAGCTGCGCGCCGGCCGGCCAGGCGGTGGCCTCGGCGAGGTCCTCGCGGTCGAGTTGCGGGGCGTCGCCGTCCGGCGCGGCCGCGTCCGGCGCCACCCGGCAGCGCCCTCCGGGGCCCACCATCAGAACGGCGAACGGCCGGTGCGGCACGGTGCGCAGCACCTGGGCGCTCCCGTCGTGCGCCAGGCCGATCCGGTACTCACCGATGTCGAGGCGGTGCACCGCGCCCGCCCCGGTCCCGCCGACCGCCCGGACCTCCACCAGCCCGTCCGGTTCGGCCGACGACGTGCCCGCCGGGCGGCCCAGGCCGACGACGGCCGCGTGGTGCAGCGGCGAGTCCCGCAGCCGCTGGTCGGCGGGGAGCAGGCGGTCGCCGGCGTACAGGCCGAGGCCCTCCGGGGGCCGGTGGACGCCTCCCACCCCGGCCAGCGCCTCCGCGACGGCGCCCAGGGGCGTGTCGGGGTCGGCGTCGAGGTGGACGTCGAACGCGTCACCGCCCTCCTCGACCACGGTCAACATCAACGACACGAAACGTCCTCCAGCCTGCGTGAACGGGGGCCGCGGGAGCCGTGCTCGCCGGCTTCCGTGCCACTGACGAGACCTACGGATCCGGCCCGTGGATGGTTCACCCGCGCGCACGTGAACCATCCGCGGGCCCGCTCCGTAGTGGCCTTCGGGTGCACTGCGCCGCGACTTGGCCGCGGCGCCGCCCGTTTCCGCCGTCCCGGCTCCGCCGCCGGGGCGTCCCGACAAGGAGTCAGAAGATGATCTGGTACGTGCTGGCCGTGGTGCTGGGGCTGGCGCTGATCGGGGCGGTGGCCGCGCTGGTCGTCACCGAGCGGCGGTCCCGCCCGCCGAAGCCCGCCGCCGCCTCGGCCGCCGTCACGGGGCGGGAGGCGCTGGACATGGTCAACGCGGGCCTGCGCCGGCTGACGGGCGAGTGCCTGCGCTCCGGCCGGTCGCTGCCCGACCTGTACGCCGTCGTCTACTCCGAGGAGCGGCTCGGACTGCTGCTGGCCGGCGCGGAGGAGACCGCCCCCGCGCCCTGGACCGCCGAGGCGGACGGCGAGCGCTGGACGGCCTCGCTCGACGACCTGCACCGCCCCGGCCCGGAGGGCGAACCGGCCCTGCCGTACGCGCTGACCGTGACCGTCGGACTGGACGGCGCCGACCGGGTGCTGGTCGACCTCTCCCGGGCGGCGGGCCCCATCTCCGTGACGGGCCCGGACGCGGAGGTGCGCAGCCTGGTGCGGGCCGTCATCACCGAGACGCTCACCAGCCCGGTGGGCGCTCTCGCCGAGGTCACCCTGGTGGGGTCCCTGGCCGGCGACGGGCTCGTGGCCGGCGACGCGCCGCGGAGCTCGCGGCTGCACACCGCGGCCACGCTGGAGGAGGCGTTCGCCAAGGCGGCTTCGGCGGGCCCGGGACAGCCGGCGCCCGACGCGTCCGACGTCACCCAGATCTACCGGCTGATCGAGGGCAGCAGCCGGATCGCCGTCCGGGGCGAGGCGCCGCACCTGTTCGTCGTGGACGCCTCGCAGCTCCCGCGGCGGGAGGGGGCGTTGGACGGCATGGGACGCGGCGACGCGCTGCTGGTGCTCGGCGAGACGCCCGCCGGATGGCGCTGGCGGGCCGGCGCCGGCGGCTCGCTCGACACCGGACCGCTCGGCCTGGAGATCACCCGGCACGTGGGGCGCTTCGCGTGAGTCTCAACCGGCCTCGCGGTCGAGGCCGTCCCCCCGCAGCCCGCGGATGTGCAGCGCCTCCCGCAGGGCGCGGGCGGCGTAGTGCGTCCGCGACTTGACCGTGCCCGGCGGAACGCCGAGGACCTGGGCCGTCTGGTTGACGCTGCGCCCCAGGTAGTGCACGTGCAGCAGGACCTCGCGCTGCGCCGGCCGCAGGTCGCCTAACGCCTCGACGAGCACCTGGGAGGTGAGGATGTGGTCCACGTCGTCGGGCACCGTCAGGTGGGCGAGTTCCGGGTCGCCGCCCTCGGGCGGCCTGGCCTGGCGGGCCCGGTGCCCGTCGATGACGAGGTTGCGCAGCACGGTGAACAGCCACGGCCGTACCGAGTCCGCGGTCGGGTCGAGTTCCCCCGCGTGCCGCCAGGCGCGTATCGCGACCTCCTGGAGGACGTCCTCGGCGCGGTGCCAGTCACCCTCCAGCCGCCGGGCGGCGAACTGGAGCAGCGCGCTGCCGTGGAAGTCGTAGAGGGCTCTGAGGAACTCGTCGGAGCCGCCTGCCGCCGGGGCGGGGCGGGGTACGCGGTCTTCGGTCGAAGTGCTGGCCGACAAGGGCCTTTTCCTCTCCGGTCATCAGTGGGCGAGACGGGATGGCCGGCTCCGGGAGAGCCGGCGGATGCCGCCGCGAGCGGTCGTACGCTCCGGGCGGCGTGTCCGCCGGCCTGCGGCGGCGATGAACCCGCCCCGGGATCACCGTCAGCCCGGTTCGCGAGAGGACAGCGACTGCACCTGAGCTGCCGTCAGTTCCCGGTCGTAGACATGCACTTCGGCGATGTCGCCCTTCCAGTAGTCGGCCGGCTTCCCGTCGAACTCGGCGCGCCCGATCACCACTGCGCCGGTGGGCTTCACCGAGGTGGCGGCCGCCCGGCTGCCCGCCAGCCGGCCGTCGACGTAGAGCCGCATCCGGTGGTCCTTCTGGCTGTACGTGCCGGTGAGGTGGTACCAGCGGCCGGGCTGCGGCTTCTCGGTCTGCTCCGCGACGGTACGGGCGCCGGTGAAACTGAACGCGAAGTTCCTGTCCTGGCCGGAGTACTGGAGGAAGAACGTGCTGATCCGGTCGCCGTCCTGGGACACGGCGGTGTGGAAGCCGTTCATGTCCTCGTCGGTGAGCCGCACCCGCGCGGCGATCGAGTAGTCCTTGCCCACGGTGTCGAGCCGGATGCCGGTGTCCGCGTACCCGCTGGTGCCGTCCAGCCGCAGGGCGCCGCCCGTGGGGCCTTCGGTCCACTGCGTGCCACCGCCGACCACGGCGTCGCGCTCACCCGCCTTCGCGGTGCCGGACTGGTGCAGGGGCCACCACCCGACGCCGCGCAGCGCCTCGGCGTCGGTGCCCGCCCCGGGTGCGGACGGATTCGCACCGGCCTGCTGATTCCCGGCGCCCTGCCCGCGCACCAGTTGGACGACGACGAAAGCCAGCGCGACGGTCAATACGGCGATCGCGGTGATGAGCGACCATCTGCGCTTCATGAATCTCCCCGGACGTGCGGCGTCAAAGTGTCACTGGTAGGTGACGTGCCCGGCAGGCCGGCGGTTCTACACCCAACTGCGCTGTGACAGGCTCGTTAAACAACAGGCAATGTCCGCCCCTGAATGCGCAGTTGTGTGGCAGAACATGCGGCACCGCCCGGAACAGGCCGTTGAACAAGCCCCTTTGAGACATCGCGGCGGCACGGGGCCGTCGATAAGGCCTCTTCCGCGATGCCAACAGCGGCCTCACCTACGTCCGTTCGGAAGGCACCTCCTTCGGAGGACGTCCCGTCCGCAAGACGCCTCGCCCGAGAAACGCCTCGTCCGCAAGACGCCTCGTTCGAAAGACGATGGTCGCGAGGTGGAGTGGGTGCGGCCCGGAGGGCCCGCGGGCGCGCGGACCCTCCGAGGCCGCCGGAGGAGGACGCTCCGCGTCGCTACCGCGCCGGGGCCGGATCCCGCGGGCCCGCCTGAGTGACGGCGTCGATCTGCGCGTTGAGGAGGCCGAGCGCGGCCTGCGGGGTCAGGTGGCCGATCAGGACGTGGGTGGTCAGACCGTCGGCGAGGGCGAGCAGCAGCTGCGCCGCTCGGGACGGATCGTGGTCGGCACCGGGGGACGCGCCACCGTGCGGGGCCGGGGCGTCCGCGCGGCTCTCGGTGAGCAGCCGCACGAGCAGGGGGTGCAGCCCGGCGTAGTGGCTGCGCAGCACGGTGGCGAGTTCGGGGGTCACGGCGGCCTGCGCGACGAACGCGAGCCAGACCCGGGCCTCGGTGCGGTGCGTCTCGTCGACCAGCGCGACCTCGCCCAGTACGCGCCCCAGGGCGGAGCCGGTCGCGCCCGCCGCCGCGGCGGTGTGGGCCTGCGCCCGCTCGGCCACCCGCTCGCCGACGTGGTCGAGGGCGAAGACGAGCATCTCCTGCTTGGTGCGGAAGCAGCGTTGGACCGCTCCCATCGAGACGCCGGCCCGGGTCGCGACATCGCGCAGGGTCACGCCCTCCAGGCCGCTGCTGTCGGCGAGCGCGCACACCGCCTCGGCGATCCGGCGCCGCCGCTCCTCGTGGTCCACCTGTCTGGGCATGGGCTCCCTCACCGGTTGCGTAGTAATGCGCTTGCATCGATTCCCAGCATAGGATGTGATGCAAGCGCATCGAAACGAAGGGGCGGCCGCTGCCACGGCGTGGCACGGCACGTCATGGCGCGGCGAGGGAAAGGGGGCAGGGGTGCGCGCTCGGCACGAGAGCGGAGCGCGCGGCCCGGCGACGCAATGAACGACCACGCGATGAACACGGAACTGTGGAAGCTGAACGCGACCGAGCTGGGTGCGGCCGTCTCCCGCGGCGAGGTCCTGGCGACCGAGGTGGTGGAAAGCCATCTGGAGCGCATCGCGGCGGTGAACCCGGCCGTGAACGCCGTCACCCAGCTCATGGCGGACAGCGCCCGCGAGGCCGCGCGCACCACCGACCGGCGCCGCGCGGCAGGAGACCAACTCGGCCCGCTGGCCGGAGTGCCCTTCACCGTCAAGGAGAACATCCACGTGGCGGGGTGGGCGACCACGCACGGCGTGCGGAAGTTCCGCGATCACGCGGCCGAGGCCGACTCCCCGCCGGTGCGCCGGCTGCGGGCCGCGGGAGCGATCCCGATCGGCCACGCCAACATGCCCGACCTGGCGATCTCCTCGGACCCCGCGAGCCAGCTGTACGGCCGGACGTACAACCCCTGGGACCCCTCGAAGACCCCGGGCGCCAGCAGCAGCGGCGACGGGGTGGCGGTGGCGGTCGGCATGGCGGCGCTCGGCCTCGGCAACGACTCGGGCGGCTCGGTGCGCATGCCCGCGGCCTTCAACGGAGTGGCGGCACTGAAGCCCAGCTACGGCCGGTTCGCCGCCGACCACCGCGTGCTGGGCCAGGAGCCGATGCTGGCCTCCCAGCTCATCCCCGTCGACGGCCCGCTCGCCCGCTCGGTCGCCGATCTGCGCGCGGCCTACGAGGCGCTGGCGGGCGCGGACCCGGAGGACCCGCGGGCGGTCCCGGTCCCCGCGTACGGGCCCCGCCCCACCGGCCCCCTCAAGGTCGGCGTCGTGGCCGACCCGGCCGGAGTCGGTGTCCACCCCCAGATCCGTGCCGCCATCGACGAGGCGGCCACCGAACTGGAGCGGGCGGGTTACGCCGTGGAGGAGGTTCGGATCCCCCGGCTGAACGAGGCCCTGGAGTGCTACGGCACGCTCATCATGACCGAGTTCGGTGTGAAGTGGCCCCGCATCAGGCAGTTGCTCAGCGAGAAGGGCGCCCAGCACATCGACCTGTTCATGGAGCGCACCCCGCACACCGAACTCGCCGAGTTCCTCCGCCAGACCGGCGTCCGGCTCACCGTCCAACGCGACTGGGCCAAGCTCCTGGACGTCTACCCGCTGCTCCTCGGGGCCACCTGCCCCCAGCCCGTCCCCGGGTTCAACGTGCTCCCCGACGACACCGACGCCGAGAGCCACGCCCGGATGATGCTGGCCGGAGCCCTGTGCACCGTGACCTCCCTCGTCGGCGTGCCCGCGGTGAGCGTGCCCACCGGATTCGCGGAGGGCATGCCGCAGGGCGTCCAGCTCATCGGCCAGATGTACCGCGAGGACCGGTGCCTGGAGGCCGCCGAGGTGATCGAGCGCCACTTCGGCGTACTCGCACCCATCGACCCGCGCCCGTAACCCGAGCGCACACCGGTGTCCGCCCTGGCGACGGGGCAGGGCGGACATCGGCGCGCGCTCGGGCCCGCTGCGGTTCGGTGGGGCGCGTTGTCCAGGCCCGGCTCGGGGTTGTGGTCCCGGGCCGGGCCTGTCGGGTGTCACAGGGCGCGGAGGGCTCGCTCGGCGCGGGTGGGGTCGCGGAGTGGTCTGAGTACGAGGTGGAGCAGGGCCAGGGGGTTGTCGTCGCCGGCGATGCGGTTGGCGCTGAGACGGCCGCAGGACCGGCACTGGTGGATGAGCAGCCACTCGCCGTCCGGGCGGACCGACATGCCGAGCGCTTCCATCCGGCCGCGGCAGGCCGCGGCACGGTCACCGGGGATCCTGCGGTCGACGTGGCGGCTGGCCAGGCAGTGCGGGCAGTGGTTGCGGTGTGCGGTGCCCGGTACGGTCACCGGGACGTCCAGCCGGCAGCCCACGCAGCGGAAGGCGTTCGTCCGGTGTGCGTCCCGGTCGTGGAGGACGGTCTTGTGACGCTGTGGGCGCCGGTCCCGGTCGGGCCGGCGCCGGTTGGTGTGTCGGGGCATGGCGTGTTCCCTCCTTCCGGGCGTGGTCAGAGGGTGCCGAACGCTTCGAGCGGGAACGGCGGCTGGGCGAGCGGCCGTACGGCCATCCGCATCAGGACGAGCTGGTTGTCGTCGGCGCAGACCGGGGTGGAGGTCAGCTCGTCGCAGCGGACGCAGCGGTGGATGACCTGCCAGCCGCCGGTGCGCGGCACGGCGACGGCGATCGGGGACATCCGGCCGCGGCAGTCGCCGGGGCCGCCCTCGACGTGGTCGAGGACGTGCCGGGAGTGCAGGCAGGAGGGGCAGTGGTTGCGCCGGGCGCCGTCGGCGGCGTACGCGGACACCGTCAGACCACACCAAGCGCAGGGGAAGTCGTCGATCTTGGGGGTGGTGGGGGTGGTGTTGTGGGACACCGGTGCTCCTTGCTGGGACGTCGGTCAGGACAGCAAGAGCAGGCCGAGCGGCCTCGACGGGGCGGGCGCGCACACCGGGCACGGTCCGCGGAGGATCGTGGGGCGGCGGGCTGTGCGGGGTGCCGGGAACGCGGTCCGGCAGCCGCGGGAACGGCGGCGAGGAGACGGACGGTTACGCGGTACGGCGAGGCGCACTCGGCGCGAGCCGGAACATCAACACCTTTTTCCAGGGCACAGGGCCCAGTACGGAACGCATCGAATCGAGGACCCCACCAGCTAACAAGGGGGGTTTCGGGCCTGTCAAAGGAATTAGCGGGGAGGGCCGGCGGCAGGCGGGCGCGTTTCCCCGTCGTGGGGTGCGGTGGCTCGGTTTAATGGGGGTCGAACCACCGGTGGGGGTGGGTGAGTTGGGGGAGGTGGGTGGGGCGTATGCGGGGTGAGGCGTTGCGCGCGGTGGCCGCCGCCGGTGGTGCCGCGGTGGTCCGGGCGGCGGGCACGGACGCGTGGGCGGACGTCCGAGAGCGTACGGCCGGGCTGTTCGGCGGTGGGGCGGAGCGGCAGCAGGTGCTCGACGCGCTCGACCGGACGCGAGCCGAGCTGGCCGCCGGGGGCGGGGCGGCGGACGCCGGTGCGCAGTGGCGCGACCGGTTCGCGCGGCGGCTGGACGGGCTGGACGGTGCCGAACGGCTGCGGTTCATCGGCGGGTTGGCGGAGTTGGCGGCGGCGGAGGCAGGCCCGGCGGCGGCCGGTGCGGGCGGCGGCGCGACCGTCCAGGGCGATCTGTCGGTGCGGGCCGAGCGGGGCGCGGTGGCCGGTGTCTTCCAGGGCTCGGTGCACCTCGAAAACCCTCGCCCGCCGGGTGCGGACCAGGGCTGACCGCACCCGGGGACTTCAGTCCGACCGTCAACGCAGCGACCTCGGTCCTGTCCTCGGCCCACGGCGCCGCCTTCGGGCACGTGGAGAACCTCCACTACCACCCGGCGGGTGCCGGGCGGGCGCCGCTCGCCTGGCCGCACCAGGTGGGCGTCGTACCGCCCGAGGCCCACTGCTTCCAGCCGCGCGACGCCCGTACCGCGGGCGACGATCCGGCACCGTGCCGGATCCTGTGCGGGCTGGGCGGCGCCGGGAAGACGCAGTGGGCCGCGCGGCTGGCGCGGGAGGCCCAGCGCGCCGGCGCGGTCGCCCTCCTGGTGTGGGTCACGGCCAGCACCCGGGAGGCGATCGAGTCCGTCTACGCGCAGGCGGCCCAGGAGGTCGCCGGGGCCGACCCGGCCGATCCCCGGCGCGCCGCGCACCAGTTCCTCTCCTGGCTGCAGCGGACCGAGCGGCGCTGGCTGATCGTGCTGGACGACGTCGCCGACCCGGCGGACCTCCGGGGGCTGTGGCCGCCGCACCGTCCGCAGGGCCAGGTCCTGGTCACCACGCGCCGCCGGGACGCCGCCCTGATGGGGCAGGGGCGCGCGTTCGTCGAGGTGGGGGAGTTCACGCCGGACGAGTCCCGCTCCTACCTCCGCACCAAACTCGCCGCCCACGGGCACCGGGTCACGGACGCGGCGGCCGAGGAGCTCGCCGCGGACCTCGGGCACCTCCCCCTGGCGTTGGCCCAGGCGGCCTCCTACCTCACCGACCAGGGACTGTCGTGCGCCGAGTACCGGCGGCGGCTCCACGACCGGCGCAGGTGCCTGCCCGACCTGCTGCCGGAGCACGGTGAGCTGCCCGACGACCACCGGGAAACGGTCTCCGCCGTCTGGGAGTTGTCGATCGAGCGCGCCGACCAGCTGCGGCCCCGCGGGCTGGCGCGCCCGTTCCTGGAGATGGCCTCGGTGCTCGGCCCGCACGGCATCCCGGCCGCGGTCCTCACCGGCGAACCCGCTCGGGCCTACGCGGGCGGCTGCCCGGTGCCGGACACGAGCGGGGACGAGGCGGAGGAGGCGTGGTACGACGAGGTGCCGGTCGAGGACGCCGAGGCCGCGCTGCGGTGCCTGCACCGCCTCAGCCTGATCACCCTGGACCCGGACGACGCCCGGCAGACGGTGCGGGTGCACGGGCTCGTCCAGCGGGCCACCCGGGAGTCCCTGGACCCGGAGCGGCTGGCCACGGCGGCGTACCACGCGGGCACCTGCCTCCTCCTGGCCTGGCCCACGGCGCCCCACGAACAGGACGGGCCGCTGGCCCGGATGCTGCGCGACAACGCCGACGCCCTGTACGACATCGCCGGTGAGGCCATGTGGCCGCTGCACGGCTACTACGTCTTCAACCAGAGCGCGGACAGCTACGGCTGCGCCGGCATGCGGCCCAAGGCCGTCGCCATGCTGGAGGAGTTGTACGCGTCCGCGGTCCGCCATCTCGGGGCCGATCACGCGTACACCCTGAAGGTGCAGCACCAGCTGGCGTACTGGCGGACCCGCAACAAGGACGCCGACGCCAGCGACACCCTGATGGCCGCGCTCGAAAGCCACCGGCGGGTCTACGGCGACGACCACATCCACACCCTGGAGGTCAAGGGCCACCTGGCCGAACTGCTGGGACGCGGCGGCTTCCCGCACGGCGCGGTCCACGTCTTCGAGGACATCCTCGGCGTTCTCCTGCGGCACCATCCCGACGAGCGGGTGCGGATCCTCGAAGCCCGGTGCCAGATCGCCTTCTGGAACGGGATGGCGCACCGGGACCCGGCGCAGATCGCCGCCTTGGAGCAGTTGCACGACGCCCTGCTCGCCGAGCTCGACGCCGCCGACGAGCTGGTGCTCACCTCCGCCCACAACATCGCGGCGCTGCGCGGGGAGTGCGGGGACCCCGCGGGGGCGGCCGCCCTGCTCGAAGAGGTCGCCCGTATCGAGGCGCGGACCCGCGGCACGGACCACCCCGAGAGTCTGACGACCCGTCACAACCTGGCGTTCTACCGGGCGAAGGCCGGGGACCACGACCGGGCGGTGGCGGAGCTGAGCGCCGTGCTGGACGACCGGTGTCGGGTGCTCGGCGAGGACCATCCGAGCACCGACAACACCCGCGACAAACTGGCCGAACTGCGCGCGTCGGCCGAGTGACCCCCTCCCGGCCGACCCGCCCGCTTCGCCGCCTACCTCCCCGACGCCGCCGGCTCCCACCTCACCGAGGTCCGCCCCGCGGCCGACGGCCTCGGCCCCTGGTCGGGCCTGGCCGTCCTGGCCCTCTGGGTCGGCGCCGCCCTGGCTGCGGCCTACGCGACGCTCCGGACGCGGGACGTACGGCAGGGGCGAGCGCCGGGCCGGGGGCGCCCCGGCCCCTTCGCTTTCCGTGATCAACGGCACACGTACTGCGCGGTAACAAGGAGGGGGCGGCGGGCCTAGAGTGTGCGCCGTTGGCCGGCTCCGGGCCGGTCGGTCGGTGCGAGGTAGGAGGCAGGGTGCGTTCTCCGAAGGACTTTTTCCGTCCGTTGGCCGTGGGTGCTCCGGAGCCGGTGCGGGACGTACCGTTCCGGCCGTCACGGATGATCCACTTCTTCGATCCGGGCAATCCGCGGATGGCGGCCAAGGTGCCGGACATCGCACCCGGCGTCGACGTACTGCTCGGGAACCTGGAGGACGCGGTCGCCGCGGACCGCAAGGAGGCCGCCCGGGCCGGGCTGGTCGAGATCGCCCGCGGCACCGACTTCGGCGCGACGCAGCTGTGGACGCGGATCAACAGCCTGGACTCGCCGTGGGCGCTGGACGACCTGCTGACGCTGGTCACCGAGATCGGCGACAAGCTCGACGTGATCATGGTGCCGAAGGTGGAGGGCGCCGAGGACATCCACTACGTCGACCGGCTGGTGGCCCAGCTGGAGGCGAAGGCCGGGGTGCGGCGGCCGATCCTGTTGCACGCCATCCTGGAGACGCCGCGCGGGGTCGCCAACGTGGAGGAGATCGCCGGGGCCAGCCCGCGGATGCAGGGCATGTCGCTGGGGCCGGCGGACCTGGCGGCGAGCCGGCGGATGAAGACCACCCGGGTGGGCGGCGGTCACCCCGGCTACCTGGTGCGCCAGGACCCGCAGCCGGGTGCGGAGGACGCGCCGCGGGCGGTGTTCCAGCAGGACCTGTGGCACTACACGATCGCGCGGATGGTGGACGCCTGCGCGGCGCACGGGATCCTGCCGTACTACGGGCCGTTCGGCGACATCAAGGACACCGTGGCGTGCGAGGACCAGTTCCGCAACGCGTTCCTGCTGGGGTGTGTGGGCGCCTGGAGCCTGCACCCGGTGCAGATCGGGATCGCGAAGAAGGTGTTCTCGCCGACGCCGGACGAGGTCGCCTGGGCACGCCGGGTCATCGCGGAGATGGGCGACGGGACCGGCGCGGTGATGATCGACGGGAAGATGCAGGACGACGCCACGGTCAAGCAGTGCCGGGTGGTGGTGGAGCTCGCCGAGGCGCTGGTGGCGCGGGATCCCGCACTGCGGGCGGCGTACGCGGCGGCGAGCGGCGAGGGAACGGAGTAGGGCGATGGGTGCGACGGGCGAGGCGCAGGGCGCCGTACGGGCGCGGCGGTCGGTGCTGTACATGCCGGGTGCCAACGCGCGGGCGCTGGAGAAGGCGGCGTCGCTGCCGGCGGACGGGCTGATCCTGGACCTGGAGGACGCGGTCGCCCCGGACGCCAAGGAGGCGGCGCGGGAGCGGGTCGCGGCGGCGGTGGCCGCGGGCGCGTACGGCCGCCGGGAGGTCACGGTCCGGGTCAACGGGCCGGGCACGCAGTGGTTCGCGGACGATCTGCGGGCGGCGGCACAGGCCGGTCCGGACGCGGTGGTGGTGCCGAAGGTGGAGTCCGCGGAGACCGTGCGGGAGGTGGAGCGGCACCTGGAGGCGGCCGGCGCCCCGGACCGCACGGCGATCTGGGCGATGGTGGAGACACCGCGGGCGATGCTGGACGCCCGCGCGGTGGCCGGCGCGAGCGAGCGGCTGACGGTGCTGGTGATGGGCACCAACGACCTGGCGAAGGAGCTGCACGCCGCGCATGTGCCGGGCCGGGCGCCGCTGCTGACCGGGCTGTCGCTGGCGCTGCTGGCGGCCCGCGAGGCCGGGAAGGCGATCCTGGACGGGGTGTTCAACGACGTCAAGGACCTGTCCGGGTTCGAGGCGGAGTGCGTCCAGGGGCAGCAGTTCGGCTTCGACGGGAAGACGCTGATCCATCCGTCGCAGATCGAGCCGTGCAACCGGGTGTTCGCACCGGCCGAGGCGGAGGTGGCCCGGGCCCAAAAGATCATCGAGGCGTTCGAGGCCGCGGCCCGGGAAGGACGCGGGGTGGTCACCGTGGACGGGCGGATGGTGGAGAACCTGCACGTGGAGGAGGCGCGGCGGGTGCTGGCACTGGCCGCGGCGGTGGCGGACTCCGGCCGGTAGGGACCGCCGGCCCTGATCCACCGGACCGGCCCCGGGCCCTGGGGCCGGTCCGGCACGGCGGCACCGGTCAGGCCGGGCGGAGGGTCAGCGCGGGCGCCGGGACGGTGGTGAGGACACCGGGGGCGAAGCCGCGGGTCAGGCGGTCGAAGAGGGTGCCGAGCCAGCGGGCGTCCACGACGGAGGCGTACCGCAGCCGCATCCGGTGGGCCTGGAAGGGGACGATCCGCAGCTCCTGGAGGCGGCCGGTGCCGGGCTCCAGGGCGGCGAGGTAGAGCGGACGCAGATCGTCGCGGTACCGCTCGTAGCCGGTGATGCCCTCGTAGTCGTCGATGAAGTCGCCGCACCCGTGGAGGATGAGCTTGCCCGCGTACACCTCCACGGGGCGCGGATGGTGCGCGGAGTGGCCGTGGACGAGGTCCACGCCGCCGTCGATCAGGGCGTGCGCACAGGCGGTCTGGGCGCGGGGCACGCTGTAGCCCCAGTTGGAGCCCCAGTGCACCGAGACCAGGGCCAGGTCGCCGGTCCGCTTCCGGGTGCGGAGCAGCGCGGCCGCCGCCGCGGCGGTGGCCGGTGTCGGGCCGTCCGCCCAGTGGACGCCGCCGTGCCGGGCGGTCGCGGCCCAGGTGTGGGGAATGCCGCTGGACGGCATGCCGAGGGCGAGGACGAGCAGCCGGTGGCCGTCGGGCAGGGGGACGACGGCGGGGCGCCGGGCCGCCTCGGCGTCGGCACCGGCGCCCGCCGTGCACAGGCCCGCGGCGGCCAGGCTCCGCAGGGTCTCGGCCAGCCCCTCGCGGCCGAAGTCCAGGACGTGGTTGTTGGCCAGTGCGCAGACGTCGGGGCGGGCGGCGGCCAGGCAGGGGAGGTTCGCCGGGTGCATCCGGTAGTGGATCTGCCGGCCGGGGGCGAAGGTGCCGTGCCGGGTGACGGAGGTCTCCAGGTTCACCACGCGGGCGGCGGGTGCGGCGGCGTCGAGGGCGGTCAGGGCGTCGCCCCAGGGGTAGCGGACGTCGACGGGGCGGGGGACCGGACCGTTGGCCGCCTCGGCCAGTCCGACGTAGATCCGGGCGTCCTGGACGTACGGTTCGCGCAGCTCGGGGTCGCCGGGGCAGGGCAGGATCTGGTCGACTCCGCGGCCGAGCATCACATCGCCGCAGAGTGCGAGGGTGACGGGATCAGCGGTCATCGACACGCACCGGCTTCCTTTTCCCAGATTAGGGGGCGACCGGCGGGGCGGCCGCGCGACCGCCGGGGTGGTGTTTCACGTGAAACGGCGGTCGGTGGAACGGCGGGTCTCCGTGGAACGGCGGGGCTCCGTGGCGCTACGGGTCTCCGTTTCGCTGCGGGTCTCCGTGGGGCGGCGTGTTTCACGTGAAACGGCGGGTTCCCGTGAAACGGCGCCCGCTTCGTCGGCGTCCGGCCCGAAGCGGCGGCGGTAGGCGGACGGGGTCAGGCCGGTCTCGCGGCGCATCAGCGTGCGCAGATGGGCCGCCGTGCCCAGGCCGCTGCGCCGGGCGACCACGTCGAGGCGGCGCTCCCCGCGTTCGATCAACCGGCAGGCCAGCGCGATCCGTTCGCCGGTGAGCCAGGCCAACGGGGTGGTGCCCAGCTCGGCGCGGAAGCGGCGGTGCAGGGTGGCCGGGCTGACCGCGGCGCGGGCGGCCAGGTCGGCCACGGTGAGCGGACCGTCCAGGTGTTCCTGGGCCCAGGCCAGGAGCGGGGCGAGCGACGCGTCCGGCACCCGGGGCACCGGGCGGTCCACGAACTGCCGCTGGCCGCCGTCCCGGTGGGCGGCGAAGACCAGCCGGCGGCTGACCGTGTTGGCGATCTCCGCGCCGTGGTCGCGGCGGACCAGGTGCAGCCCCAGGTCGAGCGCGGCCGCGCTGCCCGCCGCGGTGAGGATCTCGCCGTCGTCCACGAACAGCACGTCGGGCTCCAGGCGGACGGCGGGGAAGCGGGCCCGGAAGGCGTCCGCCCACTGCCAGTGGGTGGTGGCCCGGCGGCCGTCGAGGACGCCCGCCTCGGCGAGGGTGAAGGCACCCGTGCAGAAGCTGACCAGCCGCGCGCCGCGGGCGTGGGCCCGGCGTATCGCGTCGAGCAGGGCGGGGCGGCGGGGCACCTCGACGTCGGGCCGGTGGGGGACGATCACGGTGTCCGCGGTGTCGGCCGCCGCCAGACCGGCGACGCCGGTGAGGGTGAAGAAGCCGTCGCGCATCCGGGTCCGCGGCTCCGGCGCGCAGAGCGCGAAGTCGTAGAGGTCCCGGCCGGTTTCGGGGCGCCGGAGGCCGAACACCTCGATCGCGCAGCCGAGTTCGAAGGGGTTGGTGTTCTCGTCGACGACGGCGACGACGCGGTGCGGGCGGTCCGGTGCCCGGCCCGGCGCCCGGTCCGGTTGCGAGGATCGTTGCGGCATATGCGATTCCTAGCACTCACGGCGGCCGGGCGGGCCGGACAGGATCGGATCATGAGCACACACACGAACCAGCCGCTGGAACTCGGCGCGGCACTGGCCTCCTTCGACGCCCTGTGGAGCCCCCGGATCGTCACCCGGGTCAACGACTACGACGTCCGGGTCGCCAAGGTCGCCGGCGAGCACCTGTGGCACGTCCACGACGACACCGACGAGTTCTTCCTGGTTCTGGAGGGGGAGTTGTTCATCGCGTTGCGGGAGGAGGCCGGGGAGCGCACGGTCCGGCTCCCCAAGGGCGCCGTCTTCACCGTCCCCCGGGGCACCGAGCACAAGCCGTCCGCCCCGGCCGGCGCCTCGCTGCTGCTCTTCGAACCCACCGGGACGTCGACCGTCGGCGACCGGCACGAGGAGGTCCCCGACCACGTGGACGCGACCACGGGGCACGCCCTGGCGTGACCCGCCCGCGGACGGCGCGGGGGGCCGGGCCGGCGCTCCTCCGGGGTCCGATCCGGCCGGGCGGTGGTGCACGGCCGCGGGGACCGTGCGGGCGCACGCTGAGCGCGAAGCAGGGCGCGGCACCGAGGGGCGCCGGGCCCCGCCGCGGCGGCGGGGCAACGGGGATGGCCTCGCCGGATCCCGCCCGCCCCCGGGCCAGGACGGGGCCGGCGGGCGCTCACCGCCGGTGCGAGGTACGGCCAAAGATGCGCCTTGGGATCGAACGGGTGCCCATATCGGATACGTCCGGCAATGGGGGAGCACTGGCCGGATTCCATTGATATGAGGCTTGCGGGGTCAAGCGTCCGGGCCGGATCGTGAGGCCCCGCGATCCCCGCCGGGCGCCGTCCGCGCCGCCTTGCCGGGATCTCTTCTGCCGTCCTGCGCAAGGGAGTTGAGCCACGCCATGCGTCCTGTGCCCGGTCCCGCCACCGTCACGGTCGCCGTCGCCGGCGTCGAGTTCGGCTGGGGCAGCTCCGGAAAGCTGAGCGCCGTGCTGACCGCGCTGCGCGAGCGGTCCGGACGTCCCCTGCGATTCGTCGGCCTGGCCTCCGGGCTGGGGCGTCCGCTGCTGGCCGGGCAGGGGATCGAGCGCTGGTACGACCTGCCGGCCGCGGCCGGACCGGCCCGGGCCGCGGTGGCCGAGGTCGTCCGGGACGAGCGGGTCCGGGCCGCCCTGGTGGTGCTGGACGGCGCCGCCGCCAAGGCGCTGGAGGGCGCCGGGGTGCCCACCGTGTTCGTGGACAGCCTGCCGTTCCTGTGGACCGAGGGGGACCGGGACGCCCTGCCGCTGGAGGTCTCCGCGTACTGCGCCCAGCGGTGCGCCGAACTCCCCGACGCCTGCCGGGGCGTACTGGGCTCCGTACGGGACCTGCGCTGGGTCGAGGCGGTCATCGGGAGCGCCGGGCCGGTCCCCGCCCAGGCCCGCCGCTCCGCCCCGCGGCCCGGCGGGAGGGCCCTGGTCAATCTGGGCGGGCTGCACGCCCCGGGGCTCGGCGACTGGACCCGGTACCCGGGCATCGTGGTGCCCGCCGCGCTCGCGGCGCTGGCCGCGTACGGGGTCCACGAGGTGCACGTGGCCGGCAACCTGCCGCGGGAGCTGGTCGAGCGGCTCGCGGCCGGGGTGTTTCACGTGAAACCGGCGGCCGCCGCGCCGATGACCGTGACCGCCGGGGCGCTCCCGCACGGGGAGTTCCTGGCCCGGCTGGCCGACTGCGAGGTGCTGCTCACCTCCCCCGGGCTGACCACCCTCCTGGAGGCCGGCAGCCTCGGCGTCCCGACCGTCTGCCTGCCGCCGCAGAACCTCAGCCAGATCTTCAACGGGCGGTTCCACAGCCGGGCGGTGGGCGCCGACGTCCGGGTCGTCTGGCCGTCCGCGGTCTTCGCCGAGGAGACCGCCATGGCCCTGCGGGCAGGCGGCGAGGACGCGGCACTGCGGGTCGTCTACGACGGGATCGCGGCGGCGTACGGCGCCGGGGACCCCGCCGCGGACTGCGCCTCCCCGGATCCGTACCGCGCCCCCGGAGCCGGCGGGGCGCGTCCGGAGGTGGTCGCCGCGGTACGGGACGGCGTGCTGGCCGCGCTGCGGACCGCCGGGCGGGGGGCCGACTGGGGCGGGCTGACCCGCGGCACCGGCACCAACGGCGCGGCGCAGGTGGCCGACACCGTGCTGGCGATACTCGCCCGGACCCCGCTGCCCGCCCGACCCGGCCGCGCCACCGCACCGCCGGGCCCCGCTCCCCTCCTCCGCCCCGCAGCACAGCCCTGACCGGGAAGTTCCCTCCACCAGGAAGATTCCGCTGCCATGTCCGCTGCCCCGTCCGAGGTCCTCCCCGACGCGCCCGCCACCCGGCGTCCCCGCTACCTGTTCATCCGGATCCTGGAAGCCTGCAACGCCGACTGCTTCATGTGCGAGTTCGCGCTCTCCCGCGACACGTTCCGGTTCTCGCCCGAGGACTTCGCCGAGCTGCTGCCCAAGGCCCGGGCCGCCGGGGTGGGGTACGTCCGGTTCACCGGCGGCGAGCCGCTGATGCACCGGGACGTCGTGGACCTGGTGGAGGCCGGCACCCGCGCCGGCATGAAGATGTCACTCATCACCAACGGCACGCTGCTGCCGAGGATGGCCGAGCGGCTCGCGGCGGCGGGACTGGCGCAGGTGATCGTCAGCCTGGACGGCGCCTCCGCCGCCACCCACGACGTCTACCGGCGGTCCCCCGGCATGTTCGACAACGGGCTGCGCGGGCTGCGCGCCGCCGCCGGCCTCGGCGTCCTGCCCCGGGTCAACACCGTCGTCGGCCCGCACAACTACGCCGAAATGCCCGAGCTCCAGCGGGTGTTGACCGAGGCCGGGGTGCGCCAGTGGGAACTCTCCGCGCTGAAACTGGACCGCACCATCAGCTACCCCGACCCGGACCACGTGCGGGCGGTGTGCGACCCGCTCTACACCGCCGACCCGGCCGCCGTCCTGGTCCCGCTGGGGAAGCGGTTCTACGGGGACACCCCGGAGGAGCAGCAGCGGTACTTCGCCGCGTCGGTGACGCCGCGGGCCTCCCGGCCCCTCTGCCACGTCGTCGACGACGTCATCTACATCGACGGCAAGTACGGGCGGATGTACGCCTGCAGCTGCCTTCCGCACCGGGAGGACGACAGCGGTCCGGGCGGCGCCCCGCTGCGCGAGAACGGGGTGATCCACCTCGACACCCCGGTGTTCCGGCGCCATGCCACGCACTTCCGGGAACGGGGGCCGGAGTCGTGCGGCGGCTGCTCCACCACCGCCGCCGGCTACAGCGACGACGTGGCCCGGCTCGGGGCGGTGGCACCGTGGCGGTACTGATGACCGACGGGGCCCCGCCGGCCGGCGGCGGCCCGGTGCGCCACCGGGTGCTGCTCGTCTCGCGCGACGCCGAACTCGACGCGGTGCTGGCCCGCCGACGTATCGCGGCCCACCTGGGCGAACTCCGCCCGGTGACCGTCCCGACCGCCGACCCGCCGACCACCGCACCGGACCACGGCGAACCCGTACAGGTGGCGCTGGTCTGCGACGAACCCGCCGCCGCCGGGCAGCTGCTCGGCCGGGGGATCCCGGTGGTCCACCTGCGGTCCGGCCACCGGCCCGAACCGTCCGCCGACGCCGCACCGGCGGACGCCCCGCCGCCCGGCGCGCTGTGCCGGGTGCACCGGCCCGGCTGGCTGCCCGGACCACGGCCCCCGGCCGGTGGCGCCCGGTCCACCGGCGCCCTCGCCCCCGCCCGCCCGGCCCGCGACCGGACGCGCAGCGGCACCCTCCTGCTGCTGTCCCTCTGGGGCGTCCCGGCGGACCGGGCCGACGCCTACGCCGCGGAGGTGCTGCGCCCGCTGGTGCGCGCGGCGGTGCGCCGGACGGGCGGCTGCGAGGTGGTCGCCGACACCCGGACCGCGGCCGTCCGGGACGCGCTCGGCGGCCTCCCCGGCGTCCGGATCGGCCGGGCCGCCGACGCCGGCGTGGACCCCGACGCCCTGCACGCCCGCGCCGACGTCTTCCTCGCCTCGCCGACCCTGGGCGCCCTGACGCTCGCCCAGGCACGGCGCGCACCGCTGGTGTTCCTGCCGCCGCTCGGGGCGGCCCAGGAGGACCTGGCGGAACGGGTGGCCCGGGCGGTGCCGGTCCCGGTGGCCGACGACCCGGACGACCCGGCGCCGTGGGTGCCGCCCGGGGGCCCGGCGGCCGGCCCCTGGCACGGCCTCGACCCGGCCGCCGACGACCTCCGCGGCGCCCAGCGCGTCGCCCGCACCCTGCGTCAGCTCTGCCTGGCCCCCCTGTGACCGTTCCGGCACCACGGTCCGCCCCTGCCCCCGCGACCCACCCCGCTCCGCTGCCGACCAGGAGTCGCCATGTCCCGCACCGCCGGCGAAACCCGCACCACCGCCCGCCCGCCGGAGCCCCCCGGCCCGCCCACCCCCGACGAAGGCGCCGCATCCACCCCTGACGAGGGCGCCGCGTCCGCCCGTGGCGACGGCGCCGCCCCCGCCCGACCCGACATCCCCGACGCGCAGTGGAACGACTGGCGTTGGCACATGCGCAAGCGCATCACCAACGTCGAGAAGGCCCGGGACTGGCTCACCCTCACCCCCGGCGAGGAGAAGGCCATCGCGGAGTCGGCCGGGAAGTACCGGTGGAGCGTCACCCCGTACTACGCGTCCCTGATGGACCCGCTCGACCCCGCCTGCCCCATCCGGCAGCAGGGCGTGCCCGCACTCGGCGAACTGGCCGAGTACTCCGGCGCCGAGGTCGACCCGGTCGGCGACATGTTCTACCGGAAGACCAACCGCGTGGTGCACAAGTACCCGGACCGGGTGATCATGCTGATCACGGAGAGCTGCCCGGTCTACTGCCGGCACTGCACCCGCAAGTTCCACACCACCGACGTCTCCGGCACCTACTTCCGCGACAACGAGGGCGAGTCCTACGAAGAGGACCTGCGCTACATCGCCGACCACCCGGAGATCCGCGACGTCCTGCTGACCGGCGGCGACCCGCTCTCCTACCAGGACGGCAAGCTGGAGCAGATCGTCTCCGGGCTGCGGGCGATCCCCAGCGTGGAGATCATCCGGATCGGCAGCCGCTTCCCGGTGCTGCTGCCGCAGCGGATCACCGACGGGCTCTGCGAAATGCTCGCCCGGTACCACCCGGTGTGGCTGAACACCCACTTCAACCACCCCAAGGAGATCACCCCCGAGGCCGCCGCCGCGGTCGACCGGCTGCTGCGGCACGGCATCCCGGTCGGCAACCAGACCGTGCTGCTGCGCGGCGTCAACGACGACGTGCCCACCATGCGCACGCTGATGACCGAGCTGCTGCGCATCCGGGTCCGGCCCTACTACCTCTACCACTGCGACAACGTCACCGGCGTCTCGCACTTCATGACCTCCATCGAGAAGGGCTGGGAGATCATGGAGGGCCTCCAGGGACACATCACCGGCTTCGGGGTGCCGCAGTACGTCCTCACCACGAAGATCGGCAAGATCCCCCTCGCCCAGCCGTACTTCACCCCCACCGAAGGCGGGCTGCGGCTGCGCAACTACCGGGGCCAGGAGATGGTCGTGGACGCGTCCGTGCACCCGATCACGGAGGCCGAACTGCGATGAGCCTCGACAAGCGGCTGGGGCAGCGCTTCCTGCCCTACGGAGCCAACTACCTCGACTGGTCCGACATGGCCGAGCTGGAGGAGGCCATCGGCCACGGCGTGCTGTTCCGCTACCAGACCGAGAACGAGTCCCTCGCCTCCCGACTGGAGCGCCGGGTCGCCGAACGCCTCGGCGCGGCCCACGTGCTGGCAGTCCACAACTGTACCGAGGCGCTGCGCCTGGCCCTGGTCTCCACCCGCCCGCGCACCGGCGACCTGGTCCACATCCCGGCCGCCACCTTCGTCGCGGTCGCCGGGGCGGTGCTCGCGAGCGGGCTGGTCCCGGTCCTCGTCGACGTCGACGAGTCGCTCTCCCTCGACACCACGCTGCTGCCGCCGGACGCACAACGGGTCGTCGTCGCCCACATGGAGGGCACCGCGGCGACGCTCCCGGAGGGCGTGCCGTACGTCATCGAGGACAGCGCGCAGGCGCTCGGCGCGCGCTTCCCCGACGGGCGGCACACCGGCACCCGCGGCTACGCCGGCACCTTCAGCTTCCACCACAACAAGGTGCTCACCTCCGGCGAGGGCGGACTGGTCACCACCAACGACCCGGCCGCCTGGCACACCATGCGCTGCTACCACGACCACGGCTCGGCCCGGGTCCCCGGCCGCTATCCCACCTGGAACGCGGACGCCTACTACGGCGAGAACTTCGTCACCAGCGAGGGCGTCGCGGCCATCCAGTACCAGCAGTTCCGGCACCTGGACGAACTGCTGGCCGGGCTGGAGCGGCAGCACGCCATGGCGATGGCGGAGCTGCCGGCCCGCCGGGACCTGGAGGTGCTGCCGCGGGCCGAGGGCGACGTCAAGATCAGCCTGCGGTTCCGCTGGGAGAGCCAGGAGCTGCGGGACGCCGCGGTGGCCGCGCTCACCGCCAAGGGCATCGCCAACTGGACGCTCGGGAAGTACCTGCTGCCCGAGCACCCGGTCCTGACCGGCCGGCGCTCGCTCTACGCCGACGGCTTCCCGTGGAACCTCGTACCGGAGGGGCAGCCGCTGACGCTGAGCCGGGACGGCTTCGCCCGGACCCGCGACCTGCTCGGACGCACCCTGTGCGTCCCGCTGTCCCCGGAACTCCCGGAGGCCGAACAGGCCCACGCCGTGCAAGCGGTACGCGAAGTCCTGGAGTCGGTATGAGCGGCCGACGGCGCCCGGTGCTGCTGATGGCGGACGACCGGGCCACCTCCTTCACCCGGTACGCGGCCCGGGCGCTCCCCGAGGACCTGGTGCTGCTGCGGTTCGCCGAGGCCCGCCGGGACCTGTCCGACGACTACCTCCGCGCGACCGCGCACCTGCCGGCGTTCTGGGTGCGGGAGGGCGTGCCCCTGGCGGAGGAGGCGCGCCGGTACGCGGAGTGGACCCGCGGGCTGCCCCACGCACCGGACCGGTTCTGCAATCCGTCCGAGCCGCGCCAGGCGGTCGCCCAGCGGTTCGCCGCACTGGCCGGACTGCCGCATCTGACCGAGCGCCAGGTGCGCTGGGTGCGCGACAAGGGCGCCATGAAGGACCGCTTCCGCGACCTGGGGCTGCGCACCGCCCGGTACGCCCGGGTCGCCTCCCCCGAAGAGGTCGCGGACTTCGCCGCCCGGTGCGGCTGGCCGGTCGTCCTCAAGCCCGCGGACTCCTTCGCCTGCGTCGACACCTACCGGCTGACCGGCCCCGCCGACCTTGCGGGGCACTCCGGTCCCGCCTTCGGCGCCCGGGACCGGCTGGTCGAGGAGTACCTGGGCGGCACCGAGTGGGAGGTCTGCGCCCTGCTGCACGGCGGGGAGGTGCTGGACGTCTGGCCCAGCGCGATGCCCTGCCGTCCGCTGGACATCGTCGACGGCGCGATGAACGCCAACATCAGCGTGGCCACCGACGAGGTGCCCCGGATCGCCGCCACCCCGGACGCCTCCCGCGCCGCGCTGCACGCCCTGGTCCAGCGGATCGCCACCGGCATGGAACTCGACCACGGCTACGTCCACATGGAGTTCTTCGTCATCGACGGGGAGGTCTACGCGGGCGAGATCGGCCTGCGGATCGCCGGCTGCGAGATCACCGCCAACCACGGGCACGCCTACGGCTTCGACGTCTTCGGCGCCACCCTGGACGTGTATCTGGGCCGCCGCCCGGAGCTGCGCTACGGCACGCGGCGCTGCGCGGGCGACCTGCTGCTGCCGCTGCCCGGGTCCGGGACGGTCCGCACGCTCACCGCACGGGAGGAGCTGCTGCGCATCCCCGGGGTGCTCGACGCCGTTCTCAAGGTGGGTGCCGGCGACCCGGTGGCGGCCCGGCGCGCCTCGCACAACGCATCCGGCCACGTCCATGTGTCAGGAGCAACGATCCGTGAAGTGGAAGACCGCATGCGCCAGGTTCTCGACGCCTTCACGATCGAGGTCGTCCCGCGGGTTCCGCGCCCTGCTGACCCGCCGCCAGGTGGCGGGACCGGCCTGGTGGAGCGTGGTCGCCCGGCTGCCCGTCTATCTGATGTCCCTGGCCATGGTCCTGCTGGTCCGTGAACAGGGCGGCAGCTACGCCCAGTCCGGGACGGTCGCGGCGGCCTACACCGTCTGCATGGCGGTGGGCAGCCCGCTGATCGCCCGCCGCGCCGACCGGGCCGGTCCGCGGGCCGTGCTGATCGGCACCGGCCTGGTCCACCCGTCCGCGCTCGCCGTCCTCGTCTGGGCGACCGAGCCGGGCGGCTGGGCGCAGCCCGCGATGGCGGGACTGGCCGGACTGGCACTGCCGCCGGCCAACTCCGTGATGCGGTCGCTGTGGGCGCGGCTGCCGCTGGCGGACGACGAGCGCCAGCTGGCGTACCTCTGGGAGGCGCTGCTCACCGAGGTCCTCGTGATCGGGGCACCGCTGCTGCTCGCCGGGCTGATGCTGGCGGGCACCGCGGGGCTCGCGTTGACCGCGGCCGCGGTGACCGGTGGCGCGGGCGCGCTGGGCCTTGCCTTCACCCGGGCCGCGGCGGGCGGCGTCCGACCGGCCCCGGCCGACGCGGACGACGCGCCGGCACCCGGTGTCCTGGGCCCCCTGCGGAACCCGGCGCTGCTGGCGCTCACCGCGATCATGGCGACCTGCGCGGTGCCGATCGGTCTGATGACGCTGGCCATCCCGGCCTTCGTGGACGCACACGGGGCACGCGCCGGCACCGGCCTGGTGTACGCCTGCTGGGGCGTGGGCAGTGCGCTCGGCGCGCTGTGCCTGGGACGGGCGCAGTCCGAGGTCGCGGTGCACCGGCGGTTCCCGCGCCAGGTGCTCGGCTACGCCCTGGGCACCGCACTGCCCCTGCTGGCCACCTCCGAGGGCACCCTGGCGGTCGCGCTGGCGCTGGGCAGCGCCCCCATCGCACTGGTTTCGGCGAGCGAGATGACGCTGGTCGGCGCGGTCGCCGAGGAGCGGCTGCTGACCGAGGCGTTCACCTGGGCGTCGCTGGCGACGGTGACCGGGGACGCGCTGGGCCAGCAGATGGGCGGGCTGCTGATGGCGCCGCTGGGACCGCACGGGGTCTTCGGGGCCGCGTTCGCGGTGGCGCTGGCGGGCGCCGCGCTGGCGTTCGCCTGCCGGGGACTGCTGGCCCGCGGCACCCGGCCGGTCCCGGCGGAGGCGGTGGCGTGAACGGCGCGCCCTCCACGGACACCCCGTTTCACGTGAAACAACCGCACCGGCCTCGGTTTCACGTGGAACAACCGCACACACCGCCGTTCCGCGTGAAGCAACCGACCGCACCACGGTTTCACGTGACACCGCCCAACTGCCCCTGGTTTCACGTGAAACGGTGCGCCCGGCCACCGCCGCCCGGCGCCCCCGTCCGACCCTCCCGCCCATCCCCCCGCTCCGCCCCGCAAGAACCCGCCACCCCCATCCGCGCACGAACACGAGGTGTCCCCCATGAAGCCTGCCGCCACCGAAGAGCGGCACCACGGCCCCCGGCCGGACGACGCCCTCTTCCGTCCGGTGAGTACCGACGAACTTCCCGGTGCGGTACGGGAGTTCCTGGCCGACCCGGCCCGTGCGGGGCTGCCGGTACCGGTCGAGGGCCGCCCCGACCTGGCGGAGAGCGCCCGTCTCGCCGACCGCCTCTACACCGCCGCCCGCGTCCCCCGTCCGTTGGACACCGGCATCGTGCTGGGCGCGAAGGAACTCCTCGACGGCACCGCGGAACTGGCCCGCCCGCTCGCCCGGACCTGGCTGAGCGAGGACGAACTGACCGGTGACGCCGCCGGGTTCGCCCGCCGCCACCCGGGCACGCTGCTGCTCGTCGGCACCTACGACCGGCTCACCCTCGATCCGGTACGCGCCCTGCTGCTGGCCACCTACCGGGGCCGGGAGCGGGCGCTCACCCTGCTCAGCGGGCGGGACGGGGCGTCCGTCGCCTGGAACACCGCCAAGCAGTACGCGGTGCCGGCCGAGGAGGTCGACGCGCTCGGGCTGTTCACCGACACCGACCGGCCCCCGCACCTGCCCGGCGTCCGGGTCTTCGACGACCGGGACTTCGAACGGACCGACATCCAGGCGGAGATCCTCGACACCCGCTGGCGCCGGGTGGTCTTCCAGGGCCACGGCAAGGACGACAGCGTCAACCTCGGCGAGTTCACCATCTGCGGCCGGAACGCCGCGGTGCCCGCCCAGCGCGGGCTGCTCGGCCCCCGCTGCGCCTACGGTCTGCCGTGCTACAAGCCCGAGGACAAGCTCGTCCCGCTGCACCGGGTGCCCGCCGTCGAGGTGGTGCTCAGCGCCTGCAACAGCGGCCCGCTCGCCGACCTCGCGCTCTACGACCCCAAGTACCAGCTGCTGCTCAACGCCCTGGACGGCCCGGCCCGCACCGTCGTCCCGGCCGTCTCGGTCCACGACTCCGACCGCCCGGAGAACGTCGCCTGGATGCGCGCCGCGGTCAGCGGCGCCGACTCGGTGGACGCCCTCAACGCCAGCCTGGCCGGCTCCCACCCCTACCCGGCGTTCATGCGCCACGGCCTGCCCACCGACCCGGACCGCACGCCGTCCCCGCCCGGCCCCGCGGACCACCGACCGGACCCGCTGGTCCTCACCACCGGCCACCGGCTCACCGCCCTGCTCTCCTCCGGGTTGCTGTCGCCCCGGAGCCCGCTGCGGCCCCGCCTGACCAAGCTCGCCCGCAAGGTGGACCTGTGGGCGGCCCGCCCCACCCACCTCGCCGACCAGTCCCCGGCCGAGATCCGCAGCTCGCTCGCCGCGGACCTGCAATCCCTCGACCACGTCATCGCCGAGCAGGTCGCGAAGAACCCCGAGCACGAGATCATGAACTACCCGGCGCACTTCGGGGACCGCAGCACCCTCGACCCGGACGTCCGCGAGGCCCGCTGCCACTGCGGGCGCCCCGCCCAGGAGTTCACCCGGCGCGGCCTGCTGCCGTACGTGCTGGACACCGTCTGCACGGTCTGCATGCGGTGCGGCGACGTGACCTTCCGGGTGCCGGACGCCCCCGGGTTGCTCGCGTACGCCGCCGACGAGGTCGAACAGGGCGGCGTCCTGGAGGTCCGGGCCGCGCTCACCGCTCCGCGGCCCGGCCCGGTCCGGCTGGGCCTGTTCGTCCCCGGCTACCTGCGCGAGGACACCGTGGTCGAGCCGGCCGCCACCAAGGTCCGGGTCCCCGAAGGGGAGTCCACGGACGTCCGCTTCCGGATCCGCTGCGCCCCCGGCACCGCCCCGCAGGCGTACTACTTCACCGTCTTCGCCGTCCAGGACCTCGCCGTCTCGACGGCCCGCCGCCACTTCGGGGTGGTCCCGCCGCGTGAGTGACCCCATCCGGCACCACCCGATCCCCACCCGCCACGAGCCCCGCACTCCCCGCACCGGACCGGACGCACCGCCGCACACCCACGCGGCACACCACCACCGCACGGACGAAGGAGCCCTGCCATGGAGACCCCCACCACGGAGCAGACCAAGCCGGCGATCGAACTGATCGAGACCGACGGCGAGGTGACCCTGAGCATCGGCGGCGAACAGGCCATGCAGGCCTGGGAGCGCGACCTGATGTGGGCCAGCGCCGACCTGCTGTGCCGGCACGGCCACGACTTCTACGAGGTCGGGCTGGGCCTCGGCCTGTCGGCGCTGCGCATCGCGGAGAACCCGGCCACCCGCAGCCACACCGTCCTCGAACTCTTCGACGAGGTGGAGGAGTTGTTCCGGGCCCGGCACCCCGAACTCCCCGGCAATCTCGCCATCGAGCGCGGCGACTTCTTCCAGCGGGTCTTCGAGCTGCCCTCGGAGAGCATCGACGGGATGTTCTTCGACCCGGCGCTCGACATGGAGGTCTGGAAGGACGCGGACCTGTGGGCCCGGACCATGCCCGAGGTGGTCCGGATCCTGCGCCCCGGCGGCGTCTTCATCCCGTTCTTCAGCACCAAGCCGGAACTCCGCTGGCAGTACCTCCCGCACTTCCGCACCATCCGCGTGCACCGCCACGAGTACACCGCGTACGACACCACCGAGTACACCTACGGCACCAGCGGCGACGCCTACATCCAGTGCTTCCAGAAGGACTGAGCCACCGGACCCACCGCCTTCGACCCGTCCGACCCAGAGGTGTCCGCATGACCACACCCGCCACACCCACCGCGTCCACCGCGTCCACCGCCTCCCTGGCCCGCGACCTCGGCGTCCGCTCGCTCTTCCTGGCCGGGCCCTTCCTCCAGCTGCTCGACCCGGCCACCGGCGAGATGCCGGAGGCCAGCCGCTCGTCCTTCTCCCTGCTCATCAAGCACTTCGAGGGCCACGGTCTGGACGTCCACAACGCGCACCGCCGGGAGGCGTGGGGCGCGGAGTTGATGCAGCCCGAGGAGTGCACCCGGATCGACCAGGAGGAGATCCGCAAGGCCGACGTCTTCGTGGCCCTGCCCGGTTCGCCGGCCTCCCCCGGCACCCATATCGAGATCGGCTGGGCCAGCGCCTTCGGCAAACCGATCGTGCTGCTCCTGGAGCGCGAGCAGTACTACACCTTCCTGGTCCGGGGCCTGCACACGGTGGCCGCCGTGGAGCACGTCCCCTACACCGACCTCGCGAACGCGCTGCCGGCGATCGACGCCGCCGTCCGGCGGGCCGTGGCCCGGGCCCGCGAGGGCGCCCCGCCGGTCGCCTGACGGCACACCGCGGGGCCCGCCCCGCACGCGGCCGGGCCGCCCGGAGGCGGCCCGGCCCCGGCTCACCCCGCGCAGTACACGTCCTGCCGCGGCCGCTCGCCGTCCCGCAGGAACGCGGTGACCGTCCGGTCCCCGCACGCGTTCCCGTGCGCCAGGTACACACCGTGTCCGCCGCGGTCGACGGTCACCATCCGGGCCCGCTCACCGAGCGCCGCCCGCATCTTCTCCGCCCCGAAGTACGGCGTCGCGGGGTCCCGGAGGTTCTGCACCATCAGTACGTTGGCGGGTCCCCGGTCGGTGATCCGGACCGGTTCGTCGGCCGGCCGGTCCTGCCAGAACGCGCAGGGCGTGATGTTCACCGGCATCCCGGCGGTGAGCGGGTGCCGCACCCGGTCGCGCGCCACCGCCCGCCGGTAGCCGTCCGGATCCCGCGGCCACGCCACGTCGTTGCAGATGGTCCCGACCGTCACGGCGGCATCGGTGTCGGGCATCGGCCCGGCCACGTCGGTCGGCAACTGCGGGGTGGCGGCGGGGTCCTGGGCCGCTTTGATCAGCGCGGCCAGGCCGGCCAAGGCCGTCTGGTCGCCGTAGAGCGCGCTCTGCATCACCTGCCGCAGCCGGTCGCCGGTCAACGGCGCCCCCGGCACGTTCGACGGCTTCGGCCGCCGGTCCAGCTCCGCCGCGAGCGCGAGGAACAACGGCCGTACGTCGGCGGCCCGTCGGGCCAGCCGCAGCCCGTCCGCGGCCCGCGCCGGGTCCGCCGCCCAGGCGGCGAAGTCGGGGAACCGGTCGTCCGCCGCCTGCGCCATGTTGGCCAGCCAGCCCCGCTCCACCCGCTTCGGATCCGGATCGCCGCTGCTGTCCAGTACCCACCGGTCGGTCCGCTCCGGATGGGTCTGCGCGTACACCGCCGCCACGTACGTCCCGTACGACACGCTCCAGGCGGACAGCTTCTCCGCGCCCAGCGCGCGGCGCAGCCGCTCGATGTCCCGCACCTCGTTGGCCGTGCTCATGCTGCGCACCAGCGCGCCCCCGTTGCGCGCGCACGCCTCTGCGACCCGCCGGGACCGGGTGACGTTCTCCGCGATCCCGCCGTCCGCCGCCGGCCAGGACCGCAGCGTGACCAGCTCCCGGTCCGCGGCGTCCAGTCCGCAGCCGGCCTTCGTACTGCCGCCCACCCCGCGCGGATCGAAGCCGACCAGGTCGTACGCACCGGCCAGCTGCCGCTGGAGCGCCACGCCCTTCTGCGTCAGCCGGGCGACCCCGGAGCCGCCCGGTCCGCCCGGGAGCACCAGCAGCGTGCCGCGCCGCGCCGCCGGCCGGTCGCTGCGCACCCGGGTCACCGCCAGCGTGATCTGCGGTCCCGCCGGGTCGCGGTAGTCCAGCGGCACCGGCAGTTCGGCGCACTCCTGCCCGGCCGGCCCGCCGGTGCGCTCGCAGGCCCGCCAGGCGAGCCGGGGCGCCGCGGCACCGTCGCGGCCCTCGTCCACCGCCCGTGCGCCCGGCGCCGCGACGCTCACCGTCGCCGCGGCCATCACTCCCGACAGTCCCAGCAGCAGCACCCGCCGGGCCTTGAGTCCCCTGTAACTCGTCATGTTCTCAGGCTCGTTGAGGCGGCCGGGCGGTCCCATCCGGCGGACCGCCCACTCGTGGTGGGGTTTTCCCCCGCCTCCGCGCTCCGCGCCGCGTCCGCGGGGGCCCGATCGGACCATTGGGCCACCCGGCTGAATATGGCCCGCGAGGGTTTGGCTCCCTGCGGGTTCTCAAGGCCACCGGTGGACAACCGCAGCACGATACGTCTGGGTCAGCCGGCCGATCGGACAAGGAGCGTCGTGAAAAGACTAGTGCAGGCGGGAACCGTCGCCGGGGCATGCGGTCTGGTGTTGTTCGGCACCGGAACCGCGCAGGCGCAGACCACTCCGGACGGTTCACTGCTCTCCACGGTGGCGGGTGCCGACGTCGGCACCATCACCAGCATGATTTCCGGCGTGACGTGCGACAACCGCCTCGCCGATTTCAATTACCAGTCCCCGGCCAACCGGTCACCGCACCCGTGCGTCAACGGCCCGGTCCGCAGCGGCAACAGCAAGAACAGCAACAATTACCTCAACCGCGGCAACCCGGTGAACAGCGGAAACATCGAGACCGCCGGCGGCTCCACGAACAGCCTCAACACCGCCACGGGTTCGGAGAGCGGCAGCCGGAACGACGTGTCCCGGATCCTCAAGATCCTCCGCTGAGCCGCCTCCGGTCCTGGTCCGGAACGTATCCGAAAATTCCGAAGGCCCCGGTCTCCCCGGGGCCTTCGGAATTTTGGTGCCCGTCTGGAAATCCGCCTGGAAATCCCATCTGCGGATCCCGCCTAGAGATGCAGACTGCCGCCCGCTCCGTGTTGCTGCATCTGGTTGGAGCTGCCCGCCGTGCTGCCGTTGGCGGTGGATCCCGAATTGTTGGATCCGCTGCTGCTCGTCGGGCTTCCGCTGCTGCTGGGGTTCCCGGTGATCCGGACGTTCTGCGCGTTCCTGGTGTTACCGCTGTTGACCGCGCCGTTGATGCAGAAGCGGGTCCGGCCCTCGCACCGGAAGGTGGCGATGAACTTGTTGACGGTGTCCCCGCTCGCCTCGAACGGCCCGTCCCCGTACCCCCACGCCATGGCCGGCGACGCCCCGCTGCCCACCAGGAGCAGGCCGAAAAGACCTGTCATCACCCATTTCATGCGACGTGCTCTCTTCACAGTGCGATCCTGCCCTCACGGTTGGCGGCCCCCCGCTGTCTTGCTACCGGCAGTCCGCACCTCGGCCAAGCCGGCGTATCGGCCGGTCTCCCGCGTTCACCCTGAACGACCACCGGATTCACCATGACGGCCCTCCCGGCCCGCATGACGGGAGACGCACGGCGGCCGTCCGGGGCGTGGCGAACGGGCCCGGGGCCGGGCCGCAAGGTCGCTGCAAGGCCCTGTAAGGGCGCTGCAAGGAAAGCGAAGGGGGTGCCGGGCACCTCCCCCTCGGACTGTCCTCAACCGACATTCATGGGGGAAGAGTTGTCTGCGACATCGACGGTCTCGGCACTGATCCAACGAGGTCAGTGGTCGACCGTGCAGGACTGCAAACGGGTACTGGTGGTGGTGCACACCCTGGCGTACGCCCAACGCCTGGCGGAGGTGTTCGGCCTGCTGGAGGCCGACCTGCGGGTGCAGGTCGTCTTCACCGCCGCGCCGCACGCCTTCGGCGACGGGGTGTCCGCGTACCTCCGGGGGCTGGGCATCGCGACGGTGCCCTGGGAACAGGCGATCCGCACCGAGTTCGACCTGGCGCTGGCCGCCGGGTCCCGGGGCGTGCACGAGGTGCGGGCGCCGATCGTGCGGCTGTCGCACGGCGCCGGCCACATCAAACTGCTGCGGGACGCCTCGGCACTGGCGCCCGGAGAACCACGGCCGCCGGGGATGATGAGCCGGCAGCACCTGATGCGGGAGGGCCGGCTGGTGCCGGCCGCCGTGGTCTACTCCCACGACCGGGACCTCGCCGAGCTGGCGCGCTCCTGTCCCGAGGCGCTCCCGGTGGCGCACGTCGCGGGGGACCCGTGCCACGACCGGATCGCCGCCGGAATGCCCCGGCGCGAGCGGTACCGCACGGCACTGGGCATCGCACCGGCCCAGGGGTTCGTGGTGGTCACCTCGACCTGGGGCCCGACGTCCACCTTCGGCCGGCTCGACGCGCTGCTGCCGCAGCTGCTGCACCAGCTTCCCGAACCCGACTACCGGGCGGCGCTGCTGGTGCACCCCAACGTCTATGCGGGGCACGGGGGTTGGCAGGTCCGCAGCTGGCTCGGCGCGTGCCGACGGCGCGGCATCGCGGTGGTACCGCCCGAGGCGGACTGGCAGGCCCCGCTGATCGCGGCGGACTGGGTGATCGGCGATCACGGGTCGCTGACCGCGTACGCCGCGCTGACCGACGCCACGGTGCTGCTCACCGCCGGTCCGCGCCGCGAGATCTCGGCGCACTCGCCGTTGGCGGCGCTGGCCGCCACGGCACCGGTCCTCTCCCCGTCCCACCCCCTGGCCGAGCAGCTGCGGTACGCGGCGGAGCAGCGCCGCCCGGACCAGTACGCGCAGGCCGCGGGCCGGCTGTCGTCGGCGCCCGGTCAGTTCCACCGGCGGATGCGGACGCTCCTCTACCGGCTGCTGGAGCTGGGCGAACCGGCCTGCGCCCCGGTGGTGCCACCGGTCCCGCTCCCGCCGCCGCTGGAGGAGTGGACGGACCCCGGCCTGGGAGCCGCCCGATGACCGGGGCGGCCGGTCCGCTGCCGCCCGCCGCCTGGTCGACGGTCCGCTTCGGGGCCGGAGCCGGTGCGGCGGCCGGGGTCCCGGTGCTGGTCGGCTGGCGCTCCGCGGACGGCGCGGGCCGGGCGTGCGCCCGGCTGCTGGTGTGCCGGGCGGTACCGGGGCGCGGCCCCGTCCGCCCGGCCGCCGGCGGCGTACCGGACGTCCATCTGTGGGCCGACCCCGACGGCGGGCCGGACGGCCGCTGGGCGGAGTTCGCCGACGTGCTCGTGGCGCGGACCGCGCTGCCTCCCGGGGCGGCCCGGAGGCGCGCGGCCGCACTGCTGGCGCGGCATCCGGGCAGCCTGGTCGCGGTGGTCCCGCACACCGCGGCGGGCTGCGCCGTCGCGGTGCGCGGCGCACCCGTGGCGTGGTTCGGGGGTCCGGGCGGCCCGCCGTCCCGGCCACCGGTACCGCCCTGCCTGGTCGGCTCGGTCCTGCACGCCTGGCTGGTCGCGGGCGGCCCCCCGGGGGCGGTGCGCGCCGTCCTGCCCGGTACGCCGGCGCGGGCGGCGCTCCGGTAGCCGGGGTGCGGCGCGGCGCCCGGCGGGGCGGGCTGCGGTGCCGTTCACAGGTGCCGCAGCCGGTCCGCCAACCGCTCGGTGTCCGACGCGCTCACCGGCGCGTAGAGGTCCCGGGCGGCGGTGTAGCAGCGGGCGGCCTCGGCCCGGTCGCCGCGCTCCTGGGCGGCCTGGCCGAGCCACTCCAGTGAGCGGCCCTGCCAGTGCTGCGAGCGGGCGCCGGCTTCCCGGAAGGCGGCCAGGGCCGCCCGCAGCCGGGCGGTGCCCGCGTCGTGGTCCCCGGCGCGGACCAGGGCGCGGCCCAGGAGCGCGAGGGCGCGGGCGGCCTCGTAGTGCTCCTCTTCCGCCGTCAGTTCGGTGTGCGCCCGCCGCAGGTGGCCGACGGCCGTTCCCGGGTCGTCGGCCGCCAGGGCGGTCTCGGCGAGGCGGATCCGGGAGAGCGCCGCGCCCCTGCGGTAGCCGACGGACTCCCGTAGTCGCAGGGCCTGTTCGAAGTGGTCCCGGGCCTGGGGGAGGCGGCCGGTGCGCAGGGCGAGGTGGCCGAGTCCGTTGAGTGCCTGGGCCTGCTGGCGGAGGTCGCCGTGGGCGGTGGCGTTGTCCAGGGCCAGGGCGTACCACCGGGTCGCCTCCTCGTGGTGCCCGGCGTCCCGCAGGCCGATGGCCCCGGAGGTCAGCATGCGGTCCTCGGCCTCCCGATGGCCGTCGCTGCGGGCCGCGGCCAGTCCGAGGCGGTGCGCCTCGATCCACGACTCGGTCGGGCGCAGCCGCAGGAAGAGGGGCCAGAGGGCGTCCACCAGCATCCAGCACCGGGCGTGCCGGCCCGTCCGGGCGCAGTGGCGCACCGCGCCCATCAGCGCCGACCGGTGGGTGTCCAGCCAGTCCAGGGCTCCGGCGGGGCCGTCGAGCGGCGCGGGGACGGTGTCCGGGAGGGCGAGGTCGCCGGCCACCGGGCGGTGGCCGGGCGTCAGCAGCCGTTCGGCGGTCCGGGCGGTGGCCAGGCACCAGTCGACGAAGCGGTCGAGGAGCGCCGCGCGCCGTGCGGCGGGCTCCTCGTCCTCGCCGCGGCGCCGGGCGTGCGCGCGTACGAGGTCGTGGCAGCGGTACGTGCCGGGCCCGGTCTCCTCGATGAGGTGGGCCTCCACCAGCGCGCTCAGCGCGGCGTCGGTCCGCCCCTCGCGATCGGCCCGGACGGCGCCGAGCAGGTGGAGGTCGTAGCGGTCGGCGGGCAGCAGCCCCAGGGTCCGGTACAGCGCGGCCGCGTCACCGGGGAGCGCGCGGTACGCGGTGTCCAGGGCGGTGCGCACCACCGAGTCGCCGTCCAGTTGCAGGGCGTCGAGCGGCCCCTGGTCCGCGGCGAGGCTGTCGGCCAGGGCGGAGACCGACCGGTGCGGGCGGATGGCCAGTTGGGCGGCGGCCAGGCAGACCGCGAGCGGAAGGCAGGCACAGAGCGCGACCACCTCGCGGGCGGCGTCCGGGGCCTGCTCGACGCGGGCGCCGCCCCCGCCCGCCGCGAGGAGTTCCACCGCCGATTCCGTGCTGAGTGCGGTCAGCCGGTGGACCGCGGCGCCGTCGACGACCAGGCCCGTGAGGTGGTTCCGGCTGGTCACCACGGTGAGGCTGCCCGGTGTCCCGACGAGCAGGGGCCGGACCTGCGCGGCCGTGAAGGCGTTGTCGAGCATGACCGCGAGCCGGCGCCCGGCGGTCACCGAGCGCCAGAGGGCGACCCGCTGGGAGGTTTCCGCCGGCACCGAGGACACCCCGAGCGCCTGGAGGAACGCCTCCAGCACGGCCGCCGCCGGCACCGGGCCGCCGTGCGGTGCGGGCGGCCCGCCGGCGCTCTCGGCCTCGCCGGTGCCGTGGCCGCCGAGATCGGCGTACAGCTGGCCGTCGGGAAAGTCGTCCGCGTGTCCGTGCAGCCACCGGGCGACCAGGGTGGTCTTCCCCACTCCCGCGAAACCGCTCACGACCAATAAGGAGCGGGCCCCGGCGCACCGGCCGGAGCGGAGCCGGTCCAGCACCCGCAGGTCGCCGTCCCGGCCCACCAACCGGTCGCGGACGGGCGGGAGTTGCCGGGGGCGCGGAACGGCGGGTGCGGCCTGCTGATGGATGTGGATGCCGCCCTGGATGTCGCGGGCCTGCACGCTCTGCCCCTGGATGTACGCGGTGCCGTCGATGGTGTTGGTATGGCGCGGAGCGGGGCGCGCCGGTCCGCCGGGAGGGGGCGCGTGGCGCCGTGTCCACGCGTCCAGCATCCGGCCGGCGGCCGGCTCGCTTCGCGCGAACTCGGTGAGGAAGAAGGCGAGTCGGCGCAGTGCCGCGGGGGTGCGGTCGGCCGCCGCCCAGGCGCGGGCCACGTCGGGGTCGGTCTCGGCGGCCGCGCGGGCGATGCGGGCGAATTCCCGCCAGGCGTCGGATTCCGCCGGTGCGCCGCAGCCGACCATGGCCGATAGCAGCTCTTCCAGGGCGTCCGATTCCGGAGTTGGCACGTCCGTAACCTCCCCCTCGCGATTCACTAAGTTGTCACGGGCATATGCAAGCCCCATACTGCCGCGCCAGACGGCAGTTGGCATATCTCCCCAGCTTTCGCAGCCCCTGAACAAAGCCGTTCATCGTGAAGTCAGATTTGGACTTCAACCAATCGCATATGGCACCGGTCACGCCATGCATGCCATCCTCGATAAAGCGGGGCAGGTACCGGCGAGAGGGGGCGCTGGTGGAGATCGAAATTCGGCTTTCCGGTTCGGTCGAGGTGCGGGCGGCCGGCCGGCGTCGCGATACCGGCCCCACCAAAACCCGTCTGGCGCTCGCCGCACTGGCCTGGGACGCGAGCCGCACCGTCAGCATGGACACGCTCGTCCACCGCATCTGGGACGACCATCCCCCGGCGAAGCCCCGGGACGCCCTCTACGTGCACGTCGCCCGCATCCGCAAGGCACTGGAGACCGACGGGCAGGCCGCGCCCGCGGTCCTCACCCGGGCCAACTCCTATGTCATGGACGTCGATCCGGACCGCGTCGACCTGCGCCGCTACGTCAGCCTGGTCGACCAGGCGCGCTCCTTGAAGGACAACAACAGCGCCGCGGAAGCACTCCACCTGCTCGGCCTCGCGGACGCGCTGTGGTGCGGCGAGCCCCTGGCCGGCATCTCCGCCTACTGGGCCGGCCAACTACGGTCCGCGGTCTGCGAGAAGAGCCTCGCCGCGGCGATGCTGCGGGCGGAGATCCTGCTCGAAGCCGGCCGGTTCGGGGAAGCCGTCCCCGTCCTGCTGCCCTTCGCCGAGGACCACCCGGCCGACGAGGGGCTCATCGAACGGATCGCCCTCGCCCTGCACGGCAGCGGACGCACCGCCGACGCGACCCGGCTGCTGCACCGGACCCAGCGGCGCATCGTGCACGACCTCGGCACCGACGCCAGCCCCCGGCTGGACCGGATCCAGCAGGGCATCCTCGCCTCGGCGCCGGTGGCCACGCTCCTCCCGGCCACCACGACGCCGGTCGCCGCCCCCCGCCCCGTCGACGTCCCGGACAACCTGCTGCGCGACGTCCCGTGGGTCGGCCGCCGCGCCGAAGTCCGGCGGCTCGGCGCGGCGCTCGCCGAGGCCGGCAGCGCCTCCGCGCCGGTCGTCACCCTCGAAGCGATCGGCGGGATGGGCGGGATCGGCAAGACCTCCCTGGCCGTGCACGTCGCCCATCAGATGCGCCACCGCTTTCCCGACGGCCGGCTCTATCTGCACCTGCGCGGCCACACACCCGACCAGCCACCGCTGAGCGTGGCGCAGGCGCTCACCACCCTGCTGCGCCTGCTGGACCCGGCGTCCGGCCCGCTACCCCAGGACGAGGCCGAACTGGCCGCACTCTGGCGGGGCGCGGTGCGCGACCGGCGCATGGTGGTGATCCTCGACGACGCCGCCGGTCCCGCGCAGGTCCGCCCCCTGCTCCCCGGAGCCTCCCCCACGGTGGTGATCGTCACCAGCCGGCGGCGCCTCACCGGCCTGCCCGGCGTCCGGCCGCTCTCGCTCGACGTCCTGCCGCGCGACGACGCGATCGCCCTGTTCGAAGACCGGCTGGGAGCACACGCCGCCCCCGACCGGGCGGACGTCGCGCACATCGTCCGGCTGTGCGGCTACGTGCCCCTGGCCATCGAACTCATGGCCAGCCGGCTGCTGTCCCGGCCGTCCTGGACCACCGCCGACCTGCTGCGCCTGATGAACAGCGGGCCCGACCGCCTCTTGGCGATCCGCGACCACGAGCAGCGGATGTCCACGGTCCTGGAGCTGTCGTACCGCACGCTGCCCCCGCTGGAACGGCTGGTCTTCCGGCGGATCGGGCTGCACACCGGCAGCGAGTTCGGCCTCCCCGCCGCGACCGCCCTGACCGGACTCCCGTTCGACGTCACGGAACGCGCAGTGGAGGAGCTCCACGCGTACCACCTGGTCTCCGAACCGTCCCCGCACCGCTTCCGGATGCACGACCTGGTGCGCGAGTACGCCCGCTCCCTGGTCGCCGACGAGCCCCCCGCCGCACTCGACGTCGACACCCCGGACGACTCCCGGCTGGCCGTGCGGCGCCTGACGGACCACTACCTCTGTGTCGCGGACCGGGCGGACCGGCTGGTCTTCCCGTTCCGGGCCCGGGTCGCGGTGGCCCCGGACGGCCCGGCGCCGCCCGCCGCGACCGGACCGCACCCGGCCACCGCGCACGGCGCCCAGCAGTGGTTCATCACCGAGGGCGCCAACCTGCTGGCCGCCCTGGAGCACGTACGCGCCCACGGCCCGGCCGACCGGCTGGCGTCGCTCGCCCACGTCCTCGCCGGGTTCATGGACGTGGAGGGGTACCTCGCGACGGCCGAACCGCTGCTGCGGCGCGCCGTCGCGCACTGGCAGGCGGCCGGCCACCGTGCGGCCCGGGCGTGCTCCCTCCTCGACCTCAGTACGGTGTGCGCGCACAGCGGGCAGTACGAGGAGGCCCACCGGACGGCACGGGAGGCCCTCGACCTGGCGCGCACGCTCCGGGATCCGGGGCTGGAAGGCGAATGCCTCCACCAGCTGACCATCCCCCTGTGGCACACCGGGCAATACGCCGCGGCACGCGACCTCCAGGAGCTTTCTCTCAATCTGCGACTGCAAACTTCGGACCAATTGCAGATCGCGAGGAGTTACAACCTCCTGGGCATCTCCTGCCTCTACTTGGGAGAGACGGAGAAATCTCTTCAGTGCTTCCTCCAGGCGCTCGCGGGTTTCTCGTCCGTCGGCGACCAGAGGGGCCGCTATCGCACACTGAACAATATCGCCGAATTACAGATGCGAAACGGCAACCACAAAGCGGCGGAGAACGCCTACCGAGAGGCCCTGGAAACCCACCGGGACCTGGGGAGCCGAGGAGACTTCGCCACGCTCCAGATCAACCTGGCGAGCGTCCTCACCACCACCGGCAAGGCCCCCGAGGCGCTCGACCTGTACGAGACCGCGCTGCCCACCCTCCGCAGCGTCGGCGACCAGCGCGGCGAGGCCATCGCGCTGAACGGCATCGGCAAAGCGCTGCAGGCGGCGGGCCGGAGCGAGGAGGCGATCCCCCGCCACGTGGCCGCCCTCGCCACCGCCCGGCGCATCGGCGCCACCGGCGAGGAGGCGGCCGTCCTGTACGACCTCAGCCGCGCCGAGCAGCGGATCGGCTGCCTCCGGCAGGCCGTCGTCCACCTGGAGGCCAGCCTCGCCATTTACCGGCGCATCGGCGCACGCGCGGAGGAATCCCGCACCCGGCAGGCCCTGACCCGGCTGCGGCACCGGCGGGAAATTCCCTCCGAGAGTTAGCCCAGCAAAAGCGACAGAAGCGAGCAACCCGCGCCTTTTGAACACCGCGACATCGCGTCATCAAGCTCTCTGACATATGCCAGAGGAAATTGTCACGGCCAGAAATTGCGTTAACCCCAAAGGCGAATCCGGGCCGACTCCAGCAATTTGCACCACCATGGTCATCCGCCCTATGTTCTCGGCCACAGGAATCCCGACAAGGGCCTCCTGCTTCCCCCTTTCCTGACGGCGGCCAGCCGGCGATCTCGCCTGCCCGCCCGCTCAGGCGACCGCACCAAGGAGACCGTGTACATGTCTCGTTTCGGCACAGTGGTGACCGCCCTCGCCGTCGTCGGCTTCGGCCTCGTCGTCGCGGACGACGTCTGCATGCCGTACCTCGCGCCGCACCGGCCGGTCCAGGCCGCCGCGGGCGCGTCCCCCGCGCTCCCCCTCACCGCAACCGCAGCCGCTGCCCCGGCACGATCTCGTCCGGCCCATGGGGGAGACGTTCTTTGTTGAGCGTGTAGAGGGTGCGGGTGCCGCCGGTGGTGTCCGCACGGCGGGCGATGGCCGAGAGGCAGTCGCCGTGGCGCACGGTGTAGGTGCCGTGCGGGGCCGCGGTGCGCCGCGGGGTGGCGCGGTGGGGCGCGGGACTACGGCGGGGCAGGGCCCGGTCGGAGGACGGGGCGCCCTGGTCGCCGCAGTTGGGCCAGGGGGCGAGGCCGCGGTCCTGGGCGATGCGCTCGCCGATCGCGATCTGCTCGGCGCGGCTGGCGAGGTCGGCGCGCGCCGCGTAGCGGCTGCCGCCGTAGGCGCGCCAGGTGGACGGGGCGATCTGGAGGCCGCCGTGGTAGCCGTTGCCGGTGTTGGTGTGCCAGTCGCCGCTGCTCTCGCAGGCGGCGATCTGGTCCCAGTCGGTGCCCGACGTCGGTGGCGGGGCGGCCGCCGCGGGGGCCGCGGTGCTGACCGCGGCCCCCAGCAGCAGAAGAAGGGGGACCAGGGCGCGCACGGTGGGCGGGATCGGTCCGGCGGTGCGTCCGGCGAGCGGCGACGACATGGCGGCACTTCCTCCTGCGTGCTCCAGCGGTGTCGCGGCGTCGTGCTCGTCGCGACTGAGGGGCAGGCACCAGGTAACCGGTCGACAGGGCGGGCGGCAGTTCCGGGTGAGCCAAGCGGAGGGATTTTCACCCGGGCGGTCGCCTGACGGAGGGGCACGCCGGGCCGCTTTGACGATCAACGCCTGCACGGTGGGGCGTTGCCGCCTTCGCCGGGCCGCAGGTAGGACGCGGCGTACAGAGAAAGTGCCAGCCGCCACCGGCGGAAGTGCCTACCTGCGGACGATCTCTGCGCCCGAACGGGGCGGGACGCTGGTGCGGTCAATCGACTCCGCACCAGCGACCGGGAACGAGGGAATTCATGAAGGGCATTGCGATCGGCGTCTTACTGGCGATCGTCGGCGTCATCCTGTGGCTCACCACCAAGGAAGTCCAGACACCGGTGGTCTCCCTTCACAAGGCCGGGATGGTGCTGGCGATCATCGGCGCCGCGGAGGCGCTGTTCGCCCTCCTGGGCATGGGGAAGAAGGCCAAGAAATAGCGCCGGGCGGCCGAGGGCGCCGTCGGCGATCAGGACGTCCCGGCACCAACCGGCGCCGCCCGCTCGCGCCGGTTCAGCGGGCGGCGTCGAAGGCGCGCACCACCTGCGGCAGGGCCTTGAGGACCGTCGTGGAGTGGTCGAACTGCCCGACGTCGGTGAGCTGCTGCTCGGCCCCGCGGTCCTTCAACTGGCGTTGGCAGTACAGGGAGTTCGCGAAGGCGACGTCCTTGTCGCCCTCGGCGTGGAACAGGTGCACCGGGACTTCGGGCCGCCAGTCGCAGGTGTTGTCCATCACCCGCAGTTTCCGCCGTAGTTTCCCCGTGGGGTGGCGCACCTCCTGGAGGAATTCCGCGGTGAACAGTTCCTTCGAGGTCGCGGGCAGCGCGGCCGCGATCTGCGGGGCCTGGTGGTTGCCGTCGAACAGCTTCTCCACCGACGTGTCATAAGGGGCGCGGAACGCCTGGGACGTCGAGTCGTACAGGCCGTACATCCGGTTCCACGCGGTGACGAAATAGGCGAGGTAGAGCGAGGACCGGACGACCTTGTCGTTCGCCGCGGCGGCCTCGAAGGCACTCAGATCGAACGGGCCGGAGATCGGGGCCAGGGCGCCCGGCCGGAAATACGGGTCGACGCCCTTCTGCAGCGCCCGCCCGACCAGCATCGCGGCAGGCCCGCCCTGGGAGAACCCGCTGACCAGCACGCGCCGGTCGAGGCTGCGACCGTCCCGGCGGGCGAAGGCCCGGGCCGCCCGCAGCGCGTCCACCGAGGCGGTGACGGTCGCCTCCGCGTGCCCGTACGGATGGATCCCGGGGCCCTTTCCCATACCGAGGTAGTCCGGTGCGGAGACCGCGCGGCCGGTCGAGGCGAACAGCAACGCCGTGGTCCGGTCGCGGGATGCGTCGTTCACCGAGGCCACCTCCCCCCGGTACACCTCCGTGCCGTGCAACCAGGAGACCACCCTGAGGTCGCGGTCGTCGTTCTTCGGCATCGCGACCAGCTCGCTGGCCGTGGTGGGCCTGCCCTCGGTGTCGACGGTGCGGTACACGATCCGGTGGGCCCGCACGCCGTAGCGGACCTGTGCCGTGTCGATACCGGCCTTCGCCAGGCGCGCCACGACCTCCTTCGCGCCGAGGTCCGCCACCGGTGTCGCGGAGACCACCGCACCGCGTGGCGCGGACTGCCGGGCCCCGGTCAGGGCGGTGGGCGGGGCGGTGCGCTGCCGGTCGCCGTCGCACCCGGTCGCCGCCAGTACGGTCACGGCGCACACGAGGGCGAGCGCACCGGGCTTGGCCGATCTCCTACGGAGCCGAAAAACGTTCATGCCGGGACTCTGCCGCCCCCGGCACGTTCGGCGCATTGGGACCAACACCCCTCCTCCCAGGGGGATTTCCCCACCCTTGAGTCTTTGGGCGGCCGGTGTTCCGGTGTCCACGGACCGCCCCGCGGCACGGGCCGATGAGTAGACTCACCGTCACCGTCCGTCTCCCCCGACTCAACTGCGAGCGATTTTCTTGACGATTGAGCAGCCCGCCTTCGGGAAACGAGTGCGGGAGATCCGGCGCGCTCAGGGTCTGTCCCAGGGGAACCTCGCGGGGACGGACCTCTCCCCCAGCTACGTCTCGCTGGTCGAGAACGGCCGGCGGATCCCCGGCGCCAAGATCGCCCGATCCCTCGCGGAGCGGCTGGGCACCACCGTCGAGGCACTCAGTACCACCGACCCTCCGGCCGAGCGCCGCGCCCAACAGCTGGGCCTGGTCGAACAGTTGGTGGCAGCCAGGGCCAGCCAGCTGGCCGGTGACTGGGCCGCGGCGCGCCGCCGGCTGGAGGCCGCGCTCGCGCAGGCCGACGGGACCGACCAGGACGCGGTCCGCTGGGAGGCGCGCTGGGAGCTGGCCACGGTCCTCGGCCGGCTCGACGCCCCCACCCGCCACGAGGCGGCGCTGCGCGAACTCCTCGACGATCCGATGACCCGCGCCGCGCCCGTGCTGCACGCCCGGGTCGCCGTCGAACTGGCCCAGCTGCTGCGGGCCGCCGGCCGGCTGCCCGACGCCGTCCGGTGCGCCGAGTCCGCCGTCCGCGCCACCGGCGAGCTGGCGCCCGGCCGCCCGGAGCGGACACAGGCCCACATGGCGCTGCTGTCCGCGTCCGTGGACAGCGGCGAGTGGAGCCGCGCCGACGCACTCGGGGCGCACCTGCGCGCCGAGGTCGCACCACTGCCCGCGGGCGAACTGCGGGCAAGTGCCCTGTGGGCGGCGGCCGGCGCGCAGTACCTGGCGGGCGACGCCGGTGGCGCGCTGGCACTCCTGGCCGAGGCCGAGGCGCTGATCGCGTCGGCGGACGGCGTACGGCAGCGGCTGCGGCTGGCCCGCGCCCGGGCCCTCCTGGCGCTCACCGCCGGACCGTCGACCGAGGCCGACGCCCTCCTGGAACGCTTCCGGCAGGCCGCCGCACTGGTGGACACCCCCTCGGCGCGGACCTGGCTGGCCGTCCTGGAGACGGTCGGCGCGCTGCGCCACGGCGATCCCGCGGCGGCGGTCGGCCATGCCGCCGCGATCGACCCCGACGTCGCCGGGCTGACCCCACTGGACCGGGCCCGCTGTCTGCTCCAGGTGGCCCGCGCGCACCGCGCCGGTCGGTGTACCGAGGACACCGAGGCGTTCTTCAAGGCGGCGGCCGCGGCATACGAGCAGGCCGGTGCCTTCCGGCTGGCCTTGGAGACCTGGCGCGAACTGAGCGCCGGCGCACGGGACACCGAGGGGCCGGACCCGCATGCGGTGATCCTGCCGTAGGGGCCGGGCGGCACCGAGCCGGCCGTCGCGCCGGGGCGCCCACATGCCAAAGGGCCGCCCGTCGTCGCTGGACGGCTACGGCCTGACGGGGTCGGCAAGGACGCGGAGGACGGCTCGCTCGCACCGGTCGACACGGACGCCTGGCATCCGGGGGCCGCTCTCGGCTGCGACGCCGCGGACGGCGTGAGGCACGTCGCGGGCCGTCGTCAGGCGGTGGATCGGCTGGGCTCAACGCTCTCCCCGAGAGCTGGAGCGCCGCGCCGAAACCTGCGGCCGGTCGGCCGAGGTGCCGGCCGTCCCCGGTCAACGCCGGTGCTGTGCACTGCACTTCGCCATCGCGGGCCCTGACGGCGAGGCTCCGCTCACCCGGCGCGGCGACCGATCCTCGGTCCCGCAAGATGAACGGCCTTCCGCCGTACGCCGTTTCACGTGAAACCACGCATGCCGGCACCTGTCTGCCGGTGCCATCGCCGGCCTCTCGTGTACGCCCTGCTGCCCGTCGACGTCGAACGCAACGTCACATCAAAGTCTTTGGGTACTGCTGTGGGTACTGCATCGGCTACCGCTGTGGTCACCGCTGTGCGATGTGCTGCGGGTGGTGCTGCTAGTGGTGCTGTGGGTGATGCCGTGAATGCTGCTTCTGCACCTGCCGTGAGTCCGGTGGTGAGCCCTGTGAGGGGAAGCGTGATGGGTCCTGGCGCTGCTCCGGATGTCGCTTCGGATGCGGCTTCGCATGCGGCTTCGTATGCGGCTTCGTATGCGGCTTCGGGTGGTGCTGCCGACCGATGGTGCCGGTCAGTGGTGTCGTCGGTGCTGTCGTGGGAACGGCCGCCGGGTGTCGTACCGGATCGCGGTACGTCGTGTTGCCGGCGCGCGGACGCGGTGTCGGCTCAGACGGCACGGACGGTGCTGTGCTCGCGGCGGCGGGCCGCCGGAATCGCCGGGGAGACGGGAGCTGCGCCGGAGTGCGCGGGGGCGCCGAACGGGCCGGAGGACAGCGGATGGGCGCCGGCGGTGCGACGGACGCGGGAGGTGGGGGAGGCCCCGTGCGCCTCGGCGTGGATGCGCTGCTTGATGGTCGGCGGCAGCGTCGGCAGCGGGACCTTGCGGCGGACCGAGCCGTTCTGGCCGTACCGGGGCGCGGTGCGCGCGGCAGGCACGAAGGGCTTGGCGGTGATCGTGGCAGGTGTCAACGCGTGCGGATCATGCTCGGGTTCGATGTCGTCGCCCCGCTCCGGAAGAGCCGTGCCCGGGGCCGCGCCGCCCAGGGTCCGCTCGTGGAGCACGGCCTCCCGGCGGGCCGCGGACGCGGCGGCGGAGACGCCCAGCGACGCGAGCAGCTTGCCCAGCACCGCCAGGCAGGCCGCCCAGAACTTCATGACCTTGGTCGCAGCCATGGTCCCTCGCTTTCGGTCGGGATCCCTGGGAGGGATCCGCGGAGTTCCTTCTGTTGCGTTTTCTTATGATGAGTACGCAATGGGAGGATTCACGGACCGACGCCCCCGGATCGGCGTTCTTCCGATGAACACCACTCGTCCGCAGTAGCCGCCCCCGGAAAACCGCAGGCCGCAGGGCGCTCGGGGCGCGGCGGAGGGCCCGGCTCGGGCCGGTGCGGGTGCGGTGGGGCGGGGCCGCCGGATGCGCGCACCGGATTCCCGGGGTATGCCGGTGATCGACGGCCGCGGTCCCGCACGAGCCGGCCGCGGCGCGACTGACCCGGCGTCAGGCCGGTGTCGGTACGCCGGTCCGCGCGGTCTCCGCGAGCATCCGGACCGCGGCGGGCTCGGGGGTCGCGGGCGGGAGGATCAGCAGGTCCCAGCGGGCGTGGCCGGCGGAGACCAGGCAGACGGTGTCCGGGCCGGGGCGGTTGGTGGTGCGGCGCAGCCGGACGACGTGGCCGGCGACGAGGATGCGGCCGGGCAGCGCGGGCCAGCCGGAGCCGTTCACGGTGGCGTGCGTGATCCGCGGCCAGTCGAAGGGCAACGCGGCCAGGAGTTCGGGAAGTTCGGCCAGCAGGTCGGTGGAGTGCGGCCACCACACGCCGTCGATCCGCCGGGTCACCTCGGCGTGCGGGGCGATGGCCAGCCGGGCGACGGGCGGCGGCGCGTGGTGCCGCGGGGGGCGGGGGTGCGGGGAGCGGCCCTCGGGGGCGGTGGTCATACGACGCTCCTGACGCGACGGACGGCGACCGCGGCGGCCGCGGGCGCCGGGGGCGGAAGGGGCCGGGCGGAGCCCGTCGTCTGGGGGTGGCGGCCGGGCGACGGGGGCGAGAGAGGCCGGGCGGAGCCCGCCGTCTGGGGGTGGTGGCCGGGCGACGGGGGCGAGAGAGGCCGGGCGGAGCCCGTCGTCGAGGGGTGGTGGCCGGGCGACGGGCGGGCGGAACCGGCGGCCGACGTCACCGGTCGTCGCCCGGCTCCCGGGAAGGCGGCGGGTCCGTCGTCGTGGGCGTCCCCGGGTCGGCGCCGTGCGCGCGCTTGTGCAGCCGGTGCTGGAACGACTCCTTCAGGTGCGCGTACCGGTGCGGGGTGGGGCGTCCGACCGTCTGGGCGTTGACCCTGATGAGGAAGAGCACGCCCATCGCGATCAGGGCCAGCAGCACAAGTACGGACAAGAAGGTCTGCATGGCGCTCACCCGCATACTCCGGGATGCCCTCTATATCGACATCCCGGACATCATCGAGAACTCTTCGCTTTCCGGTCGTTTCTCCACCGTACTCCGCGCACTGGCGGCATATCGCGCCAAAGTTGGCCATGACGACCGGGGGTGGCATCCGCGCACCTTCTACAGGGCTGTAGATTTTACTTACGCATGACCAAACACATGCGTGAAGCATGCCCAGGGCCCGCCCTCGGCATGCTCGCCGCACGACCAGCCGAGGAGATTCACATGGCGCTGTGGGACCGGATCAGAGAGTCCGCGCAGACGATGCAGACCCAGCTCGTCGCCAGGAAGAACGACCTCAAGAGCGGCGCCTTCCGCGACGCGAGCATGGCGATATGCGCGCTGGTGGCCGCCGCGGACGGGGTCGTCGACCCGTCGGAGCGGCAGCGGGTGGCGCAGCTGATCGCCACCAACGAGGTGCTGCAGAACTTCCCGGCGGAGGACCTCCGGCTCCGCTTCGAGGGCTGCCTGGACAAGCTCGCCGCCGACTTCGACTTCGGCAAGGTCGCGCTGATGCAGGAGATCGGGAAGGTGAAGAAGAAGCCGGTGGAGGCGCGGGCGGTGCTCCAGATCGGCATCGTCATCGGCGGCGCGGACGGCGACTTCGACCCGACCGAGCGCGCGGTGGTGCGCGAGGTGTGCTTCGCGCTGGGGATCTCCCCGGCCGAATTCGACCTCTGAGGACGGCCGGAGCGGGGGCCGGTGCGCCCCCGCTTCCCCGCCGTCCTCACAGGTCGCCCGGATCGCCCGGGCCGTGCGGGACGGCCGGGCCGGCCGGCCGCGTCAGACGTTGACGCCGTAGTCCGCCGCGATGCCCGCCAGCCCGGAGGCGTAGCCCTGGCCCACGGCGCGGAACTTCCACTCCGTGTTGTGCCGGTAGAGCTCGCCGAAGACCATCGCGGTCTCGGTCGAGGCGTCCTCGGTCAGGTCGTAGCGGGCCAGTTCGGCGCCGCCCTGCTGGTTGACGACGCGGATGTAGGCGTTGCGCACCTGGCCGAAGTTCTGGCCGCGGCCCTCGGCGTCGTGGATGGAGACCGGGAAGACGATCTTCGTGATCTCGGCCGGCACGCCGTCCAGCGCGACGTTGAGGGTCTCGTCGTCGCCCTCGCCCGCGCCGGTCAGGTTGTCGCCGGTGTGCTGCACCGAGCCGTCCGGGCTGGTGAGGTTGTTGTAGAAGACGAAGTGCCGGTCGGAGGCGACCTTTCCGCCGTCGGTGCAGAGCAGCGCGCTGGCGTCGAGGTCGTAGTCGACGCCGGTGGTCGTCCGCACGTCCCAGCCGAGGCCGACCGAGACGGCGGTCAGGCCGGGTGCTTCCTTCGACAGCGAGACGTTGCCGCCCTTGGCGAGCGAGACTCCCATGGCTTCCCTCCAGGTGGGGGCCGGTACCGGTTGCCGTGTCCGGTCCCCGGCGGTGAACTAGGACCTGCCGGAAAAACTACAGGACTGTAGAAGTAAGCGACGGGGGGCGGCGCCGGCGGGCGCAACCCTGTGGACGACCACGTGGGCCCGGCGGCGATCGCCGTAAAATGCCCCGACGTCCCAGCCCGCGGGACGCCCGGTGCGACGGGAGGCGACGGCATGGGCGGAACACCTTTCGGCAAGGCCCTCGGCGGCGACGGGCGGGAGCGAACCCGGCGCGGACAGGGCCAGTTGGAGGCGCAGGTGCTGGCCGCGCTGCACCACGCCCCCGGACCGGCCACCGCCGCCTGGGTGCAGGAGCGGCTCGGCGACGACCTCGCCTACACGACCGTGATGACGATCCTGTCCCGGCTGCACGCCAAGGGGGCGGTCACCCGCGAACGGTCCGGCCGGGCCTACGTATGGACCCCGGCGGCCGACGAGGCCGGGCTCGCCGCGCTGCGGATGCGCCGCGTCCTGGACGGCGAACCGGACCGGGACGCCGTGCTGACCAGCTTCGTCTCGGCCCTCTCGGCACACGACGAGGAGGTCCTGCGCAGTCTCCTGGCCCGCGCCGAGGACGACGGCGGAGCACCGGATCCGGCCCCGGGGAAGCGCCGCGAGGGCGGCTCGGACGAAGCGCGCGGAGGGTGACCGGTGGGCGTCTTCGTCTTCCTGCCGCTCGTCCTGCCGCTGACCGCCCTGCCGATCGCCCGGCTCGCGGAGCAGCACCTCCACCCCCGGGTCACCACCCGGCTGCTGACCCTGTTGGCCGTGGTCCTCGGCGTGTGCAGCACGCTCTGCCTGGGGCTGCTGGTGGTCGTCGGCACCGCCCAACTGCCCGGCAATCCCCTGCCGGACGGCTGGTCGGACCCGGAGGTGCGGGCCGCGGTGCCCCTCGCCGAGATGGCCGGCATCGCGGCGATCTTCGCGTTGACCGCCGCCCTGACGGTGTGCGGCGCCGCGCTGCGCCGGGACCACCGGATCCGGGAGCGGGCCCATCGCGCGCTGGACGTCCTGCCGGCCGGCACCGATCCCGCGGTGCTGCCGGACGACGATCCGTACGCCTACGCCGTGCCCGGTACCCCCGCGCGCCCGGGGCGGCCGGCCCGGGCCGGCCGGATCGCGGTGTCCCGGGGCATGTTGCGGAGCCTCGACGAGGACGAGCGGCGCGCCCTCTTCGCCCACGAACACGCGCATCTGCGCTGCCGCCACCACCGCTACCTGCTCGCCGTCCGGCTGGCCGGGTGCGTCAACCCGCTGCTGCTGCCGCTGCGTTCCGCGGTCGCCTTCAGCGCCGAGCGCTGGGCGGACGAGGAGGCGGCCCGGGCGGTCGGCGACCGGCGGCTGACCGCGCGGGCGGTGGGGAAGGCCGCGCTGATCTCGCGGCCCGCGCCGTACCCGGTCGCGGTGCAGTTCGCGTCGCCCGAACCGGGGCCGGTGCCGCGGCGGGTGGCGGCGCTGCTCGGACCGGTGCCGTCGACGCGCACCTGGCCCCCGGCGCTGACCCCGGCGGGACTGGCCGCGCTGGTCGCCGCGGCGGGCACGGCGGCCTCCGCACTCTCCGCGCTGAACGCGTCGGTAGCTCTGTTCCTCGTTCTGAAGGCAGCGACGCCGTGGTGAGTGCACACTGAACCCGGACTCTCCAGCACGCCACGCAACGGATGGTTTTTTGTGATCCGGAGCACACCAACCAACTTCTACAGCGCTGTAAAAGTTGCCGGTAGGGTTGCGCCTGACGTGCGCAACGGGCGCTGCCGGAGGGGGAGATGGCGACGAGGTGCGGACCCCTGACCTGGGACAGCCCGCCTCCAGAGGCGGAGGTGCGATGGGTCTATCAACCGGTCGAGGTCCAATATCCGGACGGTGCCTGGGAGTTGGGCCGGATCAGTGCCTGGTGGACGGACGGGGCGGGCGAGACGTGGTGCCTGCTGCGCACCGTGCCCGGCGGCAGCCGCCCGCAATGGCTCCGCTACGACCCGGAATCCGTAAGGCTGCTGCCCACCGAGGGCATCTGACCCACCGTTACGGCCCCCCGCACCGCGACCCCCGGCCGGCACCGCCGCCCGCCGCGGCCGCCGTGCCCTCCCACGCTTCCGCGTACCTCCCCACCAGGCAAGACGAGCTCCAGAAGGACCAGAAGGGCCATCGGCGTGCATGACAGGACGACGCACAGGCAGGCGGCCCGGCGGGGCAACGGGAACGACCGGGGGGCGGCGGACGACGGCGACCGTGCCGCGGAGGGCGGCGGCCGCGCCGAACGGCGGCGGACGGGCTCCGGGCGGCGGGCCGGCGGCGGCTCCCGCAAGTCCGGCAAGACCAAGATGACCCGGCGCGGCCGGGTCGTGGCCTGGACCGGCGGGGTGCTCGGGGTGCTGCTGCTCGGCACGGCCGGGGTCGGCGCGTGGGTGTACCAGCACCTCGACGGCAACATCCACGGCGCGGACGTGAACAGCGAACTGGGCGGCGACCGGCCGGTCAACCTCAGCCCCGGCTCCAAGAACATCCTGGTCGTCGGCTCCGACAGCCGGACGGGCACCGGCGGGAAGTACGGCAGCGGTCTGACCACCATGCAGTCGGACACCCTGATGGTGCTGCACATCTCCGCCGACCATAAGTGGGCCACCGCGGTGTCCTTCCCGCGCGACTCCTGGGTGCGGATCCCTTCGTGCGACAAGGGCGACGGTTCGCAGTCCTCCCCGCACCACTTCAAGATCAACGAGGCGTACACCCTCGGCGGACTCAGCGGCGACGTCAAGAAGGCGGCGGCCTGCAGCATCAAGACCGTCGAGAAGAACACCGGCCTGCGCATCGACCACTTCGTCTCGGTCGACTTCCAGGGCTTCAAGGGCATGGTCAACGCGCTGGGCGGCATCGAGGTCTGCCCCAAGCACGCCATCCACGACAAGAAGGCCCACCTCGACATGGAGGCCGGCTGCCAGAACGTCACCGACGAGAAGGCACTCGGCTACGTCCGCACCCGCTACAGCGTCGGCGACGGCTCCGACCTCGGCCGGATCGGCCGCCAGCAGGAGTTCATGAAGGCGCTCGCGGCCAAGGCGCAGTCCAAGCTCACCAGCCCGACCGACCTCTACGGCTTCCTGGACTCCGCCACCAAGTCCCTCACCACCGACCAGGACCTGGCCGGGCTCAAGCCGCTGTACGACCTCGCCTCCACGGTCAAGGACGTCCCCTCCGACCGCCTCACCTTCCTCACCGTCCCCACCTATCCGCGTGAGGCGGACATCCCCAGCGACAAGGCGAACGTGCTCTGGCAGTACCCGCAGGCCAGCGAGCTGTTCGGCGACCTCGCCCACGACCGGGAGGTCGGCGCCGCCGGGAAGAAGAAGTTCGCGGACGCCGAGAAGAACCCGGTGACCGCGCACTCGGTCCGGGTGCGGGTGCTCAACGGCACCGGGACCAAGGGCCTCGCCGCGGTCGCCGCCCAGCAGCTGCGCCAACTCGGCTTCACCGTCATCTTCACCGACAACGGCCCGAGCACCGAGAAGACCACCATCAGCTACCCGTCCGACCTCAAGACGCAGGCCGAGGTGCTCGCCGCACGGCTGCCCGGCACCAAGGCCACCGAATCGGCGCAGGCGACGCCGGGCGCGGTGACGATCACGGTCGGGCCGGACTTCTCGACGAAGGAGAGCTGAGACGCGCAACGCCCGGGCGGACGGCGACCGTTCCGCCCGGGCGCGGCCCCGCGCGGCCCGTCAGGCGTGCAGCCGCTCGACGGGGCGGGCGGTGTGCACCTCGATGTCGTGCGCGGCGCGGCTCAGCAGCTGATGGCTGAGGTCCGACAGCGCCCGCGCCGTCGCCAACTCGTCCCCGATGGCAGGGACGTTCTCGTCCGTCGGATTGCACCTGGCGGTTCCTTCGCCGATGAGCTGCCCGCCCTCCTTGCCGCGCAGCCGGGCCTCCGCCCGGACCTCGCTGCCGGACTCGACGATGCTGATCTCGGCGTGCCACGTCTTCGACTGCGTACGCTTACCCGTGCCGGTCACCGGAAGCCTCCTCATACCGCATGGGAACAGTCCCCACCCCTCAGCCTGGCACCGGCGCCCGGGAGCCGCACCCGGAGGCTGCCCCCCGCCGGGACCCGGGGGACAGCCCCATGGCCAGGCGGGTCGCGGCCTCCCTAAAGTCGTCGGCAGTGGGCCCGGCACGGGCCCGGACCACGGGGCGACGGGCCGCTGCCCGGAGCCGTGAACAGACCGGATTCCGGGGGGATTTCATGCACAGGCGCGTCCGCTTCACCGGGGCCGTGGCGTTGGCCGGGGCCGGGGCACTGGCCCTCGGCGCGTGCAACCTGGTGGTCGGCGAGACCTTCTCCGACGACGCCACGGTGGCGCAGAAGATCACGGCGGTGCGGGTGGACACCTCCGACGGCGACGTGACGGTGCACGGCGGCAAGGGCGGCAGCACGGTCGGCGTGCACCGCAAGGTCACCTACCGGGGCGACCGGCCGCAGGGGCCGACGCACCGGGTCGAGGGCGGCACCCTGGTGCTCGGCGGCTGCGGCGACCAGTGCTCGGTGACGTACACGGTCGACCTGCCCGGCACGGTCCCGGTGACCGGCGAGACCTCCAACGGCGCGCTCCACCTCTCCAAGGTGGCCGCGGTGAAGGTGACCACCAGCAACGGCGGGATCGACCTGGACGGGGTGTCCGGCGCGGTGGACGTCCGGAGCACCGACGGCGCGATCACCGGGAAGGGCCTGGCGGGCACCGGCATCAGGGCCGAGACCTCCAACGGCGGGATCTCGCTCACCGCGACGAAGCCGCAGGACGTACGGGCGAAGACGTCCAACGGCGCGGTCTCGGTCACCGTGCCGGACGACCGGTACCAGGTGTCCGCGGAGACCTCCAACGGCGCGAAGCGGATCGGCGTCCACAACGACCCCGCGGGGCGCTACCGGCTCGATCTGACCACCAGCAACGGGGAGATCCAGGCCGGAACGGCCGGCGGCTGAGCCCCTCCCGGCGGCCCCCCCGCCGGGAGGGAACCACCACGTCGGAAAGCCGCCGGACCACCTGGCCGGCGGCTGCTGGACTGAGGGCCTCGCAACGGGTCGCCCCTCAGGACGGACATCATGACGACCACCGGCAGCACCAGAACCACCCCCCGGAACCCGCACCGCACGACGGCCCCGCGGGACGCCGTGCCCGGGACGCCCCCGGCCCCGACGGGCCGTTCGCCGCTCAAGGGCCGGCTCGGCGTGCTCGCGGTGACCCTGGGCATCTTCACCATCGTCACCACCGAGATCCTGCCGATCGGTCTGCTGACCCGGATCGGGGCCGACTTCGGCGTCTCCGACGGCACCGCGGGGCTGATGATGACGCTACCCGGCTTCCTCGCCGCGTGCGCCGCGCCGACGGTGACCCTGGCCACCGCCCGGCTCGACCGGCGGCTGATGCTCTGCGCCCTGGTCGCCCTGCTGGCGCTGGCGAACCTCCTCGCCGCGGCCGCTCCGGCCTACTGGCTGGTACTGCTCTCCCGGGTCCTGGTCGGCATCGTCATCGGCGGGTTCTGGTCGATCGGGGTCGGGCTCGCCGAGCGGCTGGTACCGGCGGAGTCGGTCGGCCGGGCCACCGCGGTGATCTTCTCCGCGGTACCGCTGGGCTCGGTGTTCGGGGTGCCCGCCGGAACCTTCCTCGGCGATCTGGCCGGCTGGCGGACCGCCTGTGCCGCGGTCGGGGCGCTGGCGGTGGCGGTGCTGGTGCTGACCTCGCTGGTGATCCCGCCGTTGCCGGCGGTCCGCGCCACCAGCCCGACGCTGCTGCGCGGCATGCTGCGCGGGGTGCACACCCGGTTCGCGCTGCTGACGACGTTCCTGATCGTGCTGGCCCACTTCGGCGCGTACACCTATGTGACGCCGTTCCTGGAACGGACCACGCACCTCGCGACCGCCGGGACGATCACGCTGTTCCTGCTGGTCTACGGCGTCGCCGGGGTCGTGGGGAACTTCGCCGGCGGTGCCGTGGTGGCGCGGCGCCCGCGCACCGTCCTCGGGGTCGCGGCCGGGCTGCTGGCCCTGGCCACGCTGCTGCTGCCGGTCGTCGGCCGCGAGCCGTTCGGCGCGCTGGCGCTGCTGGTGGTCTGGGGTGTCGCGTACGGCGCGGTGCCGGTCGCCTCGCAGACCTGGTTCGCCAAGGCGGCACCCGGTGCGCCCGAGGCGGCCTCGGTGCTGTTCACCGCGTCGTTCCAGGCGACGCTGTCGCTCGGCGCGCTGACCGGCGGGATGCTGGTGGACCGGACGTCCCCCTCGGTGGTGATGGCGCTGGCCGGGGCGACCGCGGTCCTGGTGGCCCTGGCCGCGTGGCTGCACTACACCAAACGGCTTGCCTGGCCGGAGGGTTGAGGGAGCGGGGTCCGGTCCGCGGAGAGAGGCCGAGGCGGTGTTTCACGTGAAACACCGCCCCTCGTCACGCCCCTCCGGACCGAACCGTCAGCCCTCGCCCTCCAGCTCGCCCTCGGTCTCCAGGAAGGCATCGCGCAGCGCCGCCAGCGTTTCCGCGTCCGGCTTCTCCCACATGCCGCGGGACTCCGCCTCCAGGAGGCGCTCGGCGATGCCGTGCAGCGCCCAGGGGTTGGCTTCCTGGAGGAACGCGCGGTTCTCCGGGTCCAGGACGTAGGTCTGGGCGAGCTTGTCGTACATCCAGTCGGCGACGACCCCGGTCGTGGCGTCGTAGCCGAACAAGTAGTCCACGGTGGCGGCGAGTTCGAAGGCGCCCTTGTAGCCGTGGCGGCGCATCGCCTCGATCCAGCGGGGGTTGACGACCCGGGCCCGGAAGACCCTGGAGGTCTCCTCCACCAGCGTCCTGGTGCGGACCGTCTCGGGCCGGGTCGAGTCGCCGATGTACGCCTCGGGGGCCTTGCCCTTGAGCGCCTTGACGGTGGCGACCATGCCCCCGTGGTACTGGAAGTAGTCGTCGGAGTCGGCGATGTCGTGTTCGCGGGTGTCGGTGTTCTTGGCGGCCACCGCGATGCGCTTGTAGGCGGTCTCCATCTCCTCCCGGGCCGGGCGGCCCTCCAGTCCCCGCCCGTAGGCGTAGCCGCCCCAGACGGTGTAGACCTCGGCGAGGTCGGCGTCGGTGCGCCAGTCGCGGGAGTCGATGAGCTGGAGCAGGCCCGCGCCGTACGTACCGGGACGGGAGCCGAAGATCCGGGTGGTGGCGCGGCGTTCGTCGCCGTGCGCGGCGAGGTCCGCCTGGGCGTGGGCCCGGACGAAGTTGCGGTCGGCGGGCTCGTCGAGACCGGCGGCGAGCCGCACCGCGTCGTCGAGCAGGCCGATGACGTGCGGGAACGCGTCGCGGAAGAAACCGCTGATGCGCAGGGTGACATCGATCCGGGGGCGGCCCAGCTCATCGAGCGCCACGGCCTCCAGGCCGGTCACCCGGCGCGAGGCGTCGTCCCACACGGGGCGGACGCCCAGCAGGGCCAGCGCCTCCGCCACATCGTCGCCGGAGGTGCGCATCGCGCTGGTGCCCCACAGGGACAGGCCCACCGACTCCGGCCAGTCGCCGTTGTCGTCGCGGTAGCGGGTCAGCAGCGATTCGGCGAGCGCCTGGCCGGTCTCCCAGGCCAGCCGCGACGGCACGGCCTTGGGGTCGACGGAGTAGAAGTTGCGGCCGGTCGGCAGGACGTTGACCAGGCCGCGCAGCGGTGACCCGGACGGTCCGGCCGGGACGAACCCGCCGTTCAGGGCGTGCACCGCGTGGTCGATCTCGGCCGTGGTGCCGGCCAGCCGCGGGACGACCTGCCGGGCGGCGAAGTCGAGGATGTCGGCGACCGCGGTCGGGTGCCCCTCGGCGACCCGGCCCACCGCGGCCGGCTGCCAGTCCGCGTCCTCCATGGCCTGGACCAGGCCGCGGGCGACCGCCTCGACCTCGTCGGCGGCGGTGCGGGTCGCGGCCGACTCGTCCAGGCCGAGCGCCTCGCGCAGTCCGGGCAGCGATGCGGTGCCGCCCCAGATCTGCCGGGCCCGCAGGATGGCCAGCACGAGGTTGACCCGGGCCTCGCCGACCGGCGCGGCGCCCAGGACGTGCAGACCGTCGCGGATCTGCGCGTCCTTGACCTCGCAGAGCCAGCCGTCGACGTGCAGCAGGAAGTCGTCGAACCCGTCGTCGTCCGGGCGTTCTTCCAGGCCCAGGTCGTGGTCGAGCTTGGCGGCCTGGATCAGGGTCCAGATCTGCGCGCGGATCGCGGGCAGCTTGGCCGGGTCCATCGAGGAGATCGCGGCGTACTCGTCGAGCAGCTGCTCCAGGCGGGCGATGTCGCCGTAGGAGTCGGCGCGGGCCATCGGCGGCACGAGGTGGTCGACGAGGGTCGCGTGCACCCGGCGCTTGGCCTGGGTGCCCTCGCCCGGGTCGTTGACCAGGAATGGGTAGACGAGCGGGAGGTCGCCGAGCGCCGCGTCCGGACCGCAGGCGGCGGAGAGGCCGGCGTTCTTGCCGGGCAGCCACTCCAGATTGCCGTGCTTGCCCAGGTGGACCATGGCGTCGGCGCCGAAGCCGCCGTCGGTGGTGGAGGCGGCGATCCAGCGGTAGGCCGCCAAGTAGTGGTGGGACGGCGGCAGATCGGGGTCGTGGTAGATCGCGATCGGGTTCTCGCCGAAGCCGCGCGGCGGCTGGATGAGGATCAGCAGGTTGCCGCGGCGCAGGGCGGCCAGCACGATGTCGCCCTCGGGGTTCCGGCTGCGGTCGAGGAACATCTCGCCCGGCGGCGGGCCCCAGTGCTCCTCGACGGACTCCCGCAGTTCCTGCGGCAGCGTGGCGTACCAGCGGCGGTAGTCGGCGGCCGGGATACGGACCGGGTTGCGGGCCAACTGCTCCTCGGTCAGCCACTCCTGGTCGTGGCCGCCGGCCTCGATGAGGGCGTAGATCAGCTCGTCGCCGTCACCGGACGCGAGGCCCGGCACCGGCTCCGTGCCGAAGTCGTAGCCCTCGGACTGGAGGCGGCGCAGCAGTGCGACGGCGCTCGCCGGGGTGTCCAGGCCGACCGCGTTGCCGATCCGGGAGTGCTTGGTGGGGTAGGCGGACAGCACCAGCGCGAGCCGCTTCTCGGCGGCCGGAATGTGCCGCAGCCGGGCGTGCCGGACGGCGATCCCGGCGACCCGGGCGGCGCGTTCGGCGTCGGCGACGTACACCGGCAGGCCGTCCTCGTCGATCTCCTTGAACGAGAACGGCACGGTGATCAGCCGCCCGTCGAACTCGGGCACGGCGATCTGCGAGGCGGCGTCGAGCGGGGAGAGCCCCTCGTCGTTCTCCTCCCAGGCGGCCCGCGACCCGGTCAGGCAGAGCGCCTGGAGTATCGGCACGTCCAGGGCGGCCAGCGCACCGGCGTCCCAGGACTCGTCGTCGCCGCCCGCGGACGCCTCGGCGGGCTTGGTGCCGCCCGCGGCCAGCACGGTGGTGACGATGGCGTCGGCGGTGCGCAGCTCCTCGATCAGCTCCGGCTCGGGAGCCCGCAGCGAGGCGACGTACAGCGGCAGCGGACGACCGCCGGCCCGCTCGACCTGGTCGCACAGGTCGTGGACGAAGCCGGTGTTGCCGCTCATGTGGTGGGCGCGGTAGTAGAGCACGGCCACCGTCGGGCCGGTCACCTCCCGCGGCGTGCGCTCCAGCGGGCCCCAGGACGGGGCGGCGGCGGGCGGCTCGAAGCCGTGGCCGGTGAGCAGGACGGTGTCGCTGAGGAAGCAGGCCAGCTGGGAGAGGTTGGCCGGACCGCCGTGCGCGAGGTAGGCGTGCGCCTCGGCCGCGATGCCGACGGGGACCGTGGACGCCTCCATGAGCTGGGCGTCGGGGGCCTGTTCGCCGGTGAGCACGACGACCGGGCGGTGCTGGTCGGCGGCGAGCAGCACGTCCAGGCCGTCCTGCCAGGCGCGGAGGCCGCCGAGCAGGCGGACGACGACGAGGTCGGTGCCCTCCAGGAGCCCGGGGAGTTCGGCGACGTCGAGGCGGGTGGGGTTGGCGAGCCGGTACGGCACGGGGCCCGTGGCCGCGCGGGCGCTGAGCAGGTCCGTGTCGGAGGTCGACAGCAGAAGGATCACGGCGCAGCCCTTCCTCGGGGTGTCCACGCCCCGGGTGGTCGTATGGACGGCGGGAGTTCCTGGCTCACCCGGCGGTGGCCGGGTTCACAGTGGCGGGACCGCGCCGGATTCTCACCGGGCTTCCTCCCTTGGCGCCGTCGCTGGCGTCCGGCGGGTCAGCCGACCCACCGACCTGCATAGTAAGGGCTGCGGCCGGGCCGCGGGAGCGCGCCTTCGGGAGCCGCTGTTCACACCCCTCGCGCCGGTTCCGGGCGGCACCGACGTAGGTATGCTCGCCGCCATGCCGCCCTCCCCCTCACCACGCCCCGACCGGGCCGAACCGCCCGTGCGGGACCGCGGTGACGCCTGCCCGGGAGCGTTGCGGCTGCACTCCGCCGCCGACGGGAATCTGGCCCGAGTGCGGCTTCCCGCAGGCGACTTGACGGTGCGCCAGGCGCACGCGCTGGCGGACGCCGCGGAGCGCCTCGGCGACGGCCACCTCTCGCTCACCTCCCGCGGCAACGTCGAACTCCGCGGTCTGCCCGACGCCTGCGGCCAGGACCTCGCCGACCTCCTCGCCGACGCCGGGCTGCTGCCGTCCGTACGCCACGAGCGGATCCGCAACGTACTGGCCTCGCCGCTGGCCGGACTGGACCGGCACACCCCCTCCGACGTGCGGTTGTGGGCCCGGAGCCTGGACGCGCTGCTGTGCGCGAGCGCAGCGGCGACGGCGCTCTCGGGCCGTTTCCTGTTCGTCCTGGACGACGGCCGGGGCGATGTGGCGGGCCTGGGCGGCGATGTGACCTTGCTCGCAGAATCCGGCCGGCAGGCCCCGCCGGACACCGGGTACGCACCGGGGGCCGCGTCCGGGTACGGGGCGCTGCTCCGGGTCGGCGACGACCGCGCGGCGCTGCGGATCGCGGCGGACGACGTCCCGCGGGCAGCGCTGACCGCCGCCGAGGTCTTCCTGGCCGCCGCCGCGGAGTGCGGCAGCGGCGCCTGGCGGGTCCGCGAACTCCCCGCCGCACGGCCGCTGACCGCCCAGGACGTGCGGCGTGCGCTGCGGGCCGCGGGCATCGCCGCGGAGTACCCGGACGCCGTCGGCCCGCAGCCGGCCGTGCCGTATGCCGACGCCACCGCCCCCGGTCCGGTCGAGGGGCCCGACGGCCGCCGCGCGCTGGCGGTCCTGGCGCCGCTCGGCCGGCTGACCGTGGCCCAGTGGCGACTGCTGACCGGGATCGCCGCCGACGACGGGGCCGGCGAACTGCGCCTCACGCCCTGGCGCGGCATCGTCGTCCCCGGCCTGCCCGCCGCACCGGCGGCCCGGCGGCTGCGCGACCTCGCCGCCGCCGGACTGATCACCGACCCGGCCTCCCCCTGGCGCCGGGTCACCGCCTGCACCGGCCTGCCCGGCTGCGCCAAGTCCCTTACCGATGTGCGGAGCGATGCGGCGGCCGCGCTCTCCGGGGGCGGGGCCGTCCCCGCGGACGGTTCCGCTGTACCGGTCGGGCTGCCCGTCCACTGGTCGGGCTGCGAACGGCGTTGCGGCCACCCGCACGGCGCCTGGATCGATGTGCTGGCGACACCCGACGGCTATCGCACCACCGCGGTGCGTCCCAAGGACCCGGCCCCGCCGCCGGTTTCACGTGAAACACCCCGGCCGGGCGCGGTTTCACGTGAAACACCGGCCGTCCCCGGTGCCCCTGTTGCTGCCCGTCCCTCTTCCACCCCTCAATCCACCACCCCGAGGCCCCAGTGACCGCGTTCGACTATGAAAAGGACGGGGCGGCCATCTACCGCCAGTCCTTCGCCACCATCCGCGCCGAGACGGATCTCTCCGGACTGCCCGCCGACGTCAGCCGGGTCGCGGTCCGGATGATCCACGCCTGCGGCATGGTCGATCTCGTCCGCGATCTGGCCTTCACCCCGGGGGTCGTGGCCAGTGCGCGCGCCGCGCTGCGGGCCGGTGCGCCGATCCTGTGCGACGCCACCATGGTGGCCAGCGGGGTGACCCGCAAGCGGCTGCCCGCGGACAACGAGGTGCTGTGCACCCTCGGCGATCCGTCGGTACCGGAGCTGGCCGCCCGGATGGGCACCACGCGCAGCGCCGCCGCCCTCGAACTGTGGCGGGACCGGATGGAGGGCGCCGTGGTCGCCTTCGGCAACGCCCCCACCGCGCTCTTCCGGTTCCTCGAAATGATCGAGGAAGGGGCACCGCGCCCCGCGGCCGTCCTCGGCATCCCGGTCGGCTTCATAGGCGCGGCCGAGTCCAAGGACGCGCTGATCGACCATCCGTCCCAGCTGGATCACATCGTGGTGCGCGGGCGGCGCGGCGGCAGTGCCATGGCCGCGGCCGCGATCAACGCCCTGGCGAGCGAGGAAGAGTAGGCGTGAGCGAGCAGCAGGCGAGCAGCGGCACGGTGGACCAGCCGACCGCGCAGTCCTCGGAGCGGTCCACCGGCCGCCTCTACGGCGTCGGCCTCGGCCCCGGCGACCCGTCCCTGATGACCGTACGGGCGGTGGAGGTCATCGCCCAGGCCGATGTGGTGGCGTTCCACAGCGCCCGGCACGGACGCTCCATCGCGCGGTCCATCGCCGCGCAGCACATCCGCCCGGACCACATCGAGGAAGCCCTGGTCTATCCGGTCACCACCGAGACGACCGACCACCCCGGCGGCTACCGCGGCGCCCTGGACGAGTTCTACGAGGCGGCGGCGGCGCGGCTCGCGGCCCATCTCGACGCCGGCCGCACCGTCGCGGTGATCTCGGAGGGCGATCCGTTCTTCTACGGCTCGTACCAGCACATGCACAAGCGGCTGGCCCACCGCTATCCCACCGAGGTCATTCCCGGCGTCACCTCCATCAGCGCCGCCGCGGCCCGCCTGGGCACCCCGCTCACCGAGGCCGACGAGGTGCTGACCGTCCTCCCCGGCACCCTGCCGGAGGAGGAGCTGACGGCCCGTCTGAGCGCCACCGACTCCGCCGTCGTGATGAAGCTGGGCCGTACCTTCCCCGGCGTCCGCCGTGCCCTGGAGCGCTCCGGCCGGCTGCCGGAGGCCCGTTACGTCGAGCGCGCCACCATGGCCGGGGAGCGCACCGGCGCGCTGTCCGACGTCGACGCCGACGCCGTGCCGTACTTCTCCGTCGCGGTCGTCCCCAGCCGCATCGCCACCGCCGCCGCGGAGCCGGAGCCGGCCGCCGCGGACCGCGGTGAGGTGGTCGTGGTCGGCACCGGCCCGGCCGGTCCGCGCTGGCTCACCCCGGAGTCCCGCGGTGCGCTGGCCGCCGCCGACGACCTCGTCGGCTACACCACGTACCTGGACCGCGTCCCGGTGCGCCCGGGCCAGCGCCGGCACCCCTCGGACAACAAGGTCGAGTCCGAACGCGCCGAATTCGCCCTGGACCTGGCCCGCCGCGGCCGCCGCGTGGCCGTGGTCTCCGGCGGCGACCCCGGCATCTTCGCCATGGCCACCGCCGTCCTCGAAGTGGCGTCGGAGGAGCCCTACCGCTCCGTACCCGTGCGCGTCCTGCCGGGCGTCACGGCCGCCAACGCCGCCGCCGCCCGCGCCGGCGCCCCCCTGGGCCACGACTATGCGGTGATCTCGCTCTCCGACCGGCTCAAGCCCTGGGAGGTGATCGCCGAACGGCTGCGCGCGGCGTCCTCCGCCGACCTGGCACTGGCGCTCTACAACCCCGGTTCCCGCAGCCGCACCTGGCAGGTGGCCAAGGCCCGGGACGTCCTCCTGGAGCACCGCGCACCGGACACCCCGGTGATCCTCGCCCGCGACGTCGGCGGCCCCGAGGAGTTGCTCCGCACCGTCCCGCTCACCGACCTCGATCCCACCCAGGTCGACATGCGGACGATCCTGCTCGTGGGCTCGTCCCAGACTCAGCAGGTGCGGCGGGACGACGGCACCGAGGTGGTCTGGACGCCGCGCAGGTACCCGGAGCGCTGACCGCCCGCGCGGCGTCAGCCGACGAGCGCCCGCACCCAGTCCACCGCCGCGCCCGGCTCGGCGGCCACCGGCACGCCGTCCGGGACGGGCGGCCGCTGGACGACCACCACCGGCACCCCGGCCTCCCGTGCGGCCGCCAGCTTGGGTGCGGTCGCCGCGGCGCCGCTGTCCTTCGTCACCAGTACGTCGATGCGGTGGCGGCGCAGCAGTTCCCGTTCCCCGTCGAGGGTGAACGGGCCGCGGTCCAGGACGGTCGTCATCCGGGGCGGGTGCGGTGGCTCGGGGGCGTCCACCGAACGGACCAGGAACCACAGGTCCGTGAGGTGGGCGAAGTGGGCGAGACCCATCCGGCCGGTGGTGAGGAAGACCCGGCCGCCGAGGCCGGGGAGGATCGCGGCCGCCTCGGTGAGGGAGGGAACCGGGTGCCAGACATCGCCGGGCTGCGCGCCCCAGCCGGGGCGGCGGAGGGCCAGCAGGGGAACATGGGCGGTGGCGGCGGCCTGGGCCGCGTTGAAACTGATCGTGCCGGCGAAAGGATGGGTGGCGTCGATGAGCGCGTCCACCGCGTGCTCGCGCAGCCAGCGGGCGAGGCCCTCGGGGCCGCCGAACCCGCCGATGCGCACCTCACCCGCGGGCAGCCGCGGCGCCGCCACCCGGCCGGCCAGGGAGGTCGTCACCCGCACCCCCGGCTCCGCCACCAGGGCCGCGGCCAGTCGGCGGGCCTCCGTGGTGCCGCCGAGGATCAGCACCTGGCGGACGGGGTCGTGGACGGGTGAAGTCGACATGAGCGGCAGGTTCCTCCGTGGGTGAAACGCAACCGAAGGCTACGGGAGGGCGGAGCGCGCAGCTCGCGCACACCGGGCTGCGGCACGGGTGGACGACCGGGGCGTGCGCCACTGCCGCCAGCACTGCCGCATACACGGCGCTGTTGAGGGGGGAGTTCCCGGACCCCGTGACGATCACGCTGCCGAAGGGGCAGACGCCGTCCTTCGCGCTCGCGGTGGAGGAGCTGACCGCCGCCGGGGCGGGTCCGGCCACCGCGATGGCCGGGGTGGTCAAGGACGCCGGGGACGATCCCGATGTGACGCACGGGGCGCTGGTGCGAGCCACGGTGCGGGCGCTGCCGGCCGGCAGCGGAGTGGTGTTCGCGGCGGGCCCGGGCGTGGGGACGGTCACCCGCCCCGGACTGCCGCTGGACGTCGGCGAACCCGCCATCAACCCCGTACCGCGGCAGATGATCCGGGAGCATCTGGCGCGCGTCGCGGAGGCGCACGCAGGCAGCGGTGCGACCGCGGACGTAGAGGTCGAGGTCTCCGTCGACCACGGCGAGGAGATCGCCCGCAGCACCTGGAATCCGCGCCTCGGCATCCTGGGCGGCCTGTCGATCCTGGGGACGACCGGCATCGTCGTGCCGTACTCCTGCTCGGCGTGGATCGACTCGATCCGGCGCGGGGTGGACGTGGCGCGGGCGGCCGGCCGGCGGCACGTCGCCGGGTGCACCGGCTCGACGTCGGAGAAGGTCGCCGTCGCCCTGCACCATCTGCCGGAGGACGCGCTGCTGGACATGGGGGACTTCGCGGGGGCGGTGCTCAAGTACATCCGCCGCCATCCCGTCGACCGGCTGACGATCTGCGGCGGCTTCGCCAAGCTGTCGAAACTGGCGGCCGGTCATCTGGACCTGCACTCGGCGCGCTCTCAGGTCGACAAGGGCTTCCTCGCCGAACTGGCCCGGCAGGGCGGCGCCGACGAGGCGCTGGCGGAGGCGGTGGCCGGGGCCAACACCGGCCTCGCCGCGCTCCAGTTGTGCGCGGCGGCCGGCGTTCCCCTCGGCGACCTGGTGGCGGCCACGGCACGGGACGCGTCACTGGGCGTGCTGCGGGGTGCGCCGGTCGCCGTCGATGTCATCTGTATCGACCGGGCGGGACTGGTGGTGGGCCGGGCGGAACCGCGCGGCCCGGGAGGCTAGGGGCACTTCGGGGCCCACGACCCCAGCACGACTGGCGTCGGATGTTTCACGTGAAACGCCCCGGCCCGACGACCGGGATCCGACGCCCCGCCGTGCAACCCCTCGTCACATCCGCGGCAGCGTCTCTCCGCGGCTCAGCCCGTCCTCGCGACCCAACGAGTCGAAACGGGCCAGGTCGTTGGCGCGCACCTGCCCGGTCCGGCGGTGCTCGCGACGTGCCTTGCGGGCCGCCGTCTCGCGTGCGTGGTCCATCCGGTCCCGCATGCAGCTGTCGTCCCCGCCGGTCAACGCGCCCAGCGCGCTGCCCAGGGCACAGGCGGCCATCTTGACGGGGCTGTCCTTCGCGCGGCGCGGGGTGTCCTTGCCGCTGGCGTTGGCGGCGGTGCTGCCGGTGAGGGTCAGCACGGTCGCGGCGAAGACCGCGGTGGCGGCCATCCTGGTGCGCATCGTGGCGTGCTCCTTTGCGTCGACCCCCCTGGGTGTCGCAGCTTCCTTACCGGCCTCCGGGAACGGGAAAACGGACTTTCACCCCGATGCGGTCATACAATTCAGTCGAACAGGCCCGGTGCGCGGTGCCCTTGACGGGTCCTCAGGCTCCCCCGTCGCAGGGCGCGTGCGGCCGCTCGCGGTCCGACGAGTAGAGGTGGCTGTCGCGGAACTGCTCGGCGCCCAGAGTGCGGCCGACCATGATCACGGCGGTCCGGACCACACCCGCCGCCTTCACCTGGCCGGCGATGTCGCCGAGCGTGCCGCGCAGCACGAGTTCGTCGGGGCGTGAGGCCATCGCCACGACGGCGGCCGGGCAGTCGGCGCCGTAGTGCGGCAGCAGTTCGTCGACGATCCGGTCCACGTACATCGCGGCGAGGTGCAGCACCAGCAGTGCACCGCTGCGCCCCAGGGTGGCCAGGTCCTCGCCGTCGGGCATCGGGGTGGCGCGCTGGGAGACCCGGGTGAGGATGACGGTCTGGCCGACGGTGGGGACCGTCAGTTCGCGCTTCAGGGCGGCGGCCGCCGCGGCGAACGCGGGCACGCCGGGCACGACCTCGTACGGCACCCCCGCCGCGTCCAGGCGGCGCATCTGCTCGGCCACCGCGCTGAAGACGGACGGGTCGCCGGAGTGCAGCCGGGCGACGTCCTGGCCCTCCTCGTGGGCCCGGACCAGCTCCGCCGTGATCGCGTCCAGGTCCAGCTGCGCGGTGTCGACCAGCCGGGCCCCCGGCGGGCACTCGGCGAGCAGTTCGCGCGGCACCAGGCTCCCCGCGTAGAGGCAGACGCCGCAGGCGGCGAGGGTGCGGGCGCCACGCAGGGTGATCAGGTCGGCGGCGCCGGGGCCCGCACCGATGAAGTAGACGGTCATGGCTGTCGGTCTCCTGGGGAGGTTACGAGGGGTCCTGGGGGCGGGACGGCGCGGCGGTCTCCTGCGGGCCGGGCTCCGGCACACCGGACGGCGCGGGCTTCACCGCCGACCACTGGGTGACCGGCATCGCCTGCCGCCAGCCGGTGAAGCCGCCGACCGGCACCGCATGGGCGATCGCGAGCCGCACCAGTTCGCCGCCGTGCCGCCGGTACCACGCGGTGAGCAGCGCCTCGGACTCCAGCGTCACGGTGTTCGCGACGATCCGGCCGCCCGGGGGCAGCGCGTCCCAGCAGGCGTCCAACAGCCCGGGCGCGGTCAGGCCGCCGCCGATGAACACCGCGTCCGGCGTCGGCAGTCCGGCCAGTGCGGCGGGCGCGGCACCGTGCACCACGCCCAGCGCCGGGACGCCGAGTGCCCGTGCGTTGCGGCCGATCCGTGCCGCGCGCGCCTCGTCCCGTTCGACGCTGACGGCCCGGCAGCTGCGGTGTGCGCGCAGCCATTCGACGGCGATGGAGCCGGAACCGCCGCCGATGTCCCAGAGCAGCTCGCCGGGTGCGGGGGCCAGCGCGGCCAGGGAGGCCGCCCGGACATGACGCTTGGTCAGCTGGCCGTCGTGCTCGTAGGCGTCGTCGGGGAGACCGGGCACGACCGGCAGCCGCGGTGCGTCCGGCTCCCGCACGCAGTCCAGTGCGATCACGTTGAGCGGATCGCCGGCGGGCGCGTCCCACCGCTCCGCGCTGCCCTCGGCCATCCGTTCGCGGGCGCCGCCGAGTTGTTCCAGTACGCGCATCCGGGTCGGGCCGAAGCCCCGGTCCCGCAACAGCCCCGCGACCTCGCCGGGCGTCCCGGCCCCGGCCGACAGCACCAGCACCCGCCGCCCGTCGTACAGCGCCCGCACCAGGTTCTCCGCCGGCCGCCCGACGAGCGTGACGACCTCGACGTCCTCCACCGCCCAGCCCAGCCGGGCACAGGCGTACGCCACGGACGACGGGTGCGGCACCACGCGCAACGGTCGCCGCACCGCGGCGTCCTGCGCCATCGCCTCGGTCAGGGTCCGCCCGATCCCGTAGAACATCGGGTCCCCACTGGCCAGCACGCAGACCCGCCGCCCGGCATGCGCGGCGAGCAGCCCGGGCACCGCGGGCCGCAGCGGCGAGGGCCACGGCACCCGCTCGCCCGCGCACTCCGCGGGCAGCAGCGCCAACTGCCGTGCCCCGCCGATCAGCACCTCGGCCGCGGCCAGTTCCCGGCGCGCGGCCGGCGACAGGCCGTCCCAGCCGTCGGCCCCGATACCTACGACGGAGAGGGGAAGCGGGGGAGTCACGTGCGGGGTACCTCGGGGCGCGAAGGAACGGGACGGAGGTCGAGGGGACGACGGGGGACGGGTGCCGAACTCTACTGACCGGCCGGGCGGCCCCGGCTTCCGGGGAGGGCCCCACCGGCCCGGACACGCCCCCTGCGCCCACCCCCACCCTTCTTGCACATTGCTTGCAATTACTTGCTATTACTGTCCGGGGCACGCAACGCGATGGGGAAGGAGTGCGGTCCATGGGCTCGCCGGTGGTGCTGGGCATCGAGTCGTCCTGCGACGAGACGGGCGCCGGCCTGGTGCGGGACGGGCGGCTGCTCGGGCACACCGTCGCGTCGAGCCTGGACGAGCACGCGCGGTTCGGCGGCGTGGTGCCGGAGATCGCCGCCCGGGCGCATCTGCACGCGCTGACGCCCGTGGTCCGCGGCGCACTGGCCGATGCGGGGCTGCGGGCGTCCGACATCGGGGCGGTGGCGGTGACCACCGGACCGGGGCTCGCCGGGGCGCTCCAGGTGGGGCTGGCCGGGGCCAAGGGGCTGGCGTACGCGCTGGGCGTGCCGCTCTACGGCGTCCACCACCTGGCCGGCCACGTCGCCGCCGACACCCTCGCGCACGGCCCGCTGCCCGACCCCTGCGTGGTGCTGATCGTCTCCGGCGGGCACACCTCGCTGCTGCTCGTACGCGATCTGGCCCGCGACCGGATCGTGCACCTCGGCGACACCGTGGACGACGCCGCCGGAGAGTGCTTCGACAAGGTCGCGCGGGTCTTCGGACTGCCCTACCCCGGCGGTCCGGCCATGGACCGGACAGCGCGCGAGGGGGATCCGCGCGCTGTCCACTTCCCCCGCCCGCTCACCGCGGGCCCGCCCGAGAAGCGGTTCGCGTTCTCCTTCTCGGGGTTGAAGACGGCGGCGGCGCGCTGGGCGGAGAGCCACCGCGCCGCGGGCCGACCGCTACCGGTCGCCGATGGCGCGGCCGCGCTCCAGGAGGCGGTCGCCGACGTGCTGACCCGCAAGGCGGTCGCCGCCTGCACCGAGCACGGCGTCGGAACGCTGGTGGTGGTCGGCGGTGTGGCGGCCAACTCCCGGGTGCGCACGCTGGCCGAGGAGCGCTGCGCCGCGGCCGGCATCACCCTTCGGGTCCCGCCGCTGCGGCTGTGCACGGACAACGGCGCGATGATCGCGGCCGTCGGTGATCTGCTCGTCCGGGCCGGTGCCGCACCCGCCCCGCTCGACGTGTCCATCGACCCGTCGGCACCGCTGGAGTACGCGGCGCTGCATCCCGTTGCCGCGGGCCGCCCCGTGGCCGTCTGAGGCCGGCGGGTACCCGGCGCGCCGTTTCACGTGAAACCCGTCGTTTCACGTGGAACGACGGACGACCGCCCCTCCGACCGGACCGTGTCCGCCCGCTCACCCTTCTCCATCGCACCGCCCTGACCAGGCACGATAGCCCGTTCGACGGTAATGACAACGGTCACCGGTGCAGCCTTTGGATCTTTTGCCGAAGTGCGGTTTGCTTCGCAGCGAGAAGCAAGGTGGAGCCAGGAAGGAGCGCGCCCATGACCGAGCACGCCCACAGTGGGCACAGCCATGCGCACGGCCACAGCCATGCCGTGTCCCCGGACGCCGACCGGCGCTGGCTGCGGGCCGCGCTCATTCTGCTCACCGCGTACATGGCGGTCGAGGTCGTGATCGGTTTCCTGGCGCAGTCGCTGGCACTGATCTCGGACGCCGCCCACATGCTCACCGACGCGGTCTCGATCGTGTTGGCGCTGGTCGCGATGCGGCTGGCGGCGAAGCCCGCGCGGGGCGGCTACACCTACGGCCTCAAGCGCGCCGAGATCCTCTCCGCGCAGGCCAACGGCATCACCTTGCTCGTGCTCTCCCTCTGGCTGGCGTACGAGGCGGTCCAGCGGCTGATCTCACCGCCCCAGGTCACCGGCGGGCTGGTGGTCATCACCGCGCTGTCCGGTGTGGTGGTGAACCTGATCTGCACCTGGTTCCTGTCGAAGGCCAACCGCTCCAGCCTGAACGTCGAGGGCGCCTACCAGCACATCCTCACCGACCTGTTCGGCTTCATCGCCACCGCCATCTCCGGTGTCATCGTGCTGACCACGGGTTTCCAGCAGGCCGACGCGATCGCCTCGCTCGTCGTCGTCGCGCTGATGCTGAAGGCCGGGACGGGGCTGGTGCGGGAGTCCGGCCGGATCTTCATGGAGGCCGCTCCGGCCGGGATCGACCCGGACGCGCTGGGCGATCACCTGGTCGCCACCGACCAGGTCGTCGAGGTGCACGACCTGCACATCTGGCAGATCACCTCCGGGCAGCCCGCGCTCTCCGCGCACATCCTGGTCGCCCCGGCGGGCGACTGCCACAAGGTCCGCCGCGGCCTCCAGGAGCTGCTGCACACCGAGTACGGCATCACCCACGCCACCCTCCAGGTCGACCACCTCGGCGAGCAGGACGAGGACGAGCTGCTGACCCTGGGGCCCGGCCCCGCCCCCGAGCAGCCCTCCGGCAGCCACTGCGACGACTCCCACGGCCCCGTCCACCGTCCGGGGCCGCACCGGCACTGACCCGCCGGTGGGGCGGGCGGTGGCGGCGCCGGCCTGCGCGCCGCTCGTGCCCGGGATGGTCCGGTCGCTCATCCGTGCGATCACCCATTGGCACCGGCCCCGCTCGCGGCCGACCGCCGTACGGACTTGCCTGGAGCGTGGCAGCCATCGCCGTTTCAGGAAGGACCGGTACGCATGTCAGCGAGTGCACCCGCACGCGCCGACGGCCGGGCGACCGCGGCGCGCTGCCCACCGGGACGGCCGCGCCGGGCCCGCTCGTTGGCCGGCGGCGCGCTGCTGCTGATCGGAACGCTGCTGCTGCCGCTGAGCCTGGCCGCCCTCTGGGCCCGCGCCGAACTCACCGACACCGACCGCTACGTGGCCGCGGTCGCCCCGCTCGCCGGGAACCGCGCCATCCAGAACGCCATCGTCGACGACGTCACCAACGGCGTGATGCCCCACGTCCGGCTGGACGGCCTGCTCAAGGTGGTGCCACGCGCCGAACGGCCCGCACTGCGGCGGAAGTTCACCCGCGGTATCCGCGAGTTCGTCGACAAACAGGTCCGCCAGGTCGTCACCGGCCGCACCTTCCCCGAGGTCTGGACCGGGGTGCACCGCACCGCCCACCGCGCCCTGGACGGCACGCTGGCCGCCTCCGGCGAAGCCCCCGTCACCCTCGACCTCTCGCCGGTCATCGAGCGCGTCCGGCACCAGCTGTCCGGCAACGGGCTCGGCATCGACATCGTCCGCCGGGTGCCGCCCACCGGCGCCTCCATCGTGCTGCTGAACTCCCCCGACGTGCCCCGGCTGCGGGCCGGCTGCCAGGTCGCGCGCACCGGCGCGCTGCTGCTGCCGCCGGCCGCCGCGCTCTGCCTCCTGGCCGGCCTGCTGCTGACCCGGCGCCGACGCCGGGCGTTGATCTGCACGGCGGCCGGCTGCGCGGTGGCCTGCGCGCTCCTGGCCGCGGCTCTGGCGCTGGTCCGCACCCGCCTCCTGGACGCCCTGCCGGCCACGGTCCCCCGCCCCGCCGCCGACGCGTACACCGACGCCCTGACCGCCTCCCTGCGTTCCGGTGTGTGGACGGCGATCGGCGCGGCGGCGGCCACCGTCGCCCTCGCCGCCGCGGGACCGCTGGCGGCCCGCCTCCGCGGGACACCGTCGGACCGTCAGCCCGGTTCGGGGCGGGAGCGGGTGACGCCCCGTGGCCTGCCGAACGCCCACGACGACGGGCGGCGCCGGTTGGCCGACGAGCGTCCGCGCCATTAGCGGCTCGCCGCGCCCCGGGCGGCCGTGGTGGCCGCCCGGTACCGGACACCACAGGCCCCATAACCGCACGACATACCAAAAATGGTGTGCCTGCGAAAAATCCACCAAGGCGCCTTAAATGCCGCATTAAGAATCCCGCCCGGGCGGCTTTTCCGGACACGCCGCGCTTTCCCATTACTGAGTGCGGGCACCAACTCCGGGCACCGGTAGTCTTATCCGGAACCTACGTGACGTGAAGCAAACAACAGGGGGCACTCCATGGCGGGTTCCGGGTATCAGATCGACCCGAATGTACTCAGGACGCAGGGCAAGAACTTCTCGGACATCGCGCACAATTTCGGTGGCTCCGCGGAAAAGTTCAAGAGCAAGGTCACGGAGTGCGAAGAGGGGTGGGGCGACGATTCCGCGAAAATCGTCGATCAACTCCTGAAGGCCTACAAGCCGGTGAGCAAGGTCATCATGATGGCGCTGCCGCACCTTGAGGACGCGCTCGGCGAACTCGGCACCAAGCTCAACACGATCGCCAAGGATTACGAGTCCGCCGAGCTGGAACAGGTACAGGTCCTTTCCCAGATCAAGCCCGAGGGCCCGGCCCAGGTCTAGCGCCTTCCGCACCGTTCCGGCTGTCTCCAGCCACCCACCAACACCTGCGTCTCCAGGGGGAGTACATCGTGTCCATCATGCTGCCGAGCGAGGTCGACTGGGTCCTCGACCTGCTGGGTTTCGAGTGGCCCAATCTCGACGAAGACAAGATGATGGAGGCTGCGGAGGCCTGGCGCACCTTCGCGCAGGCCGCGCAGCAGGCCATGAACGAGGGCAACTCCGCGGCCGGCACGGTGCGCGGCTCCAATTCCGGCGACGCGATCGACGGCTTCGGCAAAGCCTGGGACCGGTTCACCAAGGACGGACTCATCGAGTTCGGCTATCTCGAAGCGCTGGCGGGCGCGGCCGAGATCCTGGCGGCCCTGCTCGATGTATGCGCGGTCATCGTGATCGCGCTGAAGATCTACGTCATTGCCCAGCTCATCGACCTGGCCATCGAATTCGCCATCGCACAGGCATCCGCTCCGGTCACTCTGGGCGCATCCGAGGCGGCACTCGCCGGCCGCGTCGTGATGATCCGTGCGCTCGTCAAGCGGGCCCTGACGGAGGCCGCGGAGAAAATCACCGCCCGGGTCACCGAGTCCCTCGCAAAGAGGGAAGTCCTGTCCGTCAAGGAAATCCTTATTAAGATCGGCAAGGAATCGGCAAAGTCGCTCGGTAAGGAAGCCTTCAACCAGGGCAAAGCGATCTACCAAGGCAAGCAGGACGGGGTCAACTGGACCGACCTGGGAGTCGCGGCGGTCAACCCGGCGCTGAAGCCGGTCGCGGGCACCATCACGAAGGACGAGAACGGCGAGTACGGCTTCCAGGCCGACGGTGCCGGCAAGGTCGCGGTGGGCATGTACCACCAGGCCGAGGGCGTCGGGAAGATCGCGCAAGGCGACTTCTCCGGCGGCGCGCACAAGATCGTCGACGGCGGGCTGGAGCAGATCGGCGGCGTCAAGACCGTCTACGAAACCGGCACGAAGGAGAAGGAGCCGGCCGGGGAAGAGGGCTCCGGCGGATCGGGCTCCGGTTCCGGTTCTGGTTCCGGCAGCCACCGCCCGTCGTCGGGCGGGTCGAACGACGAGCACCCGACCCCGTCCCGTCCCACTCCGCCCCCGGCCCCCACCACCGCCTCCGGCCAGGCCGAGCAGGACCGGGCCCGTTCCACCTTCGGCTGACAGGAGCCCCACGATGCGTCCCAGCAACACCAACGTCGACGCGCTCGGTGAGCGCGACTATCCCATCGAGGAGCAGGACCTCACCGAGGAGCAGAACGAACACCGCACCGAGACCCTGCGTGCGGTGCGCGACAACCCCAACGCCCCGGAGCCGCTCCGGCAGTTGGCGAAGAAGATGCTCAGCGGACGGCTCCAGCTCAAGGACGTCCTGGACGACGCCGCGGGACACCGCGCGCTGACCGAGGGGCTGGCCCCGCTCCGGGAGCAGTGGCGGACGATGTCGCCGCAACAGCGCCAGGCCACCCGGCAGTACGACCCGGACGAGCACCCGGACCGCGGCGGCGACGCCGGTCGGTCACCGCGGTACTGAGGGGTTCCGGAAGGCCCTGATCCGCGTCGGCGCCGCCGGCGGGCCGGACACGGCAACGGGGGCGCGGGCAGCGGCCTTCTCCGCGGCGGCGGGAGACCGTCCTCAGATCGCCAGGACGGTCTTCCCCTGCGCCCGCCCGGTGCGGCTGGCCGCCAGGGCCTCGGGAGCCTCCGCCAGGGGGACTTCGAGGCCCACGAGGACGGTCAGGCGGCCCGCGTCGAGGTGCCCGGCGAGGATCTCCAGGAGCTGGGGCGAGGGCCGGTTGACGAAGTTGAAGCCGCGCAGGTTGTGCTCGGTGAGCACATCGGCGTCGGCGGCACCGATCAGCGAGACCGCCACACCGCCGTCCCGCACCGCCCGGGAAAGCTCGACGAACCCCGCCGCGTCGCTGGTCATGTCGATCAGCACGTCCACCCCGTCCGGATGCACCGCCAGGACCTGGTCGGCGATCGGCCCCGCGGTGTGGTCGACGGTCTCCGCGGCCCCCAGCGTGCGCATCAACTCCGCCTTGGCCGGACGGGCGGTGGCGATCACCTCCGCACCGCGGCCGGCCGCGATCTGGGTCACGAAGGTGCCGACCCCGCCGGTCGCGCCGACGATCAGCACCCGCCGGCCGTCGCCGACCCGGGTCTCCTCGACCAGGTTGTACGCGGTCATCCCGGCCGTCGGCACGGCGGCGGAGGTCGCATAGGTGACGCTGCGGGCGGCCAGTGCGATGGCGCCCTCCTTGGCCACGGCGAACTCGGCGTACGAACCGCCGCCCCGCTCCGGCTGCTGGAACTGGCCGAACACCGGGTCCCCCACGGTGAACCGCCGCACGCCGGTGCCGACCGCGACCACCTCCCCCGCCCCGTCCGTCCCCATGACCAGCGGGAACTTGGCGTGGACGGCCTCCCCGAACATGCCGTCGGCGAGCTTCCAGTCGACGGGGTTGAGTCCGGCGGCGGCCAGCCGCACCAGGACTTCACCGGGCCCCGGCTCAGGTTGTGGCAGCTCCATGAGCTGCGGGTCCGCACCGAAGGCGTTGACTGCTACGGCTCTCATGTGGCGTTCCCTTCCACCCTTCCGAGGAGCGGCCGGAGTGGATCGTAAGCACGCCGGTCGGGCCGGGCGCGGCAGGACGGGAGGCGGTGCCCCGGAAGCAACTCGTACGGCCCCCGTCGCCGTTCGTTTTCCCCACTCGATTGCCCGCATGACGGGACCGGTGCGAGGCCGCGGGATTCAATGGCGCAATGATCCGGTTCGAGTCGGTCACCAAGCGCTACCCCGACGGGACCACCGCCGTCGACGACCTCTCCTTCGAGGTCGGCGAGGGTGAGCTGGTCACCCTGGTCGGACCGTCCGGGTGCGGCAAGACGACGACCATGATGATGGTGAACCGGCTGATCGACCCCACCGGTGGGCGAATCTTCGTCGACGACGCGGACGTGTCCGGAGTCGACCCGGTCCGGCTCCGCCGCGGCATGGGCTATGTCATCCAGCAAACCGGCCTCTTCCCGCACCGCACCGTCCTCGACAACACCGCGACCGTGCCGTTCCTGACCGGCTGGAAGAAGGCCAGGGCGCGGGAGCGGGCCGCCGAACTCCTGGACCTGGTCGGGCTGGACCCGACCGTCTACGGCGCGCGCTACCCCGACCAGTTGTCCGGTGGCCAGCGCCAGCGGGTCGGGGTGGCCCGCGCCCTGGCGGCCGATCCGCCGGTGCTGTTGATGGACGAGCCGTTCGGTGCCGTCGACCCGGTCGTCCGGGACCGCCTCCAGAAGGAGTTCCTACGGCTCCAGTCCGCCCTGCACAAGACGGTGCTGCTGGTCACCCACGACATCGAGGAGGCCATCCGGCTCGGCGACCGGATCGCGGTCTACGGCGCCGGGCGGATCGAGCAGTTCGACACCCCGGCGCGGGTGCTCGGCGCTCCCGCCACCCCCTACGTCGCCGAATTCGTGGGCGCCGACCGGGCGTTGAAGCAGCTGTCGGTCACCTCCATCGACCGCGACGACCTGGAACGCCCGCCGTTCGCCCGGCTCGCCGAGCCCGCCGCGGACGCGGTGGCCCGGCTGCGGGCCGAAGGCGCACGCTGGGCGGTGGTGCTGGACGCCGACGGGACGCTGCACGGCTGGGTGGGCACGGAGCACCTGTCGGGCGCGGGTGGGACGGTGGCGGATCACGCCCGTCGGATGGAGGCGTGGATCCCGGCGTCCGGAACCCTCAAGGCGGCGTTCAGCGAGATGCTCAAGCACGACGCCGGCTGGATCGCGGTGCTGGACGGCGGGCGGTTCCTGGGCGTCCTGACCCCGACCACCCTGCACGAGGCGCTGCGCCGCACCATCGCCCCGGAGGAACGCGAGCTGTCGCGGGGGCGGCCGGAGGTCGACTCGGTTCCGACGGAGTGAGGGATGGCGGCCGGCGCGGGCGGGGTGTTTCACGTGAAACCACGACCGGGAGCGGTGTTTCACGTGAAACGACGTTCCGGCTCCGTCAGTCCTTTCCCAACAGGCCCTTGGAAACCAGGTAGTTGTGGGCCACATCGGCGGGGAGCCGGCGCCAGCTGTCGACCTGTTCGTTGAGGTGGGCCAGGTCTTCGGTGGTCAGCACGCGGTTGAGCCCGTTCAGTGCGGCGGCCGGCCGGGCGCCGCCGGCCCGGGCGCGGTTGACGACGGGGACGACGTAGTCGGCGTTCTGGAGTTTCCGGTCGTCGGCGAGGACGACGAGTCCGAACTGATCGAGGGTGGCGTCCGTGCTGGTGGTGAGCACCATCTGGTCCTGGCCGTTCTGCACGGCCTGTTTCGCGGGCGTGGTGCCGACGCCCTTGGGGTCCACGGCGGTGATGTCGATGCCGTACGTCTTCCGCAGTCCCGGTGCGCAGAACGGCCGCTGGACGCACTCGTCACCCGCCGCCAGCCGCACCGGCAGCTTGGCGCGGCCCAGGTCACTGAGGGTGCGGAGGTGGTGCTCGGCGGCGTAGGAGGCGCGCACCGCGAAGGCGTTCTGGTCGACGGCCCGGCCCGCCGGGAGCACGGTCAGACCCCGCGGGGTGGCGAGCCGGCGCAGGGCGGCCATGGTGGCGTCCAGGTCGGGGGAGGCGACCGGGGCGGCCTGGGGGCCGTGCTCCTTGGCGTTGAGCCAGTCCGCGAAGGTGGCGGCGTATTCGGGCACGACGTCGATCTGTCCGGCCTCCAGCGCGGGTTCGTACAGCTCCCGGTTGCCGACGGTGAGGACGTGGGTGCGGTAGCCGGCCCGGCCGAGCAGCGCCGCGTACATCTGGGCCAGCAGCTCGCTCTCGGTGAAGCCGGCCGAGCCGATGGCGAGATCGCGGCTGTCGCCGGGCGAGGCGGTGACCGCGCCGCGGTGCTCCAGCGACGGCCCGCCGGTGCAGGAGACCAGGCCGACCGACGCGACCAGGGCGGTCAACGCGCCGAGCGCAGCGCGGACCGGGCGGCGCGGAACCGGGGCCGCCCGGGGCGTCCTCACCGGCTCCGCCCGCGCGCCCGTGCCGGGGCGAACCGCTGCACCAGCTCGAACAGGGCCTCCATCAGCAGCGCGAACACCGCGACCACCACCGCACCGGCCACCACCTGCGGGGTGCTGGCCAGATTGAAGCCCGCGGTGATGATGCGGCCGAGGCCGCCGCCGCCCACCAGGGCGGCCAGCGTGGCGGTGGCGACGAGCTGTACGGCGGCGATCCGCACCCCGGTCAGCACCAGCGGCAGGGCGAGCGGCGCCTCCACCCGACACACCAGCTGCATCCCGGTCATCCCCATGCCGCGAGCGGCCCGGACCACGTCCTGGTCCACCTCGCGCATCCCGACGTAGGCATTGGTCAGCAGCGGCGGCACGGCGAACAGCACCAGCGCGATGACCGTCGGCCACTCCCCGTGCCGCCCGATCGGGGTCAGCAGGAGCAGGACGAGGACCGCGAAGGTCGGCACCGCCCGGCCGACGTTGGCCAGGTTGACCGCGAGGGCGCCACCGCGGCCCAGATGACCCAGCGTCAGCGCGATCGGCAGGGCGATGAGGGCACTGAGGACGAGGCAGGCGAAGGTGAGGGCGGCATGCTGGGCCAGCCGGTGCCAGACGCCGTTCTCGCCGGACCAGTTGGCGGCGGTGGTCAGCCAGGCCCAGACCGCGGCGAGGGTGCTCATGTCCGCCGTCCGGAGGCGGCGAGTGGCCGCCTCCCGCGGGCCGCCCGCGGGCTGCGACCGGCCCGCCGCCAGGGCGTGAGGAGTCGCTCCAGGCCGAGCAGCAGCAGGTCGAAGGCGACCGCGATGAGCACGCAGAGCACGGACGCGGTCAGCACCTGCGCCTTGAAGTAGGAGTTCATGCCCGCGTAGATGAGGTTGCCGAGCCCGCCGTACCCGACGATCGCACCGACGGTGGTCAGGGCGACCGCGGAGACCGTGGCGATGCGCAGCCCGGCCATCGCGGCGGGCACCGCCAGCGGCAGTTCCACCGTCAGCAACTGCCGCATCGGCCCGTACCCCATGCCCCGGGCGGCCTCCTTGGCCGCGGCCGGGACGCCGTCCAGCCCCGCCAGGATGTTCCGGACCAGCAGGGTGAGGGAGTAGAGGGCGAGGCCGACCACGACGAGGGTGGCGGAGAGTCCGTAGACCGGCAGCAGCAGCGAGAACATCGCCAGCGAAGGGATCGTGTAGATCACGGTGGTGAGGCCGAGCACCGGCCCGACCGTCCAGCGCCGACGGCGGGCCAGCAGCGCCAGCGGGAGGGCGATCACCAGCCCGAGTCCCACCGAGACCACGGTCAACTGCACATGCTGGCCGACCGCGTCGAGCAGGATCTGGCGGCGGGTGCTCAGGTAGTCGCCGCAGATCCAGTCGTTGCGGGCCAGGCAGTCGTCCGGCGGGGCGGTCACAGCAGAAGTCCACCGCGGGTGCGGCGGGGTGTCGCGCGGAGTGCGCCCGATCGGGCTGTCGCCAGCGTCACATCACAGCTCCCCGCCGCCTATACACCTGGTGTGTACGTCGTCTGTATAGTCCCTGGGGTCCGTTCGGAAGGCGATCGGCGCGCTAAGCCACGGCTCTGTCCGCGTCTGCTTCGCCATGCCCGGAAACCAGGACACGGACGCTCCCGGGCACCACCCGCGAGCGAAGGGTTCCGAGGAGGACGGCCGAGCACTCCAGCAGCCAGCACGCCCAGCGAACGATTCCAGGAAAGACATCGCATGCCGAAGCAGATATCCGCGGCCCGCCGCTCGTCCATAGCCGGGCTGCTGACGGCCGCTTCCCTGGCCGTGGCCCTCAGCGGCTGCGCCTCGTACGACGTCACCTCACCGGCCGACGCGCGGGCCGACGCCCCGGCGGCCGACGTCAAGGCCAAGGACGCCAAGGCCGGGGACGCCGGCAGCGGCGATGCCGTCGACTGCCGCAAGGCCAAGTGCGTGGCGCTGACCTTCGACGCGGGTCCGAGCGAGAACACCAACCGGCTGCTGGACATCCTCAAGGAGAACAAGGCCCACGCCACGTTCTTCATGCTCGGCAAGAACCACGTCGCCGAGCGCCCCGCCGAGGTGAAGCGGATCGACGCCGAGGGCCATGAGCTGGCCAACCACACCTGGTCCCACCAGATCCTCACGGAGATCAAGCCGGAGGAGGCCAAGCGCGAGCTGTCCCAGGTCCAGGACCAGGTCCGCAAGATCACCGGCAAGACGCCCACACTGATGCGCCCGCCGCAGGGCCGGACCGACGAAAAGGTCTCCAAGGTCAGCAAGGAGCTCGGCCTGGCGCAGGTCCTGTGGAGCGTGACCGCCAAGGACTACCAGACCACCGACTCCGACCTGATCACCAAGCGGGTGCTCGACCAGACCAAGCGCGACGGCATCATCCTGCTGCACGACATCTACAAGGGCACCGTGCCAGCCGTCCCCGGCATCCTCAAGGAGCTCAAGAAGCGCGGCTACACGGTCGTCACGGTGTCCCAGCTGCTCTCCCCGGCGAAGCCGGAACCGGGGATGGTCTACCGGCCGTGAGCCGGGCCCGTCGGGGCGGGACCGGGACGGCCCGGGAGATGCGGCCGGGGACATGAACGGCGTCCTCACGCGGGGAGCGGCCGTACGACGAAGGGGGCGCCGGACCGTTCCGGCGCCCCCTTCCGCAGGCCATCGCCCTGGCGGTGGTCACCTCACCCCTGAGGGCGCTCCGCCTCCACCCGCTTGTGGGACCGCTCGTCGGCGGGCGCCTGGCCCGTGGCCGCGCCCTTCCCCTGTCCCGGCGCCGGCTTCTGCGGCGCGTTCGGCTCGGTGTCCTGCGGGAAGGTCAGCTGCTGGCTCTGCCACTCCAGGGCCGGCACGACCTCCCGCCGCCAGGTCCCGAACTGGTGGCTGCCGCGGGGCAGGATGATCGAGTCGACCCTCATCGGCGGCTTCGCCGCGTGGACGAACTTCATGGTGTCGCCGTAGTCGGACTCGCCCTGGCGGCTGCTGGCCACCAGCGCGGAAACCTGCGGCGCAGGCAGGTTCTGCAGCCGCCACAGCAGATCGTGCTCGCGCTGGCGCTGGGCACCCGTCGGACCGGGCCCGAAGAGGCTGCCGGTGGTGAGGTCGTCCTTGATCGCGTAGTCGCCGGAGAGCGAGACCGCCGAGGTGTACGCCTGCGGGTTGCGCATCGCCAGCTGGAGCGAGCAGGTACCACCGGACGAGTACCCGAACGCGCCCCAGGCGCTGGGGTCATGGCCCACCCGGTAGGCCGACTTCATGGCGTCCGGCAGGTCCTTGGTGAAGAACGTCTCGGCCTTCGGACCACCCGGCACGTCCACGCACTCGGTGTCGCGCGGGGGTGCGATCGTCGGCCGCACCATCACGATCACGGTCGGCTGCATCTTGCCCTGCGCGATCAACTGGCCCGCGGTCTGCGGGATCTGCAGGTGCTGCGCGAGGTTCATGATCCCGCCCGGGTAGCCGCTGATGACGACCATGACGGGGAACCGCTGCCGGTGGAACTGCTGCTGGAAGTACTGCGGTGGCAGGTAGACGAAGCCCGGGTTGATGGCCCGGGTGCGGCGGCCGATGATCCGTACGGACTCGACCTTGCCCACCTTGTCGGCGGGCCCCTTCGGCAGTCCGGTCACCCGGTCGAGCCCCTGGGGCCCGGCGGGCTGGATCAGTCCGCCCTTGATGTTGCCGACCGTGGCGTACTGCCCGTCCCCCTGGCTCACCGAGGCCGGGGCCTGCTCGTTGTTGCCCAGCAGCTCGTCCCAGTTGCCGTAGAACTCGAAGTTCGCGTTCACGGCGAGCGCGAGCGCGGACACGATCGACACCTGGGTGACCAGGATCGCCCCCAGCCTCCCCAGCACGTGGCGCCACCCGTTCCGCGACAGCCTGGGCCAAAGCCAGACCGTCGCGGCAACACAGGCCACCGCCAGAACGATCACCGTGATTTCGAGCGACTGACTGGTCAGCCCCATGCGCCCACATCTCCCGTCACCCTCGAAAGGGTTCTTGCCTTCTCACCGGCCGCCCCCCGAGGCACAACGGGCGGCTGAGGACAATGGTCACCGGAGAAGACGGGCGCATCCGCAAATCGGATACCTGCGCGACTTACTTCTTACCGAGCTCTTGCCTGTTCGTTTCCGCCATGTGATGTGCGCGAGCGGGGCCGGGAGATCCGTGGCAACCGACGGAACCACGGACATGTTTCACGTGAAACGAAGCACCGATGAACACCTGGCGACAAAACGCCCTCATCAGCGCGGAGAGCACCCCGGATCGGACCGCACCCCGCACCACCGCCCGAACTTACCGGCCGATCCGGCAAGTTGATCTCACCGACGGCCGGGACGGCACCTCCCCACCGACTCCCCGTCGACATCGCCGACAATTTCGCTATCCGTCACATTGCGAACCTCATACGCCACTTCCGCACCACGTATGACATCAAGCCCTGCCATACAAACGGTCAAGTCGTCCCTTTCTCAACGATCAATCGGGCTATTCCGCAAAGGCCGCCCACGGTATTCCCCCCGCCCGACATGCGCTTTCCGGACCGGCGGCGCGCCGGCCGAAACCACCTCCGCGCTCAACACCCCCGTATGGCCCGCCATGCGAGGCGCGGGTTCCCACGATCAAGCCGGTGCAGGCCGCTACTCTTACGTATCCGTCCTGGTCAGGGACATGTCCGCGCTTCACGGACATTCGCCGCACCCACCACACGCAAGAGAGGTCAGCCGATGGGCATTCGGAGTCTGCTGCGCAACGCTTTCGGTCGTTCCAAGGCGACCCGCGACGAATCCGGCGCGGCCCGGAACGACACCGACAAGCCGGAGTCGGCAACGATCCCGGAAGCCCGCGAGGAATCCACCCCCGCTCCGGCCACCCCGACCACCGCAACTCCCGAAGCCGAGGTCCCGGCCGCCCGTACGGCGCCCGGCGAGCCCTCCGAGCCGACGCCCGCGCCGACTCCGGTCACGGCCACAGTGCCCGCCCAGAGCGGCCCGGTCGAGCGCGTGCCGGAGGCCCCCGCGAAGGCGGAGCCGGCACGGGAAGAGGCTCCCGTACGGGACGAGCCGGCGGCCGAGGCAGCGGCGACGACCGACGCCAAGGACGAGCCGGCGGCCGCCCCCGAGGCGACGGTGCCGGCCCAGCCCAAGGACGCCGACACGGACGCGAACGCGGGCACGGCGACGGTCACGGACCAGGGCCTTGAGGAGCCCGCGGCCAAGGACGAGCGCGAGCCGGCGGCCGAGGACACGGCCGACACCCCCGCGGCCGCCACCCCGGCCGCCGCCGACAGCGCCGCCGACCTGGTCAGCCAGGCGTTCGACAAGCCGACGGACGCCGCCGCACCGGCCACGGCAGCGGACGCCGCCGAGCCGCAGCCCGACACGCAGCCGGAGCAGGCGGAGAAGAGCGAGAAGGCCGAGGCGGCCGAGGCGGCCGAGAAGCCGGAGGCGGCGGCGGAGGCAGTCGCAGCGGCGGACCAGCCGACCGACGAGGAGACGAAGCAGGACAAGGACAAGGACAAGGACAGGGACAAGGACAGGGACAAGGAAGGGGCGAAGGAAGAAGCGGCGGCAGCGGCTCCGGAGCTGACCGAGGAAGAAGCGGCGCCCGAGGTCGCGGAAGCCCCGGCGGAGGCACCGAAGGAAACCCTCGACGAGGCCCCGAAGGCGGAGGCGGACGCGGAGGAAACCCCGGACCCGGAGGACACCCCGGAAGCGGCCACGACCACCGCCGCCGAGCCGGCCCCCGCACCCGACGCGGGCAACCCCGTCGCGGCGGTCGCCCCCGCCCTCCTCCCGCTCTACGACGCCGCACGAGCCACGCTGGAGAAGCACCACCTCACCACCCAGCGCGCCACCGTCTACCTGGTCCTCGACCGCTCCGGCTCGATGCGCAACTACTACAAGGACGGCACCGTCCAGCACCTCGCCGAGCAGGCCCTCGGCCTCTCCGCGCACCTGGACGAGAAGGCCACCGTCCCGGTCGTCTTCTTCTCCACCGACGTGGACGGCACCGCCGACCTGGACCTCGCCACGTACGAGGGCCGCATCGCGGAACTGCACTCCGGCCTCGGCCACATGGGGCGGACCAACTACCACTGGGCCATCGAGGCCGTCGTCGAGCACTACAAGAAGTCGGGCTCCACCCACCCCGCCTTCGTCATCTTCCAGACCGACGGCGCGCCGACCTCCAAGCCCGCCGCCGAGCGGGCCCTGTGCGAGGCGGCCGGACTCCCCATCTTCTGGCAGTTCATCGGTTTCGGTGACCCGGACGCCAAGGGCTTCGACTTCCTCCGGAAGCTCGACGACCTGACCGTCCCGGAGAAGCGCGCCGTCGACAACGCCGGCTTCTTCCACGCCGGCCGCGACCCCCGCAGCCTCTCCCACGACGCGCTCTACCAGCAGCTGATGGTCGAGTTCCCCGAGTGGCTCGCCGAGGCCCGCGCCGCCAAGGTCGTCAAGGACAGCTGACCCGCCACACCTCGACCCGCAGGCCGCGGTCGGACCCGATCGGGTCCGACCGCGGCCTGTTGCGTGCCGCCCCACCTCGCCCTTCACGGGTCGACCGCACCCACATCGGGACGGTTTCACGTGAAACAGGGCGGAAGGGCGCAGGGTGGGTGGGCGATGATGGACGGGGAGGGGACAGGGCTCGTTTCACGTGAAACGAGCGGGCGAGCCGCCGCCCGGTGACCCCCTCCCAGCCCGAAAATACCCGGGCGGGGACCTCCACCCCGTCCAGTACGATATTGACGTTGCGTAAAGCAAATCATCACTCACCGTAGCGACTTGGGAGCAGCCGGCAATGGCTCGACACCTCATCACCAGCGCCCTTCCGTACATCAACGGGATCAAGCACCTGGGCAACATGGTGGGGTCCATGCTCCCGGCCGATGTGTACTCCCGGTACCTGCGGCAGCGCGGTCACGACGTCCTCTACATCTGCGCGACCGACGAGCACGGCACGCCCGCCGAGCTGGCGGCGAAGGACGCGGGGCAGTCCGTCGCCGAGTTCTGCACCGAGCAGCACCACAAGCAGAAGGCGATCTACGACGGCTTCGGGTTGGAGTTCGACCATTTCGGCCGGAGCTCCTCGCAGGAGAACGTCGAGCTGACCCAGCACTTCGCGCGCAAACTGCACGAGAACGGCTTCATCGAAGAGCGGGCCATCCGCCAGGTCTACTCGAACGCCGACGGCCGCTTCCTGCCGGACCGCTACATCGTCGGCACCTGCCCGCACTGCGGCTACGACAAGGCGCGCGGCGACCAGTGTGAGAACTGCACCCGGGTCCTGGACCCGACGGACCTGATCGACGCCCGCTCGGCGATCAGCGGCAGCGGTGACCTGGAGGTGCGCGAGACCAAGCACCTCTTCCTCCTCCAGTCGAAGCTCCAGCACGAGGTCGAGGGCTGGCTGGCCGGCAACGGCAGCAAGGACTGGCCGACCCTGGCGTCGTCCATCGCCCACAAGTGGCTGACCGAGGGCCTCCAGGACCGGGCGATCACCCGCGACCTGGACTGGGGCGTACCGGTGCCGGCCGACGTGTGGCCGGAGCTGGCCGCCGAGGGCAAGGTCTTCTACGTCTGGTTCGACGCCCCGATCGAGTACATCGGCTCGACGAAGGAGTGGGCGGACCAGGCGCCGGAGGAGCGCGACTGGAAGTCGTGGTGGTACGAGGCCGACGACGTCCGCTACACGGAGTTCATGGCCAAGGACAACGTGCCGTTCCACAGCGTGATGTTCCCGGCGACGCAGCTGGGCACCCGCGAGCCGTGGAAGCGGGTCGACTTCCTCAAGGCCTTCAACTGGCTCAACTACTACGGCGGGAAGTTCTCCACGTCGCAGAAGCGCGGCATCTTCACCGATGCGGCGCTGGAGCTGCTGCCCGCCGACTACTGGCGCTACTTCCTGATGGCGCACGCCCCGGAGTCGGACGACACGTCCTTCACCTGGGAGCTGTTCTCCTCCTCGGTCAACAAGGACCTGGCCGACACCCTCGGCAACTTCGTCAACCGCGTCCTGTCGTTCTCGCGGAAGCGGTTCGGCGACGACGTGCCGGCCGGTGCCGAGGCCGGCGCGGCCGAGCAGAAGCTGGGCGAGGAGATCGCCGGGCTGCTCGCGGAGTACGAGGGCCACATGGAGGCACTGCAGTTCCGCAAGGCGACGGCCTCGCTGCGCGCCCTGTGGAGCGCGGGCAACTCCTACCTGGAGGAGAAGGCCCCGTGGCTGGAGATCAAGACGGACAAGGACGCGGCGGCGCTGACGCTGCGCACCGCGATGAACCTCATCCACCTCTACGCGGTGGTCTCCGAGCCGTTCATCCCGGCGTCGGCGAAGGCCATGCGGGGCGCGTTCGCCCTGGAGAACGACACCGCCGCCTGGGTGTCGCAGGAGGAGGCGAAGGCGCTGGCGTTCGTGCCCGCCGGGACGCCGTTCACGGTGCCGCCGGTGCTCTTCGCGAAGATCACCGAGGATGACCTGGCGGCGTACCGGGAGCGGTTCGGCGGCGACGAGGGCTAAAGGCCCGACGCCCGGAGCCGACACGGCACGAGGACGCCCCTGGACCGGTCCGGTCCGGGGGCGTCCTCGTTGTGCGGTCCGAAGTGGCGCGGTACCGCCGCGACATGCGCGAGGGCCCGGGACCGCCGCTGCGGCAGTCCCGGGCCCTCGTCCGCTCTTACTTGGTCGGCTTGTACGGCGTCGGCTTCGCCGGGCCGGTCCGGATGCTCAGGTGCAGCTCCTTGAGGCGGGCCTCGTCGACCTCGGACGGGGCGCCCATCAGCAGGTCCTGGGCGTTGCCGTTGAGCGGGAAGGCGATCGTCTCGCGGATGTTCGGCTCGTCGGCCAGCAGCATCACGATCCGGTCGACACCCGGGGCGATGCCACCGTGCGGCGGGGCGCCGAACTTGAAGGCGCGGAGCATGCCGCCGAACTCGGCCTCCACGGTCTCCTTGTCGTAACCGGCGATCGCGAACGCCTTGTACATGACGTCCGGCTCGTGGTTGCGGATCGCGCCGGAGGACAGCTCGGTGCCGTTGCAGACGATGTCGTACTGCCAGGCGAGGATGTCCAGCGGGTCCTTGGTCTCCAGCGCCTCCAGGCCGCCCTGCGGCATGGAGAACGGGTTGTGGGAGAACTCGATCTTGCCGGTGTCCGCGTCGCGCTCGAACATCGGGAAGTCGACGATCCAGCAGAAGCGGAACTCGCCCTCGACGAAGTGGCCGGCGCGCTTGGCGGCCTCGACGCGGACGGCGCCCATGATCTTGGAGACCTCGTCGAACTCGCCGGCGCCGAAGAACACGGCGTGACCGGGCTTGAGGTCGAGGACCGTGACCAGCGCCTTGACGTCGTCGTCGGTGAGGAACTTGGCGATCGGGCCGGCGAGCGCGTTGTCCTCGCCGACGCGGACCCACGCCAGGCCCTTGGCACCCTGCGCGACGGCGAAGTCGCCCAGCTGGTCGAAGAACTTCCGCGGCTGGTCGGCGGTGTCCGGCACGGCCAGGGCGCGGACGTGCTTGCCGGCGAACGCCTTGAATCCGGAGTTCGCGAAGACGTCGGAGACGTCCACCAGCTCCAGCTCGGCGCGCAGGTCCGGCTTGTCGGAGCCGTACTTGAGCATCGCCTCGCGGAACGGGATGCGCGGGAAGGGCGAGGTGACCGTGCGGCCGTTGCCGAACTCGGTGAAGAGCTCGGTCATCAGCTGCTCGATCGGCTGGAAGACGTCCTCCTGCTCGACGAAGCTCATCTCGACGTCGAGCTGGTAGAACTCGCCCGGCGAGCGGTCCGCACGGGCGTCCTCGTCGCGGAAGCAGGGCGCGATCTGGAAGTAGCGGTCGAAGCCGGCGATCATCAGCAGCTGCTTGAACTGCTGCGGGGCCTGCGGCAGCGCGTAGAACCGGCCGGCGTGCAGACGGGACGGGACCAGGAAGTCGCGGGCGCCCTCGGGGGAGGTCGCGGACAGGATCGGGGTCGCCATCTCGTTGAAGCCGAGGGCCACCATCTTGTGCCGGATCGCGGAGATCACGGCCGTGCGCAGCATGATGTTGCGGTGCATGCGCTCGCGGCGCAGGTCGAGGAAGCGGTATTCGAGGCGCTTCTCCTCGTTGACCCCGTCCTCGGCGTTGATCGTGAACGGGATCTGCTCGGCGGCGCCGAGCACCTCGACCTCGGTGACCTCGATCTCGATCTCACCGGTCGGCAGGTCGGGGTTGACGTTGTCGGCGCCACGGGCACTGACCTTGCCGTCGATGCGGACGACGGTCTCCTTGGTCAGCGAGCCGAGGACCTCGTTGGCCGGGGTGCCGGGGCGGGCGACGAGCTGCACGAGACCGTGGTGGTCACGCAGATCGATGAAGAGGATGCCGCCCAGGTCGCGTCGATTGTGCAGCCAGCCGCTGAGACGGACGTCGGTGTCGACGTCCGCGGCTCGGAGCTCGCCGCAGTTATGGGACCGGTACCGATGCATCGCTCATCCAAGTCGTCGCGAGTCGAGGTGGGGAGCTGACAGGTGAGGAAAGGGGAGATACCAGGGCTCGCGCGCCCGATCGATCGCCTTGTGGATCACCCGAAAGACCACCCCAGGAGTGGCATAACCGCTCCAGGTTACCGCCCGGCCCCGACGAGCTGGTTGACATATACCCATCAGCGTCCCCCCGGCGGGAAACCCGGCCTCAGGGCTGCGACGATGGTCACGTCCGGCTCACTGGTCGGGCCACGTCAAATCCACCTAAAGTGATGCAATGCGCACCAAGGACCTCCTGGCCGCCCTCGCGACCGGCCTGTGGCGCTGGGACAACGCATCCGGCCGAGTGACCCTCGATGCCGAAGCGGCCCGGCTGCTGGGGCTTCCCGCCGAGCCGGCCGAACTCACCGAGGCCGCCGTGCGCTCCCGTTTTCATCCCGTCGACTTCGCCGAGATCAACGGTGTCGTCCAGCTCGCGGTCTCCGAGGGGACAGTCGCCGAGACGCGGCTGCGCATCGTGGACGAGCGCGGGCAAGTACTGCGCATCGTCCGCTCCCGCTCCCTGCCCCGAACCGTAGACGGCGACGGCGGCGGCGGCGACTTCGAACTGGTCGGCACCCTCCAGGAGGTGCCCGAGCCGCAGCCCGGCACCTCGGCGGCGCGGACCCCGGTCACCGGCGACTGGCGGCGCTCGCGCGAGGCGTTCCTGCTGGACGCGGGCCGGGCCCTGGCCGAGGCGCGGTCCACGGCCGAGGTGCTGCGGGTGACGGCCGGACTCTCCATGCCCGGGTTCATGCCGGACGGCCAGGCCGTCTTCGGCATCCAGGGCGACCGGCTCTCGGTGCTCGGCCACCACGGTCACCTCCCCGGCGACGAACCGCCCTTCTCCGAGATGGCGCTGGACACCGACTACCCGGCCGCCGAGGTCGTGCGGACCGGCCGGGCCGTCTACCTCCCCACCCCGGCGGACTACCAGCGCCGCTACCCCACCACCTGGTCCCTGACGGCCCCCTTGGACCACAGTTCCTGGGCGTACCTCCCCCTGGTCAACGCGGGCCGGACGGTCGGCGTCTGGAAGGCCGGGTTCGCCCAGGCGGTCGCCTTCACACCGGACGAGCGCTCGGTGCTGACCACCGTCGCCCGGATGCTGGCCCAGGCGCTGGCCAGGGCCGGAGTGCAGGAGTCGCAGCACGAGCTGGCCGTGGGGTTGCAGCGGAGCATGATGCCCACGGTGCAGCCGGACATCCCCGGAATGGCGGTCGCGGCCCGCTACGTGCCGACCGGCGGCGGTCTGGAGGTCGGCGGCGACTGGTACGACATGATCCCGCTGCCGTCCGGGCGGATCGCGCTGGTCATCGGGGACGTCCAGGGACACGACGTACGGGCCGCCGGCCTGATGGGGCAGCTGCGGATCGCACTGCGCGCCTATGCCTCCGAGGGGCACCACCCCGACGCGGTGCTCTCCCGGGCCTCCCGCTTCCTCGCCGGGATCAACGAGACCGAGTTCCGCGGCCACGGCGAGGACCAGCGCTTCGCGACCTGCCTGTACGTCGAGGTGGACCCGGCGACCGGGTTGCTGGACGTGGCCAGGGCCGGCCACCCCGACCCGGCGATCCGGATGGCCGACGGCACGGTGATGCTGCGGCCCACGTCGGGCGGGCTGCCGCTGGGCATCGACCCGGACAGCGACTACCCGACCACCCGGATCGTCCTGGAGCCCGGCGAGACCATGCTGGTCTGCACCGACGGGCTGATCGAGACCGGCGGACACGACCTGGAGACCGGCTGGGAGCGGCTGCGCGACGTCTTCGAAGCACACCGCGCCGGCACGGACGAAGGGGGCGCGGAGGGTCTGGAGCGGCTGGCCGACGGCCTGGTCCAGGCCGTGCACGGCCCGTCGTCGCACCACACCACCGGTCCGCTGGTGGACCGCCGGGAGGACGACATCGCCCTGCTGCTGCTCTCCCGCGAGAGTGCCGGCCGCGGCCTGGACGCCGGGGACCGGCTCGAACAACGGCCCGGGCGGCGCACGGTGTTCTCCGTCGCGCAGGCGGAGCCGGAGCGGATCGCCGCGGCGCGCCGCCAGATGCGCGATGTGCTCCACGACTGGAGCGACCCGGACCAGGTCGACTCCGCGGTGCTGATGGTCTCCGAGATCGTCACCAACGTGCTGACGCACACCGACGGGGACGCGCTGCTGGTGGCCGAGGTCTCCGGGGAGCGCGGCACCCGGCGCCTCCGGGTCGACGTCGCCGACGGCAGCGACGAGCTGCCGCACCGCCGCCGGCCCGGTGAGCTGGCCTCCTCGGGGCGTGGTCTGGTGCTGTTGGAGCTGCTGGCCGGGGCGTGGGGAGTGGCCCCGCGCGGGGACGGCAAGTCGACGTGGTTCGAGCTCTACGAGGACGCCGGGACGCCGGAGGAGCCGCCCGGTCCGGGGTCACCGGGCTCCGCGGAGTCCGTGCCCGAGCCCGCCGCGTAGTGCTTGCGCAGTTCGTGGAGAACGCCCGAGACGGCCGCGGTCAGCGGGACGGACAGCAGCATGCCGAGGATCCCGGCGACGCTCGCACCCGCGGTGATCGCCAGCATGACGACGGCCGGGTGCATCTGGACCGTACGGCTCTGGATCATCGGCTGGAGCACATGGCCCTCCAGCACCTGAACGGCGAGCACCACCCCGAGGGCCCAGAGCGCGATCACGAAGCCGCGGTCCGCGAACGCCACCAGGATCGCCACCGCGCCGGAGATGAACGCGCCGAGGTAGGGGATGTAGGCGCCGACGAAGACCAGTGCGCCCAGACCGAAAGCACCCGGGACGTCCAGGATCAGCAGGCCGATGGTGATGCAGGTGGCGTCGATCAGCGCGATGAACGTGGTGCCGCGCATGAAGCCCTCGATGGACTGGAAGCCGCGGCGGGCCATCCGTTCCAGCTGCGGCGCCGAGTTGCCCGGCGACCAGTCGTGCAGCGCGCGGACCGCCTTGTCGGAGTCGCGCAGGAAGAAGAAGGTCAGGAACAGGGCCAGCACCGCCGCGGCGATGAACTGCCCCACGATGCTCACGCCGGCGAGCAGCCCGGAGGCCGCGGTGCTGCCGAACTTGGTGACCAGCGTCTTGGCGTTGGTGGCGAGATCGCTGAGGGAGTTCCCGGCCACGCCGAAGTGCTTGGTGAGGTCCGTCGCCGCGTCCTTGAGCGAGGCGACGATCTGGTCCCCGGTGTCGACCAGCGCGCTGACCACGACGTATCCGGCTCCGCCGACCACGACCACCAACACGGCGGAGGTCAGCCCGGCCGCCAGCGAGCGGTTGAGCCGCATCGCCACCAGCCGCCGGTACATCGGCCCGAGCAGCGCACTGCCCAGCAGGGCCAGCAGCACGGGCGTGACCGCGGCGCTCAACTCGACGCAGAGCCATACGCCGACGGCCAGCACCGCCGCCACCAGCAGCACCGCGCCGCACCAGGCCGCGGCCCGGCGGGCCTCGATCGGGAGCAGCGGCGGGGAGTGTGACGGCCGGCCGGGCTCGGCGCCGTCCCGGTCTTGATCCGAGTCGTTTCGCACCCGGACAGTCCACCATGGCAGAGCGGCCGCCGGCGGCCATTGGACGGGCAGCGCATGGCTCAGGGCTCGGCCGACGCCATGGCGTTTCACGTGAAACATGGGTGCGGGGGCGGTGTTTCACGTGAAACACCGCCCCCGCGAACCCGCCTTCAGCGGCCGCTCAAAGCGCGTCGGCGGGAATCTTCCCCAGCCGGCCGGCCTGGAAGTCCTCGAAGGCCTGGGCCAGTTCGGCGTGGGTGTTCATGACGAACGGTCCGTAGTGCATCATCGGCTCGCGGATCGGCAGCCCGCCCAGCAGCACCACCTCGAAGTTGGGGCTGCGCGACTCCTGGCTCTCGTCGGCCCGGATCGTGAGCGCGTCCCCCTCACCGAAGACCACCGACTGGCCCATGTGGAACGGGCGGCCCTCCGCACCGGCGGTGCCGCTGCCGGCCAGGGCGTAGGCGAGACCGTTGAAGTCCGTACGCCAGGGCAGCGTCACCTGAGCGCCCGGGCTCACCGTCACATGCATCATCGTGATCGGGGTGTGGGTGACGCCCGGTCCCCGGTGGCCGTCGATGTCGCCGGCGATCAGCCGCAGCAGCGCACCGCCGTCGGCGGAGGTCAGCAGCTTGACCTGGCCGCCACCGATGTCCTGGTAGCGCGGCGCCATCATCTTGTCGCTCTTCGGGAGGTTCACCCACAGCTGGAGGCCGTGGAAGAGGCCGCCCGACATGACCAGCGACTCCGGCGGCGCCTCGATGTGCAGCAGACCGGAGCCCGCCGTCATCCACTGGGTGTCGCCGTCGTTGATGACCCCGCCGCCACCGTGGGAGTCACGGTGCACGAACGTGCCGTCGAGCAGATACGTCACGGTCTCGAAGCCGCGGTGCGGGTGCCAGGGGGTGCCCTTGGGCTCTCCGGGCGCATACTCCACCTCGCCCATCTGGTCCATCATGATGAACGGGTCGAGGTGCTTGTAGGCGATCCCGGCGAAGGCGCGGCGCACCGGGAAGCCCTCGCCCTCGAAACCGCTCGGGGCGGTGGCGACGGTCAGCACGGGCCGGGTGCGCGCCCCGGCGGGTGCGGCCACCTTCGGCAGGGTCAGCGGATTCTCTACGGTCACAGCAGGCATGACGGGCCTCCTAGGTCGTTCGCGCTTCAATCAAGTTAGTTGAAAGCTGAACAACTCGCAAGGCGTGCGGCATTCCCGTTTCTGTTCTGGTGGCGTTTCCGCAGGTCAGGCGGGGAGACAGCGGGGCGAGCACGGGCCGCCCCGGGGAGAGTCGTCAGCCGTACATGCGGCGCATGGCGAAGTCGACCATCTGCTCCACGGCCTTGGCGTCGAAGACCATCCGGTGGTCACCCTCCATGTCGAGGACGAACCCGTAGCCGGTCGGCAGCAGGTCGAGCACCTCGGCGCCGGTGATCACGAAGTACTTGGACTCCTTGCCGGCGTACCGGCGGAGCTCCTTGAGTGAGGTGAACATCGGGATGACCGGCTGCTGGGTGTTGTGCAGCGCCAGGAATCCGGGGTTGTCACCGCGCGGGCAGTAGACCTTGGAGGTCGAGAAGATGCCCTGGAAGTCCTCGGCCGACATCGAACCGGTGGTGAAGGCGCGCACCGCGTCGGCGAGGGAGGGCGGGGACGGCTCGGGATACAGCGGCTGCTCGCCGTAGCCCCCGGGGGCCGGTTGCTGCGGCGGGGGCGGCGCTCCGTACTGCTGGCCGGCACCCGCGTTCTGGTCGTAGCCGTACATGCGCCACAGCGTACTGATTCGGGGGTCGCGCGGGGGACGCTCGTCACAGATCGGCCGTTAGGGGTTGCTTCTTATTACTGATGGGTAGCATCATCGTAGCTACTTGCTGGTATTGCGTATCGAGGTCCCTTCCTCGCGTCGAGGTCTTCCTCGTACAGAGGCCCTCCCGAACCCTTACGGAGCCGTACCCATGGGGCACTACAAGTCGAATCTCCGCGACATCGAGTTCAACCTCTTCGAGGTGTTCGGCCGTGAGAGCGTGTACGGCACCGGACCGTTCGCGGAGATGGACGTCGACACCGCCAAGAGCGTGCTGTCCGAGATCGCCCGGCTGTCGGAGAACGAGCTGGCCGATTCGTACGCCGACGCCGACCGGAACCCCCCGGTCTTCGACCCGGACACCAACACCGCGCCGGTGCCGGACACCTTCAAGAAGAGCTACCAGGCCTACATGGACGCCGAGTGGTGGCGCCTGGGCATCCCGGAGGAGATCGGCGGCACCACCTCGCCGCGCTCGCTCCTCTGGGCGTTCGCCGAGACCATCCTGGGCGCGAACCCGGCCGTGTGGATGTACGCCTCCGGTCCGGCCTTCGCCGGTGTGCTCTTCGAGGAGGGCACCGAGCAGCAGAAGCACATCGCCAAGGTCGCGGTGGACAAGGGCTGGGGCTCCACCATGGTGCTGACCGAGCCCGACGCCGGCTCGGACGTCGGCGCCGGCCGCACCAAGGCGGTCAAGCAGGAGGACGGCTCCTGGCACATCGAGGGCGTGAAGCGCTTCATCACCTCCGGTGAGCACGACATGTCGGAGAACATCCTCCACTACGTCCTCGCCCGCCCCGAGGGCCACGGCCCCGGCACCAAGGGCCTGTCCCTCTTCCTCGTGCCGAAGTACGAGTTCGACTTCGAGACCGGTGAGCTGGGCGAGCGCAACGGCGTCTACGCCACCAACGTCGAGCACAAGATGGGCCTCAAGGCGTCCAACACCTGCGAGATGACCTTCGGCGACCGCCACCCCGCCAAGGGCTGGCTGATCGGCGAGAAGCACGACGGCATCCGCCAGATGTTCCGGATCATCGAGTTCGCGCGGATGATGGTCGGCACCAAGGCGATAGCCACCCTCTCCACCGGCTACCTCAACGCCCTGGAGTACGCCAAGGAGCGCGTGCAGGGCCCGGATCTGGCCGCGTTCACCGACAAGGCCGCGCCGCGCGTCAGCATCACCCACCACCCCGACGTGCGCCGCTCCCTGATGACGCAGAAGGCGTACGCCGAGGGCATGCGCGCCCTGGTGCTGTACACCGCCACCGTCCAGGACGAGATCCTGGTCAAGGAGGCCGCCGGCGAGGACGCCTCCGCCGTGCACGCGCTGAACGACCTGCTGCTGCCGATCGTCAAGGGCTACGGCTCGGAGCGGTCCTACGAGCAGCTGGCCCAGTCGCTGCAGACCTTCGGTGGCTCCGGCTACCTCCAGGAGTACCCGATCGAGCAGTACATCCGGGACTCCAAGATCGACACCCTCTACGAGGGCACCACCGCCATCCAGGGCCAGGACTTCTTCTTCCGGAAGATCGTCCGCAACCAGGGCGCGGCGCTGACCCAGCTGTCGGAGACCATCAAGAAGTTCCTGGCCGACGCCGAGGGCGGCGCCGAGCTGGAGCAGGCCCGCGGCGAGCTGGCCAAGGCCGCCGAGTCCCTGGAGGCGATCGTCGGCGCCATGCTGACCGACCTCGCCGCCACGGAGAAGGACGTCAAGTCCATCTACAAGGTCGGTCTGAACACCACCCGCCTCCTGCTGGCCTCCGGTGACGTCGTCGTCGGCTACCTGCTCCTCAAGGGCGCCGCGGTGGCGGCCGAGAAGCTGCCCGGCGCGTCGTCGAAGGACAAGCCGTTCTACGCCGGCAAGATCGCCGCCGCGAAGTTCTTCGCGCACAACGTCCTGCCGGGCGTCGTGCTCCAGCGCAACCTGGCCGAGTCGATCGACCAGTCCCTGATGGAGCTCGACGAGGCCGCGTTCTGAGCCCGCGCTGAAGTCCTGACGTCCGGGACCTGTTCCCGGACCGTCACCGGGTTCTCAGAAGCCTCTCAGAATCACTGTTCACACTGGTGGTGCCCGCCTCCCTTCCCCCCGGGAGGCGGGCATCGCCGTGTTGAGGCGGCTGGTGCGGACGATCCCACCGGTACCCGTGCGGCCAGGGTGGACCGGAAATCGCTCGTTTCGTCGGTGCGTCCGCTCTGGAATGGGGAAATCGTGGCCGGAAGGCAATGGAGTCGCACCCCAAGGGCACGCGGAAGTGCGGAGTTGGCTCCTTATGCTGAATCCATGACCAACTCCGCCCGCTTCGACCGCGGCCACACCGACGACCTGATGTCCTTCCTCGCCGCCAGCCCCTCGCCGTACCACGCGGTGGCGAACGCGGCGGAGCGGCTGGAGAAGGCCGGCTTCCGACAGGTGGCGGAGACCGACGAGTGGGACGGCCGGAGCGGCGGCAAGTACGTGCTGCGCGGCGGCGCGATCATCGCCTGGTACGTACCCGAGGACGCGAACCCGGCGACCCCGTACCGCATCGTCGGGGCGCACACCGACTCCCCCAACCTCCGCGTCAAACCGCTCCCGGACACCGGCGCCCGCGGCTGGCGGCAGATCGCCGTCGAGATCTACGGCGGCACGCTGCTCAACACCTGGCTCGACCGCGACCTGGGGCTCAGCGGCCGGGTGACGCTGAGCGACGGCAGCACCCGGCTGGTCACCGTGGACCGGCCGCTGCTGCGGGTGCCGCAGCTGGCCGTGCACCTGGACCGGTCGGTGAACGTCGAGGGCCTCAAACTCGACAAGCAGCGCCACATGACACCGATCTGGGGCCTGGGCGAGGTCGCCGAGGGCGATCTGATCGCGTTCGTGGCCCAGGAGATCGGGGTCCTGGCCGAGGACATCAAGGGCTGGGACCTGATGGTGCACAGCGTGGAGGCGCCCGCCTACCTCGGGCGCGACCGCGAACTGGTCGCCGGACCGCGGATGGACAACCTGCTGTCCGTCCACGCCGGTACGGCCGCGCTCACCGCGGCTGCCACCGCCGGTGGCCGGCTCACCACCATCCCGGTACTGGCCGCCTTCGACCACGAGGAGAACGGCAGCCAGTCGGACACCGGCGCCGACGGCCCGCTGCTCGGCACGGTCCTGGAACGTTCGGTCTTCGCCCGCGGCGGCACGTACGAGGACCGGGCGCGGGCCTTCGCCGGCACCATCTGCCTGTCGTCGGACACCGGGCACGCCGTGCACCCCAACTACAGCGACCGGCACGAGCCAGGGCACCACCCCATGCCCAACGGCGGGCCGATCCTCAAGGTGAACGTCAACCAGCGGTACGCGACCGACGGCAGCGGGCGGGCGGTGTTCGCCGCGGCCTGCGAACGGGCCGGGGTGCCCTGGCAGTCCTTCGTTTCGCACAACGCGATGCCGTGCGGCACTACGATCGGCCCGATCACCGCGGCCCGGCACGGCATCCAGACCGTCGATATCGGTGTCGCGATCCTGTCCATGCACTCGGCCCGCGAGCTGTGCGGTGCGCAGGACCCGTACCTGCTGGCGAACGCCCTGACGGCATTCCTGGAGAGCTGAGTTGGAATTCTCACTGCTCGGCCCGATCTCCGTGACGAGCGGCTCCGAGGAGCTGCCGCTCGGGCCCGCCAAACGGCGCAGTGTGCTGGCACTGATGCTTCTGCAGCCCAACACCACCGTCCCACTGGAGCAGTTGATCGACTCCCTGTGGGAGGACGAACCACCCGAGCACGCCCGGACGGTCGTCCAGGGGCACGTCTCGCGGCTGCGCGCCACGCTGGCCGCGGGCGGCGCCGAGGCGTACGGCATCGAGCTGGCCACCCATGGCTCGGCCTATCTGCTGCGGCTGCCGGAGGAGCTGATCGACGCCCACCGGTTCGGTGAACTGGTCACGCTGGCCCGCCCGGAGGCGGCGCCGGCCGACGCGGTCCCGTTGCTGCGCGAGGCGCTGGGGCTGTGGCGCGGGCCCGCACTGACCGGCACGGTCACCAGCCCGCCGTTCGCGGCCGCCGCGCACGCCCTGGAGGAGCGCAGGCTGTCCGCCGTCGAGGTGCTGGCCCGGGCGTACGGCGCACTCGGCGAGCACGAGCAGGCCGCGGCCGTCCTGTACTCCGCGGCCGTCAACCACCCGTTGCGGGAAGGGCTGATCGCCGCACTGATGCGGGCGCTGTTCCGGACGGGGCGGCAGTCCGATGCGCTGGAGTGGTACCACCGCACCCGACGGCTGCTCAGTGAGGAACTGGGGGTCGATCCGGGCGAGCGGCTGCGGTCGGCGTACGAGGAGATCCTGCGGGCGGAGGCCACGGACAGCGGCCGGAAGGCCGCAGGGCAGGCGCGCGGGGCCACGGGGACTCCGGCCGATGGGCGCGGGTTTCACGTGAAACATGGCGGCGGCACGCAGCCCTCCGGTGACGGGGGCGCGGACGGCGCCGGCGCGACGGGCACGAAGGCGGGTGCGCAGGGTGGCCAGGACGGGGCCGGCCGAGGCGGCGCCGGCGCGGCGCCCCGGCTGCTCCCCAGGCCGCCCGCCCGATTCCTGGGCCGCGAGGCGGAACTGCACGCCCTGACGGATGTGTTGACGGACCGTACGACGGCGGAGAGCCCGTTGGCGGTGGTCGCGGGTCCGGCCGGGGTCGGCAAGACCGCGTGCGCGGTGCAGTGGGCGCATCTGCACGCCGGTTCCTTCCCCGACGGCCAGCTCTTCGCCGATCTGCGCGGCTTCGGCGGGGGTGACGAGGCGGCACCGGCCGAGATCCTGCGTGACTTCCTCCAGGCGCTCGGCACCCCGCCGGAGCAGGTGCCCAGCTCGGCTCAGGCCGCCTCGGCGCTGTTCCGCTCGCTGGTCGCCGAACGACGGCTGCTGGTCGTCCTGGACAATGCGCGCAGTTCGGCGCAGGTGCGACCGCTGCTGCCCGGTGGTCCGCACTGCGTCACGGTCGTCACCAGCCGCAGCCGGCTCGACGGTCTGGTCGCCACGGACTGCGCCCGGCCGGTGGGCCTCCAGGCCCTGGGCCACGAGGAGGGCTCGGCGCTGCTCGGCGCCATGCTCGGGTCGGAGCGGGTCGCGGAGGACCCGGCCGCGGCCCGGGAACTGGTGGACCTGTGCGACGGGTTGCCGCTGGCGCTCCGGGCCGCGGCGGCGCAGCTGACCGCCCGGCCGCGCTGGCGGCTGGCCCGGCTGGCCTCGGCGCTGCGCGACGAGCGGCGGCGGCTGGCGCTGCTGTCGGCGGAGGACACCGGGATAGCGGCGGCGCTCCGGGTGTCCGTCGCCCGGCTGTCCGCGGACGACGCCCGGCTGCTCCGGGCGCTGGCGAACAGTCCCGACGGGCACCTCAACGCCTCGGCGGCGGCGGCGCTGGCCGGGTACGACCAGGAACGCACCCAGGACGGACTCGAACGGCTCGCGGAGATGCACCTGGTGGACGAGGAGGCCACCGACGTCTACACGATCAGTGCCCTGACGCAGCTGTTCGCCCGGGACGAGGGTGGGGAGGGCGGCCGCGGACCGGAGCCCGGCGGGTCGGGCGGACGCCCGGGTGGCGGGGCCGGCTGAGCTCCGCCCCCGGGGGGGCACCCGCGTTAGGCAGGCGTTAGTCGTACGGCAGCGACGGTCGGCAACCTTGTGGACAGACCGCAGGAGAGACCAGGCCGGGCCGAACAGGCCGGGCCGCACCGCGGAGCGCGCCGCCGCGCCCCGCCGACCGGGGGAGACCGGATATGCCACGCACCGACGCCACTGCCGCCCGTACCTCCCGCTCGGCCCGGCGCCGTACGCTGCGGATCGCCGCGGCCGGGCTGACCGCGGTCGCCGCGCTCACCCTCACCGCCTGCGGCGGCCAGGACAACCCGCTCAGGACGAGCGACGCCAAGCCGTTCAACCCGGCCCCCCAGGACGCCAATGACCCGGCGGCCAACAGCACGCAGGGCAACACCACCGCCCCGGGCAAGGGTGACGGCGGTACGGCGGGGGAAAGCAGCACGGGCGCCAAGGCCGGAAAGAGCGGAAAGAGCGGCACCACCGTCGAGGGCAGTCCCGCCCATGGCGGCAAGCAGGCTTCGACGGGCGGTTCGGGCCCGGCCACGGCCGGCGGGGGCCGGGGATCCGGTGCCCGGCACACCGCCTGTGACGCCGCGAAGATCCGCATCGTGGCGAAGCCGCTGACCCGTCCGATCAACCATCTGCTGCTGCAGGCCACCAACACCTCCGGTGCCACCTGCGACCTCTACGCCTTCCCCTACCTGGGGTTCGACGACGCCCAGGCGGCGGTGGCCGAGATGCCGGACAGCAAGCCGCAGGCCGTGGTCACCCTGGCGCCGGGGGAGTCGGGCTACGCCGGGGTGCTGCTGTCCGGCGCCGACGGTGCCGCGCACGGCCACAAGGCGACCTCGCTCTCCGTCCGCCTCGCCGGCCGCGACGGCCAGGGCAGCGTCGGCGGCGCGGCGAACGTCGCGCTGCCGGGCGGCTCGGCGTACATCGACGACGGCGTGCGGGTGTCGTACTGGCAGACCGACCCGAACGTCGCGGCCTCCTGGTAATCCGAGCCACCACCCGGACGGCGATCCGCCGTCCCCCGAGCAGGGCGCCCGCGATTCCCCCGGCGGGCGCCCTTTTCTTTCTGCCGTCATCCCCTCGCGCAGCGGACACCGCGGCCGCCGGGCCGCCCGCGACTGTCCCGTCATGTCCCAGCAGGCACCTGTCGGTGTCCCGAAAACACCGACCGCCCAACACGTACCCGCAGGTCACAGCCTTGCGAACCGGGAAGCGCATCCCATGGGCCAGAGATCGGCCGCCCGCGGGCCGGGTCCCGTCCGACCATGGTCTCCGTCGTCGCGAGGTGATCCGCGGACGGCGCCACGGACCGATGACGCGGAGGGGAACGGCATGGCGGAACACGGCACCACGCAACCGGCGGACGGCACAACCCCCGTGCCGGGCGCGGGATCCGCGTTCCACCGGACGCTGCTGCGCCGGGCGCTTCCCGCGGTCGCCGCGGCCACCGGGTGTGCGAGGGCAGCGCCTGTTCGACCTACACGTCCCACATCACCGGGCCGGTCAGCGGATTCCTCACCGTGGTCGCGGTGGCCGTCCCGCAGGACCGGCTGCCGGGCATACCGGTCCAGGGCGGGCCGCCGCCGCAGCCGGGCGCCTCGCGCCAGGAGATGCTGGCGCGCGCCGCCAGCTGGCTGACCGCCGACAACGGGGCGCCGGTCCCGTACAGCCAGGACAAGGTCTGGAAGGACGGCTACCGGCAGGACATGTCGTGGGCCGCGTCTGGCACGGCGATGTGCTGAACGCCGTCTGCAAGATCGCCGACGGGATCAGCGTCACCGACGAGGCGGGCGGGCACAGCAGCATCTGGTTCCGGGTCGACCGCGACGGCGGGACGGCCTGGATGCCGGGTATCCGCGTCCGGCCCGAACAGCTCGACGACGGGCTGCCCCGGTGCCCGGACTGATCAGGTCCGGGTTTAGCCGTCCGGGCCGCGGAAAGGCGAGCCGGGGGCCGTGCGGAACGTGCCCGCCCCGGCCCCGGTAGCGGCAGTCGCTATCGTGGCCGTGCCATGACATAGCCGCCTCGCTGTCCGCAGTAGCTCACTGGGGGAACCTTCCATGACCGCACGCCGCACCCGTCGCCGCTCCGCCGCGTACGCCGCGCTGGCCCTCGGCCTGGCCGGATCTCTCGCCCTGACCGGCTGCAACAGCAACTCCTCGAAGTCGAAGAGCTCGTCCTCGTCTTCCAAGAGCAAGAAGCGCAAGATCATCGGCGGTGGAGCCGCAGTGGCGGGAGCCGGCGCCGGCGCGGCGGCCAACCGCCGCCACGTGTCGAACTGCAGCCTCACCACGGCCCGGCTCCGGTTCAGCCAGGCGTCGGGGCCCAAGGGGTATGTGACCGTGCGGTACGAGAACTCCTCCAGCACGCTGAGCTGCACGCTGTACGACGCACCGCTGCTCTCCTTCAACCAGGCGAAGACCCCGCTGCCGATGGTGAAGCCAGGCTCGGGAAACCTCGTCACGCTGCGCCCGCACGGCACCGCCTACGCGGTCGTCCCGACCACCACCCCCGCCGCCCTGGGCGCCAAGCAGAAGAACGTCGCCGTCCAGTTCATGGGCCGGTCCGAAGGCTCCCGGACCACCGGGCAGCCCGTGACATACGACTTCGCGGCGAAGTACGCCACGATCTCCGTCGGCCAGAGCAAGGTCACCAACTGGTTCAGCACCCTCTCCGCGGCCAAGCTGGAAGCCGGCGTCGGCAACTGACCCGACCGCCGGCCTCCCACAGCCCGCACGCGGCCCCGGCCGGGGCTACTCCGCGTCGAGCCCCGCCAGCACCAGCCCCAGCCGGGCCGCACCGCCCTCGGTGACCCGGACCGGAACGCCCCAGTCCTGCTGGTGCACATGGCAGGCCGGGTACTCGATGTCCGGGTCGTCGTCGCAGGACGCGGCCATCGCCGAGACATGCAGCACGCCCTCGGCCACCCCGTCCGCGAGGAGCAGGTCCCGCGCCAGGTCGGTGCCCGCGCCCGCCCCGTCGGCGAGCAGCTCCGGCGGCGTGGCACTGACCAGCAGCCGCGTCGAGGGGCCGTAGCGGGTGTCGAGTTTCTGCCCGGCCGGGGCCTGGAAGACCACGTCCAGCCGGAGTGTGCCGCCGGCGATGTCGGTCGCGGCCCGCTGGGTGCGGTGGGCCACCGACTCGACGCGCACCGCCTCCTCGGGGAGCCGGAGCCGGGTCAGCCGGTGCCGCGCGGACTCCACCACCACGATGTCGTCGTCGGCGAGGACCGCCGCGGAGGGTTCCCGCAGATCGGTCGCGAGCGTGGTCACCTCACCGCTGGCCGGGTCGTAGCGGCGCAGTGCGTGGTTGTAGGTGTCCGCGACGGCGACCGAGCCGTCGGGGAGCGCGGTCACGCCCAGCGGGTGCTGGAGCAGGGCCTGCTCGGCGGCGCCGTCGCGGTGCCCGAAGTCGAAGAGCCCGGTGCCGACGGCCGTGCGGACCACGTAGCCGTCCCCCGGGGCGTCCGCGTCGCCATCGGCCTCCCGCTCGATCCAGCGCACCGCACTGGTCTCGGAGTCGGCGATCCACAGCCGGTCGCCGGCCGCCGCGAGCCCGGAGGGCTGGGCGAACCACGCCTCCGCCGCGGGCCCGTCCACCAGGCCCTCGTTGGTGGTGCCGGCCGCCACCGCCACCGTGCCGTCGGCCGGGTCATAGGTCCAGATCTGGTGGACCCCGGCCATCGCGATCCACAGCCGGTCCTGCCACCAGGCGAGATCCCACGGCGAGGAGAGGTCCACCTCGCGCGCCGGACCCGCGGTCGGCGAGCCCTGCCACCACTGCTTGCCGGTGCCGGCCACGGTCTCCAGGGCGCCGGTCGCGGGGTCGAAGAGCCGGATGGCGTGGTTGACGGTGTCCGCGACGGCGACCGTGCCGTCGGGCAGCAGCGCCAGGCCCTGCGGCTCGTTGAAGGTGTCCGGGCCCAGCCCGCGCTCGCCGGTCCCGATCCGGCGCAGCACCTGCTCGCCGTCGGCAGCCAGCTCGACCAGCTGGTGCCGGGTGGTGTCGGAGACGAGGAAGGTGTCGCCGGGCAGCCGCACCGCCTTGCCGGGGAAGCGGAGGTCGGTGGCGACCGGCTCCGGCGGAACATAGGGGCCGTCGCCGCGCCGCAGCGTGCCCTTCGCGGTGTGTTCGGCGATCAGTTCCTCGACGAGCTTCCCGATGGCGTGCGCATGGCCCTCACCCGCGTGCTGGGCCACGACGTAGCCCTCGGGGTCGATCACCACCAGCGTCGGCCAGGCCCGCACCGCGTACTGCTTCCAGGTCGCCAGCTCGGGGTCGTCGAGGACGGGGTGCTCGACGCCGTACCGCTCGACGGCGTCGACGACGGCCTGGTGCTCGGCCTCGTGCACGAACTTCGGCGAGTGCACGCCGATGATCACGACCGAGTCGCGGTGGCGCTCCTCCAGCTCCCGCAGCTCGTCCAGGACGTGCAGGCAGTTCACACAGCAGAACGTCCAGAAGTCGAGGATGACAATGCGCCCTCGCAGGTCGGAGAGGGTGAGGTCGTTTCCGCCGGTGTTGAGCCAGCCGCCCTTGCCGACCAGCTCGGGGGCCCGGACGCGCGCACGTGAAGCCATGTGGACATTCAACGTCACTCCGGTGCGCACGCATTCCGCAGGGGGCATGGGGAACACGTCACCCATGCTGCAATCCCATGAGGGACACCCCCCTCGCTCCCGCAAGTACTTCGTGCACGACCGGATCTTCGGCATCGGCGAGGACTACTGGGTCGACGACGATCACGGACGGCACGCCTTTCTGGTGGACGGGAAGGCGCTGCGTCTGCGGGAGACCTTCGAGCTCAAGGACACCGAGCGGCGGGTGCTGATCACCATCCGCAAGAAGATGTTCAGCCTGCGCGATGCGATGACCATCGAGCGGGACGACCAACCGCTGGCCACGATCAAGCGCAAGCGGCTGTCGCTGCTGCGCCACCACTACCGCGTCGAGCTGGTCGACGGCACCGAGCTGGACGTCAGCGGCAAGATCTTCGACCGGGAGTTCGCGGTCGAGTACGACGGTGAGCTGCTCGCCGAGATCTCACGGCGGTGGCTGACCGTCCGCGACACCTACGCGGTCAACGTCGTACGGGAGGACGCGGACCCGGCGCTGCTGATCGCCGTCGCGGTGTCCGTGATCCGGATGGCGGAGCGGGAGCGGGAGGACGACTGAGGAACGCCGGACGTACCGGCCAAACCCCTCGCAGTGGGCGGGAATTGGCCGGTTTCGCCGACTCCGCACCAATCGGGAGCGGCGAATCGCGCACAGTACCACCGGCAACGCTTTCGAACGGCCCCGCCGTCAAACATCCGCCTACGATGGTCACCCGAAAGCACTGCCGGGGTGCCCGTGCGCAGCGTAACTTAACTGCCAGACAGCAGCCCGCGTACGAACCGTTCGAGGGGTCCCGTGACCGTCCATCCCAGCCTTCAGTCCTCCATCGATGCCTGGACGCACTCCATAGAAGCGATAACCGAGCTGGTGACGCCGCTCGTCGAGGGCGAGTGGAACAGGGCGACGGACCTCCCAGGTTGGTCCGTGCGTGACATCGTCTCCCACGTCATCGGCCTGGAGTGCGAGATGTTGGGCGACCCCCGGCCGATCCACACGCTGCCCCGCGACCTCTACCACGTGCGCAGCGAGTCGGCCCGCCGGATGGAGGTCCAGGTGGACGTCCGCCGGCACCACACCGCGCCGGAGATGCTCAGCGAGCTCGAATACACCATCATCCGGCGCTCCCGGCAGCTGCGGAACGAGACCCGCCAGCCGGACGCCGTGGTACGCAGCCCGCTCGGCGAGGAACGCACCCTGGAGTTCGTCCTGGAGCAGCGGGCGTTCGACGTCTGGGCGCATGAGCAGGACCTGCGCCGGACGCTCGGCAAGCCCGGCAACCTCGACTCGCCCGGTGCGCTGGTGGCCCGGGATCTGCTGGTGCGGGTACTGCCCGGCATCGTCACCAACCGGGCCAAGGCACCGGCTCGTTCGGCGGTGGTCTTCGACATCAGCGGCCCGGTGGAGTTCATGCGGACCGTCCGGGTCGACGACGAGGGCAAGGCCACCATCGACGGCAGCGTCTCGCTCGGTCCGACGGTGACGCTGGCAATGGAGTGGGACGCCTTCCACCAGCTGGCCTGCGGCCGGGTCCGACCGGCGGCGCTCGCCGAGCAGATCAAGATCGACGGTGACCAGGAGCTGGCCCAGGCCATCCTCGACAACTTCGCCGTAACGCCGTAACGCCCTCCGCAACGGCATTCCGAGGGGAACCGGCGGCCCTGACGGGGCATCTCACGAGGAGCTGAGGGCCCGCTGGGCCCACACAGACGGCAGCGGGCCCGGCGGGGTCCGGAACGGCGCCCGGAACATCCAGGCCCACGGCGTCTACCAGGGCCAGACCCGCGGTTCCACGTGAAACACCTCTCGACGTTTCACGTGAAACACCCTGGTGGTTTCACGTGAAACCACCACCTCTCCCGTCCCCTCCACCAACTGCTCGCCGGATTCCGGGAGATGGACATCTGGCAGATGGTGACCCTGGGCGCGCCGGGTGCAGGGAAGACGCCCCCCGAGGGGTGTTCACCGGGGGCGTGCCGGGGCGACGGTGCTGATGGCGGTCGGCTGAAGGAACACCTGGCGTCGTCGGCATCCCCGTCACCAGGAGGCGGTGGACGGGGATGCCGGTGCGGAGCGGCGGACGGCGCCGCCCCCGAGGGTGCGTCCGGCGAGAACACCGGCGGTGGCCCTCAGGCCGGGACGTGAACAGCCTCGACCCTGCTGACGACCAGTCGTTCCCGCTCGCGTCGTGCCGCCCGCCGACGCAGCCGGAGGATCTGCGAGACCCCGAGCGCCTCCAGCACGAAGACCGAGGCGAAGGCGATCCGGTAGTTGTCACCGGTGGCGTCGAGCAGCACGCCGACCGCGAGCAGAGTGGTCATCGAGGCGGTGAAGCCGCCCATGTTGACGATGCCGGACGCGGTGCCCTGGCGCTCCGGCGGGTTGGCCGGCCGGGCGAAGTCGAAGCCGATCATCGAAGCGGGTCCGCAGGCGCCCAGCACCACGCAGAGCGCGATCAGCAGCCCCATGGGCGCGTGTGCGGCGGGCCAGCACAGGGTGAGCGCCCACAGCAGGGCGGTGGCCGCGACGGTGCCCAGCGCCAGTGGCGTCCGGGCCGCGTGGTGGCGGGCGATGATCTGCCCGAAGACCAGGCCCACGGCCATGTTGGAGAGCACGACGAGGGTCAGCAGTTCACCGGCCGTGCCGCGGGAGAGGCCCTGCGCCTCCACGAGGAAGGGCAGCCCCCACAGCAGCAGGAACACCATCGCCGGGAACTGCGTGGTGAAGTGCACCCACATGCCCAGCCGGGTGCCGGGCTCGCGCCAGGCGGCCGCGATCTGCCCGCGGACGAACGCGGCACCGCCGTGCTCGCGGGGCGCGGGCGGCGGGGCGAAGCCCTCGGGGTGGTCCTTGAGGAAGAGCAGCAGCAGGATCAGTACGGCGATACCGCCCACGGCACTGCCGGCGAAAGTCGTCGTCCAGCCGAAGGTGTGCAGCAGCCGGGCCAGGACGAGGGTGGAGATCAGATTGCCCGCCATGCCGACCAGGGCGGCGATCTGCGCGATCATCGGGCCGCGACGGGCCGGGAACCACCGGGAGCCCAGCCGCAGCACGCTGATGAACGTCATCGCGTCACCGCAGCCCAGCAGCGCCCGCGAGGCGAGCGCCATGCCGTACGAGTCCGAGAACGCGAAGCCGAACTGGCCCGCGGTGTAGAGCACCACGCCGAGGGCCAGGACCTTCTTCGCACCGAGCCGGTCGACCAGCAGGCCGACGGGTATCTGCATGCCCGCGTAGACCAGCAGTTGCAGGATCGAGAAGGTGGACAGCGCGGAGGCGTTGATGTGGAAGCGGTGTGCGGCGTCCAGGCCGGCCACACCGAGGCTGGTGCGGTAGGTGATCGCGACGAAGTAGACCGCGACACCGATGCCCCATACGGCTACGGCCTTCCGGCCGCCGGGCGGGTCCGAGGGCAGCAGCCGGGCGCCGCCCCCGCCTATGCCGCCGGCGGGGCTGCCGCTTCCGGCGGCACCGTCGGCACGGCCGCTCATCGCTCTTCCCCCTGCGCGAGGTTGCGGACCCAGCTGACGTGCCGGTGCACGGCGTCGGTGGCGGCTTCGGCGTCACCGGCCCGCAGCGCCTCGAGGATCTCGGTGTGCTCGGCGATGTTCTTGGCGATCCGGTCGGGGTGGGCGTGCATCACCGCGACGCCCATCCGCAGCTGCCGGTCCCGCAGTTGCTCGTAGAGCCGGTCCAGGATCTGGTTGCCGGCACTGCGCACGATGGCGGCGTGGAAGGCGCGGTCGGTGACCGACACGGCGGCCAGATCGCCCGCCGCGGCCTGCTCCCGCATGGTCTCGACCAGCTCGCTCAGCTCGTTGATCAGCGCCTCACCGGCGGGCACGGCCTTGCCCGCCGCGTGCTTCTCCACCAGCAGCCGGGTCTCGACGACGTCGGCGATCTCCTGTGCGGAGACCGGCAGGACCAGCGCGCCCTTCTTCGGGTAGAGCCTGATCAGCCCTTCGACCTCCAGCCGCAGCAGCGCCTCGCGCACCGGGGTGCGCGAGACCCCCACCGCGTCGGCGAGCTCCCCTTCGGTGAGCAGCATCCCGCCCTCGTAGCGGCGCTCCAGGACGGCGTCTTTGATGTGGGTGTAGACCCGCTCGGCGGCGGGCGGATGTTTGGCGGGAACGGGACCGGTCTCCCTTGTGGGGGCGGTGGGCATGGGCGCTGATGGCATGCACACAGGATAGATACAACAGGTATGCGACCGGTGCGCCATTCCGCGATACGGACGATCAGCGGGGCGTTTGTCCTGGTAGAGGCGTTATGAGGGGGTGGCCGGGCCCCCGACGGGGCGCCGGCCGACCGCCGCTCAGGCCGACATCAGCCCTTGCGCGACCAGGTGGTCCACCACCTGGCGATGGGCGGGCGCACAGCGCGCACGGGACTCCTGGCGGTCGAACCACGCGTATTCGGCGATCTCCCGGCCGGGAGCCGGCTCGATGTCCTGCGGGCCGCCGGTGAAACAGGTCATGTGCAGCCGCCGACCGTTCTTGCCGTGCGCAACGTCGTGGACGACGCACTCCTCCGACAGCTCGTCGGCAGAAATGCGCAGGCCGAGTTCCTCGGAGAGCTCCCGGGAGAGCGCCTCACGCGCGGTCTCCCCCGGCTCGTACTTGCCGCCGGGAAGGTAGAAGGTGTCGTTCCCCCGCGTCCGGACGCTCAGCAGCCGCCCGTCGCGCACATGCAGCCAGGACACCGACCGCAGCGGCGCCTCGCGTTCCACCGCGATCAGCGGGTGGCCGGTCTGCTCGTCGATCCGCCGCCCGCGCTCCGTGAAGCCCAGGTGCGCGTAGAACCGCCGGGCCCGGTCGTTCTCCTCGAAGACCTCAAGGGTCAGCGCGCCGTACCTCGCGGCCGCGTGCTCCACCAGCTTTTCGCCGGTGCCGCCGCCCTGCGCCTCCGGCGCCACGAACAGCCCGCCGATCTCGACACCGTCGTCGTCACCGCCCAGCAGACCGAGCAGCCCGATGACGGCACCCTCGCGTTCGGCGACCCAGTTCTCCGCCTGGACGAGATACACCTCGCGCAGGACCCGGGCCCGTTCCCCTTCGCCTTCTCCCTCGATGAACGGATGTGCCTGCTGCGACGCCATGGCCCACAGGTCGCACACCGCGTCCTGATCTGCGTCCCGATAGCGCCGGATGATCGTGTGACTGCTCATTTCGCCGACCGTAAACAGCCGGGCCGACGGCGGCAAACGCATTCCCGGACGACGCCCGCCCCCTCTCGGAAGGGGGACCCCAGAAGGACCCGTGGTCCGACTGAAGGTGTACGCGAGTCCGTACCTGACGCGTACGGATCGGGCCGGAATTCCATGGGTGAATGGAAGCACGGAACCGATACGGCCCACCGTACAAGGGGAGTTGACCATGGAGTCCAGGACGCACACCGGCCGCCGCACCCGCAACGCCGTCGTGCTGGCCCTGATCGTCGCCGCCGTGTGGGCGGGCGCCGCGCTGACCCGTGGCGCCGCCCAGGTCGATCCGTCCGCCCCGACGGGCCCGGTGGCGCACTTCAGCCGCGTGGTAGATCTCATCCGCGGCTGAGCAACGACCAGGGGCGGTGTTTCACGTGAAACACACCGACTGTTTCACGTGAAACACCGCCCCTGCTGCCGTGCCGGGCTCCGCCCGCACGGTCAGTCCCGCCGGCTCAGCCCCAGGTGATCAGCCGCTTGGGCCGCTCCAGGACCGCCGCGATGTCCGCGAGCAGCTTGGAACCCAGCTCGCCATCGATCAGCCGGTGGTCGAAGGAGAGCGCGAGCGTGGTGATCTGGCGCGGCTTGACCTTGCCCTTGTGGACCCACGGCTGGAGCTTGATCGCGCCGACCGCGAGGATCGCCGACTCCCCCGGGTTGAGGATCGGCGTACCGGTGTCGACCCCGAAGACGCCGACATTGGTGATGGTGACCGTGCCGCCGGACATCGCCGCCGGAGAGGTCTTGCCCTCGCGGGCGGTGGCCACCAGCTCGCCCAGCTCCGTGGCGAGCTGGGGGAGCGTCTTGGCACCCGCGTCCTTGATGTTCGGGACGATCAGACCGCGCGGAGTGGCCGCGGCGATCCCGAGGTTGATGTAGTCCTTGTAGACGATCTCCTGGTTCGCCTCGTCCCAGGCCGCGTTGACCTCCGGGTGCCGCTTGATGGCGACCAGGAACGCCTTGGCGACCAGCAGCAGCGGATTGACCCGCAGCCCGGCCAGGTCAGGGTCCTGCTTCAGCTCCTGGACGAGCTTCATCGTGCGGGTCACGTCGACGGTGATGAACTCCGTGACGTGCGGCGCGGTGAAGGCGCTGGCGACCATCGCCTGGGCGGTGGCCTTGCGCACGCCCTTGACCGGCACCCGCCGCTCGCGGACCGCGTCGAAGGCGGCGACGGGGGCCGCCACGGTCGGGACGCCCGGCTCGGGTGCGGCAGGCGCGACGGCCGGTGCCACCTCGGCCGGTGCGGCGGCCGCGTAGACGTCGTCACGGGTGATGACGCCGCCCGGCCCAGTCGGCACGACCGTCGCGAGGTCGATGCCCAGGTCCTTGGCGAGCTTGCGGACCGGGGGCTTGGCCAGCGGACGCCCGGCGGCCGGAGCGGAGGCGGCGGGCACCGACGGCGTCACGGGCACGGCCACCGGGGTGGCGGCCGGAGCCGGCGCGGCCCGCCCGTTCAGCTCCGCCTGGAGGCCGGCGGACACCGGCTCCGACTGGGCCGGCACTCCTGGCTGCGACTTGCGTGCCCGGCGCTTGGTCGAGGACGGCGCGGCGCCGTAGCCGACCAGCACCGCCTGCCGGCCCTGCGGCTCGGCATCCTCCTCGGCCGCCTCGACGGGTGCCGCGGCCTGGCCGGGGCCGTCCTGGACGGGCCCGGCACCCGGGTCGGTGTCGACCGAGATGATCACGGTGCCGACATCGACGGTGATGCCCTCGTCGAAGTTCAGCGTGTGCACCACCCCGTCGTAGGGGATGGGCAGTTCCACGGCGGCCTTGGCGGTCTCGACCTCGCACACGACCTGGCCGTCGGTGACGGTGTCACCGGGCTTGACGTACCACTTGAGGATCTCGGCCTCGGTCAGGCCCTCGCCCACATCGGGCATCTTGAACTCGCGGATGCGCTGCACGTTCGCGGCGCCGGCGGTCCCTGCAGTCATGGTCACGACTCTCCTCAACCTCAGTACGCCAACGCACGGTCAACGGCGTCGAGCACCCGGTCCAGTCCCGGAAGGTACTCGTCCTCCAGCCTGGACGGCGGGTAGGGGGCGTGGAATCCGCCGACCCGCAGCACCGGTGCCTCCAGGTGGTAGAAGCACCGCTCGGTGATGCGGGCGGCGATCTCCGCGCCCGAGCCGAAGAAGACCGGTGCCTCGTGGACGACGACCAGCCGACCGGTCTTCTCCACCGAGGACTGCACGGTGTCGAAGTCGATCGGGGAGAGCGAGCGCAGGTCGACGACCTCGACCGACTTGCCCTCCTCGGCCGCGACCTTGGCGACGTCCTCGCAGACCTTCACCATCGGGCCGTAGGCGACCAGCGTGAGGTCGGAGCCGGCGCGGGTGACCCGGGCCTTGTGCAGCGGGTCCGGGATCGACTCGGTGTCCAGGCGCGACTTGTCGTGGTAGCGGCGCTTGGGCTCGAAGTAGATGACCGGGTCGTCCCCGGCGATGGCCTGCTGGAGCATCCAGTAGGCATCGGAGGAGTTCGAGGGAGAGACGATCTTGAGGCCCGCGACGTGCGCGAAGAGCGCCTCGGGGGACTCGGAGTGGTGCTCGACGGCGCCGATGCCGCCCGCGTACGGGATGCGGATGACGACCGGCACCTTGACCTTGCCCAGCGCCCGCGCGTGCATCTTCGCGAGCTGGGTGACGATCTGGTCGTAGGCCGGGAAGACGAAGCCGTCGAACTGGATCTCCACGACCGGGCGGTAGCCGCGCAGGGCCAGGCCGATCGCGGTGCCGACGATGCCGGACTCGGCGAGCGGGGTGTCGATCACCCGCTCCTCTCCGAAGTCCTTCTGGAGTCCGTCGGTGACGCGGAAGACGCCGCCGAGCTTGCCGACGTCCTCGCCCATGATGAGGACCTTAGGGTCGGCCTCCATGGAGGCGCGCAGCGACGCGTTGATCGCCTTGGCGATGGTGATCTTCTCGAAGACGGCCATGGTCAGTTCCCCTCCGCGGCGGCATCGGCGTCGGCGAACGACGCCTGGTAGGCGGCGAACTGCGCGCGCTCCTCATCGACGAGCGCGTGCCCGTCGGCATAGACGTTCTCGAAGATCGCCAGGTGGTCCGGGTCGGGCATGGCCCGTACGACGTCGCGGACCCGCTTGCCCAGGGTCTCGCTCTCCTCGTCGATCGCCGCGAGGTAGGCGTCGTCGACGAGACCCTCGGCCTCCAGGTACTTCCGCAGCCGCAGGATCGGGTCCTTGGCCTCCCAGGCCAGCGTCTCCTCGTCGGCGCGGTACCGCGTCGGGTCGTCGGAGGTGGTGTGGGCACCCATCCGGTAGGTGAACGCCTCGATGAGCATGGGGCCTTGGCCGGTGCGGGCCCGGTCCAGCGCCGCCTTGGTCACCGCCAGGCAGGCCAGCACGTCGTTGCCGTCGACCCGGACGCCGGGGAAGCCGAAGCCCTGGGCGCGCTGGTAGAGGGGGACGCGGGTCTGCTTCTCGGTGCGCTCGGAAATCGCCCACTGGTTGTTCTGGCAGAAGAAGACGACCGGTGCGTTGTAGACCGCGGAGAAGGTGAAGGACTCGGCGACATCGCCCTGGCTGGAGGCGCCGTCACCGAAATACGCGATGACCGCGGAATCCGCGCCGTCCTTCTGCACGCCCATCGCATAGCCGGTCGCGTGCAGCGTCTGCGAACCGATGACGATGGTGTAAAGGTGGAAGTTGTTGCTGTTGGGGTCCCAACCGCCGTGGTTGACGCCACGGAACATCCCCAGCAGGTTCGTCGGGTCGACGCCGCGGCACCAGGCCACCCCGTGCTCCCGGTAGGTGGGGAAGACGTAGTCGTCGTCACGCAGCGCGCGGCCCGAGCCGATCTGGGCGGCTTCCTGGCCCAGCAGCGAGGCCCACAGGCCCAGCTCTCCCTGCCGCTGGAGGGTGGTCGCCTCGGCGTCGAACCGCCGGGTGAGCACCATGTCGCGGTAGAGACCGCGCAGTTCCTCGGCAGAGAGGTCGATCGAGTAATCCGGGTGCTCGACCCGCTTCCCTTCCGGGGTCAGCAGTTGTACGAGCTGGTCCTGCTCCGCCTGGTCCGGCCCGGCGCTGTTCCCGGCCCTGGACTGCGCCGCCTTTTTCACCGGCGTCGCCTTTTTGGCGGTGGTGCGCTTGCTGCCGCCGCGGGCGGTTTTCCGCTCGGCAGTGCCTTCCACGGTCACGTGCTGCTCCTCCGTCTGTCCGGCCCCCGGGGTCCGCCGGTGGCCGTTTGCGGCTCACCCGGTATCCGATACGGCGCACGGGGTGTGTGCGAACGCGGCCGGATCCGGGTGGAACAAAGCGCCCCGGAGTGGCCTGCTCATTGCACGTTACCCATTGTCAAAGCCGAAGTGGAAATGGCGCTGACCTGCGATTTTGCTTGGATTTCCAAGTAAATCGTGAAGGCTGGTAACAACTCCTGGTCACAGCGTTGCAGGCCACCGGGACAACGGCACGTTATATCGGTGACCTGGAGCACGGGAAGGGTTGATGTGTGAGACTAGGGATGTGCGTGTAGACGGAAAAATCACGGTTTTCCTGCTCGATGACCACGAAGTGGTCCGGCGGGGCGTCCACGAAATGCTGTCGGTCGAGGAAGACATCGAGGTGGTCGGCGAGGCCGGCACCGCGGCTGATGCCCTGGTCAGGATCCCTGCGACACGTCCGGACGTGGCCGTGCTCGACGTCCGGCTCCCGGACGGCAGCGGCGTCGAGGTCTGCCGCGAGATTCGCTCCCAGAACGAGGACATCAACTGCCTGATGCTCACCTCGTTCGCCGATGACGAGGCCCTCTTCGATGCGATTATGGCCGGTGCGTCCGGTTATGTCCTCAAGGCCATCCGCGGCAGTGAACTCCTCTCCGCGGTCCGCGACGTGGCAGCCGGAAAGTCGCTGCTCGACCCGGTGGCCACCGCCCGCGTCCTGGAACGGCTCCGCGACGGCAGCGCCGCGAAGGGTGACGACCGGCTGGCGAGCCTCACCGAGCAGGAGCGCAAGATCCTCGATCTGATCGGCGAGGGACTGACCAATCGCGTAATCGGCGAACGACTCCACCTCGCCGAGAAAACGATCAAGAATTACGTTTCCAGCCTGCTTTCCAAGCTCGGCATGGAACGCCGCTCCCAGGCCGCCGCCTATGTCGCACGCATGCAGGCCGAACGGCGCTGACCAGGCGAAGAACTCCGGCCATGACCACGGAAGCGGTGATTCCGCGGCCGGAGAAAGGGACCAACGTCCCACCGACCGGGGGCTGCCGCCCCTACCCGCCACCGCGCCGCACCGGCAGGGTGAAACCATGCCCACCGACGTCTTCCGCGCCATCGAGCTGCTGAGCGGCACCCCCTACGGCCGGGTGTCGGCCAGCCGGCGGGCGCTCCCCTTCACCACCGTCACCCGGCACATCGTCGTCGACAGCCGCCTGCTCCTGCGGCTGCACCGCGGCTACGAGTACCACCGGGCGCTGGACGGCAGCGTCGTCGCGTACGAGGCCGACAACGTCAACAGCGGTGCGCGCGACACCTGGTCCGTGCAGTTCACCGGCACCGCCCGGGTCGTCGAGCCCACCCCGGCCGAGCGGGAACTGTTCGGCCGCACCCCGCGGTTGGCCGACGGGATCCCGTACGACGCGGTCTTCCTGCGCATCGAACCGGAATTCGTGACGCTGCATCACCTCACCGACGTCCCGGTCTACGGATACGCACACCCTCTGTAAGGCTTTCCGGGACACCCACTCCACTGGGCGATGTTGATCTAACATCTGGCGCGTGCTGCGCTCATCTGTAGTCCGGTCGGCGGCGGCGCCCGCCCGTGACACCCTCGGATCCCTGCTGCGCCACTACGACGGTGCCGGGGCGCCGCTGTCCTGCGAGCCCGTCGCCGAGGGCCTGCTCAACCACGGCTACTTCCTCGCCACCACCCGCGGCCGCTACTTCCTCAAACACCACCTCGACGGCGACCGGGCCGCCCTCACCCGCCAGCACCGGGCCACCCGCCGGCTGGCCGGACTCGGGCTGCCCGTCGTCCCGCCCGTGACGGGCACGGACGGGCGGACCTTCACCGTCCTGGACGGCCGCTACTACGCCCTGCACCCCTGGAAGGAGGGCCGGCACCTGGGCGGCACGGTGCTGACCGTCGGTCAGTCGCGCCGGCTCGGCGCCCTGCTGGGGCTGGTCCACACCACGCTGGAGCAGGTCATGGCCGACCAGCCGGCGCCGCCGCGGCCGCCCGGCACGGACGCCGCCGCCGACCCCGAGCGGACCTTCGAGACGATCGACGAGCTGCTGGCACTGGCCCGCGGCGCCCGGCCCCGCACCAGCTTCGACGAGCTCGCCGAGCACCGCCTCCTGGAGCGCCGGGCCCTGCTGGAGCGGCAGACACACCGCCGCCCGGCTCCCGGTGCGGAGCCCGCGGCGGGCTGGGTGCACGGCGACTTCCACCCGCTGAACGTGCTCTACCGCGGCACCGAACCGGCCGCGATCGTCGACTGGGACCGGCTGGGCGTCCAACCCCGCGCCGAGGAGGCGGTACGCGCCGCCGCGATCTTCTTCGTCCGCCCCTGCGGCACGCTGGACCTGGCAAAGGTCGCCGCGTACGCCGGCGCCTACCGCAGCGTGTGCGGGGCCGGTGCCGACGAGCTGGCCGCGGCCGTGCACCGGGTCTGGTGGGAGCGGTTGAACGACTTTTGGATGCTCACCTGGCGCTACCGGCTCGGGGACCGGCGCACCGATCCGCAGTTCCCGGCGGCGGCCGCGCTGGCGGTGTGGTGGACCCGCGAATTCCCGGCCGTGCGGAGGGCGTTCACGGGCTGACGCCTGCATGGCGCCGGCCCGTCAGCCCGTCCGTCAGCCGCCGGTCGCTCCGCCCAGGGGCTGACCGGTAGTGGTGCCGGGGGTACCGCCGGTGTTCGTACCACCGTTGTTGGTGCCGCCGTTGGTGGTGCCACCGTCCGTGGTGCCACCGTTGTTGGTGCCGCCGTTGGTGGTGCCACCGTCCGTCGTCCCGCCGGTGGTGGTGCCGCCGTCGGTGGTGCCGCCGTCCGTCGTCCCGCCGGTGGTGCTGGTCGGCGGCTCCGAGCTCGGCGGCTCCGAGCTGGGCGGCGCGGACGGCGGCGGGGTGGTGGGCTGGTGGCTCGGCCGGTGGGTGTAGGTGTTCCCGCCGCCGCTGGTGCCGCCCGGGTAGGTCTCCGGAGTGGTCTGCTCGTCCGTCGGCGGCTCGGTGGTCTCGTCGGACTGCGACGGCTGCGGGGACTGGGTGACCGGCGTCTTGGGCTTGTTCCCGGCCCCGTTGGTGTTCTGCACCGCGAAGGCCACGCCCACCGCGATGGCGATCAGCGCGAGCGCGGCGATCAGCCAGATCTTGCCGCGGCCGCCCTTGGCCTGGCGGTACCCGCCCTCGAAACCGCCGTCGTCGTCCCGCATCCCGGGCGACAGGATCGGCTGCGCCGTGGTCTTGCCGGCATCGGCGTGGGACAGCGCGGTGGTCTCGGCGGCCCCGCCGCGGAGGGCCATGGTGTGACCGCCGTCGGGCAGCGCGACCGGTCCGGTGTTCCAGGTGCCGGTGTGGCCGCCCTGCTCGTGCAGCATCTGCAGCGAGTACTGGACCAGGCCGCGCATCTCCTCGGCGCTCTGGAAACGGTCGTCGGGGTCCTTGGCCAGCGACCGCATGACCAGGCCGTCCAGCTCCGGCGGCACCGCGTCGGCGACCTGGGAGGGCGCCACCGGCATGTCCTGGACGTGCTGGTAGACGACCGAGAGCGGGGTCTCACCGGTGAACGGCGGCCGCTGCGCGAGGAGTTCGTACAGCAGGCAGCCGGTGGCGTAGAGGTCGGAGCGGGTGTCGACGGTCTTGCCGAGCGCCTGCTCCGGGGAGAGGTACTGCGGGGTGCCCATGACCATGCCGGTCTGGGTCATGGTCGACTGCGCCCCGTGCAGCGCCCGGGCGATGCCGAAGTCCATCACCTTCACGGCGCCGCTGTTGGTGATGATCACGTTCGCGGGCTTGATGTCGCGGTGCACGATGCCGTGCTGGTGGCTGTAGGCCAGCGCCTCCAGCACGCCGGAGACGATGATCAGCGCCTGGTCCGGCGGCGGCGCCTCGGCGTTGAGCAGCAGGTCGCGGATGGTGTGGCCCTCGACCAGCTCCATCACGATGTACGGCACGGTGCTACCACCGACGAAGTCCTCGCCGGAGTCGTACACGGCGACGACGGCGTGGTGGTTCAGTCCGGCCACGGACTGTGCCTCACGCGTGAACCGGGCCTTGGACACCGGGTCCTCGGCGAGGTCGGCGCGCAGCAGCTTCACGGCGACGGTACGGCCCAGGCGTACGTCCTCGGCCGCGAACACCTCGGCCATGCCGCCGCGGCCCAGCCGGTGCGTCAGCCGGTAGCGGCCGTCGCCCACCAGCCCGCCGTTGCCCCACAGCTCCGGTGTGTCCGAGACGTTGGAGCCGGTGGCGTCAGGATCGGACGGCCCTTGGGGGCGCTGCGTCGGTGCCATCGGTCCTCGCCGTCGAATCGATCCGCGTTACAGCGGTAAGGTCTCGGTCTTCGCTAGAGCACGCTACAGGTTCCGCGGCACCCACCGGTCCGTCGTGGACCGGCCATCAAACCCTCCACATCCCAAGTGTGGCAAGTTCACCAGGGGTGACCGGAAACCTGGAACCCCTCATGACCGTGACCGGATCTTGCACATCTGGTCACGGAACGGGCACACAGCTTGACGTGTCCGTGGCCTGGGGCAGACTTGGCTGCGGAAATCTAGATTTTGATCGCTAGACATACGGGCAGTGCGCCTAGGGGGAAGCGGGACGATGAGCCAGGACGGCGCTCAAGGCCAATTCGGGGGCCGTTCGGTCGGCGGTGGACGTTACCAGCTTCGTGATCTTCTCGGCGCCGGCGGCATGGCCTCCGTCCACCTCGCCTACGACAGCGTGCTGGACCGCGAGGTCGCGATCAAGACGCTGCACACCGAGCTCGGCCGCGAGCAGGCGTTCCGCGAGCGCTTCCGGCGCGAGGCGCAGTCAGTGGCGAAGCTCACGCACACCAACATCGTCTCGGTCTTCGACTCCGGCGAGGACGAGCTCGACGGCGGCATGGTGCCGTACATCATCATGGAGTACGTCTCCGGGCAGCCGCTCCGTTCCGTGCTGGACGGCGACATCACCCAGCACGGCGCGATGCCGACGGAAAAGGCGCTGAAAATCACCGCCGACGTGCTCGCCGCGCTGGAGGCGAGCCACGAGATGGGCCTGGTCCACCGGGACATCAAGCCGGGCAACGTCATGATGACCAAGCGCAACGTCGTCAAGGTCATGGACTTTGGTATCGCCCGCGCCATGCAGTCCGGCGTGACCTCGATGACGCAGACCGGCATGGTCGTCGGCACCCCGCAGTACCTCTCGCCCGAGCAGGCACTGGGCCGCGGCGTGGACGCCCGCTCCGACCTGTACTCGGTCGGCATCATGCTCTTCGAGCTGCTGACCGGTCAGCTGCCGTTCGACGCGGACTCGCCGCTGGCCATCGCCTACGCGCACGTCCAGGAAGAGCCGCCGGTCCCGTCGAGCATCAACCGCTCGCTGCCGCCGGCGGTGGACGCGCTGGTGGCCCGGGCACTGAAGAAGAACCCCAACGAACGGTTCCCCACCGCCGAGGCGATGCGGGACGAGTGCCTGCGGATCGCCGGCTCCGGGCAGTCCGGGGCGACGCCGCTGATCATCAGCGAAGGACCGCGGGCCCGCACCAGCGGCTCCTCGGTGTCCTCCGCGGTGTTCCCCACCGCCTCCGGCAACCCGCACACGCCGGTGCCGCCGAGCGTCCAGCAGCCGTACCAGCCGACGCAGGCCGCCTACGGCCCCTCGACGCCGCCGCCGGTGAACAACGCCTACCCGACGCCCGTACCCGGACCGGCCCCGACGCCCGCGCCGTTCGCCGCCGGCGGCTTCCAGGCCGCGCCGCCGCCGTTCCCCGGCCCGCCCGCGCCGGTGACGGGCTCGATGCCGCCTGCGCGCCCCCGGAAGAACAACAGCGGGGTGATCATCGTTTCGGCGGTGGTGGGCGTGGTCGTGGTCACCGCGATAGCGGTCGGCATCGGCCTGAGCGCCGGTTCCAGTGGCAGCAGCGGCGGCAGTGACGGCCCGACGTCCGCGTACTCGTACTCCTACACCCCGTCGCCCACCGGCAGCGTCCGTCCCGAGGACAAGACCGCGACGGTCCAGAGCACCGAGTGCACGAACCCGACGCCGAGCTACGCCCAGAAGGGCAAGATCCTCTTCCCCTCGTTCAAGTACAAGAACCTGGAGTCGGTCGAGGCGTGCATCAACGCCGCCGGCTGGAAGTACAAGGTGGTCAAGGAAGAGAACGACGGGCTCTGGGGCAAGAACACCGTCACGGACCAGAGCCCGGCGGGCATCAGCTACTGGGACCCCCGCAGCGGCGACACCATCGAGCTGACCGTCTCGACGGGCCGCAGCAGCTGACGGCAGCGGCACCCTGACAACGGAGGGGCCGGCACGCGAACCGCGTGCCGGCCCCTCCGACCGTTGTGGACCCCGAGTGCGGAGATCAGAGGTACGGGCCCGAGCGGGCGCCGTCGTGACCGGGCTGCTCCTGGTGGCCTTCCGCCGCGATACCGGGCGGCAGTGCACGGCGCATCTGCTCCAGCTGGGCGCGGGCGGCCATCTGCTGGGCGAAGAGCGCGGTCTGAATACCGTGGAAGAGGCCCTCCAGCCAGCCGACCAGCTGGGCCTGGGCGATCCGCAGCTCCGCCTCGGTCGGCACCGAATCCTCGGTGAAGGGCAGCGACAGCCGCTCCAGCTCCTCGACCAGCTCGGGCGCCAGCCCGTCCTCCAGCTCCTTGACCGAGCTGGCGTGGATCTCCTTGAGGCGCACCCGGCTCGCTTCGTCGAGAGGAGCGGCCTTCACCTCTTCCAGCAGCTGCTTGATCATGCTGCCGATGCGCATGACCTTCGCAGGCTGCTCGACCATGTCCGTCACCGGAATCTCACGGGGCTCCTCGCCCTCGCCCCCGCCACCGGAGCCGGCGCTGCCGAGCGCCATGCCGTCCGGGCCGACGACCAGGACGTGCTGGTTCTCCTGCGACCGTTCGTTCATCGGCATATCCATGCCGCCATTCTCTCGTACGACAGGTGTAGAACGGTGGTGCCCCTGGCAGAAGGTGATCCACCCTTCCTGCCAGGGCAGATGGCCGTCGGCTGGGCACCGGCTTTCGCCCGTCCCTTCGCCGTACGTTTCACGTGAGACCACGGAATCCCGGCTGTTTCACGTGAAACGGTGCCCTCATTGCGTTTCACGGCCTTGGCGTTTCACGGGAAGCATTGCGGCCCGGTGGTGTTTCACGTGAAACCACGGAGCGTGAAACCGCGGAGTGCGGACCGTTTCACGTGAAACACGCTCCGTTGTTTCACGTGAAACAGGGCCTCAGCGGCGCCGCAGCCGGAGTCCGAGGAAGGCGAGCCCCAGGCCCGTGAGCGCCATCCCGGCGCCCAGCGGCAGGACCCGTTCGACCCGGGTTCCCGGGGCATCGAGGGCGTAGGGGCTTGCGGCCGGTTCCGGACCGGCCACGGTGTTGTCCGGGTCCTGCTTCGGGGCGGGCGAGGGCGCCGGCGGGGCGGGAGCCGGGGCGGGCGCGCCGGCCAGGTCACGTGGGCGCGAAGGGGCCGGCTGTGGCTCATCGGTCGCGGCGGGGCCGGGGGCCGACGAAGCCGGGGGAGCCGGGGGAGCCGGGGGAGCCCGGTGGTGGTGCGGCGTCGGCGCGGGCCGGCTGGGCGGCCGCTGCACGGGATCGGGGGCAGGGGCCTTCGGCGGCTCGGGCGGCTCGGGCGGCTCGGGGATGTCCACGTCCGCGTCCGCGGAGTCGTCCAGGGCACCGTCACCGAGGTCCGGCGCGGGGTCCGGGCTCCAGGGGAAGCCGAGGCCGAACGGGTGATGCCGGTGGTGTGGCCGCGCCCCGTGGAGGAACGGCCCGCCGAGGTGGTGCGGGAAGCCCGGCAGGGTGCCGGAGAGGCCCAGGAAGGCTTCCGGGAAGTCCCGGAAGTCGTCGGCGCCGGGAAAGTCCGGCAGGTCCGGCGTACCGGGACGGCCGGGGTACAGCTCCCCCAGACGTTCTTCGGTCAGCAGGGGATCCGCCGCGAAGTCGTCCAGCGGCTCATCGGGACGCGCGGCCGGGGTGGCCTGCTGGTCCGCGGCCAGCGCGGGGCCGGCTGTCATGGAGACGGGCAGGGCGGCGGCGACCACCAAAAGGCTTGAGGCAATGCGCGTACGGAATGCTGCAGCGACCACGGTGCCCCTCCCGTGCCGAGCCGTCGAGTGACGTGCTCAGCGTCACACAGCGGGTAGACCGCGGCATCTCGGGCAGATCGGCCGGGTGACCTGCCGGCACGGGGAGGGGCGAGGGGCGCTCGGCGCCCCGGCGGCCACGGGCGGCCGACGTCGGGCCGCCGGACTCAGACCGTCAGGACGACCTTGCCGACATGGCTGCCGGAGTCCAGGATGCGGTGCGCCTCGGCGGCCTCCGCCATCGGCAGGGCCCGGTCGATGATCGGGCGGACCTGGCCGTTGCCGATCAGCGGCCAGACGTGTTCCCGGACGGCCGCGACGATAGCCGACTTCTCACTGACCGGACGGGCCCGCAGACCCGTCCCGGTGATCGCGGCGCGCTTGGAGATCAGCGCGGCGAGGTTGAGCTCGGCCTTCACCCCGCCCTGCAGCCCGATGATCGCCAGCCGGCCGGCGATCGCCAGCGCCTTGACGTTCCGCTGGAGGTACTTGGCGCCGATGATGTCGAGGATGACGTCCGCGCCCTTGCCGTCGGTGGCCTTGCGGATCTCCTGGACGAAGTCCTGCTCGCGGTAGTCGATGAGGATGTCGGCGCCCAACTCGGCGCAGCGGGCCAGCTTTTCGGGACCGCCCGCGGTGACCGCCACCCGCGCCCCGACCGCCTTGGCGAGCTGGATCGCCATGGTGCCGATGCCGCTGGCGCCGCCGTGGACCAGCAGGGTCTCGCCGGGCCGCAGGTGCGCGATCATGAAGACGTTCGACCAGACGGTGCAGGCGACTTCGGGGAGCGCGGCGGCCGTGACGAGGTCGACGCCGGGCGGCAGCGGCAGCACCTGACCGGCCGGGACGGCGACCTTCTCGGCGTACCCGCCGCCCGACAGCAGCGCGCACACCTCGTCGCCGACCGCCCAGCCGTGCACGCCGGGGCCGATCGCCGCGATCCGTCCCGAGCACTCCAGACCGGGGTACGGGGAGGCGCCGGGCGGCGGGTCGTAGAAGCCCTGGCGCTGGAGCAGGTCGGCGCGGTTCACGGCGCTGGCCGCGACCTCGATCAGGACCTCGCCCTCGGCGGGCTGCGGATCGGGCACTTCGGCCCAGACGAGGGCTTCGGGGCCACCGGGCTCGGGGATGGTGATCGCTCGCATGGGCGCGAGGCTACTCGCCGACCGGCCATGGGGCGAAAGGGCGGGGCCCGGCCTCGCTACAGGTCACGGCCCCGACTCCGGTCCCCGGCATCTCGTCCCACGGTCCGTCAGTCGTCCGCCGGACGCATGGGGGAGACTGCGGTGCCCGGCAACGTCGGCTTGGCGGACGGCTTCCCGGGGGCGGTGGGCTCCTCCGCAGGGGCGGCACGAACGATGGTGATCAGACGGTCCGCGGTCTGCAGCGGGCTCGCCTCCGGGGCGTCGTACCCCAGGAGCCGGTGCCCGCGCAGCACCGAGACCACCAGGTCGTCGGTCTCCCGCACGGACTTGCCGACCTCGGCCTTGACCACCGGCCGCTCCACCAGGTCCAGGCCGCTGCCCTGCTGGATCAGGTCCTCCATGACGGCACCCGCGCTGGGGCTGTGCACCGAGAGGCCCAGCAGCCGGCCGGCCGCACTGGCCGAGGTGATCACCGCGTCGGCACCGGACTGCCGCAGCAGCGGCGCGTTCTCCTCCTCGCGCACCGCGGCGACGATGTTGGCGCGCTTGTTGAGCTGACGGGCGGTCAACGAGACCAGGACGGCGGTGTCATCGCGCTGGGTGGCGATGACGATCTGGCGCGCTCGCTGGATCTCGGCCCGCAGCAGGACATCGCTGCGCGTCGCATCGCCGACCACGCCCGCGAGCCCTTCGGCCACCGCCGATTCGATGACCTTGGTACTGGGGTCGACGATGACGATCCGGTCCCGGGACAGGCCCGTGGCGCGCAGGGTCTGCACGGCGGACCGGCCCTTCGTTCCGAAGCCGACGATGACGGTGTGATCGCGCAAGGCGTTTCTCCAGCGTTTCAGTTGCCACTGCTCGCGGGTGCGCTCGGTCAGCACCTCCAGCGTGGTGCCGACCAGGATGATCAGGAACAGCACGCGCAGCGGTGTGACCAGCAGGATGTTCAACAGCCGCGCGCTCCCGCTGTAGGGGACGATGTCGCCGTATCCCGTGGTCGAGAGCGTGACGGTGGCGTAGTAGAAGCAGTCGAGCAGGTCGAGCGGGCCCCCGGCGTTGTCGTGGTACCCGTCGCGGTCGATCCAGACGATGAAGGCCGTCGCGACGAGCACCAGCAGGGCCATCAGCAGCCGTCGGGCGACCTGCCGTATCGGTGCCTTCGGGGTGCGCCGGGGCAGTATCACCCGGTGGGAACGGTCCTCGGGTACCTCGCGTGCCGCGGCGTCATGGGACGGGAGCTTCACTCGGCGCCTCCGGCGGGGGCTGTCGGGTCGTAGGAGGTGTCGGGGGCCGGCCAACCCACCGACCAGCCGGCCGGCCAGGGCAGTTCGAGGAGCTCGACCTCGGTGCCGCGCTGGGCGCCGCCCGGCGGGACGACGGCCATCGCGTCGGCGGCGGCGATCCCGCGCAGCATGGCGGGCCCGTGGAAGTGCAGCGGCGTGGCCACCAGCCCGTGCCGGTCGTCGTCGCGGTAGGCCACCGGGACGAGCCGGGTGTCGGCCGGATGGCCGTGGACGGCGGCGGCCAGCGGCACCCGGTACGGCGCGGCGGGGCGGCGGGCGGCGAGGGTGCGCAGCAGCGGTTCGGCGAGGGTGAGCAGGCCGGACACCGCGGCCAGCGGATTGCCCGGTAGGCCGACGAGGTGCCGGCGCGGTGCGAGGCGGGCCAGCAGCATGGGGTGGCCGGGGCGCACCGCGACGCCGTCCACCAGGAGCTCCGCGCCGAGCCGTCGGAGGGTGGGGTGCACGTGGTCGACGGGGCCCGACGCGGTGCCGCCGGTGGTGATGACCAGGTCGGCGGTGGACCCGGCGAGGGCGTCGTGCAGCGCGTCGGCGTCGTCGCCGAGGTGCCGCGGGGGCGCCGCCTCGGCACCCAGGGCGCGCAGCCACGGCGCCAGCATCGGGCCGAGCGCGTCACGGATCCGACCGCCCTCGGGCAGTCCGCCGCGCAGCAGCTCGTCGCCGAGGACGAGCACGTCGACACGGGGCCGGGGGTGGACGGACAGCTCGTCGTAGCCGGCCGCCGCGGCCAGGCCGAGGACCGCGGGGGTCACCACCGCGCCGGCGGGCAGGAGTTGGTCACCGCACCGGCACTCCTGGCCGCGCGGGCGGATGTCCTGGCCCGGCGGCACCGGTCGCGGCGCGTACAGCCGGGCCCGGCCGTCGGGGAGTTCGAGGACCTCGCCGTGCTCGCTGCGCAGCACCGCGGTGGCACCGGCCGGGATGCGGCCGCCGGTGGCGATGGGCAGCGCATGGCCGTCGGGGAGCGCCGCGGTGGTGGCGTGGCCGGCGAGGATGCCGGTGTCCGGGCCGGTCCCGGCATCGTCCGCGGCACGGTCGACACGCCAGGGGCCGGGCCCCGCCACCGCCCAGCCGTCCATCGCCGACGTGTCGAACGACGGCAGGTCGGTGAGGGCCGTCAGGGGAGCGGCGAGCGTGCGGCCGAGCGCGTCGTCGAGTCCGGCCGTCCCGGGACCGGGGGGCTCGTGCACCGCGTGCTCGGCGATGCCGCGGGCCGTGCGCCAGGGCGTGGCGGGGTGGCCGGAGGACCGCTTGCCGGGGCGGGCGGACGCGGTGCCGGGGGCGGCGGGGCGGTCCGGGTCGGCGTGGCCGGGCCCGGGGGCACCGCCGGTCGGGGGCGGCCCCGCGCAGCCGGCGGCGTACGTACCGGTCGCGGCGCCCATGGGCGCGCCTGGTCGGCCGGCCGTCCCGGACCACCGCCGGGCCGACGCGCTGTCGTTGGCCAGTGCGAGGGCGTCGGCGAACTCGTCGGCGAACGGGTCGCCGCGCTCCCCGTCGGTCATTCCGCGGGCTTCGCTTCGTCGGCCGGGGCGCCGGCGTCGGTCGCCCGCGCCACCGTGGTCTCCTCGGCCGCGGATTCCGCTGCCCAGCGGTCGGCCAGTGCGGCGGCCCGCCGCGTCAGCTCCGTAACGTCCCGGCCCTGCCGGCCCGCCGCGTAGCCGACCAGGAACGTGGTCAGCGGCGCGGCCGGGCGGGCCACACCGTGTGCCGCGTCCCGCGCGAGGTCGAGGAGTGCCGCCGTGTCGACATCGAGGTCGATGCCCAGTTCGGCCTTGACTGCGGTGATCCATTCGTCCAACACGTGTCCATGCTCCCTGATCCGGGCACGTGCCGTGCCGAGGTCCTCCCAGGTGTCGCAGTCGAAGGACGCCGTGGACGCGGTGTCCGGGACGCGGGCGAGCGCCAGCGCGGACAGCAGGGGGCGCAGCGGCAGACCGGTCAGGGTGCCGTGTTCGGTCCGCAGTCGGTGCAGTTCGCGGCGGAGCGGAGCCGAGCGGTAGGCCGCCACCAACGGCTGGTCCCGCCCTTCCGCATCGCGCAGCAGCGCCCCGTCCCGGGGGGAAGCGCCACCGGCGGTCGCCGCCGTGAGGAGGGCGCGTACGGTCGCGGCCGTCATGAACGGCAGGTCGGCGGAGAGGACCAGCACCGTGGCGGCGGTGGTGCGGCGCAGTCCGGCGTCGAGCGCGGCGAGCGGGCCGCCGCCGGGCGGGTCTTCGAGCGCCTGGAGCACGGGGCGGGCGGTCGGGCGCGCGGGGCCGACGACGACGGTGACCGCGGCGTCGGGGCAGGCGGCCAGGACCCGGTCCAGGAGGGCGCGGCCGCCGACCGGCAGGGCGGGTTTGTCCGCCCCACCGAGCCGTCGGGCCGACCCTCCGGCCAGCACGATCGCGTCGTAGTCGGTGTGGTCGCTCACCCCTTGAGTATCGCCGGGGGCGGCGCGCTCACACCGCCGGCCGCCGCCCGACCGTCACAGTGCGCGCAGCAGCAGCGCGGGCTGCTCCACGCAGTCGGCCACATACCGCAGGAAACCGCCCGCGGTGCCGCCGTCGCACACCCGGTGGTCGAAGGTGAAGGAGAGCTGGACCACCTGCCGCACCGCCAACTCGCCCTCGTGCACCCAGGGTTTGGCGGCTATCCGGCCGACACCGAGCATCGCCGCCTCGGGGTGGTTGAGGATCGGGGTGGAGCCGTCGACACCGAAGACGCCGTAGTTGTTGAGCGTGAACGTGCCGTGGGACAGCTCGGCGGGGGACAGCTTCCCGGCCCGCGCGGCGTCGGTGAGCCGGGCGATCTCGGCGGACAGCTGCTCGGCCGTGCGGTCCTGGGCGTCCCGTACGACCGGCACCACCAGGCCGCGGTCGGTCTGCGCCGCGAAGCCCAGATGGACGCCGGGCAGCCGGACGATCTCCTGGGCCGCGGTGTCCACGGTGGCGTTGAGCTCGGGGTAGCGGGCGAGCGCCGCCGTGCAGATGCGGGCCAGGAGGGCCAGCAGCGACACCTTGGGGACGCCGGGGGCGTTCATCGCCCGGCGGGCGGCGAGGAGTTCGGTGGCGTCGGCGTCCACCCAGCACGTCGCGTCCGGGATCTCGCGGCGGCTGCGGCTGAACTTCGCGGCCGCGGCCCCACGCAGGCCCTTGAGCGGGATCCGCTCCTCCCCCGGGACGGGCCCGGCCGCAGCGGCGCCGGGGCGGACCGGTGCGCCGACCGCGGCGGGCCGGCCCTCGCTCAGGGCCCGGATCGCGGACTCGACGTCCGTGCGGAGGATCAGGCCGTCGCGCCCGGTGCCCCGTACGTCCCGCAGGTCCAGGCCGTGCTCCCGGGCGATGCGGCGCACCAGCGGCGAGATGACGGCCACCGTACGGGTGCCGTCGGCCTCCGCGGGGGCGGCCGCGGCGACGGCGGGGCCGGGCTCGGTGGGCCGGCGCGCGGAGTGCTCCGGTGCGCCCGGCAGGATCCGGCGCCGGCGGGCCGCGGCGCCACTCGTCCCGTAGCCGACCAGGACGTTTCCCGAACCGGAGTCGGCCGCCTCCGCCCCCTCGGCCTCGGGTGCCGGGGACGCCGGCACGGGGATCGGGTCAGGTGCGCCGGGGCCCGACCCACCGCCGGCGAGGTCGTCCGGCACCGCGCCGACCGCGACCGTCACCAGGGCTGCCCCGACCGGGACTTCGGCGCCCTCCGCGCCGAAACGGGCGGTGACCACCCCGCCGTACGGACAGGGCACCTCGACCATCGCCTTGGCGGTCTCGACCTCCACCACCGGCTGGTCGACGGCCACCACCTCGCCGACCTCGACCAGCCACTGCACGATCACCGCCTCGGTGAGGCCCTCCCCCAGGTCGGGCAGGGTGAACTCGCGCACCACGGCCATCACTCACCACGTCCTTCGGTCCAGCGCGACTCCCACTGGAGGCGGGCGACGGTGTCCAGGATCCGGTCCACGCCGGGGAGGTGATGGCGCTCCAGCATGGGCGGCGGGTAGGGGATGTCGAAACCGGCGACGCGCAGCACCGGCGCCTCCAGGTGGTGGAAGCAGCGCTCGGTGATCCGCGCGGCGATCTCGCCGCCGGGCCCGCCGAACCCACCCGACTCGTGGACGACCACGGCTCGGCCGGTGCGCCGTACCGACGCGCAGACCGTGTCGTCGTCGAAGGGCACCAGGCTGCGCAGATCGACGACTTCCAGGTCCCAGCCCTCGGCGCGGGCGGCCTCGGCGGCCTCCAGGCAGACGGGCAGGGACGGGCCGTAGGTGAGGAGCGTGGCGCTGCTGCCGCGGCGGCGGACCTCGGCCCGGCCTATGGGGGCGACCGGGGTGGGCGCCTCCGCCGACCAGTCGGCCTTGCTCCAGTAGAGCCGCTTGGGTTCGAGGAAGACGACCGGGTCGTCAGAGGCGATGGCGGCGCGCAGCAGTCCGTAGGCGTCCTCGACGGTCGCGGGGGTGACGACCTGGAGACCGGGGGTGGCGAGGTAGTACGCCTCGGAGGAGTCGCTGTGGTGCTCGACGCCGCCGATTCCACCGCCGTAGGGGATGCGGATGGTCAGCGGCATGGCGACGGCGCCGCGGGTGCGGTTGCGCATCCGGGCGACGTGGCTGACCAGCTGCTCGAACGCCGGGTAGGCGAACGCGTCGAACTGCATCTCCACGACCGGCCGCAGCCCGTACATGGCCATGCCGACGGCGGTGCCCAGGATGCCGGCCTCGGCGAGCGGGGTGTCGCTGCAGCGGTCCTCGCCGAACTCCTTGACCAGGCCGTCGGTGACCCGGAAGACGCCGCCCAGCGCGCCGACGTCCTCGCCCATCACGTGGACGGTGGGGTCGTCGGCCATGGCGTCGCGCAGCGCGCGGCTGAGCGCCTGCGCCATGGTGGCCGGTTTGCGCGCGGTCGGCGCGGCGGTGGTCGTCATGGCCTGGCCTCCTGGGCGGGCGCGGCGGTGCCCGTGGCGGTCTCGGGGTGGCCTTCGGCCTCGGCGTCCAGCTCGGCGCGCAACTGGGCGGCCTGGGAGCGCAGTTGGCCGGTCTGCCGGGTGAAGACGTGGTCGAAGAGGTCCATCGGGTCCAGCTGCGGGTCGGTGTGCATTCGCTCCCGGAGGTCGGCGGCGAGTCGTTCGGCGCCGTCCCGGGTGGCGGCGGCGAACTCGTCGCCGAGCAGGTCGCGGTCGGTCAGCTCGCGCTCCAGCAGGGCTATCGGGTCGTGGGCCCGCCAGGTCTCGACCTCGGCCTCGCTGCGGTAGCGGGTGGCGTCGTCGGCGTTGGTGTGCGCGTCGACGCGGTAGGTGATGGCCTCGACGAGGGTGGGGCCGCCGCCTTCACGGGCCCGGCGCACCGCTTCGGTGAGCACCTCGTGCATCGCGGGGGCGTCGTTGCCGTCCACCAGGCGGCCGGGCATGCCGTAGCCGACCGCCTTGTGGGCGAGGGTCGGCGCGGCGGTCTGCTTGGCGAGCGGCACGGAGATCGCGAAGCCGTTGTTCTGCACGAGGAAGACGACGGGTGCCTGCCAGACGGCGGCGAAATTGAGCGCCTCGTGGAAGTCGCCCTCGCTCGTGCCGCCGTCGCCGACCATCGCCAGCGCGACCACCTCGTCGCCCTTGAGGCGGGCGGCGTGCGCCAGGCCCACGGCGTGCGGGAGCTGGGTGGCGAGCGGGGTGCACAGGGGGGCGATGCGGTGCTCGTACGGGTCGTAACCGGTGTGCCAGTCGCCCCGCAGGAGGGTCAGGGCCTGTACGGGATCGAGGCCGCGGGCGACGGCGGCGAGGGTGTCGCGGTAGCTGGGGAAGAGCCAGTCCTGCTCCTGGAGGGCGAGGGCTGCCGCGACCTGGCAGGCTTCCTGGCCCGTGGACGAGGGGTAGACCGCCAGCCGGCCCTGCCGGGTGAGGGCGGTGGCCTGGGTGTTGTACCGGCGGCCGCGCACCAGCTCGGTGTAGAGCCGCTTCAGCAGTCCGGGGTCGAGCCGACGGGCGGCGGCCGTGCCCAGCAGGCGGTACGGCTCGGCGTCGGGCAGGAGGGGCGCGGGATCGACGCGCGGCCGCCACGCGGGCGGCGGGCTGGCAAGGCCACTGGTGTGCCTGCTGCTGCCGGGCTGCTCAAGGACCGTCATGACGGGCACCTCCTCGTCATCGAAGGGGTGGCGCGATGCGCCTCATGGGGGGGGGTGGGCGGGCCGTGGATACCTCCCAGCGGTCGCTGGGGGAGGTCGGGCGGAACGCGAACGGTCGGGGCCGCTGGACCCCTCCCTACCGATTGTTCGGTCGTTGATGCATTTTGGCTACAGGCGGGTTCAGCCTGTGGACAAACGGTTCTCCACAGCTTGTGATGAAGGCAGGGAGTCCACAAAGGGGAGGCGGGACCACATGCCGGAGGAACAGATGGCCAATCCGGGCGGGCAGGCTTCGACGGCCCCCGCCCCGCCGCCTCCGGCCGCACGCCCCCTCGACACCATCGACCGCGCCATCCTGCGCCTGCTGCGGACCGACGGCCGGGCCTCGATACGCTCCGTCGCCGAGCAGGTGCACGTGTCCCGCGCCAATGCCTACGCGCGGATCAACCGGCTGCTCGACGACGGCGTCATCCGCGGCTTCAGCGCTCTCGTGGACCAGGAAAGAGCAGGTCAAGGCGCTTCCGCCTACATCACACTGAAGATCGTGCAGAACTCCTGGCGGACCGTGCGCAAGCAGCTCACCGCGCTGCCCGGAGCCGCCCACATCGCGCTGGTCAGCGGTGATTTCGACGTGCTGCTGCTGGTGCACACCAAGGACAACCGCGAGCTGCGCGAACTTGTCCTGACCCGCATCCAGTCGATACCGGAGGTGCTGAGCACCCGCACGCTGCTGGTGTTCGAAGAGACGGATCTGGGGCTGGAGGAGGGGTGGAGCGGGGGTGAGGGGGTGAGGGGGTGAGGGGGTGAGGGGGTGAGGGGGTGAGGGGCTGGCTTTCGCCGGGCCGGGGCTCCCCCCCCCGGCCCCTCCCCTCCTCCCCCTTCGGGGGGAGGAGGCGGGGGTGGGTTCGGGGGTCGGGGGAGCCGCAGCCGCGCCCCGAACCGTGCCCCGACCGCCCCGCTCAGACCTTGCGCAGTCCCGAGAACGCCGTCCGCACCACGGCCTCGGCGACCTCTTCGCGGCTCGCCGCGCCGCCGCGCCCCGGCCGGTACCACTCCACGATCGAGTTGATCATGCCAAACAGCAGGCGGGTGGCCAGCCGAACGTCCACGTCGTCCCGTAGGTCGCCGTCGGCGGCGGCCTCCTTCAGGAGATCGGCGACGCGGTGGTCGAACTCGCGGCGGCGCTCCATGGCCCACCGCTCGGTGTCGGTGTTCCCGCGGACCCTCAACAGCAGTGTCACGTAGGGAAGTTCGTCCATCAGCACCTCGGCCTCACGCCGGGTGACGTATTCGAGCCGCTCGATCGCTCGCCCCTCCTGGGCGCCGGTTTCCGCCAGAACGCCGAAGAGCCCGTCCAGGGCGCGGCTTATCGCGCGGCGGAGCAGCTCTTCCTTGCTGCGCACATGGTGGTAGATCGACGACTTGGAGATGCCGGCCGCTTTGGAGAGGTGCTCCATGGAGGTGCCGTCGTAGCCGCGCTCGATGAACACCTCGACGGAGACCGCGAGCAGCGAATCGGGCGTGTAGGCGTCGCGCTTGGCCATGGTCATGATTAGAGCACCAATTCCTCGAGGTCCGCACGGCGCCGCAGCGCCCAGGACGGTACGTAGCGTCCCCCGGCATTCTGGTGGTGCAGGGAGTCCAGCAGGCCCCGGACCCAGCGGGCACCGAGTCGGTCGACCCACTCCATGGGGCCGCCGGGGTAGTTCACCCCGAGCCGCATCGCCGTGTCGATGTCGTCGGGGGTGGCGACGTCCCGGGCCGCGGCGTCCACGGCGAAGTCGACGATCATCGCGACCGTCCGGGCGACGATCATGCCGGGAAGGTCGGCGATGACGCTGACCTGTTTGCCCAGCGCCTGGAAGAGGCCGACAGCCTCGGCGAGATCCGCCTCGGTGGCGGTGGCCGAGGGCGCGAGGGCGACCCGGGTCGCGGCCCGGTAGTCGAGCGAGAGGTCGAAGCGGATGGTGGTGCCGGGGCCCCGGCCCGTGGCCGGGCGGCCGTCGGTCAGGGCCAGCCGGGCCCCTCCGGGCAGGCGGACGAAGCCCTCGGACTCCCCCGGCGTGCGGTCGCGGGTGACCTTGATGCCGGCTTCCTCGATCAGCTCGCACAACACCGCGGCGGGACCTGGGAGCTCCGCGTGCACGGCGACCGAGGAGGGCGCCGGGCAGGGACCGGCGGTGTGCGGCTCGGGCCGGCGGGCCCCTTCGGCGTAGTCGAACCAGCCACGCCCCGTTTTGCGGCCGTGCAGACCGGACTCCACCAGTCGGCGCTGCGCCAGGGAAGGCGTGAACTTCGGGTCCTGGAAGAACGCGGTCCACACCGAGTGGGTGACCGCCTCGTTCACGTCCTGCCCGATGAGGTCGGTGAGTTCGAACGGTCCCATCCGGAAGCCGCTGCCCTCACGGAGGACGGCGTCGATGGTGGCGGGGTCGGCGGCCCGCTCCTCATGGACGCGCAGGGCCTCGGCGTAGAAGGGGCGGGCGATGCGGTTAACGATGAAGCCGGGGGCGTCGGCACTGCGCACGGGGGTCTTCCCCCAGGCCGCGGCGGTGTCGTAGGCGGCGGCCGCGGCGGTCTCGTCGGTGGCGAAGCCGCTGACGATCTCGACCAGGGGGAGCAGCGGCGCGGGATTGAAGAAGTGCATGCCCACGCAGCGGCCGGGGTGCCGGAGCCCGCCCGCGACGGCGGTCACGGAGAGGGAGGAGGTGTTGGTGGCGAGCAGGCAGTCCACCGGAACGATGTCCTCCAGGGACCGGAACAGCTCCTGTTTGACGGGGAGTTGCTCCAGGATCGCCTCCACGACGAGTGCGGCGTCGGCGAGTTCGGCGAGCGCTTCGGCGGGGGAGAGGCGTGCGCGGGCGGCGTCCCGTTCGGCCGCCGGAATCCGGCCTTTCTCCACCATCCGGTCCAGCCGCCGCACGATGGCTTCGGATGCCTGCGCGGCACGTCCCGGGGCGCTGTCGTAGAGCCGCACGGGGTGACCGGCGACCAGCGCCACCTGCGCAATCCCCTGCCCCATGGTGCCGGTGCCCACCACTGCCACGGTGGTGTCGGTGCCGAGTGCCGTCATGGCAGCTGATCCTTCCCGACCGAGTTTTCCACAGGTTGGCCGGGCCCTCTTGCCCCGACCGATCGTTCGGTTACTCTAACTCTGTTGCTGTGTCACTCCCAGTCCCCATCCACTTTCCGCGCAGTCGACGAGGAGTTGGTCATCGATGGCCGCCGAAATGACCGCAGCGCAGTTGATCGAGAAGCACCGCCCGACCCTCGACAAGGCGCTGGAAACTATCCGCACCCGCGCGTACTGGTCCCCGCACCCCGAGCACCCCAAGGCCTACGGCGAGAACGCCGCACAGGACGGCCTGGCTGCCTTCGAGGCGCTGCGCGGCACCCGTTTCGCGCTCGACCAGCCCGGCACGGACGACTGGACGGGCGAGGAAGTCTCGCCCTACGGGCCGGAGTTGGGTGTCACCTATCCGCACCCGGACGCCTCGGTGCTGCTGCCGGCCATGCAGGCCGCGATCCCCGCGTGGCGGGACGCCGGCCCGGAGGCCCGCGCCGCGGTGTGCCTGGAGATCCTGGCGCGGATCAGCGCGCGCACCCATGAGTTCGCCCAGGCCGTGATGCACACCAGCGGCCAGGCGTTCATGATGGCGTTCCAGGCGGGCGGGCCGCACGCCCAGGACCGCGGCCTGGAGGCGGTCGCGTACGCCTACGAGGAGCAGACCCGCACCCCGCAGAAGGCCGGGTGGAGCAAGCCGCAGGGCAAGCGGGACCCGCTGGAGCTGACCAAGACCTTCCGGGCCGTGCCACGCGGCGTGGCCCTGGTGATCGGTTGCAACACCTTCCCCACGTGGAACGGCTACCCCGGTCTGTTCGCTTCGCTGGCGACGGGCAACCCGGTGCTGGTCAAGCCGCATCCGCGCGCCGTGCTGCCGCTGGCGCTGACCGTCCAGGTGGCCCGGGAGGTGCTCGCCGAGGCCGGCTTCCCCGCCGATCTGGTGTGCCTGGCGGTGGACAGGCCCGGCGAGGGGCTGGCCAAGACGCTGGCGGTCCGGCCCGAGGTCCGGATCATCGACTACACCGGCTCGACCGCGTTCGGCGACTGGCTGGAGTCGCACGCCCGCCAGGCGCAGGTCTACACCGAGAAGGCCGGCGTCAACTCCGTGGTCATCGAGTCCACGGACAACTACAAGGGCATGCTCAGCAACCTCGCCTTCTCGCTGTCGCTCTACAGCGGACAGATGTGCACCACGCCGCAGAACCTGCTGATCCCGCGAGACGGCATCGACACGGACGCGGGCCCGAAGTCGTACGACGAGGTCGTCAGCGATCTGGCGGGCGCGGTCGGCGGCCTGCTGGGCGATGACGCGCGGGCCAACGCACTGCTCGGCGCGATCGTCAATCCGCAGGTCAAGGAGCGGATCGAGGAAGCGGCCGGGCTCGGCGGGGTGGCACTGGCCTCGCGCGAGGTGGCGAATCCGGAGTTCCCGGGGGCCACGGTCCGTACGCCGCTGATCGTCAAGCTGGACGGCGCGAAGCCGGACTCCGAGGCGGCGTACCTCTCGGAGTGCTTCGGTCCGGTGTCCTTCGCGGTGGCGGTCGATTCCGCCGCCGACGCGGTGGCACTGCTGCGCCGCACGGTCCGCGAGAAGGGCGCCATGACGGTCGGCGCGTACACCACCTCGACCGAGGTGGAGCGCCTGGTGGAGGAGGTGTGCCTGGAGGAGTGCGCCCAGCTGTCGCTGAATCTGACCGGCGGGGTGTATGTGAACCAGACCGCGGCGTTCTCCGACTTCCACGGCTCGGGGGGCAATCCGGCGGCCAACGCGGCGCTGTGTGACGGCGCCTTCGTGGCGAACCGGTTCCGGACGGTGGAGGTCCGGCGGGAGGCGTGAGGACCGCGGTGCGGGGCCCGGGGAAGTCGCCCGGGACCCGCGCCCCGTCGGCCGATGCGGATCCGCCCGGTGAGAAGGCGTCGGCGGTCCGGACGACCGAGCCGAGATCGAAGCCGAGGTCGGAGGGTCGGCCACCTCACGGGGGTGGAGCGGCAGTCTGCCGTCATCGGCCGCTCACGGCGCCGGGTGGGTGCCTCCCCAGTGGAACAGGGCCATGGCGACACTCGTCGCCAGGTTGTAGCTGGACACCTGGGGCCTCATCGGCAGGGATACGAGCTTGGTGGCCCGCTTCCGGAGTTCCGGCGAGATCCCGTGCCGCTCGGTACCGAACGCCAGCAGCGCGTCGTCGGGGAGCACCATGGATCTGATGTCGTCCCCCTCCGGGTCCAGCGCGTACACCGGCCCCGGCGGCAGGTCGTCGAGCTGGAGACTCTCGACCGCGGTCGCGTAGTGCAGGCCCGCTGCCGCGCGCACCACGTTGGGGTGCCACGGGTCCATATCACCGGTGGTGACCACGCCCGTGGCTCCGAATCCGGCAGCAAGCCGGACGACGGCGCCGACATTCCCCAGGTTGCGGGGGTTCTCCAGGACCACGACCGGAGCCGGCCGCGGGGTTCGCGACAGGTTCTCCAGATTGCGTCGGGGGTCCGGGCGAATGGCCAGGCCGGCCACTCGTGTGGGGTGCATCCTGGGCACAAGATCCTGGAGGGTTTCGGCCGGCACCTCGCTCACGAGAGCGCCGATCCGGTCGGTGAGATCGTCGGCCAACTCACCGGCCAGCGCCAGGACGGAGCCCTTGTCACTGGAGATCGCCACACGAACGTCCGCCTCGAAGCGGAGAGCGTGCTTCAAGGCGTGGAACCCGTCCAGCAGCACCATCTCGGGCGCAGCGTCCTGCCACTGTCGTACAGCTCTGGTGATCTCGTCCTCGCTCACCGCTTCAGACTACGGCTCACCACCGCGACCAGGATCTTCGCCGGAACCACCGCGGTGAGCGGGCCGGCGGCCACCGGTACGTCGCGCGACGCGCTCGTCCACGGCGGGTTCGGCATCGCCCCGTCGGCCACCACAGCGCCGCCGCTATGCACATCGCCCTACGGGAGGACCGCGGCCGAGGCGCCGGCTCCGCCGCTCACCCCACGAGCGTCTGGCCCTCGCCGCCGGAGCGGGCGGCGATCTCGGGCGGACCGTCGCCGGGTGCCGCCCCCGAGCCGGGGCCGCCGGTGCGCGAGAACAGCCGTCGGCGCAGGTGGGAGAGCCGGCCACCGAGCCAGGTCAGGAAGTTGGTCGGCAGGAAGACGGCGTCGGCGGTGATCATCGCCAGGGAGAAGAACGGCAGGCCCAGCAGGACCGCGATCGAGAGGTGCTCGCAGATCATGGCGACCAGCAGCACGTTCTTCAGGCGCCGGTTGAAGAGCGTGAACGGGAAGGCGACCTGCACGATCACGGTCCCGTAGGTGATCAGCATGACCATCAGGCCGTTGCTGCCGAGCAGCTGGGACAGTCCCGGCCAGGGGGAGAAGTAGTCCAGGTGCATCGGGTAGAAGACGGCGGTGCCGTCCTGCCAGCGGGAGCCCTGGATCTTGTACCAGCCGGCGGTGGCGTAGACGAGGCAGACCTCGACCATGATCACCAGCAGGACGGCGTTGTGCGCCAGTTTGGCGAGGGTGTCGAGGACGGTCCGGGGCTCCCCGGGGGCGTACCGCTGCACCGCCCACCACAGGCCGTGCGCCGCCCACAGTCCCCACAGGGCCAGGCTCCAGCCGAAGTGCGGGAACGGCCCGTGCCCGAACCAGGTGAGCCCGGCGGCGCCCTGCAGCTGGGCCACCGCGAGGGCGAGGCCGAGCACCGCCCACAGGACGATGCCGGTCACGTCACGGGGCGGGGCCGCGGCGCCTTCCGGCTCGCTGGTGGCCGCCGCCCGCCTGGCGCGGCGGGCGTCCAGCGACCACACCTGCCCGCACCGGGTCAGCACGAGGTACATCGCCATCAGGTGGATGACGTTGTCGCCGCCGTCCCCGATGAAGACGCTGCGGTTCTGCAGCGAGAGCACCCCGACCATGAACAGCACCGACATGGTGCGGGTGCGCCAGCCGAGCATCAGCAGCGCGCTGGCCGCGATGGCCAGGAGGTAGACACACTCGAACCAGCCGCGGCCGTCGGACCACACCAGGACGGAGAAGCCGTGGTTGCCGTTGAGCAGTTGGTGCGCCATGCCGAAGTCGAAGGGGCCGGCGGGCCCGTAGAGCTGCTGCCGGTACGGCCATTCCCGCAGGAGGAACAGCAGCCAGGTGCCGGCGAAGCCGATCCGGATGACGGCGGTCTGGTACGGGGCCAGCGCGCGGGCGGTGACCCGGGCGAAACCGCGGCCGACGGCGCGTTCGACGCGGGTCTCCTGATAGGCGGCGGGAGCTTCCGCGGGGGCGTCGGCGGCCTGCGGGGCGGTGCGCGGCGGCGTCGGTGACGTCACTTGTTCGTCGCCCCCTCGGGCAGGTCGTTCGCGGTGATCCGCCACCAGGGCAGGACGCGGTAGAAGGGCTTGTCGCTGATCTTCTCGGCGCTCCACGGCGGCGGGAGCACCGCGGTGGTCCGCGAGCGGAACTGGATCTGCTCGACCCGGTCGCCGTCCTTGGTCCACTCACCGGACATCCGGAGCATCGCGATCCGGCGGAGGTAGCGCGCGAACATCTCGGCGCGGTCGCCGGTCGGGCGGTTCTGCGCGTCGAGGGTGCTGGAGAGGAGCTCCCAGCCGCGGCGCAGCTGGTTCTGCTGGGTGTGGCTGGGCAGCGGGTTGTGGAGGATGGCCTGCCCGTCGCGGGCGGTCAGATCCGTCCAGCCGGTGTTCCGCGTCGTGCCGTCCGGGGAGCGCAGCTGCGCGCGGACCTCGGCGTCGGTGTTCTGCTGGAGCGGGTTGGGGGCGAACAGCTTCCAGTTCTGCTCGTACTCCGGATAGACGTAGTCGGTGATCAGCCCGGACTGCTGCTTGCTGAGCGTGTTCGACGGCGCGACGTGCAGGAACATCATCGCGAGATGGATCAGGGTGGCGACCGCGATGACGCTGGCCGCCGTTCCTATGACGATGCGCGAGGGCAGCGACAGCGCGGCCAATGACCGCGATTCGTCCCCGTTTGACTGCATTCCCGCCCCGTTCCCAGTCCTCGTACGGCTGTCTCCGCCCCGGAACGGTACCTAGGCGGCCGCCCCGGGCACACCTTCCCCTCGTTATCCACAGGCTTGACACCCGCGGGCCCTCCACTCACCATTGAACCGAACGATCGGTCGGTCGGGAGGAGGGGGCATCACATGACGACGATCGCGCCGGAGGACACGGGCCACGAAGCCCTGTTCGACGCCACCATCGCCGCGGACGAGCGGATCGAACCACGCGACTGGATGCCGGACGACTACCGCGCCTCACTGGTGCGCCAGATCGCCCAGCACGCCCACTCCGAGATCATCGGCATGCAGCCGGAAGCCAACTGGATCACCAGAGCGCCCTCCCTGCGCCGCAAAGCGATCCTCATGGCCAAAGTGCAGGACGAAGCCGGACACGGCCTGTACCTCTACAGCGCCGCCGAAACCCTCGGCACCGGCCGCGACGAGCTCCTCGACAAGCTCCACACCGGCCGCCAGAAGTACTCCTCGATCTTCAACTACCCCACCCTGACCTGGGCCGACGTCGGCGCCATCGGCTGGCTCGTGGACGGCGCCGCGATCACCAACCAGGTCCCCCTGTGCCGCTGCTCCTACGGCCCCTACGCCCGCGCCATGGTCCGCGTCTGCAAGGAGGAGTCCTTCCACCAGCGCCAGGGATACGAGCTCCTGCTCACCCTCAGCCGCGGCACCGAGGCCCAGCACGCCATGGCCCAGGACGCCGTCGACCGCTGGTGGTGGCCCTCACTGATGATGTTCGGCCCGCCCGACGACGAATCCGCCCACTCCGCGCAGTCCATGGCCTGGAAGATCAAGCGCCACTCCAACGACGAACTGCGCCAGCGCTTCGTGGACATCTGCGTCCCCCAGGCCGAAGCCCTCGGCCTGACCCTCCCCGACCCCGACCTCCGGTGGAACGAGGAACGGGGCCACTGGGACTTCGGCCCCATCGACTGGACCGAATTCCGCGCTGTCCTCAAGGGCAACGGCCCCTGCAACGACGAACGCATCGGCCGCCGCCGCCGCGCCCACGAAGAAGGCACCTGGGTGCGCGAAGCAGCCGCCGCACACGCCGCCAAACACCCGGCCCGCACGACGCCGCACACCGGCACCGACCAGGAGGAGGCGGCCCGATGACCACACCCCACCCCACCCACGTCCCGGCCCCACCCGCCGGCACGCCCCAGCCCGGCAGCGCGGCCACCACCGGCCCCGCCGACTGGCCCCTGTGGGAGGTCTTCGTCCGCAGCCGCCGCGGCCTGTCCCACACCCACGCCGGCAGCCTGCACGCCCCCGACGCCCAGATGGCCCTGCGCAACGCCCGCGACCTCTACACCCGGCGCTCCGAAGGCGTCTCCCTCTGGGTGGTCCCCTCCGCCCAGATCACCGCCTCCTCCCCGGACGAGAAGGACACCTTCTTCGAACCGGCCGGCGACAAGCCCTACCGCCACCCGACCTTCTACGAGATCCCGGAGGGGGTGCACCACCTGTGACGCCGCACACCGCCACCCCCGCCCTCCCCCTCGGGGACGACGCGCTGATCCTCTCCCACCGCCTCGGCGAATGGGCCGGCAACGCCCCCGTCCTGGAAGAGGAAGTCGCACTCGCCAACATCGCCCTGGACCTCCTCGGCCAGGCACGGATCCTGCTCTCCCTCGTCGGCGACGAGGACGAACTCGCCTACCTCCGCGAGGAACGACAGTTCCGCAACCTCCAGCTCGTCGAGCAGCCCAACGGCGACTTCGCCCACACCATCGCCCGCCAGCTCTACTTCTCCACCTACCAAGAGCTGCTCTACGACCACCTCGCCACCACCGACACCGCACTGGCGCCGCTCACCGGAAAGGCCGTCAAGGAGACCGCCTACCACCGCGACCACGCCGAGCAATGGACCCTGCGCCTCGGCGACGGCACCGACGAGAGCCACACCCGGATGCAGCGCGCCCTGGACACCCTCTGGCGGTTCACCGGCGAACTCTTCGACCCCGTCGACGGACTGGAAGACGTCCCCTGGCAGGCCCTCGGCGCGGAATGGACCACCCGCGTCACCACCACCCTGGAGCGCGCCACCCTCACCGTCCCCGCAGGCCCCCGACACGGCGCCTGGACCGCCGGCGGCGGACGCCAGGGACTGCACACCGAACCCTTCGGCCGGCTACTCGCAGAAATGCAGCACCTCCACCGCAGCCACCCGGGGGCGACATGGTGACCCCCACCCCACTGGAAGCGGAACTCCGCGCCCTCGCCGGCGCCGTTCCCGACCCCGAGCTGCCCGTCCTCACCCTCGCCGAACTCGGCGTCCTGCGCGAGGTACGGCTCACCGCCCCCGACCGCGTCGAGGTGGCCCTCACCCCCACCTACACCGGCTGCCCCGCCGTCGAAGCGATGTCCGCCGACATAGAACGCGTCCTCCACGACCACGGCATACCCCAGGTCGAGGTCCGCACCGTCCTCAGCCCACCGTGGACGACCGACGCGATCACCGACGAAGGCCGCCGGAAACTCGCCGAGTTCGGCATCGCCCCACCCCGCCCCACCGGGCCGACCAGCGGACCGGTCACCGTCGACCTCACCATCCGCTGCCCGCACTGCGGATCCACCGACACCACCCTGCTCAGCCGGTTCTCCTCCACGGCCTGCAAGGCGCTGCGCCGCTGCGAGTCCTGCCGCGAACCCTTCGACCACTTCAAGGAGTTGTGATGTTCCACCCGCTCCAGGTGCGGGAGATCGAGCGGCTCACGGACGACGCAGTGGCCGTCACCTTCACGGTCCCGCCCGAACTCCGCACGACCTTCCGGCACACCCCCGGGCAGCACATCGCACTGCGCAGAACGATCGACGGCCAGGAGATCCGCCGCACCTACTCCCTGTGCACCCCCGCCACCGACAACCCCGTCCTACGGGTGGGCATCCGCCTGGTCGACAACGGCGCCTTCTCCACCTACGCCCTCAAAGAACTCGCCGTCGGCGACACCGTCGACGTCATGGCCCCGGCCGGTCGCTTCACCCTCGCCCCCCGCCCCGGCCAGTTCGTGGGCATCGTCGGCGGCAGCGGCATCACCCCGGTGCTCTCCATCGTCACCACCCTGCTCGCCCGCGAACCGGACGCCCGCTTCTGCCTGATCCGCAGCGACCGCACCACGGCCTCGACGATGTTCCTGGAGGAAGTGGCCGACCTCAAGGACCGCTACCCACAACGGTTCCAACTGGTGCACGTGCTCTCCCGCGAGGAACGGCAGACCGGCCTCCCCTCCGGCCGCCTCGACCAGGAACGCCTGCACACCCTGCTGCCCGCGCTGCTCCGCACCGACGCCGTCGACGGCTGGTTCCTGTGCGGCCCCCTCGGCCTCGTCCAAGGCGCCGAACGGGCACTGCGCGACCTGGGCGTGCCGCGCACCCGCATCCACGAAGAGATCTTCCACGTAGACAACGGCGCCGCGGCCCCCGTCCCCGCCACCACCGCGCCCGCACACAGCACGGTGACCGCCACCCTCGACAGCCGCTCCGGCACCTGGCCGGTCCACGACGGCGAATCCCTCCTGGACGCCGTACTCCGCAACCGCCCGGACGCGCCCTACGCCTGCAAGGGCGGCGTCTGCGGCACCTGCCGCGCGTTCCTCGTCTCCGGCGACATCCGGATGGACCGCAACTTCGCCCTGGAGGCCGACGAGGTCGACGCCGGATATGTGCTGGCCTGCCAGTCCCATCCGGCCACGGAAAAGGTCGAGCTGGACTTCGACCGCTGACAGCCACCCGGTGCCGTCCACGTCCGCACCATTCCCAATTCCTGCAACATGTTCTACCTTGACGCCTCGTCAGATCTCACACGTCGGATTCCGACGGCACGACGCGGGAGGCCGGACCAGTGGACTTCACCTTCACCGAAGAACAACAGGCCGCCATCGAAGCGGCACAAGCCGTCTTCTCGGCAGTCACCCCGGACGGCGTCCCCAGCCCGGCACTCACCCACGGCCCCGTCGCCGACGACTTCGACCGCCCCCTGTGGCGCACACTCGCCGACGCCGACCTCCTCGGCCTCCCCCTCGCACCCGAGCACGGCGGCGCGGGCCTCGACCCGATCGCCCTCTGCCTCGTCCTCCGCGAATCCGCCAAGGTCCTCGCCCGCGTCCCCCTCCTGGAGTCCTACGCCACCGCGCACACCCTCCAGAAGTACGCCCCCGACGCCCTACGAGCCGACGTACTGCCGCAGATCGCCACCGGCAACCTCGTCATCACCGCCGCCGCCAGCGGCCGCACCGGCCACGACCCGGCCGAACTCGCCGCCACCGCCCGCCAGGACGGCACCACCTGGACCCTCGACGGCACCCACACCGCCATCCCCTGGGCCCGCGCCGCCGACCGGATCCTGCTCCCCGCCCACACCCCCGACGGCCGCACCGTCCTCGCGCTCGTCCCCCAAAACCACCCCGGCCTCACCCTGAACGACCAGACCTCCACCAACGGCGAGCACTACGCCGAGGCCCATCTCGACTCCGTACGCGTCGACGCCCGGGACACACTCACCGACCCGGCCGCCTGGGACACCCTGCGCGACCTGCTCACCACCGGCACCTGCGCACTCGCACTGGGCCTCGGAGAACGTGTCTTGGCCATGACCAGCGACTACACCGGGAAACGCGAACAGTTCGGCTTCCCCCTGGCCACCTTCCAGGCCGTCGCCGTCCAGGCCGCCGACCGCTTCATCGACCTGCGCGCCATGGAGGCCACCCTCTGGCAAGCAGCCTGGCGCCTCACCACCGGAGCAGCAGGCCCCCTACCGCCCGCCGGGGACATCGCGGTCGCCAAGATCTGGGCCTCCGAAGGCGTCCGCCGCATCGTCCAGACCGCCCAGCACCTCCACGGCGGCTTCGGCGCCGACACCGACTACCCGCTGCACCGCTACCACGCCTGGGCCAAACAACTCGAACTCTCCCTGGGCCCCGCAGCCGCCCACGAAGAAGCCCTCGGCGAACTCCTCGCCGCACACCCGCTCAGCTGACACACCAGCGGAACGGCAACGCCCCGAAGGGCCGACCTACGGGAGAGCCCCGACCCCGCCGACCTAGACGACCGTCCCCACGCCGCCCTTACCGTCCGACACCGGACGCCCGGCCGCCTCCCACGCCTGCATACCGCCCGCGACATTCACCGCGTCGATGCCCTGCTGGATCAGATACTGCGCCACCTGAGCCGATCGCCCACCGACCCGGCACAGCACATAGATCTTGCCGCCGTCGGGCGCAGCCTCCGTCAACTCCCCATAACGGGCGACGAATTCACTCATCGGGATGTGAAGCGCGCCGTCGGCGTGCCCAGCCTCCCACTCGTCGTCCTCACGGACATCCAGGAGAAAGTCCTCGGGCGTGAGGGCATCGACACCGACCGTGGGCACAGAACCAAAATGCATACTCCCGACGCTACCCGACCAGCTGAGCGAGGTACGCCTCGCGCTCCCGGACATCTGCCAGCAGCTTCTCGGCGATCTCGTCCAGCAGACCATCCGGATCGTCCGGCGCCATCTTGATCATCGCGCCGATCGCGCTGGTCTCCAGATCCGCAGCGACGGAAGCCAGCAGCTCCTTGCGCTCGGCCAGCCACTCCAGCCGGGCGTAGAGCTCCTCGCTCTCACTCGGCCGCCGCTCGACAGGCGCCGGACCGGCCTCCCACTCCCGCACCAGCTCCAAGAGCAACGCCACGTCGCCCCGCCCGTACGCAGCGTTGACCCGCGCGATGAACCCATCCCGCCGGGCCCGCTCCGCATCATCCCGCGCCAGGTCCGGATGCGCCCGACGCACCAGATCCCGGTAGATCCTCCGGGCCTCCTCGCTGGGCCGAACCTTCGGCGGCGGCTGAACCGGCTGATCCGTGAGCATCGCCTGCGCCTCAGGGAACAGCCCCTCCGACCCGAGCCAGCCGTGGAACAGCTCCTCCACCTCCGGCATCGGCAACACCGACGCACGCGCCTCACGGGCCTTGCGGATGTCCTCGGGGTCGCCGGTACGCGCCGCCACGGCCTCCGCGATCTGCGCATCCAGCTCGTCCAACCGCGCATACATGGGGCCAAGCCGCTGGTGGTGCAACCGGGAGAAGTTCTCCACCTCCACCCGGAAGGTCTCCACCGCGATCTCGAACTCGATCAGCGCCTGCTCGGCCGCCGACACGGCCTTCGCCAACCGCCGCGTCGCCTCGTCCCGCGCATCCGCATCACCGCCCACGCCCTCCGGGCTCCCACCGGAAGCAGCGGCACCCCCGCCCCGCTCCGCCCCCGGCACCGCCCCGCGGGCATCCGCCGCCCCCGGTACGTCCGGTCGGTCCTGGCCGTCCTGCGCGTTCTCCGCGTGCGAGTTCGTCACCCGGTCAGCGTACGGCCCTACGGGAACCGGGCACCGGGCCGCACCTGGAGCATGCGGGTGGCATGTGGGTCACATGCGCGGGGGACCCGAGTGCGGCAGGGCGGGACAACGCCACCCCCGAGGGGCCTGGGCGGTGGGGTGGGCGGCCTGCTGTGGCGGTGGGGGGGAAGGGCCGCAATCCGCACGCTCCTCCGGGGGCCCTCCCCCTCCCCCCGCCCCTCCCCACCACCCCCAAAGCCCCCCTCACACCCCGCTCTCCGCCGCAATGCGTCCGCTGCGGATCGCCGCGACCAGGTCCGCGTGATCTGCTTCTGTGCGCTCCGCGTAGGCCACGGCGAAGTCCGCTATGGCCTCGTCGAGTGCCTCGCTCTTGCCGCAGTAGCCGGCCACGATGCGTGGGTCGGCGCTGTGGGCGTGGGCGCGGGCCAGGAGCGCGCCGGTCATCCGGGCGTAGTCGTCGAGCTGCCCGCCGGACAGCTGGGCCGGGTCGACGCTGCCCTTGCGGTTGCGGAACTGCCGTACCTGGAAGGGCAGTCCAGTGCCCGGAGCGTCCGGTGCCTCCGCGCCGGCCTGCCGTTCGTCCCTGGTTTCCCTGGTTGTGTCGGGTATGCCGTCCGTCGTGTCCGTCCGCACCGTCGTCCAGCCCAGCAGCAGGTCGCTGACGACCTGCATGCGGCGTTGGCCGAGCACCACGCGTCGTCCCTCGTGTTCCGCCGGGGGTGCCGGAAAGCCGGCCTTGGTCACGTAGGGCGCCAGTACCGAGCGGCGGGCCTCTTTGACCTGGAGGACGAGGGGCTCGCCGCGGTGGTCCAGGAGCAGCACCACGTATGACCGCAGTCCGACGCTGCCGGTCCCGACTATGCGGAAGGCGACGTCGTGCACGGCGTACCTGGCCAGCAGCGGCAGCCGGTCGTCGGGGAGGGTTTCGAGGTAGGCGGCGAGCGATGAGGCGACTGCCGCTGCCTCCGTGTCCGGCACCTTGCGCAGCACCGGCGGTGCGGCCACGAAGCGGAGGCCGCCGTCCGGTCCGCGCTCGGTGGATTTCGCCGCGAAGCGCGCGCTGGTGTTCTTGCGTGCTTTGGCTTCGACCCGTTCCAGGGTGCCCAGCAGGTCGCGGGCGTCGGTGTGCGAGACGAGTTCTTCGTCGGCGATGGCGTTCCACGCTTCGGTCACCGGGAGCTTGGCGAGCAGCCGCATGGTGCGTCGGTAGGCACCGGCGGCGTCCTGGGCCGCGGCCCGGCAGGCGTCTTCGCTGCCGCCCGCTTCCCGGCCGGCCAGGACTATGGAGGTCGCGAGCCGTTTGACGTCCCATTCCCAGGGGCCGTGGACGGTCTCGTCGAAGTCGTTGAGGTCGATGACCAGGCCGCCGCGGGCGTCGGCGTAGAGGCCGAAGTTCGCGGCGTGTGCGTCGCCGCAGATCTGGGCGCCGATTCCGGTGACGGGGCTGGCCGCCAGGTCGTGGGCCATGAGTCCGGCCGAGCCGCGGAGGAACGCGAAGGGGCTGGCGGCCATCCGTCCGACCCGTATGGGTGTCAGTTCGGGCAGTCGCCCGGCGTTGGATTCCTCGACCGACGCGACCGCGTCGGGCCGCCCGACGGTGATCCGCAGAGCTGCCTGCTCACCGCGGGGCAGTTGCTCCCGCAGTGTCCGGCCCACGGCCTTGGCCGAGGGTCCTTCCTCGTCCGCCCGTGCGAACCCCGGTACGTATGGCACACGCGACACGGCGGGCCACCTCCCCCTTCACGACCCTGGTTTCGCGTGGCATCCCGGGTGTGCGCTGGCACCCCGGCATCCCCCGCCTCCGTCCGGCTCGCCGGTCGTTTCCGGCTCGCCGATCAATGACGTTACCGATATCTGTCCGGTATCCGCCGGGGCTGTGGATAACTTTCGGAAGCGGGTCCGGGACGCCAGGTCCCGACGCCGAGCGACACCCGCCACAGCACTCCGGGAGCGAGAGACAAAAGGCCCCACCCGAACCCCCGCCCCCACCCCCACCCCCACAACAAGCTGACGTCGTTCCCCGACCACCCCCTGCCTCGCTGCACGCTCTGCCCTGCACACAGCGAAAGCCACGTCGGAAATCGGGGCCGTGGCCGACCAATGCACCCGGCCGCGGCCCGTCAAAACCGCCGTCTACACCCCCACGGCCTCCTCCATCTCCTCCTCCATCTCCCGCTCCACTTCCCCTTCCCCTTCCCCTCCCGCTTGCCTTGCGGCCTGTGCCGTGCCCCGTCCGGCGGCGCTTCCCGGGGCTCGTTCGGGCACTGTGGCCGCGACCGCCGCAGCGGCCACGGCGCCGGCGTTGGCGACCGCTTCGGCTTCGGCGGTGCGCCGCCGCTTCTCGGCGAGGGCGGCTACGCCGGTCGTCAGCAGGCCGACGAGCAGCCATCCCACGAGGGTCCAGACGTGTCCGGCGAGGCCGTGGTCGTCGAAGTAGACGTGGCTGCGGGTGCCTTCCACGAAGCCGGCGCCGTTCCAGAAGGAGTGCAGGGCGGCGAAGAAGCCGTTCTGCATCTCGGGGCGGAAGATGCCGCCGGAGGAGGTGAAGTTGAGCATCACGAACAGCGTCATGACGCCGAGCGTGGTCCAGCGCTTGAGGAAGGTGTGCAGGCCGGTGCCGATGAGCAGGATGCCGGCGGAGTACAGCCAGGCCATGCTCCACAGGGCCGGCAGACCGTGGTCGACGAGGTGGAAGACCGGTCCGGCGAACAGTGTCCCGATGATGCCGACCACGAAGGACGTGCCGATCGCCAGGGTGGCGCGGAGCCGCATCGGGAGGACGGCGCCGGCGCCGCCGATCACGGCGACCGAGGCGTAGGAGCCGATGCTGATGGCGACCAGGAGGAAGAAGATGCCCTGTCCGGTGGGGTCGTCCTCGGCGGTCGGGGCGATGTCGGTGACCTTCAGTGGGGCGCCTTGTCGGGCGGCGAGCGGGGTGAAGATCTTCTGGACGACGGTGGCGCTGGTGTCGGATCCGGCGGTGGCCACCAGGAGTTCGGGGGTGTGCCGGGTGCCGGTGCCGCCGGAGGGTGCCGTGGCGGCGTTGTTGCCGGTGCCTGTCGGGTTGTTCCCGCCGGGCAGGTATGCGCCGAAGATCTCTTGGTTCTTCAGTTGGTCTTCGGCGGTGGCGCGGTCGGGGACGGTGCGGGCTTCGAGGTCGCCGTGCGCCTTGTCGTTGATGGTCTGGGCGAGGACCTGTGCGTGGGTGCCGGCTCCGACGATGGCGACGGGCAGGTGGTGCGGTGAGGGGTTGGCGAATGCGCCGAGGTAGGCGAGTCCCATCCCGATGCACATCAGGAGCGGGGTGATCAGGTGTGTCACCACGTGGCGCAGGTCGGCGGCCCGGGCGGTGTGCCGGTCGTCTCGGTGGTCGCTGTGGTGGTCGGGACGTCGTCGGTCCGCGGTCATGGGCAAGCCTTCTCAGTAGTCGTCCGGGGGCCGGTGGGGTGGCGGTCCGGTCGTCGTCGTTCAGCTGTGGCCAGGGGGGTGGCTCCAGTGGCTGGGGCGGGCAGGCACCCGCCAGTAGTTGGCTATTACAACTCTCACACCACGTTGTACTATACAACTAGTTCACCGAAAGGCAACTCCGTGACCCACCGCGACGACTCCGTCGAGACCATCCAGCAGGAGATGACCGCGTTCGCCCGGCGCGCCCGCGCGACCGCCGCCCGGATGCACCCCGAGCTCTCCCTGGTCTCCTACACCCTGCTCGCACACCTCGACGACCAGCAGGGATGCCGCGCCACCGACCTCGCGGCGCACTACTACCTGGACAAGTCCACGGTCAGCCGGCAGATCGCGGCGCTGGAGAAACTCGGTTTCGTCGAGCGGCGCATCGATCCGGACGACCAGCGCGTCCAGGTCCTGCACCCCACCGAGGAGGGCGCCCAGGTCCTCGCCAACGTGACGGCCAGCCGCCGCCAGGCGTTCCACGAGCGGCTCGCCGACTGGAACGAGGAGGACCTCGACCGCTTCGCCTCGTACCTGGTGCGCTACAACGCCGCCCAGGAGCGCCTCGGCTGACGCGCCGGGGCGCCCGTGCGGCCGGTACGCCCCGTGACGCCGCGCCCGCGCCCTCGCCGCAGCACCCCCGCCCCTACTTCCGGAAGCGCTCCGGGCACTGCCCCCCGTCGGCGAGGTAGGTCGCGGCCCAGCGGCCCAGCTCGACGAGCGCGGGCTCCATCGCCCGGCCGGCTTCGGTGAGCCGGTAGGAGACGCGCAGCGGCGGCCCGGCGTCGACCTCACGGACGACCAGGCCGGTCGCCGCCAGTTCCATCAGACGGTCGGAGAGCATCCGCTCACTGATGCCGGGGATGGCCCGCCGCAGGTCCGCGAAGTGCACGGGGCCGGGCATGAGAGTGGCCACGATCAGACCCGTCCAGCGCTTCCCGAACAGCTCGAAGACGCGCGTCATGCCGTCGTCGACCCGTTTGCACGTCGCCTCACTGTGGTCCGCCATGCACCCAGGGTACCGCCCTCCCGTTGGCTACTGCAGAAAAGTAAGCTCCTGTGCTATGAATAGTGACGTACGGAATTCAACTAGTGGCCGGTCCCTCCCGGCCACCCAGCGAAGGACCGATCCCCATGGCCACGCTCCTGCTCATCGACTCCTCCGTCTTCCCCGAGGGCGGCTCCGCCTCCCGTTCGGTCACCGCGGCGTTCCGCAAGACCTGGGAGGAGCAGCACCCCGACGGCACCGTCATCCACCGCGACCTGGCCGCCGACCCGCTGCCGCACCTCGACGGCGTCGCCGCCTCCGCCGGCTTCTCCGACCCGGCCACCCACACCCCGGAGCAGCAGGCCGCCTTCGCGCTGCGCACCCAGCTGGCCGAGGAGCTGGAGCAGGCCGACGCCATCGTCATAGGCGCACCCATGTACAACTTCACGATCCCCTCCACCCTCAAGGCGTGGCTCGACCAGGCGATCATCATGGGCCGCACCGCCGGCGAGAACGCGTCGGTCAAGGGCAAGCCGGTCATCGTGGTCGCCAGCCGCGGCGGCTCCTACGCGCCGGGCACCCCGCGCGAGCCCTTCGAGTACGTCCAGAACTACCTGGAGGCCGTGCTGAACGGCGCCTTCGGCCTCGAAGTGGAGTTCATCGTGCCGGAGCTGACCATGGCCCCCAGCAACCCGGCGATGGCCGAGCTGGTCCCGCTGTTCGAGACCTCCCGCGACAACGCCCACGAGCAGGCGGAGGCCAAGGCCAAGGAACTGGTCGCGCGCCTGGCTGCCTGAGCGGACACCACTCCGCCCGACGGGAGCCGCCTCCGGACCGGACCGGTCCGGCACCGCAGCCCCCGCCCGGCAACCACGGCACACCGCCCCCGGACCGAGGAAAAACGGACCGGGGGCGGTTGCCACGCGGCCCTCCGGCCCGTCTGCCACGCCCCCGGACCCCCGCCCCGTTCACCTCACCCCCCGGCCGCGGCTCCCCGGGCCGGGCCCCGGCCCAGCGCCACGGCCAGCAGCGCGCCCACCACGAGCACACCGCCCAGCCGGATCACACCGTCGCTCCCCCAGCCGTCCGCGGCCCGCCCGCCGGCCAGCGCACCCACGGCGATGGCCGCGTTGAACACCGCCACGAACAGAGCCGAGACCGCCTCCCGCGCATCCGGCGCGGCCGCCATCAACCAGGTCTGGGTACCGACCGACACGCCCCCGTAGGCCAGACCCCAGACGGCCACCAGGGCCGCGGCACCCACGACGCCGGCGGCCTGCCCCATCGGGGGCACCAGCAGGACCGCGGCGGCCAGCACCGCGCAGATCGCCAGCAGCACGGCCCGTGGCGAGCGCGCCGCGCCCGCACCGGACACGAAGTTCCCCACCAGGCCCGCGACCCCGAAGACCAGCAGCACGGTGCTGATCTGCCCGGGCCGCGCCCCGGCCACCTCCTCCAGCACCGGCCGCACATACGTGTACGCCGCGAAGTGCCCCGCCACCAGGAGCGCGACCAGGACCAGCCCGGTACGCACCGGAGGCCGGCGCAGCAGCCCCAGCACCCCGCCCAGCCGTACCGCACCGGCCGTCGGCAGCGGCGGCAGCAGGACGGCCAGCGCGACGGCCACGGCCGCGCAGAATCCGGCCATCGCCACGAACGCCGCGCGCCAGCCGCCCAGTTCACCCACCACCGCGCCGGCCGGCACACCCAGGACGGACGCCGCCGCGACCCCGCTGAACACCAAGGACGTGGCCGCGGCCACCCGCCGCTCCGGCACCAGCCGCACCGCGAGCCCCGAGGCGATCGCCCACACCCCGCCCATCCCGAACCCCACCAGCACCCGGGCCACCAGCAGCACCGCGACGTTCGGGGCGTACGCGGCCAGGAGGTTCGCCGCGGTCAGCGTGCCCATCAGGACGGCCAGTACGGCACGCCGGTCCCGGCGTCCGATCAGCAGCGTCAGCACCGGTGCGGCCACCGCGGCGACCACGCCGGTGACGGTCACCGTCAGCCCGGCCGTCCCGTCCGACACCCCCAGGTCCCGGCCGATCGGCGTCAGCAGTCCCACCGGCAGCATCTCCGACGTCACCACCGTGAACGTCGCCGCCGCCAACGCCCCGACCGCCGGCCACCCACCACCCCGCGGGCGCCGCACCTCCCCTTCCACCGCGTCCAGTTGCCCGTCTCTCGCCTTGCCCGTGGCAGTCGCGGTGTCCCCCGCGCGCTCGCTTTTCGCCATGGTCCCCAGCCAACGCCCGCCGCCACGGGGGAACAAGGGCGGACTCCTCACCCTTCTATGAGCAGGACTCATCGATCGCCCGCACCCGGGAAAGGACTCATGAGCGGCCCGACCGCCCCCGCCGCCCCCGCCGGCCTCGAACTCCGCGAGCTGGAGTGCTTCCTCGTGCTGTCCGAGGAGCTGCACTTCGGCCGCACCGGCGAACGCCTCTACGTCTCGCAGAGCCGGGTCAGCCAGCTGCTGCGCTCCCTGGAATCCCGGATCGGGGCGCGCCTGGTGGACCGCACCAGCCGCCGGGTCCACCTCACCCCGCTGGGAGAGGAGTTCCGCGCGTCCCTGCGCCCGGCCTACGACGCGCTGCGCGCCACGGTGGAGAGCGCCCGGACGGCGGCCCGCGGCATCGAGGGCCGGCTCACCGTCGGTTTCCAGGGCACCGTGGACGACCGGATCATGCGGGCCATCGACGCCTTCCACGCCCGGCATCCGCGGTGCGCCACGGAGATCATGGAGATCCCGCTCTGCGACCCGTTCGGTGCGCTGCGGAGCGGTGCGGTGGACGTGGCGGTGACGCTGCTCCCAGTCGCCGAGCCGGATCTCGTACTGGGCCCGGCGTTCGCCGCCCAGCCGCAGACGGTGGCGCTGTCCGTGCGGCATCCCCTGGCGTCCCGGGCGTCCTTGGGCGCCGAGGAACTGGCCGGGCTGCCCCTGATCTCCCCGAGCGGGCCGGCGCCGGTGTACTGGCGCACCGCGCAGGCGCCCGCCATCACCCCCGGGGGCCGCCCCATACCCGCCGGCCCCAGGGTCGGCACGCTCCAGGAGGGTCTGACGCTGACGGCGGCGGGCCGGGGCGGGATGCTGCTGTGCCGGCCGACGGCCGACTACCACGGGCGCCGTGACGTCGTTTTCGTTCCGGTCGGCGGACTTCCGGACTCGGTGCTGGGCGTGGTGCACCACGCGGCGCGGGAAACCGCCCGGGTGCGTGCCTTCAGCGCCGCCGTGCGGGACGTGACGGCGGTCACTCCGCCCGCCCCCGAGCACCGTGAACGACCCGACTCGGCAAGGGATGTGACGTAGGACTCACGTCGCGCGGCTCACGTGGCCGGGCTCACTCCGCGGCCGTGCCGCGCGGCGGCGGGCCCGCGGTCCTCCGGGGAAAACGCGAGACCCCCGGTCTCCGGATTTCTCCGGAGACCGGGGGTCTCATCTGTGCGCGAGGGGGGAGTTGAACCCCCACGCCCTTTCGGGCACTGGAACCTGAATCCAGCGCGTCTGCCTATTCCGCCACCCGCGCATGGGTGCTGCCGGTTTATTCTCTCACGCGATCCGGGCCGTTCGGTCCGGGTCTTGCGGGAGCGCCTTCCGACATCGAGAACATTAGCACGGTGTTGGGGGTGGCTTCACACGCCTTTCCCCCGGTCCTGGGCCTGCGGGGGCCCGGGGCACTCCGGGGCGCCGCCGCGCGTTTTCGGGAGGGGTTCCCGGGGTGCTGGCCGGAGTCGGCCCCCGCCCCCTCGGTCGGGTCGACGGTTGCGGGACACTGGCAACGGGGCACATCTACGATCGCAGTGCACGACAAGCGGCGTGAGGAGAGCGGCAGAACGACGACGGGCACCGGGCAACCCTGTGGTGGGCGACACTCGTCCTCCAGGCAGGAAAGGGGAACCAGCCGATTTCCCGGCGCGTGGATACGATCTGTAAGCAGTATCAGGACGACCCTGAGGAAGGAGGTGCCCCGTGGGAGTACTGAAGCGCTTCGAGCAGCGACTCGAAGGTCTCGTCAACGGCACCTTCGCCAAGGTGTTCAAGTCCGAAGTGCAGCCCGTTGAGATCGCCGGCGCATTGCAGCGCGAGTGCGACAACAACGCCAGCATCTGGAACCGCGACCGCACGGTCGTCCCCAATGACTTCATCGTCGAGCTGAGCGCTCCGGACTACGACCGGCTGAGCCCGTACAGCGGCCAGCTCGGCGACGAGCTGTCGGGCATGGTCCGCGACTACGCCAAGCAGCAGCGGTATACCTTCATGGGCCCGATCAAGGTCCATCTGGAGAAGGCCGAGGATCTCGACACCGGCCTGTACCGCGTCCGCAGCCGCACCCTCGCCTCCAGCACGTCCCAGGACCGGCCCGGCCAGGCAGCGGCGGCCCGCGCCACCGGTGCGCCGAACCCCCCCGGCGGCCATGTGGCCCCGCCCATGCCGTCGTCGCCACCGCCCGGTGCGCCACCCGCGCCCCGAGCGGCAGCGCCCGGTGCCGGACCGCAGCCGTACGCGCAGACCAGGCGCTGGGTCGAGATCAACGGCACCCGCCACCAGATCTCGCGAGGCACCCTGGTGCTGGGGCGCAGCACCGACGCCGACGTGCGGATCGACGACCCGGGAGTCTCCCGGCGACACTGCGAGATCCGGGTCGGACCGCCCCCCATGATCCAGGACCTGGGTTCCACCAACGGGATCGTGGTGGACGGACAACACACCACCCGCGCTAATCTCCGCGACGGCTCGCGGATCGTCGTGGGCAGTACCACCATCGTTTACCGGCAAGCCGAAGGGTGAAGCGGGGCCAATGTCAGAGCTGACCCTCACGGTCATGCGGTTGGGTTTCCTCGCCGTACTGTGGCTGTTCGTCATCGTGGCCGTTCAGGTCATCCGCAGCGATCTGTTCGGCACGCGCGTCACACAGCGCGGTGCCGCCCGACGCGGCGGACCCGAACCGCGCACCCAGCGCCAGGCCGCTCCCCAGCAACAGCAGCAGCGCCGCCAGGACAGCGGCGGCCGCGGCGGAAACCGGCAGCGGCGCGGAGCCCCCACCAAGCTGGTGGTCTCCGAGGGCACGCTGGCCGGTACGACCGTCGCCCTCCAGGGCCAGACGATCTCTCTGGGCCGGGCGCACGACTCCACCATCGTGCTGGACGACGACTACGCGTCCAGCAGGCATGCCAGGATCTACCCGGACCGTGACGGCCAGTGGATCGTCGAGGACCTCGGATCCACCAACGGCACGTACCTTGACCGGACCCGACTGACGACCGCGACTCCGATTCCTCTGGGAGCCCCGATCCGCATCGGCAAGACCGTCATCGAGCTGCGGAAGTAGTACGACAATGAGCGAGCGGAGCGAGCGAGCCGTAACGGTCCACTCGGCGGACCCGGGCGTGCTCCCGACCGGAGGGTGGGCAGTGTGGCTCGACGAGACCGGCTGTACCCCGAGCCGACGGGTGAGGTGCGCATGAGTCTGTCGCTGCGCTTCGCCGCCGGATCGCACAAGGGCATGATCCGCGAGGGCAACGAGGACTCCGGCTACGCCGGGCCCCGCCTGCTCGCCATCGCGGACGGCATGGGCGGCCAGGCCGCCGGCGAGGTCGCCTCGTCCGAGGTGATCTCCACGCTCGTCCAGCTCGACGACGACGTTCCCGGCTCCGACATCCTCACCTCGCTGGGCACCGCCGTACAGCGCGCCAACGACCAGCTGCGGGTGATGGTCGAGGAGGACCCGCAGCTGGAGGGCATGGGGACGACCCTGACCGCGCTGCTGTGGACGGGCCAGCGGCTCGGCCTGGTGCACGTCGGGGACTCCCGGGCCTACCTGCTGCGGGACGGGCTGCTGACCCAGATCACGCAGGACCACACGTGGGTGCAGCGGCTGGTCGACGAGGGCCGGATCACCGAGGAGGAGGCCACCACCCACCCGCAGCGGTCGCTGCTGATGCGGGCGCTGGGCAGTGGCGACCACGTCGAGCCGGACCTGTCGATCCGCGAGGTGCGGGCCGGGGACCGGTACCTGATCTGCTCGGACGGGCTGTCCGGGGTGGTCAGCCACCAGACGCTGGAAGAGACCCTGGCCGGCTACCAGGGGCCGCACGAGACGGTGCAGGAGCTGATCCAGCTCGCACTGCGCGGCGGCGGGCCGGACAACATCACCTGCATCGTCGCCGACGTCCTGGACGTGGACGGCAACGAGGCGGCCGCCGGGCAGCTCAACGACACCCCGGTGGTGGTCGGCGCGGTCGCCGAGAACCAGAACCAGCTGAACGACCCCAGCACGCTCCAGACGCCGGCGGCGCGCGCCGCCGAGTTGGGCCGCCGGGACGCCGCGCCGGCTCCGGGCGGTGCCTTCGGGCCGCCCGGGAGCGGGGGCCCGGAGGTCGGCGGGATGCCGCAGGGCTCGTTCGGCGCGTTCACGGACGAGGACTTCCTCAAGCCGCGGCGACGCGGCAAGTGGCTCAAGGCGTCGCTGTTCACGGTGCTCGCGCTGGGTGTGCTCGGCGGAGGTCTGTACGCCGGCTACCAGTGGACGCAGACGCAGTACTTCGTCGGCGCCAAGGACGACCACGTCGCGCTGTACCGGGGCATCAGCCAGGACCTGGCGTGGATCAAGCTGAACGCGGTCGACGAGGACCACCCCGAGATCGAACTCAAGTACCTGCCGGTGTACCAGCGCAACCAGGTCAAGGAGACCATCGCAGTCGACAACCGCAACCAGGCCGGCGAGAAGGTCACCGAGCTCGGCAAGCAGGCCAACGCCTGCCAGGCCAAGGAGCAGCGGGAGGCCGACGAGCGGGCGGCCGCGGCCGGCAAGGGCAAGGGCGGCCAGACCGGCAAGCCCGGCAGCAAGCCCGGCACCAAGCCCGGCACGGCCGCCGGCAACGCCGTGGCCGGTGCTCTGTCCGCGACGGCCGACACCACCCCCACCCCCACCCCCACCCAGACTCCCTCCGAGGAGCAGCAGAAGCTGGAGAAGAATTGCAGTACCCAGCAGTGAGGGCGTAGGGGGCCGGAGATTTCATGAGCAGTACAACGACCACGACGACCGTGGGCACGTTCGGTGCCCCGAGTCGCCGCAACACCGAGCTGGCCCTGCTGGTCTTCGCGGTGCTGATCCCGGTCTTCGCCTACGTCAACGTCGGTCTGGCGAAGGACGGTTCGGTGCCCGCCGGGGCGCTGGGCTATGCCCTGGGACTGGGGCTGCTGGCGGGCGTGACGCATCTCGTCGTCCGCAAGTGGGCGCCGTACGCGGACCCGCTGATGCTGCCCATCGCGACGCTGCTGAACGGCATGGGGCTGGTGTTCATCTGGCGGCTGGACCAGGAGCCGTCGCTGGGTCCGGCGATGGCGCCGAACCAGCTGATGTGGTCGACGCTGGGCGTCGCGCTGTTCATCGGCATCCTGATCTTCCTGAAGGACCACCGGGTCCTCCAGCGCTACACCTACATCTCGATGGTGATCGCGCTGGTGCTGCTGATCGCGCCGATGTTCTTCCCCGGTGTGAACGGCGCAAAGATCTGGATCACGATCCCGGGGCTGGGTTCGCTCCAGCCGGGCGAGTTCGCGAAGATCATCATCGCGGTGTTCTTCGCCGGCTACCTGATGGTGAAGCGGGACGCGCTGGCGCTGGCCAGCCGCCGTTTCATGGGGCTGTACCTGCCGCGCGGCCGTGACCTCGGGCCGATCCTGGTGGTCTGGGCGCTGAGCCTGATGATCCTGGTCTTCGAGACCGACCTGGGCACGTCGCTGCTGTTCTTCGGCCTGTTCGTGGTGATGCTGTACGTCGCCACCGAGCGGACCAGCTGGATCGTGTTCGGCCTGCTGCTCAGCGGCGGCGGCGCGGTCGCGGTCGCGACGTTCGAGTCGCACGTCCAGGTCCGGGTCCACAACTGGCTCAACCCGCTGGAGCTGCTCGACGGCGGTGTCACCGAGACCGCACAGGCGATGTACTCCTTCGGGTCCGGCGGCATCCTCGGCTCCGGCCTCGGCCAGGGCTACTCCCGGCTGATCCGGGGCATCGCGCCGAAGAGCGACTACATCCTCGCCACCGTCGGCGAGGAGGTCGGCCTGGCCGGCCTGATGGGCATCCTGCTGCTGTACGGTCTGCTGATCGAGCGGGGTATCCGTACCGCGCTGGCGGCCCGTGACCCGTTCGGCAAGCTGCTGGCCGTCGGCCTGTCGGGCGCGTTCGCGCTGCAGGTCTTCGTCGTCGCGGGCGGTGTGACGGGCCTGATCCCGCTGACCGGCATGACGATGCCGTTCCTGGCCCAGGGCGGTTCGTCCGTGATCGCCAACTGGGCGCTGGTGGGGATCCTGCTCCGGATCAGTGACACCGCGCGCCGTCCCGCCCCCGCCCCCGCCCCGTCCACCGACGCCGAGATGACCCAGGTGGTCCGCCCGTGAACAAGCCCCTGCGACGGGTCGCGGTCTTCTGCGGCCTGCTCGTCCTCGCCCTGCTCATCCGCGTGAACTGGGTGCAGTTCGTCCAGAGCGACCAGCTCAAGAACGATCCGAACAACCGCCGGGTGGCGATCGAGCGCTACAGCACGCCGCGCGGCAACATCATCGTGGACGGCAAGGCCGTCACCGGGTCGACGACCACGGACATCGGTGACTTCAAGTACAAGCGCACCTACAAGAACGGCAAGATGTGGGCGCCGGTGACCGGCTACGCATCGCAGGCGTTCGACTCCAACCAGCTGGAGAAGCTGAACGACGCGATCCTCACCGGCACCGATGACCGACTCTTCTTCAGCCGCACGGTCGACATGTTCACCGGCGGCAAGCAGAAGGGCGGGAACGTGGTGACCACCCTCGACGCCAAGGCGCAGAAGGCGGCCTTCGACGGGCTCGGGGACAAGAAGGGCGCCGTGGTGGCGCTCAACCCGGAGACCGGGGCGATCCTGGCGCTGGCCAGCACCCCGTCGTACGACCCGTCGACGTTCGCGGGGATGAGCAACAAGGACGCCGACGCCTACAACGCGCTGCTGAAGAAGAACGACCCCGACGAGCCGATGCTGAACCGGGCGCTGCGGCAGACGTACCCGCCCGGCTCCACGTTCAAGGTCGTGACCGCCGCCGCGGCGCTGGAGAACGGCCTGTACACCGACGTCGACGCCAAGACCGACTCGCCGGTGCCGTTCATCCTGCCGGACACCGTGCACCAGCCGCTGAACAACGAGGGCAGCATCGCCTGCGAGAACGTGTCGCTGCGGGAGGCCCTGCGGCTCTCCTGCAACACCGTCTTCGGCAAGGTCAGTGCGGACCTCGGCAACGCGAAGATGAAGGCCGAGGCGGAGAAGTTCGGCTTCAACAACGCCAAGCTCGACACTCCGGTGCGGGCCGCGGAGAGCGTCTACCCGAAGGACAACCGCCCGCAGAACGCGATGGCGGGCATCGGGCAGGCGTCGAACCGGGCCACGCCGCTCCAGATGGCGATGGTCGCGTCGGCGGTCGCCAACGGCGGCAAGCTGATGAGGCCGTACATGGTCGAGCAGCTGGTGGCGCCGAACCTCAACGTGGTGCAGCAGCACACGCCGCAGGAGTTGAGCCGGCCGCTGAAGCCGGAGAACGCGCAGAAGCTCCAGAGCATCATGGAGACCGTGGTCGAGAGCGGCACGGGCACCTCCGCGAAGATCCCCGGGATCACGGTCGGTGGCAAGACGGGTACCGCGCAGCACGGCGAGAACAACAAGGACAACCCGTACGCCTGGTTCATCTCGTACGCGAAGACCGCCAAGGGCACCCCGGTCGCGGTGGCCGTCGTGATCGAGGGGTCGGACACCCTCCGCGACGACATCGCCGGCGGCAAGCTCGCCGCTCCGATCGCGAAGGGCGTGATGGAGGCGGTCATCGAAGGCGAGCGGTGACGCCGGTCATGGCGATACCGGTCACGTATCAGGTTGCGGCTCCGGTCCGGTCCGGTACGGCGTGCCGGGTACGGTATGCCCGGGCAGCACACCGCCGGACCACACACGGGTGCGGTCGGGACTGACGGAGAGGGCTGGAGAAGCTTATGGAAGAGCCGCGTCGCCTCGGCGGCCGGTACGAGCTGGGCTCGGTGCTCGGTCGTGGTGGCATGGCGGAGGTCTACCTCGCGCATGACACCCGCCTCGGCCGCACCGTGGCAGTGAAGACGCTGCGGGTGGACCTCGCCCGCGATCCGTCCTTCCAGGCCCGGTTCCGCCGTGAGGCCCAGTCGGCCGCCTCGCTGAACCATCCGTCGATCGTCGCGGTCTACGACACCGGCGAGGACTACGTCGACGGGGTGTCGATCCCGTACATCGTCATGGAGTACGTGGACGGGTCGACGCTGCGTGAGCTGCTGCACTCCGGGCGGAAGCTGCTGCCCGAGCGGTCGCTGGAGATGACGACCGGTGTGCTGCAGGCGCTGGAGTACTCGCACCGCGCCGGGATCGTGCACCGCGACATCAAGCCGGCCAACGTGATGCTGACCCGCACCGGCCAGGTCAAGGTGATGGACTTCGGTATCGCCCGCGCCATGGGCGATGCCGGTATGACCATGACGCAGACCGCGGCGGTGATCGGTACCGCGCAGTACCTGTCGCCGGAGCAGGCCAAGGGTGAGCAGGTCGATGCCCGCTCCGACCTGTATTCGACGGGCTGCCTGCTCTACGAGCTGCTGACCGTGCGGCCGCCGTTCGTCGGGGACTCCCCGGTCGCGGTGGCCTACCAGCACGTGCGGGAGGAGCCGCAGTCGCCGAGCACCTTCGATCCGGAGATCTCCCCGGAGATGGACGCGATCGTCCTGAAGGCGCTGGTCAAGGACCCGGACTACCGCTATCAGTCGGCGGACGAGATGCGGGCCGACATCGAGGCGGCGCTGGACGGCCAGCCGGTCGCGGCGACCACCGCGCTGGGTGCGGTCGGCTACGGCGAGCAGGACCAGCCGACAACGCTGCTGCGGGCACAGGACCCGGGCGGCCCGAAGACGTCGATGCTGCCGCCGATGAACCCGGACGACGGGGGCTACGGCTACGACGACCGCGGGGACCGGCGGCGGGGCGGCGGCTCGAAGAAGAGCAACCTCTCCACGATCCTGCTGGTGCTGGCGGCGATCCTGGTCCTGGTCGGTGCGATCTTCATCGGCAAGGCGATGTTCAGCGGCAACAAGAACAACAGCGTCTCGCTGCCCAACCTCGTCGGCAAGACGCTGGCGGAGGCGAAGTCCTTCGGCGAGAACAGCTCCTTCAAGGTCACCAAGGGTGGCAGCAAGGAGTGCGACAACGCCAAGAAGGGCCAGATCACCGAGCAGGAGCCGGCGGCCGACACGAAGGTCGACAAGGGCACCACGGTCACGGTGACGATGTGCGCGGGTGCGGTGAAGGTGACCGTTCCCGACGTGCAGGGCATGCCGTTCGAGCAGGCGGAGAAGCTGCTCAACGGCAAGGGCTTCACCAACGTCACCAAGGCGGAAGAGGTGTCCGACCGCACGCCGGGCGTCGTCACCAAGCAGACCCCCGGTGCACAGTCCCAGACGACCAAGGACGCCCAGATCACGCTGACGGTGGCCAAGGCGACGCCGAAGGCGACCGTTCCGGACGTCAAGGGCCAGGACTACAACGCGGCGAGCAAGCAGCTGACCGACCTGGGCTTCCAGGTCCAGCGGGGGCCCGACCAGAACGTGACCGACCCGGCGCAGAACGGCAAGGTCGTCGCCCAGAGCCCGGACGGGAACCAGCAGGCGGCCCAGAACTCGACGGTCACGCTGACGGTCGGCAAGGCGGCGCAGACGCAGGTGCCGGAGGTGCGGGGCAAGAAGCTGAAGGACGCCAAGCAGATCCTGCAGCAGGCGGGCTACACCAACATCCAGTTCGCGGGCGGCAGTCCGCAGGACGACAACGCCATGGTCATCAACCAGGACCCGCAGCCGGGGACCCAGGGTGACCCCGCGTCGACCACCGTGAACCTGACCACCGCGGATGGCAACGGCGGCGGCAACAACAACGACGGCGGTATCTTCGGCGGGCCCTTCGGCTGGGGCAAGAAGCACTAGCCCCGGTACGGCCCGTACGACGGAGCCCCGGCAGCCCTTGGAGGGCTGCCGGGGCTCCGTCGTACGGGCCACCGGGGGGCTAGCGGAGTTCCTCGGGGGGCGTGCGGTCCGCGTCGACCTTCTCGGTGCGGACCAGTTCGCCCCAGACGATGTAGCGGTACTCCGAGGTGTAGACGGGGGTGCAGGTGGTGAGGGTGATGTACCGGCCGGCCTTGTGCTTGCCGGATTCGGCCGGGACCTTGTCGATGACGTTCACGTTGTACTTCGAGGTCTGCGGCAGCGTCGCGTAGACCTTGTAGACGTACCAGGTGTCCTTGGTCTCGAAGACGATCGGGTCGCCGACCTTGAGCTTGTCGATGTTGTGGAACTTCGCGCCGTGGCCGTCGCGGTGTGCGGCGAGGGTGAAGTTGCCCTTCTTGTCCTGCGGCAGGGCGGACTTGACGGGCTTGGTGTAGTAGCCGGCCACACCCTCGTTGAGGATGTCGCTGTCGGTGCCCTTCTTGATCAGCACGTCGCCGTTGTCCATCGCCGGGACGTGGAGGAAGCCGATGCCGTCCTTGGTGTCCAGTTCCCCCGGGCCCTTGGGGCTGGGGGCCGCGGCCCAGTGCTCGCGGACCTGATCGCCCTGCTTGTGCGATTCGCGGTCGGCGAGGACGTTGGTCCACCACAGCGAGTAGACGACGAACAGGCCCAGGACCAGGCCGGCCGTGATGAGCAGTTCACCGACGACGCTGACGACGGAGGCGAAGGTCTGCCACCTCCGGCGTGGCTCCGGTGACGTCGCGGACCGGTCGTGGTCCTCGTCGATTCCGCTGGCAGTCACCGCGTAGCTCCCCTTCAGTTGTCCGCTCAGCCGGCGAGCGCTTCCGGTTTGCCCTTGCTCCGCGGCCGCTCGTCGACCATCTTGCCCCAGACGATCAAACGAAAGGTACTGGTGAATTCCGGGGTGCAGGTGGTCAGGGTGATGTAGCGCCCGGGGCCGGTGAATCCCGATCCGGGCGGCACCGGGGTGATCACGCTGGTGTTGCTCGGAGAGGTCTGCGGGAGGACGCTCTCCATCTCGTAGGTGTAGTAGGTGCTCTGCGTCTCGACGACGATCTTGTCGCCCTTGATGAGGCGGTTGATGTAGCGGAACGGCTCACCGTGGGTGTTGCGGTGGGCGGCGACGGCGAAGTTGCCGGTCTTGTCCCAGGGCATTGCGGTCTTGATGCCGCCGGCGGCGTCGTAGTGGCCGATCATGCCGTGGTCGAGGACGGAGTGCTTGTCGATGCCCTCGGCGATCGGGGCCTTCACGTCGAGCTTGGGGATGTACATGATGCCGAAGCGCTCGCCGGCCGCGAGGTTCTTCTTCTCGCCGCCGCCCTTCTCCCACTGGTGCTGGAGGTTGTTGGCGGCGCCGCCGGCCTCCTCGTCGGCCATCACGTTCGTCCACCACAGCTGGTAGGTGACGAACAGCAGCATCAGTACGCCGAGGGTGATGAACACCTCGCCCAGCGCGCGGCTGGCGATCAGGCCGGGGCTGTCCTTGGCGGCGCGCTGGGCCCGGCGGGCCTCGACCCGGGTCATGGGGGGCTTGGGCGCCTCGGCTGCCGTCGCGGTGGCGGCGGAGGCAGCGGTGGTGTGCGAACCGCGCCGGCCGTGCCGGCCACCGCGCTTGGCGGACGCCTGGGCAGCCTTGCGGCGGGCCGCGCGGCCACCCGTCTCCAGGGCAGTCGTGGTTTCACGTGAAACAGCGGCGTCGGTTTCACGTGAAACGGTCGCGCTGGTTTCACGTGAAACAGCGTCGCTTCCGGGCTGCTCGGCCTGGCGCAGCGCCATGGTCTCGTCGTCCGACCGCGGCGGGGCGTCGACCGGCGCGGGCCGTCCGGGCCGTCCGGACCGCGACGGAAGCAGCGGGGGAATGGTGGGAAGGGGCGCGGTGAGGGCCTCCGCGACCCCGTGCGGACTGTGCGGGCCGGATATCGGCCCGGTGGGTGCTGCGTAGCTGCCGCGGCCGAAGCCGCCGTTCACCTGGCCGTAGGTCTCGGCTTCGGGGCCGTATGCGGGCGCGGACCGGGTCGCGGGCGGGGTGTCTCCGGGGCCGGGCTTGCGGTGCCGGGCGGACCGTTGCGGGGCCGGTGCCTCGGGCCGTTGCGGGGCCGGTGCCTCGGGCCGTTGCGGGGCCGGTGCCTCGGGCCGGGGCGACGCCGGCGGGTCAGGGCGGGGCCGGAACCAGGGGGAGCCTTCCGCCCCGGCTCCCCCGCCGGTCCGGGCGGGCGGTGCGTCCTGCGCGTACGGGTCCGGGTGCGGCGCCGGCGACCGGCCGGGCAGGGGGTCGTTCAGCGGGTCGTCGAGCTGCCCCACCGCCGTCTCGAAGGCGTCGGACCGCCTGTACGGGGCGGTGGGCGCGTACGGCTCGTGCGGTGTGTACGGCGGGTCCTCATGCGGCTCGTAGGGCCGCCCTTCGCGCTCGGGGCGCAGCGCGGTCACGCGCCGGCCTTGCCGACCACCGGGGCAAGCCCCGCCGAACGCTCCACCGCTTCCTTGTCGCCGCATTCCACCAGCCAGTTGGCCAGCATCCGGTGTCCCCATTCCGTCAGTACCGACTCGGGGTGGAACTGCACGCCTTCCACCGGGAGTTCACGGTGCCGCAGGCCCATGATGATCCGGCCGCCGGGGACGTCGGCGGCCTCCGTCCAGGCGGTGACGGTCAGTTCGTCGGGGACGGTGTCCGGCTCGACGGCCAGGGAGTGGTAGCGGGTGGCGGTGAACGGCGAGGGCAGCCCGGCGAAGACGCCGGCGCCCTCGTGGAGGACGGGCGAGGTCTTGCCGTGCAGCAGTTCGGGGGCCCGGTCGACCACCCCGCCGTAGGCGACCGCCATCGACTGGAGGCCCAGGCACACGCCGAACACCGGGACGCCGGTGTCCGCGCAGTGCCGGACCATGTCGACGCAGATCCCGGCCTGCTCGGGCGTACCGGGTCCCGGGGAGAGCAGCACACCGTCGAAGCCGTCCTGCGCGTGGCGGGGAGCGACCTCGTCGTTGCGCAGCACCTCGCATTCAGCACCGAGCTGGTAGAGGTACTGGACGAGGTTGAAGACGAAGCTGTCGTAGTTGTCGACAACGAGAATCCGTGCGGTCATCGGGTGGCTGCCATCCCTTGGTCGACAGTGACGTCATTGAAGGGGAGCAGTGGCTCCGCCCACGGAAAGACCCACTGGAAGAGCACGAAGACCACCGCCAGGACGAGCACCACGGAAAGCAGCGCCTTCACCCACGTGGTGCCCGGCAGATGCCGCCAGATCCAGCCGTACATGCTGTCGCTGTCCCCTTGCCGATGCCGTTGACGATGTCGATTGCGACACCAGAGTAAGGGGAGAGGCTGTCCGCGGGTGGGTCAGCCGGGCAAAGCCGACGGCCTTCCCTGAGTGACGGGTTGGGTGGAATCGAGGTGCGCCCAGGCGATCAGTCGGTGGCTGTGGCCCCACTCCGGTTCACAGGTGGTCAGGGTGAGGTAGCGGCCGGGGCCGGTGAAGCCGGACTCCCGCGGTACCGGGTCGATCACGCCGATATCGGTGGGCAGGGTCGTGTAGGGGCGGTTGTCGATGCGGTAGGTGAACCACGTGGTGCCGTCGGTGAGGACCACGGCGTCCCCGGGGCGCAGCAGGGGGAAGTCCTTGAACGGGTCGCCGTAGGTGCGGCGGTGGCCGGCCACGGCGAAGTTGCCGGTCGCGCCGAGGCGGGCGGTGCGGTCGTAGTGGCCCAGGCCGCGCTGGAGGACGTCGGTCCCGGTGCCCTCCAGGACGGGCTTGGCCCAGTCCGGCCCGAGGCGGGGGATGTACATCACGGCGAAGGACCGGCCCGGGGCGTAGCGGCGGGTCGGGGCGGCGGGTGCGGGGGCGGGGGTGCCGGCGGCGACCGGGCCGGTGGACCACTGGTCCTGGAGCCTGCCGATCTCGCCGTCCATCGCGCTGTCCGCCCGGACGCCGGTCCAGTAGAGGAGGTAGACGACGAAGAGCACGATCAGCGCGCCGACGGTGAGGCAGATTTCGCTGGCTGTCCGTACGATCCACCGCACCGTCATCCGACCGCCCCTCCCTGCCGGCCCGCGGGGTGCGGGCTACGGCTTCACAGGCTGTGCGTAGTGGAGATCCACTGTGCCGGAGTAGCCGGGAAGAGTCACCGCCTCGTGCTGGTCGACTTTCCAGCCGAGGCCGTAGGCGTTGACGTACTGGAGGTAGTTCTGGATGGCGGGGGACGCGGTCAGCGCGCGGTTGAGGGCGTCGTGGTCGCCGACCGCGGTGATCTTGTAGGGCGGGGAGTAGACCCGGCCCTGGAGGATCAGGGTGTTGCCGACGCAGCGGACCGCGCTGGTGGAGATCAGCCGCTGGTCCATGACCTTGATGCCCTTGGCGCCGCCGTGCCAGAGGGCGTTCACCACGGCCTGGAGGTCCTGCTGGTGGATGACCAGGTCGTTGGGCTGGGGCTCGGGGATGCCCGGGATCTTCGCGGTGGCGTTCGGCGGGGCGTCGGTGAGCGTGACCGTCAGGCCCTGGCCGGACACCGGCTTGGTGCCGGCGTTCTTTTCCAGGCCCTGGAGGGTGGCCTCCGCCGTGGCGGAGGAGGCGGTGTCGCGGCGGGCGAGGCCGTCGACCTCGGCGCGGAGGCCGGCGTTGCGCTCGTCCTGGGAGCCGTTCTTGTGGCTGCGTTCCTGGATGAGGTCGGACAGCCGCAGCATCGAGTCGTCGGAGCGGAGGTTGGTGCCGCGGGCGGTGTCGAAGCTCAGCCAGAACATCAGGCCTGCGAGGGCGAACACGAGGAGGGTGAGGAGCCGAACGGGCCGCAGTCGGGCTCGGAGAGGGCGCCCGGGGGAGCCGGCGGAAGTGCTCAACGTACCCTTACTCCTTACGACGCCGCGGAAGCACTACGCTAACGGACGCCTGGGAAGGAAATCCGTTCCCCTCGTGTCCGTACCCTGGCTCCCGTACCGCTCCGCGCGGAGGGGGACCGCCCACTCACCGTCGAGAGTGGGGGAGCAGCACATCGACAGGAGAGTTCCTCGTGCCGAAGTCACGGATCCGCAAGAAGGACGACTTCACGCCGCCGCCGGCGAAGACCACCAGCCTGAAGATGAATTCAGGTCGGGGCTGGGTCGCGCCGCTGATGCTGGCGATGTTCGTCATCGGGCTTGCGTGGATCGTGTTGTTCTACGTCTCCGAAGGCGATCTGCCGATCAAGGCGATGGGCAACTGGAACATCGTCTGCGGCTTCGGCTTCATCGCGGTGGGGTTCGGCGTCTCCACGCAGTGGAAGTAGCGCGGGCCCTGCCCTGGGGATAGCGCAAGCCCTACCCAAGGCCATCCACACAGTTATCCACAGTCGGGGAAAACTTCAGAAGATCTGTGGATAACCCTCGGGAGGTTGACGCCGGTGTGACCGGCGGCACCTCCCGATATTGTCCTCCGCCCCCGTCCCTTCCTGCGGAAACGCCGTTCGGCGGGGTGCGGGGGTCAACTTCTGCACAGCATGCACAAGATCCTTCACTGACTGTGGACAACGTGCCCCCGCGGGGCCTCAGCCCACCAGTTGAAGGGTCCGTACCCACACCACCGCGACGATCGCGAGCAGGGCCAGCACGCACGTCCCGACGTGCACCAGCGTCCGGCGGTCCCGCGGCGCGTGCACCATCCCGAACGCCACCGCGGCGCCCACGACCAGCCCGCCGACATGCGCCTGCCAGGCGATGTTCGGCCACAGGAACGTGAAGGCCAGGTTCAGGGCGAGCAGGATCAGCACGGGCTTCATGTCGTACCGCAGCCGGCGCATCAGCACGGCCGTGGCGCCCAGCAGCCCGAAGATCGCGCCGGACGCCCCCAGCGAGGGCTGGTTCTGCGCGGCCAGGAAGTAGGTCAGCGCACTGCCGCCCAGACCGGCGAGCAGGTAGAGCACGGTGAAGCGGAGCCGGCCGAGCGCCGCCTCCAGCGGCGGGCCCAGCCACCACAGCGAGAGCATGTTGAAGCCGATGTGCGCGATCTGCTGGTGCAGGAAGACCGCGGTCAGCAGGCGGTACCACTCGCCGTGGGCGACGCCGACCAGCTGGTAGCGGCTCGGGTCGACGGCCAGGCCGATCATGTCGAGCCGGTTGACCAGGTCGAAGCCGGACTGCTGGGTCGCGAGCACCGCGACGAAGACCGCGACGTTGAGGCCCAGCAGGATCTTGGTGATCAGCCGCGGGTCGGCGGTGAGCGTGCCGCCCGCTATCGTGCGCGGCGCACTGGCCCGCGGCGCCGGGCCGCTGCCGCCGCCGTTGCGCACGCAGTCCGGGCACTGGAAGCCGACCGAGGCGCTGATCATGCACTCCGGGCAGATCGGCCGGTCGCAGCGGGTGCAGCGGACGCCGGTCGGCCGGTCCGGGTGGCGGTGGCAACCGGGCAGGCCGTCGTGGCCGTGCGCCTGCTGCGGCTCCTGCGGGCTACCTGGCTGGTCCATCGGTCCCCTAATTCCTCGTTCTCACCGGGGCGCGGGCACCCGCCCCGCAACCGCCCCACAACGAGCTGCGCGCCCCGTCTCCATCATCTACGACCGGACGGGGCGCGATGGTTCCCCGGATCGGACCGGGGCAACCGGACCCGGGTCAGCGGGTCTCGATGACCACCGACTCGATGACGACGTCCTGCACCGGACGGTCGGTGCGGGGGTTGGTCTGGGTCTCGGCGATGGCGTCCACGACCTTCTTGCTGGCCTCGTTGGTGACCTCACCGAAGATGGTGTGCTTGCCGGTCAGCCAGGCCGTCGGGGAGACGGTGATGAAGAACTGCGAGCCGTTGGTGCCCGGGCCGGCGTTGGCCATGGCCAGCAGGTACGGCTTGTTGAACGCCAGGTCGGGGTGGAACTCGTCGGCGAACTTGTAGCCGGGGCCGCCGGTGCCGTTGCCCAGCGGGTCCCCGCCCTGCAGCATGAAGCCGCTGATCACGCGGTGGAACACGGTGCCGTCGTAGAGACGGGCGGTGGTCTTCTGACCGGTGTTCGGGTCGATCCACTCCCGCTCGCCGTTGGCGAGCTCGACGAAGTTCTTGACCGTCTTGGGGGCGTGGTTCGGCAGAAGCCGGAGTTCGATGTCGCCCTGGTTCGTCTTCAGGGTGGCGTAGAGCTGCTCAGCCACGATCTACCTTCCATAAGTCTTCACTGACGGTCCCCGATCCTGTCATGAACCGCCCGCCGGACGCCGGGCCGCCACCTCATGGCAGGGTTCGTACTGATTTCTCGCGCATGGTGCGGCATCGCGTGGCACTGTCATCACAAGCTCCCGGAAGACCCCGAATGACCCGGATGCCCGCTCTCAGGTGCCGTGCCGGCAGGAAGCGGGCATGCTCGTCAATCGGGTGGACAGGCGACACAGCAGAGGCGGGGGAGCAGCCCCCAGACCCGGACCCCACCGAGGAGGAGGATCCCCGTGACCCGCAAGGACAGCGTGCGCGCCGCGACCCATACGGCCAAGGACGGCGTGCGGTACGCAGCGGAGGTGGTGGCTCCCTATGCCGGTACGGCCAAGGAGGCCGCTGTCCACTACTCGCACGAGGCGCGCACCCGGCTGGCTCCCAAGGTCGCCGAGGCGGCCCTGCAGGCCCGCGCCCAGTACGACACCCATCTGTACCCGCGGATCGAGCACGCCCGCGGCGCCCTGCCGCCCAAGGTGGACGCGGCGGCGACCCGGGCCGCCCTCCGCACCCGCCAGGCCGCCCGCCAGGCCGCCGAATACACCACCCCGCGGCTGGAGAACGCCGTGGTCAACGCCCGTGCGGCGGCCGAGCCGGTGCGCGAGGAGGCACTGGCCCGGGGCGCCGCCGCGCTGGCCGCGCTGCGCGGGCAGGTGACGGCCGCGGAGATCGAGAAGCTGCAGAAGAAGCAGCGCCGCCGGGCGGCCTGCGGCAAGGCGGCCAAGCGGCTGGCGCTGCTGGGCCTCGTGGTGGCCGGCGCGGTCGCCGCCTGGAAGTGGTGGGACAAGCAGGCCAACCCGGACTGGCTGGTCGAACCGCCGGCCCCCACCGAGGTCGGCGACCGCGGCCATCTGAGCGCCGTCGACGGCAGCCAGGGCGCCCCGCTCGACCCCGACGTCCAGACCAAGCAGGACGATGCCGACTCCGACGATCGGCGGGGCGACGGCTCGACCGCCTAGGACCCGTCCGGCCCTGCTCCACCGGACAGGGCCTGCCCCCGGCCGCACCGCCACCGGGCCGCGCCCCGCACCAGGGCGCGGCCCGGTGGCGCGTCGGCCTGAAACGGCGGCGGGCCGGTCAGGACGCCGCGGACCGGCTCCCCTCGGCGGCCAGCGGATCGGCGCGGCGGGCCAGGTCCAGGAGGGCGCGCAGGGGCCGTTCGGCGACGCCGAGGCGGGGGTGCCACTGGGCGACGATGCTGACCGGGCGGAGCGGTTCGACGAGCCGGAGCGCGACCAGCTCGCCCTGCTCCAGCTCCCGGGCCACCGCCAGCGCCGGCAGCAGCGAGATGCCCTGGCCGTGGCCGGTCAGCCGGAGCAGCGCGGACAGCGAGCCGGTGACCGTCGCCAGCTGCGCCCCGGCGAGCAGGTCCCGCCCCAGGCCGTCGACCAGCATCTCGGAGGTGCAGCCGGGCTCGGCGACCAGGAACGCGCAGTCCAGCAGCTGCTCCGGCAGCACCCGCTCCTGCCGGGCCAGCGGATGGGCGGGGCCGGCCACCAGCACCGTGCGGTCGTGGCCGACGACGGCGTGCGGGCCGGCCGCCCGCCGCCCGTTGTCGTACTGGAACACCACGTCCAGTTCGCCCGCGGCGAAGGCCCGGTGCACCCGGGCGCGGTTGCCGACCGTCAGCTCGACCTCGGCGCTCGTACCGGGCCCGGCCGCGCCGTACTCCAGGGCCGCCAGCACCTCCGGCATCCAGGCGTGCGCCAGCGACTCCTGGGCGCCGATCCGCAGCCGGGGGCGTTCGCCGCGGGCGGCCCGGCGCATCCGCTCCTCCAGTTCCAGCGCCTCGCGGGCGTGCGGCAGCAGCCGGCGGCCGGCGTCGGTGAGCGTGGCGCCACTGCCGGCGCGCACCAGGACCGTGGCGTCCAACTCCGCCTCCAGGCGTTTGAGTTGGGCGCTCACACTGGACTGGGCGTAGCCCAACTCCTGGGCGGCGGCGGAGATTCCGCCGTGGTCGGCGACGGCGACGAAGGCACGGAGGTAGCGTGAATCCACTTCGCAAGGATGCCACCGGCCATCGAACTTGCCGATGGGGATATCGGAAGTGCGGCGTCGCCGACCGGCCCGCCTCCGGGCCACCGTGCTGCCATGACCACCGACACCCGCGCGCCGGCCGCCGGCGCCACCGCACCGGCACCCGCCCGGTCCCGGCTCGCGTTCGCCGGCATCGCCACCGGCAACCTGCTCGTCCTCCTCGACACCACCATCCTCAACGTCGCCCTCCCCGACCTGCGGGATTCGCTTCACCCGGCCGCCGCCGCGCTGCCCTGGACGGTCGACGCCTACACCGTCGTCTTCGCCGGACTGCTGCTCGCCGCGGGCGTGTTCGCCGACCGCTGGGGCGCGCGCCGGATGTACGCCGGGGCGCTGGTCGGCTTCGCGGTCCTGTCCGTGCTCTGCGCCGCGGCGCCCGGCGCCGGTTCGCTGATCGCCGGGCGGGCCCTGCTGGGGGCGGCCGGCGCCGGGCTGGTGCCGGCCTCGCTGGCGCTGCTCATCGCGCTCTACCCGGATCCCGCGCGGCGCACCCGCGCGATCGGCGCCTGGGCGGCGCTGAGCGGACTGGGCGCGGCGGCCGGTCCGGTGCTGGGCGGCGGTCTCGTCGAACTCGGCGGCTGGCGGCTGGTGTTCCTGGTGAACCCGCCGATCGCGCTGGCCGCGCTGCTGCTCGCCCGCCGGCTCCCGGCACCCCTCGCGCGGGCCGCCGGCGCGACCGGGCGCCCCCTGGACCGAGCCGGGCTGCTGCTGTCCACCGGGGCGCTCGGCGCGCTCACCTTCGGCCTGGTCGAGGCCGGCATCGAGGGCTGGTCCGCGCCGGCCGCCTGGGTGCCGATCGCGGCGGCGGTCCTCGCCTTCGCCGCACTGGCCGTCGCGGAACGCCGGGCCCCAACGCCAGTCCTCCCCCGACGTTGCTGGCACTGCCCCGGGTACGGGCCGCCATGCTGGCCGCCGCGGTGTCCTGCTTCGCCTACTTCGGCGGGATGTACCTGCTCGCCCTGTGGCTGCAGCGCACCTACGCGCTCTCGCCGCTCGCCGCCGGACTGGCCTCCCTGCCCCTCACCTTCCCGGTGTGCGTGATGCCGTTCTTCACCGGGCGGCTGGTGGCCCGGCACGGCGCCCGGCCGGTGCTGCTGACCGGGATGACCGCCACCGCGCTGGCCGGGGCGCTGCTGCTGCTCGCCGGCGGCCGGCCACCGCTCCCCCTGCTCCTGGTGGCCGAACTGGCGCTGGCCGCCGCGGGCACCCTCTCCATCCCCGGCGCCGCCGCCGAGATGGCCGTCGCCGCACCGACCGAGCTGGCCGGCACCGCACAGGGCGCCCTCAACGGGATCCGGCAGGCGGGCTCGGCGCTGGGCGTCGCGGTCCTGGGCACCATGGGCGGGCTGCCGGACGCGGGCGGGGTACTCGTCGTCGCCGGCCTCGCCGCGGTCGTGCTGATCTCCCGCGCGGGCGCCCCGGCCCGCCGGTGACGGCAGCCGCCGCGCGGCCCCGGCCCGCGCCGCCTGGCACCGGCGGGCCGCAGCGGCGCACAAAAAGACCCCCCCGACCGCGTTTTCGCAGGTCGGAGGGGTTTTGGGGTGGAGCCTAGGGGAGTCGAACCCCTGACATCTGCCATGCAAAGACAGCGCTCTACCAACTGAGCTAAGGCCCCTTCGCCGAACAGGGTACCCGGTGTCGGGCTCCTTTCCCGACCGGGTATCGCCGCGCACCGTCGCTCTCCGTAGGATGCTTCGCGAGATTCGCGGCAGCGAAGCGCGATCGGGGATACAGGGGAGATGGCATGGATGCAGCACAACAGGAAGCCACCGCGCGGGCCCGGGAGCTCCAGCGCAGTTGGTACGGAGAACCTCTGGGCGCGCTCTTCCGCCGTCTCATCGACGATCTCGGGCTGAACCAGGCCCGGCTGGCCGCGGTACTCGGCCTGTCCGCCCCGATGTTGTCCCAGCTGATGAGCGGCCAGCGCGCGAAGATAGGCAACCCGGCGGTGGTCCAGCGGGTGCAGGCGCTGCAGGAGCTGGCCGGTCAGGTCGCGGACGGCAGCGTCAGCGCCGCCGAGGCCACCGACCGGATGGAAGAGATCAAGAAGACGGCGGGCGGGTCGGTGCTGAACAACACCACCCAGACCACGTCGTCGACCGGCGCCACCACGGTGCGCCGGGTGGTGCGGGAGATCCAGTCGCTGCTGCGGTCGGTCTCCGACGCCGGCGAGATCATCGACGCGGCGAACAGCCTCGCCGCCACCCACCCCGAACTGGCAGAGTTCCTCCGGGTCTACGGTGCCGGCCGCACCGCCGACGCCGTCTCCCACTACGAGTCGCACCAGAGCTGACCAATCGCGGGCGGCCGCAAAGGAGTTGGCCGCAGGGAGTCGTGATCCAGAAGCGGACGGGGCGCAATGGGTGAGATCTTCGCCGGTCGGTACGAGCTCGTGGACCCGATCGGTCGGGGCGGGGTGGGCGCCGTCTGGCGCGCCTGGGACCACCGGCGCCGCCGCTACGTAGCGGCCAAGGTGCTGCAGCAGAGCGACGCGCACACCCTGCTGCGCTTCGTCCGGGAGCAGGCGCTGCGGATCGACCATCCGCACGTGCTGGCCCCGGCGAGCTGGGCCGCGGACGACGACAAGGTGCTGTTCACCATGGACCTGGTGCACGGCGGCTCGTTGGCCCATCTGACCGGGGACTACGGCCCGTTGCCGCCGCGGATGGTGTGCACGCTGATGGACCAGCTGCTGGCCGGGCTGACCGCCGTGCACGCCGAGGGCGTGGTGCACCGGGACATCAAACCGGCGAACATCCTGCTGGAGGCCACCGGCACCGGCCGCCCGCACCTGCGGCTGTCCGACTTCGGCATCGCCATGCGCAAGGGCGAGCCGCGGCTGACCGAGACCAACTACGTGGTGGGGACGCCCGGTTACTTCGCTCCGGAGCAGATGCTGGGCGCCGAGCCGGACTTCCCCGCGGACCTGTTCGCGGCCGGGCTGGTCGCGCTCAGCCTGATCACCGGCGCCAAACCGGACACCGAGGCGCTGGTCCGGCGGTTCGCGGAGCACGGCGTGCCGAACGCGCCCGACGACGTTCCGGAGCCGCTGTGGCAGGTGCTGGCGTCGCTGCTGCACCCCGATCCGGAGGCCCGGTTCAAGACCGCGACGGGGGCGCGGAAGGCGCTGCTGGCAGCGGCCGAGCTGCTGCCGGAGGCGACCATCGAGGACGAGGTCATCGAGGTCTTCGACCACATCGGGCCGCTGCCGGCCGGATTCGCCCCGGACGGGCCGCTGCGCGGCGCACCGGGCGGCGACGCCACCGGGAGCACCACCGTGGCCGCCGCGGGGACCACGGAGCCCACCGACAGCGGCGGGCGTCCGGCCACCGGCCCGGCCTCCTTCTCGGACACCGGGAGCTTCCACCTCGCGCCGCCGGAGCCACCCGTCCCGCCGCAGCCGAGCACTCCACCGCCCCCGGCCCCGCCGACCACCGCGCCGCCCCTGGGCACCCCGCCGCGCGGCACCGTCCCGGCTCCGCCGACCACCCCGCCCCGGACCCCGCCGCCGGTCCCGGTGTCGGTCCCGGTGCCGGCGCCGATGCCGCGGTACGAGCCGACGGCCGCGGCGCGCCCGGAGGCGTCCGCGACCCGCCCGTACACCGCCGGGCAGCCGCCGCTGCCGGCGCAGCCCCCGACCGGGGGCGTCGGGGTGCCGGCGGCGCCTCCCCCTTCCGGCCCGGTACGGAAACCGGGACCGCCCCCGAAGGTCGCGGTCCCGGTCCTGATCGTGGCGCTGCTGTGCATCGCGGTCGGGGTGTGGGCGCTGTTCGCCGGCTGACCAGCCGTCCCTAGCCGTCCCGCGGCGGTGCGGACCGGCGGGGCGACGCCTGGGTCGTCTGCTGGTCCGTGGGCAGCGCCGGGGCCGGTCGTACGGCCGGGCCCGGTCGGGCCGCGGCGGCCCGCCGCGCCAGCACCGTCCAGAGGCCCAGCCCGGCCAGCAGCACCACTCCGGCGCCGATCCCGGCGTACGCCACCAGCTTCAGGGGGCCGCCCGCCTCCTGCGCGGGCCGCCCCATGGCGTCGTCGCCGGGCGTGCGGCCGAGGTCGCCGGCCGGCGACACATAGCCGGGCCCGGCCTGCGGGGTGCCGCGGACGTCCGCCCGGAGGGTGAGGGCGGCGCCCTGCGGGAAGGCCACCGCGGTGCGCGAGCTGAGGGTGACCGCCACGTAGTACCAGCCCGCGAAGCGCATCCCCGCGACCGCGCGGTCCGGGGCCGAGCGGTTGCCGTAGGCCACCGGCGCGGTGAACGCCCCGGCGGCGGCCGGCTTCCCCTGGTACGGGACGAAGCCGGCCTCGCCGACCGCGCCGCGCGCCGGGTTGTAGACGGCGAGGCCGAGGGCGCTGGGGACGAACTCGGTTGCGGGGGCGGTGGAGTCGGGGAGTTCCGCGCTGAGGTCGAGCCGCTGGCCCCAGTCCACCGGGACGCGGTAGAAGCGGGTCTCGCCGGGGGTGAGGTGGTCCTTCCAGACGCCCTTGCCGACCGTGGCCGCGTCGTTGAAGCCGGTGCCGCCCGAGACCTGGCGGGTGGCGGCGTCCGTGGGCGGCGCGGGCGTGGCGGAGCTCCCGCTGCCGGCGGCCGGTGGGGACGGGGGCCTGCCCTTGAGCGCGGGTTCGGTGAGGTAGCCGATCTCGACGGGCCACGGCTCGGGGCCGGAGGTCTGCGGGCCCTCGCGGCCGACCACCAGGTAGTAGGGGCCGGCGTGCCGGCAGCTCGGGACGTCCGGGCCGATCAGGCGGGCGGCGTAGTCGGCGACCGGGTAGGCGGTGCCGCCGCTGTGGAACCGCGCGGTTCCGTCCGGGCCGCAGGTGGTGCCGCCGCTGTCCTCGATCCTGACGGTCAGTCGGTCGGTGTAGTCCTCGACCTTGGTGCCCGGGCGGGGCGCGGCGACCGCCGAGAAGTAGGCGTTGCTGGTGCCGTCGAGGACGACGGCGTAGTGCTTGGTCTCGCCGCGCCGGATGGTGTCCGTGTGCTGCCCGCGGTCGAGCCGCGGGGCGTCCGCGGTGCTCGCGGCGCCCTTGACGGGGGTACCGCCGGGGGCCGTCCGGTAGGCCGGTACGCCGTCGGCCGCGGCCGCCGCTCCCGGTGCCAGAGCAGGCAGGACCAGCGCCGCCAGCGCGGCCAGCGCCGCCGGGCCCCGGCGCCCGGCCGTGCGGTGCGTCCTCGCGTGCCTCACCGGCTGCCCGCACCGCCCGGCCCCGGCTTCCGGCGGGCCAGGACGTACGACAGCCCGAGCCCGGCCAGCAGCAGGACGCCGACCCCGCCGACCGAGACCCCGGCGACCCGGATCGCGGGCCAGCCGCCCGCGGTGCCGGTGGCCGCCGGACCCGAACCGCCGTCGGGCGCCTCGCCCTTGACGGCCACCGCACCGGCCTCCGGTCCGGCCTTGGCCTGGCCCAGGACGGCGACCCGCAGCACCACACCGATCTGCGGGTTCTCCGCGATCTGGGCCGTCCTGGCCCCGAGCGTGACCGCGATGTAGAAGTCGCCCTTGGCATGGACGGGGATGACGTTGGGGTGCGTCTCGTAGCGGTTGGTCCAGGAAACCGGCACCGTCCCCATGCTCAGCGAGGCCGGCCGCCCGTTGTACGGCACCTGCGGGGTGAAGACCCCGGTCCCGCTGCCGACCGGAGCCCGGAACGGCGTATAGACCTGGGTGCCGCCGAACGAGGTGCGGGAGCTCTGGCCGGCCCGCGGCTCGTTGGCGAACTCCACGTCGTAGCGCAGCTGTTGGCCCCAGCTGACCGGCACCTTGTACCAGAGCGTCTGCGCGGGCAGGATCCGGTCCCGCCAGACCCCCGGGCCCAGCGACCGGGCGTCGTTGAAGCCAGTGCCGCCGGTGACGCCCTTGGGCGGGGTGGTGGGCAGCGTGGCGCCCTTGCCGCCCGCGCCGTACTCCGGGGCCGACTGCGCGGGGGTGGCGCCCTTCGCCAGCGGATGTTCCACGTGAAACATCAGCTCCATCGGCCAGCGTGCGGCGTCCGATCCGGTGTCCGCGTGGCGCTCGACGACCAGCCAGTACCGACCCGCCTTGTCGCAGGTCCCGGTGCCGCTCTGCGACGGGATGCGGCTGACCCCCGAGGTCAACGGCGTGGCGCCCTCCCGCTGGCCGAACATCGCGGTGGAGGACTGGCAACTGCCGTCCGCGCCGTACGCGATCTGGGTGCGCAGGGTGTCGAGGGAGTCGATCGCCGCGCCGGACGGCGGCACCACGGTGGCGGAGAAGTCGGCCACCGAGGCGGCGTCCAGATCGACGGCGTAGTACCGCTTCTCGTTGGGGCCGATGCTGTCCAGGTACTGCCCGGGACCGACGACCGGCGCCCCCTTCCGGTCGTCCGTCCCGTTGACCTGGGTGCCGCGGAACCGGTAGCCGGCCGCGGAGAGTTGACCCGCGCGCTGCAGCTGACGGGCGAGCGACCGGGCGTCAGGAGCGTCGTAGTACTGGCCGTTGCCGGACTTGGCGATGCACTCCAGTTGGCTGCGGGCCGTGCCGGCCACCTGGAAGCCGACGACGTCGATGTGCAGATCGACGCCGGACGAGGCGAGTTGCGAGGCGACCTGGCAGGGCTGCGGGGTCCGGCAGGTGTTCTCGCCGTCGGAGACCAGCACAATGGTCCGCTTGCCGATCGCACCGGCGGCCGGTTTGGGGAGGTCCTGGGCGGCCTTGGCCAGGGAGAGCCCGATGGGGGTGTCGCCCTTGGGGGTCAGGCCCGCGACGGCCTGCTTGAGACCGGCCCGGTCCAGCGGGGCGACGGGCCGGGCGAGCCGGGTGTCGTCGCAGCCCTTGGGCTTGTCCGCGCCGTAGACCCGCAGTCCGGTGGGGTAGCCCTCGGGCAGGGCGTCGACGACGGTGCCGACGGCTTTGCGGGCGGCGGCGATGCGGGTACTTCCGGCCCCGTCGCTGCCGGCCATCGAGCCGGAGGAGTCGAGGACCATCACCAGTCCGCTGCCCTCGGCGGAGGGTGCCGCCCGCGGGGCCGCCGCGGCGGGCAGCGCCGCCACGGCCGGCAGCACGCCCATGGCCAGGGCCAGCAACGCCCTCCCCCAAGCCCTCGACTTCGTTCGAGCGGGAGGCACCCCCACGTCCAGCGCCACCGCCCCCCTGCGTGGTGGTCGTGCCATGCCCTCGTCCCCCTCGCGTCCGCCGGTCACAGCCCGGACATCGACTTCACGGCCAGCAACTTTGCCGCTGCAACCCATCAATGTGCGATAGCAAACTCAGGGGCCCCCGCCCGCCCCCGACACGTACGAAACCCCGGTCGCCCTTGGGCAACCGGGGTCCATACGAACTGTGCTGTGCGTGTGGTCTCACACACCCGAACCTGCGGGCACGGAGTCGGTCGCCTCCGTCCACAGATCCTGCTCGGCGCGATCCGCCTGGATCTGGCGGTACACGAGGAGCCCGCCGATGGCGGCCAGTGCGACCAGGAGAAGCTTCTTCACCGCGCGACCTCGTCTTTCGTTGACGTAGGGGACCCTATGTCGGCCGATGATACACACCGGCCGATACCGATCGGTTATCTAGCCCGCACTCGGCAACGCCCCGTCCAGAGGCGCCGAACGGGCCCAACTCCCGCCCCTTCACAACGAATCGCACCCGACGTCCGTTCCCACCCCCCGACGGACCACCGCCGCCGGCAAAAAGCAGCGGCCCGGCCGGAGAAATCTCCGGCCGGGCCGTGTGTGCGGTGCGGCTACCAGGACTTGAACCTGGGGCCTCTTCCTTATCAGGGAAGCGCTCTAACCGTCTGAGCTATAGCCGCTCGTTCGCTGCACCAGAAGATTAGCGCACTTCAGAGGCGTTCCCAAAATCGGTTCCCGAAGCCTTGGGAACGCCCGGCGCCGCGCCCCTCGGGAGCGCTCACTCGTCCTCCGCGAGCGTCAGCTCCACACCGCCCACGAAGCCCGCGGACAGGTTGTAGATGAAGGAACCGAGGGTGGCCAGCGCGGTCGCCAGCACCACGTCGATCACCGCGATGACCGAGGTGAACAGCAGCACCCGCGGCAGCGAGAGGAACGTCTGCAGATCGAAGCCACCGCCCTCGGCGGAGCCGGTCGCCTCGCTGATCGTCTTGCCGACGGTGGAGAAGACGCCCATCGCGTCCATCACCATCCACAGGACCGCCACCGCCACCACCGTGCAGATGCCCAGCGCGATGGACAGCAGGAAGCTCACCTTCATCACCGACCAGGGGTCGGTACGCGCCACCCGGAGCCGGGCCTTACGCGTCCGCGGGGCCGTGCTGGCGCCCGTACGCGGCTTGCGCACGGCCTGCCCGGCTCCGGTCTCCCCGCTGTCCGTGCGGTACGCCTGGGGCGGCTGGTACGGCTGCTGAGCGCCGCCCTGCGGCTGCCCCTGGCCGCCGCCCCGGCTCTGCTGCTGGGGTTGCGGCTGGGGCTGAGGTTGCGGCTGTCGGCTGTTGGTCACGGTTCCCCCCTCATGGGCGCCCTCGTCCCGGGTGCCGTCGGACGCGACGGAGCCACGGGCGCTGCGCCCCTTCTCGGTTGCGGGTTCCGCCGCGGAGTCCGATGCGACTCCCGCTCCACCCGTTGCAGCGCCCGTGGCTCCACTCACGACCTACTCCTCGTGCTACTCCGCCGCGGGCTGCTCGCCCTCGACTGCGGTGGACCCGGACTCCTCGGCCACGCCGGTCTCCTCGGGCCCGTCGGGCCCGTCGACCTCCTCGGCCTCACGGCCGGCCTCGGCGTTGCGCGCGATACCGACGACGGCATCCCGCTTGCCCAGGTTGATCAGTTGGACGCCCATGGTGTCACGGCCGGTCTCGCGGACCTCGTTGACCCGCGTTCGGATCACGCCACCGCCGAGCGTGATCGCGAGGATCTCGTCGGTCTCCTCGACGACCAGCGCCCCGACCAGCGAACCCCGGTCCTCGACGATCTTGGCGGCCTTGATGCCCAGGCCGCCGCGGCCCTGGACACGGTACTCGTCCACCGCGGTGCGCTTGGCGTAGCCGCCGTCGGTCGCGGTGAAGACGAAGGTGCCCTCCCGGACCACGTTCAGCGACAGCAGCTCGTCGCCCTCGCGGAAGCTCATGCCCTTCACACCGGAGGTGGCACGGCCCATCGGGCGCAGCGCCTCGTCGGTCGCGGTGAACCGGATCGACTGGGCCTTCCTGCTGATCAGCAGCAGGTCGTCGGTCTCCGAGACCAGCTCGGCGCCGATCAGCTCGTCGTCCGTGCCGTCCTCGCGCTCGCGCAGGTTGATCGCGATCACACCGCCGGAGCGGGGCGAGTCGTAGTCCTTGAGCGGGGTCTTCTTCACCAGACCGCCCTTGGTGGCGAGGACGAGGTAGGGCGCCGCCTCGTAGTCGCGGATCGCCAGGATCTGCGCGATCTGCTCGTCCGGCTGGAAGGCCAGGAGGTTGGCCACGTGCTGGCCCCGCGCGTCCCGTCCGGCGTCCGGGAGTTCGTAGGCCTTGGCGCGGTAGACCCGGCCCTTGTTGGTGAAGAACAGCAGCCAGTGGTGGGTGGTGGAGACGAAGAAGTGGTCGACGATGTCGTCTTCCTTGAGCTTGGCGCCCCGTACGCCCTTGCCGCCGCGCTTCTGCGAGCGGTAGTCGTCGGTCTTCGTCCGCTTCACGTAGCCGCCACGGGTGATGGTGACGACGATGTCCTCTTCGGCGATCAGGTCCTCGATGGACATGTCGCCCTCGAAGGGCACCAGCTTGCTGCGCCGGTCGTCGCCGAACTTCTCGACGATCGCGGCCAGTTCCTCGCTGATGATCTGGCGCTGCCGCTCGGGGGAGGCCAGGATCGCGTTGTACTCGCTGATCTTGCGCTGGAGCTCGTCGTGCTCGGCGGTGATCTTCTGGCGCTCCAGGGCGGCCAGCCGGCGGAGCTGCATCTCCAGGATCGCGTTGGCCTGGATCTCGTCGATCTGCAGCAGGCCCATCAGGCCCTCGCGGGCCACGTCGACCGTCTCGCTGCGCCGGATCAGCGCGATGACCTCGTCGATGGCGTCCAGTGCCTTGAGCAGACCGCGCAGGATGTGGGCCCGCTCCTCGGCCTTGCGCAGCCGGAACTTCGTCCGGCGGACGATGACCTCGACCTGGTGCGTGACCCAGTTCCGGATGAAGGCGTCCAGGGACAGGGTGCGCGGCACGCCGTCGACCAGCGCGAGCATGTTCGCGCCGAAGTTGGTCTGCAGATCGGTGTGCTTGTAGAGGTTGTTGAGGACGACCTTGGCGACCGCGTCCCGCTTGAGGACGATGACCAGCCGCTGGCCGGTGCGCGAGGAGGTCTCGTCGCGGACGTCCGCGATGCCGCCGATCCTGCCGTCCTTGACCAGGTCGGCGATCTTCTGCGCGAGGTTGTCCGGGTTGACCTGGTACGGGAGTTCGGTCACCACCAGGCACTGGCGGTTCTGGATCTCCTCGACCTCGACGACCGCGCGCATCGTGATGGAGCCGCGGCCGGTGCGGTACGCCTCCTCGATGCCCTTGCGGCCCACCACCAGCGCGCCGGTGGGGAAGTCGGGGCCCTTGATCCGCTCGATCAGCGCGTCCAGCAGCTCCTCGCTGGACGCCTCCGGGTGGGCCAGCGCCCACTGCGCGCCCTCGGCGACCTCGCGGAGGTTGTGCGGCAGGATGTTGGTGGCCATGCCGACCGCGATGCCGGCCGAGCCGTTGATCAGCAGGTTCGGGAAGCGGGACGGCAGGACCGTCGGCTCCTGGTTGCGGCCGTCGTAGTTGTCCTGGAAGTCGACGGTCTCCTCGTCGATGTCCCGGAGCATCTCCATCGACAGCGGCGCCATCTTGCACTCGGTGTACCGCATGGCGGCGGCCGGGTCGTTGCCCGGGGAGCCGAAGTTGCCGTTGGAGTCGACCAGCGGCATCCGCATCGACCACGGCTGCGCGAGGCGGACCAGCGCGTCGTAGATGGAGGTGTCACCGTGCGGGTGGTACGTACCCATGACGTCGCCGACGACGCGGGCGCACTTGTAGAAGCCCTTCTCGGGGCGGTAGCCGCCGTCGTACATCGCGTAGAGCACGCGGCGGTGCACCGGCTTGAGGCCGTCGCGGACGTCGGGCAGCGCACGCGAGACGATGACGGACATCGCGTAGTCGAGGTAGGAGCGCTGCATCTCCGTTTCGAGCCCGACGGGCTCTACGCGCATCCCGACACCGTCGATGGTGGCGGGCGCGCCCTCGGCGGTCACGCCGTCCGGGGTCACAGGGGGGTTCTCGTCGGCCATGGTGGTTCAAAGTCCTTTCGAGCTGCGGCTGGTGTGCGGGCCGACAGGGCTCAGATGTCGAGGAAGCGGACGTCCTTGGCGTTGCGCTGGATGAACGAACGGCGCGCCTCGACGTCCTCGCCCATGAGGACGGAGAACAGGTCGTCCGCGCGGGCCGCGTCGTCCAGCGAGACCTGGCCGAGCACCCGGTGGTCGGCGTCCATGGTCGTCACGCGCAGTTCCTCGGCGTTCATCTCGCCGAGACCCTTGAACCGCTGGATGGAGTCCTCGCGGGTCCGCTTGCCGTTCTGCTTGCCGCGCTCGATCAGCGCGTCCCGCTCCGGGTCGGAGTAGGCGTACTCGAAGTCGTCCCGACCCCACTTGATCTTGTACAGCGGCGGGCGGGAGAGGTAGACGTGCCCGGCCTCGACCAGCGGCCGCATGAAGCGGAACAGGAAGGTCAGCAGCAGGGTGTTGATGTGCTGACCGTCGACGTCGGCGTCCGCCATCAAGATGATCTTGTGGTACCGGAGCTTCTCGATGTCGAAGTCCTCGTGGACCCCGGTGCCGAAGGCCGAGATCAGCGCCTGGACCTCGTTGTTCTGCAGGATCTTGTCGACCCGGGCCTTCTCGACGTTCAGGATCTTGCCGCGGATCGGGAGGATCGCCTGGTACTCCGGGTTGCGGCCGGACTTGGCCGAGCCGCCGGCGGAGTCACCCTCGACGATGAAGATCTCGCACTTGGTCGGGTCGTTGGACTGGCAGTCGCTCAGCTTGCCGGGCAGCGACGCCGTCTCCAGCAGCCCCTTGCGGCGGGTCAGGTCGCGCGCCTTGCGGGCCGCGACCCGGGCGGTGGCGGCCTGGATGCCCTTGCGGATGATGTCCGCGGCCTCGTTGGGGTTGCGGTCCAGCCAGTCGTTGAGGTGCTCGTGGACGACCTTCTGGACGAAGGTCTTCACCTCGGTGTTGCCCAGCTTGGTCTTGGTCTGGCCCTCGAACTGCGGCTCGGCGAGCTTGACCGAGATGATCGCCGTCAGACCCTCGCGGATGTCCTCGCCCGTGAGGTTGTCGTCCTTCTCGCGCAGCAGCTTCTTGTCGCGTGCGTAGCGGTTGATCAGTCCGGTCAGCGCGGCGCGGAAGCCCTCTTCGTGGGTACCGCCCTCGTGCGTGTGGATGATGTTCGCGAAGCTGTAGACACCCTCGCTGTACTGGGTGTTCCACTGCATCGCGAGGTCGACGGAGAGGTTCCGCTCCTTGTCCTCGGCCTCCACCGAGACCACCGTCGGGTGCACCAGCTCGCCCTTGCGGGAGTTGAGGTACTTCACGAAGTCGACGATGCCGCCCTCGTAGTGGTACCGCACCGAGAGCGGCTTGCCGTCCTCGTCCACGTGGTCCGGGCGCTCGTCCTTGAGCGAGATGGTCAGCCCCTTGTTGAGGAACGCCATCTCCTGGAAGCGCCGGGACAGCGTCTCGAAGCTGTAGGTGGTGGTCTCGAAGATCTCGCCGTCGGCCCAGAACGTGACCGAGGTGCCGTGCTTGTCGGTGGCCTCGTGCTTGGCCAGCGGGGCGGTGGGCACGCCCTGCTTGTACTCCTGGGTCCAGCGGTAGCCGTCCGTGCAGATCTCGACCGCGACCCGGGTCGACAGGGCGTTCACCACGGACACGCCCACGCCGTGCAGACCACCGGAGACCGCGTAGCCGCCGCCGCCGAACTTGCCGCCGGCGTGCAGGACGGTCAGGACGACCTCGACGGCCGGCTTGTTCTCGGACGGCACGATGCCGACGGGGATACCGCGGCCGTTGTCGACGACCCGGACACCGCCGTCGGCGAGGATCGTCACCTCGATGGTGTCGGCGTGACCGGCCAGCGCCTCGTCGACGGAGTTGTCGACGACCTCCTGCACGAGGTGGTGCAGACCGCGCTCGCCCGTCGAGCCGATGTACATGCCGGGGCGCTTGCGAACCGCGTCCAGGCCCTCAAGGACGGTGATCGCGCTGGCGTCGTACGACTTCTCCGCCGAGGAGTCGCCCACGGCGCCGGCCGAACCCCCCTCTTCGGTAGAAGCCATGTTGTTCTCGTTGAGGTCGCCGGAGTCGGCCACGAAGCGCCCTTTCTGGCACAGCACGAGCCCTTCCGCACCTGTTGCGATCTCCCCGCGAAGGACAGGTGGGAGCGGCTCGTCGTTCGACTTGTTCCGCGAGTGGGCGGGATTGCTACCAGTCTACCGGTAGCGCTGACACTCATGGGGGTTTGCAGGCGCCTGAGTCGCCATGTGCCGCCCTGAACTGACGTCCGCCGACTCCCCATATACGAGAAGGGGGCCCAGGACGCCCACGCGGGCACTCAGCGCTTTGGCATGTCAACCGCCGGCTACCGTGAGCGGAGTCTCATGCGTCACACGTGTTTACAAGGTTCGTACGGGAGTGCGCTGTTTCACGTGAAACAGCCTGCGACCAGCCGAGAAAGCGCGAGAGGGGCGGTGTTTCACGTGAAACACCGCCCCTCTCCGGAATGCTCCGTCGCGCGGTCGCGGTCAGCCGTAGGTGTCGCCGGGGCCCTTGCTCCCCGGTGCCCGCAGCTGCCCGTACCGGCGCGCGGGACCGCCGGGCCCCAGCACCTTGATCATCTTGACCGTGCCGTGGCCCAGATCGTCATTGAGGCGGGCCACCAGCTGAGGCGCCAGCAGCCGCAGCTGCGTCGCCCAGGCCGTCGAGTCGCACTGCACCGTCAGGACGCGGGCGTCCTCGTCGTACCGCTGCGGCTCGCAGTGCTGCGCCACCTCGGGCCCCACCATCTGCGGCCAGCGGCCCATCACCCCGCCGACGGCCGCCGGGGCCTCCCAGCCGCGCTCCGTGATGAGGCGGTTGATCGCGGCCCCCAGCGGCAGCGGGTCCCGGCCGTCCGCCCGCGCGCCCGAGCGCAGCCCACCGCGACGGGCCTGCTTCTTCTGCTGCGCGGCCGCACCCCGGGCGCGCGCCTGCTCCTTGGCGGCGACCAGCGCCTGGCGGGCCAGGTCCACGCCGGACAGCTCCGGCGTCTTGGGACGCTTCGGCTGGGGCTCGGTCACCGTTCCACCTTCTCCACGACGCCCCCGGAGACCGCATACCGCGCCCCGACCAGCACTCCCGGCACATCGTCGTCCACCGCCGCGGTCACCAGCACCTGCTCACCCGGTGCCACCAGCTCCGCCAGCCGCTCCCGGCGCCGCGCGTCCAGCTCCGCGAAGACATCGTCGAGAACGAGCACCGGCTCGTTGCCCTCGGCCCGCAGCAGCTCGTACGACGCCAGCCGCAGCGCCAGCGCGTACGACCAGGACTCGCCGTGGCTGGCATAGCCCTTCGCCGGCAACTGCCCCAGTTTCAGCAGCAGATCGTCGCGGTGCGGCCCGACCAGGGTCACCCCGCGCTCGATCTCGTTCTTGCGAGCCTCGCCCAGCGCCGCCACCAGCACGCCGTACAGCTCCTCGCGGTTCGAGGCGGCCGCCATGGCCTCGCCCGCGGAACCGCGGTACTCCAGACCCAGCGGCCCACCGCCCGGCGCCAGCTGCTCGTACGCCTTGTCCGCCAGCGGCCGCAGCGTGGAGATCAAGTCGAGCCGCTGGGCCAGGAGTTCGGCCCCGGCGCGGGCCAGATGCTGGTCCCAGACGTCCAGCGTCGACAGGTCCATCTGCCGTCCGCCGTGGCGGCGGGCCAGCGCCGCCGTCTTCAGCAGGGTGTTGCGCTGCTTGAGGACGCGGTCGTAGTCCGCGCGCACGCCCGCCATCCGCGGCGAGCGGGCAGTGATCAGTTCGTCGAGGAACCGCCGGCGCTCACCAGGGTCGCCCTTGACCAGCGCCAGGTCCTCGGGCGCGAACAGCACCGTCCGGACGATCCCCAGTACGTCGCGCGGTCTGACCTGCGACGATCTGTTGATCCGGGCGCGGTTGGCCTTGCCCGGATTGAGCTCCAGCTCCACCAGCTGCTGCCGTTCGCCCTGGACGACGGCGGCCCGGATGATCGCCCGGTCCGCGCCCATCCGCACCAGCGGCGCGTCCGAGGAGACCCGGTGGCTGCCGAGCGTGGCGAGGTAGCCGACCGCCTCGACCAGATTCGTCTTGCCCTGCCCGTTGGGGCCCACGAACGCCGTGACGCCCGGGTCGAGCGGGACCTCGACCCGGGCGTACGAGCGGAAGTCGGCGAGTGACAGATGCGATACGTGCATGGCTGGGCGCCGACCTCCCCGGCTGCTGAGCTGGTTGTGCTTACTTCTTGTTCTCGACCGCGTGGCCACCGAACTGGTTGCGCAGCGCGGCGATCATCTTCATCTGCGGGGAGTCGTCCTGGCGGGACGAGAAGCGCGCGAAGAGCGACGCCGTGATCGCCGGCAGCGGCACGGCGTTGTCGATCGCGGCCTCGACCGTCCAGCGGCCCTCGCCGGAGTCCTCGGCGTAGCCCCGCAGCTTGTCCAGGTGCTCGTCGTCGTCGAGGGCGTTGACCGCCAGGTCCAGCAGCCAGGAACGGATGACCGTGCCCTCCTGCCAGGACCGGAAGACCTCTCGCACGTCGGTGACCGAGTCGACCTTCTCCAGCAGCTCCCAGCCCTCGGCGTAGGCCTGCATCATCGCGTACTCGATGCCGTTGTGGACCATCTTCGCGAAGTGGCCCGCGCCCACCTTGCCGGCGTGCACGGAGCCGAACTCGCCCTCCGGCTTGAGAGCATCGAAGACCGGCTGCACCTTGGCGACGTCCTCCGCGGCACCGCCGTACATCAGCGCGTAGCCGTTCTCCAGGCCCCAGACGCCGCCGGAGACGCCGCAGTCCACGAAGCCGATGCCCTTGGCAGCCAGCTCCTCGGCGTGCTTCTCGTCCTCGGTCCAGCGGGAGTTGCCGCCGTCGACGACGAGGTCGCCGGGCGAGAGCAGCTCGGCCAGCTCGTCGATCGTCGACTGGGTGGCGGCGCCGGCGGGCACCATGACCCAGACCACCCGCGGACCCTTGAGGCTGTCCACAAGCGCCTTGAGGCTGTCCACATCGGCCAGGTCGGGGTTGCGGTCGTATCCGATGACGGTGTGGCCGGCGCGGCGAATGCGCTCGCGCATGTTGCCGCCCATCTTGCCGAGACCGACGAGACCGAGCTCCATCACAGACCCTCTTTGCACATAGTCGTTGCTGTTCGTACCCGAGTCCGAGCCTACGCCCGAGGTCCCGTGCACAGCTGTGGGCTCAGCCGCTCATCAGGGCCTGTCAGTCAGTCACCGCAAGGGCCCCGGCACACGGCCGGGGCCCGATCGGTACGAAAGCCGTCCGGTCGCGTCAGCCCGAGAGGCGGACCGGCATGATCAGGTACTTGTAGGCGGCGTCGGCCTCGGCGTCCTTGGCCGCGCGGCCGCTGAGCAGCGCAGGCTTGGTCGACGTGGTGAACGACAGCTGCGCCACCGGGGAGTCGATGGCCGACAGGCCCTCCAGCAGGAAGCCCGGGTTGAAGGCGATCGAGATGTCGTCGCCGTCCAGGTCGGCGTCGACCCTTTCCACAGCCTGTGCATCGTCGCTGGAGCCGGCCTCCAGGATCAGCACGCCCTGCTCGAAGCTCAGCCGCACCGGGGTGTTCCGCTCGGCGACCAGCGCCACACGCTTGACGGCCTCGACGAAGGGGGCGGTCTCGATCACCGCGACGGAGTTGAACTCGGTCGGGAAGAGCGTCCGGTACTTCGGCAGGTCGCCCTCGAGCAGGCGGGTCGTGGTCCGCCGGCCGGCGCCCTCGAAACCGATCAGGCCCTCGCCCTGCCCGGAGCCGGACAGCGCCAGAGTGACGGTGTCGCCGCTGCTCAGGGACTTGGCGGTGTCCAGCAGCGTCTTGGCCGGGACCAGCGCGACCGCGGAGGTGTCGGGGCTCTCCGGCTTCCACAGGAACTCGCGGACCGCGAAGCGGTAGCGGTCGGTGGAGGCCAGGGTGACGGTGTCGCCCTCGATCTCGATCCGCACACCGGTGAGCACCGGGAGCGTGTCGTCGCGGCCGGCGGCGATGGCCACCTGGGCGGCGGCGGCCGCGAAGACCTCGGCGGAGACGGTGCCGGTGGCGGTGGGCATCGCCGGCAGGGACGGGTACTCCTCCACAGGCAGGGTGTGGAGGGTGAAGCGGGAGGAGCCGCAGACCACGGTCACCCGTACACCGTCGGTGGAAATCTCCACCGGGCGGTTGGGGAGCGCACGGCAGATGTCGGCGAGCAGCCGGCCGGAGACGAGGACGGTGCCCTCTTCCTCCACATCGGCTTCCACCGAGACCCGCGCCGAGACCTCGTAGTCGAAGCCCGAGAGGCTCAGGGTGCCGTTGTCCGCCTTCAGCAGCAGGCCCGCGAGGACGGGCACCGGCGGACGGGCCGGGAGGCTCTTGGCCGCCCAGGCCACTGCCTCCGCGAGTACATCGCGCTCCACCCGGATCTTCACCGGAAACCGCCTCCTGCTGTTGCTGGCTCTCGCCCTGCTGGCTCTTCGTCGTCGGCTGAGTTGCCGGAGACCAGTCTGACGCACGCCGCCGACAGTCGGTGCGGCTCGGGGTCAAGTCGACTCGACCGGGGCGGCGGGCTCCGGAGGCGAGTTGTGCACAGGCCCCGATTCGAAGCGCATTCCCCGGTAGATATCCGTGGTCGTAGTAGTAGGCCCTGTGGAAACCGTGGACAACTGCCTTTGCGCAGGTCAGCGTCGATTTTTTGTCCACTGCCCCTGTGGGTGGAAGCGGTGGATAAGCGGGCCTGGCTGTGGACCGCGCGAAGTTCTGCACACCCCATGCACAGGGCTGGGCTACTTCTCCCCAGTGCCATCCCCAGGATTACCCACGTTCCCCACAGCCCAACCCACCACCTTGGTGTGACCGCTTTCACTCGGCGCGGTGAGGGCGGGTGTTGCGTTGCCGAACAGTGGACAGCGGTGTGGAGAAGCCGGGGATCACTGGGGACAACGGCGCTTCACCTGTGGGCAGCCGGTGGACAAGTTCTCGACAGCCCTGTGGATGAATCCTTTGTCCACAGCCTGTGGATTGTGGTTGGCCACAATTCCACACGCGGTTGACCTCGTCCGATGGTCCGTCAGCAGACCGGCCTGTGGATCCCACAGGGATAACTTTCCTCTCCCCAGGTTGTGGACGGAAGATTCTTGCCCAATCTGTGGAGAGAGGCCGTGACCTCGCCAGGAATCGAACAGAGCCGGCGCGCTCCACAGGTTTGGGAGGGCGGCGGACAGTGCGGACGACCCGACCACCGGCCTGTGAACCGCCCCGCAATCCGCTCCGCGACGGCTCCGCGCGGTCCGCGGACGCGCCGTAGGCCCTCCACGGACGCCTCGCCGGCCCCCTACGCCGAAGGGCGCCCCGGGAGCGGATCCCGGGGCGCCCTGGTGGCGGTGGCGGCCGGCGGCAGGCCGCCCGTCAGCCGTTCTTGATGCGGTTGGTCAGCTCGGTGACCTGGTTGTAGATGGAGCGCCGCTCGGCCATCAGCGCGCGGATCTTGCGGTCGGCGTGCATGACGGTGGTGTGGTCGCGGCCGCCGAACTGCGCGCCGATCTTCGGCAGCGAGAGATCGGTGAGCTCCCGGCACAGGTACATCGCGATCTGGCGGGCCGTCACCAGCACCCGGCTGCGCGAGGAGCCGCACAGGTCGTCCACCGTCAGCCCGAAGTAGTCGGCGGTCGAAGCCATGATCGCGGGCGCGGTGATCTCCGGCGCGGAGTCCTCGCCGCCGGGGATCAGGTCCTTCAGCACGATCTCGGTGAGCCCCAGGTCCACCGGCTGCCGGTTGAGCGACGCGAACGCGGTGACCCGGATCAGCGCGCCCTCCAACTCGCGGATGTTGCGCGAGATCCGGGACGCGATGAACTCCAGCACCTCCGGCGGCGCGTTCAGCTGCTCCTGCACCGCCTTCTTGCGGAGGATCGCGATCCGGGTCTCCAGCTCCGGCGGCTGGACGTCCGTGATCAACCCCCACTCGAAGCGGTTGCGCAGCCGGTCCTCCAGGGTGACCAGCTGCTTCGGCGGCCGGTCACTGGAGAGCACGATCTGCTTGTTCGCGTTGTGCAGCGTGTTGAAGGTGTGGAAGAACTCCTCCTGCGTCGACTCCTTGCTCGCCAGGAACTGGATGTCGTCGACGAGCAGGATGTCCATGTCCCGGTAGCGCTTGCGGAACGCGTCCGCCTTGCCGTCGCGGATGGAGTTGATGAACTCGTTGGTGAACTCCTCGGAGCTCACGTACCGCACCCGGGTGCCGGGATAGAGGCTGCGGGCGTAGTGCCCGATGGCGTGCAGCAGGTGGGTCTTGCCCAGACCCGACTCCCCGTAGATGAAGAGCGGGTTGTACGCCTTGGCCGGTGCCTCGGCGACCGCGACCGCCGCGGCGTGCGCGAAGCGGTTGGAGGCGCCGATGACGAAGGTGTCGAAGAGGTACTTCGGGTTCAGCCGCGCGGTCGGTTCGCCGGGGCCGGTCGCCGGTGCGGGCTGCGCGGCGAGCGGACCGGGGGCGCCACTGGGCGCCGGCAGCGGGGATCCGGGACCGCCCGGCCGGCCACCGGGACCGAGGGGCGGAAGCTCGGGGAGCTCGCGGCGCGACTGGTCGTACGGGGAGCGCGGACCGTCCGAGGGCCGTGGCCCGCCGCGGTCGGGCCCCTGCGCGCGGTAGTCGTTCTGGTGCTGCTGGAGATGGGAAGGCGGTGAGGCGCCGTACGGCTCGCGCCACTGCTCCGTGGACGACTCGCGGTCGGGGTAGCCGCTGAGGTGCTGCTGCTGCCAGCCGTACTCCTCGCGCGGGCCGACCGCGTCGGTGCGGGAGTGCTGCGGCCACGCCCCGGGCTCGTGCCGGGGCTGTGAGTAGTCGGGGTACGCGGGGCGGACGCTGGGCAGGTCGTCGCCCTGGTGCCCGTAGCCCTGGCGGGAGTCGTGCCGCCCGTCGTAGCCGTCGTACGCGTCGTGCTGCCCGGGCTGGTGCTGGGCCGGCGGGTGCTGGGCGTGGTGCTGCGGCGGCGCGGGCGGCTGGGCCGGGGGCTCCTCGGAGGAGTCGTCGACGGTGATCGCGATCCGGATCGGCCGGCCACACTCGTGGCTGAGGGCCTCCCCGATCAGCGGCGCCAGCCGGCCTTCGAGCACGCCCTTGGCGAACTCGTTGGGTACGGCGAGCAGTGCGGTGTCCGCGACCAGCGCCAGGGGCTGGGTCCGCTTGAGCCAGTCCTGGTCCTTGGGCTTCAGGCCGTCGGCCTCGGCCCGCAGGAGGTGATCGAGTACACGTGGCCACACTGCGGCAAGATCGGCAGGTACATCAGCCACAGGGCACGCTCTCTCACAGTCCCACGAATGTGTGATTCTCAGGACGGGCGGGAAGGAATTGGAGTTCAGCCACGGTAGTCAGGGCGGGCCTGGGGATTCAAGTTGTTGTCCACAGGCTGTGCATAGTGTGTCCTGACGGAGGCTCTCCGCACCTTTCGGGAGCTGGTTTGACCGGATGGCGCGGCCCCGCGTACCGTGACCAGGTCGAGTTGTCGATGGCTGCTGCCGCCTGCCTCCGATGGGCAAAGATCGCGTTCTCGTGGTCGTGTAGCGGTGCACTCGGGCGTGGCGAGCTACTCGTGGGCGCACGGTGACAGCCAGTTGACGCCCACAAATCTGTCTCTCTAGAGACAACAAGTTTCTTGGAGCCCCCGAGTGAGCAAGCGCACCTTCCAGCCGAACAACCGCCGTCGCGCGAAGACCCACGGCTTCCGTCTGCGCATGCGGACCCGTGCCGGCCGCGCGATCCTCGCGACGCGCCGCAGCAAGGGTCGCGCCCGCCTTTCCGCCTGAGCAGCCTGACCTAGGTCCATGACGTGCTGCCTACCGAAAATCGGCTGAGGCGGCGCGAGGACTTTGCGACCGCGGTACGCCGGGGACGCAGGGCCGGGCGCCCGCTCCTTGTCGTGCATTGTCGTAGCGGTGTAACGGACCCGCACGCGTCGGGGGAACGTGTTCCCCCGACGCGTGCGGGTTTCGTCGTGAGCAAGGCCGTTGGTGTTGCGGTCGTCCGCAACAAGGTCAAGCGGAGGCTCCGCCATCTCGTGCGCGACCGGCTGGACCGGCTGCCCGCCGGTAGCCTGGTTGTCGTACGGGCCCTGCCCGGTGCGGGTGCGGCGGAGTACGACCAGCTGGCCCGCGACCTGGACGCCGCCTTGGAGCGGCTGCTGGGAGGGGCGCCGAAAGGCCGCAATCCCACCGGGGCGGTGACTGACGGTGGCTGCGCCGCCGGCCCCGGGAAACCCGGACGGGACCCGGGAGGGAGCGCACAGTGAAGTACCCGCTGCTGCTTTTGATCAAGATCTACCAGTGGACCATCAGCCCTCTGCTGGGCCCGGTCTGCAAGTACTACCCGTCGTGTTCGCACTATGGCTATACGGCCATCGACCGGCATGGCGCGGTGAAGGGGACTGCGCTGACCGCCTGGCGCATTCTGCGGTGCAACCCGTGGTCGCTCGGTGGCGTCGACCACGTCCCTCCCCGGAAGCGTCCGGTTTGGCATCAGCGGCTGAGGAGCCGTCTGGGCGGGCCCACCGTCCCTGAGCCTGTCGCCCAGCCCGAGACTCAGTCCAACGCCCAAGGAGCCTGATTCGTGGACACGATCCTCAGTCCTCTTTATTACGCAGTTTCCTGGATCATCGTCCAGTTCCACTCGTTCTACAGTTTGATCTTCAACGCGGACAGTGGAGCTGCGTGGGGTCTGTCCATCGTCTCGCTGGTGGTGCTGATCCGTGTCTGCCTGATCCCGCTCTTCGTGAAGCAGATCAAGTCGACGCGGAACATGCAGGCGCTCCAGCCGAAGATGAAGGCGATCCAGGAGCGTTACAAGAGCGACAAGCAGCGCCAGTCCGAAGAGATGATGAAGCTCTACAAGGAGTCGGGCACCAACCCGCTCTCGAGCTGTCTTCCGATCCTGGCGCAGTCTCCGTTCTTCATCTCCCTGTACCAGGTCCTCAGCCACATCGCGCAGAACAAGACCGTCGGCTTCATCGACCCCACGCTGCTGGCGAGCGCGCAGAAGGCGCACATCTTCGGTGCGCCGCTCGCGGCGAAGTTCATGGACAGCGCGGAGAAGATCCAGAGCCTCGGCGCTTCGATGACCCACGTCCGCGTGGTCACGATCATCATGATCGTCCTGATGTCGGCGTCGCAGTTCTACACCCAGCGCCAGCTGATGACGAAGAACGTCGACCTGACGGTGAAGACGCCGTTCATGCAGCAGCAGAAGATGCTGATGTACGTCTTCCCGGTCATGTTCGCCGTCTTCGGCATCAACTTCCCCGTCGGTGTTCTCGTCTACTGGCTGACCACCAACGTCTGGACCATGGGCCAGCAGATGTTCGTCATCCGCCGCAACCCCACCCCGGGCAGCAAGGCGTACACCGAGCGCCAGGAGCGGCTCCGCGCCCAGGGCAAGCTGGTCGAGAGCCCCGCCGAGGTCGCAGCGAAGCAGGCCGCCGAGGAGGCGCGCCAGAACCGCCAGCAGCCCAAGCGGCAGACGAAGGCCAAGCGTCAGACCGGCACGACTGCCGCCGCCCCCAGCGGTTCCACGCAGAACCGCACGCGGGCGAGTTCGTCGGTGTCCGACACCGAGGCTTCGCAGGACGACAAGGAGAAGGGCGGTACGCCCGGCAAGGGCGGTGCCTCCGGATCCCGTAACACCAAGTCCGGGCAGCGCAAGGGCCAGCAGCGCCCCAAGCACCCGTCCAAGAAGTAAGAAGGAGTCCTTACGTGACGGACACGACCCCTGGCACCAAGGGCGCCGACACCCTGACCCGCCTGGAGCAGGAAGGCGAGATCGCGGCCGACTACCTCGAAGGTCTGCTGGACATCGCCGACCTCGACGGTGACATCGACATGGATGTCGAGGCGGATCGCGCCTCGGTGTCGATCGTCGGCGAATCGACCAGCCGTGACCTGCAGAAGCTGGTGGGCCGGGACGGTGAGGTGCTGGAGGCGCTGCAGGAGCTGACGCGCCTCGCGGTGCACCGCGAGACCGGTGACCGCAGCCGCCTGATGCTGGACATCGCCGGCTTCCGGGCGCAGAAGCGCGAGGAGCTCGCCAAGGTCGGCGCGAGTGCGGCGGAGGAGGCCAAGAGCACCGGTCAGCCGGTGAAGCTGGACCCGATGACGCCGTTCGAGCGCAAGGTCGTGCACGACGCGGTGGCCGCGGCCGGTCTGCGGAGCGAGTCCGAGGGCGAGGAGCCGCAGCGGCGCGTGGTTGTGCTCCCGGCCTGACGCCTCGCGCTCAGTCTTTCTTTGGCCCCGTCTGCTCGCAGGCGGGGCCAAAACTTGTCAGCCTTCTGTGTTATCCCCGGTCGTAGCGCCGGGTTCCCGGCAGGAAAAGCAGTCCAGAGGAAGGGCGGTTCCCGTGACCGAGGCATCAGCGGAGCTCCCTCCCGCGCCGAAAACGGCGCAGGAGGTATTCGGCGAGCGCTTTCCGGAGGCCGTGCGGTACGGCGAACTGCTCGCCGATGCGGGTGTGAAGCGCGGACTGATCGGTCCGCGCGAGGTGCCGCGGCTGTGGGAGCGGCATCTGCTGAACTGCGCCGTGCTCTCCGAGGTGGTTCCCGAGGGCGTCTCGGTGTGTGACGTGGGCTCGGGGGCCGGGCTGCCCGGCATTCCGCTGGCACTGGTGCGTCCGGACCTCAAGATCACGCTCCTGGAGCCGCTGCTGCGGCGGACGAACTTCCTTCAGGAGGTCGTCGAGCTGCTCGGGCTGGACCACGTCACGGTCGTGCGGGGTCGTGCGGAAGAGGTCATGGGCAAGCTTCCGCAGGTGCACGTGGTGACCGCACGGGCCGTCGCGCCGCTCGACCGGCTGGCCGGGTGGGGAGTGCCGCTGCTGCGTCCCTACGGCGAGATGCTGGCGCTCAAGGGCGACACCGCCGAGGAGGAGCTCAAGGCGGCTCGTGCCGCGCTGAGCAAGCTCGGTGTGGTGGATACGTCGATCGTGCATGTCGGTGAGGGCGTGGTGGATCCGCTGTCGACCGTAGTGCGTGTCGAGGTGGGCGAGAGCCCCGGCGGGGTGCGCTTCGCCGCGAAGCGGGCGAAGGCGGCTCGTACGAGCCGGGTGTCGCGGGGGCGCCGGCGCTGAGGGCGTGCTGCGGGAGGAATCTTGGCCGGCTTCTCCGCGGTGGGCGCAGCCGTCCGCGGAATAGCGGATAGGGCGAATTCCGCAAGTGCCACATAAAGCCACAAGACGGAGTGTCGCGGCTTAATCAGACGCGGCGCTGGCATCGTGTTTCACGTGAAACGTCGTTCTCTGCTGCAAGGGATCATCGGCCGCGGTCGTGCGGCCGCCGAGCCGCACGACCGGAAACCCACACGGGTCACGAAAGTATCCACAGAAGCGGGTTCATCCACAGGAGAACGGACCTCACTGGTTCGCGATACCGAAAGCATGGCAGGCTCTCACCATTGTGAGCCTGATGTCGAGGAGAGTGAATCCTTGCGGTCCGACGCCAACATCGCGGGACCGATGACCGATCCGGTCCCCGGTCCCCGCAACGAGTCGTTCGGGGACGACGTTTCACGTGAAACGCCGCCCCTGATGGACAACACACCGGTAGGTCGCGCGGCGCAGCTGGCGGTAGGGGCCATGGGCCGCGCAGGCGAGGGGCTGCCCCGCCCCGAAGCGACCCGCGTCATGGTGGTCGCCAATCAGAAGGGCGGGGTCGGCAAGACCACCACCACCGTGAACCTTGCGGCGTCGCTGGCGCTGCACGGAGCCCGGGTGCTGGTGATCGACCTCGACCCGCAGGGCAATGCGTCGACGGCCCTGGGGATCGACCATCGCGCCGAAGTGCCGTCCATCTACGACGTGCTGGTCGAGAGCAAGCCACTCTCCGACGTGGTGCAGCCGGTGGTCGAGGTGGAGGGGCTCTTCTGCGCGCCCGCCACCATCGATCTGGCCGGTGCCGAGATCGAGCTGGTCTCGCTGGTGGCCCGCGAGAGCCGGCTGGACCGCGCCATCAAGGCATATGAACAACCGCTGGACTACATCCTCATCGACTGCCCGCCCTCGCTCGGCCTGCTGACCGTCAATGCATTGGTCGCCGGTGCCGAGGTGCTGATCCCGATCCAGTGTGAGTACTACGCGCTGGAAGGTCTGGGGCAGCTGCTGCGGAACGTTGAACTGGTGCGGGGGCATCTCAACCCCAAGCTCCATGTCTCAACGATCCTGCTCACCATGTACGACGGACGTACCCGTCTTGCCTCGCAGGTCGCCGACGAGGTGCGCACCCACTTCGGCAACGAGGTGCTCCGCACGAGCATCCCCCGCTCGGTACGCATCTCGGAGGCACCCAGCTACGGGCAGACGGTGCTCACCTACGACCCCGGCTCCAGCGGCGCGCTCTCGTATCTCGAAGCGGCCAGAGAGATTGCGCTGCGAGGGGCTTCACAGCCCGGGGAGCAGGGCCTGAGTGTGAACTACCAAGCACAGCACAGCATCTCGGAGGGGACTCAGTGAGCGAACGACGTAGGGGGCTGGGCCGCGGGCTCGGTGCACTGATCCCCGCCGCACCGCAGAGCACGGACCAGTCCGGACCAGCGGGGGGAAGGGGAACCACGTCACCGTCGTCCGTACCGGTTCTGGCTCCGGACCGCGGAGTGGCGGCCGCCAAGGTGGCCTCGCTGCCCACGCCCGGTGTTTCACGTGAAACACAGGCTCCGGCGCATGCGGAGCATACGAGCGATCTCCCGGTCGAGGTGGCCGGCGCGCACTTCGCCGAGGTGCCGCTGGACGCGATCCGACCGAACCCGCGGCAGCCGCGCGAAGTTTTCGACGAGGACGCTCTCGCCGAACTGGTCACCTCCATCAAGGAGGTGGGCCTGCTTCAGCCGGTGGTGGTCCGCCAGACGGCGCCGGGGCGCTATGAGCTCATCATGGGCGAGCGGCGCTGGCGGGCCTGCCGGGAAGCCGGTCTGGAGAAGATCCCCGCGATCGTGCGGGCCACGGAAGACGAGCGGCTGCTGCTCGACGCGCTGCTGGAGAACCTGCACCGGGCACAGCTGAATCCGCTGGAAGAGGCCGCTGCCTACGACCAGTTGCTGCAGGACTTCAAGTGCACCCATGACGAGCTGGCCGACCGGATCGGGCGTTCACGTCCGCAGGTCACCAACACGCTGCGGCTGTTGAAGCTGTCGCCGTCGGTGCAGAAGCGGCTTGCGGCAGGTGTGCTCTCGGCGGGACACGCTCGGGCTCTGCTCTCGGTGGAGGATTCGGAGGAGCAGGACAACCTGGCGCGCCGGATCGTGGCGGAGGGGCTGTCAGTCCGTTCCGTCGAGGAGATCGTGACGCTCATGGGGACGGGCCCCAAGAGTGCCGGCAAGGGGAAGAAGCCCCGGGCGGGGGCGCGGGTGTCCCCCGCGCTCACCGGTCTTGCCTCCCGGCTGTCCGACCGCTTTGAAACCCGGGTGAAGGTCGATCTTGGTCAGAAGAAGGGGAAGATCGTCGTCGAGTTCGCCTCCATGGACGACCTGGAGCGCATCCTCGGCACCCTTGCTCCGGGCGAGGGTTCCGTCCTGGGAAGCGGGTCGGCCGACGAGAGTGGCGAAGAGCAGTGAGCTGACGTGTGAGGCTCGTGGGCGAGCCGTGTTCCGGAACCGATACCGGAACACGGCTCGCCCTTTGCTTTCTGGCAGTACCCGCGCCCATAAAGGGTGGATACGATGCGATCGGGTATGGCACGCATCCACATGGAGACACCTCATATCGAGGAGAGGGCCATGCGATCAGTGAGCCGCACCGGACTGCTGGCGGCGGGGTTCGGCCTCGCAGCCCTCGGAGGGTTCGTTGGTGGTCTGCTCAGGGAGCAGGTGGCGCTGACAGCGCTGCGTGGTGCGGCAGGCGAGGGAAGCGAGGACCTGGTTCCATGGGCCGTCGGCTCGTACCGCTCACGCTGGACAACCTTCCGGATCTCCCCAAGCGCTGTCGCTCCTGTGTCTTCTGGGAGCTCGACCCCGTCAGTGGCGAGGCCGCGGTAAGGGCCGGGCGTCCCGAGCTGGAGAAGGAAGCCTGGATCTCAGCGGTGCTGCTGGAGTGGGGATCCTGCGGGCGCGTTGTCTATGTCGACGATGTGCCGGCGGGGTTCGTCATGTACGCCCCACCGGCCTACGTCCCGCGTTCCACGGCCTTCCCCACCAGCCCGGTGTCGCCGGATGCGGTGCAGCTGCTGACGGCGTGGCTGGCTCCTGGATACCAGGGACAGGGGTTGGGCCGGGTGATGGTTCAGACGGTGGCCAAAGATCTCATCCAGCGCGGCTTCAAAGCCATCGAGGCGTTCGGCGATGCTCGCTGGACTGAGCCGGCGTGTGTGCTGCCTGCCGACCATCTCCTGGCGGTGGGTTTCAAAACGGTCCGCCCGCATCCCCGTTTTCCGCGGCTGCGGCTCGAACTGCGGACCACCATCTCGTGGAAGGAAGACGTGGAGCTTGCGCTGGACCGTCTGCTCGGAGCTGTGCAGAAGGAGCCGGCGCTCCGACCGTTGTAGACGGCCGCCGCGATGTTTCACGTGAAACATCGCCATGTGTTTCACGTGAAACAGGCCCGCCCCCACGAAGGGAGCGGGCCTGTTTCACGTGAAACGTGACGGCGTGCCTCAGGCGAGGTAGTCCGCGAGGTCGCGCTCGATGGCGGCCTTCGGCTTGGCGCCGACGATGGTCTTGACGACCTCGCCGTCCTTGTAGACGTTCATGGTCGGGATCGACATGACGCCGTACTTGGCGGTGGTCGCCGGGTTCTCGTCGGTGTTCAGCTTCGCGATGACGATCTCGTCGTGCTCGGCAGCAATGGCCTCCAGGGACGGGGCAATCTGACGGCACGGGCCGCACCAGGTGGCCCAGAAGTCCACGAGGACGGGCTTGTCGCTCTTGAGGACGACCTCTTCGAAGTTGTCGTCCGTGACGGTCACCGTGGCACCGGCCATGGCAATCTCCTTACTGGGTGGGTGGTGGGAAAGTTGGGGTGCGCGGGTCAGGCGGACGCGGTCTTCTCCGGCTCGGCCGTGGCCTCGCCGTCCGAGAGCGACGCGAGGAACCGCTCGGCGTCGAGGGCGGAGGAGCAGCCCGTGCCGGCAGCGGTGATCGCCTGGCGGTAGGTGTGGTCGACGACATCGCCGGCCGCGAAGACGCCCGCGAGGTTCGTCCGGGTACTGGGCGCATCGACCTTGAGGTAGCCCTCGTCGTCGAGGTTCAGCTGGCCCTTGAACAGCTCGGTGCGCGGGTCGTGACCGATCGCGATGAAGAGGCCGGTGACCGGAAGCTCCGAGTTCTCGCCGGTCTTGACGTTGCGCAGCGTCAGACCGGAGAGCTTGTTTCCGCCGTGAATCTCGGCGACCTCGCTGTCCCACACGAACTTGATCTTCGGGTCGGCGAAGGCGCGCTCCTGCATCGCCTTGCTCGCCCGCAGGGTGTCGCGGCGGTGGACGACCGTGACGGACTTGGCGAAGCGCGAGAGGAAGGTGGCCTCTTCCAGCGCCGTGTCGCCGCCGCCGATAACGGCGATGTCCTGGTCCTTGAAGAAGAACCCGTCGCAGGTCGCGCACCAGGAGACGCCACGGCCGGACAGCTCGTCCTCACGCGGCAGACCGAGCTTGCGGTGCTGGGAGCCGGTGGCGACGATGACCGCCTTGGCGCGGTGCACCGTGCCCACGGTGTCGGTGACGGTCTTGATCTCCTCGCTGAGGTCGACCGAGACGATGTCGTCCGGCACCAGCTCGGCGCCGAAGCGTTCCGCCTGGGCGCGCATGTTGTCCATCAGATCCGGACCCATGATGCCGTCGCGAAAACCGGGGAAGTTCTCCACATCGGTGGTGTTCATCAGCGCACCGCCGGCGGTGACGGCGCCTTCGAAGACGAGCGGCTTCAGGGACGCGCGGGCGGTATAGAGCGCTGCGGTATAGCCCGCGGGCCCGGAGCCGATGATGATCACGTTGCGGACGTCGCTCACGGGTGTCTTCCTTGTCTCTGCCGACGGCTTGCTGGGGTCTCGGAACTCTCACCCCACCCAACGGATCCTAAGGGGCGAGCATTCCCGGAGTGCCACAGCGCACATCCCGCCGCTCAGTCTCGACGATACGAGTGGGTCAGCAGAACCTTCCCAGGAGCTGGCGGGCTGGTCGAGATGCAGGAGGCAGTGACGACGTACGCGGAGACGCTCTTCGGGTCGGACGGGTGCGGCAGCACGACGAGGAATGCGTCCTTGCCCTCGTAGACGCTGCGGGTGGCGGCCAGTGGCTTCTCGGTGCGACCGATGCCCTGGCGCACACACGAGGGGACGGTGTCCGCCTCGCCCCGCAGCGGAGTCTCGGGGGAGCTGCGGGTGCCCATCTCCGGCGTCTGCTGCGCCTTCTTCGTGGCGAGCAGCTTGTGGACGTCCGCCCCGAGCGCAGCGGTGGTCAGGCTCGCTGAGGATCCCCCACCCGCCGAGGAGGAGCTGTCCTGTTTGGTGGCCTGGACGCCGCTGGTGCCGGTGCTCTGGATGAGCAGCCCGCCCACTCCGAGTACCGCCGCTGCGGCTGCCGTGCCGAACAGGACCCGCGGCCACCGTCGGGAGCGAGACGAACGGCGCCCCGGCGTCTGTCGGCCCGGCCCCGAGGCGCCGCGGCCCCGCCCGAGCGGCGGTGCTGCCGTAGCTGCATGGAGAGGCGCCTGCACGTTGGTTTCACGTGAAACGGCGGTAGGCGTGACCGATGTTTCACGTGAAACCACAGCCGGGGCTGCCGTTGTTTCACGTGAAACAGACGCGGGGCCGGTCGATGTTTCACGTGAAACCGAGCCGAGAGAAGGCGATGTTTCACGTGAAACGAGAGGCTTGCCCTCGGCGGTGGTGGAGTCCAGCAGCGCCTCGGCGGCAAGGGCCGCGTCGATGCGCTCGGCGACGTCGGCCGGCATCCGCGTCGGGCCGGGGAGCGTACCGAGAAGTCCTCGGATCTCCTCCAGAGACGCAAAGACGTCTTCGCACAGCGCGCAGCCGGCGAGATGATTCCGCAGATCCGCGGTGCGTGAGGGGGAGAGCAGCCCGTCCGTGAGATCGGAGATCTCGGAGACCTCCGGGTGCTCGCCCGCGCCGGTCGTCGACGTCACGCTCGCCCACCTCCGCCCTTCACGGCACCTGTGCCCTTCGGTCCTGCCGTCGGTGGGACGGATGTCCCCTGCGCCCGGTTCCTTCCCCCGCTCGCGGGATTGCTACCCCCGCCGTCGCCGCGCAGATGGGTGACCAAGGGCAGTAGCCGAGCTCGCCCTCTTGAGCAGCGGCTTTTCACCGTTCCGGTCGGTACATCGAGAATCTCAGCGGCCTCCGCGACGGAATATCCCTGCATGTCGACGAGCACGAGAGCGGCACGCTGCTCCTCGGGGAGGGTGCGCAGCGCGATGAGGAGTTCACGGTGCAGGTCCTGGCGTTCAGCCGGCAGCGCCGCGGATTCTTCGGGTTCGAGGAGCTGTTCCAGCCGCTCGGTCTCGGCGACCGGGGAGGTGCGTCGAGAGGCCGCCTTGCGGGCCCGGTCCAGACAGGCGTTGACCGTGATCCGGTGCAGCCAGGTCGTCACGGCGGACTGTCCACGGAAGGAGTGTGCGGCGCGATAGGCGGATACCAGCGCGTCCTGCACGGCATCAGCGGCTTCTTCGCGATCGCCGAGGGTGCGTAAGGCCACGGCCCAGAGCCGGTCACGGTGGCGCCGGACGATCTCCCCGAACGCATCGGGGTCGCCTTTCACATGCAGCGCAAGGAGATCAGCGTCGGTTGGTGTCGAAGCCTTGTCGCTGTCGGTGGACACGGGCCCCCCGGCCGTAGCTGCCTGATCTCGGTCCCCATTGAAGCCCGCCGGGTGACGAATGTAAATGCTGGGAAGGGCACCTCGCCGACTGGAAACGATCTTCTTGGACCGAAGGGCGTGGATACGGGGCGCCGGCCTCTCGGCCGGTCGACCTCCGTACCCACGCCCTTGTCGGATGGCGCGCGTGCTCAGCCTCAGCTGGTGAAGGAAACCTCGGTTACGCCCTGCTTGAAGCCGGGGCCGCTGTAGGCGTCCTGCGGCGACTGCGGCATCGCGGTGATCCACACGACGACATAGCGCGCCTTCGCCGGTGTCTTGAGCGTGACCTTGGCGGTGCTTCCCGAGGTCTTGGCCGTACCGAGCTCCTGCATGGAGCTCAGCGGCGCGGATGGCGAGAGGGAATCGGCGGCGTAGAGCGTCACCGTCGTGTGGTCACCGGTGTAGTGCAGCCCGATGGAAGCGGTGCTTATCTGCTGCTTCGAGCCGAGGTCGTAGACCAGCCCGACGCCCTTCTTGAAGGCCGGGTTGAGATCGGGGCCCTCGCGGTAGCTCTTGCTGCGCCAGTACGTCGCAGGGTCCCCGTCGTAGGTGTTCCGTGCCTCGTCGGGGTGCTGCGGTTGGCCGTCCGGGTAGTACTCCGCGCCGTCCACGATCTTGATCGTCTTGCCGTCGGGCTTCTTGGCGCCCCCGCCGGCGGTCTGCGAGTTCCCCTGGGTTTCCGGGTCGCCCTCCCGCTTGAGCAGGGTGTCCGCCAGCTGCCAGCTGCCCAGGCCCAGCGCCGCGATCAGCAGTGCGGAAACCGACCACTTCAGCGCCTTGCCGGTGCGGCTCTGCAGCGGGGGCGGCGGCGTGACGACGGGCTGTGTCGCCCGCACCGACTGGCCGTTGTGGCCCCGCGGCTGGCCGTAGGAGCCCTGCTGGAAGCCCGTGCGCTGGTACGGCGGCGGGGTCGAGAACGCGGTCTCCGGAGGACGGATGCGCGGCATCGCGGCGACCGCCTTGGCCAGTTCCTCCGGCGTGGTGCACGGCGGCTCCTGGCGGGACGCGGTGGCCCCGTCGTTGACCAGCGCCCGCATGGCGAGCTCGGACAGCCCGCGGTGCACGCCCGCGCGCACCTGGTCCGGTGCGATCAGGCCGACGCCCTTGGGCAGGCCGGCGAGGCCGTAGGCGTCGTTCTCGTACGGCCAGCGCTGGGTGAGGCCGGCGTACAGCAGTGCGCCGATCGCCTCGGTGTCCGTGCGCTGCGGGTGCTCGCAGGTGATGCCGCGCAGCGCCGCCATGACGGCGAGGCCGCGGATGCGGTACTGCCCGGATTCCGTGCGCAGCACCGAGCCGGGGGTGAGCCGTAGGTGGGACAAGCCCTCGCGGTGCGCGGCGGCCATGGCCTGGGAGACCTGGCTGACGAGCTGGTAGGCGTCGTGGGGTTCGAGCGGACCGTTGGCCAGGACTGTGGCCAGCTCGGTGGCGTCCGGCAGCCACTCGTGGACGACGTAGACCAGGTCGTTGTCCTCGACGGCATCGAGGACCTGGACGAATCGGGGGTCGCCGAGGAGGGCGGAGGCCCGGGCGGCCGAGAGCACCGGACGGGCTCTGGGGTGGTCCGCGGGGAGGATGTGCACGCCGACGGCCCTGCGGAGCTTTTCGTCGACGGCACGCCAGCTGCTGAATCCGTCCAGACGGGTGACGCACTCCTCAAGTCGATAACGTCTGGCGAGCTTGTGGCCGCTGTGGAGTTCCGGGGGCTTGGAATCGGTCGCCTCGGCACCCTTGTCTTCGGTGCGCGTGGTGTCCTTTTCCTTGCCCGCTACCTTTTCGGCCTCCGCACCGTCGTCCGTGGCCCGACCCGCCTTGGCGGTCAGCGGCTCCTCGCCGCTCGTGTCGGCCACGTCGACGGCAGCCGTGCTCCGTTCCGCCACCGTCGTTCCTGCCTCCCCATCCGTTGCAGGCTCAATGAGCCAAGACAATTGTGCCCACAGTCCGCCACTATGCACGACACACGGTGGCAGCCGATGGTTGTGCCCGGTCAGCGTCCCAGCTTGGATCTGACCATGCCTACCAGGGCGTTCAGCTCCTCGATCCGCATTTTTCGGGCGGCGAGGTAGAAGACGGCCAGAAGTGCGGCGGCGCCGCCGACGAGTGCGGCGAGCGATCCGACGAGCCCGGTGCCGAGCGCCTGCATCAGGACGTACACCAGGGCGCCGGAAATGATCGTGGCGGGGACGCTGGCGCCGGCGAGCCGGGCGTAGGTCCGCACCACGTGCGAGGTGTCCAGGTCGCCGTCCATCCGCTTGCTGAGGCGGCGCCAGGCGACGCCGACGCCGATGACGTAGGCGAGGCCGTAGGACGCCGCCATGCCCACCACGGCCCAGCGGGCGGGCAGGACCAGGAAGCAGAGGGCGGAGGCCGCGGCGTTGACGCCGGCGACGATCACCGTGTTGTAGAAGGGGGTCCGGGTGTCCTCGTACGCGTAGAAGGCGCGCAGGACGACGTACTGCACCGAGAACGGGATCAGGCCCACGCCGAAGGCCATCAGCATGTAGCCCATCGGGATACCGGCGCCGGACGAGCCGTAGACGAGCGTGCACAGCGGAATGCCCAGGGAGAGGAACCCGAACGAGATCGGGACGATGGCCACGGCCGAGGTGCGCAGGCCCTGGGAGATGTCGTCCCGGACCGCTCCGGTGTCGCCGTCGTGGGCGGAGCGCGCGAGCCGGGGCAGCAGTGCGGCCATGACGGAGACGGTGATGATCGCCTGCGGCATGTTCCAGATCAGCTGGGCGCTGGCGTAGGAGATGAAGCCGGTGCCGGGGTGGCCCTGTCGGTCCGCGGTGTTCCCGGCCCAGGTGGAGAGCTGGGTGACGACCAGGACACCCGCCTGGTTGGCGAGGACGAACAGCACCGTCCACTTGGCGAGCTTGGCGGCCTTGCCCAGGCCGTGGCCGCGCCAGTCGAACCGGAACCGCAGCTTGAAGTCGGCGTCGCGCAGGTACGGGATCATCGCCAGCGCCTGGACCACCAGGCCCAGGAGGGTGCCGATGCCCAGCAGCCGGATGCCCTGGTCGGGGATCGTGGTGACCCCGATGTGGGAGGTCTTCGCCGTGCCGTAGACCCAGATGAACAGGCCGAAGGTGGCGATCATGACGATGTTGTTGAGGACCGGGGTCCACATCATCGCGCCGAAGCGGCCGCGGGCGTTGAGGATCTGGCCCATGACGACGTGCAGGCCCATGAAGAAGATCGTGGGCACGCAGTAGCGGGTGAAGGCGACCGCGACCTCGTTGGCAGCTGGGTCGCGGGAGATGTCGAACGAGACCAGTTTCACCAGCAGGGGCGCGGCGAACACCGCCAGTACCGTCAGGATGCCCAGGACGACGACGACCAGGGTCAGCAGCCGGTTGGCGTAGGCCTCGCCGCCGTCGTCGTCCTCCTTCATCGCGCGGACGAGCTGCGGGACGAAGACGGAGTTCAGGCCGCCGCCGATGGTCAGGATGAAGATCATCGTCGGCAGCTGGTAGGCGACCTGCCAGGAGTCGCCGAGCACCGCGCCGCCGAGCGCCGCGACGATCAGCGCCGAGCGGATGAAGCCGGTGAGCCGGGACACCATCGTGCCGGCGGCCATCACCGCGCTGGACTTCAGCAGCCCTGAGGCGCGGCCTCCGGACTGCTTGCCGGCCGCCGCCACCGGGGCGGGCTCCGGCTCCGGCTCGGGCTCCTGGGTGAGCTGCTGTGCCACCGGCTCCGGGCCGGGGGCCGCCATCGGGGCCTGCGGGGCCATGGGGCCCGGCGCGGGGTGCGACGGCTGGTAAGGCTGCTGCTGGTCCTGGAAGAGGTGGGCGAACGCATCCCGCTCGGGGCGCTCGTCGGCGCCCTGGGCCATCAGCGCGTCGCCGCCGGCGAACTGCACCGTCGCGTCGGGCTCGCCGTACGAAAGATCGTGGGTCGGGCCCTGGGGGCCGGCCGGACCGGCCGGTGCGGGCGCGGACCACTGCTGCGGTGCGGGGGTCTGCTGCGGGTACTGCGGCCCGGGCGGCTGCTGGTAGAGGGGGTGCGCGGGCTGTCCCGGGGGTGGCGGGGGCGCGGCGTGGCCGTAGACAGGCTCGGTGGTCGGAGCCTGGCCGGTCGGGGCCGGTGACGGGTACAGGTCGTTGCGGTAGGCGTCCTGGACGTGCTGGTCCTGGTCCGCGGGCAACGGCGGCGTCGGAGGGACCGCCCCCGAGGGATCGCCATGGGCGCCCCGGCCGCGGTCACCGTCGTACGGCGCATTCATCGCTGCCCCACCTCATCTGTCGCCGGCCATCCGGCCCCGTCGCCTATCAACGGTCCACTTTCTCACCTGAGCCGGACGGCCCGGACTCTTCCGAACCGGTGTCCGGCGTGGGCTCACTCGGCTGCTCGGGGCCATCACTGCCCGTGCCGCCGTCGTCGCCGTCCTTGCCCTCGGCGGGGGAACCGCCGTTGTCCTCGCCGTTTTCCTCGTCCTCGGTGTCCTCGGCCGCCCTCCGCTTGCGCTGGAGATAGATCCGGAGACCGGCGAGCACCAGCAGCAGCACGCCGCCCGCGATGACGAGCATCACAGTGAGGGTGATCTCGGTGACGTTCACCCGGAACGTCATGGGCTCACCGTAGGGCTTGCCGTCCGCGGTGTAGAGCTGTGCGGTCACCCAGGCGAGGCCGTTGGCGTTCGCGGTGGTCTCGAACTTGAACGACTGGCTGTGCCCGCCGTCCACCTTGATCTGCTGGGACTTCCCCACGTCCAGGCGGTTGGGCTGCGACGAGGCCAGTCGCAGGGTCAGGCCCTGGATGCCCTGCAGGAGGTTGTTCTGGACCGTCACCGGGATCGTGGCGCTGCGCCCGGAGAGCGTCGCCTCCGACTTGGGGATCAGGCGGACCTTCTTGGTCAGACCGTCGAGGTAGGACCGGACCGAGGCACGGAACGCGGCGGCACCCTTGTCGTCGCCCCGCCACGACGTGGACATCTCGCGCATTATCGCGTTGCCGAACGGGGTGACCACGCGTTCCGGCTGGGCCAGGACCACCTGGAAGTCGTCCAGCGAGCTCTGCGTCTCCTCGATCTGCCGGAAGGCTTCGGCGGGGAGCTCCTGGCGGCGCAGGAACGACGGGTACGCGGAGCGGCTGGGGATCTGGCGGTTGGCGTTCGGATCGGGCTTGGCCTTGGCCGCGTCACCGAGCTTCGTCTGCTGGGTCCAGTTGGCCTGCTCCAGGTTCCGCAGCGCGCCGGCCATGGCCTGGGCCTGGGGCGCCGTGGGCATGCGCTGCGGCGCGACGACGACGCTGCGCTGCTGCTCCGGGTTCTCCAGGCCGATCATCTGGGCCTCGGCGAGGAATTCCTGGATGGCGAGGCTGGCGTTCCCGGACTTCGACATATCGCCTTCGAAGGCCCGGGAGAGCTGGGTGTCGGTGACGATGGCGGTGTTGCCGCCGCCGATGGGCCGGGCAGCGGTCGGGGTGTACGAGAGGCCGTTGTCCCGCAGGCTGTCGCTGCGGGTGATGACGTTGTGGGCGCCGGCCGAGGTGGCGACGTCGACGATCGAGGAGTCGATGGCGCCGTTCACCGGCCAGGTGAAGTCGGTGCGCGGCTTCACCCCGAGGATGGTGTCCACCGTCTTCGAGGCGAGTTCGGTGGCCGGGCCGAGGTGGCTGAGGGAACTCGGCACGCTCTTGCCGTGGTGCGCCAGCGAGGCCAGGTCCGGGTCGCCGAACGGCAGGGCGACGACCTCGTGCCCCTTCACGGCGTTCCCGAGATCGTTGAGCCACTGCATGGCGACGGCCTGGTTCTTGCCCAACGGGCCGTCCGGGCCGTGCACGCGGTACGTCTTGGTCATCGCTTCGACGGACGCGAGCAGGTCCGGATCGATGACGAAGGTCACCGGGAGGTTCTTGCCGAGCTCGACCATCTTCTGGAGCCGGCCGCCGTTGGCGATCTCCGCCGCGAGGTCGTCGTTGCGGAACACCGGCGTCTGCTGGGCGTCGGCACCGGTCTCGGCCGTCAGATGGGTGGTGGAGATCAGCGGCCACAGGTAGGTGAGCTGGGTCTTCTTCGCCGGGGCGGCGTCCTGCCAGGGCAGGAAGGTCCGGTCGATGCCGAGGACCTGGTCGTACGAGGAGCTCGGGGTGTGGCCGGACAGGGTGACCTCGAGCGGGTAGACGCCGTCCGTGCTGAGGCCGAGGTCCTTGACCGGGACGCTGACGGTGAAGGTCCGACTGGTGCCCGGGTCCAGCTTGTCGACCTTCTCGGTGTGGTTGCCGATCTCCGGGCCGTCGGCGCTCGACAGATAGCCGGTGCGCTTGGTCACAGCCTCGATGGAGCTGCGGTCGTTCAGCGCGGTGCCGCGGTGCAGTCCGACGTGGGCGTCGGTGATCGGGCTCTTGCTGTCGTTGGTCAGCGTGCCCGAGACGGTGACGGTGTCGTCCTTGCCGGGTGCGGCCGGGGACATCGCGTTGATCGTGACGCTGACCGGGTGGGTGCCCGCCGAGTCCGCCTGGGCGGTGGCTGCGTGCGGGACCTGCAACGCTGCCACGAGCAGGGGTACTCCGGTGAGCAGCGTCACGGTCCTTCGCAGCCACCGGCCACGCGGCCGTTCAGTCGCCTGGAACCCTGCCGCATCGGCCACGCGCTCGCCCGTCCCTCGTCGTCATCAGTGGTCGTCGGAATGTGCGTCCACGAATGGTAACGAGGCCCGGCGTGCCGTAGTGCCGCGGACTGCTCCACATGATCACTACGGTCGGAGGTCCGTGTGCGCTTGTCCCCTTTATCAACGTGACGCCGGGTGCTGCGCGGCCACGTACCCTTTTCTGTTGTGCCGAACGCCAACAATGACTTCCCCACCCCGCAGCCCGAGCGGACGCCGCAGTCGACGGACGCGCTGAACCACGTGCAGCGCCGCGCCGTGAGCGAACTGCTGCGGGTGTCCCCCGTCGCGGACGACCTGGCCCGTCGCTTCCAGGAGGCCGGTTTCACGCTTGCCCTGGTCGGTGGGTCGGTCCGGGACGCGCTGCTCGGCCGGCTCGGGAACGATCTGGACTTCACCACCGACGCCCGCCCGGAGGACGTGCTGAAGATCGTCCGGCCGTGGGCGGACGCGGTCTGGGAGGTCGGCATCGCCTTCGGCACCGTCGGCTGCAAGAAGAACTCGTTCGACATCGAGGTCACCACCTACCGCTCCGAGGCGTACGACCGCACCTCGCGCAAGCCCGAGGTGTCGTACGGCGACTCGATCGAGGACGATCTGATCCGCCGGGACTTCACCGTGAACGCGATGGCGGTTCTGCTCCCGGAGAAGGAGTTCGTCGACCCGCACAACGGTCTGGAGCACCTGGCGGCCCGCGTGCTGCGGACGCCGGGGACGCCGGAGGAGTCGTTCTCGGACGATCCGCTGCGGATGATGCGGGCGGCCCGCTTCGCCGCCCAGCTGGACTTCGAGGTGGCGCCCGAGGTCGTCGCGGCGATGACGGAGATGGCGGAGCGCATCGAGATCGTCTCCGCGGAGCGGGTCCGTGACGAGCTGAACAAGCTCATCCTGGCCCCGAACCCGCGCAAGGGGCTGCGGCTGCTGGTCGATTCCGGGCTCGCCGACCGGGTGCTCCCGGAGCTGCCCGCGCTGCGGCTGGAGAGCGATGAGCACCACCGCCACAAGGACGTCTACGAGCACACGCTGACCGTGCTGGAACAGGCCATCGACCTTGAGGACGACGGGCCCGACCTGGTGCTGCGACTGGCGGCGCTGCTGCACGACATCGGCAAGCCCAAGACGCGGCGCTTCGAGCAGGACGGCCGGGTCTCCTTCCACCACCACGAAGTGGTCGGCGCGAAGATGACCAAGAAGCGTATGACCGCCTTGAAGTACTCCAACGACATGATCAAGGACGTTGCGCGGCTGGTGGAGCTGCATCTGCGCTTCCACGGATACGGCACCGGAGAGTGGACGGACTCCGCGGTCCGCCGCTACGTCCGGGACGCCGGTCCGCAGCTGGGGCGCCTGCACAAGCTGACCCGCTCGGACTGCACCACCCGCAACAAGCGCAAGGCGACCGCCCTGTCGCGGGCGTACGACGGGCTGGAGGACCGCATCGGGCTGCTTCAGGAGCAGGAGGAGCTGGACGCGATCCGCCCGGACCTGGACGGCAACGCGATCATGGGGATCCTGGGCATCGGTCCCGGTCCGCAGGTCGGCACGGCGTACAAGCACATGCTGGAGCTGCGGCTGGAGCACGGCCCGATGGAGCATGAGGCCGCGGTGGCCGCGCTCAAGGAGTGGTGGGCCGCTCAGAGCTGAGGGCACCGAGGCCTGCGTGACCGTGAAACCGACGATGTTTCACGTGAAACCGGGCGGAGTGCGACGGGGCGGTGTTTCACGTGAAACATGGCGGCATACGACCGGCCGTTTCACGTGAAACACCGCCCCACGGCGTTCCTGCGCGGGGCCGGTCCTACTTCAGGGGCTCCAGGCAGAGCACGAACCGGGTGGTGGAGCGGCGGTGGCGCTGGCTCTCCGCGTAGGCCGTGGTGTTCTTGGGGCAGAGCTCCATGTCCGTGGTGTTGGCATGGACGGCGGTGACCTTGAACTTGGCCTCCGCCGTACCGCAGTCCACCACCTTGAGATCAGGCTTGATCTCGTTGCCTTCGTTCTTCATGCAGTTGCCGACCTCGGCGGTGTCGGCGTCGTTCCAGGAACTCACCCAGGCCACGCCGATGACGATCAGGGCGACGACCGCCACGATCCCCTTCAGGACCGTCTTGGGCGACCGGGACGACCGCGTGGGCTGCGGAGGCGTGGGTGCCCCGCCCTGCATGTAGGGCTGCTGCGGTGCCTGCGGGAATCCCGGCTGCGGTTGCTGCCCGTACGGGGGCTGCGGCTGCTGGGGGTAGGCGTACCCGCCCTGGGGCGGCGGCCCGCCCTGCGGCTGGCCGACCGGGGGCGCTCCGTACGGGGCCTGAGGCGGCTGGGGTGCCTGCGGGTACGGAGCCTGGCCGTATGGCTGCTGCCCGTACGGCTGCTGGCCGTATGGGTTCTGGCCGTATGGGCTGTGCCCCTGCGGCGGCGTGGTCATGGGAGTCCCCCGATATTTGGTGTGTCCGGAAGTGACGTGTCCGGACGCGCGAATGAACGCCCGTAAGGTATCCGCTCCGGAGGCGGCGCCGCACAGGCGAGCGCCGGCTACGGGGACGTGACGCTCAGCGGCGTCCGAAGCGGACCAGGGCCGCGGCGACCACGGCGTAGAGCGCGGCCACCACGACGATCAGTACCGCGGACCGTCCGTCGGGGGGCAGCATCACGGCGGCGACCGCGGCGGCGCCGACGAAGGCGACGTTGAACAGCACGTCGTAGATGGCGAAGATGCGGCCGCGGAAGGCATCGTCGACCGAGGACTGGACCACCGTGTCCGTGGTGATCTTGGTTCCCTGGGTGCCCAGGCCGAGGACGAACGCGGCCGCCAGCATCGGTACCGGGCGGAAGAACAGCCCGAGTGCGGGCGCCAGGACCGCGCCCGCCGCGGCACAGCAGGCCATCCACCGGAAGGGCGAGAGCCGCCCGACGGCCCATGGCGTGACCACCGCGGCCGCGAAGAATCCGGCACCGGACACGGCGACGGTCACCCCGAGCAGTGCCAGACCCTCGGACGTACTACTGGACCAGGCGTACCGGCACAGCATCAGCACCATCACCGTCAGCGCGCCGTAGCAGAAGCGGACCAGCGTCATCGCGGTGAGCGCACCAGCCGGGGTGGGGCGTGCGGCGAGATGGCGCAGACCCTCCACAAGCCCCCGTACGGTGCTCAACAAGGCGTCTTTCAGGTGCGGTTGGAGGACCGAGGGGTCGGGTCCGAGCAGTTGTGGCGTCATCCGCAGGGCGGTGAGGGCGGAGCAGAGGTACAGCACTGCGGCCAGCAGCACCACGAACGCGTCCACGTCCGCGCCGGCCAGCCGGATGGCGAAGGCGAGCCCGCCGCCGACCGTCATGGCGAGCGTCCCGGCCGTGGGGGCAAGGGAGTTGGCCATCACGAGCTGTTGTCCGCCGTCGACCACACGGGGCAGGGCTGCCGAGAGCCCCGCCAGGACGAAGCGGTTCACGGCCGTCACGGACAGCGCGGAGACGTAGAAGAGCCAGTCCGGGACCTGCACCGCGATCAGGGCCGCGGTGAGCATGGCGAGCAGGGTGCGCAGCAGATTGCCGTACAGCAGGACCTGCCGCCGGCGCCAACGGTCCAGCAGGACACCGGTGAACGGCCCGAGGAGGGAGTACGGCAGCAGCAGGATCGCCATGGCGGAGGCGATCGCCTCGGGTGAGGCCTGCTTCTCGGGCGAGAAGATGACGAAGGTGGCCAGCGCCGCCTGGAACACCCCGTCGGCGGCCTGGGAAAGGAGCCGTGCGGCCAGGAGCGAACGGAAGTCGCGTAGCCGGAGTAATACGCGGAGATCGCGCACAGCATGCATGAGGCACAGCCTCACACAGCCCGCCGGCCTCCGGGAGGAATACCCGGAGGCCGGCGAAGGGGGGTGCGGGGGAGCGCTCAGCGCTCGACCTCGCCACGGATGAACTTCTCGACGCTCTCCCGCGCCTCGTCGTCGAAGTACTGCGCCGGCGGCGACTTCATGAAGTACGAGGAAGCGGAGAGGATCGGACCGCCGATGCCCCGGTCCTTGGCGATCTTGGCGGCGCGCAGCGCGTCGATGATGACGCCCGCGGAGTTCGGGGAGTCCCAGACCTCGAGCTTGTACTCGAGGTTCAGCGGGACATCGCCGAAGGCACGGCCTTCGAGGCGGACGTAGGCCCACTTGCGGTCGTCCAGCCAGGCCACGTAGTCGGACGGGCCGATGTGGACGTTCTTCTCGCCGAGATCCCGGTCGGGGATCTGGGAGGTGACGGCCTGCGTCTTGGAGATCTTCTTGGACTCCAGGCGCTCGCGCTCGAGCATGTTCTTGAAGTCCATGTTGCCGCCGACGTTCAGCTGCATCGTGCGGTCCAGGATGACGCCCCGGTCCTCGAAGAGCTTGGCCATCACACGGTGCGTGATGGTGGCGCCGACCTGCGACTTGATGTCGTCACCGACGATCGGCACACCGGCCTCGGCGAACTTGTCCGCCCACTCCTTGGTGCCGGCGATGAAGACCGGGAGGGCGTTGACGAAGGCGACCTTGGCGTCGATGGCGCACTGCGCGTAGTACTTCGCCGCGTCCTCGGAGCCGACGGGGAGGTAGCAGACCAGCACGTCGACCTGCTTGTCCTTGAGGACCTGGACGACGTCGACCGGGGCCTCCGGGGACTCCTCGATCGTCTCGCGGTAGTACTTGCCGAGCCCGTCGAGGGTGTGGCCGCGCTGGACCTGGACGCCGGCGTTCGGCACGTCGCAGATCTTGACGGTGTTGTTCTCGCTGGCGCCGATGGCGTCCGAGAGGTCCAGACCGACCTTCTTGGCGTCGACGTCGAAGGCGGCCACGAACTCGACGTCACGGACGTGGTAGTCGCCGAACTGCACGTGCATGAGGCCGGGCACGCGGCTGTCCGGGTCGGCGTCCTTGTAGTACTCGACGCCCTGTACCAGCGAGGCGGCGCAGTTACCCACGCCGACAATGGCTACGCGAACCGAACCCATTCCGGTTGCTCCCTGTGTTCTCGATGAGGGCCTGCACGGCAGGGCCTCATGTGGTGGTGTCATTCGGACGGATCCGGCCGGGAACCACCCCGGTGCCGGGGCAGGCCGTCCGTATCTCCTGACTGGTTGTCCTCGTCCTGCGCTGCGGAGTCCGGTGTGCGCTGATCGCGCCCGGCGCGCTCACTCTCGATGAGCTCGTTCAACCACCGGACTTCGCGTTCCACGGACTCCATGCCGTGCCGTTGCAGTTCGAGGGTGTAGTCGTCCAGCCGCTCGCGGGTTCTGGCCAGAGAGGTGCGCATCTTCTCCAGACGCTCCTCCAGCCGGCTGCGGCGGCCTTCCAGCACGCGCACCCGCACATCCCGCGACGTCTGACCGAAGAACGCGAAGCGGACACCGAAGTGCTCGTCTTCCCAGGCGTCCGGTCCGGAGTGGCCGAGCAGTTCTTCGAAGTGCTCTTTGCCCGCCGGGGTCAGTCGGTAGACGATCTTGGCACGGCGTCCGGTCAGTGCCGTGGCGGGAACCCCGTCCGGGGCACCGCCCGTTTCCTCCACCAGCCAGCCGCTCGCGACCAGCGCCTTGAGGCAGGGGTAGAGGGTGCCGTAGCTGAATGCCCGGAAGACCCCGAGCGAGGTGTTGAGCCGCTTCCGCAACTCGTAACCGTGCATCGGGGATTCCCTGAGCAGGCCGAGGACGGCGAATTCGAGGATGCCCGAACGCCTGCTCATCCTCCGCCTCCTAGGCCCTGTGCGGTCTTTATCTCGTGCTGATGTATCGACTCGATACATCCAGACGATAGAACGACGCCCTGGGCGGAACAAGTGGTCCGACGGTGAACGGCGTCACATCACTTATTCGTGCGAGGCAACCTGACTGTTTTGGAGTGAATTTCAACACTGGGCAGGTTTTGGCCGTGCGTAGTCTGTGCGGCATGCAGAATGCCGGGAACCGTGGGCCTATACGTGGCGTCCCTGACCTCGGCGTAGTGCGGCCCGCGCGTCAGGAACGGGCCGTGCTTCGGGGGGATCTGAAGACAACTGCCGCCTTCAGGCGACGAGAAAGCGCGCCTGCCCGAGGAGTATTCGTTCCATGAGCGAGCACCGTCGCAAACCACCCCAGCCGCAAGGTGGCGGGCGTGCCGCTGCCAGACGCGCCGCGCCGCCCTCCGGGCATCGTGCGGCCCCTGTGCAGGGTGCCGGTGCCACGCCCCCGCCGCCGCAGTCGCGGCCGGGTGGGCGTGCCGAGGCCCGTCGGGCCGCCCAACGATCCGGTCGCCGGCGGGGATCCGATTCCGCGGCCATGGCGTCCGGCGGCGGCGCCGGGCACGGCGGTGGCCGCCGTGGCGGAGGCGGTGGCGGAGAAGGCGGCCGGGGACGCGGTCGGGGCGGCGGCAAGCCGCCCAAGAAGCGTTTCATCGACTACCCGCGCGCCAACCACACCGGCTGGCGGCGGTGGATGCCGTCCTGGAAACAGGTCGCCAGCATGTGCGTCGCGGTCGCCGCCCTGGTCGTCGGTGTGGCCGGCGTCGGTCTCGCGCTGGTGCAGGTGCCCGACGTGAACAAGGCGTCCAGGTCGCAGAACAACGTCTACCTCTGGGCCAATGGCAAGGTCATGGCCCGTGACGGCGAGACCAACCGCCAGGTGGTCGGTATCAGCGAAATCCCGCTTTCCATGCAGGAAGCGGTGATTTCCGCCGAGAACGCCTCCTTCCGGAGCGACCACGGCGTCGACCCCATGGGCATCCTCCGCGCCCTGCTCAACATGGCCCGGGGCGGCGACACCCAGGGTGGCTCGACCATCACTCAGCAGTACGTCAAGAACGCCATGCTGAGCCAGGAACAGACCGTGGACCGGAAGTTCAAGGAACTGTTCATCTCGATCAAGGTCGGCTGGAAGCAGTCGAAGGAGCAGATCCTCCAGGGCTACCTGAACACCAGCTACTTCGGTCGTGGTGCCTACGGGATCCAGGCCGCGGCCCAGGCGTATTACGGCAAGGACGCCTCCAAGCTGGACCCGAGTGAGAGCGCCTTCCTGGCCGCCACGCTCAAGGGCGCCAACCTGTACGACCCGGCGGGCGGCATCGGTGCGAACGCCACCCCGGCCCTGAACACCGCACGCGCCAAGGAGCGCTGGGCGTGGATCCTCGACCGCATGGTCGAGAACCACCACATGACGGCGGCGGACGAGGCCAAGTACAAGGCGAAGGGCTTCCCCACACCGCAGAAGCCCCGTCCGGTGGCGAGCAAGGGCGGGCAGGTCGGCTACCTGATCGACGTCGCCAAGAAGTACGTCCTCAAGCACACGGACGTCAGTGAGGCCCGCTTCGACAAGGGCGGCTACACGGTCCAGACGACCTTCGACGAGAAGAAGACCAAGGCCCTCGCCGCCGCGGTGAAGTCGGTCAACGACCGGTACATCGACCCGAAGAGGCGGCCGGAAAAGGACAAGTACGTCCAGTTCGGCGGCGCTTCGGTCGTGCCGGGCGACGGCAAGATCGTGGCCCTGTACGGCGGCGAGGGCTACGACAAGGGACACTTCAGCAACAACGCCGACACCTACGGTGTGCCGGTCGGCTCGACCTGGAAGCCGTTCGTCCTCGCCGCGGCGATGAAGTACGGGAAGGCCGGCAGCGGCCAGCCGCTGTCGCCGGACAGCAAGTACAACGGCGACGACCATCTCAAGGTGAAGAACTCGGACGGTACATACGTCCTGAAGAAGGACAACACGCCCTTCTACCAGGTGAACGAGAGCGACTACCCCTGGGGCTACATCTCCTTGCGGAAGGCGATGGAGCAGTCGGTCAACACCCCGTTCGTCCAGCTCGGCATGGACGTCGGGATGGACAAGGTGAAGGAGATGGCGCAGGCCGCCGGGATCTCGCCGGCCAGCTTCGACAGGAACCTCAACCCGTCCTTCGCGCTGGGCACGTCCACGCCGAGTGCGATCCGCATGGCCGATGCCTACGGCACCTTCGCCGCCTCCGGTACGCAGGTGGAGCCGTACTCGGTGACCAAGGTGGTCTCCGAGGGCAAGGAGCTGCCGGGCTTCGAGAAGCCGAAGCCGCAGACGGTGATCGATCCGAACATCGCCAACAACGTCACCGACGTGCTGGAGAACGTGGTCCAGAACGGCACGGGCAAGGCGGCCAAGAAGCTGGGGCTGCCGGCCGCGGGCAAGACGGGTACCACGGACGAGAACAAGTCGGCCTGGTTCGTCGGCTACACCAAGCAGCTGTCGACGGCCATCACCATGTTCCGTGAGGACGCGCAGAACCCCCGCCAGCTGTCCATGAACGGTGTCGGCGGGTTCGACTCGATCCACGGTGGTGCGCTGCCGACCGAGGTGTGGACGCAGTACATGCAGCAGGCGATGGAGGGTCTCCCCTCGGAGCCCTTCCCGGCGGCCCAGCCGATCGGGCAGGTCATCAACGAGCCCGGTATGCCGTCCCCCACGCCCACTCCCACGCAGAGCTCCGCGCCGCCGAGCCCGTCTACTACGCCCAGCAACTCGGCCACCCCGACGCAGACCCCGACCTCTACCCCGACGCAGACCTGCTCCCCCTGGGACCCGCGCTGCAAGAACCACGGCGGGAACAACGGTGGGGGCAACGGCGGCCCCGGCGGGCCGGGGGGTAACACCGGCGGGACGGCTCCGACGACGCCCGATCCGACCAGTGGCGGAAACAACGGCGGAGGAGGCATCTTCGGCGGCCCCACCGGCGGCTGAGAACCGCTGAACGTTTCACGTGAAACGTCGGCCTGTTTCACGTGAAACATGGCTCCACGAAGCCCCCGACCCGGAGCGACCGGGTGGGGGCTTCGTCGCGTTCGTCCCCGGTGCGTACGGCAGGATGGGGCCATGACGAGCCTGCGACAGGACGAGCCCGTACGGCCGACGCGACGGGATGAGGTGGCCGCGGCCGGCAGCGAGCTGATCGGTGGCCCGATCGGCCGGCGCGCGCTGCTCGGGACGCACTGGCTGACGCCGGTGCGGGTCATCGCGCTCGTAGCCATCGGCATGTTCGCGCTCGGCATGGTGCAGAAGCTGCCCTGCTACAACGGCGGTTGGTTCTTCGGCGCCACCAGTCAGTACGTGCACGCCTGCTACTCGGACATCCCCCACCTCTACTCCGGCCGGGGATTCGCCGACGGATTGATCCCGTACTTCGACAAGCTTCCCGGCGATATGCAGTACCTGGAGTACCCGGTGCTGACCGGGCTCTTCATGGAGGTCGCCTCCTGGCTGACGCCGCACGGCGGGCCGATCCAGGACCGGGAGCAGATGTACTGGCTGGCCAACGCCGGCATGCTGATGGTCTGCGCGGCGGTCATCGCGGTGTGCGTGGCCCGTACCCACCGGCGGCGTCCCTGGGACGGACTGCTGGTGGCCCTGGCGCCGGCCTTCGCGCTGACCGCCACCATCAACTGGGACCTGCTGGCGGTCGCGCTGACCGCCGCGGGGATGCTGCTGTGGTCACGCAGTCGTCCGCTGGCGGCCGGTGTCCTGATCGGGCTGGCGACCGCGGCGAAGCTCTACCCGGTGCTGCTGCTGGGGCCGCTGCTGGTGCTGTGCTGGCGGGCGGGGACCTGGCGCGCGTACGGGCGGGCCGTCCTCGGTGCGGTGGTGTCCTGGCTGGTGGTGAATCTGCCGGTGATGATCGCCCACGATGCGTCCGGGTTCCACATCCGGGAGGGCTGGGCGAAGTTCTACACCTTCAGCCAGGAGCGGCCCATCGACTTCGGTTCGGTCTGGCTGCTGATCTCGCAGCGGACCGGCAATCCCCTGGAGGACGCCAACCTCTACGCGTCGCTCCTGATGATCCTCGGCTGCGGCGCCCTCGCGCTGCTGACCCTCTACGCACCGCGCCGGCCGCGCTTCGCACAGCTCGCCTTCCTCGTCGTGGCGCTGTTCATCCTCACCAACAAGGTCTATTCGCCGCAGTACGTCCTGTGGCTGATCCCGCTGGCGGCGCTGGCCCGGCCGCGCTGGCGCGACTTCCTGATCTGGCAGGCGTGCGAGGTGATGTATTTCCTGGGGATCTGGCTGTACCTGGCCTACACCGGCAACGGCGACAAGCATCAGGGGCTGCCGCCCGAGGGCTACCAACTGGCCATCGCGCTGCACCTCCTCGGCACGCTCTACCTGTGCGCCGTGGTCGTCCGGGACATCCTGATGCCGGAGCGCGACGTGGTCCGCAGGGACGGCGACGACGATCCCTCGGGGGGTGTCCTGGACCGGAGCCCCGATGTGTTCGTGCTCGGGCGGACGCACCACGAGCCGCGGCACGCGGTGCACTTCGAGGGGGCGCCACGGGTGCGCTGGGGCGTCGTACAGGACTGAGCGACGCGGCGGAAACGCACCAGGGCCCGGTGCTGCGGGAAGTTCCGCAGCACCGGGCCCTGGCGTTGGTCAGCGCCGGGCCGGACGGCTCAGCGGTCCACGATGCGGTCGTACTGCGTGGTGGTGTGCCGCAGGTGGGCCACCAGTTCCTCGCCCACCTGGGGCTCGGGGGCGTCCGCCGGGACGAACAGGATCGACACCTGCATGTGCGGGGGCTCGGCGAACCAGCGCTGCTTGCCGGACCAGACGTACGGCGCGAGATTGCGGTTGACGGTCGCCAGACCGGCGCGGGCCACGCCCTTGGCGCGCGGCATCACCCCGTGCAGCGCCTTGGGGGACTCCAGGCCGACGCCGTGCGAGGTGCCGCCGGCCACCACGACGAGGTAGCCGTCGGAGGCCGCCTTCTGCTGGCGGTAGCCGAACCGGTCGCCCTTGGCGACGCGGGTGACGTCGAGCACCGAGCCGCGGTACTCGGTGGCGTCGTGGTCGCCGAGCCAGAGCCGCGTCCCGATCCTCGCGCGGAAGCGGGTCTGCGGGAACTGCTGCTGGAGGCGGGAGAATTCCGCGGGCTTGAGGTGGCTGACGAACATGGTGTGCAGCGGGAGACGGGCAGCGCGCAGCTGGTCCATCCACCGGATGACCTCGTCGATCGAGTCGGAGCCGTCGGCGCGGTCCAGCGGCAGGTGGATCGCGAACCCCTCCAACCGGACGTCCTCGATGGCCGCGGCCAGCTTCGGCAGGTCCTCCGGCTTGACGCCGTGCCGCTTCATGCTGCTCATGACCTCGATGACGACCCGGGCGCCGACCAGCCCGCCCACGCCCTCCACCGAGGAGACCGAGCGGATCGCCCGGTCGGGCAGCGGCACCGGCTCCTCGCCGTGCCGGAACGGGGTCAGCACCAGCAGATCGCCGCTGAAGTAGTCCTTGATCTGGGCCGCTTCGTAGGTCGTGCCGACCGCGAGGATGTCGGAACCGAGCCGGGTGGCCTCCTCGGCAAGGCGCTCGTGGCCGAAGCCGTAGCCGTTGCCTTTGCAGACCGGGACCAGCCCGGGGAACTGCTGGAGAACGCTCTGTTGATGCGCCCGCCAGCGCGCGGTGTCGACGTAGAGGGTGAGCGCCATGGCCGGCCCGGAACCTTTCTCGTGGCTGGGGTGTGTCAGGAGTACGGACGGTGCGGTGGAGCGGTCAGCGGCGCGACATGTAGATGTCGAGCGCCTTGTGCAGGAGCTTGTTGAGCGGGAAGTCCCACTCGCCGAGGTACTCCGCCGCCTGCCCGCCGGTGCCGACCTTGAACTGGATCAGACCGAAGAGGTGGTCGTTCTCGTCCAGCGAGTCGCTGATGCCGCGGAGGTCGTAGACGGAGGCACCGAGCGCGTACGAGTCCTGCAGCATCCGCCACTGCATCGCGTTGGAGGGCCGGACCTCGCGGCCGATGTTGTCCGAGGCGCCGTACGAGTACCAGACGTGCCCGCCGACGACGAGCATGGTCGCGGCGGAGAGGTTCACCCCGTTGTGGCGGGCGAAGTAGAGCCGCATGCGGTTGGGGTCCTCGGAGTTGAGGGCGGACCACATGCGCTGGAAGTAGCCGAGCGGACGCGGCCGGAACTGGTCGCGCTTCGCGGTGATCTCGTAGAGCCGCTGCCATTCGGCCAGGTCCTCGTAGCCGCCCTGGACGACCTCGACGCCGGCCTTCTCGGCCTTCTTGATGTTGCGGCGCCACAGCTGGTTGAAGCCCTTGTGGACGTCCTCCAGCGCACGGTCGGCCAGCGGCACCTGGAAGACGTAGCGGGGCTGCACATCGCCGAAGCCGGCGCCGCCGTCCTCGCCCTGCTGCCAGCCCATGCGGCGCAGCCGGTCGGCGACCTCGAAGGCGCGCGGTTCGATGTGGGTGGCCTCGATGTCCCGCAGCCGCTTGACGTCGGGGCTCTGGATGCCCGCCTTGATCGCGGTGGAGTCCCAGCGGCGGATGATGACGGGCGGGCCCATCTTCACGGAGAACGCACCCTGCTGCTTGAGGTGGCTGAGCATCGGCCGCAGCCACTCCTCAAGATTCGGCGCGTACCAGTTGATGACCGGGCCCTCGGGGAGGTAGGCCAGATACCGCTTGATCTTGGGCAGCTGGCGGTACAGGACCAGCCCGGCGCCGACCAGCGTCCCGGACGCGTCGAACCAGCCCAGGCTCTCGGACCGCCACTCGGCCTTCACGTCCGCCCAGGCCGGGACCTGCATGTGGCTCGCCGCGGGCAGGCTCTGGATGTATGCCAGATGCTGCTCTCGGCTGATGGTCCTCAGGGTCAGGCTCATGCGGGGCGCTCCTCGGCTGGTGTGTCCCCATGGTCGGGGCTCCGGCTCTCGCGCCGAAGCCTACTGTGACCGGGGAGCGCCCCGTCTGGGCCGTACGGGACCGGGCCCCGTATGCCGCAGCGCGGTGGGCTAGCCGATCACGCCGCCGAAGAGACCGCCGTGCGCCAGGCCGAGGTAGAAGCCGACGGCGGAGGCACCGAGCCCGATGATCAACAGGAAGCGCTCAGCCGTTGTCGAGGAGATGTACTGGCCCCACAGGCCCGTTCCGATTCCGATCAGGCCCACCCAGGAGCTGACCAGGTGCAGGCCGGGCGAGAAGGCACTGAGGGCGGCAATCGCACCGAGTACCAAGGTCACGACCGCGAGAGTGTTCTCCACGGGATGGGATTGGCCGTCGCTGTTGAGAAGGGCGAGCAGATTCCGTTGGGTCCGTGCTGCCTGTGCCATCCGGCACCTCCACTGACAGGGCGGCGCACTGTAACGCCGCTCACACCCGTTGTGTTCCAGATTGAGGGGTCCGCCGGGCGGATTTCAACCGGAAGCGCGGAGGCAGGTACTCTGTACGGTCTGCGCACATGTCTGCCCGGGTCCTCCGGCGGGCCGGGCGCAGAACGCATCACGACCCTCCTGCCACGGAACGACCGTGGCCGCTGAGTCCAAAGGAGGTGGGTTCACCATGCGTCACTACGAGGTGATGGTCATCCTCGACCCCGATCTGGAGGAGCGCGCTGTCGCCCCCCTGATCGAGAACTTCCTCTCCGTCGTCCGCGAGGGCAACGGAAAGGTCGAGAAGGTCGACACCTGGGGCCGTCGTCGTCTCTCGTACGAGATCAACAAGAAGCCCGAGGGCATCTACTCGGTCATCGACCTGCAGGCCGAGCCTGCGGTCGTCAAGGAGCTCGACCGTCAGATGAACCTGAACGAGTCGGTTCTTCGGACCAAGGTCCTCCGTCCCGAGACCCACTGAGCGCGTACGCGTTCAGCGGTAACCGGGTTCGAGTAGCAGCAACACCAGCAGCCAGCAGCACACCCGCCGAGAGGTTCCCCTAATGGCAGGCGAGACCGTCATCACGGTCGTCGGCAATCTTGTCGACGACCCCGAGCTGCGCTTCACCCCGTCCGGTGCGGCGGTCGCGAAGTTCCGCGTCGCGTCCACTCCCCGCACCTTCGACCGCCAGACCAACGAGTGGAAGGACGGCGAGAGCCTGTTCCTGACCTGCTCGGTGTGGCGTCAGGCGGCGGAGAACGTCGCCGAGTCCCTTACGCGGGGTACCCGCGTGATCGTCCAGGGCCGTCTCAAGCAGCGGTCGTACGAGGATCGCGAGGGCGTGAAGCGCACGGTCTACGAGCTCGACGTCGAGGAAGTGGGCGCGAGCCTGCGCAACGCCACGGCGAAGGTCACCAAGACCAGCGGTCGTGGTGGCCAGGGCGGCGGCTTCGGCGGCGGCCAGGGCGGCGGTCAGGGCGGTGGCCAGGGTGGCGGCGGCTGGGGCGGTGGCCCCGGCGGCGGTCAGCAGGGCGGCGGCGCTCCGGCCGACGACCCGTGGGCGACCGGTGGTCCTTCTGGCGGCGGTCAGCAGGGCGGTGGCGGCGGTGGCTGGGGCGGCGGCTCCGGCGGCGGCTACTCGGACGAGCCGCCCTTCTAGGCCCGGGCGACGCGTTCATTCGTCGGTGTTTCACGTGAAACGGCCAGTTTCACGTGAAACGAGGCGGAGAACGGCCTGGGGCCTGAGGGCGTCAGCACACACTTCTTGAACTCACTGGAGAGAGACAATGGCGAAGCCGCCTGCTCGCAAGCCTAAGAAGAAGGTTTGCGTGTTCTGCAAGGAGAAGATCTCCTACGTCGACTACAAGGACACGAACCTGCTGCGGAAGTTCATCTCCGACCGCGGCAAGATCCGTGCCCGCCGGGTCACCGGCAACTGCACTCAGCACCAGCGTGACGTCGCCACGGCCGTGAAGAACAGCCGTGAGATGGCGCTGCTGCCCTACACGTCCACCGCGCGATAAGGGAAGGGTGACCGACAAATGAAGATCATCCTCACCCACGAGGTCTCCGGCCTCGGCACCGCCGGTGACGTTGTTGACGTCAAGGACGGGTACGCCCGTAACTACCTGGTTCCGCGTGGTTTCGCGATCCGCTGGACCAAGGGTGGCGAGAAGGACGTCGCGCAGATCCGTCGCGGTCGCAAGATCCGCGAGATCGCCACGATCGAGCAGGCCAACGAGGTCAAGGCTCAGCTTGAGGGCGTCAACGTGAAGCTGGCCGTTCGCGCCGGCGACGCGGGCCGCCTGTTCGGCTCCGTCACCCCGGCCGACGTCGCTTCGGCGATCAAGGCTGCCGGTGGTCCGGACGTCGACAAGCGCCGCGTGGAGCTCGGTTCGCCGATCAAGACCCTGGGCGCGCACCAGGTCTCGGTGCGTCTGCACGCCGAGGTCGTCGCGAAGCTCGGCGTCGAGGTCATCGCCGCCTGAGCGCAGTTCGCAGCAGAGCGCTGAAGGGCCGTACCCCGCCACGGGGTACGGCCCTTTGCGTTGAGCGGGAGGTGCGGCGCGGGGGTCAGTCCTCGTCCTGGGCATGCTCGTAGAGATTGGCGACGTCCTCGTCGAAGTACGCGGCGTAGGAGACGTCGTCCTGGTCGCCGCCGCCCTCGTGGCCGCCGAGGACGCCGATGACCGTGCCCGTGTGGCTCTTGGGGTCGTAGTCGGCCAGCCACGGGCTGCCGCTGGTGCCGCCCTCGAAGTCGGTGCACTGGATGCGCATCTGGTTGTCGCTGAACTTCGTGGTGCGGTTCTGGCAGGAGATCGGGGTGTCCCGGCTGGTCGGATAGCCGGTGATCTTGACTTCGTTGTCGAAGCCGCGGTCGATGCCGAGGGTGTTGCCCCCGAGGACGTCCTGGATCTCCTTGCCGTCCTTGGTGTCGAGGGTGAGGAAGGCGACGTCGAGGTCCTCGTCCTGCGACTTGGCCCAGCGGTCGTCGACCACGACCTTGCTGACCTTCCACAGGCCGGTGGGCTCGTCGCCGTTGCGGTAGTCGGGCGCGAAGACCAGGTCGTCCACCGGCTTCCCGGTGTCGACGTCGAAGGCGCAGTGGGCCGCGGTGATCAGCATGTTCCGGCCCGGGCTCTGCACCACGCTGGCGGTGCAGAAGTGGGAGCCGTGATCGTCCTTCTCGAAGACCGCGCCGATCCGGCCGTTCTCCTCGGTCCTGCGCGGGGTGTAGGCGTTGCCGTCCTTGGGCGGGGCGGTGGCCGAGGGGTCCTGGTCCTGGGGCGCCTGGCCGGGCGCGCCGGACTTGCCGTAACCGGTGTGGCCGCCGGTGGCTCTGGTCGGGTGGGTCTCCTCCGCCGCGTAGCCCACCACTGCGGCTGCCCCCACGATGACTAGCGTCAGGGGCAGGACGGATTTCCTGGCAAGCGAGCGCACAAGGTCATTATCTGCACGGGTCCGGGATTCGGGGAGGTTCTTCACCGGGAGGCCCCGGTCACAATCCACCGGCCGGAGCGGGCACGCAGCCACAGCGTCAGCATCCGGACGGTCATCATCAGGGCCATCGCCCACCACAGGGCGACCAGGCCGCCGCCCAGGGCGGGGACGGCCAGGGCCGCCGGGGCGAACACCGCCAGCGTCACGACCATCGCTCCGGCGAGATAGGGCCCGTCGCCCGCCCCCATGAGGACCCCGTCGAGAATGAAGACGATGCCGGCGACCGGCTGGGTGACCGCGACGACCAGGAGAGTGGTGAGCAGGGGCGTCCGGACGGCGGGGTCGGTGGTGAAGAGGGGGATGAACAGCGGCCGGGCGAGCACCACCAGCACGCCGAGGACGATGCCGGAGGCGATGCCCCACTGGACCATCCGGCGGCAGGCGGCACTGGCGCCGGCTCGGTCTCCGGCGCCGAGGTACCGTCCGATGATGGCCTGGCCGGCGATGGCGATCGCGTCCAGCGCGAAGGCCAGGAGCTGCCAGAGGGACAGGACGATCTGGTGGGCGGCGATCTCGGCGTCGCCGAGCCGGGCGGCGACCGCGGTGGCGATCATCAGCACCGCACGCAGCGAGAGCGTGCGGATCAGCAGTGGGACGCCGGCCTGGGCGCAGGCGCGGATCCCGGCGGCGTCCGGGCGCAATGAGGCACCATGGCGGCGGGCGCCGCGGACCACCGTGGTGAGGTAGACCGCGGCCATACCGCACTGGGCGATGACGGTGCCCCAGGCGGAACCGGCGATGCCGAGCCCGGCGAGGTAGACCAGTCCGACGTTGAGGGCGGCGTTGGCGGTGAAGCCGCCGATGGCGACGTACAGCGGAGTCCTGGTGTCCTGGAGGCCGCGGAGGACTCCGGTGGCGGCCAGGACGACCAGCATCGCGGGGATGCCGAGCGCGCTGATGCGGAGGTAGGTCGTGGCGTACGGGGCGGCGGCCGGGGAGGCGCCGAAGGCCTCGACGAGCCAGGGTGCGGTGGGCAGGACGGCGACGATGACGGCCGCGCCGAGGAGCAGGGCGAGCCAGATGCCGTCCATGCCCTGGCGTATCGCGGAGGAGAGGTCGCCGGCTCCGACCCGGCGGGCGACCGCGGCGGTGGTGGCGTAGGCGAGGAAGACGAAGACGGAGACGGCGGTTGTGAGGAGGGCGGCGGCGACACCGAGGCCGGCGAGTTGGCGGGTGCCGAGGTGGCCGATGACGGCGCTGTCGACCATGACGAACAGCGGTTCCGCGACCAGGGCGCCGAAGGCGGGCAGCGCCAGCGCGATGATCTCGCGGTCATGGTGGCGGAGGGCGCGCCGTGGTGTCGCGGGGGCCTGTGTCATGAGGGGCAATCTAATCGTCCACAGGTAAGAGATGCAACTGCCCTGCACTCCTTACTTTCCGCTGTGCGGAGGTGGCTTCTGTGTGCGGTTTGCGGCGATCATGAACAGGTTGCCGAAGTTTTTCTCCCCCACAGCCTATGGATGAGAAAAGCGCAGGTCAGAGGGGTGGGGATGGCGTGATTGTGTGCTTGTCCACAGAAGTTTCCCCCGGCCCGTGCACAGGATCCGGGGAGTTCTCCACAGCTATGGGGCGGTCATCCACACGGCCTGTGGATAACCAGATTGGCGGACGGTGCTCGCGGGCCTACCGTGGTCCGGCACCCGCCGCCTGTTCCGGCCATGAGACCTGTCCGAACTCGACGCGCCGTAACCGGAGTCGGGCGTCTCGATTGTCAGCGCTGTGCCGTAAGAAAGAACCGCACAGCAAGGTCCGCCTCGCGGACGGGAGGAGGTGCCGGGGTGAGCATTCCCGAGCCCATGGACGACCCCTGGGCGGACTCCGGTCCCAGCGACCTGCTGCCGGCCGCCCGCTCCCGCCGGAGCGACGGCAAGGGCCGGGGCCGGGGCGACCGTACGGAGCGCGACGACGAGGGCGGCGGCTCCTGGGCCGGCGGCTTCGAGCGGGTCCCGCCGCAGGACCTCGATGCCGAGCAGTCCGTGCTCGGCGGCATGCTGCTGTCCAAGGACGCCATCGCGGACGTCGTCGAGGTCCTCAAGGGCGACGACTTCTACCGTCCCGCCCACGAGCTGATCTTCCAGGCGATCCTCGACCTGTACGCCAAGGGCGAGCCGGCCGACCCGATCACCATCGCGGCGGAGCTCACCAAGCGCGGTGAGATCGGCCGGGTCGGCGGCGCCTCGTATCTGCACACCCTGGTCCAGTCGGTACCGACCGCCGCCAACGCCGAGTACTACGCCGAGATCGTCCATGAGCGGGCCGTGCTGCGCCGCCTCGTCGAGGCCGGCACGCGGATCACGCAGATGGGATACGCGGCGGACGGCGACGTCGACGAGATCGTCAACAAGGCCCAGGCGGAGATCTACGCCGTCACCGAGCAGCGGACCAGCGAGGACTATCTGCCGCTCGGCGACATCATGGAGGGCGCGCTCGACGAGATCGAGGCGATCGGCTCGCGGCAGGGCCAGATGACCGGTGTGCCGACGGGCTTCACCGACCTCGACGCACTGACCAACGGCCTGCACCCGGGCCAGATGATCGTCATCGCGGCCCGTCCGGCCATGGGTAAGTCGACGCTCGCGCTGGACTTCGCGCGGGCCTGCTCGATCAAGAACAACCTGCCGAGCGTGATCTTCTCGCTGGAAATGGGGCGCAACGAGATCGCGATGCGTCTGCTGTCCGCCGAGGCCCGGGTGGCGCTGCACCACATGCGTTCGGGCAGCATGACGGACGACGACTGGACGCGGCTGGCGCGCCGGATGCCGGACGTCTCGGCCGCGCCCCTCTACATCGACGATTCGCCGAACCTCTCGATGATGGAGATCCGCGCCAAGTGCCGGCGGCTGAAGCAGCGCAACGAGCTGAAGCTGGTGGTCATCGACTATCTCCAGCTGATGCAGTCCGGCGGTTCCAAGCGGGCCGAGAGCCGTCAGCAGGAGGTCTCGGACATGTCCCGAAACCTCAAGCTGCTGGCCAAGGAGCTGGAGCTGCCGGTCATCGCGCTCTCGCAGCTGAACCGTGGGCCCGAGCAGCGTACGGACAAGAAGCCGATGGTCTCGGACCTGCGTGAATCCGGTTCCATCGAGCAGGACGCCGACATGGTCATCCTGCTGCACCGCGAGGACGCCTACGAGAAGGAATCGCCACGGGCCGGTGAGGCCGACCTGATCGTGGCGAAGCACCGTAACGGCCCCACCGCGACGATCACTGTGGCCTTCCAGGGCCACTACTCACGCTTCGTGGACATGGCGCAGACCTGAGCCGGTGGCCGGCCGGGTCTCGAATTCCGGGTCGGAATCTCCCGGTCGGTGTCGGATCCAAGGCGGATCCGGCTCCGAGTCGAGATTCGCAGATCGCCGCCGGCCGACCTCTCGGCCCCACGGAAGCTTCTTGGCATCATCGCGACATGCCCCCGACCCTTCCCCGCACTGTCCGGGCCGTCGACGCCGCTGCCGATGCAGGTGCGTGACGCCCTCGGGCAGGGGTGCGGGCTGCTGGGCAGTCTGAGGAAATGACACGTCCCTGAGGCAGCATCTCGGCGACGCGACCTGAGGCGACCTGAGGAACCGCAGGTCGCAGCATTGCCGCCGGGCAGTGGAGTCGGGGCTTTCTGGACCTGTAGGTCAAGAAAACTGTTACAGTGCTGCGCATGGGAAGGCCGAAGCAGTTCGATCCGGACGCCGCCGTCGAGCAGGCCATGCAGGTGTTCTGGCGCAAGGGGTACGCCGCCACGACGCCGCAGGACCTCGTGGATGCGCTCGGTATCGGCAAGGGCAGTCTCTACAACACCTTCGGCAGCAAGCACGGGCTGTTCGAGCGGGCACTGGTCCGCTACCGGGACAGTCAGGCGCAGGCCCTGGTCGAGATGGTGGAGGGCACCGGGCCGGTGAAGGACCGGTTGCGCGATGTGTTGCGCCTCCTGGTGGAGATGGACCTCGCCGATCCGGACCGCCGTGGCTGCCTGGCCGTCAATGCCGCGGCGGAGCTCGCGGGGGCGGATGAGACCGCGACCGAGCTGGTGCGGCGGATGTTCGACCGGACCGAGCAGGCGTTCCGCGCACTGATCGAGGAGGGGCAGCGGGCCGGGGAGATCGCGCCCGGCCGCGATGCGCGGGCGATGGGGAGCATGTTGCTGTCCACGGTCGTCGGGCTCCGGCTGTTGGCCCGGGTTGCCGAGGGGCCGGAGCGGCTCTCCATGGTGATCGACGCGACGATCGACAGCCTCTGACCTGCTGGGATCTCCCAGGTTGGACGGTGGATCACTGCTGCCCAAATTTTGTACCTAAAGTTCAAGAACTTGATTCGGGATCGGAGTGCCATGCAGCTCAACCTCACCGACAAGACCGCCGTGGTCACCGGCGCCAGCCGCGGGATCGGTCTGGCCACCGTCCGCACGTTGATCGACGAGGGCGTACGGGTCGTCGGGGCGGCCCGCACCATCACCCCGGAACTCAAGGAGACCGGTGCCTTCGCGGTCTCCGCCGACCTGGGCACCGCCGACGGCGTGGCCGCCCTGATGGACAGCGCCTTCGCGGAGCTGGGCGGTATCGACCTGCTGGTGAACAACGTCGGCGGCGGGGACGCCGTGGAGCTCGCCGGGTTCCTGGACACCGACGATGCCCAGTGGGGCGCCGTCTTCGACCTCAACCTGCTGAGCGCGGTCCGCGCCAGCCGGGCCGCGCTGCCCAGCCTGATCGAGCGCCGCGGCGCAATCGTCAACGTGTCGTCCATCAACTCCCGGCTGCCCGCCGCCGGCCCGGTCGCCTACAGCGCGGCCAAGGCGGCCCTGGCCGCCCTCGGGAAGTCGCTGGCCGAGGAGTTCGGGCCGCGGGGGGTACGCGTCAACACCGTCTCGCCCGGCATCGTCCGGACCGCCCTCTGGGAGGACCCGGAGGGCTTCGGCGGCAAGGTGGCGGCGAGCGCCGGGGCGGAGCACGCGGCGTTCCTCCAGCAGATCCCGCAGGCGTTCGGCATCACCAGCGGGCGGATCACCGAACCGCGGGAGGTGGCGTCCCTGATCGCCTTCCTCCTCTCCGACGTGGCCGGGAACATCACGGGTGCGGACTACGTGATCGACGGCGGCACGGTCAAGACGCTCTGAAGCGGTGGTCCGGTGGTCCGGTGGTCCGGTGGGCGGGCCGGGTGCGGCCGACCGCCCCGGCGGACGGTTTGACCTTCAAGCTGGTCGAAGTCCGAGAATCGCGGCCATGGACGACGACGGGGAACTCCTGAGCATCGGCGCGTTCGCCCGGCGGGCGGGGCTGACACCGAGCGCGCTGCGCTTCTACGACGACTGCGGGGTGCTGCGGCCGGACCGGGTGGACGCCGCCACGGGGTACCGGCGCTATGGGACCGGGCAGGTGGCGCGGGCGGTACGGCTGCGCCACCTGCGGGCCGCGGGGCTGCCGTTGGTGGACGTCGGGACCGTGCTCGACGGCCCCGAGGACGTGGCCCGCAATGTGCTGCGGGCCCACTTGGAGCGGACCCGGCGGGCGGCGGACGAGGCACGGGCCGCGGTGGAGGGCTTTCTGCGGGAGGCATCCGGGGAACCGGCGTACCGCGGCGGCACCGCGTGGGCGCGGGTGGACGGACCGGAACTCGCCAGTGCGGTACGGCAGGTGGCGCCCGCGGCGGCGGTCGGTGCGACGGCCCGGGAGCACCCGGTGCTGGGGTGCGTACTGCTCGAACTCGTCGACGGGGAAGTGCGGTTGGCGGCCACTGACCGCTACCGGCTTGCGGTGCGGGTGCTGCGGCCGGAGGTCTGCGCGGGCGGTCCGCGGCGGGTGCTGCTCGCGGCGGACACCGCACGCCGGATGGCGGAGTGGGCGGTGCGACGGCCGGCGGTCGCGGTGGAGTTCCCGGCCGGGGCGGACGCCTCGGGTGTCGCGCGGGTGCGGCTGCGGAGCGGGGAGGAGTGCTGGGACGCGGGCGCGCAGGGCGACGGGACTGCCGGAGTGGGCGAGCCGGGGGAGTTTCCGGACTACCGGCTGATGCTGGCGGGGCTGGCGGTCGTGCGGCACCGGGTGATCGTGGATCGGGTCGGGCTGCGGGACGCGGTGGCGGACCGGGGCGGCGTGGTGGCTTCGCTGGCGGTCGGGACGGCGGCGGACGGCACCGCGGAAGGGGTGCTGGAGGTGTCGGGCGGGGAGGCCGGACCCGTGCGGCTGGGGGCGGTGTGTACCGGTCCCGGGCTGCGGATCGCCTTTGACCCGGCGGTCCTGGTGCCGGTGCTGGAGGCCGGGGTGGGGCCCGATGTGCTGCTGGAGATCGCGGGGGCGGACCAGCCGGTCGTCGTCCGCTCGGCGGACCAGGGGAGTTTCACGACGGTGGTGATGCCGGTGCGGGGGCACTGACGGAGGCGGCCGAGAGCGGTGGCCGGAGCGGCACAGCGCGGAAGCGGTACGGAGGCCCGGAGGGCGGGCGCGATCGATGGCTGAGGGAGGAAGCGGGCGGATGGATCCGGAACTGCCGGTGGTGCGGCTGTGCGTGGCCGGTATGCAGGCCGAGGCGGAGGGACGTGCCGAGAAGGCGCGGGAACTCTTCCAGCAGGCGTGGGACGGGGCCCGCGACGACTACGAGGCGTGCGTCGCCGCGCACTATCTCGCGCGGCACCAGAGCTCGCCCGCGGAGACGCTGCGCTGGAATCAGGAGTGCCTGGACCGGGCCGACCTGGTCGGGGACGAACGGGTGCAGGGCTTCTATCCGTCGCTGTACGTGAACCTGGGGAACGCGTACCGGGAACTCGGCCGAGCCGCTTCCGCCCACCGGTACTTCGTGCTGGCGGCGGAGCGGGTGGCCGAGGCGCCCGAGGGGCAGTACGGCGACTGGAACCGGTTCGCGATCGCGGAGGGGCTGCGGGACACCGCGGCCGCGGCGGCCGCCGAAGGGGATGAGGGAGCCGCGGTGCGAGGGCGTGTCGGTGAGAGCGTCGAGGGGCCGGTGCGGGAGCTGTTCGCGGGGTGGTGCGAACGGGGCGACCTCAAGGCGCTGGCGCTGACGCTTCCGGCGTATCTGGGGTACCTCGGGACGGACGAGGACCGGGTGCGCCTGCGGAGTGCGCTGCACATGGTGCATGCGGCGCGCTGGCTTCCTGAGGACGAGCAGGCCGCGGTGGAGCGGGCGCTGGGGGTAATGGCCATGCCGTGACGGGGCTTGGGTGTGCCGATGTTTCACGTGAAACGACGGGCTGGCACAGGGTGTTGTTTCACGTGAAACGACGCGCAGAGGCGGGTCCCGTTGTTTCACGTGAAACCGCGCCCGGCGGCGATGGCGAGTCTTGGCGGGCCAGGCGAAGCGCCTCGGTGGCCGTTTCACGTGAAACACGGAGGCGCCGGTGGCGGCGGCCGGGGCAGGATGGCGGCGCGGTGGGTGGTCGCTCGCCGCTGCCATGGGCCGGCTGAGCTGGTTCCGCCGGGTGGGAAGTCGCGTTGAGGAGCGTCATGACGGTCGTGGAGTCCGCGCAGTCGCAAGAGCCCGAGTCGAGCGAGGGCGGGGCGCGAGAGGTGGTCCCGCGCGGTGGCGCCGCCGTCGATTCCGGCGAGGAACGTGGGGAGTTGATGCCGCAGACGCGTCGGGCGTTGCTGCGGCGGCTGGCGATCGCGCAGGCCGAGGGGCGGGCACCGTCGATGATGGGCGCGGTCGTCCGCGGCGGCGAGGTGGTCTGGACGGGGGCCCGGAGTTCGGTGGACGGGGAGGTGCCGCACGGTGATGTGCAGTACCGGATCGGCTCGCTGACCAAGAACTTCGTGGCCGTGCTGGTGCTTCGGCTCCGGGACGAGGGGCTGCTGAAGCTGGACGATCCCATCGGGGCCCACCTGAAAGACGTCCCGGTGCCCGAGGTGACCATCGCCCAACTCCTTTCGCACAGTGCGGGGTTGCCGGCCGAGTCCCGTGGGCCGTGGTGGGAGCGGACCGCCGGCGAGCTGCGGCCCGAGCCGGCCGATCTCTTCGGCGAGCAGCCGCGGCTGCACCCGGCGGGGCGGCGGCACCACTACTCCAACCCCGGCTTTGCGGTGCTCGGGGCGCTGGTCGAGCGGCTGCGGGACGGGGTGCCGTGGGGCGAGGTACTGCGGCGCGAGGTGCTGGAGCCGCTGGGCATGGCCCGGACGACGGTGCAGCCGGAGATGCCGCATGCGGGCGGCTGGGCGGTCCATCCCTGGGCCGATGTGATGCTGCCGGAACCCGCGCACGACACCGGGCTGATGGGCCCGGCGGGGCAGCTGTGGTCCACGACGGAGGACCTGTGCCGCTGGGCGGTGTTCCTGCTGCGGGGTGACGAGCGGGTGCTGAGCGGGGCGAGCCTGACCGAGATGCAGACCCCCGCGGTGCCGCCGGAGGGCGACGGCTGGGACGCGGGCTACGGCCTGGGGACACAGCTCGTCTGGCGGGGCGGCCGCGGACTGATCGGCCACACCGGGTCGATGCCCGGGTTCCTGGCCGTGCTGTGGGTCGATCCGGCGGAGGACACGGCCGCGCTCGCGCTGGCGAACTGCACCTCCGGAGTCCCGATCGGCGCGGTGGCGGCCGACTTCCTGGAGATCCTGGCCTACCACGAGCCGCGGATCCCGGAGCCGTGGCGGCCGCTTCCGGGAGCGGTGGACGAGGATCTGCTGGCCCTGACCGGGCCCTGGTACTGGGGCGCGAGCCCGTTCGCCTTGCGGCTGACGTGCGCGCGGGGGCTGGAACTGGTCTCGCTGTCCGGCAACGGCCGCACCTCGCGCTTCCAGACCGAGGCCGATGGCACCTGGACCGGGCTGGACGGCTACTACGCGGGCGAGACGCTGCGGGTGGGGCGGGCACCGGACGGTACGGTCACCCACCTCGACCTGGGGACTTTCGTCTTCACCCGAGGGCCCTACGAGCCCGCCGGGCCGGTGCCCGGCGGAGTGGACCCCGAGGGCTGGCGGGGAGTCTGACCGGGGTGTGACGTACGGAAGCGGGGGCCCGGGTGGGCCGGTCCCCCGCGGCGGGCGGGCCGAGGCCAGGGCGAGTGCTCGGGCCCGTCCGGCGGGGGTGTTGCGGGCGGACGTACAGTCGAGCGAGATGTCAGGAGCCGCCGCTGTGCGCGGCTCGCTACCGCTGGAAGGCCACTGTGACTGCCGTGACTGCGAACGCCGACACCCCGGTTCTGCTCGACCTGCCTCCGCTCGACGCCGCCCGTTTCGCGCGGATCGAGGACAAGGTCGCGGCGCTGATGCGCACCCGCTGCGATGTCGTCGCGACGCAGGGCGAGGCGCTGCTGCCCCTGGAGGCGTGCATCCGCTCGGCGGTCCGGCCCGGCAGTACCGCCCTCAACATCATCACCGGCCCCTACGGCGAGACGTTCGGTGGCTGGCTGCGTTCCTGCGGCGCCGAGGTGGTCACCATCAGCGCGCCGTTCACCGGCGCGGTCACGCCCGAGCAGGTGGCGGACGCGCTGCGGGAGCACCCCGAGATCGACTTCGTGAGCCTGGTGCATGCCGAGGCGGCGACCGGCAACACCAACCCCGTCGCCGAGATCGGCGCAGTAGTGCGTGAGCACGGGGCGCTGCTGATGCTCGACGCGGTCGCCTCGGTGGGCGCCGAGCCGCTGCTCACCGACGAGTGGGGAGTGGACCTGTGCGTCATCGGCGGCCAGAAGGCGCTGGCCGGCCCGGCCGGGGTCTCCGCGGTGTCCGTCAGCGCCCGCGCCTGGGAGCGCATCGCCGCCAATGAGCAGGCGCCGCGTCGTTCGTACCTCTCGCTGCTGGACTGGAAGGAGCGCTGGATCGACGCCGGGCGCACCGCCCTTCCGCACGCCCCGGCACAGCTGGAGATGCTGGCGCTGGAGCAGGCCGTGGACCGGATCGAGGTGGAGGGGCTGGAGGCGGTCATCGCCCGCCACCGGGCGGCCGCCGCGGCGGTTCGGGCGGGTGTCGCGGTGCTCGGCGGCCCGGTGCCGTATGTGATCAGGGACGAGCACGCGGCGCCTGCCGCCACCACGCTCCGCGCGCCGGCGGGGGTGGATGCCCGTGAGGTGGTGTCCGCCGCGCTCTCCGCCGACGGTGCGGTTCCGGTGCAGGCCGCCGCCGGTGCCCTGTCGGCGGAGATGATCAGGGTGAACCACTACGGGCGGGCCGCGGACCGCGCGGTGGTGCTGGCCTCACTGGCGGCGCTGGCCACCGGCCTGCGGGCGCTGGGCGTGCCGGTCGACGAGGACGCCGCCGCCGCGGCGGCCGGTGCGGCATGGGACGAGGTCGTCGCCGCGGTCTGAGCCGTGCGGGTGCGCTGACCCGTCGGAGGCGCCCTCAGCAGTTGGACGTGCTCTCGACAGAGGCGCCAGGGGTGTGGTCTGTTTCACGTGAAACAGACCACACCCTTTTTTGCTGCCCGGTGCCCGGTGCCCGGTGCCCGCTGCCCGCTGCCCGGTGCCGACTGCCAGGCGCGCCAAGTGCCAAGTGCCAAGTGCCGTTGTCCCGGGGGGCTCGTCCCGCCCCCGGTGCCACCTTCTCCGCCCAGCTTCTTCGCCTCCCCCTCTCCATCCCCGGGCTCGTTCCCTGTCCCACCCCGTCCCCTCGGCTCCCACCCCGCCCCCTCGGCTCCGGGCCCCTCCCCTCGGCCCCGTGTGGCGACCCGTACGCATGTTTCAAAGCCCTCGTAGAATCGGAACGGTCGGCCCGGTTGTTCTCCGGGTGTGGAACGTGGAGGAGCTCGGTGGTCTCAGGAGGGGTGCGGAGGGCGGACGGCGTGCCGGCGGCCACTCGCGCGGATGCCCGGCGGAATCGTGCGCTGGTGCTCCAGGCGGCCCGATTCGCCTTTGCGGAACGGGGGTTGGAGGTCCCGCTCGATGAGATCGCGCGGCGTGCCGGGGTCGGCGCGGGGACTGTGTACCGCCATTTCCCGTCCAAGGAAGTCCTGTTCAGGGCGGCGGTCAGGGACCGGTTGCGGCTGTTCGCCGATACCGCGGGGGACTTGGCCGAGGCGGACGACCCGGGCGGGGTGTTCTTCCGCTTCCTGGCGTCGGTGGTGCGGCTGTCCGTCCCCGATCGGGCGGTGTGCGAGGCGCTGGAGGCGGCCGGTGAGCCCGGTCCGGTGCCGTCGGCAGAGGGGTCGGCGGGGCCGGAGCTGGAGTTCCTGCCGGCGCTCGGCGTCCTGCTGGCCAGGGCCCAACAGGCAGGCGCGGTAAGGGTGGACGTCGATCTGGCGGACGTCCGCACGCTGCTGATCGGATGTCTGGCGATGGAGCGCCGGCGGTCGGTCGTCCCGGGCCCGGTGGGGGCGGACGCGGGGGCGGGCGCGGAGCCCGGCGCGGCGCCGGTGGGCCGGATGACGGCGCTGATGCTCGATGGGCTCCGTGCCGACCGGACCGTAACGGAACTGCCGGTCGCAGGGCCGATCCGTGACGAAACCAGGTGTGCGGTGTGCGGTGCGGCGCTCGCGGCGGCGCGCACCGGGCGGCCCGCGCGGTACTGCGGCGGGGCCTGCCGGCAGAAGGCCCACCGGGCGCGCCGTACCGCTCCCCCGGACCGCCGCTGACTGCCTCCCGCCCCGTCAGAGCTGGCGCTTGAAGCCCAGGTGGGAGGCCTCGAAGCCGAGGCGCTCGTAGAAGCGGTGCGCGTCGACGCGGGTGGCGTCGGAGGTGAGCTGGACGAGCTGGCAGCCGAGCTTCCGGGATTCCGCGATCGCCCATTCGATGAGCTCGGTGCCCAGGCCGGCGCCGCGCTCGTCGGCGTGGATCCGTACGGCTTCGACGATCGTGCGGGTGGCGCCGCGCCGGGAGAGGCCGGGGATCACCGTGAGCTGGAGCGTGCCGACGACGTTGCCGCCCCGGTCGGCGACGATCAGGTGCTGGTGCGGGTCGGCGTCCAGGATGGCGAACGCGGCGCGGTAGGGCGTCAGGTCGTCGGGGGATTCGCGGGTGGCGCCCAGGGGGTCGTCGGCGAGCATCGCGACGATCGCGGGCAGGTCGGCCTCGGTGGCGCGGCGTATCTCAAGGTCGCTCATGGGCGCGACTTTATGCCGCGGGCCCGGGGAGGCCCAGGGAGACCGGTCGGTCCGTCCGGTCTCCCTGAGTGGAATGCGCCGGTCCGACCCGTTAGGCGGAGGTGCCCAGCGTCTCGACGGCCGTTACCAGCGGCGCCAGCTCGGGTCGCTTGGCGGCGTCCTGGAGGGCCTCGCGCAGCGCGGTGTCATGGGCGGGCCGGGCCTCTTCGAGGAGGCGCAGCCCGTCGGGCGTGACGTTGGTGTAGATGCCGCGCCGGTCGTCGCGGCACAGGTAGCGCGAGAGCAGCCCGCGCTCCTCGAGCCGGGTGACCAGGCGGGTGGTGGCGCTCTGGCTGAGCACGACCGAGTCGGCGACCTGGTGCATCCGGAGGTGCCCGCCGGGCCCGTCGTGCTGCTGGCTGAGCACGTTGAGGACCGAGAACTCCCGGACGCTGAGGTCGTGCCGGGCCTGGAGGGCGCGCTCGATGTGCGACTCGATGCGGCCGTGCAGGGAGGAGAGCGCGCACCATCCCTGGGCGAGGCCCCCGGTGACCGCTTCCTGCGCCGTGGCCGTGTCCCGCGTCCGCTGCGTCATCGCAGACCTCCTCATCCGTCGTACGCCCAGGATAGGGCACATCTGAAATATCCAGCGCTTGCAAATAAAGCGCGTCTGCAATTATTGTGGACGCTGGTTGGGGATGGATGCAATGAATCAATGGAAGGAACGCCATGCCTCTCGCTCTCCTGGCACTCGCCATCGGGGCCTTCGGGATCGGAACGACCGAGTTCGCGGTCATGGGCCTGCTGCCCGACATGGCGGCCGACTTCGGCGTCTCCATTCCGCTCGCCGGTTACGCGACCACCCTCTACGCCCTCGGGGTGGTGATCGGCGCGCCGCTGATGACCGTGCTCGGCACCCGCTTCACCCGGAAGCAGATGCTGATGCTGCTGATGGGCCTGTTCGTGGTGGGCAACCTGCTCACCGCCGTCGCGCCCACCTTCGGGCTGATGCTCGCCGGACGGGTGGTCTCGTCGTTCACCCACGGCGCGTTCTTCGGCATCGGCTCGCTGGTGGCCGCCGACCTCGTCGCCCCGGAGAAGCGGGCCGCCGCGCTCTCGCTGATGTTCAGCGGACTGACCGTGGCCAACGTCGTGGGCGTACCGGCCGGCACCCTGCTCAGCCAGCAGCTCGGCTGGCGCACCACTTTCTACGCGATCGCCGCGCTCGGCGTCCTGGGGCTGCTCGGCATCGTCAGGCTGGTCCCGGCGCAGCGGGCCAAGGCGGCCGCCCGGATCGGCCGTGAGCTGGCGGTCTTCCGCAACCCGCAGGTCGGGCTGGCGATGCTGATGACCGTCCTCGGCTTCGGCGGGGTCTTCGCGGCCGTCACCTACCTCGCCTCGATGATGACCGAGGTCGCCGGCTTCGCCCCGTCCTCCGTCGTCTGGTTGACCGCGGTCTTCGGCCTCGGCATGGTCGGCGGGAACCTGATCTCCGGCCGGTTCACCGACCGCGCCATGATGCCGATGCTGTACGTGTCCCTGGCCGGGCTGGCGCTGGTGCTGGTCGCGTTCACCTTCACCGCGCACCACAAGATCGCCGCGATCGTCACCGTCGCGCTCATCGGCTTCTTCGGCTTCGCGACCGTTCCGCCGCTGCAGAAGCGGGTGCTGGACCAGGCGGCGGCCGCCCCCACCCTGGCCTCGGCCGGCAACATCGCGGCCTTCAACTTCGGCAACGCGCTGGCCGCCTGGCTCGGCGGTCTGGTGATCGCGGGTGGGCTGGGCCTCACCGCGCCCAACTGGGTGGGTGCGCTGATGACCGCGGCGGCGCTCGGCGTGGCCGTGCTGGCGTCCTTCCTGGAGCGCCGGCAGCAGGGCCTCGGCCGGGTGGTGGCCGCGGGCGGTCCGGCGGTGGCCGCCGACGAGGCGGTCCCGGCGGTGCGGAGCTGAGCGTTCCGGTTGCCCGTCCCCAAGGCCGGTCGCTCGTCTCCAAGGCCGGCCGGTCGTCCTGACGGCCGGCGGCCCGCCCCGAAGGGCCGCAGGGCCACGGGCCGCCGTCAGGACACGGCCTGCCACCAGGTCCGTCAGGACGGGATGCCCACCCGCTCCCGGACCCCGGCCGACCGCGCCCCGCGCGGTCGGCCGCCGCGTGTGGTGCGTCCCCACGGCTTGAGCACGGAGATCGCGGTGAGGAAGAGGTACAGGGCGGAGGCGACCGCCGGCGCGACGAGGAGGCCGGGATCGAGTGCCGGGTGGCCGGCGGCGGCCGCCGCGGCGAGGCGGGCGATGCCGGGGCGCAGCGCGAGCACCGTCAGCCCGACGGCCAGGAGGGTCAGCCAGAACTTGGTGAGGACCCAGCGGTGCCGGGCCAGCCCCCAGTGCGTGCCGAGGGACAGCACCACCCCGCTGGCCAGTGAGGCCGCGGCGACCGGGAGCACCAGGTCGTCCGTGAGGACCTGCATCGCCCGGTAGGCGGCCGCGGCGGCCTCCGTGGCGCCGGCCGTGAAACCGGTGGCGCCGAGGGCGAGGAGCCCGGCGGTGAGTCCCAGCCAGCTCACGGACACGGCGACATGGACGACGAGGAGGGCCCGGCGGGCGGGGCGGCGCAGCTGCATGGCTCCACGGTGGCGGGGGGCGCCCGACGGTACATCTGACGACGGGAGTATCCGCGCGTACGCGGCGGCGAGTACCGCCCGGCCCGCCCGCGCCGGCCCCTCGGGCAGGTTCTAGGCTCCGCCCATGAGCAAGCTGCATCTGTTCGACATGGACGGCACCCTGCTCCACGGGTCCGCGGCCGCCGTCGAGATCTCCCGGCAGCTGGGGCTGGACGGGGAGATCGCCGCGTTGGAGCGGGCGTTCGCGGCCGGTGAGCTGACGCCGGCGGGCTTTGCGCAGCGGGCGTGTGCGCTGTGGGCCGCGGACCTGACCGAAGCTCAGGTGGCGGCGGCCTTCGAGGGCGCGCCGTGGCTGGCCGGCATCCGGGACGTCTGGGCCGACATCCGGGCCCGCGGCGAGCGGTGCGCAGTGATTTCTCTCTCGCCGGGCTTCTTCGTCGAACGCCTGCTGGCGTGGGGTGTCGACACCGCGCACGGCTCCCGGTGGCCCGCGGTGCCGATCCGGGAGCCGCTGGAACCGGCCGGCATCCTCTCGTCGTCAGCGAAGGTACGTATCACGGACGACCTCTGCGCGCGCTACGGGCTGACCCGGGAGGACTGCGTGGCGTACGGCGACTCGATGTCGGACGTCGAACTCTTCGCGGTGGTACCGAAGTCGGTGGCGGTGAATGCGGATCACCATGTCAGCGACCTGGCCACGTATGCGTACACCGGGCGTGATCTGCGCGAGGCATACGAACTGGTGCGTACCGGCGAGTAATTCGTCGGGCCGGGGGCTTTCCGCGGTGGATTCGTCCGGTGTGCACACGGAAATTGCCGTCTGTGGGGAGGATCACTGATATTGGCGAGGGCGCGCTGAGTGTTCCCAGATCGGGGCTTGTGGTTTCAACTACTGCCGGTATGGTCGAGTCCGGCTTGGCGGGGGTGAGGGTCTCCGTGGGCGCGTGGACGGCAGGGCAAAGCTCGTCAGCCTAGCGGGGAAGCGGCCCGTGTCACCCGGACTTCCGGCTATTTGTCCGGTGCGGTGGGGTGGAGTGGCATGCTGACGGTACGGCATCTGTGCTGCTTGCCGTAGGGAAGTGAGATGTGTCCGCTTTAGGGGATGTTGCCGGAATCGCTTGAGTCGATTAAGAATTCCGGGCAGGGCGGGGGAATTCCGGGCGGTTCCGGTCAGCGGAACGGCATAGACAACCGAAAGACGTTCGAGGCGAGGCAGACCATGGACGCTCCAACCACCACGTCGGCCGATAGCGGCTCTTCTGGCGGCAGCAGCGGCGATTGGGGTTGGTTCACTCCGCCGTCGAAAAAATCTTCCGGAGATCGACAGCCCCGGCAAAACAGTCAGGACGGGCAGCAATCGCCGCAGGATGGCCGTAACGACCCGGGCGAACACGTCGAAACGGAACGGATACCCAGCCGTCCCGTGAACCCGATACGCCCGGTGGGCACCGCCGCCGAGCGGGAGCGCGAACCGGAGCCGCAGCGGGTGCCGCGGCAGAGCCCGCAGCCGCAGTGGGAGACGGCCCGTCAGCCCGACGCCCATGCCTACGCCGCGCGGCCCGCGCCCGCCGCCCCGCGCCCCGAGGCCGAGCCGGAGCCGGTCCACGAGCCCGCCACACGGAACCCGTTCGAGACGTTCGGCATATCCGACCCGCCCGCCCCGCCGGCTCCTACGGCACCCCCGGCTCCTGCGGCACCGCCAGCTCCTACGGCCCCGCCGGCTGCTGCGGCACCCCCGGCTGCTGCGGCACCGCCAGCCCCTTCGGCACCCCCTGCCCCCGCGGCACCCCCGGCCGCTGCCCGCACCTCCGCTCCCTCCGCCTCCCCCGCACCACCGGTGTCCTCGGCGCCGACCGCCCCGGAGCCCAGCCTCGCCACACTAGAAGCCACCGGCACCTCCGACGCGGCGGCCTCCCCCGACGCCGTCCTCATCCGTCGCACCATGGCCGAGATCGAGCCCGTGGCCGACAAGGTCACCTCGTACTTCTACGCGCTGCTGTTCGTCCAGCACCCCGATCTGCGTGCGCTGTTCCCCGCCTCGATGGACGCCCAGCGCGACCGGCTCTTCAAGGCGCTGCTCACCGCCGCCCAGCACGTGGACAACGCCGAGGTGCTCACCCAGTACCTCTCCCAGCTCGGCCGCGGGCACCGCAAGTACGGCACCCTGCCCGACCACTACCCGGCGGTCGGCGAGTGCCTGCTGAGCGCGCTCTCCCGGTATGCCACGTCCAGTTGGAACCAGGAAGCCGAGGACGCGTGGGTGCGCGCGTACACCGCGATCTCGCAGATCATGATCGACGCGGCGGCCGAGAACGAGGCGGTCGCCCCCGCCTGGTGGCAGGCCGAGGTCGTCGCACACGAGCTGCGCACCCCCGACACCGCGGTGGTGACGGTCCGGCCGGACCAGCCGTACCCGTTCCGCGCCGGGCAGTACACCAGCCTGGAGACCCCGTGGTGGCCGCGGGTCTGGCGGCACTACTCCTTCGCCTCGGCGCCGCGTTCGGACGGCCTGCTCTCGTTCCACGTGAAGGCGGTGCCGGCCGGCTGGGTCTCCAACGCGCTGGTGCACCGCGCCCGACCCGGTGACGTGCTGCGGCTCGGCGCGCCGGGCGGCTCGATGACCGTCGACCACTCCTCCGGCAACGGCCTGCTGTGCGTCGGCGGCGGCACCGGCATCGCGCCCATCAAGGCGCTGATCGAGGACGTCGCGGGCCACGGCGCCCGGCGCCCGGTGGAGGTCTTCTACGGCGCCCGCAGCGAACACGACCTGTACGACATCGACACCATGCTGCGCCTGGAGCAGACCCACCCCTGGCTCTCCGTCCGCCCGGTCGTCGCCATCGGGCCGGGCACCCGCCGGGGTGGGCCCGGCACCATCACCGGCCAACTCCCCGACGCGGTAAGGCAGTACGGCCCGTACCGCGAGTACGACGCATATCTTTCCGGACCGCCGGGACTGATCCGCAGCGGTGTGGAGGCATTGGTGGGGGTGGGTGTTCCGGCCGAGCGGATACGGCACGACTCCATCGAAGAGCTGGTATCGACGGGAGACTGAAGTCTTGGCAGCAGAGGGTGAATACGGTCGGCCGACGGAGGGACGGGAGCTGCGCCTGCCGGCGGAGCGCCCCGGGAGCGACGGTGAGCACCTGGTGCAGCAGAGACTCGGGACGTCCGAGCGCGCCGACCGCTTCTACGCGGACCAGGTCCTGGACCATCTCAACGCGCGGATGCGGGAGTTCGTCACCCGCCAGGAGATGTTCTTCCTGGCCACGGCGGACCGGCACGGCGAATGCGACTCCACCTTCCGGGCCGGGCCGCCCGGATTCGTGCAGGTGCTGGACGACCGGCTGCTGGCGTACCCGGAGTACCGCGGCAACGGCGTCATGGCGTCCATCGGCAATCTCTCCGAGAACCCGCGACTGGGCATCCTCATGATCGACTTCACCCGTGCCCGGATCGGTCTGCACATCAACGGCCGGGCACGCGTGGTGCTGGACGAGGAGATGCGGGTCCACTACCCGGACCTCCCGGTGGACCCGATCCCCGGCCGCCGGGCGCAGCTGTGGGTGCTGGCCGAGGTCGAGGAGGCGTACATCCACTGCGCCAAGCACATCCCGCACCTGCAGAAGGTCCCGGCGAAGGAGCGCGGGGCCCGCGCCTGGGGCACCGACGACTTCAAGCGCAAGGGCGGCGACTTCTTCGGGGCCGCCGCCGAGGCGGACCGGCGCCCGCTCTTCCAGCGGCCGCAGCACGCCAACGAGCATCTGCGCGGCGGGCTGCACGAGGACGTCCCGGAGCCCGGGTACGGAGCCGGCCCGGCGCCCGTGCGCGGGCCGCTTCCGTCGCGGGACGACGTGGCCGCGGAACTGAACGGGGAGTTCCTCGACCGGGTCGAGAGGGTGCTGGCCCGCGCCCAGCCGCGCCCTGCCGCCGAGGACGCGCCGGAGTTCCGCGGCTGGTTCGACCGGCGCGACGGCTGACCGGGGCGGCGTCCCGGGGCCGCAGGGGCCCTGGGACGTCTCCGCCCCCGGGTCCGCCCCTGGAGCAGGGCCGGACCGGTCCTACCCCAGATCGGGGGCGTGCATCGCGCGCACGCCCTCGATGTTGCCGTCCAGGTAGTGCCGCAGGGACAGCGGGACGACGTCGACCGAGGCGATGCCGACCCGGGTGAAGGGCACCCGCACGATCTCGTACTCGCCGCACGGTTCCTCGACCTCGGGGCCGTGCCGGCGGGACGGATCCATCGAGTCCAGCCGGCAGACGAAGAAGTGCTGCACCTTGACGCCGTCCACGCCGCCGTCGGTGAGGTGCTCGACGGTGTCGACGAAGACCGGCACCACGTCGGTGACCTTGGCGCCCAGCTCCTCGTCCAGTTCGCGGTGGAGCGCCTCGATGACCGTGGCGTCCTCCGGCTCGACGCCGCCGCCCGGTGTGATCCAGTACGGGGACCGCCCCGGTTTGGTGCGCTTGATCAGTACGAGATCCGCTCCGTCGAGCAGAATCGCGCGGGCGGTGCGTTTGACGACTGGCCGTACGGTCATAGGGGACAGATGCCGCAGTCACGGGCTGGTGAAACCCCTTCGTCCCCCTGCCCACGTCACCAGCCCGCCGCGGTGCGCAGCAGCCACTCGTGCGCCCGCGCGATGTGCGGCAGCCCCAGCGTCCCGGTCCGTACGGCCAGGAAGTAGGTGCGCAGCGGGGGCACCGGGGGGTCGAGGAGGGCGACCACCGTGCCGCGGCTCAGTGCTTCGGCGCACAGGTAGCGCGGCAGGACGGCCAGCCCCGCGCCCGCCGCGACGCAGGACAGCACCGCCCGCAGATCGCCGGCGACGACCGTGGCGGCGGCGGTGGGCCTGGCGTCGAAGACGGCTGCCCAGTAGCGGGCGATCAACGGCAGGCTCTCGTGGACCTCGACGAACGGGACCGGGTCCAGTACGCGGACGCCGCGGGCCTGGAGGACGCCGGGGCCGCCCAGCCGGGCCGCCCAGCGGGGCGCGGCGACCAGCACGTGTTCCTCGTCGCACAGCGGGGTGGCGGTGAGCAGTCCGCCGCGCGGCCGGGTGGTGGTGACGGTCAGGTCGTGGTGCCCGGCGGCCAGGCCGTTCAGGAGCTCGTCGGCGGCGCCGAAGGCGGTGCGTATGGACAGGCCCTGGGCGATGAGCGGGCTCAGGGCGGGTAACGCGCGCTCGGCGGTGAACTCCGGTGGGCCGCCGAGGTGCAGCGTGCGGGTGGCGGAGTCCTGGTCCAGTCCGGCCTCGGTGATCTCGGTGAGGGCGTCGAGATGGGGCGCGATCTTGTGGGCGAGTTCGTCGCCGAAGGTGGTCGCGGTGACGCCGCGGGCGCAGCGGACGAAGAGCGGGCGGCCCAATTGGCGCTCCAGCGAGCGGATTTGGCTGGTCACCGCGGGCTGGGAGAGCCCGAGCAGCGCGGCGGCCCGGGTGAACGAGCCGGCGCGGTGGACCGTGACGAAGGTATGCAGTAACGCCAGATCCATCGCGTACCTCCTGCGCCCCTCGGAAGCCTGGTCGCGGGCCAACTATAAATTTGTCGATAGGGCTGTGTCGCTAGCGTGATTGGACACTGACGCTCAGTCAACTAGCCTTGTTGAAGCGGTTCGTTTCACGTGAAACATCGGTCTGTGAAACGTCCGGACCGGATTCACGGGAACCGCCGGCCGGCAGGGTGACGAGGGGGGATACCCTGCCGGCCGTTCCTGTGCCGAGGCGCCCGCGGCGAGCGACCGCGGGTGCGCGACGGGCCTGTCGGCCGTCCCGCGAGACGGCACCGCGGCGCTACGCCTTCGCCGCGTCCAGCGCCCGCAGGGCATCGGCGACCAGATCCTCCGGTTCCTCGACGCCGACCGAGAAGCGGACGAAGCCCTCGGGCACGTCGTCGCCGCCCCAGCGGCCGCGCCGCTCGGCGGTGGACCGTACGCCGCCGAAGCTGGTCGCGTCGTCCACCAGCGTCAGCGCGGCCAGGAACCGTTCCGCGTACGCCTTGTCCGGGAGGACGAAGGAGACCACGCAGCCGAAGCGGCCGGGCCGCATCTGGCGGACGGCGAGCGCGTGCGACGGGTCCGACGGCAGGCCGGGATGGCGCAGTCCGGTGACCTCGGGGCGGCCGGCCAGCGCGGTGGCCAGTGCCATCGCCCCTTCCGCCTGCTGGCGGACGCGCAGCGCCAGGGTGGCCAGCGAGCGGTGCGCGAGCCAGCTCTCCATGGGGCCGGGGATCGCGCCGACCGTCTTGCGCCACAGCCGGACGTCGTCGGCCAGCGTCGCGTCCCGGGTGGTGGCGTAGCCCAGCAGGACATCGCCGTGGCCGGTCAGTGCCTTGGTGCCGCTGGCGACCGAGAAGTCCGCGCCCAGGTCCAACGGGCGCTGGCCGAGCGGGGTGGCGAGGGTGTTGTCCACGGCGACCAGCGCACCGCGGGCGTGCGCCGCGTCCGCCAGCCGCCGGATGTCGTAGACGTCCAGGCCGGGGTTGGAGGGCGTCTCGATCCACAGCAGCCGGGCCCCGTCGAGGATGCCGAGCTGGCTGTCGAGGGCGGCATCGAGCGGGGTGTGCGAAGCACCCGTTGAGGGCCGGTGGCCGGAAGACGGGCGGGGGGTGCGGACCTCGATGCCGTAGCTCTCCAGGCGGGCGCCGACGGCGGGCAGGAGCTGGTAGCCGTCGCCGGGGAGCACCACCGCGTCGCCGGTGCGCAGTTGGGAGAAGAGCACGGCGGTGATCGCCGCCATGCCGGAGGCGAAGGCGACGGTGTGGGCGGGCTCGTCCGGCGACTCCAGCTCGCCGATGGCGGCTTCCAGCCGGGTCCAGGTGGGGTTGGTGTCGCGGCCGTACGTATACGGGCCGGTGGCCTCGCCCGGGAGGTGGAAGTGGGCGGCGAACACCGGGCCGGGAAGGGCCGGTTCATGGGCGACGGGCTCCGGGAGCCCGGCCCGCACCGCACGGGTGCCGTCGCCGGTCATGCGCTCTCCTTGTGGTGGGGGTGGTGCAGGCCCGGCCGGGGCTCGGCGGGGCCCGGCGCGCCGGAGGTGACCTCCGCGCGAACCGCCTCCAGGAGGCCGTCGCAGGCCGCCTCGACCATCTCCAGGCACTCCTCGAAGCCGGCGAAGCCGCCGTAATAGGGGTCCGGTACGTCGAGGTCCGCGGGGTCCGCGGCCGGGTCGCTCCGGCAGCTGTACGCGCGCAGCAGCCGGACCTTGGCGGCGTCCTCGGTGGTCGGGGCCAGCCGGCGCAGCTCGCGCAGATGGCCCGAGTCGAGCGCGATGACCAGGTCGCGGCGGGCGAACCAGGAGGCGCGGAACTGCCGGGCGGTGTGCGTGGTCGGATAGTCGCCCGCGCGCAGGACGGCGATGGTGCGGGGGTCGGCTCCGTCGCCTTCGTGCCAGCCGCCGGTGCCGGCGCTGTCGACCTCGACGAGCGCGTCGAGTCCGTCCTCGGTGATCCGGGCACGGAAGACGGACTCGGCCATCGGCGAGCGGCATATGTTGCCGGTGCAGACGAAGCAGACGCGGTAGCGGGAGGTCAAGCGTCAGTCCTTGTCGGGAAGGATCACGTGCATCGCCCAGGAGACGATGGAGACGATCACGCCGCCGAGCAGCGCCGTCCAGAAGCCGTCCACATGGAAGGCGAGATCGGCCTTGCCGGCGGCCCAGGAGGTCAGCAGCAGCATCAGCGCGTTCACGACCAGCGTGATCAAGCCGAGCGTGAGGATGAACAGGGGGAAGGAGAGCACCTTGACCACGGGCTTGACCAGGAAGTTGACCAACCCGAAGATCAGCGCCACCAGGATCAGCGTGAGCACCTTGCGGCCCGTGTTCTCACCGGTGAGCGTGATGCCTTTGAGGAGCCAGATGGCCACGGCCAGGGCCGCGGCGTTGGCGAGCGTCTTGACCAGAAAATGCTTCATGGTGAGATCGTCGCAGACGACTGCCGACAGGTGAGAGGTGCGAACGGGATGAAGGCTTTCCGACTGGATGAACTCGAAGCGGAACGGGTCGCGAACGACGGCGCGTATCTGCAGTTCCTCCGGGAACGCACCATGTCGGTGGGGCTGTACGCGCTGGACGCCGGTGCCGTCGACCCGCAGCAGCCGCACACCCAGGACGAGGTGTACCTGGTGGTGAGCGGCCGCGGGGCGATCACGGTGGGGGCGGAGACCGAGTCGGTGGCCCGCGGCAGCGTGGTCTACGTGCCCGCCGGGGTGCCCCACAAGTTCCACCACATCAGCGAGGACCTACGGGTCGTTGTGGTGTTTTCTCCGCCCGAAAGCTGAGGGTCGGACCCCGGAACCCGTAGGGGTCAGCTCAGGGGAGAGCCGGGGCTGTCGGGCCCCCGCGGCGGTCTCCGGCGTCCTAGCATCGTTGATGTACAGGGGACCGGAGACGCGGCGCGACGGACGCGCAGCACGCGGACGGTGCCACCGGAGCGGCACAGGCCGACAACAGCGCAACAGACAGAAAGAAGGGCAGAGCAGTGGCTGGTAAGGGGATACTCGCAGGGCTTCCGTGGTGGGTCACCTGGGTCGTGGTGCCCGTCATCCTGATCGTCGTCTTCGGCGGACTGATCACCGCTGCGCTCGGCTTCCTGATCGGCCTGCTCTTCAAGGTGCTGATCGCGGCGGCCCTGATCGCCGGCGTCATCTACCTCGTGCGCAGGTTCACCGGGTCCTCGTCCTCGTCCTCGTCGAAGAGCGACTGGTAGGCCGAGCCCCCGACCGACCGGTACTCCGACCCGCACCGTCCGAAGACGCCCTGCCCCCACCCGGGAGCAGGGCGTCCGGCGTTCGCGGCCGGTGCCCGACACTCCCGCGGCCAGGGCGAACGGGCATCGGAATCCGGCCCGCCGGTCGTTCTCGTACGGGCGGCGTCCACAGCGTTCCGCCTGCTCACCAAGAGTGTGTACCTTGCTCCGTAGCGTCATCGGGGTCGGGGAGGTGCCCAGCCCGGGTTAACTCCCGGACTTTCGGCTCCTGGGCCGGACCGCCCGGGTTACAGTGCGGACGCAGGCGTCTTCCGGACGCCCACGTTCCGGAAAATACCGGGCGATCGGGCCGGGCATCGTGTCGGACGTCAGGGGAGACGCACGGCCGCGGGGGCGGATCCCGTGGCCGGGGCCGCGGGACCATGGCACTCGGACCTGGGGGTTGCGTTGGCGATCGGCAACGACGAATCCGGCTCGCACCCCACCCTGATCGGGTCGGTGCAGCGGGCGCTGCGACTCCTGGAAGCGGTGGCCGCGCACGCCGACGGGGCGCCCGCCAAACAACTGGCCCGAGAGGCCCAACTCCCGCTTCCCACGACCTATCACCTGCTGCGGACGCTGACCCACGAGGGCTATCTGCGCCGGGAGAACGGCGTCTTCGTGATCGGCGAGGGCGCCGAGTCCATCGGTCGGGCGGGGGCCCGACGGCGGCAGCGCCGGCGGCTGGCCGATGCGCTGGCCGTGGCGGGCCGCGAACTCGGCGCCGCCGTCTACTTCGCCGTCTACCGCGAGGGCGAGGTGGAAGTGGTGGCGATAACCGACGATCCGGCGCGGCCGCCCGTCGAGGAATGGGCCGACTTCCGCTCCACCGCTCACACCCATGCGATCGGGCAGTGCCTTCTGGCGCAGCTCGACGAGGCCACCCGGAAAGAGCATCTGGCCCGCTATCCGGTGCAGTCGATGACGCCCTTTTCGGTGCGTTCCGAGGGTGATCTGCTGAATCGGCTGGCTACGGTGCGTCGCGGCCAGGTTGCGTATGATCGCCAGGAATATGCCTTGGGCACGGTGTGCTCCGCGATTCCCGTCCGGGTCGGCTCCGCCGCCGCGACACTGGCGGTTTCTCTTCCTGCGACGGAAGTGCACCGATTGCATACAGTTACGGAACGACTACGGAAAATGGCGGAGACGGTACTAACGACACTCGCCTTCTCTATCAGTATCTGAAAACTCACTCCTTGTGATCTGCCTGCATGTGACCGACGATGGCGTCAATAGGGCTTCCAGGGATGATTCCCGGCCATCTCCGATCAAGCGCGGGGCAGTGGTTGATGAACGACACGGTTCAGGCAGAAGTGATCATGAGCTTCCTCGTCTCGGAGGAGCTCGCCTTCCGGATCCCGGTGGAGCTGGAATTCGACAGCGCCGATCCCTACGCCGTCCGGCTCACCTTCGATCTCCCCGGAGATGTGCCCGTGACCTGGGTGTTCGGCCGTGAGCTGCTGTTGGACGGGCTGAGCCGGCCGGCCGGCGAGGGGGACGTCCGGGTCGAGCCGTCCTCCCCCGAGCACCTCAGCGATGTCTACATCAGCCTTCAGGTCGGCGCCGAGCGGGCTCTGTTCCGGGCCAGCGCACCGCCGCTGATCGCCTTCCTGGACCGCACGGACCGGATCGTTCCGCTCGGCAAGGAGGAGGTCTGCGACACGCTGGAGGCCGCGCTGGACCGCATCCTGACGGAGGCGCCGGCCGGCTGATCCCGCCGGCCACCGGCCCGTTCACTCCCCTCGTCACCGCCGCCCGACCGACGCTCGGTCGTCCCTGCCCTGTTGCCCCAACGCCCCTCGCCCGCCCGGCCGTTGCCCCGCCTCGGCCCGTTCCGCTTCCGCGCCGTGCGCTCAGCGCTTACGGCGCCGCCCGTGCGCCGCGCGCCGCCCACCGCGGCCCCCGACGGCCGGTACCCGCCCCGTCCCGCCCGCCACCGGACGGTCCGCCGAGACCACCAGGGCTGCCAGCAGCGTGGTCACCGGCACCGAGGCGACCAGCCCGATGCTGCCCACGAGGGTGCGGACGATCTCCTCCGCGACCACCTCGCTGCCGGCGACCGTACCGACGCTGCTCTGTGCGATCGAGAACAGCAGGAGCAAGGGCAGCGCGGCGCCCGCGTAGGCCATGACGAGGGTGTTCACCACGGATGCGATGTGGTCCCGCCCGATCCGCATCGCCGCGCCGTACAGCTTGCGCCAACCCGCCGCCGGATCGGCCTCCTTCAGCTCCCAGACCGCGGCGGTCTGGGTCACCGTCACATCGTCGAGCACCCCCAGCGAACCGATGATGATCCCCGCCAGCAGCAGGCCGCGGATCTCGATGTTCGGGTACAGCCCGTGCACCAGGCCGGTGGTGTCGTCCGTGTTGCCGGTCAGCAGCGCCCAGCGGGTGAAGATCGAGCCCAGCAGCCCGATGAGCAGCAGGGACGCGAGGGTGCCGAGCACCGCCACGGACGTCCGGGCCGTCAGTCCGTGGCACATGTAGAGCGCGATCAGCATGATCGCGCTGCCGCCGACCATCGCCACCACCAGCGGATCGGAGCCCTGGAGGATCGCCGGGAGGATGAACAGCGTCAGCAGGCCGAAGCTGGTGGTCAGCGCCACCAGCGCCAGCACCCCGCGCAGCCGCCCGACGATCACCACCGCAACGGCAAAGATCGCGGCCAGCACCCACATCGGAACGGTGCGGTCGACGTCGGTCACCGCATACTGCAGTTCCCTCGGCGCCTTGGGGGAGTAGGAGACGACCACGTCCTGTCCGGTCGTGTAGTGCCGCGGGGCGTCCGGCGTCACCACCGTCTGGAAGGTCCGGCCGGCGTTCTCCCCCGTGGTGACTTTGACCGTCGCCTGCTCGCAGGGCTTGTCGGGGGGTGCGCCCCCGGCCGGCGGCCCACCGCCGGGCGCGGTGGGCTGCGGCTGCTGCGCGGCGTGCACCGCCGCGCAGTCCACCTCTTCGACCTTGGTGACCCGGGCCTTCTCGGTGGGCTGGTCGAAGCCCACCCCCGAGGGCTTGTGGGGCGGTGCGCCACCGGGCCAGAGGACGATCAGGCCGACCGCGACCGCGGCCGCGAACGGGATCAGGACGGCGGCGATGACCTTGCGCAGATGCCGGGAGACGGGGGCGGCCGGCCCGTGGCTGTGCGTGTGCGCATGGCCGGCGGCGAGGTGCTGGGCTTCGGGAGGGCTCACCGCCCGATCATTGCAAGAACCCGTGGGCCCCCTGTTCACACCGACGTATCGGCCGCTACCGTGGTGGCACCTTTGCAATCGCGGGAGCTCGGAGCACCGGGCTGAGAGGGCGCTGACCTCCGTCCCAGCGGTGTTTCACGTGAAACACCGGATGACGGAAGCCGCTGCGTCGACCGCCGAACCTGTTACCGGGTAATGCCGGCGTAGGGAGTTGGGTCTACATGACTCTGCAGGATGCACGCACGCCTGAAAACGCCTCGAACGACGGCGAAAGGCCGCAGATCGGCTGGCACAAGGGCTATGTCTCCGGATCGCGTCCGGACCTCCAGGTCCCGGTCCGGCGGGTGCACCTCACCAACGGCAAGGACGTGACGCTCTACGACACGTCAGGGCCGTACACCGACCCGAATATCGACACCGACGTCCGCCGCGGTCTGGCGCCGCTGCGGGAGAACTGGATCATCGGGCGGGGCGACACCGAGGAGTACGCGGGCCGCCCGATCCGTCCCGAGGACGACGGGATCAAGCACACCTCGCCGCGCGGTGGCCTGCGGAACCTCGATGCGGTCTTCCCCGGCCGGCCGCGTCAGCCGCGCCGCGGCCGGGACGGCGCCCCGGTCACCCAGCTCGCGTACGCCCAGCGTGGCGAGGTCACCGCGGAGATGGAGTACGTCGCCCTCCGCGAGAACGTCTCCCCCGAGTTCGTGCGGGACGAGATCGCCGCGGGCCGGGCGGTGCTGCCGGCCAACGTCAACCACCCGGAGATCGAGCCGATGATCATCGGCAAGAACTTCCTGGTGAAGGTGAACGCCAACATCGGCAACTCCGCGGTCACTTCCTCGATCGAGGAGGAGGTGGAGAAGATGACCTGGGCAACCCGCTGGGGCGCCGACACGGTCATGGACCTCTCCACCGGCCGCAACATCCACACCACGCGCGAGTGGGTGCTCCGCAACTCCCCCGTGCCCATCGGCACCGTCCCCCTCTACCAGGCGCTGGAGAAGGTCGACGGCAAGGCCGAGGAGCTGACCTGGGAGATCTACAAGGACACCGTCATCGAGCAGGCCGAACAGGGCGTCGACTACATGACGGTGCACGCCGGCGTGCTGCTCCGCTACGTCCCGCTCACCGCCAACCGGAAGACCGGCATCGTCTCCCGCGGCGGCTCGATCATGGCGGCCTGGTGTCTGGCGCACCATCAGGAGTCGTTCCTCTACACGAACTTCGAGGAGCTCTGCGACATCCTCGCCGCCTACGACGTCACCTTCTCCCTCGGCGACGGCCTGCGTCCCGGCTCCATCGCGGACGCCAACGACGAGGCGCAGTTCGCCGAGCTGCGGACCCTCGGCGAGCTGAACACCATCGCCAAGCGGCACGGCGTACAGGCCATGATCGAGGGCCCGGGCCACGTCCCGATGCACAAGATCAAGGAGAACATCGACCTCCAGCAGGAGATCTGCGAGGAGGCCCCGTTCTACACGCTGGGCCCGCTCACCACCGACATCGCGCCCGCCTACGACCACATCACCTCGGGCATCGGCGCCGCGATGATCGCCTGGTGGGGCACCGCGATGCTCTGCTACGTCACGCCCAAGGAGCACCTGGGCCTCCCGGACCGCGACGACGTCAAGACCGGCGTCATCACGTACAAGATCGCGGCCCACGCGGCGGACCTCGCCAAGGGCCACCCGGGCGCCCAGGAATGGGACGACGCGCTCTCCGACGCCCGCTTCGAGTTCCGCTGGGAGGACCAGTTCAACCTGGCCCTCGACCCGGACACCGCCCGCGCCTTCCACGACGCGACGCTGCCCGCGGAACCGGCCAAGACGGCCCACTTCTGCTCGATGTGCGGGCCGAAGTTCTGCTCGATGAAGATCTCACAAGACATCCGTCGCGAGCACGGCAGTGCCCTGACGAAGGACGCCGAGGCCGGAATGGCCGAGAAGTCACGGGAGTTCGCGGCGTCGGGCAACCGCGTCTACCTGCCGATCGCGGACTGAGCGGACCGACCAGGCCGACCGGACCACGCGGACCGAGCGAAGCGAACGAAGCGAACGAAGTGGATGGGCTGAGCGGACCGATCCGACCGGGTGGGGCGCTCAGCAGTACGGACCGGGACCGGCCCGGAGACGCGCGTCGCGTGCGCCTTCGGGTCGTCCGTCCGTCCATTGCCGTCGCCGGGCGCCGCGACGCATCGCATCGTCGCGGTGCTGTGCCGTGCCGGTGCCTACTCCGGCCGGTTCTCCGGGCCGCCGTAGTCCGGGCTGGTGAAGTCCGGGCTGGAGTAGTGGGGCCGGGACCAGGACGTGCCGGCGTCGGGACTGGTGAACCGCGGGCGGGTGTAGCCGAGCGTGGGGGTACGGCGCTCGGGCGCCGGCACGGGGCGGGGGACGTACCGGACCGGATCGTCCGCCGGGTCGGCCGCGGGGTCGGCCAGGGCCTCGCGGAGGAAGGGCAGCAGCCCACGGTCCAGGAGGGCCTGCTGCCAGGCGTCGTGGGCGCTGTCCAGCGCCGCGGCCCGCTCCTCGGCCGCGGCGTCCCGGGCCGTGCCGTTGCGCAGCGCGGTGACGACCACGCAGCCCATGGCGACCAGCGCGCCGGCGGCGGCCAGCCCCGCGAAGACCCAGCCGACGCTGACCAGCGGCCGGGAGACGGCCGGGTCCGGGTCGACGGCGCGCAGCACATAGCCGATGACGAGGAAGAGCACGGCCGCGATCCCGGCGAGCACCGGCACGAGGACGGTGGCCATCGCGGCAAGCCCGAAGCCGGGCGTTTCGGCGGCCACCTCGTCGTCCTCGGTGGCCGGTCCGGTGCGCTCGTCAGAGGTCTGGTCCGCTGACGGATCGCCCCCACCGGCGCCGGGCACGGCGGATGCCGGGGCGCGCTGCGCGGTGCGCAGCTGTATGTAGCGTTGGTATTCGGCCGTTGCACAGGCGGCGATCGCGCTGGTTGCGCTGAGCGCCATCATGCGCAACTGCTCGGTGCTGAGGTGGTTTCCGGTGACGGCGGTGCGCTCGTCCGGGCGGGTTTCGGCGGTACGCAGCGCCTCATCAAGGATCCGCGCGAATTCCGCGCGGTCCTCGTTCAGCAGGTGCGGAGCGCTGTTCATGTGGATCCCCCGAAGCTCCGTAGGGCCGTACGGGCCGGCCTGGGCCGGGCGCCGGGCGGAAACGGAGGAGAGCCTGCTACGGATAGACCGATGGTAGAGCGCCTCCGGCGCGGGGTGACAGAGAGTTTGCGGAATTTGCGTACTGCCGCGACCGGATTCCGTCCTGCCCGGTCACCCGCCGGAGTGGTGCCGGACCGTTGGAGGAAGGGTCAGCCGGCCAACGGGAGTTGGCATACCAGCAGCTTTCCGGCCATCGTGACACCGCCGTCCATGGCGATGGCCAGACCGTCCGCGTAGACGTGCGGACCGGCCACCGCGGGGCCCTCGCCCTCGCCGTCCTCCGCGCCGACCTCGCCCAGCAGGTACGGGATCGGGCTGTGGCCGTGCACGACGCGGTTGCCGCCGTAGGCGTCGAGGAGTTCGCGGACGGCCTGCGCGCCGGACTCGTCACGGAAGGCGAACCGCTTGGTGAACTTCCTGAAGAGGTCCCAGACTTCATCGGCTTCGCTGCGCGTCAGCACGTCGTGGACGGTGTCGTTGACCGCCTCGATCGAGTCGCCGTATTCGAGGTAGGCGGTGGTGTCGGAGTGCACGAGCAGATGCCCGTCCTCCTCCATCACGGCGTCCAGGCGGGCCATCCACTGGAGGTGGTGGTCCTCCAGCCGGTCCATGTCGGTCTTCTGGCCGCCGTTGAGGAGCCAGGCCGCCTGGAAGGAGGCGGTGCCGGCGCCGGACTGGACGGGGGTGTCGCCGAACCGCTTGGCGCCCAGCAGCAGCAGCTCGTGGTTGCCCATCAGGGCCTTGCAGTAGCCGCCGGCCGCCGCGGCCTCGGCGGAGAGCTGCATGACCAGGTCGATCACGCCGATGCCGTCCGGGCCGCGGTCGGTGAAGTCGCCGAGGAACCAGAGCCGGGCGTTGCCGGCCGCCCAGGTGCCGTCGGCGTCGATCAGCCCTTCGGCCTCCAGCGCGGCGCGCAGCTCGTCGTAGTAGCCGTGTACGTCGCCGACGACGTACAGCGGGCCCAGGCCGTCGGCTGCGGGGGCAGGTTCCTGTGCCGGCAGCACGGACGGGTGGTCGATGAGGGTGTCCGTTCGGCCGATGACCGGCAGGTCGCGGGCGGTCGGGGTGTACTCCTCGGGCAGCTGCACCGGGGGCGCGGCGGGCGGCGCGGCGGGTGCCTGGAGCGGCGGCCCGGCCGGCACTCCGGGGGGCGCCGGGGGCGGCGGAACGGATGCCGGAGGTTGTGTCCCCATGGTCCACACCATGGGTCCCTGACTGGCCCCCTGAGTCATCGACCCCTCCACCGTTGCGCCGCCGTGCACCTCTCGGACCTTTGCCTGGTCGACGGCGGTCCGCAGTGTCGTGCGCCCATCATAGGAACGCCGCTCGCGGGTTGTGACGCACCCGGGGGTGATCAATCCTGCGAAGCCCGGCGTTCGCAATGGATTTCTCCCGGGATCACCCTGTTTTTTCCTCGGCGGAGCGGGCGCCCGGAGCTCGCCGGTACGCCCATCCCGCCGTGCCTGGGGCACCCTCAGTCGCCGGCCGGGCCCCGCGGCGGGCTGATCGTCGTCCGCGGGGAGCGGCGCTGGGAGGAGGTCCGCACGATCAGGTCGGTCGGTATCACCTGTTCGACCGGGCATCGGTCGTCGAGCCCCTCGATGGCGTCGATCAGGATCTGGACCACGGCGGTGCCGATGCGCCGCGGCTTGAGCGAGAGCGTGGTGATCGGCGGCTCGGTGGTGGCGTAGACGGTGGACTCGCTGCAGCAGACCAGCAGCAGGTCGTCCGGTACCCGCAGGCCGTAGCGCCGGGCCGCGGCGAGCAGGTCGGTGCCGTTGGGGTCGAAGAGTCCGTAGACCGCGTCCGGCCGGTCCGGGCGGGCCAGCAGTCGGTCCGCGGCCACGGCGCCCGCCCGCGGGTCGTATGCGGGATAGGACTCGTAGACCGGGTCCTGGCCGACCCGCTCGCACCAGCTCAGGTAGGCGGTGGTCGACAGCCGGGTATAGGTGTCGGTGGTGGTGCCCGTGAGCAGTCCGATGCGGCGGGCGCCGGCCTCGGCGAGGTGGTCGAGCAGACCGAGGACGGCCGCTTCGTGGTCGTTGTCCACCCAGCCGGTGACCGGGAGGGAGCCGCCGGGGCGGCCGTCGGAGACCACGGGGACGCCGTGCCGGACGAGCTCGGTGACGACGGGGTCGCCGTCGGCCGGATCGATGACGACGGTGCCGTCTAAGGCGACGTTGGACCAGACGTCGTGCCGGGAGGTCGCGGGCAGGATGACCAGGGCGTAGCCGCGGGCCAGCGCGGCGGAGGTGGCGGCTCTGGCCATCTCGGCGAAGTAAGCGAACTCGGTGAAGGTGAAAGGTTCATCCCCGTAGGTGGTCACGGTCAGGCCGATGAGGCCCGACTTGCCGGTACGGAGGGTGCGGGCGGCGGCGGACGGGCGGTAGCCCAGCCGATCGGCCACCTCGCGGACATGGCTACGGGTGGCATCCGGAAGCCGGCCCTTGCCGTTGAGCGCGTCGGAGACAGTCGTGATCGATACACCGGCTGCGGCGGCCACGTCCCGGATGCCCGCGCGTCCCAGTCGGCGACCGGTCGACCGGCCCACCTGGTGCTTCCCTGCTGCTGTCATGGCGAGCCGATAGTAGGGCTCGGTACGGCCATTCGCGGGTGACCGAAGACGGCGGCTAGAAGGCACGTTTCTGCATGGTGATGCACCGTCAATTACCTTGCATTAAAAGGAGGTTGCTCGTTTCAGTGATCATTTTAGGGGAGGGATGGGTGCTCCGCCTGGCGATTCGGCCAGGTCTCGAAGAGGTCTCAAGTCACCTTGACGAGGGATGCGCGCCACGGAGTGAGCCACCGGCGCGCGAGGTGTCACATAGCGCTCCCCCCGGGGTGCGCGCCCGGCGCTCGCCACGGTGGAGCCCGCGGAAGGACTGTCGCTTTAGGGCCTGACGCCGGAAGGGGCAATCCTCATAAGGTGTGCAGTATTGGAGTCGAGAGGGATGGTTGAGGAGGACCTGCGGTGAGCGAGAAGACCCCGAGGCTGCGTGCGGCGCTGGACGGCATCCCCACCTACAAGCCGGGGCGGCCGGCGGCGACCGGCGGTCCGGTCACCTACAAGCTGTCCTCCAACGAGAACCCCTACCCGCCGCTGCCGGGCGTCCTGGAGAGCGCGGTGGCGGCTGCCGGATCGTTCAACCGCTACCCCGACATGGCGTGCACGGGCCTGATGGCGGAGCTTGCCGACCGGTTCTCGGTGCCGGTGGAGCACCTGGCCACCGGTACCGGGTCGGTCGGCGTGGCCCAGCAGCTGATCCAGTCGACGGCCGGGCCCGGCGACGAAGTGATCTACGCCTGGCGGTCGTTCGAGGCGTACCCGATCATCACTCAGGTCTCCGGTGCGACGTCGGTGCGGGTGCCGCTCACCTCCGGTGAGGTGCACGACCTGGAGGCGATGCTGGCGGCGATCACCGAACGGACCCGGCTGATCTTCGTCTGCAACCCCAACAACCCCACCGGCACCGCCGTGCGCCGTGCGGAGCTGGAGTCCTTCCTGGACCGGGTGCCGGCCGATGTGCTGGTGGTGCTGGACGAGGCGTACCGCGAGTTCGTCCGCGACGCGGCGGTGCCGGACGGGATCGAGCTCTACCGCGACCGCCCCAACGTGTGCGTGCTGCGCACCTTCTCCAAGGCGTACGGCCTGGCGGGGCTGCGGCTGGGCTTCGCGGTGGCGCACCCGGAGGTGGCCGCCGCGCTGCGCAAGACGGCGGTGCCGTTCGGCGTCAGCCAGCTCGCGCAGGAGGCCGCAGTGGCGTCGCTGCGCAGTGAGGCGGCGCTGCTGGAGCGGGTCGACGCGCTGGTCGCCGAGCGGGCCCGGGTCTACGACGCGCTGGTGACGCAGGGCTGGACGGTCCCGGTGTCGGAGGCGAACTTCGTCTGGCTGCGGCTGGGGGACCGGACCACCGAGTTCGCCGAGGCGTGCGAGCGGGCCGGGGTGGTCGTGCGGCCGTTCGCCGGTGAGGGCGTGCGCGTGACGATCGGGGAGAAGCCGGCGATGGACCTGTTCCTGCAGGCTGCGGAGGAGTTCCGCAAGGCGCTGTAGCCGGTTTCCGGCCCGCTCGAAGGCGGTGTGCCTTCGAGCGGCGGCGTTCTCTGAGGTCGTGGGTCCCGTCGGGCCCGCGGCCTCAGGCGTCTGCGGCCTCAGACCTTCTGGACGTGGACGGCGTCGCCGCCGCGGACGGTGGCCAGTGCGCGGGGGTCGCCGTCGATGCGGCCCAGGACGTTGCAGGGGGAGGCGAGCCGGGACTCTCCCCCGAACTCCGTTCGGGGGGACCCCCAGCCGCGGGATATCGGGGTCGGGCCGTAGGGGAGCGCGAGGGCGTTGCCCTCGGTCCAGAAGGCGACCGTGCCGGGTTCGACGACCTGGCGGGCGTCGCTCTCCAGGGCGGGGGCGAGCCCGGTGTCGAAGTAGACCTCCTCGCCCCAGGTGTGCGCGGTGGCCTGGAGCGGCAGGGCGGCGAGGAGCGCGGTGGCGGTCGGGGTGTCGTCGAGGGTGGCGGTCACGTGCCCGGCGGACCAGGAGATGCGGATCTTCATGGCGACGCATTCAACAATATGTTGAAGTCGCACGGAAGAGTGCGCACATAACCTCGGCATAAGCGTTCACGGGCCATGGAATCGAGCGTGACCGCAGTCACGTACCCCCCTTCCTCAAGGTGTGAACGCCATGGGAGATAATGCTTGTGAATGTGAACGCGTTCACAAGCTCGCGTCCTGGTATGTGCTGCTTTATGTCGCACAAAAGGGACATAGCCGTCGTGAAACGGCGACGCAAGGATGTAAGGAGGCCGCGACGTGGAACTGGCGTTGGCGCCAGAGACTATGGCGCGATGGCAATTCGGCATCACGACCGTCTACCACTTCCTGTTCGTCCCGCTGACGATCTCCCTCGCCGCTTTGGTGGCCGGACTCGAGACCGCATGGGTGCGAACCGGTAAGCAGAAGTACCTCAAGGCCACCAAGTTCTGGGGCAAACTGTTCCTGATCAATATCGCGATGGGTGTCGTCACCGGCATCGTCCAGGAATTCCAGTTCGGCATGAACTGGTCGGACTACTCGCGGTTCGTCGGGGACGTCTTCGGTGCGCCGCTCGCCTTCGAAGCCCTGATCGCGTTCTTCTTCGAGTCCACCTTCATCGGCCTGTGGATCTTCGGCTGGGACAAGCTGCCGAAGAAGATCCACTGCTTCTGCATGTGGATGGTGTCGATCGGCACCATCCTCTCGGCGTACTTCATCCTCGCCGCCAACTCCTGGATGCAGCACCCGGTCGGTTACAAGTACAACCACGCCACCGGGCGGGCCGAGCTGACCGACTTCTGGAAGGTGCTGACGCAGGACACCACCCTCGTCGTCGTCTTCCACACCCTGACCGCGGCCTTCCTGACCGGTGCCGCCTTCATGGTCGGCGTCTCCGCGTACCACCTGATGCGCAAGAAGCACATCAAGGTCATGCGGACGTCGCTGCGGCTCGGGCTGATAACCCTGGTCATCGCGGGGATGCTCACCGCAATCAGCGGCGACTCGCTCGGCAAGGTCATGTTCAAGCAGCAGCCGATGAAGATGGCCTCGGCCGAGGCACTGTGGGACAAGGCCGCACCCGCGCCGTTCTCGGTCTTCTCGTACGGCGACGTCGCCAAGGGCCACAACAAGGTCGCCATCGAGATACCGGGTCTGCTCTCCTTCCTTGCGCACAACGACTTCTCCTCGCCGGTGCCGGGCATCAACGACGTCAACAAGTCCGAGCAGCAGAAGTTCGGGCCCGGCGACTACCGGCCCAACATCCCGGTCACCTACTGGGGCTTCCGCTGGATGATCGGCTTCGGGATGACGTCCTTCGTCATCGGTCTGGCCGGGTTGTGGCTCACCCGCAAGAAGTTCTGGCTCGCGCCCGCGCTACGGACCGGTGAGGACGAAGCGCCGCACCTCGCGATCACCAAGAACAGGTTGCTGGGCGACCGTCTGGCCAAGTGGTACTGGCGACTGGCCTTCGTCACCCTCGGTTTCCCGCTGATCGCCAACTCCTGGGGCTGGATCTTCACCGAGATGGGCCGCCAGCCCTGGGTCGTCTACGGCGTGCTGCGCACCCGCGACGCGGTTTCCCCCGGTGTCACGCAGGGCGAAGTGATCACGTCCCTGGTCGTCTTCACCACGCTCTACGCGATCCTCGCCGTGGTCGAGGTCAGGCTGCTGGCGAAGTACATCAAGGCCGGACCCCAGGAGCTCACCGACTCCGACCTCAACCCGCCCACCAAGATCGGTGGCGACCCCACCGACGCCGACCGGCCGATGGCCTTCTCGTACTAGGAGGCGACCATGCAACTCCACGACGTCTGGTTCGTCATCATCGCCTTCCTCTGGACCGGGTACTTCTTCCTGGAAGGCTTCGACTTCGGCATCGGTGTGCTCACCAAGCTGCTCGCCCGGGACCGGAGCGAGAAGCGGGTGCTGATCAACACCATCGGACCCGTCTGGGACGGCAACGAGGTCTGGCTGCTCAGCGCGGGCGGCGCGACGTTCGCCGCCTTCCCGGACTGGTACGCGACCCTCTTCTCCGGGTTCTACCTGCCGCTGCTGCTGATCCTGGTCTGCCTGATCGTCCGCGGTGTCGCGTTCGAGTACCGCGTCAAGCGGCCCGAGGAGCGCTGGCAGCGCAACTGGGAGCACGCGATCTTCTGGACCTCGCTGCTGCCCGCGCTGCTGTGGGGGGTGGCCTTCGGCAACATCGTCCACGGCGTGAAGATCGATGCCCACAAGGAGTACGTCGGCGGTCTGCTCGACCTGCTCAACCCGTATGCGATCCTCGGCGGCCTGGTCACGCTGACGCTGTTCACCTTCCACGGTGCGGTGTTCGCCTCGCTGAAGACCGTGGGTGACATCCGGGAGCGGGCGCGCAGGATGGCGGGCGTCCTCGGGCTGGTCACCGCCGTGCTCGCGGTCGGCTTCCTGGGGTGGACCCAGGCCGACAAGGGAGACACCGGCAGCCTGGTCGCCATGATCGTGGCGGTGGTGGCGCTGGTCGCCGCGCTCTGGGCCAACAAGCTCGGGCGCGAGGGCTGGGCGTTCGCCTTCTCCGGGATCACCATCGCGGCGGCGGTCGCCATGCTGTTCCTGACGCTCTTCCCGAACGTCATGCCGTCCACGCTGAACGAGAGCTGGAGCCTCACGGTCACCAACGCCTCGTCCACCCCCTACACCCTGAAGATCATGACGTGGTGCGCCGGGATCGCCGCGCCGCTCGTGATGCTCTACCAAGGGTGGACCTATTGGGTGTTCCGCAAGCGGATCGGCACCCAGCACCTCGCCGAAGCCCACTAGCTGAGTCCCGCCCCGCCCCGCCCGGCCAGGGCGGGGCTCGGGAGAACGGAAGGTTTCACGTGAAACCGGTCGACCCGCGCCTGCTCCAATACGCCCGTGCCACCCGCGGATTCCTCGTCGCGGTGGTGGTGCTCGGGCTTGCCGGGGCGGGCCTGGTCATCGGTCAGGCCATGCTGATCGCGGAGATCGTGGTCGGCGCCTTCCAACACGGCCGCCCCCTCGCTGCGCTGGTCACGCCGGTGGCGCTGCTCGCCGCGGTCTCCGTCGGCCGGGGGCTGGTCTCCTGGCTCACCGAACTGGCCGCGCACCTCGCCAGTGCGGCGGTCAAGTCCGAACTGCGGATGCGGCTGATCGAGCGGGCGGCGGCTCTCGGGCCCGGCGCGGCGGTCCACCGTGCGGCGGGGGCCGCGGGCGCCGGCACGCTGGAGCTGCGGACCGGGGAGCTGACGACCCTGGCCACCCGCGGCATCGACGCCCTCGACGACTACTTCGCCCGCTATCTGCCGCAGTTGGGGCTGGCGGTCGTGGTGCCGGTCGCGGTGCTGGCCCGGATCGTCGTCGGGGACTGGATCTCCGCGCTGACGATCGTCGTCACCCTGCCGCTGATCCCGCTCTTCATGGTCCTTATCGGCTGGACCACCCAGTCGCGGATGGACCGCCAGTGGCGGCTGCTCTCCCGGTTGTCCGGGCACTTCCTCGATGTCGTCGAGGGGCTGCCGACCCTCAAGGTCTTCGGCCGGGCCAAGGCCCAGGCCGCCTCCATCCGCGCGATCACCAGCGAGTACCGCCGGGCCACCCTCCGCACTCTGCGGATCGCCTTCCTCTCCTCGTTCGCGCTCGAACTCCTCGCCACCATCTCGGTGGCGCTGGTCGCGGTCGGTATCGGCATGCGCCTGGTGCACGGCGAACTCGACCTCTATACGGGGCTGATGGTGCTGGTGCTGGCGCCCGAGGCGTATCTGCCGCTGCGGCAGGTGGGGGCGCAGTACCACGCCGCGGCCGAGGGGCTCTCGGCGGCGGAGGAGATCTTCGCCGTGCTGGAGACCCGGCCGCAGACTCCCGGTACCGCGCCCGCGCCGGACGGCACCGGGCTCACCGTCGAGGGGCTGGTGGTCCGCCATCCCGGACGCACCGCCGCCTCGCTTCCGGCGACCTCGTTCGAGGTCCGGCCCGGGGAAACCGTTGCGCTGGTCGGCCCCTCCGGTGCCGGCAAGTCGACGCTGCTGAGTGTGGTGCTCGGCTTCACCGAGCCGTCCGAGGGGCGGGTCCTGGTCGACGGCGAGGACCTCGCGGGCCTCTCCCCCGACGACTGGCGCAGCCGGATCGCGTGGGTGCCGCAGCATCCGCACCTGTTCGCCGGCTCCATCGCCGAGAACGTCCGGCTGGTGCGGCCGGACGCCGATGACGCGGCGGTCCGCGCGGCGCTGGGCGAGGCGGGGGCGCTGGACTTCGTCGACGCGCTGCCCGACGGTCCGGCGACCCGGCTCGGGGAATCCGGTGCCGGGCTCTCCGCCGGTCAGCGGCAGCGCATCGCGCTCGCCCGCGCGTTCCTCGCCGACCGCCCGATCGTGCTGCTCGACGAGCCCACCGCCAATCTGGACGGTGAGACCGAGGAGGCCCTGGTCGAGGCGGTGGGTCGGCTCGCGGCCGGGCGCACGGTCCTGTTGGTCGTCCACCGGCCGGCGCTGCTGGCGGTGGCCGACCGGACGGTGCGGCTGGCGGCGCCCGAGGTGTCCGCCGAGCCGGCGGAGCCGGTGGACGGGGCGGCCGCCGTGCCGGGTCCGGACGCCGGTGCGGTCTCGCCTGCCGGGCCGCCCCTGGCGGTGGTTGCCGGGCCGGACCAGAGCGGCGACGCCGTTCCCGGCTCCGCGCGCTCCGCGCTGGGGCGGCTGCGCGGACTGGCCCGTGCCCGGCGGGCGCGGTTGGCGCTCGCGCTGCTGCTCGGCAGCCTCGCGCTGGGCAGCGCGGTGGGCCTGATGGCGACCTCCGGCTGGCTGATCTCGCGGGCCTCGCAGGAGCCGCCGGTGCTGTATCTGATGGTGGCGGTGACCGCGACCAGGGCGTTCGGCATCGGGCGGGCGGTCTTCCGGTACGCCGAGCGGCTGGTCGCGCACGACGCGGTGTTCCGGATGCTCGCCGATGTCCGGGTGGCCGTCTTCCGGCGGCTGGAGCGGTTGGCCCCGGCCGGGCTCAAGGAGCGGCGCCGCGGCGATCTGCTGTCGCGGCTGGTCGCGGACGTCGACGCGGTGCAGGACTACTTCCTGCGCTGGTTGCTGCCGGTCGGGTCGGCGCTGCTGGTCGGTGTGGGCACCGTCGCCTTCACCGGTTGGCTGCTGCCGGAGGCCGGTGTGGTCCTCGCGGTCGGGCTGCTGCTCGCCGGTGTCGGGGTGCCGGTGCTGTCGAGCGCGCTGGCCCGGCGCGCGGAGCGCCGGCTGGCGCCGGCCCGCGGGACGCTCTCGACCCGGGTCGTCGATCTCCTCACCGGTACCGCCGAGTTGACGGTCGCCGGGGCCCTCGGGGCCCGTACGGAAGAGGTGCGGCGCGCGGACCGGGATCTGACCCGGATCGCGTCGCGCTCGGCCGGCGCGGCCGGCGCCGGGGCCGGTCTGTCGGCGCTGCTGTGCGGGCTGACCGTGGCCGCCGCCGCGGTGGTGGGCATCCAGGCGGTGCACACGGGGCGGCTGGCCGGTGTGGAACTGGCCGTCGTCGTGCTCACCCCGCTCGCCGCGTTCGAGGGGGTGGCCGGGCTGCCGCTGGCCGCGCAGTACCGCCGCCGCACCCGGCACGCCGCCGAGCGGGTCTTCGAGGTGTTGGACGCCCCGGCGCCGGTCCGTGAGCCGGAGGCCCCCGCGCCCGCGCCCGACGCGCCGTTCCCCCTGGCGGTACGCGACCTGACCGCGCGTCACGCCGGGCAGGACCGCCCGGCGCTGGACGGTGTCGGCTTCACTCTGGAACCGGGCCGCCGGCTCGCCGTCGTCGGCCCGTCCGGATCCGGCAAGACCACGCTCGCACAGGTGCTGCTGCGCTTCCTGGACCGGGAGGCGGGCGCGTACACGCTGGCCGGGACGGACGCCCAGGCGATGGCCGGCGACGCGGTCCGGCGGCTGGTCGGGCTGTGTGCGCAGGACGCGCACCTCTTCGACAGCTCGCTGCGGGAGAACCTCCGGCTCGCCCGGCGGGACGGTAGTGGCGGCACCGATGACCAGGACCTGTGGGACGTGCTCGGCCGGGCGCGGCTGGCGGACTGGGTGCGCGGGCTGCCCGACGGCCTGGACACCATGGTCGGGGAGCACGGCGCCCGGCTGTCCGGTGGCCAGCGGCAGCGGCTGGCCCTGGCGCGTGCGCTGCTCGCGGACTTCCCGGTGCTCGTGCTGGACGAGCCCGCCGAGCACCTCGACCTGGCCACCGCCGACGCGCTGACCGCCGATCTGCTGGCCGCCACCGAGGGCCGGACGACACTGCTGATCACGCACCGGCTCGCCGGGCTGGACGCGGTCGACGAGGTGCTGGTCCTGGACCGCGGCCGGGTGGCGCAGCGCGGTGGTTACGCGGAGTTGGCCGCGGTCGACGGCCCGTTCCGGCGGATGCTGGAGCGTGAGCGGGCGGTGGATGCGGCGTATCCGCGGATGGTGACCGCCGGGGGCGGGGACGCGGCGGAGGACACCGGCCGGGAACCTGCGGGGGTGCCTGCCGGAGCGCCGGTATTGCCGGCATGACGTGCCGGGCGGCCCTTCGCCACGGGGGCGGGCCGGTCTCTCGGCGCACGGCACAGGTGAGCGCGGCCCGGTCGTCCCCCGCGGGTCCGGGCTTCGCCGGATAGCTGCGCTTTCCCCGGAAATGGGCCCTTATTAGGCTCGGGACATGGCAGCCACGGCAGGATCGCCCCCAGACCCCGCGGACACCGCACGCGCCGGTGGACGCCCGGACCCCATGGACGCCGCCACCGAGGCCACCCGCAGCCTCCAGGGGCTGTCGTCCGAGCTGACCGCGCGGGTGCCGCAGCTGCTGGAGGCGATGCGTACGGTCGGCGCCGGGCTGGACCTGCACATCACCCTGGACCGGATCGTGGAGACCGCCGCCGAACTCGCCGATGCGCGCTATGCGGCGATCGGGATCATCGACGACGCCCGCGAGGGGCTGTCGGACTTCGTGACCTACGGCGTGACCGGTGCGCAGCACGAGCGCATCGGCGCGCTGCCCGACGGCCACAAGGGTCTGCTCGGCGCACTGATCCACGATCCGAAGCCGGTGCGGCTGGCCGACCTCACCAAGGACCCCCGCTCGGCCGGCTTCCCGCCGGGGCACCCGCCGATGCGGTCGTTCCTGGGGGTGCCGATCCGTGTCCAGGGCGAGATCTTCGGCAATCTCTATCTGACCGAGAAGCGCGGCGGGGAGTTCAGCGAAGAGGACCTGCACATGGTGCGGGTGCTGGCCACCGAGGCCGGGATCGCGATCGGCAACGCCCGGCTGTACGCGGCGACCCGGCAGCGGGAGCGGTGGATCGACGGTTCGGTGGCGGTGACCACCGAGCTCCTCGCCGGCAGCGATGTCGATGACGCGCTCGCGGTCGTCGCCGAGCAGGCCCGGAAGCTGGCGGATTCGGCGGCCGGCATCGTGCTGCTGCCGGACGAGGACGGCGGACTGGAGATCGTCGCGGTGTCCGCCGACGACCCGACCGGGATCATGGGGACCCAGATCCCGCGCGACAGTCCGGTGGCCGAGCAACTCCTCGCCGGTGAGCCGGTGTTCGTGGACGACTCGGCGAGTGATCCGCGCATGGTCACCCACCTCGCGCCGCGGTACGGACCGAGCATGATGCTGCCGCTCAAGAGCGGCGGCCGGGTGCTCGGCACCCTCGCCACGCCGCGGGGCCGTGGCGCCCGGGCGTTCTCCGCCGCCGAGCGGACCCTGGCCACCCAGTTCGCCGCGCAGGCCGCGCTGGCGCTGGTACTGGCCGATGCGCAACGCGACCGGGAGCGGCTGGCGGTCTACGAGGACCGTGACCGGATCGCCCGGGACCTGCACGATCTCGTGATCCAGCGGCTGTTCGCGACGGGGATGATCCTGGAGAGCGCGCAGCGCAGGACCGTGGTGCCGGAGGTGGCCCGGCGCGTCGGCAAGGCCATCGACGAACTCGACGTCACCATCCAGGAGATCAGGACCGCGATCTTCGCTCTTCAGCAGAGTCCGGCCGAGGCGCCGTCGGGGCTTCGGACCCGGGTCCTGCGGGAGATCGGTACCGCCGCCGTGCCGCTCGGATTCCAACCGTCGGCGCGGTTCGTCGGTCCGGTGGACTCCCGGGTCGGGGAACTGGCAGGCAAGAACCTGATCGCCGCGCTGCGGGAGGCGCTGTCGAACGCCTTCCGGCACGCCGAGGCATCCCGGATCGAGGTGGTGGTCGACGCGACGGTCAGCTTGCCGGACGGTACCCCCGGGGTCCGGTTGACCGTCGCCGACGACGGTGTGGGCATTGCGCGGGGCGGTCGCCGGAGCGGCCTCAAGAACCTCGCCAAGCGGGCGGAGTCGCTGGGCGGATCCAGCACCTACGGCCCTGGGCTGGGCGAGGCGGACGGGGGGACGACGGTGATGTGGGAGGCGCCGCTGTAGGGGGAGCGGGGCCGGCGGGCGGCCTTCCGCCGCAGGCGGGCTGTTTCACGTGAAACAGCCGTCCTCTTGCGGGAGTTGACGTGTTTCACGTGAAACATGTGCGTCCGAACGGCGTGGACTGTTTCACGTGAAACGGTCCGGGCCGGACAGCGTCCGTGGTTTCACGTGAAACCACGGAGCCGTGTCAGTCGATGCGCTCCTGTCGTCCCCGGAGCAGCCTCACCGCGCGTGGCCGCGCCACGCTCCCGCCGGTCTCATGCTCCCGGCGGTGCTCAGCGCTGCTGAAGGATCCGTTCGATCACGGCGGCCACGCCGTCGTCGTTGTTGGATTCCGTACGGTGCGTGGTGGCCGCCAGCACGTCCGGGTGTGCGTTGGCCATGGCGTACGAGGTGCCGGCCCAGGTGAGCATCTCGATGTCGTTCGGCATGTCCCCGAAGGCGACGACCTCGTCCGGTGAGATGCCGCGTTCCGCGCAGCAGTGGGCGAGGGTGTCGGCCTTGCTGACGCCCAGGCCGCTGATCTCCAGGAGGGCCGTGGGGCTGGACCGGGTGAAGGACGCCAGGTGGCCCGCGGTGGCCCGGGCGAGCGTGAGGAAGGCGTCGGGGTCCAGCTCGGGGTGGTGCGCGAGCAGCTTGAGCACGGGCTGCTCGGAGGCGATGTCACCGCCGCTCACGGGGGTGGCGTCCGCGGTGCCCGGTGCGGCCGGACCGGGGTCGGCCGCATACGGGCCGTCGGTGCCGGCGTCGTCGGCCGGACCGGGGTTCGACGGTGCGGCGAAGCCCTCGGCGAGGAGCTTCTCGGCGGGTGCGATCACCGCGGCCGGGTCGAGGAGGAAGGGCGGGTACTGCGGCTCGTAGTGGATACCACTGGTGCGCTCGACGGCGAAGGTGGTGCCGGGGGCCGCGTCGCGCAGGGCGTGGACGACGTCGAGCGCGACCGTGTGGTCCAGGGGGCTGACCTCGACGAACCGGTTCCCCCGGTGCAGATCGACGACGGCCGCGCCGTTCGCGCAGATCGCCAGGCCGTGGCCGTGCACGTGGTCGCTGACCACGTCCATCCAGCGGGCCGGGCGCCCGGTGACGAAGAACACCTCGATGCCCGCCTCCTCCGCGGCGGCGAGCGCGGCGATCGTCCGGTCGGAGACCGTCTTGTCGTCGTGCAGCAGGGTGCCGTCGAGGTCGGTGGCGATCAGCCGGGTGGGCCGGGGCGGCGTGGCGGAGGCATCAGTCACGGGGCCATCTTCGCGTACCGGCACGTACAGGCGTGCGGTGGGTGGCGCACAGGTGCCCGGTGGGGCAGCGGCCGGACGGGGTTTCCGCGGCGTCGCCGTACGCTCGGGGATATGCGACTGAGCACTGTGATCCTGCCCGTCCGCCGCTGGTCCGAAGGCGGGAAGGAGGCGTGGCAGCGCGCCGAGGAGCTGGGCCTCCACGCCGCGTACACCTACGACCACCTGTCGTGGCGGACTTTCCGCGACCTGACCTGGTTCGGCGCCCTCCCGACGCTGACCGCGGCCGCCGCCGCGACGTCCCGGATACGCCTGGGCACCCTCGTCACCTCGCCGAACTTCCGGCACCCGGTCACCCTCGCCAAGGAACTGATCTCGCTCGACGACATCAGTGAGGGCCGTGTCACGCTGGGTATCGGCGCCGGCGGCAACGGTTTCGACGCCACGGCGCTCGGTCAGGAGCCCTGGTCGCCGCGCGAACGGGCCGACCGCTTCGCCGAGTTCACGGCGCTGCTGCACCGGCTGCTGACCCAGGACGCCGTCTCGCACGAGGGCACCCACTACTCCGCGGACGAGGCGCGCAACATCCCCGGCTGCGTGCAGCGGCCGCGGCTGCCGTTCGCGGTGGCGGCCACCGGCCCGCGCGGGCTGAAGCTGGCGGCCCGCTACGGCCAGGCATGGGTGACCACCGGTGACCCCAAGGTGTCGAACGCGGGCGGTACCCCGGCCGAGTCGCGGGAGGCCATCCGTAGGCAGATCGAGGGGCTGGCCAAGGCGTGCGCCGACCAGGGCCGGGACCCCGGCGAACTCCAGAAGATCATGCTGACCGGCTTCACCCCGGACCAGCCGCTGGACTCCGTGGACGCCTTCGTGGACTTCGCCGGCCGCCATGCCGAGCTGGGCATCGACGAGCTGGTCATCCACTGGCCGATCGCGGATTCGGTCTTCGCGGCCGACCCTGCGGTCTTCGAGCGGATCGCCACCGAAGGGCTGGCGCAGCTCGGCGCATAGCGGCGCATCCGCGGCGTCGGGCCGTACGTCCTGGTTTACCCCGGCATCCGGCCGGGGCTTTACCCGGTATATAGCCATCAAGAGGGAGAATTGGGGCAGCGGCGCAGTGTGCGGGGCCCGGCGTGCGACCGGGCCGCGGCACTGCGCGAAGTGCGGTGCGTTGTGGAGGAGCCATGGCACAGACCCGATTCGCCCCGGACCGGGGGCTGACCTCGCGCATGGTCATGACGATGTTCTTCATCGGGCTGCTGTACGTCGTGGTCGTCAGTGCGCTGGTGGTGCTGCTCAAGGGCGCCTGGGTGGTGGTGCTGCTGATCGCGGGGGGCATGTTCGTCGCGCAGTTCTGGTTCAGCGACCGGATCGCGGCCTTCAGCATGGGGGCGCACGAGGTCACGCCGGAGCAGGCGCCCGAGCTGCACGGTGCGGTGGACCGGCTCTGCGCGCTGGCCGACATGCCCAAGCCGAGGGTCGCGATCGCCGAGTCGGATGTGCCGAACGCCTTCGCCACCGGCCGCAACCAGAAGAACTCCATGGTCTGCGCCACGACGGGGCTGCTCAGGCGGCTGGAGCCGGAGGAGCTGGAGGGCGTGCTGGCCCACGAGCTCTCCCACGTTGCCCACCGGGACGTCGCGGTGATGACCATCGCTTCGTTCCTCGGCGTCCTGGCCGGCATCATCACCCGCGCCGCCCTGTGGAGCGGCGTCGGGCGCAACAACCGTGATCAGAACGCCGCCATCGCCGTGCTGGTCGTCACCGCCGTCAGCGTCGTCGTCTACGCCATCAGCTTCCTGCTCACCAGGCTGCTCTCGCGCTACCGCGAACTGTCCGCGGACCGGGCCGCCGCGATACTGACCGGCCGCCCCTCCGCGCTGGCGTCCGCCCTGACGAAGGTCACCGGCCAGATCGCGCGGATCCCGACCGAGGACCTCCGCAAGGCCCAGCCGTTCAACGCGTTCTACTTCGCCCCGGCGTTCAACAAGGAGAGCTTCAACCAGCTGCTGTCCTCGCACCCCACGTTGGAGCAGCGGCTCGACCAGCTGGGACGGATAGCGGCACAGCTGGGGCGGCCGTGAACGGCGGCAACCGGCCGGACGGCAGTGACCGACGCGTGGCGATGTTTCCCGTGAAACATGCCGGCGCGTCACCGGAGCAAAGGATCAAGGAGTAAGCCGCGCATGGGATTTCTGGACGCCATCCTCGGCCGCAGCAAGCCGGTACGCCCCGATCTGGACCAGCTCTTCGCGCTGCCGTCCGCCGCGGTCACCTTGCAGGCCGCGGCCGGATTCACCCCCACCGGGCTGGGGTCGGTGTGTTTCGCGAGCGTCGAGGGCGGCACGTTCTCGCGCATCCAGGAGGAGGCGCGGGCGCTGCTGGACGGTTCGGTGGAGTTCACCCAGGACGCGTACGGCTATACGTGGCTGCTGGTGCGGCACGCCCCGGAGGACGTGGCGGGCCTGGTCAACGATCTGCACGCGGTCAACACCTCCCTGGAAGAGGCGGGGTTCGGTCCGCAGCTGCTCTGCTCGCTGCTCGGGTTCCGCGATGATCGACAGCGGTCGTTGGCGCTGGTCTACCTCTACAAGCGCGGCACGTTCTATCCCTTCGCGCCGCGTCCCGGTGATGACGAGAAGCGCGACAACCCGCTCGAACTCCAGGTCCGGGCGATGCTCGGGGACGATCTGACGGTCGAGAAGGATCTTTCCCGGTGGTTCCCGGTGTGGGGAGCACCCGGGCTCTGACCTGCGTGCCTCCTGAGGAGGAGGTCAGCCGGGGAAGCGGAGGAATTCCGGCGGCACGCGGCCGGTCAGCCAGACTCCGTTGGCACTGACGTGGAAGACATGGCCGGCCCGGTGCATCGCGCCCGCGTCGACCGTCAACACGACCGGTTTGCCGCGCCGGGCGCCCACTCGGACCGCGGTCTCGCGGTCCGGCGAGAGATGCACGGCATGCCGGGACATCGGCCGCAGCCCCTCGGCCCGTATGGCGGCGACGCTCCGTGCCACCGTGCCGTGGAAGAGGAAACCCGGCGGTACGGCCGGCGGCAGCGCGAGCTCGACGCGCACCGAGTGGCCCTGATTGGCGCGGATTCGGCCGTCGTCCAGGGTGTAGCGCTGCTTGTCGTTGTCGGCGACCACGGCCTCCAACTCCGCCGGGGAGAAGGGGAAGCCGTGCCGCGCGGCGGCTTCGATCAGTTCCGCCACCGGCACCCAGCCCTGGGCGTCGAGGGTGATGCCGATCCGTTCCGGTTCATGGCGAAGGTGTTTCGCCAGGTATTTCGAAATGCGCACGGAGCGCTGGTGGTTCATGCCTTCAGCATGCCGCGGCGCAGTCGCCGCGGCATCCGAGATTCGGGGGCGGGCGCTCGGGGGTCCGGTGAGCGGCCGCCGTCAGCGGTGGGTGTCCGGCGCGGGTCTCACGCCTCGCCGGGCTGCTGCGGGGCCGGGTGCTCGTCCTGCTCCGTCTGCTCCGCGGCGTGCTGTGCGCGGGCCAGCTCACTGGCCTTCCTGGCCTTGGCGCTGGTCACTTCGTCGGCGGCCCAGCGAGCCCACTCCTCCATCGTCGCGGACAGCCGCAGACCGTACTCCAGCGCGATCCGCCCGTAGACAGAGATCATCTCGTCGTCCCACTCGGAGGTTTCGTCGATCTGCTCGTAGGCGGTGTGCGCGTGGGCGGCGGACTCGGCCTGCGTGAGGAGGTAGGTACGGGCCTCCAGCGGCGTCAGGATGCCGAGGAAGAACACCCGCAGCAGGCCGTCGTGGCGCTGCTGGCCGCTGGGTGCGACATCGGTGAGCCAGTGGCGCAGCTCGGCCAGGCCGTCGTCGGTGATCACGTATTCCTTGCGGCCGCGCGGGCCGTGGGCGGAGACCTCGACCAGGCCGGCGGTCGTGAGCTTGTTGAGTTCGCCGTACACCTGGCTCTGGGTCGCCGGCCAGACGCTGGTGAGCGAGGCGTTGAACAGCTTCATCAGGTCGTAGCCGCTCGCCGGGGATTCCGAGAGCAGGCCCAGCACCGCATGTCTCAGGCTCATGACTCGCACATTACCTTCCACAACTGACATATCAAAGCTGGACTTTCCAACTTAGACATGTCAGAGTTGGAACGTCGCCGGGCGAGGGGAGCCCCGAGCCCAGGTCGCACGCTGCTGCCGAGCTCGTCGGCCCGGCACGTCGTCGAGCAGTCGTCCGTGGTCATCGGACGCGACCGAAATGGGGGGGATCATGAATTACCTGCGGAGCTTCATTCCATGGCTGGTCTACGCGGCGGTGTCCGCGGTCGGCTGGCAGTGGGGGGCGCTCGCCGGGCTGGTGGTCTCGGTGGCGCTGCTGATGGCGGACCGTGCCGCGGGGCTCTCGCTGGAATCGCGCCTGTTGGAGTACGGCACCATCGTCTACTTCGCCGGTCTCTCCGCCGTGGCCTTCACCCATCCCGACAGCGGCCTCAAGGACTACGGCAGCGCACTGTCGATGGGCTGGCTGGCCCTCATCGCCTGGGTGTCGATCGCCGTCCAGCGCCCCTTCACCATGACGATCGCCCGGCGGATGGCCCCGCCCGAGGTCTGGCACACCCCGCTGTTCCGGCGCATCAATGTCGTCATCACCGCGGCCTGGGCCCTGTCCTTCACCCTGACCGCGATCGCCCAGGCCGCCATAGCCGCCTACGGCCTCGACACCGTCTTCTCGATCCTCGTCCAGATCGCCGGATTCGTTCTTCCCGTCCGGTTCACCGCCGCCTATCCGGACCGGGCCCGCGCCCGTTTCCTGAGGCAGTCCGGTCAGCGGCTCGACGTCCAGGAGGGCCTGACCTCATGACCACCACCCCGTCCACCGCGGTATCCGAATCCTCCGCTCCGCCACCGCACCTGGCCGGCAACTTCGCCCCGGTCACCGACGAACTGACCGCCTACGACCTCCCGGTCACCGGCACCGTTCCGCCCGAGCTCACCGGCTGGTACGTGCGCAACGGTCCCAACCCGCAGGACGCCGACAGCCCCCACTGGTTCTTCGGGGACGGCATGGTCCACGGCGTGCGTCTGGAGGGCGGCCGGGCCCGCTCCTACCGCAACCGCTGGATCCGCACCTCGACCTTCGTCGACGGCATCCGGGGCGTCGACGCGCAGGGCCGCCGCAATCTGGCCGCCGGCGTCGCCAACACCCATATCGTCCGGCACGCCGGTCGCACGCTGGCGCTCGTCGAGTCGTCCTTCCCCTACGAGATCGACTGCCGACCCGGGCACGAGCTGGAGACCGTCGGTCCCCATGACTTCGGCGGACGACTCACCACCAACATGACCGCCCACCCCAAAACCTGCCCCACCACCGGTGAGCTGCACTTCTTCGGCTACGGGGGCTCCGAGCCGCCCTATCTGACCTATCACCGGGCCGACGCGGCAGGGGAGTTGGTGATCAGTCGCCCCCTCGATGTTCCCGCCGCCACGATGATGCACGACTTCCACCTGACGGCCCGCCATGTCATCTTCATGGACCTGCCGATGGTCCACGACCGCAACCGCGCCGGTATGCCCTACGGCTGGGATCCGGAGCACGGGGCCCGCCTGGGTGTGCTGCGCCGCGACGATCCCCATGGCGAGGTCCGCTGGCTGGCCATCGACCCCTGCTACGTCTTCCACTCGCTGAACGCCCATGACGACGGCGAGCACCGGATCGTCCTCTACGTATCCCGCTACGCCGCACTGGACGGCCGCGCGACGCCCTACCTGTGGCGCTGGACGATCGATCTCGCCTCCGGCACCGTGGCCGAGGAGCAAATCGACGACCACCTGGGCGAGTTCCCCCGGATGGACGACCGGCTCGCAGGGCAGCCCGCCCGCTTCGGCCATGTCACAGCCGCCGAGGGACCGGGCACCGGCGCGATACCCGGCGCCCTGCTCCGCTACGACCTGCAGACCGGTGCGGTGGCCCGGTACGGCTTCGGTTCGGGACGCACCCCGAGTGAGGCGGCGTTCGCCCCGGCGGACGACCGTCCCGGCGGGCCGGGCTGGCTGATCACCTACGTCTACGACGCGGCCACCGACACCAGCGATCTGGTGATCCTCGATGCGGAGGACATCGCCGCCGGCCCGGTCGCGACGGTCTCCCTGCCGAGCCGGGTCCCCTACGGATTCCACGGCAACTGGCTCCCGGATCCGGCTGAGTGACACAACCCGAAGGGGTGGCCGGGCGGCGGACGTCCGGCTCGATCTTTGACAACTGGAGAGGGCAGCAAGCTGAGGCGGCCCGGAGAAGGCCGGAGAAGGCCCCCGAGAAGGACAGGTATGGGGAAGGAGGTATGCGGGGCCGGGCGCGGGGAGGCCGCCCGGGGCGCCTGCGGGCCGTTCAGCGCCCGGGGGTGCCTTCCTCGGCGGGCCGGGGTGCACGGGCCGCCGCGGTCAGGGCGTCCATGGCGCGGGCCTGCACCTCGCGCCGTGCGGCGGCGGTGATGAAGGCGGCCGTGCGCTCCGGCCCCACCAGGTCGCGTACGGCCTGAACGGCCTCGGCGGGCAACAGCACTGCCTCCGCGCCGGTCGAGGGACAGGGGTCCGCGACGGATCCGGAGCCCACCGCCGCCCCGGGGCCGGGGCCCGGCACCGGCACGGCTACCGGCACCGGCACGGCTACCGGCACCGGGACGGCCATCGACTCGGCGGTGCCCATCGACTCGGCGGTGTTCTCCGACTCGGCGGTGCCCTCCGGCCCCGGAGCGACCGCTGACGCCGACGGGGCCTTCGGCCCGGTGGCGGAGAGCGGCCGCCGCACCGGTCCGGCCTCGGCCCACCCGACGGGCTGCCCGTCGTCGCCCCGCCCGTCCGGCGCGGATGCGTCGGTGCCCGGTCCGCCTGCCGCACCGGAGCCGGGCTCCGGCCGGTCGGACGGCAGGGCCTCGGTGAGGTGGTGACGGATGTACCGGGTGGCCAGTGTCCGCATGGCGCGGGCGAGTTCGGCGTCGATGGTCTGCTGGGCCAGCGGCCGGAGCCGGCGTACCAGCGCGGTGGCCTCCGCCGTCGCGGCCTCGGTGGGGGGATGGTTGAGGAACGTCCGGAAGACGTGCTCGGTGGTGAAGTCCAGGAAACGGGAGGCGATGTGCTCGACCTGGCCGCGCACCTCTCGCAGATGCTCGGAGATCGCCAGGAGCGGGACACCCGCCGAGTGAAGTTCGGCGGCGACGGCGAGTTCCTGCGGACTGGGGACCAGGAACTCGCCGTCCCGGCCGGGGACGCGTACCAGGACACCGAGCTCGACGGCTTCGGCCACCGCCTGTTCGTTGGGGGTGCCGCCGAAGGCGGAGTCGAGGTCGGCGCGGCTGATGCGGGTCGGCTGCTCGTCCGTCCACGGCCCGTCGATCTCGGCGACCAGGCCCAGGACGCCACCCAGGCCGCGCCCGGCGTCCCAGGCGTCGAGGAGTTCCTTGATGCTGGCGAGGGTGTAGCCGCGGTCGAGCAGATCGGCGATCTGGCGCAGCCGCGCCAGGTGGGTGTCGCCGTACACGTTGGCGCGGCCGCGGCGCTCGGGACGGGGGAGCAGACCCCGGTCCTGGTAGGCGCGGATGGTGCGGACCGTGGCGCCACTGAGATGGGCCAGGTCCTCGATGCGGTACTCGGCCGTCGGCGGCTGCTCGGTCGTCACTGCGGTGCTCCTTACGGGGCGGCCGCCTCATCGAGGAGGCCGTTGTGCCGGTCAGCCATCACGGGACGGCTGACTCCATGGCGGTTGCCTGCGGGGCGGCAGCGCCGAGGCCGGGCGTGCCGTGGACCTCGGCCGCGCCACCGTCGCCTTGCCATGGGCCGGGTGCGGCGGTGCCACGATACGGCCGCTCTGCGGGGCGGCCGGGCGGGGTGACCACCTCGTGGGACGGCCGCTACCGGAGTGCCGAGCGGCTCAACGCGCCGGCCGCGGCGCGGGCGGCCGGGGAGGCGGCCAGGTAGGCGAGGGCGGTACGGAGCGAGCCTTCCTGGGAGGGGTGGTAGGAGCGCCGCACATAGCGGGGTATCGCCGCGCCCAGTTCCCGCCAGGTGGGCAGCAGCCCCTTGCGGACGGCGCGGTGGTGCGCCCGCAGCGAGTAGCGGGCGGGGGCGGCCGGTTGGGGGTCGTGGCGGAGGAGGTAGGCCGCGCCCCAGGTCCAGAGGTAGAGCAGGACGGGAGCCGTCACACCCATGGCCAGGACACGGCGGGCATAGCGGGCGGGTTCCTCACCGCCGGTGTGCTGGTACACGTCGAAGGCGACCGCGCGGTGCTCGACCTCTTCGGCGCCGTGCCAGCGGAGCAGGTCGAGCATCACCGGGTCGGGGCCGGCGCGGTCCAGACCGCCGGCGGCCAGGACCCAGTTACCGAGTACCGCGGTGAACTGCTCGATGGCGGCGATCAGGGCCAGCCGGAAGCGCAGCCACTCCCCTTCGGGGATCGGGACGCGGAAGGGGGGACGGTCCCCCAGCACGTCCGGTATCCAGTGCAGCGGGGTCCCGTGCCAGTCGAAGGCGACCCGGCGGGGTGCGATGGGGTGGTGTTCCTGGGGGCGTGGTGCGCTCATCGGCTGCTCCTGACGCGCGTGGTTCTCCTGATCTCGGGGGAGGGCGGTGGCCGGGCCGGAGGTGTCCGGCCCGGCCACCGCCGGGTGCGGGCTGCGGGGCGAGGGCGCGGGCCGGTTACACGGGTGGCTCGATACGGGCGAGGGCGCGCAGTGCCCGCGGGGTGAAGCGGGACAGCAGGTGGGCGCCACGTGCCTCGGGGGTGACCGGTACCACCGCCTGGTTGCGGACCACCGCGCGCAGGATGGCGTCGGCGACCTTCTCCGGCGGGTAGTTGCGCATCCCGTACATCCGCGCGGCCTTGGCCTGGCGGCGCTTCTCCTCCTCGGCGGAGACGCCGGTGAAGCGGGCGGTTCCGGTGATGCCGGTGTTGACGAGCCCGGGGCAGATGGCGGTGACGCCGATGCCCTGCCCGGCCAGCTCGGCGCGGAGGCACTCACTGAGCATGAGGACGGCCGCCTTGGACGCGCTGTAGGCGGGCAGTATCCGGGACGGCTGGAAGGCGGCGGCCGAGGCGGTGTTGACGATGTGGCCGCCCTGGCCGCGGTCCGTCATCCGCTTGCCGAAGATCCGGCAGCCGTGGATGACGCCCCACAGGTTGACGTCCAGGACCTTCTTCCAGTCCTCGGTGGTGGTGTCCATGAAGGAGCCGGAGAGGCCGATGCCGGCGTTGTTGACCAGTACGTCGACGGTGCCGTACTCGGCGTCGACCTTGTCGGCGAGCTTCTCCATCGCGGCCTCGTCCGAGACGTCGACGGCCTCGCCCCAAGCCTCCGGCGCGCCGATCAGCCGGGCCATGTCGGCGGTGCGGGCGGCGCCCTCGGCGTCCCGGTCGACGGCGACGATCCGCGCGCCGGCCTCCGCGAACGCGAACGCGGTGGCCCGGCCGATCCCGCTGGCCGCGCCGGTCACCAGCACCAGCTGGCCGCCGAAGCGGTCGGCGTACGGTCCGGAGGCCACGACGTCCTTCGCCGGGTCGCCCTCCTCCTTGGCGGTGATGAACTCGCCGATCCAGGAGATCAGTTGATCGGGACGGGTGCGCGGCACCCAGTGCTTGGCCGGGAGCGTGCGGCGCACGAGCTGGGGCGCCCACTGGTCGAGGTCGTCGTAGAGCCGCTGGGAGAGGAACGCGTCACCGGTCGGGGTGATGAGTTGGACCGGGCAGTGCGCGTAGGGGTCCGGGCGGGGGCGGCGCAGCCGGGCGCGGACGTTGTCGCGGTAGAGCCAGGCGCCGTGGGCCGCGTCGGTGGGCAGCGAGGCGGTGGGGTAGTCGCCGTCGGGCACCTTCTCCACCCGCTGGAGGATTCCCGGCCACCGTTTGCCGAGCGGGCCCTTCCAGGCCAGTTCGGGCAGCGCGGGAGTGTGCAGCAGGTAGACGTACCAGGACTTGGCGCCCTGGCTGAGGAGCTGGGCGGCCCGTCCGGGGGTGGGGCGCGCCAGCCGCTTCTTGATCCAGTGGCCGAAGTGGTCGAGGGACGGTCCGGACATGGAGGTGAAGGAGGCGATCCGGCCCTCCGTGCGCCGCACGGTGGCGAACTCCCAGGACTGGACGGAGCCCCAGTCGTGGCCCACGAGGTGGACCGGCCGGTCGGGGTTGACCGCGTCCGCGACGGCCAGGAAGTCGTCGGTCAGCTTCTCCAGGGTGAAGCCGCCGCGCAGCGGCCGCGGCGCGGTGGAGCGGCCGCAGCCCCGGACGTCGTAGAGCACCACGTGGAAGCGTTCGGCGAGGCCGCGGGCGACCTCGGACCAGACCTCCTTGCTGTCCGGATAGCCGTGCACCAGCATCACCGTCGGCCGGTCCGGATCGCCGAGCTCGGCGACGCACAGCTCGATCCCGCCGGTGCGCACCCAGCGCTCCCGGGCCTCCGGGAGCCCGGTTCCGGCTGCCGCCGGCCGCCCGGTGCCCCGTCCCCGGGCCTGGTGCTCGTCCCGTCCACGTCCCGTCTTCACGCGGCCTTCTCCTCCTGCCAGCGCCGCACATGCGGCAGATCGTCGTCCAGCCAAAAGGCGCTTTCCTGCGGGTCCTTGGAGTCCGTGACGACCAGGATCTCCTCGAACTTCGCCCCCGTGCCACGGAAACCGAGGTGGGGTTCGACCGCCCACAGCCCGGGCTGCGGCGGGTGGTCGGAGAAGGTGTACGGACTCCACAGCGGGGACCAGCCCTCCCGGTGGCCGTGCAGCGCGTCGGCGGCGAGGCCCTTGAGGGACTGGGTGCCGAACCCGAAGAGGGTGGGGGACCAGCGGCGCTGCCGGACCCGGTCGACCTTGTGCGCGATGACGCCGAAGGGATAGGCGCGGTGGCGGTTGGCGTACCCCTGCCGCACCATCAACCGGTCGACGTCCTGGTAGATCTCGCGCAGCGGGCGGCGTTCGCGGACCTCGCACAGGATCAGCTCGCGGTGGGCTTCGAGGTCGGCCAGCAGCCGGTCGTGCACGGGGTTGAGGCCCAGGCAGCCGGAGTAGCCGATGTCGGCGGTGTAGCCGTTGTGGACCGGTGCCATGTCGAGGATGAACGGCATCCCCGGCTCCAGTTCGCGGTTGGTGGGGAAGAACTGCAGCGGCACCCGGAAGCCGGCGAACGCGGTGCGGTCGCCGAACCACGCGAACGGCAGGTGGAACCAGTCCCGTACGCCGCGCTCGCGCAGCCACTCGCGCTGCATCCGCGCCGCCGCGCGCTCGGTGATCCCGGGCTTGAGCTGGGCGGCCACCGCTTCCGCGCAGGCGTAGGCGAGCCGCTGTACCTCCCGGAATCCCCTGAGCCCGGCGGTGAGTTCTCCCGTTGCTGCTGAGATCGCTGAGGTGACTGAGGCCATCGCCAACCGTCCGTCCGTAAGCGGTTCATCGCGGTACGTGCCCGTAACTTGACACTGATGAATGTGACAATGACTGGCGGCTGCGTCAAGGGGTGTGCGGCCGACGAGGCCAACGCCACGGCACGACCCCGGCCCCTGTGCCGCTGAAGCAGGAGAACCCCTACGGGCATGTCGTACCCGAGGGGTACACGAAGACCACCGCTGGGGTTGACGACGGGTTCGGCGGGCGCCACTACCGTCGAACCCGTGACTGTGATCGTGACCGAAAGCCTTACCAAGCGGTACCCGAGGGTGACCGCGCTGGACCGGCTCTCCGTGGACATCGCCCCCGGCGTAACGGGCCTGGTGGGTGCCAACGGTGCCGGCAAGTCGACCCTGATCAAGATCCTGCTCGGGCTGGCTCCGGCCACCGAGGGGACCGCCCACGTCCTCGGACTGGACGTGACCAAGGACGGCGGCACCATCCGTGAGCGGGTCGGCTACATGCCCGAGCACGACTGCCTGCCGCCGGACGTCTCCGCCACCGAGTTCGTGGTGCACATGGCCCGGATGTCCGGCCTGCCGCCGACCGCGGCCCGGGAGCGCACCGCCGACACCCTGCGCCACGTCGGGCTCTACGAGGAGCGGTACCGCCCCATCGGCGGCTACTCCACGGGCATGAAGCAGCGCGTGAAGCTGGCCCAGGCGCTGGTGCACGACCCGCAGCTGGTGTTCCTGGACGAGCCCACCAACGGCCTCGACCCGGTCGGCCGGGACGAGATGCTCGGCCTGATCCGCCGCGTCCACACCGACTTCGGGATCTCGGTCCTGGTCACCTCCCACCTCCTGGGGGAGCTGGAGCGCACCTGCGACCACGTCGTCGTCATCGACGGCGGCAAACTGCTGCGCTCGTCCTCCACCACGGAGTTCACCAAGGTCACCACCTCGCTGGCGGTGGAGGTCACGGACACCGACGCCCATCCGGACGGCACCGGAGCGCTGCGCGCGGCCCTGGCCGCGGCCGGCGCCGCGGTGACCACCGGCGCACCCGGAGCCGAGGGGCTGGCCTCCCCCGGCCACGTCCTCCTCGTCGAGGCGTCCGGGGACGAGACGTACGACCTGGTGCGCGACACCGTCGCCGGGCTGGGGCTCGGCCTGGTGCGGATGGAGCAGCGACGGCACCAGATCGCCGAGGTGTTCCGCGACGCGGACGCACAGGCGGCGGCCGCCGCGCCGGCACCGGCCGGCGCCGCACCGACGGAGCGGAACGCGGCGGCGGGTCAGGGCACCGGACGGCCCACCATCGTGGGCGGAGGAGACGCAGGATGAGTACGGAAACCACGCCGGGCGGCGCTTACATCCACAACATCGGCTACCGGCACTACGACGGCCCCCGGTTGGGCCGTGCCTATGCTCGGCGGTCGCTGTTCTCGCAGAGCCTGCGCGGTGCGTACGGGCTCGGGCGGTCGGCGAAGAGCAAGGTGCTGCCGATGCTGCTCTTCGGAGTGATGTGCCTGCCCGCCGGGATCATGGTCGCGGTGACGATGTTCACCAAGGCCGCCAGCCTCCCGGTCGGCTACACCCGGTACGCCATCTTCCTCCAGGCCGTCATCGGCCTCTATCTGGCGGCCCAGGCCCCGCAGTCCGTCTCCCGCGACCTGCGGTTCAAGACCACCCCGCTGTACTTCTCCCGGCCCATCGAGCGGGCCGACTACGTCATGGCGAAGTTCGCGGCGATGGCGAGCGCGCTGTTCATCCTCACCGCCGCCCCCCTGGTGATCCTCTACGTCGGGGCGCTGCTGGGGAAGCTGGACTTCGTCGACCAGACCAAGGGGTTCGGGCAGGGGCTGCTCTGCGTCGCGCTGCTCTCGCTGCTGTTCGCCGGGATCGGGCTGGTCGTCTCGGCGCTCACCCCGCGCCGCGGCTTCGGGGTCGCCGCGGTGATCGCCGTGCTCACCATTCCGTACGGCGCGGTCAGCGCCGTCCAGGGCATCGCCTCCTTCCAGGGGAGCGAAGCCGCCGTCGGCTGGCTGGGGCTGTTCTCGCCGATCACGCTCATCGACGGGGTGCAGTCCACGTTCCTGGGTGGCACCAGTTCCTTCCCCAACGGGCTGAAGCCGTCCACCGGCGCCGGGGCCGTCTACCTCCTCGTCTCGCTGCTCCTCATAGCCGGCTGCTACGGCCTGCTGATGCGCCGCTACCGGAAGGCCGGACTGTGACCTCCCGGACCTCCCACCCGTCGCCCGACCGCCACCCCTCAAGGAATGGGCCGCGCCCATGAGCACTCTTCGTATCGACCACGTCTCGCGCTGGTTCGGGAACGTCGTCGCCGTCAACGACATCACCATGACCATCGCCCCGGGTGTCACCGGTCTGCTCGGTCCCAACGGCGCCGGGAAGTCCACCCTCATCAACATGATGGGCGGCTTCCTCGCCCCCTCCAACGGCACCGTCACCCTCGATGGGACGACGATCTGGCGGAACGCGGCAAGCTACCGCCACATCGGCCTCGTACCGGAGCGCGAGGCGATGTACGACTTCCTCACCGGCCGTGAATTCGTGCTCGCCAACGCCGAGTTGCACGGCCTCGGCCGGGCCGCGGCGGCCCGGGCGCTGGCCACGGTCGAGATGGAGTACGCCCAGGACCGCAAGATCTCGACGTACAGCAAGGGCATGCGGCAGCGGGTGAAGATGGCCTCCGCGCTGGTCCACGACCCGTCGGTGCTGCTGCTCGACGAGCCGTTCAACGGCATGGACCCGCGGCAGCGGATGCAGCTGATGGAGTTGCTGCGGCAGATGGGCGACGAGGGCCGTACGGTCCTGTTCTCCTCGCACATCCTCGAAGAGGTCGAGCAACTGGCCTCGCACATCGAGGTGGTGGTGGCCGGCCGGCATGCCGCCTCCGGCGACTTCCGCAAGATCCGCCGGCTGATGACCGACCGCCCGCACCGCTACCTCGTCCGGTCCGACGACGACCGGGCGCTGGCCGGGGCGCTGATCACCGACCCCTCGACGGCCGGTATCGAGGTGGACGTCGTCGAGGGCGCACTGCGCATCCAGGCCGTCGACTTCGGCCGGTTCACCGAACTCCTGCCACGGGTCGCCCGCGACCACGGCATCCGCCTGCTGACCGTCTCACCCTCCGACGAGTCGCTGGAATCCGTCTTCTCCTACCTCGTAGCGGCCTGAGGCCAGAAAGGAGCCCTGAGGCAGTTATGTCCACGACCTCTCCCGTGGCCCCGCCGGCGTCCGCCGCCGGGCCCAAGGCCGCGCTCTTCCACCCGACCGTCGCCCGGCTCACCTACCGGGCGCTGCTCGGCCGGCGCCGCGCGCTGATCCTCTTCGCACTGCCCGCCCTCCTGGTGGTGATCGCCGTGGCCGTCCGGGCGCTGACCGGCGCCGACGACGCCACGGCCGGCGGGATCCTGGGCGGTTTCGCGCTGGGCACGATGGTCCCGCTGATCGGCGTGATCGCCGGGACGGGCGCGATCGGGCCGGAGATCGACGACGGCTCGGTGGTCTACCTCCTGGCCAAGCCGGTCCGCCGTTCGACGATCATCATCACCAAACTGCTGGTCGCGATCGGTGTGACCGCCGTGTTCTCGGCGGTACCCGTCCTGGTGGCCGGATTCGTCCTCAACGGCAACAGCCAGCAGATAGCCGTGGCGTACGCGGTGGCGGCGGCCGTCGCCTCGGTCGCGTACAGCGCCCTGTTCCTGCTGTTCGGCACCATCACCCGGCACGCCGTGGTCTTCGGGCTGGTCTACGCCCTGGTCTGGGAGGCGTTCGTGGGGAACGTCGTCCCCGGGGCGCGGACCCTCAGCGTCCAGCAGTGGGCGCTCGCGGTCGGGCAGAAGGTCGCCGCCGAGGGGGCCCTCAGCTCCGCGGTCCAACTCCCGCTCGCGGTCTGCCTGCTGGTGGCCGTCACCGCCGCCTCGACCTGGTACGCGGCGCGCCGGCTGAAGGCGCTGACGCTGGCCGGGGAGGAGTGAGCGGCCCACCGGGCAGCATCCAGGGTTCGTCCGGAGTGGTGCTCACGTAGGAAAAAGGCTGGTCGGGATCGCGGTCGACGGTTAGTGTCCAGTCGACCGCGACACCGTCCGAGGAGGTGAGACCCCATGAACGCCGTATCCATGTGGGTGCTCCCCCTTTCGTCACGGTCGGGCGATTGACGTAGGTGTCGCCGGGAGCGCCTCGACAACAAGGCACTTCCGAAAGGCCACACCTGTGCACTCTCTCCACATCACCGCCGATTCGTCGTCGAACGGCATGCGCGAACGCGACTTCACCGTGGGCGATGTCCCCGGAGTCCTCTGGTCGCCAGCCTCCGGCGCCGATCGCGCGCCCCTGATCCTGATGGGCCACGGCGGGGGCAACCACAAGAAGCATCCGGCGATGGCGGGCCGGGCGCAGCGCCTCGTGTCCGGCTGCGGCTTCCACGTCGCCGTCATCGACGCGCCCGGCCACGGCGACCGGCCGCGCACCGCGCACGACGAGCGGGAGATCGCCGCGCTGTTCGCGGCCAGGGCGGCGGGCGAGCCGGAGGGCCCGATCGTCGTGCGCTACAACGCGCATCTGGCGGAGCTCGCCGTGCCCGAGTGGCGGGCGACCCTGGACGCCCTTCAGGAGCTTCCGGAGATCGGCGCCGATGGGCCGGTCGGCTACTTCGGCATCAACATGGGCACCGCGATCGGGGTGCCGTTCGTGGCGGACGAACCCAGGATCACGGCTGCGGTCTTCGGCCAGCACTGGCCCGAGGTGCTGGCCGAGCAGGCGAAGCGGATCACGATCCCGATCGAGTTCGCGATGCAGTGGGACGACGAGCACATTCCGCGCGAGGCCGGTCTCGCGCTGTTCGACGCCTTCGCCTCGCAGGAGAAGACGCTGCACGCCAACGCGGGCAAGCACAAGGAACTGCCCCGGTTCGAGGCCAACAGCGCGGTCCGGTTCTTCGCCCGGCACTTCGGCCGAGCGGGCACCTCACCGAGCTGAGGTGTGCGGTCGCGGCGCCCGGCCGACAAGCCGGGCGCCGCGACCGCAGGCCGGGGCGATGCGGCGGGCCGGGCAGGTGTTGTCCCGGTGCAGCCCGGTGCGGCCCGGTCGGCCGGGGAGGGCCGGTGGCGGAGGACTACCCGCCGGTGGCGTTGCCGGCGGCGGTGTCCTTCTGCGCGTCGTTGAACTCCCGCACGTTCCGCAGGTGTTCCTGGTAGCTGGCGGTGAAGCGGGTGTCGCCCGGTTTGACGGTGACGAAGTAGAGCCAGTCACCCGCGGGCGGCGCGGCCGCCGCCTTCAGCGCGTCGGCACCCGGATTGTCGATCGGGGTGGGCGGCAGGCCCGCGAACTTGTAGGTGTTGTACGGGCTGTTGGTGCGGGTGTCGGCGTGGCTGGTGCGGAGCGTGCTGCGGCCGAGTGCGTAGTTGATCGTCGAGTCCATCTGCAGCGGCATGTTCCTGGCGAGCCGGTTGTCGACGACCCGGGCGACCTTCCCCATGTCGGCCGGGCGGTCCGCCTCGGCCTGCACGATGCTGGCGATCACCACGGTCCGGTACGCGGTGATGCGGTCGGCGGCGAGCCGCTGATCGGCGGTTTTGACCATGTACGAGAGCAGCGACGCCGGGGTGGTGTCCTTGCGGAGCGGATAGGTCGCCGGGAAGAGGTAGCCCTCCGGGTTGCCCTTCGCTTCGGCGGGCAGGTCCAGGCGCGCCGTCTTGGCGGCCTGCGCGGTGGTGCCTTCGGGAACGTTCAGGGCGTGGTCGGCGGCCGCGTAGATCTGGGAGGCCCGCTGCCCCTCCGGAACCGTCAGCTGCCCGTACTGCCGCTCGCGCAGCAGCCGCGGCACGAGCAGCACGGCGAGGACGGCCACGAGACACAGAACCGCGACAAGGACGAGCCAGCCGGTGCGGGAGAGCCGCGGTCCGGGCCGATGGCCGGTGTGCTGCACATCGCTCATGGGGGCACGGTAGGGCAGCCGGCTGTGATGTGGCCCCGTCCCGTCACACCGGATTGCGGCTGATGACGGGACGGGGCCGGGCGTCGACCGTGCGCCGGCCGGGCACCGGCGCCCGCGCGGGGCTGCCCGGGGCCGCCGCCCGCCGCTGGACCGTTGGTGGGGGCGGAGAGGGGGCGGCGGCGCGGACGGCCCCGCCCCGGCCCTCGACCCTCACCCCCGCGACGTCCTCCCCGCCGCGGGCTCACCCCGCGGCGTTCTCCCCGATGCGGCGGTCGCGGCCCGCGCCCAGGCCCAGCAGGGCGAGGCCGGCGCAGACGGCGAGCAGCAGGACGAGCGGGACGGTCCAGCCGGCGGTGGCCTGGTGGACGGCGCCCAGCGCCAAGGGGCCGACGGCGGCGAGGAGGTAGCCGCCGGTCTGGGACATGCCGGAGAGCCGGGCGGCGGTGTGCGCGTCGCCGGACCGCAGCACCATCATCGTCAGGGCCAGGCCGAGGGCGCCGCCCTGGCCGACGCCGAGCACCGCCGCCCACAGCCACGCGCCGGCCACCGGCGCGATCAGCAGCCCCGTGACACCGCAGGCCATCAGGGCGGAGACCACCACACCCAGCAGCCGCTGGCGGCGCATCCGGCCGGCGAGCGTCGGGACCACGAACGAACCGGCCATCTGCAGCAGCGTGCTGAAGGCGAAGACCAGCCCCGCCTCGCTCTTGCCCATGCCGTGGTCGGTGAAGATCGTCGGCATCCAGGCGATGATCACGTACGCGATCAGCGACTGCGAACCCATGAAGAGCGTCACCTGCCACGCGAGCGGTGAGCGGGTCAGCTTCGGGCCCTGTCCGGTGGTGTGGGCGGGCCGTGCCGCGGCCTCGCCGTGGTGCGTGCCCCGGCGGGCGATCACGGCCTGCGGGAGCCAGACGAGGGCGGCGACGGCGGCGAGGAGCGCCCAGGAGACCAGGGAGCCCTGCCAGCTGCCGAGCGCGTTCTCCAAGGGGACGGCCGAGGCGGCCGAGACGGTCGCGCCGAGGATCATCGCGGTCGAGTAGAGCGCCGTCATGCCCGCCGCCCGCTCCGGGAAGTCCCGCTTGATCAGGCCCGGCATCAGCACGTTGAGCAGGGCTATGGACCCGCCCACCACCGCACAGCCGGCGAACAGCGCGGCGACCGGCGGCGCGATGCGCAGCACGATGCCGCCGCACAGCGCGACCAGCGCACCGCACAGTGCCGCCTCGGTGCCCCAACGGCGCGCCAGCCGCGGCGCGATGACCGATCCCAGGCCCATGAAGACCAGCGGGATGGTGGTCACCAGGCTGCTGGTGGTGGCGGCCAGGTGGAAGTGGTGCGCCATCTCGTTGAGCAGTGGCGAGACCCCGGCGAGCGCCGCGCGCATGTTCACCGCGGCGAGCACGATGCCGGTGAGGAGGAGGGCGGGGTGGGTCCGCAGCCGGCGTCGTGCGGTGGCCACCGGTGGGGCCGGGATCAGGTCTTCCTCGGCGTCGATGAGGTCGACCTGGGCAGTCGAGTCGGTCCCTGACATGCGTGCGTACCTGGCCAATCGTGCAACTCGTACTGGGGAGAGCAGGGGGAGAAGGGAGAGGTGGGAGAGACAAGGGGGATGTGGGAGGCGGGAGGCGGGAGGCGAAAGGAAGTCGCAAGCCGGGCGTCATTCGCCGGCGAGGAGGGCCTCCACGGCCCGTTTGGGCTTCTCCAGGAGTGCGCGGGTGGCGCGTTCGGCGGCGTCCGGGTCGCCGTGCGCGATGGCGTCCAGGACGGCGCGGTGATCGCCGTGCACGACCTTCGGCATCGCCTGGTCGTCGAGGGCGGTGACCAGCGCCTCCCGTACGGAGCTGCTGAACCAGCCGTAGGTCGCCGTCAGCGCGGTGTTGTGCGCGGCCTCCACGACGGCCTTGTGGAAGGCGATGTCGTGGTCGGCGTAGAGCTCCAGGCTGCCGGAGTGCGGTCGGCCCTCGGCGTCCTCCAGTTCGACCTGGGCATCCAGGGCCGCCCGCATCCGTTCCAGGTCGGCGGGTTCGTGGCGGAGCGCGGCCAGCCGTGCGGCCTCCGCCTCCAGGGCGATGCGCAGCTCCAGGACGTCCCGGATGCCGGCCCGCTGGATGCCGCGCATGATCTCGGCCGGGTCCGCGGTGGAGACGACGAAGGTGCCCTCGCCCTGGCGTGAGCGCAGCATCCCGGCGTGTACGAGGACGCGTACCGCCTCGCGGACGGTGTTGCGGCCGACCTGGAGCTGTTCGGCGAGGGCGTGCTCGGTGGGGATGCGGGTGCCGACCTGCCACTCACCGGCGGCCAGTTGGGAGCGGAGGGCCTCGACGACGGTGTCGACGAGGGATTGCCGTCCTGCTGCCTTGAGTGCCATCGCCCTGATCCCGTACCCGTCATCTCGCACGCTTGCCCGGTTGCCCAGTCATCCTACAACTGATTGTTGCATGATGCAGCTAGGTCCGGAAATGCAACCAGATGGAGCTAGCCGCAGCTAGATCCAGCCGCGGGGTGGTGCGGGGAAGCGATCCGCGCTGGACCCGGCACCCCCTCCCATGCTGGAGCCCCCGGTGGTGGAGTCGTGAGCGAGCACCACCACCGGGGGCGTTCCCGGGCCCGGTCGACCCCGAGCACGGGGGCGGCGCGGGGCGGATCCGGGCCCGGGGGCCTGCGGGGCCCACGGGGCTGCCTGCCCGGAGACCGACAGCCGGACCTGCCGGAGACCGGCAGTCGGCCCCGTCAGAGACCGATGTCGCGTTCCTGGATGTCCGCCAGGGACTCCCGGCGGACCAGGAGCCGGGCGTGGCCCGAGGTGACCGCGACGACCGGGGGACGGCCGACGAGGTTGTAGCCGGAGGCCATGGACAGGTGGTACGCGCCGGCCACGGGGACGGCGAGCAGGTCGCCGGGGCGGATGTCGCCGGGCAGGTGGACGTCGGAGGCGAGTATGTCGCCCGCCTCGCAGTGCCGGCCGACGACGGTCACCGGCTCGGTGGCGACCGCCGAGCGGCGCCCGACCAGCCGTGGCGCGTAGCGCACCCCGTACAGCGCGGGCCGCGGGTTGTCGCTCATCCCGCCGTCCACCGCGACGAAGGTGTGGGCGCCGGTGCGTTTGACGGAGAGCACCCGGTAGAGCACGACGCCCGACGGGCCGGCGATGGCGCGGCCCGGTTCGACGGCCAGCCGCGGCACCGGGAGGCCGGCCGCCGCGCAGCTGCCGGCCAGTTCCGCGCGGATCTTGGCGGCGAGTCCGGCGATGTCGAGCGCGGGCTCGCCGGGCCGGTACGCGACGCCGTGGCCGCCGCCCAGGTCCAGTTCGGGGAGGGTGACGCCGTGCTGCTCGTGGATCCGGGCCAGCAGGCCGACCAGGCGCCGCACGGCCGAGAGATACGGCTTGACGGTGGTGATCTGGGAGCCCAAGTGGCAGTGCAGGCCGACGAGTTCGAGGCGCGGTTGGCCCAGGACGCGGGTGATCGCGTGCTGCGCGGAACCGTCGGCGAGGGACAGTCCGAACTTCTGGTCGTCGGTGCCGGTGCGGATCTTGGCATGGCCGCCGGCGGCGATCCCCGGGACGACCCGGACCAGTACCTTCTGACGGCTGCCCGCCGGGACCGCGGCGGCCAGCCGGGCGATCTCGGAGGTGCTGTCGATGACGATCCGGCCGACGCCGAGCCGTAGCGCGGTCCGCAGGTCGGTCGGGCTCTTGGCGTTGCCGTGCAGCACGATCCGCTCCGGCGGGAAGCCGGTGGTGACGGCGAGTTCCAGTTCACCGGCGGAGCAGACGTCCAGCCCCAGGCCCTCCTCGGCGACCCAGTGCGCCATGGCGCGGCACAGGAACGCCTTGGCCGCGTAGTAGACGTCGGTGTCGGGGAAGGCGCGGAGGTAGGTGCGGCAGCGGCGGCGCACCTCGTCCTCGTCCAGGACGTAGGCGGGGGTGCCGAAGTGGTCGGCGACTTCGGTCAGCGGGACGCCGCCGATGGCGAGGTCGTCTTCGGGGAGCGGCACGGTGGACGCGGGCCAGATGGCGAGCCGCTCCGGGTCGTCGTGGTCCGCATCGTGGTCGCGGGCGGGCGGCGGGGCCGGGCGGGTGGCTGTCGGGTGCGGTGCGGGCGGCGTCGCGGGCTGCGGGGTCCGGGTGGTCCGGGGCAGGGTCGTGTGGCTCATGGTGGGGGTGCCCCTTCTCAAACGGCCCGTAGCCGGCTGCTCCGGGAAACCCGGGGGATTCCCGGGCCGAAGCGTGGTTCGCGCAGGACGTCGGGGGTGAAGCGCGGGTCCCGGGGAACGTCGCGGGCGAACCGCGGGTCACGGGCGGCGTCCGGGGTGAACCGGGGCGCACGGGCGGCGTCGGGGGTGAAGCGCGGATCGACGGTCACGGTGGTGGCGCCGATGGGTTCGGCCAGGGCGCGCAGCGCGGGCTCGGAGAGCCGCACCCAGGGCTGCCCGCCGCCGAGAACCTCGGCCAGCCGCTGCGGTGACGTGAAGCCGACGGCGGTGCGGCCGCCGAGCGGGGTGCGGAACAGGCGGGCGGTGAAGCCCGCGGGTCCCGGCCGGACGGGGACGAACAGAGGCCCGGCCGGGACACGATCAGCAGGCTCGGGGTCTTCCGCGTGGAGATGGTGGGACACGGCGTTGCTCCTCGACGGGACGGCTGCCCCGGACCGGTGGACTACGCGTGCGCCGGGGCTCGGCACAGACGCTATGCCCGGTGCAGGGGGCTCCTTGCCGCTCCATGACGCTTCGTTGACGGTTTGCGGACCGGACTTGACGCGATGCTGCCGCTGCTGGCCGAGGCTCGTCGCACAGTGGCGCGTTCCGATCGCGGAGCGGTTCCGGAGAGGCAACGGACCGTGACCCCGTCCCCTACGCCTCCCGTGGGGTTGCGGACGTCCTTGACCTTGACACTGTGGAAACCACTCCACTGGAAGGCGTCATGTTCAGCATCGGAGATTTCGCCAGGTACGGCCGGGTCTCGGCCCGGATGCTGCGTCACTACGACGCGATCGGGCTGCTGCGGCCGGCCCGTACCGACCCCGTCACCGGCTACCGCTTCTACGCGGCGGCCCAGCTCGCCCGGCTCAACCGCGTCATCGCGCTCAAGGACCTCGGATTCAGCCTCCAGCAGGTGGCGGCGATCCTGGACGAGCAGGTGGACGTGGCGGAGCTGCGCGGCATGCTGCGGCTGCGGCAGGCGGAGCTGGCGGCCGCGCGGGAAGCGGCCGAGGCGCGGCTGGGGCAGGTCGAGGCGCGACTCCGGACGATCGAGAGTGAGGGACACATGTCCGCCGACGACGTGGTGCTCAAGCGCACGGAACCGGTCCTGCTCGCGGAGCTCAGCGGTATCGCCGCCAGTTACGGCCCCGAGGACATCGGCCCGGTCATCACACCGCTCTACGAGGAGCTGTTCCGCCGGCTGGCCGCCGCGGGGGTGACCCCGACCGGGCCCGGACTGGCGTACTACGAGGCCGCGCCGGAGGACGCCGGCCCGGAGGACGGGGGCGCGGCGGACGCGGTCCTGGTGCACGCGGGGGTCGCGATCAGCCAGGAGGAGCTGGCGAAGGCCGTGCGCCGGAAGGGGGCGGGGGCTGGATCCGCCGCCTCCGCGTCCTTGGGCGCGCCGGCCGCCGGGCTCGGGTTCGACGCCGTCACGCTGCCGGGGCTCGACCTGGCCGCGACCGTCGTCCACCGCGGCCCGATGAGCCGGATCGTGCCGACCGCGCAGCACCTCGCGCACTGGATCGACGGCAACGGCTACCGCTCGGCCGGGTACGCCCGCGAGCTGTACCTGGAGTGCCCGGACGACAAGGAGGAGTGGGTCACCGAGATTCAGGAACCGGTCGTCCGGGCCTGAGGCCGGGGCGGGGCCCGGGGACGGCGCCGGCGGCCGTGGCGGTGGCGGCGGCCGTGGCGGCCGGAGACCGGTGCCCGGCGGACGAAGTCCCGTCCAACAGGCACCGGTTCACCGTCTCGGCGAACTCCACCGCCGCCGGGCTGAGCGCCGCCCACTGCCGTACCGCCCACCCGGTCGTCAGCGGCGGCAGCGCCGGGATCGGCACCAGCCGCAGGCCCGGATGGCCGGCGGTGGCCCGGTGGCCGGGGAGGCGGGGGACGACGGCGGGGCCGACACCGAGCTCGGCGAGCAGCAGTGCGGTGTCCCAGTCGGCGACGCTGGTGGTGCTGGGCCCGGGGACCGCGGGATGCGGTGCCGGGGCGCCGTCCTGGTGGCCGAGGTGTCCGTCGAGGCGCATCCGGGACGTGGAGTTCTCCGGGAGCCGGATGAGGCGGAGGCCGGCCAGCTCGTCGGGTGTGAGGTGGTCGCGGTCGGCGAGCGGGTCCCCGGCGCGGACCGCGAGCACCCACGGCAGGCCCGTCACCGGATGCTGCTCGATGCCCCGTACGGGCGGGCCGATGGTGATCCAGGCGAGTTCGGAGTCGCCGTCCGCGACCGCCTCGAAGCAGCGGCGGCTGGAACTCTCGGTGTGGAACTCCAGGTTGACGTGCGGGTGCCGCTCCCGGAAGGCGACCACCGCGTCGGACATGAAGTGCCGGACGGTGGTCGCGCCGGTGGTGACCCGGACCGTTCCGCCGTCGCCCCGCCGCATGTCGGCCAGCCGGCGCAGGGCCAGGTCCAGTCCGCCCAGGCCGTCGGTGGCGGCGCGGTGCAGGATGCGGCCCGCGGGGGTCGGTGCCACCCCGCGCGGCCGGCGCTCCAACAGGCCGATGCCGGCCTCCCGTTCGAGGCGTTTGACGCGCTGGCTGACGGCGGACTGGGTGCAGCCGAGGTCGCGGGCGACGGCGCTGAGGCTGCCCGCCTCGCAGACGGCCACGAAGGCGCGTAGATCGTCGAGGGTCACCCGGCCACGCTAGGGCCTGTCACCAACCCAAGCCAGAGCTAAGGAGTTTGAAAGGAAACCCGAGGATTGACTTGGATGTGCCGCCCCGGGACGATCGTCACAGGGCCCAGGGCGGCAACCCGGAACCGTGGACGGCCGTACGGTTCCGGGTGCCGACCCGCCCGTACGGCCGCGTCCGTACGGGCCGCCGGTGTCACGCCCCCGCCGGCGCCCCTGACCGCGGCCGGGTGTCGTCGTGCCCCGCGCCGGGCGCGGTCGCCGCCGCGCCCGCGGGCGGGCCGTCCGGCCGTCCGCCGTCCGTCCGCGGGCCGCGCCGGACCACCGCGAGGACCAGCAGACCGGTGGCGAGCGCCACCAGCCCGGAGAGCAGCGTGATGTCCCGCAGCCCGGAGAGGTAGCCCGCGGCGAGCGCGCCCCGGCCGCCGGCCGGGACCCCGGCGTCCCGCAGCGCGGTGCCGAACACCGTCCCCAGGACCGCGATCCCGAACGCGAACCCCAGCTGCCGGAAGGTGTTCACCGCCCCGCTCGCCATCCCGGCCCGCTGCGGCGGGGCCGCGCCGAGCGCCGCCGACACCAGCACCGGCATCGCCGCCCCGATACCGAGTCCGCTGACCGCCAGACCGGGCACCAGCGCCGGCCAGCCCGCCCCGGCGCCGAGCAGCGCGACGTGCAGCAGCCCGCCCGCGCCGATCAGCAACAGGCCGATGCCGAGCGGGAGCTGAGGTGCCAGCCGCTGGAGCGCCCGGCCGCCGAACACGCCCACCAGCAGGGACATCAGCGCCATCGGGGTCACCGCGAGGCCGGCCCGGATCGGGCTCAGCCCCAGGACGTTCTGCGTCCACAGCCCCACGAACGTCAGGTACGGGAAGGCCGCCGCCTGCATCAGCAGCGCCGCCGCCATCAGCACCGCGAACGACGGGCGGCGCAGCAGCCGGAGGTCCAGCAGCGGTCCGGCGGTCCGCCGCTCGGCGACCACGAACACCAGCAGGGCGAGGACGGCGACGCCCAGTGCGGCCAGCGTCCCGGTCTCCGTCCAGCCGTGCTCGCCGCCGCGCATCAGCCCGTAGGTCAGCGCGCCCGCGCACACCGTGAAGGACCCGGCCCCCGGCCAGTCGATGCGGGCACCGCGGTCGCCGTAGGACTCGCCCAGGTGCCGCAGGGTCAGCCAGATGGCGATCGCGGTCAGCGGCAGGTTGACCAGGAAGATCGCCCGCCAGTCGGTCCACTCGGTGAGCATCCCGCCCAGGACCGGGCCGACCGCGGCGGCCGCGCCGCTGGTGCCGCCCCAGACGCCGAACGCCACCCCGCGGTCCCGGCCCTGGTAGGCGGCCATCAGCAGCGGGGTGTTGGTGGCGAACATCGCCGCCGCGCCGATGCCCTGGACGACCCGGGCGGCGACCAGCAGCTCCGCGCCGGGGGCCAGTCCGCAGGCCAGCGAGGCGAGCGCGAAGAGCGCCAGCCCGCCTATGTAGAGGCGGCGCCGGCCGTAGAGGTCGGCGGCCGAGCCGGCCACCATCAGGAGCGCGGCCAGCGCCAGCGCGTAGCTGTCCATCACCCACTGCAGCGAGGCGAAGGAGGCGCCCAGGCCGTCGGCTATCCGGGGCAGCGCGGTGTTCACGATCGTCACGTCGACGAGCAGCATGAAATTGCCGAGGGTGATGGCGACCAGGGGCCACCACTTCCCGGTGCGGCCGGTGCCCGGCCCGCTCCGGCCGCCGCCGCCCCCGTCGGGAGCGCTCCCGGGTGCGTACCGCATGGTCATGTCCTCCGTTGGGTGGTGCGCTTGTGTGCGTGGCCGGGCAGGGTGCCCGGCCGAGGGCCCACTCTCCGATGCGCACCGCCCGTTCCCCCAGCCACGGCGCTCCCGGCGACGCAATTCGACACGGGTTAGCCTCCAACGGTGAAAACCGACGGAAGCGCCGGCCGGCCCGCGCCCTTCGACGACCTCGACCGCCGGCTGATCCACGCCCTCCAGATCGACGGCCGGGCCCCCTTCAGCCGGATCGCCGAGGTCCTCGGGGTCTCCGACCAGACGGTCGCCCGGCGCTACACCCGGCACCGCGGCGCCGGCGCGTTCCGGGTCCTGGGGCTGGCCGAGCCCCGGGCGCTGGGCGAGGTGGAGTGGCTGGTGCGGGTGGAGTGCGCGCCGGACGCCGCGCTGCCGATCGCCGAGGCGCTGGCCCGCCGCCCGGACACCTCCTGGGTGAGCCTGATGTCCGGCGGCACCGAGATCGCCGCGGTCTGCCGGTCGGCGGGCAGCGAGCACAGCGACGCGCTGCTGCTCCAGAAGCTGCCGCGCACCCCGAGCGTGGTCGGGGTGACCGCGCACTGCCTGCTGCACGAGTTCTACGGCGGCCCGCAGAGCATGGTCAGCAAGTCCGGTGCGCTGACCGCCGAGGAGGCCGCCCGGCTGTGCCCGCCGGCGCCCCGGCCGCCCTCCCCCGGGCCCGCCACCGGGTTCGAGCAGGGGGCGCCCGGCTCCCCGGTGGTGCTCTCCGACGCCGACCGGCGGCTGTTCGAGGCGCTCGGCCGGGACGGCCGCGCCCCGCTCGCCGAACTCGCCGCGGCCACCGGCTGGTCGCCCACCACCGTCCGCCGCCGCCTGGAGGCGCTGCGCGCGGACGGCGTGCTGTACTACGACGTCGACTACGATCTGCGGCTGTTCGGATACGGGGTGATGGTCGCCCTGTGGCTGTCCGTCGCACCCGCCGAACTCGCCGCCTCCGGCGAGGCGTTGGCGGAACACCCGGAGGTCGCCTTCGCCGGCGCCACCACCGGTCCGCACAACCTCTTCGCCTCCGTCCTGTGCCGGGACACCGGCGCGCTCTACACCTACCTGACGACCCGGATCGCGGCACTGCCGGGCGTACGGACCATGGAGAGCACGCCGCAGATCCGGCGCCTCAAGGGGCCCGGCCCGTACCTCACGCCCGGCCCCGCCGCTCCGAGGGGCCGCCGATGACACCGCCACCGCCCCGCGTCCTGGCGCGCCGGGCCCGCGACGGGGTGCTGGACTGGGTGCGGTCGACACCCGGCACCCACATCTGGCTGCTGATCATCGGCATCACCAGTCTGGTGATCGCCTCGGCCTCCGAGGGGCTGGAGCAGTTCCTCCTCCACCGCAACAGCAGCAACATCCACGAGCTGAACGAGCATCCGCTGCCCTCGCTGCTGATCAGCGGTTTCTGGATCGAGCGGCCGGGGTCGTTCCTGCTCTACGCGGTGATGTTCGAGCTGGTGCACGCCAACGTCGAACGGTGGATGGGGAGTTGGCGCTGGCTGCTGGCGGTCGGCGCGGCGCACGTCGCGGCCACCCTGGCCAGCCAGGAACTGGTGCTGCTCGCCATCGAGGGCCACCAGCTGCCGCGCTCGATGACCCACGTCGTGGACATCGGCGTCTCCTACGGGCTGGCCGCCGCGGCCGGCGTGCTGACCTACCGGCTGCCGTCGCCCTGGCGCTATGCCTACCTCGTCGGCCTGCTGGCCTTCTTCGGGGTACCGCTGGCGACCGGCGCGACCTTCACCGACTTCGGCCACGCCATAGCGCTGACCATGGGGTTCGCGTGCTGGCCGCTGACCCCGGCGGCGCGCGTGGGGCCGTCCGACGTGGTGGCGGGGGGCGACGACGGGGACGGGGCGGAGCCGCCGCCCCCGTCCGGGCACCGTCAGGAGTAGAGCCGCTCCAGCACCACCGCGACCCCGTCGTCCTCGTTGGAGGCGGTGATCTCGTCGGCGACGGCCTTGAGTTCGTCGTGGGCGCCCGCCATCGCCACGCCGTGCGCGGCCCAGGCGAACATCGGGATGTCGTTGGGCATGTCGCCGAACGCCACGGTCTCCTTGGCGGTGATGCCCAGGCGGCGGGCGGCCAGCGAGAGCCCGGTGGCCTTGGTCAGGCCCAGCGGCAGCAGCTCGACGATGCGGGGCCCGGCGACCATGACGCCGACCAGGTCCCCGGCGACCTGGCGGGCGGCGCGGGCCAGCGCGTCGTCGTCCAGCGTCGGGTGCTGTATGTAGACCTTGTTGAGCGGGGCGGTCCACAGCTCGGCCGGGTCGTCGATCAGGACGTTGGGCAGCGGGCCCTCCTGGACCTGGTAGCCCGGGCCGACCAGCACCTCGCCGGCCAGGCCGTCCCGGCTCGCCGCCAGGTGCAGCGGGCCGACCTCGGCCTCGATCTTGGACAGCGCGAGGCCGGCCAGCTGGCGGTCCAGGGTCACCGACGTCAACAGCCGCCGCTCGCCGGCGTGGTAGACCTGCGCGCCCTGCCCGCACACCGCCAGGCCCTGGTAGTCCAGGGCGTCGAGGATGTGCCGGGTCCAGGGCACCGCCCGGCCGGTGACGACGATGTGCGCCGCACCGGCCTCGGTGGCCGCGGCGAGCGCCCGGCGGGTGCGTTCGGAGACGGTCTCGTCGTGGCGCAGCAGCGTCCCGTCGAGGTCCGTCGCGATGAGCTTGTACGGCAGCGGCGACCCCGCCGGGGCTGAGTGGCTCACTTGGCGACGGGCTCCAGGACCTCACGGCCGCCCAGGTACGGGCGGAGCACCTCGGGGACGCGGACCGAACCGTCCGGCTGCTGGTGGTTCTCGAAGATCGCCACGATGGTCCGCGGGACGGCGCAGAGAGTGCCGTTGAGCGTCGCCAGCGGGCGGACCTTCGGCTTGCCGTCGGTGGTCTCGCGCATCCGGACCGACAGGCGGCGGGCCTGGAACTCGTCGCAGTTGGACGCCGAGGTCAGCTCGCGGAACTTGCCCTGGGTCGGGATCCACGCCTCGCAGTCGAACTTGCGGGAGGCGGAGGCGCCCAGGTCGCCGGTGGCGACGTCGATCACCTGGAACGGCAGCTCCAGGCCGGTCAGCCACTGCTTCTCCCACTCCAGCAGCCGCCGGTGCTCGGCCTCGGCGTCCTCCGGCGCGACGTAGGAGAACATCTCCACCTTGTCGAACTGGTGGACCCGGAAGATGCCGCGGGTGTCCTTGCCGTACGTGCCGGCCTCGCGGCGGAAGCACGGCGAGAAGCCGGCGTAGCGCAGCGGCAGCTGCTCGGCGTCGACGATCTCGTCCATGTGGTACGCGGCGAGCGGGACCTCGGAGGTGCCGACCAGATAGAAGTCGTCGCGCTCCAGGTGGTAGACGTTCTCGGCGGCCTGGCCGAGGAAGCCGGTGCCCTCCATGGCGCGCGGGCGCACCAGGGCGGGGGTCAGCATCGGCGTGAAGCCGGCCTCGGTGGCCTGCGCGATGGCGGCGTTGACCAGCGCCAGCTCCAGCAGGGCGCCGACGCCGGTGAGGTAGTAGAAGCGCGAGCCGGAGACCTTGGCGCCGCGCTCGACGTCGATGGCGCCGAGCAGTTCGCCGATCTCCAGGTGGTCCTTGGGCGTGAAGCCCTCGGCGGCGAAGTCGCGGGCGGTGCCGTGCGTCTCCAGGACCGTGAAGTCCTCCTCGCCGCCCACCGGGACGTCGGGGTGGACGATGTTGCCGAGCTTCCGCAGCAGGGCCTGGGTCTCTTCCTTGGCCTCGTCCTGCTCGGCGTCGGCGGCCTTGACCGCGGCGGCCAGCTCGCCGGCCTTCTTCAGCAGCTCGGCCTTCTCGTCGCCGGCGGCCTTGGGGATGAGCTTGCCGAGCGCCTTCTGCTCGGAACGCAGCTCGTCGAAGCGGACGCCGGACGACCTGCGCCGCTCGTCGGCAGAGAGGAGTGCGTCGACGAGCGCGACGTCCTCTCCACGGGCGCGCTGGGAGGCGCGCACACGGTCGGGGTCCTCACGAAGCAGGCGAAGGTCAATCACCCCACCAGGCTACCGGGGCCGCCGGTCGGCACTCGACGTGATATTCGCGGGTGGGGCCATTTGCCCGTTTTGCGGTTATTTATTCCATGGCCGGGAATCGGGTCCGCGAGCCTTCCCGGGCGGTCGTCGTAACGCATTGTGAGGCCCTGCGGAATTCCTGGTTCTTGCCGCGAAAAGGGCATTCGCGGCGGTGGATTCCGGGTGCCGGACGGCCGGTCCCGGGGTTGCACCCGGCTTGCCCACCGGGTTGTCCACAGGGGGGCGGGGTGGGGAGATTCTTATCCACAGCCTGTGTGTGAGATCTGTGGAAGCCGGAATTGATCATTCTGCGTCCGAAATGCTCACCTATGGTTTCTTGGTCCAAACCCTGTTCACGCACTCTTTCGTGTGGGATCACCTCGCTCTAAAGGATTGGTCGCAGGAATTGTGCTGACGATGTCCGGGGTGATCTACTGTGGGTGACTGTGGACGGATGTGGGGTCACTAGGGGGATATGTCGACTCTGTCCGTCTCGGATGTCGACTTACCCACAGGTCGAGAAGCGAGCCTGTGGATAACTTTGTGGACAGTCGCGGAAGCCGTCGGAGGGCGCTCCGGAACGGCGCCTTCGGCCCCGCCGAAGGCGCAGGTCACAGCCCGTAACCCGAGGGACGGGGGGACCGGCCGGGTCAGCCCCGTCCGTCCAGGCAGCGCCCCAGCCAGTCCGACGCCTCGGTGAACGCCGAATCGGTCACCTGCGGCCGCACGGTCGCGGTCACCTCGTCCGCTCGCGGATACGAGCCGAGGAACCGCACGTCGCGGCAGACCCGCTTGAGGCCCATCAGCACCTCGCCCACCCGGCGATCGGTGACATGGCCCTCGCAGTCCACCGAGAAGCAGTACCGGCCGATGCCCTCGCCGGTCGGGCGGGACTCGATCCGCATCATGTTGACCCCGCGGACCGCGTACTCCTGGAGCAACTCCAGCAGCGCACCGGGGTGGTCGGCGGCCAGCCACAGCACCACCGAGGTCTTGTCCGCCCCGGTGGGCGCCGACGGCCGGGCCGGGCGGCCGACCAGGACGAAGCGGGTGGCGGCGTTCTGCGCGTCGTGGATGTCGGCGACCAGCGGCGTGAGGCCGTACGTCGCGGCCGCGAACTCACCGGCGAACGCGCCGTCGTAGCGGCCCTCCTGGACCAGTCGCGCACCGTCCGCGTTGGAGGCCGCCGACTCCCAGACGGCGTCCGGGAGTTGGGCCGCCAGCCACTTGCGGACCTGCGGCTGGGCGACCGGGTGCCCGGTCACCGTCTTCACGTCGGTCAGCGTCGTCCCCGGGCGCACCAGGAGCGCGAAGGCGATCGGCAGCAGCACCTCGCGGTAGATCATCAGAGGTTCGCCGGAGGCCAGCTCGTCGAGGGTGGTGGTCACACCGCCCTCGACGGAGTTCTCGATCGGCACCAGCGCCGCCGCGGCCTCCCCGGCCCGGACGGCGTCCAGCGCGGCCGGCACCGACACCATCGGCACCAGCTCCCGGGTCGCCGCCTCGGGGAGGGTGCGCAGTGCGGCCTCGGTGAAGGTGCCCGCGGGACCGAGATACGTATAGCGACTGGCCGACATGCCGTGGACTCCCTCACGTGCCTGCGGGAGCGCCCCGCCGTCTTTCGCCCTGCCCCTGCCACGATACCGAGCCGCCCGGTGCCGGGCGGACGCGTTTCGAAGAGTGGTCCCGATCAGCCCTCCAACAGCGGCTGGGCCACGTAGTCGCCGTCCGACGGCGCCGGCGGCACCGCGTACAGGCCGCTGGCCTCGTGCCGCAGGAACGGTGACAGCGCGTCGCCGCGGTCCAGCTTCCGCTGGATCTGGGTGAAGGCGCGCAGCGGGTCGGCCTGCCAGCAGACGAAGAGCAGACCGGCGTCCGGGGCGCCGTCGTCGCGGAAGCCGTCGTGGTACGAGAACGGGCGGCGCAGCAGCGCCGCGCCCTGGTTGGCCTCCGGGGCGGCGATCCGGGCGTGGGCGTTGGCCGGGATGACCGGGAGCCCGTCGGGGCCGGTGGCGTCCAGTTGCATCGGGGTGGTCTCGGTGCCGCCGGTCAGCGGGGCGCCGTTGTCCTTGCGCCGCCCTATGACCCGCTCCTGCTCGGTGCGGGAACGCTTCTCCCAGTCGTCGAGCAGCATCCGGATCCGGCGCACCACCGCGTACGAACCGCCGCGCATCCACTCCTGCGCGGCGTCCGCGCCGACGAAGATCCGCCGGTCGAAGTCCGGCTCGGACGGCTTGGGGTTGTTGGTGCCGTCGACCTGGCCCATCAGGTTGCGGGCGGTCATCGGGCGCGTGGTGGCGCCCGGCGTGCGGTTGAAGCCGTTCATCTGCCAGCGCAGCCGGGCGGTCCCCGCCGCCTCCTTCTGGAGCGCGCGCAGCGCGTGGAAGGCGACCAGCGCGTCGTCGGAGCCGATCTGGATCCACAGATCGCCCTCGCTGCGCCGGGGGTCGAGGGCGTCGGCCGAGAAGGCGGGCAGCGGGTCGAGCTGGACCGGGCGGCGTCCGGTCAGCCCGGTCCGGTCGAAGAAGGTGCGGCCCAGCCCGAAGGTGACGGTCAGCGAGGACGGGCCGGCGTCCAGCGCCACGCCGGTGTCGTCCTGCGAGGTGCGCCCGGCCATCAGCTCCTTTGCCGTCCGCGACCAGCGGCGCACCAGCGCGGCGGCCTCCTTGCGGCCGGCGCCGGGCGCCAGGTCGAAGGCGACGAGGTGGCCGGCGGCCTGCAACGGCGTGGTGATGCCCGCCTGGTGCTTGGCGCCCTTCGTGCGGAACGGGACCTCGGTCGCGCCGATCGTGCTCAGCGCCTCCGGGGCGTCGGCCTGCGCGGCCGAGGCGCCGAGGGCGCCGCCGGCCCCGCCGACGACCAGCCCGGCCGCGCCGGCCGCGCCGACGGTCCCCAGGAGGCGGCGGCGGGACAGTTCCAGAGTGGTGCCGTCCGCAGCAGGCGATCCGCTCCCGGTGCGGGTGGCGTCGTCCTGCATGGTGTCCGTGGCGTCCTGCTGCTTGCTCATCAGTTGATTGTCACGTTCCTGGTCTCGGTCACCTGGTCGAAGTCGGAGGTCCGGACGAGCAGCGAGAGCTGCCACCGCCCCGGCACCGGGAGTTGGACGCCGCTCGCGGTCCAGTGGCCGGTGCCGCTGTGCCGGAGCGTGACCGGGAGCGGCCCCAGCTTCTTGGCGCCGAGCGTGAAGGAGACCTTCACCTCGGGGACGTCCCGGGCCTTGCCCGACGGGTCGGCGATCCGCAGCCGCAGCTCGTTGCCGCCGCCGCTGCGCCCGGGGTCGAGGTCGAGGCGGGCGGTGCCCTTGCCGTCCGCGCCGCCGGTGTCGAACGGGACGGTCAGTACCCGCGGCTGGTTGGCGTCGGGGGACTGCCCGGCCGACGCGGCCTTGACGGCCTCCTCGGTGCGGGCCGGTTCGGTGGTGGTCAGGGCGGTGGTCACCGCGAGCAGCACCACCGCGATGGCGGCTTCGGTCAGGACGGACCGCCGCAGCCCCCGCCGCACCGGGTCGGCGTCCCGGATCCGCTTCTTCCGGGCGGTGGTCAACGCGGCCTGCTGACGGGCCAGTTGGGCCACCCGGGCCGGGTCGGCGGGGGCGCCGGCCGCCGCCGGGCCGGTGTGCTCGTCCGCGCCCTCGTCGGCTTTTACGTCGGTTTCCGCGTCGGCTGCCACGGGGGAGGAGGCGGAGGTGGCCACGGGCTCGGGCGTCGTGCCCGCACCGTCCGGGCCCGTCCCCCGTTCCGTACCGGCCGCCGGCTCCCCGGCCGCCGTCAGTCGGCCCGTCCAGCGCCGGGACAGCCCGGCGACGGCCACCATGACCGCGACCAGGCCCACCTTGACCAGCAGCAGCTGCCCGTAGGAGGTGTCGGTCAGCGCGCGCCAGGAGCCGACCTGCCGCCAGGACTGGTACGTGCCGGTGGCGACCAGCACCAGGACGGCGCCGAAGGCCATCCGGGAGAAGCGGCGGACCGCGGTCCGCTCGACCGGCGGGCCCCAGTAGAGGGAGACCAGCAGGGCCGCCAGCCCGCCGAGCCAGGCGGCCACCGCGAGCAGGTGCAGCACGTCGACTGGCACGGCGACGGCGGGCTGGAGCCCGGTCGAGGCGTGCTCGGCGATCGCCCAGGTGGTGGCGAGCCCGGCGGCGACCACCGCCCCGCCGAGGGCGAGGCCGAACGTGAGGTCCGTGCGCCGCTTGGCGGCGTCCGCGGCGGCCTCGGCAGTCTCGGGGGGCTCGGCGGCCTCGGTGCGCTCGCCGTCCGGGGCGTGGGCCCGGGCGTACGCCCCGAAGAGCACCGCCACGAACAGCGCCGCCGCGGCGAGCAGCAGCAGCCGGGAGAGCAGCGCGGCCCCCGGCTTGGAGAGCACCACCTGCTGGAGCCCGCCGAAGTCGAAGACGTCGGCGAGCTTCCCGGAGCCGGTGTACGGGGTGCGCAGCAGCAGCATCGCCAGCGTGGCGCCGGTCAGCACCGCCCAGCCGCGCACCACCAGCCGCTGCACGGACCGCACCCGGGCGGCGGCCGGCCGGCACGCCACCACGAACGCCGCGCCGCCGGCCAGCAGCACGAACCCGGCGTAGGCGAGGTAGCGGGCGATCTCGTAGAGCGCGCCCACCAGGCCGCCGCCGACCTGCTGTTGCGGCACGGCGGCGGCGGTCTTGGACGGCGCCCCGATGGAGAAGGTGAAGGCCCCGGACACCGGGTGGCTGTCCGCCGAGATCGCCTGCCAGGCGACGGTGTACGTCCCGTCGGGGAGCCCCGGCGGCAGCCCCGCCCCGTATTTGACGGTGCTGCCGCTGCACAGGTTGCGCAGCTTGCCGCGGTCCACCCGTTTGCCCTGCGGGTCCAGGACGCGCAGCGAGTCGTCGCCCATCGCCACGCCCTCGGAGAAGGTGAGCGCGACCTGCTCGGGGGCGTGCGCCACCACGGAGCCCTGTGCGGGGTCGCTGCCGGTCAGCGCGGCGTGCGCGGCGGCCGGTGCGATCCCCGCGGCCAGTGCGCCGAAGAGCACCGCCAGGACGACCAGCAGCCGTCGCGGGCGGAAGCCGGTGAGGGCCATGGTGTGCGCTCCCCTTCCCGTTGGCATGAGTGTCCGTTTCCTTCACCGGGCCCGTTGCCGGGCCCTTGTCTCACGGTGTCCGCGGTGCGGCGGTGACCGTCACTTGCCCGGCCGGTAGTCGGCGGGCTTCACCTCCACCTCGACCTTGACCGGGTCGGCGGTGGCGAAGTGCAGTTCGACGGTGACCTTCTGGCCCGCGGTGGGCTTGTGGGTCAGGCCCATGAACATCAGGTGGCTGCCGCCGGCGCTGAGCGTGAGCTCCCCGTTGGCGGGCACCGGCAGGGAGTCGACCTGCTCCATCTTGTTGCCGGTGGTCTTGTGGATGCTGATGTCCTTGGACAGGTCGCTGGTGACCGAGGTCAGCTTGTCGGCGGTGGAGCCGCTGTTCTTGACCACGAAGTAGGCGCCGGCCATGTCCTGGGTGACCGGTTGCGGCATGTAGGCGCCGCTGACCGAGAGCTGGGGCTTGCCGTCCCCGCCGCCGCAGCCCGACAGGGCGAGACCGGCGGTGAGGGCGAGCGCGGAGCCGATGGCTATTCGGCGGCCGACGGGGGTGAGGTGGGCGCGGGGGGCGGTGCGGCGGGTCACGGGTTCTGTCCCTTGATGATCTTCGGAAGTGCGGCGGTGTAGTTGTCGGAGGTGGCCTCCTGCATTCCCATCCAGTGGACCTTGTCGTCCTTGGGGGAGCTGAGCAGGACCTGGGCGCCGTGGGTGGAGACCACGTCGCCGTTCTTCTTCTTGACCGGCGCCTCGATGCCGATGTTCACGCTGCGGGCGGCCTGCTGGATCTTGTTGAACGGGCCGGTGAGCCCGATGAAGTCCTTGTTGATGCCGCCGAGCCACTTCTTGAGCTGGGCCGGGGTGTCGCGCTCCGGGTCGGAGGTCACGAAGACCACCCGCAGGTCGCTGCGTTCGGCCTGCGGCAGCTGCTTCACCGCCACCGCGATGTTGGCCATCGTCGTCGGGCAGACGTCCGGGCAGTTGGTGTAGCCGAAGTAGATCAGGGTCGGGTGGCCCTTGGTCTTCTCCAGCAGGTCGTAGGGCTTGCCGTCGGAGTCGGTGAGGGTGAGGTCCGGCTTCTCCATCGGGGTGTCGAGGGTGACGATCGGCTTGGCCGTCGTCCCCCCGGAGACCTGGGCGACGGGCTGGTCGGAGCCGTCGCCGGAGCCGCAGGCGGTCAGGGTGAGGCCGAGGGCGGCGGCCGCCCCCAGGGCGGAGACCAGCAGTTTTCTTCTATGCATGACGGATCTGTCCCGGTGTTTCCATGGCGCTGAGCCGGTGGGTGTCAGGGGTGTTCTCGGTCGGGGTGGTCGGTCGAAGGGTGCCGGACCGGCGCGTGGGGTGCGCCGGTCCGGCCGGGCCCGGTCGCGGGGTGCGGGTCAGGCGTTGCGGCGGCGGCCGGCGAGCACGCCGAAGGCGATGCCGACGATGCCGACGACGATCCCGCCGACGGCCAGCACCCGTGCCGTGGTGTCACTGGTGGACGCGGAGGCGGCCGTGTTCTCGCCCTTGGCGCCGCTCTTGCCGTCGGCCGGGCCCTGGGCGTCGGCCGCGGTGAGCTTGAGCACCGGTGCCGGGTTCTGCGGCTCCGGGCCGCCGGGCTTGGCCGGCTCGATCCAGCGCACGACGTCCTTGTTGTCGTACGTCTGGAGGGCCTTGAAGACGAGCTGGTCGGTGTCGCTGGGCAGCTGGCCGACGGAGAGCGGGAACTGCTGGAACTGGCCGGGCTCGATGCCCTTGCCCTCCGCGGTCCAAGTGATCTTCGAGGGGGCCTCGTCGATCTTCTCGCCCTCCATCTCGATGGGCTTGGCGAGCTTGGACTTGGTGACGTCCACCTTCCAGCCGGGCACCGGCTGCGCCATGACGGACGCCAGCGGGTGGTCGGTCGGCAGGGAGACCTCGACCTTCACCGTCGAGGCGTTGTCGCGCTCGTTGGGCACCTTGATGTCGACGGTGGCGAAGCCGCCCTTGGGGGCGCTGCCGGGCTGCACGGTGACGTGCGCGAAGGCCGGACCGGCCAGCAGCAGGACACTGCCGGCCGCGATCCCGCCGACGACGGGCAGCCGGCGGACCAGCCGCCGCGCCGAGAACGCCGAGAACGCTGAGGGTGCCGACGACGACGCGCCGACCGAAATCTCTGACATACCGGACTTCTTGACCATGTGGACGCTCCACGAGGAGAAGGGAGGAAAACGACTACGGGGGTGACGTGGTGCGGCGCTCGACCTCTGCGCGCACTGCCGCCGCGCGCCGCCGTCCGTCCCCGTGGTTCTCCGGGAGCGTGCCGCGCGTGGCGTCAGGCCGCGAGGGCCAGGCGACCGACCGCCGGTGGGCCGCGCCGTATGACGCTGTGCTGGAGCGCCGGATCCTGCGGAACGGGCTCGTCCCCGTACGCCGAGGGGGCGCGGCGGCCCTCCTCCTGCGCCGTGCCGAGAGCCGTGAGCAGCGCCCGGACCAGCGCGAGCGACCGGCGCACCGCGCCGACCAGCGCCCGTGCCGCGACCTCGTGCGCCGCCGGGGCGGACAGCCGCACCAGCCGCCACAGGGCGGCCTCGCCGCGCCGCATCAGCAGGCCGAGGCCGAGCGCGGCGAGCAGGTGCCCGAGCAGCATGGGGAGCGACGGCGCCAGGCAGTGCGCCATCATCGGGACGTCGGCGCCGCCCATCGGGTGCCCGCCGGTGTCGACCAGCCCGGCGCTGCCGGCCAGGTCCATCCCGCCGGGGCCGAGCAACTGCCGCGCCGTGCCGCCGTCGAGGCGGACGCCGTCCAGCCCGCACGTCAGGTGCCGGGCCAGCGCCACCGCCGCCTGGTCGGAGAGGCCGGACGCCCGCCCGGACAGCGCCGGCATCGGGTGCTGCCCCATCGCGAACAGCGTGTGCAGCGCCAGCTGTCCGACCGCCAGTCCGGCCGCGATGCCGGGCAGCGAGCGCTCCCGGCCGGCCAGCGGGGCCGCCACCGCGAACACCGCGACCGCGGCGAGCCCCAGCGTCCACAGCGGCACCGTGGCCAGCGAGGCGGCCATGTGCCCGGCCGCGGACAGCGTGACGCAGGCCGCGGTGAACACCGCGGCCCGTAGCAGCCGCAGGTCGGCGGCGGCCCGCGCTGTGGGGACGGAGGGGGCAGTCATGGCGGCCGCCATCATCCCACTGCCCCTGTTCGCCGTGTACGGCAGGGTTTCAGCGACTACGGCACGCCGGGCTCACGGGGCGCCTGCCAGGGGCGTCCGGAGTCCCGCAACAGGCGCGCGGAGGCGCGCACCCGGCACCACGCCTACACCTGTGCGCTCACTTTTCGCATCCGCCGAATGAGCGGTATCACGTTCCGGGGACGCTTACCGACCTTGCGGCCCGGCAATAGGTATCGGTATGTCGAGCCGCGTCCAGGAGGCAGGAGCGATGAGCATCTGGTGGTCCCTCCATCTGCGGCGGGAGGCCGCGAGTGTGCCGCTGGCCCGGCGGCTGTTGCTGGGCGCGATGGAGACCGCCGGCGTCGACCCGGACATCTGTTACGACCTCTCGGTCGCCCTCTCCGAGGCCTGCGCCAACGCCGTCGAGCACGGCGGCGACGCCACCGACGACTACCGCGTCACCGCCTACATCGACGGCGAGACCTGCCGCATCGAGGTCACCGACTCCGGCCCCGGCTTCGACCGTCCCACCCCGCCGCATACCGCCGCGGACCGCGCGCTGCCGCCGGTCCCCGCCCCCGCCCCCGCGCAGGCCCCCGGATACGCCGAGGACGGCCGGGGGCTCTTTTTGATCGAGGCGCTGACCGACCACGTCCAGTACCGCAACCGCGCCGGCAGCACCGGCGCGGTGGTCAGCTTCGACAAGATCCTCAAGTGGCGCGAGGGCGCGCCGCTGCCGATGGCGTCCTGAGCGGCGCGCGGTCCCCGGTTCCGGTCGCCGGCGGTCAGGGCCGTCCGGCCCCGACGCACCGGACGGACCGTCAGTGGTGCCGGTTGAAGACGAGCGCGAGCGTCGTCGCCACCACCGCCGCGAGGATGACCGCGAAGGCGATCTTCCAGGGGCTGTAGGGGCGGTCCCCGCTCACCTCGCCGGTCTCGGCGTTGACCATGACCTGCCACTGCTTGCCGTTGTAGACGTAGGAGGCGAACCACACCGGGAGCAGCAGGAGCTTGTACGTCACCGACCCGTAGTTGGTGTTGACCGAGTGCAGCCGCTGCCGGTCGCCGCCGATGTCCCGCTTGCAGTCCGCCTCGATGACCTTGGCCATCTTCTGCTGGGCGTTCTGGAATCCGGCCTCCGGCTCCAGGTCGTACCGCAGGGTCCGGAAGCCCGCCAGGTACGCCTCCTGGTAGGCCACCGCCTGCTTCAGCGGCCAGGGCTCCAGGGCCTGGAGCCGGTCCTGCGGGACGTGGCCGACGCCGGGGACGAGGACGTCGTCGAAGAAGCGCTGGACCGTGCCGTTGACGTGGTACCAGCGGACCTTGGTCTCCTTGTTGTCGCCGGTTCCGACGGTGTACTCCTCGCCGCGCTCGCCGCTGTAGGCGGTCGCGGTCGCGGCGTCGTACGTCCAGTGCGGCACGTACGTCCCGTGCAGGGTCTCCGCGGAGTTCACCTTCTTCAGGCTGTTCGGCGCGAACCAGCGGGACTTGGCCCATTTCCCCAGGTTGTCGTGGACGTCCCGCTTGTCCACCCGGAACGGCACCAGGCCCTCGGGCACGATCCGGTCCGCGGCGGCCGAGGCGACCATGGGCGTGGCGCAGAACTGGCAGCGGCCGGAGAGGGCGCTGGTCTCGTTGGCCGCACCGCAGCCGGGGCACTGGAGCACCTGCCCGCCGGCCGCCGTCGGCTTGGTCGGCAGGGTCGCCAGCTCTTCCCAGGCGTGCTCCCGCACCTCGCGGTCGAGGGGGGCGATGGGCTGCTCGAAGCGGCAGTTCGGGCAGCGCAGGGAGTTCGTTCCCGGGGCGTACTCGGCGGTGGAACCGCAGCTCGGGCACGCGTAGGACTGCGGCTGTTGCTGCTGCGGCTGCGCGGGCTGCTGGGGCACCTGCGGCGGCTGCTGTTGCTGGTACTGCTCAGGCTGCTGCGGTGCCTGCTGCGGTGCCTGCTGCGGTGCCTGCTGCGGGTACGGCTGTTGCGGCTGCTGCTGATACGGCGGCTGCGGCGGCTGCTGATACGGCGGTTGCTGCTGGTAGGGCTGCGGGGGCGCCTGCTGCGGGTACGGCTGCTGCTGCGGGTAGGGCTGTTGGGGCTGGTAGGGCTGCTGCGGCTGATAGGGCTGGTAGCTCATCGGGGCACGGACTCCTGGCGGTAGGTCAGGCCTGCGGCGGCAGCGGCGGCGGAGTGGCGCGGAAGTGCTGGGCGAGCTCGGGCACGCTCTCCACCGGCTGCCACGCCGCCATGCCCTCGCGCCAGGCGAGCATCCCGGGCCGGACCGCCCCCGAGCCGATGTGCCCGGTGAACGTCGCGTGGTCGTAGGGGCCCTGCTGCTGCCCGTCCACGGCCACGAACCACTGGTACTGCTGCTGACCGGGCAGCGGCGGCGGGACGGCACCGCCGCCGGGCGCCGGGGCCGGGGCAGCGGGCGCGTAGGGCTGCTGCTGGGCCTGCTGGGGCGCGAACGCCTGCGCCAGCTGCTGGCCGGCGGCCATGCCGAGCCCCAGGCCCACGCCCTCGCCGGCGCCGCCGGGGTTGTTCGCCGCGTCCCGGATCGCGTCCGCCGCCTGGAGGCGGGCGTAGTTGTCGACGTTCCCGATGATGCCCATCCGGCTGCGGGCGTCGACGGCCTGCTCGACCTCGGGCGGCAGCGAGATGTTCTCGATGATGAACTTCGGGATGGACAGGCCGTGCGAGGCCGCCAGCTCGTCGGTCAGCGCCTTGGCCAGCCGGTCGCCGAGTTCGGCCTGGCGCGCGGCGAGGTCGAGCATGGGGATGCCCGAGCCGGCCAGCAGCGTGCCGAGCCGCCCCACGATCAGCTGCCGCAGGTACTCCTCGACCTCTTCGGTGCGGAACTGCGGGTCGGTGCCGGCGAGTTCGGTGATCAGCTTGGCGGGGTCGGAGACCCGCGCCGCGTAGCCGCCGAACGCCCGCAGCCGCACCATGCCGAACTCCGGGTCCCGCACCGTGACCGGGTTCTGCGTGCCCCACTTCAGGTCCGTGAACTGCCGGGTGGTGACGAAGTAGACCTCCGCCTTGAACGGCGAGTGGAAGCCGTACTTCCAGCCCTGGAGCGTGGACAGGATCGGCAGGTTGCCGGTCTGCAGCTCGTGCATGCCCGGCGCGAAGACGTCCGCGATCCGGCCCTGGTTGACGAAGACGGCGACCTGCGACTCGCGCACGATGAGCTTGGCGCCCATCTTGATCTCGTTCTCGTAGCGCGGGAAGCGCCAGACGATCGTGTCCCGACTGTCGTCGGTCCACTCGATGATGTCGATGAATTCGCCGCGTACGCGGTCCATGAAGCCCACGACAGGTCCCCCAGTTCGCTCCGGCCGCCCCGGCCGGGCCGCTGCCGGCGGTGACGACGACGGAGTACGTCCGCTCAGATGTCAAGGTCATAGTAGAAGCCGGACCTGGGGCGGTGGGGTAGCGGTTCGGCCGTTGTCGACCGCCGTGCCCGCCCGGTGGTCCTTGTTGTGGCACCGGCGCATCGGATACGTTCCTGTATCGGTTGTTACGGACATGGACGCGACAAGGTTGTCGGCCGGGCGTCGGCGGCCGCCGCGGAACCGTAGAGGAGCTCCCCATGAGCGAGCGCAACGAGGTGGCGGTATGAGCGACGACGCCGACGTCATCGTCGTAGGAGCCGGGCTGGCCGGTCTGGTCGCCACCTACGAACTCACCCGGGCGGGGCGCCGGGTGCTCGTCGTCGACCAGGAGAGCGAGGCCAACCTCGGCGGCCAGGCGTTCTGGTCACTGGGCGGGCTGTTCCTGGTGGACAGCCCCGAGCAGCGACGGGCCGGCATCAAGGACTCGCCCGAACTGGCGCTGTCCGACTGGCTGGACTCGGCGGCCTTCGACCGGGACCGCGAGGACCACTGGCCGCGGCAGTGGGCGCAGGCGTACGTGGACTTCGCCGCGGGCGAGAAGCGCCGCTACCTGCACGACCTCGGGCTGCGGCTGACCCCCACCGTCGGCTGGGCCGAGCGCGGCGCCGGCCTCGCGACCGGGCACGGCAACTCCGTCCCCCGCTTCCACCTCACCTGGGGCACCGGCCCGGAGGTGGTCCGGGTCTTCGCCGAGCCGGTGCGGGCCGCGGCCGAGCGCGGGCTGGTGGTCTTCCGGCACCGGCACCGGGTCGACGGGCTGATCGTGGAGGACGGCGCGGCGGTCGGCGTGCGCGGCACCGTGCTGGAGCCGTCGGACCTGCCGCGCGGGGTGGCCTCCGGGCGCGAGGCGGCGGGAGAGTTCGCGTTCCGCGCGCAGGCGGTGGTGGTGACCTCCGGCGGCATCGGCGGCAACCGCGAACTGGTCCGCAGGAACTGGCCGGTGGACCGGCTCGGCCCGGCCCCCAAGTCGATGATCACCGGGGTGCCCGCCTACGTGGACGGGCGGATGCTGGAGATCACCGAAGAGGCCGGCGGCTCCCTGGTCAACCGCGATCGGATGTGGCACTACACCGAGGGCATCAAGAACTGGGACCCGGTCTGGCCCGACCACGCGATCCGGATCATCCCCGGCCCGTCGTCGCTCTGGCTGGACGCCACCGGCCGGCGGCTGCCCGCGCCGCTCTTCCCCGGCCACGACACCCTGGCCACCCTGCGCCACATCACGCACACCGGCCACGACCACACCTGGTTCATCCTGACCCGCTCCATCGTGGAGAAGGAGTTCGCGCTCTCCGGCTCCGAGCAGAACCCGGACATCACCGGCAAGGATCTCAAGCTCGCGCTGGCCCGGGTGAAGAAGGGCGCGCCCGGCCCGGTCCAGGCGTTCCTGGACCGCGGCGAGGACTTCGTCGTCCGGCGCACCCTGCGCGAGCTGGTCGCCGGGATGAACGCCGTCGAGCCGTCGACGCCCCTCGACTACGCGACCGTCGAGCGGGAAGTGGTGGCCCGGGACCGGGCGGTGGCGCACCCCTACTCCAAGGACCTCCAGCTGATGGCGGTGCGCAACGCCCGCGAGTACTGGCCGGACAAGCTGACCCGGGTCGCCAAGCCGCACCGGCTGCTCGACCCGGCGCACGGCCCGTTGATCGCGGTCCGGCTGCACCTGCTGACCCGCAAGACGCTGGGCGGCCTGGAGACCACCCTGGACTCGCAGGTGGTCCACCCGGACGGCACACCCTTCGACGGGCTGTACGCGGCCGGGGAGGTCGCCGGTTTCGGCGGCGGCGGGGTGCACGGCTACAACGCGCTGGAGGGCACCTTCCTGGGCGGCTGCATCTTCTCCGGCCGCGCGGCGGGGCGGGCACTGGCCCGCGGCCTGGCGTGAGCGGGCGCACCGCGCTGGTGACCGGGGCCTCCTCCGGCATCGGCGCCGCGGTGGCCGCGGCGCTCGTCGCCCGCGGCTACCGCGTCCTGGGGACCAGTCGCGACCCCGCGACGGTCGCGGCCCCGCTGCCCGGCGTCCGCTACCTCCCGCTCGACCTGGCGGACGAGGCGGGCATCGAGGCGTGCGCCGCCGCGGCGGGCCCGGTCGACGTGCTGGTCAACAACGCCGGCGAGAGCCAGAACGGGCCGTTCGAGGAGCTCCCGATGGCGGCGGTCCGCCGGCTCTTCCAGCTGAACGTCTTCGGCGCCGTGCGGCTCACCCAGCTCGTCCTGCCCGGGATGCGGGAGCGCGGCCACGGCCGGGTGGTGATGATCGGCTCGATGCTCGCCAGCTTCCCGCTCGCCTACCGCTCCTCCTACGTGGCCTCCAAGGCCGCGCTCAAGGGCTTCACGGACGCCGCCCGGCGGGAGGTCGCGCCCTACGGGGTGGCGCTCACCACCGTCGAGCCGGGCTCGATCGCCACCGGCATCAGCGCCCGGCGCACCCACTACGTGGCGGACGGTTCGCCGTTCGCGGACGCGTACCGGACGATGCTGGCCGCCCTCGACGCCAACGAGGCGCGCGGGATCCCGCCGGAGAAGGTCGCCGCCACCGTCCTCAAGGCGATCGAGGCGGCCCGCCCCCGGCCGCACTACGCGGTCGGCAGCAACGCCCCCGCGGTCTTCCTGCTGCGGCGGCTGCTGCCCGACGCGGCGGTGGAGCGGATGGTGGCCCGGCGGCACGGGCTGCGCTGAGCGGGACGGGCCCGGCGGGCCTGACGGACCGGGCCGCACCGGGCAACCCGGGAATCGCGGAAAAGCCTGGAAAATGGCTGGAAATCACTGAAGAGTGAGAGGGAGCGGCGCGGTCTCGCGGGAGGAGGACCTCCCCCGCGGCGTCCCCTTTCCCAGCGAGACCAGCGCGGCACCACGACTAACGCGAAGTTGCTCGCGTTAATCCGTCTTGGACAATACTTGGCCAGAACCCGCACTGCAATCCGCGCTGCGATCCGTATCACGACCCCCGTAACGGAGCCGCTGTGACGACCGCGCATCAGGCCCCGGGCGAGACCCGACCCGGAGGACGCACGGCGCGCACCCGCCGTGCCGTACTGACCGCCGTCTTCGAGGAGTTGGGTGACGGCGGCTTCGCCGCGCTCACCATGGAACGGGTGGCCCAGCGCTCCGGGGTGCACCTGGCGACCCTCTACCGCCGCTGGCGCAGCGTGGACAAGCTGGTCTGCGAGCTGCTGACCGACATGAGCAGCGGGGTGCCGCTGCCGGACACCGGCACCCTGCCCGGCGACCTGCGGGCGCTGGCCCGCGGGATAGCACGGTTCTACGGATCCGCCCGGACCCGCGGCCTGATCGAGGCGGTGGTCGCCGCCGCGGCCCGCGACCCCCAGGCGGCCACCGCACTGCGGGACTTCTTCGACGAGCGGCTGGCGCTGGCCGGGGTGATGGTGCAGCGCGGCATCGAGCGCGGCGAACTCCCCGCGGACACCGACCCCAAGGCGGTGATGGCGGCGCTCGGTGCGCCCTTCTACTACCGGATCCTGATCGCCCGCCGCCCCGTGGAGCCCGACCTCGCCGACTCCGCGGCCACCGCCGTCTGGGCCGCGGCCCGCGCGGGCGCGTACGCCACCGGGGACGTCCGGCCGGACGACGGCGCGGAGCACGGCGGCGGGGAACACGACGGCGCGCCGGAGCGGGAGGACTGAGCCTCCCGCCCCGGCGCGCCGTTCACGCGCGCGCGGGGCCTACTTGCCGAGCAGGCCCGCCATCCACGCCTCGACCTCGTCCGACCGGCGCGGCAGCGCCGCCGACAGGTTGCGGTTGCCGTCCTCGGTCACCAGGATGTCGTCCTCGATCCGGACGCCGACGCCGCGGTACTCCTCGGGCACCGTCAGGTCGTCCGCCTGGAAGTACAGGCCGGGCTCGACGGTCAGCACCATGCCGGGCTCCAGCGTGCCGTTGACGTAGCCCTCGGTGCGGGCCGCGGCGCAGTCGTGGACGTCCAGGCCGAGCATGTGGCCGGTGCCGTGCAGGGTCCAGCGGCGCTGGAGGCCCAGCTCCAGGACGCGCTCCACCGGGCCCTCGACCAGGCCCCACTCCACCAGCTTCTCGGCGAGCACCCGCTGGGCGGCGTCGTGGAAGTCCCGGAAGGCGGCGCCCGGCTTCACCGCCGCGATGCCGGCCTCCTGCGCCTCGTGGACCGCGTCGTAGATCTTGCGCTGGAGGTCGGTGAAGCGGCCGTTGATCGGCAGGGTGCGGGTGACGTCCGCGGTGTAGAGGGTGGTGGTCTCCACGCCGGCGTCCAGCAGCAGCAAGTCGCCGGAGCGGACCGCGCCGTCGTTGCGGACCCAGTGCAGGGTGGTGGCGTGCGGCCCGGCGGCGCAGATGGAGCCGTAGCCGACGTCGTTGCCCTCGACCCGGGCGCGCAGGAAGAAGGTGCCCTCGATGTAGCGCTCGCTGGTGGCCTCGGCCTTGTGCAGGACCTTGACCACGTCCTCGAAGCCGCGCGCCGTCGAGTCGACGGCCTTCTGCAGCTCGCCGATCTCGAAGTCGTCCTTCACCAGGCGCGCCTCGGAGAGGTACACCCGCAGCTCTTCGTCCCGCTCCGCGGTGACCTTGTCGTGCAGCGCCCCCTCGATGGAGGTGTCGTGGCCGCGGACGACCCGGACCGGGCCGGCGGCCTCCTTGAGCAGGTCGGCCAGCTCGCGGACGTCCTTGCAGCCGACGCCGAGCAGCGCGGCGGACTCGTCGAGGCTGTGGCGGCGGCCGACCCACAGCTCGCCCATGCCGTTCAGCCAGAACTCGCCGTTCTCGCGGTTGGAGCGGGGCAGGCGGTAGAGCGTCTCGTCGTGGCCGTCGGCCCCGTCGCCGCGCGGTTCCAGGACGAGCACGCTGCCGTCGGTCTGGTCGCCGGTGAGGTAGACGTACTCGGTCGAGGCCCGGAAGGGGTACTCGGTGTCGTTGGAGCGGGTCTTCAGGACGCCCGCGGGGATCACCAGGCGCTCGCCGGGGAAGCGCGCGGAGAGCGCGGCGCGGCGGCGGGCGGCGTGCGCCGCCTGCGCGATCGGCTCCAGGTCGCGCAGCTCGGTGTCGGCCCAGCCGCTCTTCATGTTCTCGGTGAGCTCATCCGATACGCCCGGGTACAGGCCGTTCTTGCGCTGCTTGATCGGCTGCTCTTCCTCGTCCGGGGTCTCCGGAGTGAGCTCGTCGGTCACCATGCCTCCTTTTAAGGCTTTTCAGACTGAACCGCATTCCATCGTAAGTGCGAGCGGAATCCGGTCCAGGGGTCGGACGAGGTGACCTGCCCCGCAGAGCGGTCCCAGAGGGCGGGCGCCGTCGCGTCCGCCCCTGTGACCTGCGGTGACGCCGTTACTCCTCGAAGTACGCCGCGAGCAGAACCACGTCCTCCTCCGAGGCGGGGTCGTCCAGCCCCTGCGGCAGCATGACCCGCACGACGTGGTCCACCACCGCCTCCGGGTCGTGCCGGCTGGCCCGGGGGATGCCGGCGGCCGCGGAGTGCAGACGGGCGAACGCCCGGTCCATCGGCTCGCCGGTGCGGTGCAGCAGCCCGTCGCTGTAGAGGAGCACGGTCTCGCCGGGGGCCGGCTCGATCTCCACGCTCGGCGCCTCCCAGCAGGCCAGCATGCCCAGCGGTGCGGAGAGCGAGGTCTCCACGAACTCCGCCCGCAGGTCGCCGAGGACCAGCGGCGGACAGTGCCCGGCCCCGGCCAGCAGCATCTTGCGCGGCGCCGCGCCGCCGATCCCGGCCGGCACCGGGGGCCCGCCCGGCACGCCCGGCGGCGGCTCGGTGAAGGCGAACAGCGCGGTGGCGCTCCGAGCCGGCTCGGTCAGCCGCATCAGCAGTTCGAGGTCGGAGAGGACCGCGACCGGGTCCTCGCCCTCCATGACCGCGTAGGCGCGCAGCGAGGCCCGCAGCCGCCCCATGGCGGCCACCGCGCTCGGCCCGGAGCCGGTGACCGATCCCACGGCCAGGCCCAGCGCGCCGTCCGGCAGCGGCAGTGCGTCGTACCAGTCGCCGCCGCCGCGCGGCCCGGTGGCGTGCCGCACCGCGAGCCGGACGCCGGGGATCCGCGGCAGCCTGCGGGGCAGCAGTTCCTCGCGCAGGGTCCGGGCGGCCTGCCGGCTGCGGTGGAGTTCGAGGAGCCGGGCGAGGTGCTCGGCGGCGTGCGCGCGGTAGAGGCCGACGAGGTGGCGCCGCCGCTCACCGGGCTCGGCCGGTTCGTCGTAGAGCCAGACCGCGGCGCCGAGCCGGCCCACGGCGCCGGCGGTGAGCGGTACGGCGTAACTGGCGGCGTAGCCGAGGCGGGCGGCGACCTCGCGCAGCCGGGGGTCGAGGTCCTTCTCGCCGGGGATGTCCGGCTCGGCGATCTCGGTACGGGCCTCGGCCCCGGCGTCGTCGCCCGCGCCGGGCTCGGGGAGGCCGTCCAGTATCCGCGCGTACGACAGGGCGCGGCGCGGCACGGTCTCGATGTGACCGATCTCGGCGTGGCCCAGGCCCAGTCCGACGGTGGTCTCCGGGCCGAGCCCGTCCTGCGGCGCCAGTACGACCAGTCCGCGCCGGGCCCCTACGAGGAAGGCGCCGGCCCGCAGCAGTTCGCGGAGCGCGTCGTCCAAGGTGCGGGTGCGGGCGAGCCGTTCGGTGAGGTCGTGCAGGGTGCTGAGGTCGGAGATCCAGCCCGCCAGCCGGTCCTGGACGGCGGCGATCCGGTCCACCGTGGAGAGGCCGGCGGCGGCGTCCGGTGCGGTGGGCCGGGCGTCGTCCTGATCCGTGCCGGCGGCGCCGGACGGGCCGTCAGCGCAGGTGCCGGAGGAGGGATCGGCGGAAGCGGCCGTCACACGAGGGTCGGTAGTGTGCGCGGGTGCGGGAAGAGCTGGTTCGATTCCAGCCACTTTCGGGACGTGAGGGGCGCTCATGGCCGACAACCCACGTCGCGCCCGAAAAAACCCCAGCTCAGGCCGCAATGTGACAGGGAGTGCGGCTTTTTGTTGAGTGATGTTGTGCGGTACTGCTGTCCGCTCAATGTCCTCAATAGCATCGCAAACCCCCATGTCATGCTGCTCCGCTATCAATGCCTCCACATGTACACGCACCAGCGATGTGATGTCCAGCACTGTCCCCTTGGGGTTTGTGGTGTCAGCGAGGTCTGTAGATTGGCCTGAAAATAGCCCCCTGAGCGTCAATTTGAGGTCTGCTGGCGGCGATCAGCAGCGCGTCATATCCACCGTGGCGGGTACGTACTCGGATAGGTGCGGGGCCAGTTGGGACCGCATCGGAACTCTCCGGACGGCGTCGGCGTCCTATACGGCGACCACCGCGACGCACTCCCAAGTGGCGGGATGGCACCACCGGAAGCGCAAGCGCCATGCGCGCGCCACCCTCCGCCACGTTCCACGCCCGGTGTACGGCGTGATGCGCTGCCTCGTACACGCGGTGACCGGATCGCCACGTGTGGTGAGAGAGAGCGCGAACGACCTCCGGGTCGCAGAACGAGGCCGGCCGGCCGAACCGCACGACAGGGCCGAAGCACCACTCCGTACCGGCCCGGAGCAGCACAACCGCAGTTGCGAACGGCATGCACCAACGGTGTCCAAGCTCATCGGCATGCAGTGCGAAGGACCAAACCCTCGGCGTAACGGAAAGGAACGAGCGCTCATGCGCGAGATCCTCGGAAGGCGACGCAAGCCCCTGTTCCGGCGCAGCGGGAGGTCGGCGCTGCTCGGCGCGGCGCTCCACTGCGCCACCGCATGGCAGTGGCCCGTCCTCCCGGGCGTCGGACTGCGGCCCGCCGGCCGGCAGCAGGCGGGCGGGCGGCTCGGCCTCGGCGAGCGGGCCCCCCGCCGCTGCAACTGCCCCGACCCCGACTGCGTGGTGCCGGGTGCGCACCCCTTCGACCCCGGACTGCTGGCGGCCACCACCGATGCCCGGATGGTGCGCTGGTGGTGGGCCAACCGCCCGGACGCGCCGGTCGTCCTGGCGACCGGCGGCCGGGCGCCCTGCGCGGTGAGCCTGCCGGCCGTCGCGGGGGCCCGCGCGCTGGCCGCGCTGGACCACTTCGGCGTCCGCACCGGCCCCGTGGTGGCCACCCCGACCCGCTGGTCGCTGCTGGTATCGCCGTACGACCTGCCGGAGTTGGGGGAGCTGCTGAGTTCCCAGGACTGGGTGCCCAGTTCGCTGCGGTTCCACGGTGAGGGCGGCTACCTCGTGCTGCCGCCGTCGCCGACCGGTGCGGGCAAGGTCCGCTGGGAGCGCCCGCCGGCCACCACCCAGGCCGCACCCTGGCTGCCGAAGGTGGGCACCATCGTCGACGCGCTGGTGATGGCGAGCACCAGCACCCCCGACGGCGGCAGCCGGCTCGCGTACTGAGCCGGCTTCCCCGCGTACGTCCACGGGTGGCCGGAAAGCGCGCATATCCGGTTCACCCGTAAGGGTGTGAGATGCCCTGGTACCTACGGGAATCGCGTTCTCGGGCACCCGGCGCCACCCCTGCCGCCCGATAGGTTCGGCGTACCGCCCGCCACGCCGCGGGCGGCACCTTCCCCGTGCCACCCCTCCCCGGCATACCTCGTCACCTTCGCAAGTGGGTCCCATGCAGCGTGCGCGGATTCTCCGCCTGATCGGGCTCGCCGGCACCGCCGTGCTCGCCCTCGCCGTCCCCCTGGCCGCCGCAACGGCCGGCCCGGTGGACACCCTTCTCCCGCCGGCGGTCCCGGACGCCTCCCGAACCCCGGGCGCCCCCGCCGCGGCCGGCGACCCGCTCACCGACCTGGCCCGCCCCCTCCTGGCCCCCGGCGGCCGCACCGTCCACTGCGGCCCCGAACTCACCGCCCGGCCGGGGATCACGGCCCAGACCTGCGTCCTCACCGAGGCCGGCCGCACCTGGGCGCGGACCTTCTTCCGTAACTCCACGGGTGAACCGCTGCGCGCCGCGTTGACGCTGCTGCGCCCGGACGGCCGGAGCGTCCAGGCGGACTGCGCGGTGCCGGCGGACGGGGCGCCGGGCGAGTGCGAGACGCCCGACGGCCCGACGGCGCGCGGGACGCGGCTGCCGTACGGCGCGGTGGCGGAGTTCTCGGATCCGGCGGGGGAGCGGCTGCTGCTGCGCTCCGGCGGCAACTGGACGCCGGGCGGCGGGAGTTCGGGGCGCTGAGGGCCCGGCCGCGAGGCGGCGGCGGTCCGGCGGCGGACGGCCGTGGCCCGGACATGGAAACGCCCGGTCGCTGGCGACGGGGGATGCACCAGCGACCGGGCTTCTAGAACCGTAACAAGAGATTCGCGGTTCGCAAATTCGATCGTGGAATTCCGGACGCGGATTTACCCGCGAGTGCGGGGAGTTGCCGCGGATCCTGTGACGGGCGTCACTTCCATGATCGACTCGGGTGGGTGATCAGCTCAGGGTGATCTGACGGTTGGTGAGCCCGCCGCGGGACCGGCGCTCCTCCGCGGTTAGCGGGGTGTCCGTGGCGAGCGCCTTGGCCAGTCGCTCCCCGAAGGCGGCGGCCGGGCCGGCGACGTCGTCGGCGCTCATCGAGGACGGCAGGTCCCACACCGGGACGACCAGGCCGTGCGCCCGGAACGAGCCGACCAGCCGGGTGCCCTCGCCCAGCGAGGAGGTGCCGGCGGCGTGCAGCCGGGCCAGCGCGTCGAGCAGCTGCTCCTCGGGGTGCGGGGTGACCCAGCGCAGGTGGTTCTTCTCCGGGGCCTCGCACCAGTACGCCCCCTCCAGGCCCGGGATCCGGGCGGTCGGGATGGCCGCGGCGTTGGCCCGCTCCAGGGAGGCGGCGACCTCGCCGGTGGCGTTCTCGGCGTTCTCCACCCAGAACTCGAAGCCGGTGTGGACGGTCGGCTCGAAAGGCGCGTCCGGGTCCAGCAGGTCCTGGAGCCGCGGCCCGTCGGCGGGGGCCCGCCCGGCGGCGACCGGGTGGCCCGGCTCGGTGACCAGCGCCCGCTGGAGGGTGTCGGCGAGGTCCCGGCTGAGGTCGCCGGACGAGGTGTCGTTCTGCAGACCGATCAGCACCGCGCCGTTGTCCCGGCGCAGCGCGGGCCACGCCATCGGGAGCACGGTGGCCAGCGTCACCGACGGCACGCCCTCGGGCAGGCCGCCCTTGAGGTTCAACTGGGCCGTGGCGGCGGGCACCAGCTCGCGCAGCGCCACCCAGTCGCACTCGCCGGGCAGCCCCTCGAAGGGGCGGCGGACCAGCTCGGTGGCGGCGTGCGACGCCTGCCGGCCGTGGCAGGCCTTGTAACGGCGGCCGGAACCACACGGACAGGGCTCGCGGGCGCCGACCACCGGCACCTCGGCGTCCTTGATCTGTACTGCTGCGGCCCGGGGCTGGGGGCGGCGCTTCTTGGCCATGGTGACGGAGTCTCCTGGTGGTTCCTGGTGGTTCGGACGCGTTCCGGCGCGAGCCTAAAGGAGACCGGTGCCCGCGGCGCCACCAACATCGCCGTAAGGGCGCCGGGTACGTCAGCGTGGGTGCGGCGGCGGCGGGCGTCCGCCGCTCCGCCGCGTCGCCGGGGAGGGCCCGGCGCCGCCCCGCTACGGCAGTTCGTCGAGGTCCGCGAAGGCCAGGCCGAGCGTGCCGCGGCCCGGGCGGCGGCCGTTGCGGGCGGCGCGCGGCGTGCTGTCGCGCGGGACCTTCCGCAGCGAGAGCGGAAGCCCGGCCGTCAGGTCGGACGGCAGCTCCGGCCCGAGGCCGGCGGGCAGATCGGCCGTCAGATCCACGCGCGTAGCGAAAGCGCCCTGGAGGGAGAGTGCGGCCCAGACCGTCACCTCGCCGGGCGCGGTGTCGCGGACGCCCCAGTCCTTGGCGAGCGAGCGGATGATCGCCAGCCCGCGCCCGCCGCGGGCGCTGATGGACGGAGTGGCCGGAACCGGACGGGTCGGGCCGCCGCCGTCGGTGACCGCGATGATCAGGCGCCCCTGCCCGTCGATGCGCCAGGCGGCGCGGACGGAGCCCTGAGGAGTGCCCCGGCCCGTCCCTGACGCGCCGTCGGAGGCGCTCCCCGTCGCGGAATCCGGCGTCCGGTCCTCGTATATCGGACGCGCATGGCGACACGAATTGCTCAGTAGTTCCGACAGGACCAGGACCGCGTCATCGACGACTGTGTCCTGAACTCCACTTGCCAACAGCTCTTCTCGCATGCGCCGCCTGGCCATGCCCACACCCGCTGGTCCATGGGGTACGGCCATGATCGACGACGTCGGCACCTCTTGTGCCACCACCAACGCCACCCCCGAGACCTCCTTTGCCCCACGCCACGGGATGGATGCCCCAATGGACTGGACCGGAAACCGGCCAACCGGCACACAGTGACGCATTCGACACCGACACATACGGGCCGAATGCGCCGGTGCACACCCTGTGACGAGCCTTACCTAAGGCCGAGTTGCATTCGTACCTGCTTGGGGCGGTTCGTAATGATTGCGTCCACGCCCAGTTCGCGGCACAACTCCACATCCGCCGGGTCGTTGACCGTCCAGACGTGGACCTGGTGGCCCGCCCGGTGCGCCTTGGCGACGTACTCCGGGTGCGCGCGGAGGATCCGTACGCCGGGGCCGGCGATGCCCACTCCGGGCGGCAGCCGGCCGTCACGGTGACGGGGGGTCAGGAACTGCATCAGATAGACGCCGGGGATCTCCGGCGCCGCGGCCCGGACGCGGTGCAGGGAGCGCGCGGAGAAACTCATGACGCGGACCGGGGGCGTCCGGTCGCGGGTGGCCGGTTTCGTATGGCCGAAGCGGGCGAGCAGTTCGACCAGCCGCTCCTCCACCTGTCCGGCCCAGCGCGTCGGATGCTTGGTCTCGATGGCCAGCTCGACCCGCCGGTCCGCGTCCGCGACCAGCTCCAGCAGCCGCTCCAGGGTCAGTACGGACGTCCGCTCGGCGTTCTCCTGCTGCCAGTCCGGCTCCTCGTCCGCGGTCACCGGCCGCCCGCCGGTCCGCTGCACGTCCTCCAGGAGGCCGCCCGTGCCCTCCAGCGTGTCCTTCCAGGAACCGAAGTCCAGCGCGGCGAGGTCGGCCAGCTCCAACGCGGAGACCGCGCCGCGCCCGTTGGAGGTGCGGTTGATGCGCCGGTCGTGGACGCAGACCAGATGCCCGTCCGCGGTCAGCCGGACGTCGCACTCCAGGGCGTCCGCGCCGTCCTCGATCGCCTTCCGGTAGGCGGCCAGGGTGTGCTCCGGCGCGTCCTCGGACGCGCCGCGGTGGGCCACGACGGCGATGGCGGGACGCCCCTGGCGGGCGTCCTCGGAGGGGCGTGGGTAGGTCACCGCGTCATGGTGTCATCCGCCGGGCCGGGGACGCCCGGAAGAAGATCGCGGATGGCTGGATGGCCGGTGTCCGCACCTCCCGTGTCGGAGGCCGGGTCCGCCGCGTCCGCCACATTCGTCAGGTGCGTGTCAGGTGCGTCATGTGGCGGAGCGCTGCGTATGACGCATCTGTTGCCGTATGCCGCATAGCTAGGGGAATAAGTCACAGGTTCGGCTTACGGTGCTCTGACGAGCCATGGGGGAGGCTGGGGACGGCTGGGCGGAGGTGGCCGGAAGACGGCCGGGACGGGCCGGTGGGCGGAGGCCGGACCACCGCCGGGACGGCCGGGACTCGCCCGGAGCGGCGGGATCGCGGATGCTGGAATACCGCGGGATCCCGGATGCTGGAAGACCGGGATCCGGCCCCGGGCCGGTACCGCCGTGAAGCGAGCTGACTGAGGAGAGAGCTGTGAGCACCGAGAACGAGGGAGCCGGCGTCCCGTCGGAGGCCAAGCCGCCGACCGGGCCGCAGCCGGACAGCGCCCCCGCGCCCGCCTCCGGTGAACCGACTCAGGCCGCGCCGGGCACGCCCCCGCCGCCGGACTACGCGCCCCGGGCCCCCGAGCCCGCCGCCGGCCCGGCCGACCACGACCGCACGCAGCAGCTCCCCCCGACCCCGGCGGCCCCGGCGGCCCACCCGGAGCAGCCCGCCGCCCCCGCCGCCCCGTACGCCGCGGCCGGGCACGGTCCGGCCGGCGGCTGGGGCGCGCCCCCGCACGGCGGTGGCGGTGACCCCTGGGCCGTGCCCGGTCACCAGCCGGCCCCGCAGAAGCGCAGCGGCGGCCTGATCGCCGCGGTGCTGGTCGCCGCGCTGGTCGCGGGCGGCGTCGGCGGCGGTATCGGCTACTGGGCCGCGGGCCGCAACGACAGCGGTTCGACGACGGTCTCCGCCTCCGGCGACCCCGAGGCGCTGAACCGCAAACCCACCTCCGTCTCCGGGATAGCGCGGCGGGCGCTGCCCAGCGTCGTCACGATCGAGGCACAGGGCGCGAGCGGCGACGGCGGCACCGGCACCGGCTTCGTCTACGACAAGCAGGGCCACATCCTCACCAACAACCACGTGGTCGCCAGCGCGGCCGACGGCGGCCGGCTCACCGCGACGTTCTCCAACGGCAAGAAGTACGACGCCGAGGTCATCGGCCACGCCCAGGGCTACGACGTCGCCGTCATCAAGCTCAAGAACGCCGCCGGCGCCACACTGAACCCGCTCCCGCTCGGCAAGTCCGCCGACGTCCAGGTCGGCGACGCCACGATCGCCATCGGCGCGCCCTTCGGCCTGTCCGGCACGGTCACCACCGGCATCGTCAGCGCCAAGGACCGCCCGGTGGCCTCCAGCGACGGCGGCGGCAGCAGCGCCTCGTACATGAGCGCCCTGCAGACCGACGCGTCGATAAACCCCGGCAACTCCGGCGGCCCGCTGCTGGACGCCGGCGGCAACGTCATCGGCATCAACTCCGCGATCCAGTCGGCCGGCAACGGCGGCGGGCTCGGTGGCGAGTCCGGCCAGTCCGGCAGCATCGGCCTGGGCTTCGCGATCCCCATCGACCAGGCGAAGCGGGTGGCGGAGGACCTGATCAAGACGGGTCAGCCGGTCTATCCGCAGATAGGCGTCCAGGTCGGCATGCGGGAGTCCGGCGACGGCGCGACCATCGCGCAGACCGGCAACAACGGCAGCGAAGCGGTCAGCCCGGGCGGCCCGGCCGACAAGGCGGGCCTGAAGCCCGGCGACACCATCACCAAACTCGACAGCACCGTCGTCGACAGCGGCCCGACCCTCATCAGCGAGATCTGGCAGCACAGGCCCGGCGACCGGGTCACCCTCACCTACAAGCGCGGCGGCAAGGAGCACACCACTCAGGTCACCCTGGGACAGCGCACGGGCGACAAGTGACGCGCTAGTCTGATCCCCGCGACACCGCACTGCGGTGCCGCGGGGAGGCTTGCCCGAGCGGCCTAAGGGAACAGTCTTGAAAACTGTCGTGGCGGCAACGCCACCGTGGGTTCAAATCCCACAGCCTCCGCAGGAAGAAGGCCCCTGACCTGGGAAACCCCGGTCGGGGGCCTTCGGCGTTCCCGGGTGCCGAGGGGCCGTGGGCGGGCCGGTGGGGGTTATTCGCCGAGGGCCTGGCGCTCTTCGGCTTCCTCCTCCTGGGCGTGGAGGTGTTTGAGGGCGGAGCGGGCGCCGGGGGTGTCGTCGCAGGTGGCCCAGAAGGGGTGGGTGACGACGTGTTCGGCGAGGCCGAGCCGGCGGGTGCGCAGCTCGGACACCTGGGCCGCCTCCTCGTCGGTCCAGCCCGGGGACTCGGGGCGTGCGGTCTCGTGGAAGTGGCCGTTTTCCTTGGTGTGCGTCCAGCCGGGGAGCGGTTCGACCGACCACGGCAGGCGCTTGTAGAGGTCCGCGAGGGTGGACTGGACCTGGTGCAGCTCCAGCTGTGCTTCCCGCAGGTCCTGGGGGAAGTCGTAGGTCTTCTGCTTGTCAGCCACAGCGGAAGGATACCGCTCACTCGTTCGATTCTGTGGGGGCGGCGCGGGGGCCGTGGGGGGTTTCACCCGGTTGGCGGCCGGGCGTCGGGGCGTTGCTCGTGGTGGGGGGCGGCGCGGGTCGGCCAGGTGGCAGGGAGGGGAAGCCGAAGAGGGCGGGAAGGCGGTCGGGGGGTGGGGTGCGGGAGCGGTTGGGGGTGGTTCGGGGAAATGGCTGGCGGGAGTGGCGGGGGGTGGTGAAGGTGGGGTCATGGAGCGTTCTTTTGAGGAATTGGTGGCGGAGGCCGCCGAGGTGTCGGTGGCGGGCTGGGACTTCTCCTGGTTGGACGGGCGGGCCACCGAGCAGCGGCCTTCGTGGGGGTATCAGCGGTCGCTGGGGGAGCGGCTGGCGCGGGCGTCGGCGGCGCTGGACATCCAGACCGGGGGCGGCGAGGTGCTCGCCGGCGCGGGGGCGTTTCCGCCGGTCATGGCGGCCACGGAGTCCTGGCCGCCGAACGTCGCCAAGGCGACCGGACTGCTGCATCCGCTGGGCGCGGTGGTGGTGGCGGACGAGGACGAACCGCCCCTGCCGTTCGGGGACGCGGCGTTCGACCTGGTGACCAGCCGGCATCCGGTGACGGTGTGGTGGGCGGAGATCGACCGGGTGCTGCGGCCGGGCGGCACGTATTTCTCCCAACAGGTCGGCCCGGCCAGTGCGTTCGAGTTGGTGGAGTATTTCCTGGGGCCGCAGCCGGCGGACGTGCGGCGGTCCCGGCATCCCGAGGACGCGCGGCGGGCGGCGGAAGCGGTGGGCTGGGAAGTCGTCGATCTGCGGCACGAAACGCTGCGGACCGAATTCTTCGACATCGGGGCCGTCGTCTACTTCCTGCGGAAGGTGGTGTGGATGGTGCCGGGATTCACCGTCGGGCAATACCTGGAGCAGTTGCGGGAGTTGGACCGGCTGATCCGCCGCGAGGGGGCGTTCGTGGCGCATACGACGCGGTTCCTGATCGAGGCGCGGAAGCCGGTCGGGTAGCGGCGCGCGGCGGTGCCCGGGGCCGTCCGCCCCGGGCGCTCAGCGGCGGGCCGCCGAGGCGAGGGTGGCGCGGGCCTCGGTCTCCGGGAGGCCGGTCTGGCGGGCCGCGGCGACCAGGCGTTCGGCGAGTTCCGGCCCGAGTCCGGATGCGTAGGCGCGGCAGGCGGCCCAGAAGAGGCGGGTGTTGCGCTGGCCGCGGGGGGAGGCGCGGACGAAGCGGAGGAGGGCGGCGGCGGGCTGCTGGGGGCGGGCGTGCGGGTCCGCGTACGGGGACGGGCACGGGCGGCCGGGCGGGGTGCCGAGCGGGGGGAGCAGGAGCGCCAGCAGGGCGGGCGGGGCCGGGGCGGGGCGGCGGGGCGCGTCCGGTGCGAGGACGTACCGGCCGCGGGTGGTGAGGGAGCCGGGGCCGACCAGATAGCCGCCCGCGCCGCGGACGTCGATGCCCGGGGCGAGCCGGCCGGCGGAGTTGGGGACCGCCGGCGCCGGCGGTCCGGTGAACCACAGGTGGCGGCCGCCGCTGGGGGTCAGGACGGTGACCGTCGGGGGGAGCGGGAAGCCGTGCGCCTCGGCGATGAGGCGGAGGGCGGTGCGGCCGTCGGCGCCGTGCTTGGTGTCGAGGTCGAGGCCGATGAGGTGGTGCGGGGCCCGGCCGCAGGCGATGCCGTAGCCGGTGGCCCAGGGGGCGGCGGCGAACATCCGGCGGATCGCGAGCGGGTCGGTGGCGGCGTCGTGGACGCCGTGGCCGAGGCGGCCGCAGGCGCCGCGGCAGGGCGGGGCGGGGCGGCCGCCGGGGGTGCCGGGGGCGTCGGATGTGCCGTGGTCGTGGTGCGGGGACCGCAGGGCGGGGAGCTTGCCGCGGGTCAGCGGGATGACGGGGTAGCCGAGCTCGGCGGCGAGGAGCGCGTGGGCGAGGGCGGCGTGGTGGGCGTCCGCGGGGGCGAGGGCGGGCCGCGGGGGTGCGGAGGTGCCGGGTGCCGTGCGGAGGGCCGGGCGCGGGTCGGGTCGTAGGCCGGCGGCGGCGGTCGGGAACGCGGCCGCGGACGGGTGTGCGGTGGGCGGTGCGATATGGCGTCGGGGCGTGGCCATGGCTCTATTTTCGTACGAATGTTCGATGAAGGGAAGGGGGTCGGGGTGGGCGTGCGGCGAAGATCACGTATGCGCCGGGTCCGTCGGAAGGCCGGGTGGCGAGCGCTTTCCTAGGGGCGACCGGCCCGTAGTGGATCACTGCGGAGTGCGGGGGTGGCGCGGGGGCGCGAGTGGGGGCGTCGGGGTTTACCCGGGGCTCCTCATGCTTGCGGGGGAATCGCTCGTTCGCCGCGGGTTCGCCGGGGATCGGGTGGGCAATCCTGAGGTCGCGACGTCGAGGCAGGTACCGCGGTGGTCGGCCAACTACCCGGTGGACACATGGAGTTAGCGCTTTACGGACCGGTCGGGACCGGTCGTCCGGAACGGGGGCCGGGAGGAACGGGACCCCGTCCGGGGGAGGGTCCCGCAGGCCGGGTCCTTTTGCCGGATCCAATCAGGTCAGAAGCTGGAAGTTTGCCTTCCGTAGGAGGAAGACATGGCAAGCACCCGTACCGCCCGTCTCATGGCTGTCGCTCTCGCACTGCCCTTCGCGGCGGCGCTCTGCACCGGTGTGGCGCAGGCCGACAACGGCGGCTTTGCGAGCAACGGGTCGAGCTCGGCCGCCACCAGCCAGCTGGGCACCGGTGTCGGTCATGACAACCACGGCAACTCCACGACCGGCCAGCAGGTGGCCAACGGTGCCGGCGCTTCGAACCAGAACAACACCGCCAGCGTGAACGGCCACGGCTTCACGGTCATCGACCAGGACAACGCCGACGTCGACTTCAACCAGATCTGGTGAGCCGGCCCGCCCCACCCGCGTGGGGCGGCTGATCGGCGGGTGATACGAGGTGCCGCGCGGTGGGCCGGTGGACCGCTCTGGGGTTCACCGCGCGGACCTTGACAGCGAGCGGGTTTCTGACGGACAGTCAGAAACCCGCTCGCTCGTTCGTACGGCCGTCACCCGAAGGAAGGCCCGCCGACGTGCACCTCGCCCCCACCGCGCGCCAGCAGCGACTGCGCGCCGAACTCCGCGCCTACTTCCGCGACCTGCTGCCGGACGGGCCGGTCACGGACCCGGCGGCACAGCGCACCGTGCTCCGCCGGATCGGCGCCGACGGCCTCCTGGGCCTGGGCTGGCCGACCGCCTACGGAGGGCAGGGACGCGGCCCCGACGAGCAGTTCGTCTTCTTCGACGAGGCGTACCGCGCGGGCGCCCCGGTCTCGATGGTCACGCTGAACACCGTCGGCCCGACGCTGATGAAGTACGGGACGCCGCGCCAGAAGGACTTCTTCCTGCCGCGCATCCTCAAGGGCGAGCTGGTCTTCGCGATCGGTTACACGGAGCCGGAGGCCGGTACGGACCTGGCGTCGCTGCGGACGCGGGCGGTGCGGGCGGCGGAGGAGAGGGAGGAAGGGGAGGGGGCGGCCGCCCCGGGAGGCGACGCGGGCGGCGCGGGCCCCGAGGGGGCGGGCGGCGGTCCGGAGGGTCCCGACTGGCTGATCGACGGCGGCAAGAGCTTCACCAGCAACGCCCACCAGGCCGACTGGATCTGGCTCGCCTGCCGCACCGACCCGGACGCGCCCCGGCACCAGGGCATCTCGATCATCCTCGTGCCGACCGACGCGCCCGGCTTCTCCTGGACCCCCATCGAGACCGTCGGCGGGCTGATGACCACCGCCACCTACTACGACGGGGTGCGCGTCCCGTACGGGAACCTCGTCGGGGCGGAGAACGCCGGCTGGGAGCTGATCACCAATCAACTCAACCACGAGCGGGTCGCGTTGGCGGCCATCGGCATGCAGGCCGAGGACGCCTACGAGGCCGCGCTGGCCCATGCCCGCACGCCGGACCCGGAGAGCGGGGAGCGGCCCGCCGACCGGGCCTGGGTGCGGTCCCGGCTCGCCGAGGCGCACGCCCGGCTGGCCGCCACCCGGCTGCTCAACTGGCGGCTGGTCGGCGACGTCGGCGCCGGGACGCTGAGCCCCGGGGACGCCAGCGGCGTCAAGTTCGCCGGGACCGAGAGCACGGTCGAGGTCTACCGGATGTGCCAGGAGGTGGTCGGCGACACCGCGCTCATCCGGGCCGGCTCGCCGGGCGCCTACGGGGACGGCGAGTTGGAGCGGATGAACCGCGCCGCGCAGATCAACACCTTCGGTGGCGGGGTCGGCGAGGTGCAGAGGGAGATCGTGGCCACGATGCGACTGGGCATGCGGAGGGGGCGGCGGCGGTGAGTGCGGACCAGGAGACCGCGGGGCGGGCCGGTGCGGGGGACGACGCCGCGTACGAGCGGGCGCTCAAGGCGTACGAGGGGCGGTCGGCGGCGACCGCGGGCGTGGGGAAGGACCCGGTCAACGAGGCGATGATCCGGCACTGGTGCGAGGCGATGGGCGACGCCCACCCCGCCTACCGCGGGCCGGACGCCGTCGCCCCGCCGACCATGCTCCAGGCGTGGACGATGGGCGGGCTCTCCGGTCACCAGGGCCGCAGCGGCGCCCACGACGAACTGTTCGCCCTGCTCGACGGCGCGGGCTACACCGCGGTCGTCGCCACCGACTGCGAGCAGGAGTACCTGCGGCCGCTGCGCCCCGGGGACGTGATCACCTTCGACGCGGTGATCGAGTCGGTGTCGGCGCGCAAGACCACCAAACTGGGCACCGGGCACTTCGTCACCACGCGGATGGACGTCCGGGCGAACGGGGAGGCGGCCGGGACGCACCGCTTCCGGATCCTCAAGTACGCGCCGGCGGCGCGCCGCGGCCCCGAGGGGCGGGGCGCCGACGGGCCGTCCCGGGGGAAGCGGCCCCGGCCGGTCGTCAACCGGGACAACGCCGGGTTCTGGGACGGCGTGGCCGACCGCAGGCTGCTGATCCAGCGCTGCGGCGGCTGCGGCGCGCTGCGCTTCCCCTGGCTGCCCGGGTGCAACGGCTGCGGTGCGGCGGAGTGGGACACCGTCGAGGCCGGGGGCGCGGGGACGGTCTATTCGTATGTGGTGATGCACCACCCGCCCTTCCCGGCCTTCGCCGCGCCCGGAGGGCCGGCCGGTGCGGCGGGCCCGTACGCGGTCGGGCTGATCGAGCTGGCGGAGGGGGTGCGGATGGTCAGCAACGTCGTCGGGGTGCCGTACGACCGGGTGCGGATCGGGATGCCGGTGCGGCTGGAATTCCTGCGGGTGGATGCGGAGTTGGTGCTTCCGGTCTTCCGGGCGGAGGCGGACCCGGATGCGGCGGCCGGGGCGGCGGGCGCGGGAGGCGAGGGCTGACGTGGACTTCACGCCTACGGACGAGCAGCGGGCCGCGGCCCGGCTGGCCGCGGAGATCTTCGGCGACCTGTCCACACCGGAGCGGCTGGCCGCCCTGGGCACCTCCGCCGACGCCGACCTGTGGAAGGCGCTGTGCGCGGCCGGACTGCCGGGCGCGGTGGAGGAGGCCGGGCTGCTGGGCCTGGTGCTGATGGCGGAGGAGCAGGGGCGGACCACCGCCCAGGTGCCGTTCGCGGCCAGTTGCGCCTACGGGCTGCTGGCCGTCGGCGCGCACGGCAGCGCGGCGCAGCGGGCACGGCTGCTGCCGGGGCTGCGGGACGGGACGGAGGTGGCGGCCGGGGCGTTCGCGCGGGCGGTGGGGTCCGGCGGGCCGCGGCCGGTCGCCGCCGGGGCGCCGGTGGACTCCGGCCGGGCCCGGCTGTCCGGGACGGTGCCCGTCGTCCCCTGGCTGTGCGGTGCCACGGTGCTGCTGGTCCCGGACGCGGAACGCCGGCTGTGGCTCGTCCGGGCCGACGAGCCCGGGGTCGGCGTCGAACCGGTGGCGACGACCGCGCCCTGGTCCGCGGGCCGGCTCACGCTGGACGGGGCCGCGGCCGAGCGGCTCGGCGGTCCGGGCGCGTACCACGCCCGGCACGCCCACGACGATGTGCTCGCCGTCGCCCGGACCGCCTTCGCCGGGCTCCAGGCGGGCGTGTGCGCGGGCGCGCTGGCCCGGGCGGTGGCGCACACCACCACCCGTGAGCAGTTCGGCCGCCCGCTCGCCACCAACCAGGGGGTCCAACTGCGGGCCGCCGAGGCGTACATGGACACCGAGGCGATCCGGGTCACCGCCTACGAGGCGGCCTGGCGCCGGGACGCCGGGCTGGACGCCGTGACGCATGCGCTGACCGCCGCCTGGTGGGCCTCCGAGGCCGGCAAACGGGTGGTGCACACCGGCCAGCACCTGCACGGCGGCATCGGCGCCGACCTCGACCACCCCGTGCACCGGCACTTCCTCTGGGGCCGGCAGCTCGACGCCCATCTGGGCGCCGGCGCCGAACTCCTCGAAGAGCTGGGCGCGTTGCTGACGAAGGAGCCGCAGGCATGACCACCGACGCCGCCCGGGACACCGACCGGGCCGCCGAGCCCCACCCGGGCCAGGAGCTCCCGCCCCACCCGGGCCAGGAGCTCCCGCCCCGCACGCTCCCCGTCACCCGCACCCTGATCGTCTCCGGGGCGCTCGCCTCGCGCGACTACCAGGACGTGCACCACGACGCCGAGGCGGCCCGGGAGAAGGGCTCCCCGGACATCTTCATGAACATCCTCACCACCAACGGCCTGGTCGGCCGCTACCTCACCGACCACTTCGGCCCGCGGTGCGTCCTGCGCAAGGTCGCCATCCGCCTCGGCGCGCCCAACTACCCAGGAGACACCATGGTGTTGAGCGGGACGGTCACCGCCGTCGACGGGGACCTGGTCGAGGTACGGGTCGTGGGGGCCAACGGCCTCGGCAACCACGTCACCGGGACCGTCACCGTGCGGCTGGAGGCGGTGGCCCGATGACCCGCCACCGCCCCGACACCCTCGGCGGCCGGGCCGCCGTCGTCGGCATCGGCGCCACCGAGTTCTCCAAGGACTCCGGGCGCAGCGAACTCAAGCTCGCCGTCGAGGCCGTGCACGCCGCGCTGGCCGACGCCGGGCTCACCCCGGCCGACGTGGACGGCCTGGTCACCTTCACCATGGACACCAACCCGGAGATCACCGTCGCCCAGGCGGCCGGCATCGGCGAGCTGACGTTCTTCTCCCGCGTCCACTACGGGGGCGGTGCGGCCTGCGCGACCGTCCAGCAGGCGGCCCTCGCGGTCGCCACCGGGCTCGCCGACGTGGTCGTCTGCTACCGCGCCTTCAACGAACGGTCCGGCCGCCGCTTCGGCGCGGGCGTGCAGCAGCGCGAACCGTCCGCCGAGGGCACCGCGCTGGGCTGGAACCTCCCCTTCGGCCTGCTCACCCCGGCCTCCTGGGTCGCCATGGCCGCCCAGCGCTACCTGCACACCTACGGCCTCACCCCGGACGCCTTCGGCCATGTCGCGGTCACCGACCGCCGGCACGCCGCCCGCAACCCGGCCGCGTACTTCCACGGCCGGCCGATCACGCTGGCCGACCACGCCGCCTCCCGCTGGATCGTCGAACCGCTGCGGCTGCTGGACTGCTGCCAGGAGACCGACGGCGCCCAGGCGCTGGTGGTGACCTCCGCCGAGCGGGCCCGCGACCTGCCGCACCCGCCCGCGGTGATCACCGCCGCGGCCCAGGGCGCCGGCCGTGCCCAGGAGCAGATGACCAGCTTCTACCGCGACGACCTCACCGGCCTGCCGGAGATGAACGTGGTCGCCCGCCAGCTGTGGCGCACCGCCGGCCTCACCCCGGCCGAGATCGACGTCGCCATCCTCTACGACCACTTCACGCCCTTCGTCCTCATGCAGCTGGAGGAGTTCGGCTTCTGCGGCCGCGGCGAGGCCGCCGACTTCGTGGCCGCCGACGCCCTCCCCCTGAACACCCACGGCGGCCAGCTCGGCGAGGCGTACCTGCACGGGATGAACGGCATCGCCGAGGGCGTGCGTCAGCTCCGCGGCAGCAGCGTCAACCAGGCCGGCACCCCCGCCCACGTCCTGGTCACCGCGGGCACCGGCGTGCCCACGTCGGGACTGGTGCTGGGGCGGGCGGGATAGCCCGGCGGGCACCGCGCCCCTAGGGGAGCGCCCGGCGCGCTCCCCCTTGAGGAGGTGTGGCAGGCCCCACCCCTACAACTTGAGAGGGACGCCGCTTCGGCACCTTGGGGCGACGCCCGCGCCCCACCCCCGCTTCTAGCGTGGAGCACATGACCACGCCAGTGTGCACAAGCGCCTCGACGCCCGCGACGTTCCCGTCGTTCGCGTCCTACGTACGGGCCCGGGGGCCGGTTCTGCTGCGTGCCGCACGGTCCCTGTCCTCGAACCCGAACGACGCCGAGGACCTCCTGCAGACCGCGCTCACCAAGACGTACGTGGCCTGGGAGCGGATCGAGGACCACCGTGCGCTGGACGGCTACGTCCGGCGTGCGCTGATCAACACCCGCACCTCCCAGTGGCGCAAGCGCAAGATCGAGGAGTTCGCCTGCGACGAGCTGCCCGAGCCGGACCCGGTGCCCGCGCCGGACCCGGCCGAGCTCCAGGGGCTGCGCGACGCGATGTGGCGCGCGATCATGCGGCTGCCGGCGCGGCAGCGCGCGATGGTCGTCCTCAGGTATTACGAGGACCTCAGCGAGGCCCAGACCGCCGAGGTCATGGAGGTCTCGATCGGCACGGTCAAGAGCGCCGTCTCGCGCGCCCTGGCCAAACTCCGCGAGGACCAGGAGCTGGCGGAACTGGGCCTTAGCCGCATCGCCGCCCAGGGCTTGCCGCCTAACGCCTAACGCCTAACGCCTGGCGAACGCGACGAAGTCGGTCCAGGCGGCCGGGGGGATGTGCAGGTGGGGGCCGGTGGCGTTTTTTGAGTCGCGGATGTGGATGGTGGTGGGGGCTACCTCTACGCAGTCGTTGATGTTGCTGCTGTCGCTGTAGCTGCTCTTGGTCCAAGCGACCTCTACGCACTCGTTGCCGTTGCCTTGGCCGCTGTAGCTGCTCTTGATCCACGCCAGTGCGGTGGCGTGCCCGACGGAGGGCTTGAGGCTCATGTCTCTCCCAGCAGTTTCTCGATGAAGGCCAGAGACTCCCGGGGCGTGAGAGCCTGGGCCCGGATGATCCCATAGCGCAGTTCGAGGATCCTGATCTGTTTCGGGTCGGAGATGACTGTGCTGGTGAATTGGTCATCAGGACGCACTACCGCTGAACCGTCCGCGAATTTCATGACCTCGATGTCACCGCCCATCCCGGCGTGGTCCTCGCGGTTCGTCGGCATGACCTGAACTTCGACGTTCCGCAACTGCGCTAACTGCAAGAGGTGTTCGAGCTGTCGACGCAGAACCATTGTGCCTCCGATGGGGCGGCGCAGGGTCACCTCCTCCTGGATGAACATGAGGGCCGGGGTGGGCTCACGGTCGTAGATCGACTGTCGAGCCATGCGCGCGGCTACGTTGCGCTCCACTTCGTCCGCCGAGTACGCGGGTCGGCGCATCTCATACAGCGCCCGCATGTATTCCTGGGTCTGTAGCAACCCGTGCAGGTTGTGCGTGCCATACGCGCTCAACTCGACCGCCTCGTCCTCCCACCGCTTCAGGTCCCGGACCTTCTTCGGGTAGCGGGCGCTCTCCACGTCCTCCGCCATCGCGGCGATCTTTCCGCCCGCGTTCAGGACTCTGTCCGCCTTGTCTAGGTAGTCCGGGCGCGGGATACGCACACCGCGCTCGATCTTGTAGACCAGGTCCGCGCTATACCCCATGGACTTGGCGAATTCGGGAACGCGCAGGCCAGCGGCTGTTCGCCAGAGCTTGAGCTGACGGCCCACCAGCATGACCGACGGCTGATCGTCGTCACCTGGAGCAAGCGGCCAACTGGAGTCGTCCGATGCGTCGTCTTGCATGCCCTCCACCTCCTGGACAGCCAAGACATCTTGTCCACTCCCTGGACATCACCGTCTGTATTGGCGTCACTACTTCTCAGGGTAGGTGCGCGCGACCACGCTGAGTCACGTGAATCAGCAAATTGTCGAGCCCAAGCTCCTGTTCCGAGTCCAGCTGTCCGCCACGCGCCGGGGCGCGCGTCTCGCCCGCCTCCTGGGTACCGAACAACTCCGGTCCTGGGGCCTTCCGTTCGAGGAGCCGGGTCAGGTGATCGCCGAGCTGGCCGCCAATGCCGTCTCACACGGCCGCGTACGAGGGCGTGACTTCCGCCTCGGCCTGGCGGCTGACGCGGACACGCTCTGTATCGGCGTTACCGACGCGCGGGGTGACCGGCTCCCGTTCCAACGGGCCGCGGCTGACGGTGAGTCGGGGCACGGGATGATCATCGTTGGAGCGTTGGCCAACCGGTGGGGAACGGCCCCGGGGCCGTTCCCGTGCAAGACGGTGTGGGCGGAGTTCGACCTGCCGATGTGGGGCTGACCGGGGCCCGGCGCAACGGGCGCCGGTGGCGCGGGACGCTCTAAGAACCCATAACCACAGGGAAAAAACCAACCAACCAAACCGAACCGAACCCCACGGGTTCGCACGCCTGTGTCGCACAGTGGGGTGATCCAGGGGCTCTGGGCTGGCTTTTCCGTGGCGGTGGGGTGCAGGCTCGGCGGCAACGCCCCCAAGTCCCCAGAAAGCAATCGGCCCCCGGCGGGACGGGCATCCCGGTCGAGGGCCTGACCACCCAGGAAGCAGAACCTTCCCGATGGCTATGAAGCAGTTTAATGCGCGCACTGGCGCGCCGTACACGGTTCACCGGTCCCCCGCAGGAGTGCACAAGGTGACCGAATTCCAGGAACCGGGCTACACCATCATTGGCGATCACCTCGCCCAGCACCACGAGTTGTCGCTCGGCGCGATCGGCCTCGCCGTGTACATCCTTTCGCTGCCCGAGGGCTCGCAGGTCGACATCCGCTCGTTGGCGAAGAGGTTCCCCGAAGGACGTGACCGGATCGCCGCCGGTCTACGGGAGCTGGAGCGGCACGGGTACCTGAAGCGGGTGACCAAGCGATTAGACGATGGCCGCCTGGTGACGGTCACGATCTCGTACAACAACCCGAGGGCGACGCAGACACGACAGGCGGGGGAGGCCGACGCCAGGCCCGTGCGGCCCCCGGCCACCGCACAGAGGAAGGCTTCGGCCCCGCCGGAACGGGCCGCGCCCACGGCGTCCGCTCCAGCGGCCAAAGCCGGGCCGTCGCTGCCCCGCCCCCGCTCCGCCCAGCACCTCACCACCGCAACTGCCCTCCTCGCCAACCTGCGCCGCGACGACGCCCGCCTCCTGCTCCCCGTACGGGACATCGACCGCCTCGCGCCGGGCGTGGCCGCCTGGCTGGAACGCGGGGTGTCTGCGGAGGCCGTCCGAAGAGCGCTGAGCGCGGATCTCCCGGACCCCGTCCGCAATCCGGCGGGCCTGGTCGCACACCGTCTCGCGGCCCTGCTGCCGCCGCCCCTCCCCGAGACGCCGCCGCCCCCAGAGCCCGCTCGTGCCGCGCGCGCTCCCTTCCACAACTGCGAGGGCTGCGAGCGCGCCATTCGTACTCCCGGCCCGGCGCGCTGTCGAGACTGCCGGTCCAACCACAGAGAGGCCGCCTAGCATGAACGCGACGATCCTTGCCCCTGGGCACAGAAGACGAGGAGCGAGCGCCATGACCATCGCACCCGACAGCGCGCGGCCGGGCCCCTCCCATGCCTATCGAGCCATGCGGGAGTTCGTTCAGTCCGTGGAGGACACCCTTCCCGGCAAGATCGAGATCACCAAGGAAGGACTCGTCCACGACATGATGTCGCCCGTGAAGCCGCACGAGCTAACTGCGCTGCATCTCCGGAAGCGTCTGGAGAAGGTCATGCCGGAGGAGATCGTGGCCCACACGGGCGAGCCAGATGTGGAGGACGAGCCCGAAAGCATCATGCGGCACCCCGACGTGATGGTGATCGACTTGGCCGATATGGAGGGTGACGGCTCCTTCGACCCCCGCACCCTCCTCGCCGCCATCGAAGTCGTCTCCCGCTCCAACCCCGACAACGACTGGGTGGGCAAGGTCCGCGACTACCCCCTGATGGGCATCCCGGTCTACGCGATCTTCGATCCCCGTACCGGCACCGGTGCCGTCTTCACGGACATCCACTCCACCCCGGACGGCCCGCGGTACGCCGTCCGCAAGGACTTCGTCTACGGTGAGGACGTGACGATCGCCGAGTGGACGATCTCGACGCGGGAGCTGCCGCGGTACGCCTAACCGCGTTGGCTGGGCTCCGCTTGGCATCACCTGCCCTTAGCGTCACCTGCCATGACTGTTGAAGCCGATCCCCCGGCAGAGCCCGATGTCACGCTCACCAGCCCGGCCGAGTTGTTGGCGGGCTATCTGGATTTCTACCGTGACGCCGTGCTGCGCAAGCTGGCCGGCCTGACCGACGAGGAACTGCGGGGCAGCCGGCTGCCGTCCGGCTGGGCGCCGCTGGAGCTGTTGAAGCATCTGGCCTATGTGGAGCTGCGCTGGTTGCAGTGGGGCTTCGCCGGGCAGCAGGTCGAACAGCCGTGGGGCGACATGGAGGCCCGTGGCGGCAGATGGCGTGTCGAGGCGGGTGAGACCGTCGAGGAGGTGACGGCGTTCTTCCGCGCCCAGTGCGAGCGGTCCCGCGCGATCGTCGCCGGCGCGCGGCTGGAGGACCGGATGGCCACGCTGGGGGGCCGGGTCCCGCCCGAGGAGGAGCGGCCGACGCTGATCTGGGTGCTGTTCCATTTGCTCCAGGAGTACGCGCGGCACGTCGGGCAGCTCGACGTCGTCCGGGAGCTTGCCGACGGCGTCACCGGCGAATAGCCGGAGGCGGGTGCCGTGTCTACACCTCCCGGCCAGCCATCAGCCGCTCCACCGACTCCTCCAGGGCGGCGATGCGGTCGGCGAGGCCGGTGGACTCGGCGCCCCGGGCGTCGCGGAGGAGCAGCTCGATCTGGACGAGGCGGCTGGCGATGTCCGACAGCCGGGCCTCGTCGCCGGCGGTGGGCGTCGCGGAACTCTCCGGTCCGGGGGGCCCGGGTCGGTGGGACTCGGACCGGTGGGGCTCGGCCTCGCGGACTTCGGGTCGGCGGGGCTCGACGGCCGCCGGCCCCTCGCCGCTCCCGGTCAGCAGGCGTTTCAACTGGTCTGCCTGGGAGGAGAGTTGGTGGTTCTTGCGGTAGAGGTCGAGGAAGACGTTGACCTTGGTGCGGAGCAGCCAGGGGTCGAAGGGCTTGATGAGGAAGTCTGCGGCGCCGACCGTGTAGCCGCGGTAGGCGTAGTTGGGGTCCACCGAGGCGCCGGTCAGCAGGATGATCGGGACGTCCTTCGTCTGGTCCAGGCCCTTGATGTTGGCCGCCGTCTCGAAGCCGTTCATGCCGGGCATCAGGACGTCGATGAGGACGACCGCGAACTCCTCGCGGAGCATGGCCTTCAGGGCCTCCTCGCCGGAGCGGGCGCGGACGACCTTCGGGGTCAGGGAGCTGAGGACCGCTTCGAGGGCGACCAGGTTCTCCTCCATGTCGTCGACGATGAGGATGGGCGCGGTGTCGGGTGGGGGCGGGGTCATGGCTGCGGCCCTTCCGTTCCCTCGTCGGAGGCGTCGTTCGGGGTGTCGGCCGATGCGGTGTCGGTCGGTGCGGTGTCCGCCGGAGGGTCGACCGGGGCGTCCGGCGGTGTGTCGGCCGACGGGGCTGCCGGTGTGTCGGCCGGCAGGTCGGTCGGGGCGGGGCCGGTCGTCGGTTCGATCAGGGCGGGCTCGGCCGTCGGGGAGCCGGCCGGCGCCTTGGCCGTCGGGTCCAGCAGTGCGCAGACGACCGACAGCAGGCGGTCCACGTCGACCGGTTTGGGGATGTAGTCGTCGGCGCCGCTCTCGATGGCCTTCTCCCGGTCGCCGGGCATGGCCTTGGCGGTCAGGGCGACGATCGGGAGGTCGGCGAAGCGGGGGGTGCGGCGGATGGCCCGGATCATCTCGTAGCCGTCCATCTCCGGCATCATGATGTCCATCAGGACCAGGGAGACGTCGGGGGTCTGGTCCAGGACCTCCAGGCCCTCGCGGCCGTTCTCGGCGTATTTGACGTTGATGCCCACCCGGCCGAGGACGTGGGTGAGCGCGAAGACGTTGCGGATGTCGTCGTCGACGATGAGGATCCGGCGCTTGGCGAGGACCCGTCCGGGGCGGCCGCTGAGCCAGTCCTTGAGGCGGGTGGCCTCGGGCCAGGTCACGTCGCCGCTGTCACCGGGGCGGATCACCGCGCGGGCGGCGAGGCCCTCCTGACCGGGGAAGATGTCGCCCGGGGGCGGGGCGGCGGTGACCGGTGGGGCGGTGAGCTGTTCGGCCAGGACCGGGCGGGCGGGGCGGGCGGGCCGGGCCGGGAGCGCGGTGGGCGCGGGGGCCGTCGGGCCGAGGGCCGCGGCGGCGGGTCCCTCGGTGTCCGCGGGGACGAGGGCGGCGGCCGGGCCGCCGGCGCCCGATGCCGTGCTGGTGGCCGGTGCGGTGGACGGCCCGGTGTAGCGGGCGGGGACGTAGAGGGTGAAGGTGGAGCCGACGTCGACCTGGCTCTCGGCCTTGATGCGGCCGCCGAGCAGCGCGGCCATGTCGCGGCTGATGGAGAGGCCGAGGCCGGTGCCGCCGTATTTGCGGTTGGTGGTGCCGTCGGACTGCTGGAAAGCCTCGAAGATTCCGTCGAGTTTCTCCGGCGGAATACCGATGCCGGTGTCCTTGACGGACAGGGCGATGACGGCGTCCGCGGTACGCAGGGAAACCTCCTCGAATTGGCTGCACTGGTGGCCGGGGACCCGTTCCACGATGAGTTCCACGCCGCCGGTGGAGGTGAATTTCACCGCGTTGGACAGGAGGTTGCGGAGGATCTGCTGGAGGCGCTGTTCGTCGGAGAAGAGTTCCGCGGGGACGTCGTCGCCGACCCGGACGTCGAAGCTCAGGCCGCGGTCGACGGTGAGCGGGCGGAAGGTGGCCCGTACGTAGTCGAGGAGTTTCTTCAGCGGCAGGGCCTTGGGGTGGACGTCCATCCGGCCGGCCTCGATCTTCGACAGGTCCAGGATGTCGTTGATGAGTTGCAGCAGGTCGGATCCGGCGCGGTGGATGGTGACCGCGAATTCCACCTCCTGCGGGCTGAGATGGCCTTCGGGGTTGTCGGCGAGCAGGCGGGAGAGGACCAGCAGCGAGTTGAGCGGGGTGCGCAGCTCGTGCGACATGTTCGCCAGGAATTCGGATTTGTACTGGGAGGAGGTGGCGAGCAGGGCGGCCTTCTCCTCCAGCTCGGCGTTGGTGAGTTGCAGCTCGTCGGAGCGCTGGCGGAGTTCGGCGGTCAGCCGCTGGGATTCCGAGAGCAGGGATTCCGTACGGGAGTTGGCGATGATGGTGTTGATGGAGACGCCGATGGTGTTCACGAACTGGTCGATGAAGGCGAGGTGGACATCGCTGAAGCGGCTGAAGGAGGCCAGTTCGATCACGCCGAGGACATGGTCCTCGAAGAGGATCGGCAGGATGACGACGCTGGCGGGGGCGGCTGCGCCGAGTCCGGAGCTGATGGTGAGGTAGTCGGTGGGGACGGCCTCGACGAGGATGCGTTTCTTCTCCGTCGCGGCCTGGGTGATCAGGCCCCAGCCGGGGCTGCCCATCCGCAGTCGGGGCAGGCCGCTGCGGCCCTCGGTGCGGCCGGTGCCGTAGCCGGCGATCAGTTCCAGGCCCTCGCCGGGCGCGGCGCCCGCCTCGGCCAGGAAGAACGCGCCGAACTGGGCGTTCACCAGCGGGGTCAGCTCGCGCAGGATCAGGTCGGCGACCTCGACCAGGTCGCGGTGGCCCTGCATCAGGCCGGCGATGCGGGTCAGGTTGGACTCCAGCCAGTCCTTGGCGCGGGTGGTCTCGCGGAGGTTGGCGACCATGAGGTTGATGTTGTTCTTCAGGGCGGCGACCTCGCCCTGGGCGTCGACGGTGATCGAGGGGGACATGTCGCCCTGGGTGACCGCGCTGGTCACCGCGGCGATCGCGCGCACCTGCGTGGTGAGGTTGAGGGCGAGCTCGTTGACGCTGGTGGTGAGCTGCTTCCAGGTGCCGTAGACGCCCTCGACCCGGGCCTGGCCGCCGAGTTGGCCCTCGCTGCCGACCTCGCGGGCCACCCGGGTCACCTCGGAGGCGAACGAGGAGAGGGTGTCGACCATCGTGTTGATCGTCGTCTTGAGTTCCAGGATCTCGCCGCGGGCGTCGACGTCGATCTTCTTGGAGAGGTCGCCGCGCGCCACCGACGTCGCCACCTCGGCGATGTTGCGGACCTGGGAGGTGAGGTTGTCCGCCATGGAGTTGACGTTGTCGGTGAGGTTCTTCCAGACGCCGGAGACGCCGTGCACCTGGGCGCGGCCGCCGAGCCGGCCCTCGGTGCCGACCTCGCGGGCGACCCGGGTGACCTCGTCGGCGAACGCCCGGAGCTGCTTGACCATGGTGTTCACGGTGTCCTTGAGTTCCAGGATCTCGCCGCGGGCGTCCACGTCGATCTTCTTGGTGAGGTCGCCGTTGGCGACGGCGGTGGTCACCTGGGCGATGTTGCGGACCTGCGAGGTGAGGTTCAGGGCCATGAAGTTGACGTTGTCGGTGAGCTCCTTCCAGACCCCGGAGACGCCGCGGACCTGCGCCTGACCGCCGAGGTTGCCCTCGGTGCCGACCTCGCGGGCGACCCGGGTGACCTCGTCGGCGAAGGCGGAGAGCTGGTCGACCATGGTGTTGATGGTCGACTTGAGCTCCAGGATCTCGCCCTTCGCCTCGACGGTGATCTTCTTGCCGAGGTCGCCCTCGGCGACGGCGGTGGCGACCAGGGCGATGTTGCGGACCTGCGTGGTGAGGTTGTCCGCCATGAAGTTGACGCTCTCGGTGAGGTCCTTCCAGACGCCGGAGACGCCGCGGACCTGGGCGCGGCCGCCGAGCTGGCCTTCGGTGCCGACCTCGCGGGCGACCCGGGTGACCTCGTCGGCGAAGGCGGAGAGCTGGTCGACCATGGTGTTGATGGTCGACTTGAGTTCCAGGATCTCGCCGCGGGCGTCCACGGTGATCTTCTGGCTGAGGTCGCCGTTGGCGACGGCGGTGGTCACCTGGGCGATGTTGCGGACCTGCCAGGTCAGGTTGGACGCCATGAGGTTGACGTTGTCGGTGAGGTCCTTCCAGACGCCGGAGACGCCGCGGACCTGGGCGCGGCCGCCGAGCTGGCCTTCGGTGCCGACCTCGCGGGCGACCCGGGTGACCTCGTCGGCGAACGCCCGCAGCTGGTCGACCATGGTGTTGACGGTGAGCTTGAGCTCCAGCAGCTCGCCGGTGGCCTCGACCGTCACCTGCTGGGTGAGGTCGCCGCCGGCCACCGCCGTGGTCACCACCGCGATGTCCCGGACCTGCGCGGTCAGCCGGGACGCCATGGTGTTGACCGCCTCGGTCACGTTCAGCCAGTCGCCGGAGAGGCCCTGCACCTTGGCCCGGCCGCCGAGCCGGCCTTCGGTGCCGACCTCGCGGGCGACCCGGGTGACCTCGCCGGTGAACAGCGAGAGCTGGTCGACGACGCGGTTGACGCAGCTGGCCAGGCGGCGCAGGTCGCCGCGGAGCTGGCGGCTGCCGTCGTGCAGGTCGACATGGCGGGTCAGGTCGCCGTCGGCGACCGAGTCCAGCACCCGGGTGGCCTTGGCGACGGGGGTGACCACCGCCTCCAGGACCGCGTTGGCGGCCTCGACGTTGGTGGACCAGCCGCCCTGGCCGGGGCTGGCGCTGATCCGTTCGTCCAGCCGGCCCTGGCGGATGACCTCGCGGCGCAGCCGCTGGAGTTCGGTGGCCAGGTGGGCGTTGCGGGCGACGATCTGCGCGAAGACGTCGGTCATGTCGGCCAGCACGCCGTCGGCCGGCGGGTCGCCCGGACCGGGCTCGGCGCGGGCGGTGAAGTCGCCGTCCCGTAGGGCGTTCATGGCGGCCAGGAGGGGGCGCAGCTCGCTGGTGCGCACCCACTGGCCGTCGGGGCGGGGGTCCGGGGGCGACGCCGCGGACTCTGGCCGGGTCGGGTCGGGCACCATGGCACACCATCCCCCCAGTGATCGAAACCGAACATGAACCGAACGGGGGCCGGGTCGGCCGGCTGGGGCAGAGGCCGTCCGGCGCGTCCCGGGGCGGTCCGGAGCCGTTCCGGAGCTGTCCCGGTGGGGTCCCGAGGCGGTCCGGAACTGATCGAAGTGGGCAGATATGTCATAGTATAAAGCGCCCGTAATGAGTTGCTTTTCCAGATTCATCAGGGGGCGCAGTGACCTCGCTGTCCCCGCGGACGACGGCCCCGCAGCGGACCGAAACGGTGTCCCGCACCGGGCTCCCGGCGAACCAGCTGGCCGCCGCCGGGGCCCGCAGGTTCGTGCGCACCCTGCTGACCGAACGGGCGGCCGCCCCGGACGCCGCCCCCGGCGCGGCGGCGATCAGCCAGGAGCTCATCGACCAGGCCGTCCTCCTGGTCAGCGAACTGGTCACCAACGCCGTGATGTACGCGGGAACCGACATCGACGTCACCTGCCGGCTGGAGTACGGGCGCAAGCCGGCGCAGGGACGCGGTCACGGCCCGGCGGCCCGCGGCGCCGGGCGGCCGGGCCCGGCCACCGTCGCCGTCGTCCTGGAGGTCTCCGACCGCCATCCCTCGCGCGTGGTGCGCGGCGGGGTGGACGCCCGCAGCGGCGAGCCCGGCTACGGCCTCCAGCTGGTCAGCGCGCTCGCCGAGTCCTGGGGGGTGACCTACCGCAAGGCCACCAAGACGGTCTGGTTCCGCCTGGAGGCCACCGAGGGCGAGAAGGAGGCCGCGCCGGCCGGTCCGGCCCGGCATCCGCACGGCGCCGCGACCCCGGTCCGGGTGCCGCAGGGGCACGGCGACGCCGCCGAGTGGGTCGACCGCGGCGGCCCCTCGTTCCTCGCCGAGACCAGTGAGCTGCTGGCCGGCCAGCTCGACCAGGACATGGTCACCGCGCTCGCCGCCCAGCTGCTGGTGCCCCGCCTCGCCGACTGGTGCGCGATCTGGCTGAGCGTCGAGGGCGGCGGGATGGCGCTCTCCCGGGTCTGGCACGTCGACGAACGGCGGATCGGGCCGCTCCGCAGCGACCTGGAGCGCGACCCGCCCACCGACATCGCCGGCACCGGCGGCACCCCCTGGCCCTGGCCGGAACGCGCCGGTGCGTCCCCGTCGGGCGGCTCGGCACTGGCCTTCCCCCTCGTGGCCCGCGGCGAACTCCAGGGCGTCCTGCTGCTGGGCCGGGCGGGCAAGCTGACGATGACCGACACCGTCGTCCGCATGGTGGAAGACGTCGCCCGCCGGGTCGCCCAGGCCGTCCACACCGCCCGCCAGTACACCCGGCAGACCACCATCAGCCTGGCCCTCCAGCGCCGCCAGCTGCCTGCCTCGCTGGCCAGCATCCCCGGCGTGGCCACCGCGATCGTCTACGAGCCGCACGGCGAGGGCCAGACCGTCGGCGGCGACTTCTACGACGTCTTCCCCATGGGCGAGCGCCGCTGGTGCTTCCTCCTGGGGGACGTGCAGGGCAAGGACCCCGAGGCGATGTCGGTGACCGGGCTGGCCCGCCACCTGGTGCGGCTGCTGGCCCGCGAGGGCCACGGCGTCGAATCGGTCCTCGCCCGGCTGAATCTGGCCATGGCCGAGGAGAGCGCGGAGGCGGTGGAACTCGGCGGCGAACAGGCCACCTCCCGCTTCCTGAGCCTGCTCTACGGGGAACTGGCCGTCGATCCCACCGCCCCCGGGGCCCGGTGCACCGTCGCCAGCGCCGGGCACCCGCCGCCGCTCCACATGTTCACCGACGGCATCGTGGAGCCGGCCTCCGACCCGCAGATGCTGCTGGGCATCGACGAGGGCACCGAGTACCACGCCAGCACCTTCCTCCTCGCGCCCGGCGAGACGCTGCTCTGCGTCACCGACGGAGTCACCGAACGCCGGTGCGGAAACTGGCAGTTGGACGACAACGACGGGCTGGTCGAGGTGCTGCGGGACGGCCTCGGCCTGGGCGCCAAGGCCCTGGCGGAGCACGTCCGCCGAGCCGCCCACGACTTCGGCACCGGCCCGGTGGAGGACGACCTCTCGGTCCTCGTCCTCCAGGCGGTGCCACCTAAGCCGGACCTGATGCGGTGACGTCCCTAAGGTGTGCCGACCTACGCCAAAAGGTCCCACCTGCGGAGACGGACGCTGCGGAGACGGGGGGCTGTGGTCGCCGAGTCAGACGATCAAGTGGTCGAACTCGCCGGCCTTGACGCCGAGGATGAACGCACGAAGTTTCTCCACGGACGTCGTGACAATCACGTTTGGATCGTCACTTTCACGCATCGTGATTTCTCCGTCAACGGTGGCCAGCTCGATGCAGCTCTGGTTGTCGTCCGGCCCGGAGAAAGACGACTTCTGCCAGTTGATTGCGTCGGTCATGCCGGTGAACTCCCATTTCTTGTGCGATGCGTTGGATGTGTTTGCCGTAGCTCGGCGCCCAATCGGTTCTGGCGGGTGATGGGGTAGCTCCTCGGCGGCATGGGCGCCCCCCTGTTCTCTGCGTAGAAGTGTGCCGCCCCGCGGTGCCACGGGCTCACCCGAAGAGTCGAAGTGAGGCCATCTGCAAGTCGATTGAGCTCCCATGGGTGGGCCAGGCCGCGGACGGCGCAGCAACTCGTCGGCGAGGGGGATGTTGCGGCTGGGCGGGGGTGACCATGGCGGCTCACTCTCGGTGCGGTCCGCTGCGGGACGGGAATAGGGCCCCGGCCCCTGCCGAGGGAGGCCGGCCGGGGCCATGCCGACGGGGTCGACCGCGGCAAGGGGCGGGGGCTCAGAGGTGGCGTTCGCGGCTGTGGTGCCGAAGGGGCACGTTGCAGTCGGATACCGCGCTCAAGTCGCCGCGCCGGTAGGCATCGGCGCGCTCTTGGGCGAGTGCGCGGCATCGAGCGCAGTCGGGGTGTGGTTTGGGATCTGCCGGCCAGTTGGAGGGCGGCGTGTAGAGCATGGTCGGTCTCCTGGTGCGGCGGCCGGGTGGGCCCGGCAAGGTTGCTCCCTGTTGGGTCTGGTGGCTGCCCGCTGGCTTCCGTGGCCGTCCTGCTGTCGTAGCGCCATGGTTGCCCCAAGCCGGTCAGGGAAGGCGGGTAGGGGCAACTGTGAGCACTCTCCCAACTTGCTTATATCCAGGGAGAGTTACGCGCACCTTGAGTGCGATCCGCCGTGGGATCGCGCCGCGGTGGCAACACATGGTGACCGTAGCGCTACGGCAGATGAGGTGGCAAGTATGCTCCGGGGCATACATGTCGCGCGGTATACGCAAAATGCCCCCCGTCCGGCCTGGACGGGGGGCATGGTTGTGCCGGCGGCGGGGGTCAGCTGGCGAAGTGGTCGAACTCCCCGGCCTTCACGCCGGCGATGAACGCCTTGAGCTTCGCCGGCGTGGTCCGCACGACGACGTCGGGGTCGTCGCTTTCGCGCATCAGGATTTCACCGTCGACCACGGCTGTTTCGATGCACTGCTCGCCACCGCCGCCGGAGAAACTCGACTTTTGCCAAATTATTTCGCTCATTCCCTGACTCACAGTTCTCTTGCGATGTGGTGGATGAAACTCTGCGACTCTTCGGGGGAGAGTGCCGTTTGTTCGGCAAAAGCGAGGAGCGTTCGGTAGCGGTCGAGGTCAGCTGCCGCGTCCAGGAATCGACCACCGAACGGGGTGTCGATGTGGACGGTGTCGAGCTGCGGCGCGACACCGCTCGCGTACATCACCGTCTGCGTTACCTCCACAAAGTCCTCGCTGGTGAAGGGGATGACGCGCAGGGTCAGGCCAGGGCGTTCGGACGTTGACAAGAGGTATTCGAGTTGCGCTCGTGCCACCTTCCGCCCACCGACGCGCATGCGTAGCGCAGCCTCGTGAACGATCGCTTCGAACTGTGGGGCGCTGTCACGTTCGAGGATCGCCCGTCGTTCCATCCGGTGCTCGACGCGGGCCTGTATTTCGTCTTCGGGGAGCTGCGGAATGACTCCGGCGAACAAGGCGTGCGCGTACTCCTCGGTCTGGAGGATTCCTGGAAACGTCACCGGCTGGAGGCAGCACAACCGTGTCGCATGGTGTTCCAATTCCGCGATGTCGAGGAACCCGGGCGCGAGGATTCCTCGGTATCTGTCCCACCAGTTCTGGCCCCGGCGCTCGCGCGCTATCGCGCACAGGGCATCGACGAACGCATCGTCGTCGCAGGCGTAGAAGGTAGCCAGTCGTCGGATGCGGTCTTCGCTGACGCCGACCCGGCCCGCTTCGATGTGCGAAATCTTGGCTTGGTCGGTCGAAACCCTCCCGGCCGCCTCGCGGGCAGTCTTCCCCGCGCGCTCGCGCAGCTTGCGCAACTCCGCGCCCAGTCTCGCTTGTCGGGCCGTTGGATTGTCCCTCGGCGGCATGTCACCTTCCCCTGTTCGCGCTCAGTCTCCCGCGTAACGGTGCCACGGGTCCACCCGGTCTCGCGAACCTCAGGGAACAATCTTGCCCCGGGGCATGTATGACCCCTATGGTCCTCGCAACGGCGCACCGCATGCCAGGAAGACCCGAAGTGCAGCCATCTGCAAGCCCATTGGGCTCCCGGGGGATGGACCAGGCCACGGACGGCAGCGGCGGCGCTCACGTTCTCGTGAGGAGACACGACCATGAGCACGGTTGACGAAAAGCCCGTTCCCCAGCCGCACCACCCCATCCGAGAGTCGTACCGCTTCAGCGTGCCGAGCAGCTCCGCCGCCCCCAAGGTCGCGCGGGAGATGGTCGCGAAGCTGCTGGTTCTCACCGGACACGCCCCCGCATCCGAGACGGCGCGCCTGCTCGTCTCGGAGTTGGTCACCAACATCCACCTGCACACCCGCACCCGCACGATCCACCTCGACGTCTTACTCGGCCCAGCCCGAGTGAACGTCAGCGTGTGGGACGCCAGCCCCGAACTGCGCCCCGCGTTCCGCGGCGGCCGCGACGGCGACGAGTCGGGGGCTGTGCCTCGTCGACGCGTTGGCGTCCGGGTGGGGCGTCGTGTGGCCCACCGGCTCCGACGGCTGGAAGCGCGTGTGGTTCGCGCTGGACGAAGGCCGCGTGGTGGCCGGCACGACCGGCCGCGCCCGCGCTTCCGAGCGGCCCACGGAGGGAGCCGAATGATTGCCACCCGCCCCGTCCGCCGGCGCCCGCCAGTCAGGCGCGGCCCCGGCAGGATCGAAGTTTCCCCAGGTCAGGAGCGTGCCAGAAAACTTTTCCGGATTCCCGTCACATCTGCGTGCGTCGATCCGTCAGGGCTGTGAAGACGCCAACCAGGCAGAAACGAAGGAGCCCGACCATGACGAACACCTCCCTCTCCCGGATGCCCAACCCGGCCGAGTTCGTGCCCGAGATGGCCGACGTCAGCGCCGCCCTCTTCCGGGCCACGGGCAACCGCTCGGTGCCGCGCGCCACGATCAACCTCGTCCACCTGCGCGCCGGGCAGATCGTCCGCAACACCTACCTGACGATCCTGAACACCGGTTTCCTGCGCAAGGCGGGGGAGTCCGAGGAGCGCATCACCGCCGTCTCCTCCTGGCAGGACGCCCCGTACTTCACCGACGCCGAGCGCGCCGCCCTCGCCCTGGTGGAGGCCACCCTCCAGCCCGCCCCGCACGGCGAGGAGCGGGTCTCCGACGAGCTGTACGCCGAGGTGGCGAAGCACTACGACGAGAAGGCGCTGGCCACCCTGACCATCGCGATCGGCCAGATCAACTTCTTCATCGCGGTGGCCGTCATCGGCAAGCCGCAGCCGGTCGACTCCCTCGCGGACGCGCAGTGGGACTGATCCGGCGGGGGGACTGACCCGGCGGGGTACGGATCCGGCAGGGCGGCGTACGGGCCGCCGGCGGGGCGTCCGGCCGGTGGGGAACGCCGCCGGTCGGCGCGTTCCCGGCCGTTTCCGGCCGGTGGGGAAAAGAACACGCCAGGGAGGCGTGACATACCACCTGGTATGCATCGACAATCGCAGCACCACTACCCGCCCGTAACAAAGCGGAGGCACCCGGTGCTCAGCACGATGCAGGACGTACCGCTCACGGTCTCGCGAATCCTGACCCATGGATCCACGGTCCACGGAAAGGCTCAGGTCATCACCTGGACCGGCGAGGCAGAGCCGCACCGCCGCACTTTCGCCGAAATCGGCCGGCGGGCCGCGCAGCTCGCGCACGCGCTGCACGACGCCCTCGGGGTGGCCGCCGCCGAGCGGGTCGGAACCCTCATGTGGAACAACAGCGAGCACATGGAGGCGTACCTCGGCATCCCGTCCATGGGCGCGGTGCTGCACACCCTGAACCTCCGGCTCCCGGCCGAACAACTGGCCTGGATCGTCAACCACGCCGAGGACCGGGTCATCCTCGTCAACGGCACCCTGATCCCGCTGCTGGCGCCCCTGCTGCCCCAACTGCCCAAGGTGGCGCACGTGGTCGTCGTCGGCCCCGGCGACCGCGCCCCGCTGGCCGGCGGCCACGCCCAGGTCCACGAGTACGAGGAACTGCTCGCCGGACGGCCGGAGCGCTACGACTGGCCGGAGACCGACGAGCGGGCGGCCGCGGCGCTCTGCTACACCTCCGGCACGACCGGCGAGCCCAAGGGCGTGGTCTACAGCCACCGTTCGCTCTACCTCCACTCCCTCCAGGTCAACACCGCGGAGGCGTTCGCCCTCGCCTCGCGGGACATCGCGCTGCCGGTGGTGCCGATGTTCCACGTCAACGCCTGGGGGCTGCCGCACGCCGCGTTCATGGCCGGCGCCTCGCTGCTGATGCCGGACCGCTTCCTCCAGCCCGCGCCGCTCGCCGAGATGATCGAGACGATCCGGCCCACCATCGGCGCCGCGGTCCCGACCATCTGGCAGGGCCTGCTGGCCGAACTCGACGCCCGCAAGCGGGACGTGGCCTGTCTGCACACCGTCGTCATCGGCGGTTCGGCCTGCCCGCCCGCCCTGATGCGGGGCTTCGAGGAGCGGCACGGCATCCGCGTGGTGCACGCCTGGGGAATGACCGAGACCTCGCCGCTGGGCTGCGTCTCCCACCCGCCGGCCGGGGTCGGCGTCGAGGAGGAGTGGGCCTACCGCGCCACCCAGGGCCGCTTCCCGGCCTCCGTCGAGGCCCGGCTGATCGGCCCGGCCGGCGAGGAACTGCCCTGGGACGGCACCGCGGCCGGCGAACTGGAGGTGCGCGGCCCGTGGATCGCGGGCGCGTACTACGGCGGCGCGCAGGGCGAACCGCTGCGCCCGGAGGACAAGTTCAGCCCCGACGGCTGGCTGCGCACCGGCGACGTCGGCACCATCACCCCGGACGGCTACCTGACCCTGACCGACCGGGCCAAGGACGTCATCAAGTCCGGCGGCGAATGGATCTCGTCGGTCGAGCTGGAGAACCACCTGATGGCGCACCCGGGGGTCGCCGAGGCCGCGGTGGTGGCCGTACCGGACGAGAAGTGGGGCGAGCGGCCGCTGGCGACCGTGGTGCTGACGGACGGCTCGGCGCTCACCTACGAGGAGCTGCGGGCGTTCCTCGGCGAGCGGATCGCGCGCTGGCAGCTGCCGGAGCGGTGGGCGGTGATCCCGTCGGTGCCGAAGACGAGCGTGGGCAAGTTCGACAAGAAGGTGCTGCGGCGGCAGTACGCGGACGGCGAGCTGGACGTCACGCAGCTGGGCTGACCGGACGACCGGGCCCGCCGGGTGTCCCGGCGGGCCGGCTAGTTCGTGCCGATCTTCGCGAGCAGGTCCACGATGCGGCTCTGCACCTCGGCGCTGGTGGACCGCTCCGCCAGGAACAGCACCGTCTCCCCCGAGGCGAGCCCCGGCAACTGGGTCGGGTCCAGGTCGGCGGCGGTGTAGACGACCAGCGGGGTGCGGTCGAGCAGCCCGTTGGCGCGCAGCCAGTCCACGATCCCGGCCCGGCGGCGGCGCACCTGCATCAGGTCCATCACCACGAGGTTGGGCCGCAACTGCGTCGCCAGGGCCACCGCGTCGGTGTCCGCACCGGCCCGCGCGACCTGCATGCCGCGCCGCTCCAACGACGCGGTCAGCGCGCCCGCGATGGCGTCGTTCTGCTCGATGAGCAGCACCCGCGCCGGCTGGTCCTCGGTGTCCCGCGGGGCGAGCGCCTTGAGCAGCACGGCCGGATCGGCGCCGTACGCGGCCTCCCGGGTCGCCTGCCCCAGACCGGCGGTGACCAGGACGGGCACCTCCGCGGCACCGGCGGCCTGCCGCAGCGACTGGAGCGCGGTACGGGTGATGGGCCCGGTCAGCGGGTCCACGAAGAGCGCCGCCGGGTACGCGGCGATCTGCGCGTCCACCTCCTCGCGGGAGTTGACGATCACCGGGCGGTAGCCGCGGTCGCTGAGCGCCTGCTGGGTGGCGACGTCGGGCGCCGGCCAGACCAGCAGCCGACGCGGGTTGTCCAGCGGCTCCGGCGGCAACTCGTCGTCCATCGGCGGTTGCTGACGGTCCGTCACCTCGACCGCGCCGTTCGGCCCGTCCAGCGGCTCGGGACCCTCGCTGCCCTCGTCGGGCGCGGAGATGGCGAACGCCCGGCCCTCACCGGCGTCCATGAGGTGCCCCTGCGGACCCGGCTGCTTGGGCCGGGCGGCCTGCTGTGGCACCGCACCGGGCGCCGCAGCCTCGGCGGCCGCGCCGCGCTCGTCCTCCGGCGGCGGCGCGGCGAGCTTGCGCCGACGGCCGGAACCGGTGGACGTACCGCCCGGCGGCGTGCTCGTACTGCCCGGGGGAACCGCGCCGGGCTGCGGCCCCGGACGCTGCGGCTCGGCCAACTGCTGGGCGAACGGCACACCCTGGCCGAGCGTGCGCACGCTGAACGCCCGCCCGGAGGCGTGCCCGGAGTCGTCCTCCGCGGGCGGCAGCGGCTGCCGGGTCTGCGGGGGCACCGCGGCGCCCGACGGCGGCACCGGCCTGCCCGCGGGGCCCGGGGCGGGTGCGGCCGGGGCCTCCTCGGCGGGGCTGGGGCGGCCCCGGCGGCGGCCGGTGGGCGTGGCCGGGGACGGCGCGGGGGCACCGGGGATGCCCGGTGCGGTGCCGGTGCCCGTGCCGGTCGCCGCGGCCGGCGCGTCCGGGTCCACCGGCTCCGACGGCTGCGCGACCAGCCCCTCGGGACCCGCCACGAACGTGCCGGACGCCTCGGAGTCGGCCATCGCCGCGGCCGCGCGCTCCTCGGCGGCGGCCCGCCGCCCGCGCCGCCGGCCGGTCGGTTCGCCGTCCCACGTTCCCGGTGCGTCGGGGGAGTCGGCCGCGTCGGCCGACAGCTCGGCCGGGGCGCCGCCGGTCGCCTCGGGGCCACCGGCCACCGGACGACGCGCCCGGCGCCGCCCCGTACCGCCGGCCTCCTGCGCTCCGGCCTCCGGCCGTCCGGGTGCCGGTGCGGGCACCGGCACCCCGCCGGCGACCGCGGGCAGCGCCGGCATCGGCTGCGCGGCCGGCGACTGCGGTGCCCGGTCCGCCGCGGCGGGCGGCAGCGCGAACGGCGACCGCGGCCCGGCCGGGGCCTGGGCGGCCCGCTCGCCGGACTGCTGCGACCCGCCCGCACCGGACGGGGCCGGCTCGCCGGGCCGCTCGGGCGCCTCCGCCAGCGTCCGCCGGCCCCGTCCGCCGGCGGCCGGTACGGGTCCCTGCGCGAGCGCCGGAAGGCGCCCCGGAGCCGCACCCTGGGGCCGCCCCGCCTGCGT